>NZ_JASHDV010000001.1:0-614944 GCF_047463455.1 Streptococcus timonensis
GAAGGAGTTACATACTCTAAAGAAAGCTATACAGTTCATGTTAAAGTTGTAGATAACGGTGAAGGTAAACTCGTAGCTACTGTTACAGAAGCAGATGAAGCTCGTAAGTTTACAAATACTTACACTCAAACAACTGAAGCTCAAACAACTGAGGCTCCAACAACTGAAGCTCCAACAACTGAGTCTCCAACAACTGAATCTCCAACAACTGAGGCTCCAACAACTGAGGCTCCAACAACTGAAGCTCCAACAACTGAGGCTCCAACAACTGAGGCTCCAACAACTGAGGCTCCAACAACTGAAGCTCCAACAACTGAGGCTCCAACAACTGAGGCTCCAACAACTGAAGCTCCAACAACTGAGGCTCCAACAACTGAGGCTCCAACAACTGAGGCTCCAACAACTGAAGCTCCAACAACTGAAGCTCCAACAACTGAGGCTCCAACAACTGAGGCTCCAACAACTGAAGCTCCAACAACTGAAGCTCCAACAACTGAGGCTCCAACAACTGAAGCTCCAACAACTGAGGCTCCAACAACTGAAGCTCCAACAACGACAGAAACTACTACAACGACAGAATATCATAACCCACATGGTAGAGGTGACGGTAGCACTACAACAACAACTACAACAACAACTACAACAACCACTACTACTGAAGAACCAGGTCGTCCTACTACAACACCAGAACCAGGTCGTTCAACTACGACTCCAGAACCAGGTCGTTCAACTACAACAGAAGAAGGACCAAGTCTTCCATTTACTGGTGAGGCTACAAGCCTAGTACTTGTATTGGCAGGTGTGGTAATCTTGTCAGGTACTGTAGTTATGAAACGTAAATTTACTAAATAATAATTTTTAGAAAAACTACACAATCTTAAAGAGAGCCGAAAGGCTCTCTTTTCAATTTAATGAGTTTATTAATCCTCCTATCCAATAAATTACTTTTTATAAAATAGTAATAAAAGCAAGTTTGAAATTAATAGTGAAAATTAATGGAATAAAGCATTTTAGTCTTGACAAATATCTCTTATCCATGTAAAATAGAATAGATCTTGAACTTGAAGGGAGTGAAAAAAATGTCTAAAACAGTGGTACGTAAGAATGAATCTCTTGACGATGCACTTCGTCGTTTCAAACGTGCGGTTACTAAAGCTGGTACTCTTCAAGAAACACGCAAACGTGAATTCTATGAAAAACCTTCTGTAAAACGTAAACGTAAATCAGAAGCAGCTCGTAAACGTAAAAAATTCTAATTGAAGTGAAAGGCTAGATTTATCTAGCCTTTTTTCAATTTTAAATAAATGGTGGAAAATCAGTTAAAATTAGAAACATCTGACTACAATCTGATATAATAGTAGGGAGAACTCGATTTAAGGAGGATATTATGTCGGTTTTAGTAAGAGAAGTAATTGAAAAGCTCAGACTAGACATTGTCTACGGTGAAGGTGAAGTGCTTGAAAAAGAAATCATCACTGCGGACATTACGAGACCTGGTCTTGAAATGACAGGCTATTTTGATTACTATACTCCAGAACGAATTCAACTTTTGGGGATGAAGGAGTGGTCCTATCTGGTCACAATGCCCTCCAAAAACCGTTATCAAGTTTTGAAGAAGATGTTTCTATCAGAAACACCTGCTGTCATCGTTGCTCGTGGTTTGGTAGTCCCTGAAGAAATGTTAAAGGCTGCTAGAGAATGTGGAGTGGCAATTTTGACAAGTCGTACTTCAACCAGCCGTCTGTCAGGACAACTATCTAGTTATCTGGATTCTAGATTGGCTGAGAGAACTAGTGTACATGGAGTCTTAATGGATATCTATGGTATGGGAGTACTCATCCAAGGAGATAGTGGTATCGGTAAAAGTGAAACTGGTCTTGAATTGGTTAAGAGAGGCCATCGACTAGTTGCTGATGACCGTGTTGATATCTATGCTAAAGATGAAATGACACTATGGGGTGAGCCGGCTGAAGTCTTAAAACACTTGTTGGAAATCCGAGGAGTTGGTATTATCGATGTTATGAGCCTTTACGGTGCTAGTGCTGTTAAAGATTCTTCACAAGTTCAACTTGCAGTTTATCTTGAAAATTATGGTATAGATAAGGAATTTGACAGATTGGGAAATAATCCTGAAGAACTAGAGATTTCTGGTGTAACTGTACCACGTATTCGCATTCCTGTTAAAACAGGACGTAATATTTCGGTAGTAATAGAAGCGGCTGCAATGAATTATCGTGCTAAGGAAATGGGCTTTGATGCAACTCGTCTTTTTGAAGAACGTTTAACAAATCTAATTGCTCAAAATGAGGTGCGAAATGATTGATCCAATAGCTTTTCAAATTGGCCCCTTTGCTGTTCGCTGGTATGCTATCTGCATTGTATCTGGATTAATGCTAGCAGTTCTTCTTGCAATGAGAGAAGCACCCAAAAAGAAAATTTTATCTGATGATATTATTGACTTTATACTAGTAGCCTTTCCTCTGTCCATTATTGGTGCAAGACTCTACTATGTCGTCTTTAAGTTTGACTATTATAGTCAACATATTGGAGAAATCTTTGCTATATGGAATGGTGGTCTTGCTATTTATGGTGGTTTAATTACAGGTGCTATTGTTCTATACATCTTTGCGGATCGCAAGCTGATTAATACCTGGGACTTCCTAGATATTGCAGCACCAAGTGTCTTGATTGCCCAGAGTCTTGGACGTTGGGGAAATTTCTTTAACCAAGAAGCTTATGGCGCAGTTGTAGAGAGTCTTGACTACTTGCCTAGTTTCATTAAAAATCAAATGTATATTGATGGCTCATATCGACAACCAACCTTCCTGTACGAATCTATTTGGAACCTGATTGGATTTGCTTTAATTGTTATTTTTAGACGCCGATTAAATGGTATTCGTCGTGGTCATATCACAGCCTTTTACTTAATTTGGTATGGTTTTGGACGTATGATTATTGAGGGCATGCGTACAGATAGTCTCATGTTCTTTGGACTTCGAGTATCTCAGTGGTTGTCTGTTCTATTAATTGGACTTGGTATTTATATTATCGTTTATCAAAATCGGAAAAAAGCACCATTTTATAATGTAAAAAAGGAGAATTAAAATGTTGGAAGTTGCTTATATTATTGTGGCTATTGCCTTGATTGTATTTATTGTTTATTTGATTATTACCCTTCAAAAAGTTGGACGTGTAATTGATGAAACAGAAAATACTGTTAAAACGCTAACTTCAGATGTAAATGTTACTCTACATCACACAAACGAACTTCTTGCCAAGGTCAATGTTCTTGCTGATGATATCAATATTAAAGTTGCAACCATTGATCCACTCTTTACAGCAGTTGCAGACCTTTCTGTTTCTGTCTCTGACTTAAATGAGCAGGCTCGTGTCTTGAGTAAAAAAGCATCATCTGCAGGTTCAAAAACTTTAAAGACTAGCGCTGGCCTATCAGCTATTCGTGTCGCAAGTAAGTTTTTCAAAAAATAATAAAGGAGTAAGCTCATGGGTAAATTATCATCAATCCTTTTAGGAACTGTTTCAGGTGTGGCTGTTGCTTTGTTTCTAACTAGTGAAAAAGGAAAACGTGTTACTAGTCAGGCACAAGACTTTATTGAAGATTTGAGAGAAGATCCTGAATATGCTAAGGAACAAGCTCTTGTAAAATTAACAGAAGTCAAAGATCAAACCAGAGATTTTGTTCTAAAGACAAAAGAACAAGTAGAATCAGGCGAAATTACCTTGGATTCAGTTCTTGAAAAATCTAAATCTTTAGCTCAACAAGCGACAGAAGCTTCAAAAGAGACCTTGAATAGTCTCAAGGAACAACTAGAAGAAAAAGTAGTTGTTGAAGACCAAGAAGATGGTCAAGAAATTGTCATCGATATTCAAGAAGACTAAAATAGAATCACTATTCTTGATTTTCTAAAGAATCAGGAATGGTGATTTTTTTCTTGAGGGAAGTCTTTGTGGTATAATAAATACTATGCAGAAGAAACCGACATCAGCTTATGTGCACATTCCATTTTGCACACAAATCTGTTATTATTGTGACTTTTCTAAGGTCTTTATTAAAAATCAACCAGTAGACAGTTATCTAGAGCATTTATTGGGGGAGTATCGTTCCTATGATATTCATAAGTTGCGAACTCTTTATATTGGAGGAGGAACCCCTACAGCCTTATCAGCCCAGCAATTGGAGACTTTATTGGATGGTCTAACTAGAGAATTAGACTTATCAGTTTTAGAGGAGCTGACCATTGAGGCTAATCCAGGTGATTTGGATGAGGATAAGATTGCAGTTTTAAAGAATTCAGCTGTCAATCGTGTCTCACTGGGTGTGCAAACATTTGATGACAAAATGCTGAAAAAAATTGGTCGTAGTCATTTGGAGAAAGATATCTATGAAAATATTGATCGTCTCAAGTTAGCAGGATTTGATAATATTTCCATTGATTTGATCTACGCTCTTCCTGGTCAGACTATGGACCAGGTCAAGGACAATGTTGCCAAGGCTATCGCTCTTGATATTCCTCATATGAGCCTCTATAGTTTGATTCTAGAAAATCATACGGTCTTTATGAATCGTATGCGTCGTGGGAAGTTAGCACTTCCTAAAGAAGAAGTAGAAGCTGAAATGTTTGAATATATCATTGCTGAATTAGAGAGTGCTGGTTTTGAGCATTATGAAATTTCAAATTTTTCAAAACCTGGCTTTGAAAGTCGTCATAATCTTATGTACTGGGACAATGCTGAGTATTATGGTATAGGTGCAGGTGCGTCTGGCTATGTAAACGGTGTTCGCTATAAAAACCATGGGCCTATCCGCCATTATCTAAAGGCAGTAGAAGAAGGCAATGCTCGCATCAATGAGGAACACCTGAGTCTAAGGGAACAAATGGAAGAAGAGATGTTTCTTGGACTTCGCAAGAAGACAGGAGTTTCAAAAGCAAGATTCGAAGAAAAATTTGGTACATCTTTTGAAAATATATATGGTCAAGTTGTAAGAGATTTATGTCATCAAGGTCTTTTACAAGTAGAAGGAAAACAAATACGAATGACAAAAAAAGGTCTCTTTTTAGGAGATACAGTAGCAGAAAGATTTATATTGGAGTAATATTATGGGCTTAACTTATCAAATGAAAACTAAAATCCCTTTTGATATGGCTGACATGAACGGTCATATCAAGTTACCAGATGTTATCTTGTTATCCTTACAAGTATCAGGAATGCAATCAATTAATCTAGGAGTGAGTGACAAGGATGTTTTAGAACAGTATAATCTAGTTTGGATTATCACTGATTATGATATCGATGTGATTAGACTTCCTCGTTTTGCTGAGGAAATTACCATCGAAACAGAGGCCTTGAGCTACAATCGTCTATTTTGCTACCGCCGATTTACTATTTATGATGAAGATGGTCAAGAAATCATTCGAATGGTAGCTACATTTGTCCTTATGGATCGTGATAGTCGGAAGGTTCATCCTGTAGAACCTGAAATAGTCGCACCTTATCAATCTGAGTTTTCTAAGAAACTGATCCGTGGACCAAAATACGCTGAGTTGGAAGAAGCGATTAGCAAGGACTATCATGTCCGTTTTTACGACTTAGATATGAATGGCCATGTCAATAATAGCAAATACCTAGACTGGATTTTTGAGGTCATGGGAGCAGAGTTCCTAACCAATCATATCCCTAAAAAAATCAATCTAAAGTATGTCAAGGAAGTTCGACCAGGTGGTATGATTACTTCTAGTTACGAATTGAATCAACTAGAAAGCAATCACCGAGTCATAAGTGATGGCGATATCAATGCTCAGGCAAAGATAACTTGGCAAAAAATTAACAAAGATTAGAAAGAAACGTATGACTTATAAAGGTTATTTAATCGATTTAGATGGAACGATTTACAAGGGTAAAGACCGCATCCCTGAAGGAGAAGCTTTTGTTCATGACTTGCAAAAGCGTGGGATTCCCTATCTTTTTGTAACTAACAATACAACTCGCACACCTGAAAGTGTTCAGGAAATGTTGGCCAAGCAGTTTAATATTGATACTCCTGTCTCAACCATTTATACTGCAACACTTGCAACAATTGATTATATAAATGACCTAGGACTTGAAAAGAGTGTTTATGTAATTGGTGAAGAGGGTTTAAAAGAAGCTATTCGAGCAGCAGGCTATCTCGAAGACAAAGACAATCCCGCCTATGTGGTTGTAGGTTTGGACTGGCAGGTAGACTACGAAAAGCTAGCTACTGCAACACTAGCTATTCAAAAAGGTGCACACTTTATTGGGACAAATCCTGATTTAAACATACCAACTGAGCGAGGACTATTACCAGGCGCTGGTTCAATCATTACTTTGTTAGAAGCCGCGACTCGAGTTAAGCCTGTTTATATTGGTAAACCAAATGCTATTATTATGGAAAAAGCAGTTGAGCATTTAGGACTTGCACGTGAAGATTTACTCATGGTAGGGGATAATTATCTGACAGATATTCGAGCTGGTATTGATAATGGAATTCCAACTTTGTTAGTAACTACTGGTTTTACAAAAGCTGAAGAAGTGCCAAATCTTCCTATTGCACCGACTCATGTTCTATCAAGCTTAGCGGAGTGGAATCTCGATGAAAACTAAACTAACTTTTGGAGCAAGTCTGCTATTTCTATTGTCACTTGCTATTTTAGTAACCATTTATCTTGCTTGGATTTTATACCCTTTTGAGATTTCTTGGTTAAATCTAACAAATCGAGTTCATCTGAAATCAGACATTATTCAG
Source organism: Streptococcus timonensis (assembly GCF_047463455.1). Lineage (GTDB taxonomy): Bacteria > Bacillota > Bacilli > Lactobacillales > Streptococcaceae > Streptococcus > Streptococcus timonensis_B. The sequence goes on from NZ_JASHDV010000001.1 coordinate 6,785, forward strand.
TATAATTTTCATATCCTAATGGATTATTTAACCAATCCTTTCAATCAAGTATTGAAAATGCCTGATTTCCCTTCATCTACATCTGGCTTACATCATTTTGCGGTTGTAAAAGGTCTCTTTCATGTAGCACAAGGGGTTGCTCTTGTTACATTACCTTTCTTCTGCATTTTCTGGAACAGGGTTGTCAGAAAAGGATTTTTACCTCTTTATCGAAAACCCTTAGTATTTATGGTTGGACTTCCTATAGGACTTGGATTATTCGGTATCTTCATAGGTTTTGAACGCTTCTTTACCCTATTTCATCAGTTTCTTTTTGTCGGAGATGATACCTGGCTATTTGATCCTGCTAAGGATCCAGTGATTTTAATCTTACCAGAGAACTTTTTCTTGCATTGTTTTATCCTCTTTTTTGTTATTTATGAAATCTTATTTGGATATTTTTACTTTAAGAGTAGAAGAAGTGAAAGAGTTTAATATAATAGTTTATTATAAATTAAAAATTGATTTCAAAATCTATATGAAAAAATCAACTATTTACTATTAATAGCTTGGATTTTTTAACAAAGGCTATTTTAAAATAAAAATAGTCTTTTTTATGGAAATAACTAGTCAAGCGCTTAAATTTGTTGTATAATAAAATCAGAAAAGTATGCAAAGAAGAGAAAAGCATGATTACACTATTTTTATCACCGAGTTGTACATCATGCCGTAAGGCAAAGGCTTGGCTTCATAATCATAAGGTGCCTTTCCAAGAGCACAATATTATGACTAGTCCTTTAACAAGAAAAGAATTACAACATATTCTTTCCTTGACCGAAAACGGTACTGATGATATTATTTCAACTCGTTCAAAGATTTTTCAAAAATTGAATATTGATGTGGATAGTATCTCAGTATCGGAGTTGCTTCGTTTAATCGAGCAGTACCCGAGTCTTTTGCGTCGTCCAATTATCATAGATGACAAACGGATGCAAATCGGTTTTAATGAGGACGAAATTCGAGCTTTTCTTTCAAGAAGTTATCGAAAACAAGAACTGAAGGAAGCTACCTTGAGAGCTGGTATAAATTAGATGAATAAACAATATAGTTACCCACTAGATTTTTCGTGGAGCACTGAAGAACTTGCTTCAGTGCTTTCTTTTTTTAATGATGTTGAAGTTGCTTATGAAGGAAAGATAGAGGCAAAAAAATTATTAGATTCTTATAAAGAATTTAAGATAGTAGTTCCAAGTAAGAGTGAAGAAAAACGTTTGGGACGGGAATTTGAAACAGCCAGTGGCTATTCTTTCTATCGAGCAGTTCAATTAGCTAAAGAAAAAGGGGAAGGGATGATTTCACTTGGAAAATAAATTTACCTTTGCCAAAGAGATTGTTAGAGAAGCAGCGAGCTATATTCTCAAACATATGAAAGACGACCTTCATATCGAGAGAAAATCTTCTCCGACTGATTTGGTGACTAAGTTAGACAAGGAAGTGCAAGCATTGCTGATTGAAAAGATCCGCTCGCGCTATCCAGATGATTTGTTTTGTGCTGAAGAAGGAGAATTAAAAGCTCCTGTTGATCAAGGTTGTGTTTGGGTCATTGATCCTATTGATGGAACCAATAATTTTGTTGCTCAAGCTGAAGATTTCGCTATCATGGTAGCTTATTTCGAAAATGGTCAAGGACAATTTGGCATTATTTATGATGTGATGAAAGATGTTTGTTATTATGGTGGAGGTGTCTTTCCTGCTTATTGTAATCATGAACTTTTGCCTCCTTTTAAAGCTAAACCTTTAAGTGATTTTCTTGTGGCCATTAATGCAGGAATGTTAGAAAAAAATACTTGGGGTGTTGCTGATTTAGGGAATGCTTCACTCGGAGTACGAGTTTATGGAAGTGCAGCTATCAGTTTCTCGAAAATCTTATCTGGTCAGCTCTTGACCTACATTACCTATCTTCAACCTTGGGATTATGCAGCTGCAAGTATCTTGGGGGAAAATCTCGGATATCAAGTTATAACTCTCTCTGGAGAAAAACCTGATTTTCAGACATGTCAACCAGTCATGATGGCTCCAATAGAAATGTTATCAGACATTCAATCCTATATTTACGAAAGGAAACCATAAATGAACTTTCCGGAAGGATTTGTAAAAAAATATGAAGAAATACTTGGAGATGAGGCAAGAGCTTTTCTTGCCTCTTTTGATGATGAAGCCATTTCTGCCTTTCGCGTCAATCCTCTAAAAGAAAGTCAGATGAAATACTCAGATGAAATTCCAAATACACTGTGGGGCTATTATGGAAAGGTTTCTGGAAAATCACCTGAGCATGTGACAGGCTTGATTTATTCTCAAGAACCAGCTGCTCAAATGGTGGCTCAGGTAGCCCAGCCAAGTCCTGGAATGAAGGTTTTAGACCTAGCAGCAGCGCCGGGCGGTAAATCAACTCAACTGGCTGCTTATCTAGCTGGTGAGGGTATTTTAGTTTCTAACGAAATTTCAAACAAACGATCGAAAGTCTTAGTTGAAAATATGGAACGGTTTGGTGCGACTAATGTAGTTGTGACCAATGAATCTGCAGACCGTTTAGCCAAGGTTTTTAAAGGCTATTTTGACTTGATTGTTCTAGATGCACCTTGCTCAGGTGAGGGGATGTTTCGTAAACAACCTGATGCTATGGATTATTGGACTGAGGATTATCCAAGTCAATGTGCTAATCTACAACGTGAGATTTTAGAAGATGCTGTTACCATGTTGGCTGATGGCGGTCGACTTGTCTATTCCACTTGTACTTGGGCTCCAGAAGAAAATGAAGAAATCATTAACTGGCTCTTAGATACCTACGATTTTGAATTGATTCCAATCCAACATATCAATGGTATGTCACAAGGAATCAATCAACCTCAAACAGCTCGTATGTATCCTCATCTCTTTAAGGGAGAAGGTCAGTTCGTGGCTCATCTTCAGTTTAAAGGTCAAAACAAGGCTGGGAAGTTCAAACCTTCTAAGACGAGTCTCAGTCGTGAACAGTTGAGTTTATGGCAGGATTTTGAGAAGAAGCATTTAAAAGAAAAACTGACCGGTCTCCTACAAGTTTTTGGTGACCAACTTTATATTTTGCCAAGCGAATTACCAGACTTGAGTATGCTTAAAATCGCTCGTAATGGACTTCATCTTGGGACTTTTAAGAAAAAACGCTTTGAACCTAGCTTTGCTCTTGGTTTAGCTTTAAAACCAAGTCAAGTTAAGCAGTCCGTTGTTATTAGTCAAGAAGACTTTCTAAAATACGTAGCTGGTGAAATTATTCAATTATCTGAAACTTTAACCAATGGCTGGTATCAAGTCCTAGTTCAAGGAAATGGTTTAGGATTTGCTAAAGTAACTGGGAATACCCTAAAAAACTATTTCCCTAAGGGCTTGAGATTCAGATAAAAAACTAGTCAAAGCATCTATTCTATGTTATAGTGGAAGTAAGGATGATTTTGTAAAATACATGAATATATTCAAATCTTCCAAGCTATTCACCATTATTTTCAAGGAGACAAATAGTGAAAAAAAGAAAAAAGCTTGCCCTATCTCTTGCAACTCTTTTGCTTGCTGGGTCGCTAGCGGGATGCGCTAGTTGGATTGATCGTGGGGAGTCTATGACTGCTGTTGGATCAACAGCTCTCCAACCTCTAGTTGAAGCTGCCGCAGATGAGTTTGGCTCAAGAAATATCGGAAAAACAGTCAACGTTCAAGGTGGTGGTTCTGGTACTGGGCTATCGCAAGTTCAGTCTGGAGCGGTAGATGTCGGTAACTCGGATGTATTTGCCGAGGAAAAAGATGGAATCGATGCTTCTGCTTTAGTTGACCACAAGGTTGCTGTTGCGGGTATAGCTGTTATCATCAACAAAGAAGTAGATGTTGATAATCTTACGACAGAACAACTTCGCAAAATTTTTACAGGTGAAATTACCAACTGGAAAGAAGTTGGTGGTAAAGATTTAGCGATCTCTATTATCAACCGAGCTGCTAGCTCAGGTTCTCGTGCGACTTTTGACAGTGTGATTATGAATGGTCAGTCAGCAGTTCAAAGTCAGGAACAGGATTCTAACGGTATGGTTAAATCAATTGTTTCTCAAACACCGGGTGCTATTTCTTACTTAGCTTTCGCCTATGTTGATGATTCGGTTGGGACTATTAAGCTCAATGGTTATGAACCAATCTCTGAAAATGTAACCACTAATAATTGGCCTTTGTGGTCTTATGAACACATGTATACACTTGGTGAGCCAAATGAATTGGTTGCTGAATTCTTAAACTTTGTTCTTTCAGACGAAGTTCAGAACGGAATCGTTAAAGGAATGGGCTATATTTCTGTCAAGGAAATGAAGGTTGAAAAAGATGCTGTAGGTACTGTGACAGCAATAGAAGGGAGTCAATAATGAATCAAGAAGAATTATCTAAAAAATTGCTCTCTCCTTCAAAGAACTCTCGTCTTGAGAAATTGGGGAAAGGTCTAACTTTTGCCTGCCTCTCTTTGATTGTTATCATTGTGGCAATGATTTTGATCTTTGTAGCCCAAAAAGGTTTGTCGACCTTCTTTGTCAATGGTGTGAATATCTTTGATTTTCTCTTTGGTGCAACTTGGAATCCATCAGGTAAGCAATTTGGTGCCCTTCCAATGATTTTAGGTTCCTTTATTGTTACCATCCTATCAGCTTTGATTGCTACACCATTTGCCATTGGTGCAGCAGTCTTTATGACAGAAGTATCACCAAAAGGAGCTAAGATTTTGCAACCAGCTATTGAGCTCCTAGTTGGGATTCCTTCAGTAGTTTATGGGTTTATCGGTTTGCAGGTCGTGGTACCTTTTGTACGTACTGTCTTTGGTGGAACAGGTTTTGGTATTTTATCAGGAATTTTCGTTCTCTTTGTTATGATTTTGCCGACTGTAACCTTCATGACAACAGATAGCCTACGTGCTGTTCCTCGACACTACCGTGAAGCTAGTTTAGCCATGGGAGCGACTCGTTGGCAAACCATTTGGCGTGTAACCTTGAAGGCTGCTCGTTCAGGTATTTTTACAGCAGTAGTCTTCGGAATGGCGCGTGCCTTTGGTGAAGCCCTTGCGATTCAGATGGTAGTTGGTAACTCAGCAGTTGTTCCAACTTCATTAACGACACCAGCAGCGACTCTGACATCTGTTTTGACCATGGGAATCGGAAATACCGTTATGGGAACTGTTGATAATAATGTTCTTTGGTCACTGGCCTTAGTATTGCTCTTGATGAGCTTGGCCTTCAACAGTGTGATTAAATTGATTACGAAAGAAAGAGGAAAGAAAAACTATGCACGCTAAGAAATTAGATAAACTTGCAACAGCTGTCCTCTATACCATCGCAGGAATCATTGTGACCATCCTTGCTTCCTTGATTCTTTATATCTTAGTTCGAGGCTTACCTCATGTTTCTTGGTCCTTCTTGACTGGAAAATCATCTTCCTATCAAGCAGGAGGTGGTATTGGGATTCAGCTTTATAATTCCTTCTTCCTTTTGGTCATCACCTTATTCATTTCTGTACCATTATCCATGGGGGCTGGAATTTACTTGGCTGAGTATGCCAAAAAAGGTCGTGTTACCAACTTCGTACGTACCTGTATTGAAATCTTGTCATCTCTACCATCAGTTGTAGTCGGCCTCTTTGGATACCTCATCTTTGTAGTTCAGTTTGAGTATGGATTTTCAATTATTTCTGGTGCCTTGGCTTTAACGGTCTTTAACCTTCCACAGATGACTCGTAATGTTGAAGACAGTTTGAAGCACGTTCACCATACGCAACGTGAAGCTGGTTTGGCTCTAGGACTCTCTCGTTGGGAAACAGTCCTGCATGTCGTTATTCCTGAAGCTCTTCCCGGTATTGTAACGGGGATCGTGCTTGCATCAGGTCGTATCTTTGGAGAAGCTGCAGCCCTTATCTATACAGCAGGTCAATCTGCACCAGCTCTTGATTGGTCTAACTGGAATGTTCTCAGCGTAACCAGTCCAATCTCAATCTTCCGTCAAGCAGAAACCTTGGCTGTCCATATCTGGAAAGTCAACAGTGAAGGAACCATTCCTGATGGAACTTTGGTTTCAGCAGGTTCTGCAGCGGTGCTCCTAATCTTTATCTTGATCTTTAACTTTGGAGCACGTAAACTCGGAAGCTATCTACATAAGAAATTAACCGCAGCCTAAAGGAGAAGCCATGTCAAAATATAATTGGGATGAAAGGCATATCATTACTTTTCCAGAAGAAAAAGTGGCCCTCTCTACGAAGGATTTACATGTTTACTACGGTAAAAATGAATCCATCAAGGGCGTGGATATGCAATTCGAAAAAAATAAAATTACAGCTTTAATCGGTCCATCAGGATCAGGTAAATCAACCTACCTACGCAGTCTCAACCGTATGAATGATACCATTGATATTGCTAAAGTTACAGGCCAAATTCTCTATCAAGGAATTGACGTTAACCGTCCTGAGATCAATGTTTATGAAATGCGTAAACATATTGGAATGGTTTTTCAACGTCCAAACCCATTTGCTAAATCAATCTACCGTAACATCACCTTTGCACACGAACGTGCAGGTGTTAAGGATAAAAAAGTCCTTGATGAAATTGTAGAAACCTCTCTTCGTCAGGCCGCCCTCTGGGATCAGGTCAAAGACGACCTCCATAAGTCAGCCTTGATGCTTTCAGGTGGTCAGCAGCAACGTCTCTGCATTGCTCGTGCTATTTCTGTAAAACCAGATATTCTCTTGATGGACGAGCCGGCGTCAGCCTTGGATCCGATTGCGACAGCTCAGCTTGAGGAAACTATGCTTGAGTTGAAGAAGGATTTTACCATTATTATCGTGACCCACAGTATGCAACAGGCTGCGCGTGCAAGTGACTATACTGGATTTTTCTACTTGGGTGATTTAATCGAGTATGATAAAACTGCTAATATTTTCCAAAATGCTAAGCTACAGTCAACCAATGACTATGTAACTGGACACTTTGGTTAGAAAGGAAACAGTATGACAGAACCGATTTTGCAGGTTAAAGACCTGTCTGTTTATTACAATAAAAAGAAGGCTTTGAATAGTGTTTCCTTATCCTTCCAACCCAAGGAAATCACAGCTCTTATTGGACCATCAGGATCAGGGAAGTCAACCCTACTCAAGGCTATTAACCGTATGGGTGACCTTAATCCTGAAGTGACCACTACTGGATCAGTGGTTTATAATGGGCACAATATCTATAGTCCACGCACCGATACAGTTGAATTACGTAAGGAAATCGGAATGGTCTTCCAACAACCTAATCCATTCCCAATGTCAATCTACGAAAATGTTGTTTATGGTCTCCGCATTAATGGGGAGAAAGATAAGAACGTTTTGGATGAAGCTGTAGAGAAATCTCTACAGGGGGCTTCTATTTGGGATGAGGTCAAGGACCGCTTGCATGATTCTGCAATTGGTCTGTCTGGTGGACAGCAGCAACGTGTCTGTGTCGCCCGTGTTTTGGCAACTAGTCCAAAGATTATTCTCTTGGATGAGCCAACCTCAGCTTTAGATCCTATCTCCGCTGGGAAAATCGAAGAAACCCTATATAGTCTCAAGGACAAGTACACTATGCTTTTAGTCACTCGTTCAATGCAACAGGCTTCACGTATCTCTGACAAGACAGGATTCTTCCTAAACGGAGATTTGATTGAATTTAACGATACCAAGGAAATGTTCCTCTACCCTCAACATAAGGAAACTGAGGACTATATTTCAGGTAAATTTGGATAAGGAGAGAAAAGATGTTACGATCTCAATTTGAAGAAGATTTAGAGAAATTGCACAACCAATTCTACGCTATGGGACAAGAAGTTCTTTCCCAAATCAATCGTACAGTACGTGCCTTTGTCACCCATGACCGTGACTTAGCAAAGGAAGTTATCGAAAAAGACGCAGATGTCAATGAATATGAATTGAAACTTGAAAAGAAATCATTTGAAATTATTGCCCTTCAACAGCCAGTTTCACAAGACCTGCGTACAGTTTTAACCGTTCTAAAAGCTGTTTCTGACTTGGAGCGTATGGGAGACCACGCTGTATCTATCGCTGAAGCAACTATTCGTATGAAGGGTGAAGAACGTATCCCAGAAGTTGAAGAAGAAATTAAAAACATGGGACGTGATGTGAAAGATTTTGTAGAAACAACACTTGAACTCTACCTTAACGGATCAGTTGATAAGGCCTATGAAGTTGCTTCATTAGATGAAAAAATTAACCAATACTTTGAGCACATTCGGGATCTTGCTACTTTAGAAATCAAGAAAAACCCAGAAGCTATCATTACAGGTCGTGAATACTTCCAAGTAATTTCTTACTTGGAGCGTATCGGAGACTATGCTAAAAATATCTGTGAATGGGTCGTTTACTTTGAAACAGGTAAGATTGTAGAATTATAGATTTAAAGAAAGAGCTGATATATACTATCAGCTTTTTGTAATGTTGTTTATTATTGAAAAATACGATAAAACTTGACAAAACTTAGCACATAAAGTATAATTATACAGATTAAAGGTAAAAGGTGTTTATTTATGAATAAAAAGTGGTTTTTACTAATTTGGACTTTGATAGCAAGCTTCTTCTTAGTAGCTTGCCAATCATCTAGCTCAAGTTCACAGTCTGCAGTAGAGGCAATCAAACAAAAAGGTAAATTAGTTGTCGCAACTAGCCCAGACTATGCTCCCTTTGAGTTTCAAGCCTTGTTAGACGGAAGAAACCAAGTTGTTGGGGCAGATATTGATATGGCTCAAGCAATTGCAGATGAACTTGGAGTAAAACTAGTAATCTCGACCATGAGTTTTGATAATGTCTTGACCAGTCTTCATACTGGAAAGGCTGATTTGGCTATTGCAGGTATTAGCGCTACCGATGAAAGAAAAGAAGTCTTTGACTTTTCAATTCCTTACTATGAAAATAAGGCAAGTTTTCTTATCAGAAAAACAGATTTAGATAAATACAAGGATTTGAATTCTTTGACAAGTGCTAATATTGCTGCGCAAAAAGGAACTGTTCCTGAATCTATGGTCAAAGAGCAACTTCCAGAGGCCAAATTGGTATCTTTAAGTAATATGGGGGAAGCAGTTAACGAACTGCAATCTGGAAAAGTCGATACTGTTCATATGGATGAACCAGTAGCCCTCAGCTATGCAACAAAAGATGCTGACTTGGCTGTCGCAACAGTAAGCTTAACCATGAATGAAGGGGAAGCCAATGCTGTAGCGATAAGGAAAGGGAATGAAGATTTGAAAGAAGTCGTCGATAAGGTAATCCAAAGGCTAAAAGACGAGGGGACCTATCAAACTTATCTCGAAAAAGCTGCTAAGTTAACAGAAGTAGAACAATAAAATAACAGAGTTGGACACTAGTCCAGCTCTGTTTTTAGGTAATGAAGAGTTGCTTGAATATTTTCAAGAGGTATTTTAGCAAATTCATAAGGACAGCTATCTAAATAGGAGGACTCAAAGAAGTCAAGATCTAGAGGACTATGTTTGAGGCTAGCAATTTTAGAATACTGTCTCAAATCAAGTAAGAGTCCATCGTGGAGAGGATAGCTTGGAAGGCTGATAGGATAGCTATTTACAAGTTTTTGAATCTGAGTTTGATTCTTTTCTTGAAGGACTAGTCTAGCTAGTCTATTTTTTTCGAATAATTGACTATCAATATAGAGAGATAAAGCCTTTTGCATAATGAGATTATTATCATAGTCAAGGATATTTTTATAGGACACAAAATTTTTTTTGATAGCATTTGGAAGAATGAGGGCAGTTATGCGAAGAGCAGGAAAAAGGCTGGTAGAAAAGGATTTGATATAGATGACTAAATCATTTTGGTCAAGATAATGAAAGGTTTGCCCCATTTTAGGATCCAGGTCTCCCAGGTAGTCATCTTCGACGATATAAATCTGATACTTGGCTGCTAAGTCAAGAATAGCTCGTTTTTCTTGTTCAGAATAGGAATGCCCTAAAGGATAGTGAAACCGTGGAATAGTGTAGAAAAATTTAATATTACCTGTTTTAAAATGCTGCTCTAGTTCATTTAAATCAATCCCGTCAATCTGTCGTTCAATGGTTTGATAGGGGAGGTTTTGAGCTAGCAAAAGCTGATTCATTCGATGGTAGGTTGGTTGCTCAACCAGAATTTCCTGTGCCTGACTTGGGAAATCTATTTGGGAAAGGATAAAGAGAGCCTGTTGTGTTCCTGATGTAAGAACCAATTGGTCTGGTTTACTGTATATAGCTTGCTCAAAGAGTAGTTTTTGAACAGACTGGCGTAACTCTTCTAACCCTTCTTGATGTTCATAATAGTTGTAGAGGTAGTTTTCACGACCGATTAAAGTTTCATTGACACAAAGACGAAAGTCGTCATAAGCACCCAAGTGCTCATCATTGACTAGTATTTCCAAATCTTCGTGCCTGCTTTGTTGTTCCAAGACATAATAGCCACTTTGTGGTTTTGAGTAGATGTACTTTTCGTATCTTAGTTCCAAAAGAGCTCTTTGGACAGTGTCTTTACTACAATGGAAGTCTTGACTGATTGAACGGATAGAGGGCAGGCGACTACCTGTGGGAAACTTTCCTGATTCAATCCCTTCTTTTAGATAGTCAACAACTTGTTCATACTTACTTAGTTTCTTCATCCATGACCTCTCTTGATTTTGTTACATTGTACCTTTTTTTCGAACGTTTGGCAATGTTGAGAAACAGTCACCCATTCAAATCTAAGAAGATTTATGATATACTTAGAAAGTAAAAACATTGGAAAGAATGGGATACTAAGGTGCGTGAACCAGTAAAATTATTTCAATACAATACTTTAGGAGCACTGATGGCTGGACTTTATGGAGGAAGTCTGACAGTAGGTGAATTACTTCAACATGGTGATTTAGGATTAGGTACTCTTGACTCTATAGATGGCGAGCTAATTGTCTTGGATGGAAAGGCATATCAAGCCAAGGGGTCAGGTGAAAAACCAGAGATTGTTGAAGTCTCTCCTGATGCCTTGATTCCTTATGCGGCAGTTGTTCCCCATCAGGCTGAAGTCATTTTCCGCCAGCGCTTTGAAATGACTGACCAGGAATTAGAAGAAAGAATTGAGTCCTACTATGATGGGGAAAATCTATTTCGTTCCATCAAGATTCATGGGGATTTCAAGCAGATGCATGTACGTATGATTCCCAAGTCAACTTCTGAAAGAAAGTTTGCAGAGGTTGCGACTCATCAACCAGAGTATCGTCGTGAAAACGTGTCTGGAACTATCGTTGGCTTCTGGACCCCAGAAATTTTCCATGGGGTTAGTGTCGCAGGTTACCATTTGCACTTCATTTCCGATGACCTGACATTTGGTGGTCATGTGATGGACTTTGTTATCGAGGAAGGGATTGTAGAATTAGGAGCTGTTGATCAATTAGATCAACGTTTTCCGGTTCAAGATCGTAAGTATCTGTTTGCAAAGTTCAATGTAGACGAAATGAAAAAAGATATTGAACAGTCGGAGTAAAGGAAGAGAAATATGAATGGACATATTATAGCAACGATGATTACTTTAATCATTTTTCTGATTACAACTATTTGGTTTGCAAGAAAGAAATATAAGATTAATCTATCAGTTTTAGGATTAGGAGCGATTGCCTTTTTCGTATCGGCACAGGTCTTGGAGAAGATTGTTCATCTTCTTGTTCTTCGCCCGCAAAGGGATGGGACAATTGCTCTAATGACAGAGCATCCATTTCTCTATGTAATTTATGGAATTGCAATGGCTGCTCTATTTGAAGAAACAGCTCGCTTTATCTTCTTCAAATGGTTGGAGAAGAAAAGAAAATTAGAAGTTTCAGATGCCCTTGCCTATGGTCTTGGTCATGGTGGATTAGAATTACTTTTTGTTGGGATTGCTAGCCTAATAAATCTCTTTATCCTATTTTCAGCTGTCCAATCTCAAAACCCTAAGGTTTTAGAACTCTTGACAGAGAATATGCTGGAAACCATTCGGACCCTAGCTCCCTGGCAAGTTTACCTCTTGGGACTTGAGAGAATCCTTGCTATGATGATCCAAGTTGGTTTGACTGTTTGGGTTTATCAAGCAGTTCGTCAAAAGAAATGGATTTATCTACTAGCAGCCTATTCTTTACATGCTTTATTTGATTTGGCTCCTGCCCTATCGCAAGTTGGCTGGATTTCTAATCCGCTTATTGTAGAAGGATTACTGGCAGTAGAAGTTGTGGGATTTATCTTCCTAACAAAATCAATCTTTTGCAAAAAACAATAGTGTCAAAGAGGCCCAGCCTCTTTTTTTATGGTCTTTTGAAAAAGGCGACATAATCATCGAAAAATCATGCTAAAAATGGTATAATAGAATGGATTTTATAAAAGGATGAGAGATATGACAGTACTAGATAAATTAAAAGAAACCTTAGAAGGAATCGATATTCGTTTCGATGAACCCTTAAAATCTTATGCTTATACAAGAGTAGGTGGGAAGGCAGACTATTTGGTTTTTCCACGAAATCGCTATGAGATGGCTCGAGTGGTTAAGTTTGCCAATCAAGAAAATATTCCTTGGATGGTACTGGGAAATGCCAGCAACATCATCGTTCGGGATGGTGGTATCCGTGGATTTGTTATCTTGTGTGATAAGCTCAACAATGTTTCGGTCGATGGTTACACCATTGAAGCAGAAGCGGGAGCTAACTTGATTGAGACCACTCGTATTGCTCTACGCCATAGTTTGACAGGATTTGAGTTTGCCTGTGGAATTCCAGGAAGCGTCGGTGGAGCTGTCTTTATGAACGCTGGTGCCTACGGTGGAGAGATTTCTAATATTTTGCAGTCTTGCAAAGTATTGACCAAGGATGGAGAAATCGAGACTTTATCAGCCAAGGACTTAGCCTTTGGTTACCGTCATTCAGCCATTCAAGAATCTGGAGCAGTAGTCTTATCGGCTAAATTCGCACTATCTCCAGGGAATTATGAGACGATTAATCAAGAAATGGAACGTTTGACCCACCTGCGTGAACTCAAACAACCTTTGGAATATCCATCATGTGGTTCTGTCTTCAAGCGTCCAGTTGGGCATTTTGCAGGTCAATTGATTTCAGAAGCTGGTTTGAAGGGCTACCGTATCGGTGGTGTCGAAGTCTCAGAAAAACATGCAGGCTTTATGATTAATGTAGCCGATGGGACAGCAAGAGACTATGAAGACTTAATTGAGTCTGTTATTGACAAAGTTAAAGAACATTCAGGTGTTACCTTAGAGCGAGAAGTTCGTATCTTGGGGGAACACGAATAACATTATTATTAAACATTATACAAAGATTGGGATTTTATCGCTAGATATGGTTTGGGTCAATTCCTTACAGTTATTGCTAGCATTTTACAAGGTCCCAATCTGTTAATTTACGAAGAAAAAGGAATTTAGAGGAATTGAAAAAACCAATTATCGAATTCAGAAACGTTTCTAAAGTTTTTGAAGATAGTGACACTAAGGTTCTCAAGGATATTAACTTTGAGTTGGAAGAAGGAAAATTTTATACACTGCTAGGAGCTTCTGGTTCAGGAAAATCAACCATTCTCAATATTATCGCGGGCTTGTTAGATGCAACGACGGGTGATATTTTACTGGATGGCGTAAGAATCAATGATATCCCTACCAATAAGCGCGATGTTCACACGGTCTTCCAATCTTACGCCTTGTTCCCACATATGAATGTCTTTGAAAATGTTGCCTTTCCATTGCGATTGCGAAAGGTCGATAAAAAAGAAATCGAACAACGTGTCTTAGAAGTTCTCAAGATGGTTCAGTTAGAAGGTTTCGAAAAACGTTCGATTCGTAAGCTATCTGGAGGACAACGTCAGCGTGTAGCTATTGCGCGTGCCATTATCAACCAGCCTCGTGTGGTGCTCTTGGATGAGCCTTTGTCAGCACTTGACTTGAAGTTGCGAACAGATATGCAATACGAACTCCGTGAATTGCAACAACGCTTGGGCATTACCTTTGTCTTTGTTACCCATGATCAAGAAGAAGCCCTGGCTATGAGCGACTGGATTTTTGTTATGAATGACGGTGAAATCGTTCAGTCTGGGACACCAGTTGATATCTATGATGAGCCTATCAACCACTTTGTTGCAACCTTCATAGGTGAATCAAATATCCTGCCAGGAACCATGATTGAGGACTACTTGGTCGAGTTCAATGGCAAACGATTTGAAGCGGTCGACGGTGGGATGAAGCCGAATGAACCAGTCGAAGTCGTCATTCGTCCAGAGGACTTGCGCATTACTCTTCCAGAAGAAGGAAAACTTCAAGTGAAAGTCGATACGCAGCTCTTCCGTGGGGTTCACTATGAGATTATCGCCTATGATGAACTCGGTAACGAATGGATGATTCACTCGACTCGTAAGGCCATCGTTGGTGAGGAAATCGGTCTGGACTTTGAACCAGAAGACATCCACATCATGCGTCTCAATGAAACAGAAGAAGAGTTCGATGCTCGTATCGAAGAATACGTAGAAATCGAAGAGCATGAAGCAGGTTTAATTAACGCTATCGAGGAGGAAAGAGATGAAGAAAACAACCTCTAAACTCTTTGTAGTGCCCTATATGCTTTGGATCGCACTCTTTGTATTGGCACCCTTGGTCTTGATATTTGGACAATCCTTTTTCAACATTGAAGGCCAGTTCAGTTTAGAAAACTATAAATCCTATTTTGCGTCACAAAACTTAACCTATCTCAAAATGAGCTTCAACTCTGTTCTCTATGCAGGGATTGTGACTTTAGTGACGCTTCTTATCAGTTATCCAACAGCCCTCTTTTTGACTCGTCTTAAACACCGTCAACTCTGGCTCATGCTGATTATCCTGCCAACCTGGATCAACCTACTCCTTAAGGCTTATGCCTTTATCGGGATTTTTGGTCAAAATGGTTCTATTAATCAATTCCTAGAATTTATCGGAATTGGTTCTCAGCAGTTGCTATTTACAGATTTCTCATTTATTTTTGTAGCGAGTTACATTGAGCTTCCATTTATGATTTTACCCATCTTCAATGTTTTGGATGATATGGATAACAATCTCATCAATGCTAGCTATGACCTTGGTGCAACCAAGTGGGAAACTTTCCGTCATGTCATCTTCCCTCTTTCTATGAATGGAGTGCGAAGCGGAGTCCAATCCGTCTTTATTCCAAGTTTGAGTCTCTTCATGCTGACACGCTTGATTGGAGGGAACCGAGTGATTACCTTGGGGACTGCCATCGAGCAGAACTTCCTGACAAATGACAACTATGGTATGGGTTCAACTATCGGTGTTGTTCTTATCCTGACCATGTTTATCACCATGTGGGTGACGAAGGAAAGGAGAGAACGATGAAAAAATTATCGAATCTTTACCTAGCCTTTGTCTTTATCGTCCTCTATTTGCCAATCTTTTACCTGATCGGATATGCCTTTAATGCCGGGGATGATATGAATAGCTTTACAGGCTTTAGTTTGTCTCACTTTGAAACCATGTTTGGCGATGGAAGACTCATGCTCATCTTGGTTCAGACCTTTTTACTAGCCTTCCTATCAGCCTTGATTGCGACTGTCATTGGGACTTTCGGTGCCATTTACATCTACCAATCACGTAAAAAATACCAAGAAGCCTTTCTATCTCTTAATAACATTTTGATGGTTGCACCCGACGTTATGATTGGTGCCAGCTTCTTGATTCTCTTTACTCAGCTCAAGTTTTCACTTGGTTTTCTAACGGTTCTATCCAGTCACGTGGCTTTCTCCATTCCTATCGTAGTGCTCATGGTTTTGCCTCGATTGAAAGAGATGAATGGGGATATGATTCATGCGGCCTATGACCTTGGAGCTAGTCAGTTCCAGATGTTTAAGGAAATCATGCTTCCTTACTTGACGCCGTCTATCATTGCAGGATATTTTATGGCTTTCACCTATTCCTTAGATGACTTTGCCGTGACCTTCTTTGTAACGGGGAATGGTTTTTCAACCCTCTCAGTCGAGATTTACTCTCGAGCTCGTAAGGGAATTTCTCTAGAAATCAATGCTCTTTCAGCCTTGGTCTTTCTCTTTAGTATTATTCTGGTTGTCGGATATTACTTCATTTCACGAGAGAAGGAGGAGCAAGCATGAAACGACTCTATTCATTTTTAGCAGGAATTTTAGCGATTATCCTTGTTTTATGGGGAATCTCCTATCATCTTGACAGCAAGATCAATAGCCGTGATAGTCAAAAATTGGTCATCTACAACTGGGGAGACTATATCGATCCTGAACTTCTAGAGAAATTTACAGAAGAAACTGGGATTCAAGTCCAGTACGAAACCTTTGACTCTAACGAGGCCATGTACACCAAAATCAAGCAGGGTGGAACAACCTATGATATTGCCATCCCAAGTGAGTACATGATTAACAAAATGAAGGACGAAGACCTCTTAGTTCCACTTGATTATAGTAAGATTGAGGGAATTGAGAATATTGGTCCAGAATTTCTCAACCAGTCCTTTGACCCAAACAATCAGTACTCTATCCCATACTTCTGGGGAACATTGGGAATTGTCTATAATGAAACCATGGTGGAAGAAGCACCTGAACATTGGGACGACCTTTGGAAGCCAGAGTATAAAAACTCTATCATGCTCTTTGATGGGGCGCGTGAGGTACTTGGGTTAGGTCTTAACTCTCTAGGTTATAGTCTCAACTCAAAAGATCCAGAGCAACTATCACAAACGGTTGATAAACTTTATGAACTGACACCTAATATCAAAGCTATTGTAGCCGATGAGATGAAGGGTTACATGATTCAGAACAATGCTGCTATCGGTATTACCTTCTCGGGAGAAGCTAGCCAGATGTTGGAAAAGAATCCTAACCTCAAATATGTTGTACCGACAGAAGCAAGTAACCTCTGGTTTGACAACATGGTTATTCCTAAAACTGTCAAGAACCAAGATGCAGCTTATGCCTTTATCAACTTCATGTTGAAGCCTGAAAATGCTCTAAAAAATGCAGAGTATGTTGGATACTCAACACCTAATACAGTTGCTAAGGAAATGCTCCCTGAGGAGACAAAAGAAGATAAGTCATTTTATCCAGATGCAGACACTATGAAACACCTAGAAGTTTATGAAAAATTTGATCATAAATGGACAGGAATCTACAGTGACCTCTTCCTACAATTTAAGATGTATCGGAAGTAGGAGATTATCTGCTATCGGAAATAATTTCAATCAGCCAAAAAATAAAACCTAGCCATAGAAAATTAACCATTTTATGGCTAGGTTATTTATTAAAATAGATCATGAATTAGTAGAAAAATATACTTAATTATGCTATAATTTCGATAGAGTTAAAGGCATTTTAGCTTATGATTGAGGCAGTAGCTATGATTAAAAAAGCTATTTTTAGAGGAATGATTCCTTTTGTCATTATGACTAGTTTAGCAATTTTTATGAGACTTCAAGAGATTGATATTTTTCAGGTTAAAAGTACATTTTTAGTTGGCATTATTGCTACCTCGATAGCATCAGCTTCGGTAATTTATGAAATTGAAAAATGGTCGCTATTTAAACAATCTATTATACATTTTATCATTATGCTTTTTACTGTTCTTCCCTGTTTTCTATTTAGTGGATGGTATAAGTTGATTTCAATTTTGGATTATCTCATTGTTTTAGGTCAATTCTTATTGGTTGGATGTTTTTTGTGGTCTATCGCCTATATAATATTTGGTAAACTGTTAAAAAAATGAGTTTTACTTCATGGTTATTAAGCTTGACGAACCTCTTCAAAAACGGTATAATACTAGAGTTGAGAATTGATTTTCTCTCCATCTTAGTTCAGAGAATTGGCGGTGCTGCGAGCCATCTAAGATAGAAAATCATGCTACTCAATCACATAATTGCATAAGAACAAGAGAATGACAAGTTCATTGAATGAAGGTGGTACCGCGGTTTTTCGCCCTTCGTGATATGGATTTGTCTTTTATTTTTGGAGGTGTTTATGAGAACATTTCTTGTCAAACAAAAATTTCGCCTAGATGGTGAACGTTTTGATATTAAGGACGATAGAGGAAATATCTCTTATCAAGTTGAGGGCTCTTTTTTTAAGATTCCTAAAACATTTACTATCTATGATGCTGATAACCAAAAGGTCAGTGAGATTCGAAAAGAAATCTTAACCTTCTTGCCTCGTTTTGAAGTTCAAATGACTAACGGAGATAGCTTTTATATCCGCAAGAAGTTGACTTTCTTTAGAGATAAGTATGAATTTGATAATCTTGGTCTTCGTATCGAAGGAAATATCTGGGATTTGAATTTTAAACTTCTGGATGACCGTGATCAAGTGATTGCGGAAATCGCCAAGGAACTCTTCCATTTAACCTCTACCTATACCGTAACCGTCTATGACGAATCTTATGCAGACCTAGTCATTTCTCTCTGTGTCGCTATTGACTATGTGGAAATGCTAGAAAGCCAATCAAATTAGTAAAAAGGAGATACATATGAAACAATTATCTAGTGCACAAGTCCGCCAAATGTGGCTCGACTTTTGGGAAAGCAAAGGCCACTCAGTAGAACCATCAGCTAGTTTGGTTCCAGTAAACGACCCAACCCTATTGTGGATCAACTCAGGGGTTGCCACTCTTAAGAAATACTTTGACGGAACTATCATCCCTGAAAACCCACGTATTACCAATGCGCAAAAAGCCATCCGTACTAACGATATCGAAAACGTAGGGAAAACGGCTCGTCACCATACTATGTTTGAAATGTTAGGGAACTTCTCAATTGGTGATTACTTCCGTGACGAAGCTATTACATGGGCTTACGAGCTTTTGACAAGTCCTGAATGGTTTGACTTCCCAGCTGAAAAACTTTACATGACTTACTATCCAGCTGATACGGATTCTTACAATCGTTGGATTGAAATCGGAGTAGACCCAAGTCACTTGATCCCAATTGAGGATAACTTCTGGGAAATCGGTGCTGGACCTTCTGGACCAGATACAGAAATTTTCTTTGACCGTGGTGAAGCCTTTGACCCAGAAAACATTGGTCTTCGCTTGCTTGCGGAAGATATTGAGAACGACCGTTATATCGAGATCTGGAACATCGTTTTGTCACAATTTAACGCTGATCCAGCTGTACCTCGTAGCGAATACAAGGAATTGCCACACAAGAACATTGATACGGGCGCAGGTTTGGAGCGTTTGGTAGCCGTTATCCAAGGTGCTAAGACAAACTTTGAAACAGACCTTTTCCTTCCAATCATTCGAGAAGTTGAGAAGTTGTCTGGTAAGGTTTATGACCAAGATGGTGACAACATGAGTTTCAAGGTTATTGCAGACCATATCCGTTCGCTTTCATTTGCGATTGGGGATGGTGCCCTTCCTGGAAATGAAGGTCGTGGTTATGTCCTTCGTCGTTTGCTCCGTCGTGCCTCTATGCATGGTCAAAAATTGGGTATCAACGAGCCTTTCCTTTACAAACTTGTTCCAACTGTTGGTAAAATCATGGAAAGCTACTACCCAGAAGTGCTTGAAAAACGCGACTTTATCGAAAAAATTGTCAAGAGCGAAGAAGAGTCATTTGCTCGTACACTTCACTCAGGTCAACACTTTGCAGAAACCATCGTAGCAGACTTGAAAGAAAAAGGTCAAACGGTTATCGCTGGTCAAGATGTCTTCAAACTCTACGATACTTATGGATTCCCAGTAGAGTTGACAGAAGAAATCGCTGAAGAAGCAGGAATGACTGTAGACCGTGAAGGTTTTGAAGCAGCTATGAAGGAACAACAAGAGCGTGCGCGTGCGTCAGCTGTTAAAGGCGGATCTATGGGTATGCAAAATGAAACCCTTCAAAACATTACAGTTGAGAGTGTCTTCAACTACAATGCTAGCCAATTGCCTTCTAAGTTGGTAGCTATCGTAGCTGATAATGCCGAAGTAGAAGCTGTTTCAGAAGGAACTGCATCACTGATCTTTGCAGAAACTCCATTCTACGCTGAAATGGGTGGACAGGTTGCGGACCATGGTCAAATCTTGGATGCTGCAGGAAACGTCGTAGCGACTGTGACAGACGTTCAAAAGGCACCAAATGGACAAGCATTACACACTGTTGAAGTTCTTGCGCCACTTGCTTTGAACCAAGAATACACTTTGGCAATCGATAGCAATCGTCGTCACCGTGTCATGAAGAACCACACGGCGACTCACTTGCTCCATGCAGCCCTTCACAATATTCTTGGAAGCCACGCAACTCAAGCAGGATCTCTTAACGAAGTAGAATTCCTTCGCTTTGACTTCACTCACTTCCAAGCGGTGACTCCAGAAGAGCTTCGTGCCATTGAACAACAAGTCAATGAGAAGATCTGGGAAGCCATCGCAGTTGAAACTGTTGAGACAGATATTGATACAGCTAAAGAAATGGGAGCTATGGCCCTCTTTGGTGAGAAATATGGTAAGGAAGTCCGTGTTGTAACGATTGGTGATTACTCTGTTGAGCTCTGTGGTGGTACTCACGTAGGCAATACTTCTGAGATTGGTCTCTTCAAGATTGTCAAAGAAGAAGGAATTGGCTCAGGAACTCGTCGTATCTTGGCAGTGACTGGTAAGGAAGCCTTTGAAGCTTATCGTGACCAAGAAGATGCTCTGAAAGCTGTTGCAGCAACCTTGAAAGCTCCTCAACTCAAAGAAGTACCTCACAAAGTTGAAGGACTTCAAGAACAACTCCGTCAATTGCAAAAAGAAAATGCAGAATTGAAGGAAAAAGCTGCAGCTGCAGCCGCAGGTGATGTCTTCAAGAATGTTCAAGAAGCAAACGGACACCGTTACATTGCTAGCCAAGTGTCTGTATCAGATGCAGGTGCTCTTCGTACATTTGCGGATAACTGGAAACAGAAAGACTACTCTGATGTGCTTGTTCTTGTCGCAGCCATCGGTGACAAGGTGAATGTCCTTGTAGCCAGCAAGACAAAAGATGTGCACGCAGGTAACTTGGTTAAAGAATTGGCTCCAATCGTCGATGGACGTGGTGGTGGTAAACCAGACATGGCCATGGCAGGAGGAAGCAACCAAGCGAAAATCCAAGAATTATTGGATGCAGTTGCAGCTAAATTGTAATCAAGCAAATACCTATCCATTTGGATAGGTATTTTTTGCATCAGAAAAACTCCCCACGAATAGTGAGGAGCTCATTTTTAGAATTAAACAATCCCTTGGGCAATCATTGCATTTGCTACATTTTCAAAGGCAGCAATATTTGCACCTGCTAGGTAGTCTTTATCTAGTCCGTAAGTTTCTGCAGTTGTTTTTGCAGTGTTGAAGATGTTGGTCATAATACCTTTCAAACGACCATCAACCTCTTCACGTGTCCATGAAAGACGAAGGCTGTTTTGGCTCATTTCAAGAGCAGATACAGCTACACCACCAGCATTGGCAGCTTTGGCAGGTCCGTAAAGGATTCCGTTTTCCTTGTAGGCTTTGATAGCTTCAAGGTCGCTAGGCATGTTAGCTCCTTCAGAGACACAGATAACGCCTTGAGCAACCAAACGTTTTGCGGCTTCACCGTTAATCTCGTTTTGAGTTGCACATGGAAGGGCAATATCATAGTTACCAGCATATGTCCATACAGAACCTTCGTGGTAAGTAGCAGTAGGTTTTTCTGCAGCATACTCAGTTAAACGAGCACGACGGTTGTTTTTAACATCTGACAAAAGGTCGAAGTCGATACCATTCTCGTCGATGACATAACCATTTGAGTCAGATACAGAGATAACAGTTGCTCCAAGTTCAGTTGCTTTTTGAAGGGCAAACTGAGCAACGTTTCCAGAACCAGAAATAACCACTTTCTTACCTGCAAAACTGTTTCCGTTTGCTTTGAGCATTTCTTCAGTGTAGTAAACCAAACCGTAGCCAGTCGCTTCTGGACGAATCAGGCTACCACCAAATCCAAGAGGTTTACCAGTCAAGACACCTGCATCAAACTGGTTGAGGCGTTTGTATTGGCCGTAGAGGTAACCAATCTCACGAGCACCAACACCAATATCTCCAGCAGGAACGTCAAGTGAAGGACCGATGTATTTTTGCAATTCTGTCATAAAGCTTTGGCAGAAATTCATCACTTCAGCATCAGTTTTGCCTTTAGGATCAAAGTCTGATCCCCCTTTACCTCCACCGATTGGAAGTCCGGTCAAAACATTTTTAAAGATTTGTTCAAATCCGAGGAATTTCAAAATCCCTTGGTTTACAGTTGGGTGGAAACGAAGTCCGCCTTTATATGGTCCAACAGCTGAGTTAAATTGAACACGATAACCACGGTTGACTTGTACTTTGCCATCACGGTCAACCCAAGGAACACGGAAAGAAATTACGCGCTCAGGCTCAGTGATACGTGCCAAGATATTTTCTTCAATATACTCAGGGTGTTTTTCAAAGACAGGCTCCAAAGTGCTGAAGAACTCTTCAACCGCCTGGAGAAATTCAGCCTCATGCCCGTTACGAGCTTTTACAGTTTCAAACACGCTTTGGATGTATTCTTTAGCAGATGTCATATAGTTCTCCTTTATTGTTCTAGTTTATTACGTGAGCCATTATAACAGAATTTTTTTTTAGTGTAAAGAAAAAAAGGTGAATTTTCTAAAAATTCTTTCAATTAAGGAATTGGACTGAGAAGTGTTAAGGTAAAAGACGAACGATTCCACTAGAACAAGCTTTTTTAAATAGAAGAAATTAAATTATGGTATAATATTAAAAATAAAAGGTATCTGGAGGAATTGGATAGATGGTATCAACTAAAACACAAATTGCGGGCTTTGAGTTTGGAAATTGCTTAATGAATGCAGCGGGTGTGGCTTGTATGACGATTGAAGAGTTAGAAGGAGTTAAAAACTCTGCGGCTGGAACTTTTGTAACCAAGACAGCTACCCTGGAGTTCCGTCAGGGAAATCCAGAACCACGCTATCAAGATGTTCCGCTCGGTTCCATTAACTCCATGGGCTTACCTAATAATGGGCTCGAATACTATTTAGACTATCTCTTAGATTTGCAGGAAAAAGAACCAAATAGAACTTTCTTCCTTTCTTTAGTGGGCATGTCTCCTGAAGAAACACATACCATCTTGAAAAAAGTACAAGCAAGTGACTATAAAGGTTTGACAGAACTCAATCTATCTTGTCCAAATGTACCAGGTAAACCTCAAATTGCCTATGACTTTGAAACAACTGATCGTATCTTATCAGAAGTCTTTGCCTACTTTACAAAACCTCTAGGAATTAAGCTTCCACCTTACTTTGATATTGTTCACTTTGACCAAGCAGCAGAGATTTTTAACAAGTATCCACTTAAGTTTGTTAACTGTGTAAACTCTGTTGGAAATGGTCTTTATATTGAGGATGAAACAGTAGTTATTCGCCCTAAAAATGGCTTTGGCGGTATTGGTGGAGAATACATCAAACCAACTGCCCTTGCTAATGTTCATGCCTTTTATCAACGCTTGAAACCAGAAATTCAGATTATCGGTACTGGTGGTGTCTTGACAGGACGGGATGCCTTTGAACATATCCTTTGTGGAGCCAGCATGGTTCAGATTGGTACAACCTTGCATAAAGAAGGCGTTAGCGCATTTGAACGTATCACAGCTGAACTAAAAGCAATCATGGAAGATAAAGGCTATGCATCCTTGGAAGACTTCCGTGGGAAATTGCACTATATTGACTAGATCTATTTAAAAATAAGAAGAAAGGAGAAGAGATGCTCGCCATTGAAGAAAGTCAGCAGTTGACCTTAGAAAACTTGCCTGCTCTAACTCTGTTTACTGGGAATGATCAGGGCCAGTTTGAAGTCATGAAGGCGCAAGTGCTAGAGCAAATCGGGTATGATTCAGCTGATTTAAATTTTTCACATTTTGACATGAAGGAAGTTTCCTACAAGGATGTAGAATTAGAATTGGTTAGCCTCCCTTTCTTTGCGGATGAAAAGATTGTGATTCTAGATCATTTTTTGGATATTACAACTGCTAAAAAACGTTATCTCTCAGATGATGAACTCAAGTCTTTTGAAGAATATCTAGAAAATCCCTCTCCTACTAGTAAATTAGTTATTTTTGCAGAAGGTAAACTAGACAGCAAGCGACGTCTAGTTAAAATTCTCAAGAGAGATGCTAAGATATTTGAAGCTCTTGAGCCAAAAGAGCAGGAGATTCGAGCTTATTTTCAAAAATTGTCTCAAAAACAAGGCTTGGTATTTGATAACAAAGCTTTCGACCATCTACTCATCAAGTCTGGTTTTCAATTTAGTGAAATTCAAAAGAATCTTTTATTTTTAGAATCCTACAAGACTGATGGCCACATCACTGAGGAGGACATCGTTCAAGCTATCCCCAAAACCCTGCAGGATAATATCTTTGACTTAACCCAGCTCATCCTAGCGAAGAAGATAGATCAAGCAAGGGACTTAGTGAAAGATTTGACCTTACAGGGTGAAGATGAGATTAAACTGATTGCTATTATGCTGGGGCAGTTTAGACTCTATACCCAGGTAAAAATATTGCAAGAGTCTGGTCAGACAGAATCACAGATGGTCAGCAGTTTGGGTCACTATCTTGGTCGCAATCCGAATCCCTATCAAATAAAATTTGCTCTTCGTGATTCCAGAGGAATTTCACTTGGTTTCATACAAAATGCAATTCGTTATTTAATCCAGGCTGATTACCAAATCAAGACTGGCGTCTATGAGAAAAACTACCTATTTGAAAGGGCTCTATTACAGATTGCCAGCCAGTTAAATTGAGCAAATAACTTGAAAAAAAAGGTTGTTTGCGTTATCATTTTTATATAAAAAGAAAAAGAGGTATTACAGATGGCTATTATCTTACCAGATCTTCCATACGCTTACGACGCCTTGGAACCATATATTGATGCTGAAACGATGCATTTGCACCATGACAAACATCACCAAGCATATGTAAATAACGCTAATGCAGCTCTTGAAAAACACCCTGAAATCGGTGAAGACCTTGAAGCTTTGCTTGCTGACGTAGAATCTATCCCTGCGGATATTCGTCAAGCTCTTATCAATAATGGTGGTGGCCACTTGAACCATGCTCTTTTCTGGGAATTGATGACTCCAGAAAAAACAGCTCCATCAACTGAACTTGCAGCAGCAATCGATGCAACATTTGGTTCATTCGAAGAATTCCAAGCAGCCTTCACTGCAGCAGCAACTACTCGTTTCGGTTCTGGATGGGCATGGTTGGTTGTTAACAAAGAAGGTAAGCTTGAAGTGACTTCAACAGCAAACCAAGACACACCAATCTCAGAAGGTAAGAAACCAATCTTGGGATTGGACGTTTGGGAACATGCCTACTACGTAAAATATCGTAACGTTCGACCTGACTACATCAAAGCTTTCTTCTCAGTTATTAACTGGAATAAAGTAGACGAGCT
Organism: Streptococcus timonensis; assembly: GCF_047463455.1. Classification (GTDB taxonomy): domain Bacteria; phylum Bacillota; class Bacilli; order Lactobacillales; family Streptococcaceae; genus Streptococcus; species Streptococcus timonensis_B. Next base: position 32,278 of record NZ_JASHDV010000001.1, read on the forward strand.
TTACGCAGCAGCTAAATAATCGCATTTGATAACACCCCTTTTTAGTTGGATTTTGGGTCTAGCTTTAAAGGTGTTTTTTGTTTACTTTGCTAAGAAGTCAAGGACACATAATTTTCCTTTGTTGGATAGGCTTGATTTATGGTATAATGATAAGATAGAAATCGAAGGAGAAATCATGAATATTCAACAATTACGTTATGTTGTTGCTATTGCAAATAGTGGTACTTTTCGTGAAGCGGCTGAGAAAATGTACGTTAGCCAACCCAGTCTATCTATTTCTGTAAGAGATCTGGAGAAAGAGCTAGGGTTCAAGATTTTCCGTAGAACTAGTTCAGGTACCTTTCTTACTCGTCGTGGAATGGAATTTTATGAAAAGGCCCAAGAGTTGGTTAAAGGATTTGATATTTTCCAGAACCAGTATGCCAATCCTGAAGAGGAAAAGGATGAGTTTTCAATAGCCAGCCAGCACTATGATTTCTTGCCACCGACTATCACAACTTTTTCTCAACGGTACCCAGAGTATAAGAATTTCCGTATTTTTGAATCTACAACTGTTCAGATTTTGGATGAAGTAGCCCAAGGTCATAGTGAGATTGGGATTATTTACCTCAACAATCAAAACCAAAAGGGTATTATGCAACGGATTGAAAAATTAGGTCTTGAAGTGATTGAGTTGATTCCTTTTCAAACGCATATTTATCTACGTGAGGGTCATCCCTTGGCTAAGAAAAAAGAACTGGTCATGGATGATTTAGTTGATCTACCAACAGTTCGTTTCACACAAGAAAAGGATGAATATCTCTATTACTCAGAAAACTTTGTGGATACAAGTGCCAGCTCTCAGATGTTTAACGTAACAGACCGCGCTACTTTAAATGGAATTCTTGAAAGAACAAATGCTTATGCGACTGGTTCTGGATTCTTAGATAGCGATAGCGTTAACGGGATCACCGTTATTCCACTAAATGATAATCTCAATAATCGCATGGTTTATGTGAAACGTGAAGAAGTAGACTTGAGTCAAGCAGGGACTTTATTTGTAGAGGTCATGCAAGAGTATTTTGATCAGAAGAGGAAAGCATGAAAAAAAGAGGAGTAATTGCAGGATTCATAGTTGCCTTAATAGTGTTGGATCAATTGGTAAAAGCTTATGTCGTTCAGAATATTGCTCTAGGTGAAGTTAAAACGTGGATACCTAATTTTGTTAGTTTAACCTATCTGCAAAATAGGGGGGCAGCTTTTTCTATGCTACAAGATCAGCAGTGGTTTTTTGCAGTGATAACTCTGCTAGTTATGGCTGGGGCTATCTGGTATTTGCACAAGCATATAGAGGATTCCTTCTGGACTGTCTTTGGATTGGTTTTGATTATTGCAGGTGGCCTTGGGAACTTTATCGATCGCATCAGTCAAGGATTCGTTGTGGATATGTTTCATTTAGATTTTATCAATTTCGCGATTTTCAATGTGGCTGATAGTTATCTAACAGTAGGAGTAGTTGTGTTATTGCTTGCAATGCTAAAAGAGGAAATGAATGGAAATTAAAATTGAAACCGGCGGGGTACGTTTAGATAAGGCTTTGTCCGATTTGACAGAATTGTCTCGTAGCCTCGCTAATGAACAAATCAAGTCTGGTCAGGTCTTGGTCAATGGACAGGTAAAAAAAGCTAAGTACTCGGTTCAAGAAGGGGATATGATCACTTATCAAGTTCCAGAACCAGAAGTTTTAGAGTATGTTGCTGAAGATATTCCATTAGAAATCATTTATCAAGATGAGGATGTAGCAGTAGTTAACAAGCCTCAAGGGATGGTTGTTCATCCAAGTGCTGGTCATACCAGTGGTACCTTGGTTAACGCCCTCATGTACCATATCAAGGACCTATCAGGCATCAATGGTGTGCTTCGACCAGGGATTGTCCATCGTATCGATAAGGATACTTCAGGTCTTTTGATGATTGCCAAAAATGATGAAGCGCACATCGCACTTGCCCAAGAACTCAAGGACAAGAAATCTCTTCGTAAGTATTGGGCCATCGTTCATGGAAATCTTCCAAATGACCGAGGTGTTATTGAAGCACCAATCGGCCGTAGCGAAAAAGATCGTAAAAAACAAGCTGTTAGCGCCAAAGGAAAACCAGCAGTGACACGTTTCCAAGTCTTAGAACGCTTTGGTGATTATACTTTGCTGGAATTGCAACTGGAAACAGGACGTACCCACCAAATTCGTGTCCATATGGCTTACATCGGTCATCCTGTAGCAGGTGATGAGGTATACGGACCTCGTAAAACTCTAAAGGGGCATGGGCAATTTCTCCATGCCAAGACGCTTGGATTTACTCATCCAAGAACTGGGGAAACTCTGGAATTTACTGCTGATATTCCAACTATCTTTAAAGAGACTTTGGAAAAACTTCGAAATAACTAAACAAAAAAGGACTCAATTGAGTCCTTTTTATTTGCGTTTTTTCTTAGCTTTTTTCATTTTGTTGGCCATGCGTTTCATGGATTGCTTCATTGCAAATTCACCGATTTTACCCTTGAGACCTCCACCAAGCATCTGGCTCATATCAGGCATTCCAGCTCCTCCAAAAGCAGACATATCCGGCATACCACCTTGTCCCATCATTCCTTCAAGGGCTGACATATCCATGCCGCCAGGCATATTCTTAGGAAGGTTATTAGGGTTGATACCCATTTGTTTCATCATCTTGTTCATATCACCAGACATGACACCTTGCATGAGTTGTTTGGCTTGGTTAAAGTCTTTGATGAACTTGTTGACATCGATAAAGGTATTACCAGAACCAGCTGCGATACGACGACGACGGCTTGGAGTTAGTAAATCAGGATTTTCACGTTCTTCAGGAGTCATAGATGAGACGATGGCACGTTTGCGAGCAATCTGTTTTTCATCCACCTTCATATTTTGAAGGGCAGGATTGTTGGCCATACCAGGAATCATCTTGAGCAAATCTTCCATCGGCCCCATATTTTGTACCTGATCCAACTGATCGATGAAATCGTTGAAATCAAAGGTGTTTTCCCTCATTTTTTCAGCCATTTCAAGGGCTTTTTGTTCATCGTATTCTTGGGAAGCTTTCTCGATCAGAGTCAGCATATCTCCCATACCGAGAATACGGCTGGCCATGCGGTCAGGGTGGAAAGTTTCAATATCGGTAATCTTTTCACCAGTACCAGTGAATTTGATTGGTTTTCCTGTGATATGACGAACAGAAAGGGCAGCACCACCACGAGTGTCCCCGTCAATCTTGGTAAGGATGACACCGGTAACTTCTAATTGAGCGTTAAATTCTCGCGCAACGTTAGCAGCTTCTTGACCTATCATAGCATCGATGACAAGAAGGATTTCATTTGGTTGAGCAAGAGCTTTAACATCACGGAGCTCGTTCATGAGAAGTTCGTCGATTTGTAAACGACCGGCTGTATCAATCAAGACATAGTCGTTATGGTTGGCTTTGGCTTGCTCCAAACCTTGGCGAACAATCTCAACCGCAGGAACTTCAGTGCCAAGAGCAAAGACGGGAACATCAATTTGTTGTCCCAGTGTTTTAAGCTGGTCAATTGCCGCAGGACGATAAATGTCGGCCGCAATCATCAGAGGACGAGCATCCTCTTCCTTTTTAAGTTTGTGTGCAAGTTTTCCAGCGAAGGTTGTTTTACCAGCCCCCTGCAAACCAACCATCATGATAATGGTTGGGATTTTTGGAGACTTAATAATCTCAGCTGTGTCAGAACCAAGAATTTCTGTTAACTCCTCATTGACAATCTTGATGATTTGTTGAGCTGGATTAAGGGTATCAATGACTTCATGCCCGACCGCGCGTTCACGAATTTTTTTGATAAAATCCTTAACTACAGGCAAAGCAACGTCGGCTTCTAAAAGAGCTAGACGAATTTCCTTGGTTGCTTCTTGGATATCGCTCTCGGTGATTTTTCCTTTTTTACGTAGATTTTTAAAGACGTTCTGCAAACGTTCTGTCAAATTTTCAAATGCCATATTTTTCTCCTATTTATTCAATTCAGTGGAAATCGTCCGAAATGTTGCAAACACTCTAGTTCTTTAGGTGTGACTTCTTTCATGATTTCATTTGGATATCCCCAACAGCTAAAACCTATTTGCATAGCTTTGGAGATATCATTGGGCGAGATAATCTGTAGTCGACTAGGAAATGTTTCCTCTGCGGCTAATAGTTTGCAAGGTATTCCTTGATAAATAACTAGACTGCCCATGATTACTCCCGATTGTCAATACTTGTTAAAATCTCAATTTGCTCTTGGAGAAAAGCATCTTCTGGATAGCGCTCAATAATCTGATCAAAAATCTGACTGCGGACAATGTAGTCAGAGTACATATGAAGCTTCATCTCATAGTCTTCCAGTATCTTTTCTGTTCGTTTGATATTATCATAAACAGCCTGACGACTGACACCGAACTCTTCAGCAATTTCAGCTAAACTATAGTCATCTGCATAATAGAGTTCGATATAGTTCATTTGTTTATCAGTCAAGAGGGCTGCATAAAATTCAAACAGAGCATTCATTCGATTGGTTTTTTCAATTTCCATAAGATTTATTATACCAAAAAATAGCTTGAACTGCTAGTAATGGATTGATTTTAAACACAAGTGAGAAAAAGTCGTTTTAACTGTTATTTTCTGACGATAAGGTCTTTTTTTGGTATAATGGATAGGATTATAATAATTTAGAAAGAGGTTAACATGAAAGCATTAGAATCAGTGTTAGAGCAACGTTTTGGGCTTGTTTTTTCAGATAAACAGTTACTTGAAACTGCTTTTACTCACACTAGTTATGCTAATGAGCACCGCCTCTTAAAAATTTCACACAATGAACGCTTGGAATTTTTAGGAGACGCTGTTCTGCAATTATTGATTTCAGAATATCTGTACAAGAAATATCCTAAAAAACCAGAAGGTGATCTATCTAAACTCCGTGCTATGATTGTACGTGAGGAGAGTTTGGCTGGTTTTGCCCGTGATTGCCAGTTTGATCAGTTTATAAAGCTGGGTAAAGGAGAAGAAAAATCAGGTGGCCGCAATCGTGATACCATCTTGGGAGATGCCTTTGAAGCCTTTTTGGGTGCCCTCCTTTTAGATAAGGATCTACTTAAAGTAAAAGAGTTTATCTACCAGGTCATGATACCGAAGGTTGAGGCTGGTGATTTTGAAATGATTAAAGACTACAAGACTCACCTCCAGGAATTGCTTCAAGTAAATGGGGACGTTGATATCCGTTATCAGGTGATTTCGGAAAATGGACCTGCGCATGATAAGATGTTTGAGGTGGAAGTTCTTGTCGAAGGGAAGAGTCTAGGTACTGGTCAAGGACGTTCAAAAAAATTGGCCGAACAAGAAGCCGCTAAAAATGCAGTTGAGGAAGGGCTGGATTCATGTATTTAAAGGAAATTGAGATTCAGGGATTTAAGTCCTTTGCTGACAAAACCAAGGTTGTTTTTGACCAAGGAGTAACAGCAGTTGTAGGACCCAATGGTTCTGGAAAATCAAACATCACGGAAAGTCTGCGTTGGGCACTAGGTGAATCTAGTGTAAAAAGTTTACGTGGTGGGAAGATGCCTGATGTTATCTTTGCAGGAACAGAAAGTAGAAAACCTTTAAACTATGCTTCTGTGGTTGTTACCCTAGATAACCAGGATGGCTTCATCAAAGATGCAGGTCAGGAAATTAAGGTAGAGCGTCATATCTATCGTACAGGAGATAGCGAGTACAAGATTGACGGCAAAAAAGTCCGTCTTCGTGATATACATGATCTCTTCTTAGATACTGGGCTTGGGCGCGATTCCTTCTCTATTATTTCCCAAGGGAAGGTCGAAGAAATTTTTAATTCTAAACCTGAAGAACGTCGGGCTATCTTTGAAGAAGCTGCCGGAGTCTTGAAGTATAAGACTCGTCGCAAAGAGACGGAAAGCAAACTCCAACAAACACAAGACAATCTAGACCGCTTGGAAGATATCATTTATGAGCTAGATAATCAAATCAAGCCCTTAGAAAAGCAAGCGGCAACAGCTCGTAAATTTATAGAATTAGATGGTCAGCGTAAGGCGATTTACTTGGATGTTTTGGTTGCACAAATTCAAGCAAGTAAAGCTGAATTGGATCTAACAGAAGAAGAATTAAACCAAGTTCAAGAACTTTTGACGAGCTACTATCAGAAACGTGAAGAGTTAGAAGAAGAAAATCAAACTCTCAAAAAGAAACGTCATGATTTGCAAGCTGAAATGTCAAAAGACCAGTCCACACTGATGGATTTGACTGCTCTAATCAGTGATTTAGAACGGAAATTGGCCTTGTCTAAACTGGAGACAGAGCAGGTTGCTCTCAATCAACAAGAAGCTCAAGCACGTTTGGCTAGTTTGGACGAAAAGAGAAATGCTCTCATTCAGGAGAAGGAAGAAAAAGAAGCAAATCTTAGTCAGTTAGAAGAAAATTTAGCGGTCAATACTAAGGAACTCAATCGTTTAGAAGCAGAGTTATTAGCTTTTTCTGATGATCCAGACCAAATGATTGAGCAACTGCGTGAACGTTTCGTAGCTTTCTTGCAGGAAGAAGCAGATGTCTCTAACCAACTGACACGGATTGAGAACGACCTTGAAAATAGTCGCCAACAGACTCAAAATCAAGAAGAACAATTAGAATCCTTGAAGGAACAATTGGCTTCTGCCAAGTCTAAGGCTAGCGAGCAAGAGCTTGCCCTTAAATCAGCTAAAGAAAAAGTACAGACCTTGCTTGCTGACTATCAGACCAATGCCAAGCAAGAAGAAGAACAAAAGCAGTCTTATCAAAGTCAGCAAAATCAACTTTTTGACCGCCTAGATAGTCTGAAGAACAAGCAGGCCAAGGCGCAAAGTCTAGAAAACATTATTAAAAACCATAGTAATTTTTATGCGGGTGTCAAGAGTGTTCTCCAAGAAAAAAATCGCTTGGGTGGTATTATTGGAGCAGTTAGTGAACATTTAACCTTTGATGTTCGTTATCAGACAGCTCTTGAAATTGCACTTGGTGCAAGTAACCAACACATCATCGTTGAAAATGAACAGGCAGCGACTAAAGCTATCGATTTCCTTAAGCGAAATCGAGCTGGTCGTGCGACTTTTCTACCTTTGACAACTATTAAGGCTCGTAGTATTTCTGGTCAGAATCAAGATGTGATTGCCTCAAGTCTAGGTTTTCTTGGCATGGCAGATGAACTGGTTACCTTTGATTCCAAGCTTGAAGCAATCTTTAAAAACTTGCTAGCTACAACAGCTATCTTTGATACAGTTGAGCATGCACGTGATGCAGCTCGCAAGGTGCGCTATCAAGTTCGTATGGTAACACTAGATGGTACAGAACTACGAACAGGTGGTTCTTATGCTGGTGGTGCCAATCGTCAAAATAACAGCATATTCATCAAACCTGAATTGGAGAAGTTGCAAAAAGAGATTGCTCAAGAAGAAAAACTTCTTCGTCAAGAAGAAGAAAATCTGAAGTCAGTTCAAGAAGCCTTGAATACTCTCAGTCAAACTTTGGAGACTATTAAGTTCCAAGGGGAGCAAGCTCGTATAGAAGAGCAAGGTTTATATCTGGCCTATCAACAAACTAGCCAGCAGGTCGAAGAACTTGAGACACTCTTGAAACTTCAGGAGCAAGAATTAACTAATCTTAGAGGTGGAGATTGGCAAGCTGAAAAGGAAAAATGCCAAGAACGTCTTGCAGTTATTGCAACTGAAAAGCAAAAGCTGGAGTCTGAGATTGAAGAAATCAAGTCCAATAAAAATGCGATTCAAGAACGATACCAAAGTTTGCAGGACAGTCTTTCCCAAGAGCGTCTTCGTAAGACTGAAATGCTTGGACAAAAACGCTATGAAGTTGCGGATATTGAGCGTATCAACAAAGAGCTTGAATACCTTGATATGGAGCAAGAAGAGATTGAACGTCTTTTGCAAGAAAAAGTAGACAATCTTGAAAAAGTTGATACAGAACTTTTGGCCAAGCAGGAAAGAGAAGCTAAGAGTCAGAAGGAAGAAATTCAACAAGGATTGATTCGTAAGCAGTTTGAACTCGACGACATTGAGGGACAACTGGATGATATTGCAAGTCATTTAGAACAAGCTCGTCAGCAAAATGAAGAATGGATTCGTAAGCAAACACGTGCAGAAGCGACCAAAGAGAAGATTACCGACCGCCTTCGCTATCTTCAAAGTCAATTGACTGAAGAATATCAGATTAGCTATACAGAAGCTTTAGAACAAGCGAATCAGTTGGAAGATTTAGCAATCGCTGAACAAAAGGTTAAGGATTTGGAAAAATCCATTCGTTCACTTGGTCCGGTTAACTTGGATGCTATTGAACAGTTTGATGAAGTGCACGAACGTTTGGAATTCTTGAATAGTCAGCGAGATGACATTCTTTCTGCTAAAAACTTACTTCTTGAGACTATTACAGAGATGAATGATGAAGTGAAAGAGCGCTTTAAGTCAACATTCGAAGCTATTCGTGAGTCCTTTAAAGTGACCTTCAAGCAGATGTTTGGTGGTGGTCAAGCAGACCTAATCCTGACAGAAGGAGATTTATTGACTGCAGGTGTTGAAATCTCTGTGCAACCACCAGGTAAGAAAATCCAATCTCTCAATCTTATGAGTGGTGGAGAGAAAGCTTTGTCAGCTCTAGCTCTTCTTTTCTCAATCATCCGTGTTAAGACCATTCCATTTGTAATCCTTGATGAGGTTGAGGCCGCACTTGACGAGGCCAACGTTAAACGCTTTGGAGATTATCTCAATCGATTTGACAAGGATAGCCAGTTTATCGTCGTTACCCACCGTAAGGGAACTATGGCGGCAGCTGACTCAATCTATGGAGTTACCATGCAGGAATCTGGTATTTCTAAGATAGTTTCAGTCAAATTAAAAGATATTGATAATATGGATGCCTAGTCAAAATTCATGTAATCATATCTGAGAATAAGATTTCTAAGTGCCTTCAATATAGGAGAAGGCTAACATACATCAACGAGGAGATTCTATGGATTTTGACTTATTTCTAATGGTTTGTAACTATATCGGTACGATAGCCTTTGCGGCTTCAGGAGCCATCAAAGGATTTGGTAAACGTTTAGACATTTTTGGGATTAGTTTATTGGCAATTGTAACGGCAGTAGGCGGTGGAATCCTAAGAGATTCTATTATCAGTCGCTTTCCTGCCTCTTTAGCAGAGCCTAGCCCGATTTATGTAGCAATTCTTGTAGCTGTTATTATGTATGTCTTTGTGACATCCAAACAAGCCAATGCTAGTCAAGATAAAAAATTCTACAAGTGGTTGAGGGAAGCTTATCTCATCTTTGATTCTATCGGTTTAATTATCTTCTCTCTTATTGGGGTGACAGCCTTAGCTGATAGTAAACTGAATTTGATGTCTGCTGGGATTTTAGCCTGTTTAACAGGTGCTGGTGGTGGAATTATCCGAGACCTCTTGACTAATGAAGTCCCAAGTGTTCTAAAGGAAGACATCTATGCCCTCTTATCCTTTGTGATTGGTGCAGTTTATTACTGGTTAACCTTTGTTCTCCATTTCCCAAGAATTACTGTATTCATTCTTCTTTTGATTATTGGATTTGTAATTCGCATGTGTATTATTCGATTCGGACTGTCCTTGCCAAATATGGATAAAAAGACTTGGAATTGATTGATGGTAGAAAACTTCAATCGTTCGATTGACACATATTTTGTAAATAACTAGTTTTATCAGGCGTCTAATCTCATATGGATTAGGCGCTATTTGATTTTTCTATGGTATAATAGAAGATAGATTTATAACTGGAGAATAGAAGTATTTATGATTAAACTAGTCGCAACTGATATGGACGGGACTTTTCTGGATGAAGCTGGCCAATTTGATATGGAGCGTTTAAAAAAGCTCCTCCACTCTTATAAAGAAAAAGGGATTTACTTTGCTGTAGCTTCTGGCCGTGGTCTCTTGTCGCTTGAAAAGAATTTTTCGGATGTCAAAGATGAGATTATTTTTATCGCCGAAAATGGGAGTCTCGTTCGTTTTCATGGACAAGACCTCTATGAAGCAACCATGCCACGCGATTTTTACTTGTCAACATTTGAAAAGCTAAAGACTTCACCCTATTTTGATGAAAGAAAAATGCTCTTAACTGGTAAAAAAGCATGCTATGTTCTAGATACGGTTGATGAAACCTATCTCATGTTTAGTCGTCATTACAATGAAAACATCCAAAAGGTAGCTAGTCTAGAAAATATCACCGATGAGATTTTCAAATTCACAACCAACTTTACAGAAGAGACAGTAGAAGCTGGTGAAGCTTGGGTTAATGAACATGTTCTTGGTGTTAAGGCTATGACGACAGGGTTTGAATCTATCGACATTGTCCTTGATTATGTGGACAAGGGAGTTGCGATTGTCGAATTAGCTAAGAAGTTAAATCTGGATATGGACCAAGTGATGGCCTTCGGTGACAATCTCAATGACCTTCACATGATGCAGGTTGTAGGGCACCCAGTCACACCTGAAAATGCTCGTCCAGAGATTTTGGAACTTGCCGAAACGGTTATCGGTCACCATAAGGACCAGTCAGTTATCGCTTATATGGAGAGATTATAATGGCAGATATTAAATTAATTGCCCTAGATTTAGATGGAACCTTGCTGACGACAGACAAGAAATTGACTGATCGTACCAAGGCAACTTTAAAGGCTGCGCGTGAACAGGGAGTCAAAGTGGTACTGACAACTGGACGTCCCCTCAAGGCTATGGATTTCTTCCTTAAAGAGCTTGGAACAGACGGCCATGATGACGAATATACTATCACATTCAACGGTGGATTGGTTCAGAAAAATACAGGTGAAATCCTTGATAAGACAGTCTTTTCCATCGATGATGTGAGCCGTATTTATGAAGAAACTGAAAAACTAAATATTCCATTAGATGCTATTTCAGAAGGAACAGTTTATCAGATTCAGTCAGACCAAGAAAGTTTATACGCTCAGTTTAATCCAGCTTTAACCTTCATTCCAACTGCTTTTGAAGATTTGTCTAGTCAGTTGACTTATAATAAATGTGTAACAGCCTTTCCTCAGGAGCCTTTGGATGCGGCTATTCAAAAGATTTCACCAGAATTATACGACCAGTATGAGATTTTTAAATCACGTGAACTCTTGCTAGAATGGTCACCAAAGAACGTTCATAAGGCGACAGGATTATCTAAACTGATTGAACACCTGGGAATTGACCGAAGTCAAGTCATGGCCTGTGGAGATGAAGCCAATGACCTTTCGATGATTGAGTGGGCAGGTCTCGGTGTCGCTATGCAAAATGCTGTGCCGGCAGTTAAGGCAGTGGCAAATGTGGTGACCCCTATGACCAATGACGAGGAAGCTGTTGCCTGGGCAATTGAAAAATATGTACTGAAGGAGAATTAAAGTATGGGATTATTTGACCGTTTATTTGGGAAAATAGAAGAACCAAAAATTGAAGATGTCGTCAAAGAAGCATTAGAAAACATTGACTTATCAGACGATAACGAGCAAAACGAGGCATTGGAATCTGAAAATGCTGTAGTGATAGAAGCAGAAGAAGTTATCTTACCTGCAGAACCTCAGGAAGAAACAAATGAAGACTCATCTGAAGTAGAGTTTGTAGAAGAAACTATTATTGAACCTCTTGATGAAGTTGAAATTCCTCAAGAAGAACCAAATCAAATTGAAGAGGTAGAAAGTCCTCAAGTGGAATCGGATCCTGTCGAAGAAATCCCTTCAAATGATAGTGATGAGGAAGAAATTGTTCAACCTCAATCAAACGTAACAGAGCCGGAAATCACTGAGGAAGTGGAAGAAAATCAAGTAATCGAAGGAATTCCTCAAGTTCAAGAGACTGTACAGGAAAAGTATGACCGCAGTCTTAAGAAGACTCGTTCTGGATTCGGTGCCCGTTTGAATGCCTTCTTTGCAAATTTCCGCTCAGTCGATGAAGATTTCTTTGAAGAGCTAGAAGAACTCTTGATCATGAGTGACGTTGGCGTACAGGTAGCTTCAAATCTTACCGAAGAATTACGTTATGAAGCCAAGCTTGAAAATGCCAAGAAACCTGAAGCCCTTCGTCGTGTTATCATCGAAAAATTGGTGGAGCTCTATGAAAAGGATGGCAACTACAACGAAAGCATTAATTTCCAAGATGGGTTGACTGTCATGCTCTTTGTAGGTGTTAATGGTGTCGGGAAAACAACATCTATTGGTAAGCTTGCTCACCGTTACAAACAAGCTGGGAAGAAAGTTATGCTAGTTGCTGCGGATACCTTCCGTGCAGGTGCGGTTGCCCAATTAGCTGAATGGGGGCGCCGTGTCGATGTTCCAGTGGTTACTGGACCTGAGAAAGCTGATCCAGCCAGTGTTGTCTTTGATGGGATGGAACGTGCGGTAGCAGAAGGTATTGATATTTTGATGATTGATACAGCTGGACGTTTGCAAAACAAAGAAAACTTGATGGCAGAGTTGGAAAAAATTGGCCGTATCATTAAACGTGTTTTACCAGAAGCACCTCATGAAACCTTCCTAGCTCTGGATGCTTCAACTGGTCAAAATGCTCTTGTACAAGCAAAAGAGTTTTCAAAAATTACTCCTCTTACAGGGATTGTCTTAACAAAAATAGACGGGACTGCTCGAGGTGGGGTTGTCCTTGCTATCCGTGAAGAACTCAATATTCCTGTTAAGTTAATTGGTTTTGGTGAAAAGATTGACGATATTGGTGAGTTCAACTCAGAAAACTTTATGAAGGGACTTTTAGAAGGTCTAATATAAAAAAATCCTGCAAGAATGCTTGCAGGATTTTTTTTATTCTAGTCGACCATCTTCACGATAGGCGATATCAGGTTGCCATGTCCATTTGGCCCCGTATTTTTTAAGTAAATCAAAGCTAGCTTGAGGTCCCATGCTACCAGCCTTGTAGTCATGAAGTGGAGCACCGTTTTCAGCCCACAGCTTCTCTATACGGTCAATCAATTCCCAAGAAGCGCTAACTTCTTCCCAATGGCTAAAGTTAGTTGAATCGTTATTCAAAACATCGTAGATTAGTTTTTCATATGGGTCTGGTGAAGCTCCTGTTGCAGTAGCATCGGTTCTATAGTCAAGCGAATTAGGTGCAAGTTTGAACTCTTCTCCAACTTCTTTACCGTTAAGGCTAAGAGAGAATCCTTCAGTTGGTTGGATGTAGATTGTAAGCACATTCGGTGCTAGTGGTTCTCCGAAAATAGAATCCATTTGTTTGAAGACAATGTTCACGTGTGTTCCTTTTTCAGTCATTCGTTTACCTGTACGGAAGAAGAAAGGTACATCACGGAAGCGGTCGGTATCTACAAAGAAGGCACCTGAAGCGAAGGTTTCTGTCATTGATTCTGGGTTGACATTTGGTTCGCTACGGTATGAAATATATTTCATGCCATCAACTTTACCAGAACGATATTGACCACGGATGAATTGTTCTTTGAGTTCCTCATCTGTAGGGTGGTAAAGGTTCTTGAAGACCTTGATTTTCTCTGCGCGAATGTCACCCTTTGTAAAGCTTGCAGGCTTGTCCATAGCAAGGAGTGACAGAAGTTGGAGGGTATGGTTTTGGACCATATCTCGAAGGGCACCAGACTCATCATAGTAGCCGCCACGCTCTTCAACACCTAGACGTTCTGCAAAGGTAATCTGAACATTATCGATGTGCTCACGATTCCAAACATTTTCAAAAATCATATTGGCAAAGCGAATGGCAAAAATGCTCTGAATCATTTCCTTACCGAGATAGTGGTCAATACGATAGATTTGCTCTTCGTTAAAAGTAGCAAGGAGTTCTTCGTTTAGTTTGCTTGCAGTCTCATAGTCTGTTCCAAAAGGTTTCTCAACAATCAAACGTTCAAAGCCCTTACCATCAACGATTTGCTCTGACTTGAGATGTTTAGCAATAGTTCCAAAGAACTGAGGTGCCATTGAGAGGAAGAAGAGCTTGTTGTGCTCAGTCTGATATTTTTCGTTTAATTCAGCCTGAAGCTTGCGTAATTCGATATAATGCTCAGTGTCATTAACATCGTGACTTTGATAGTAAAAATGACTAGCAAATGCTTGAGCTTCCTCTGCGTTATCCGCCAAGTCCAAAATAGATTCGACAACAACAGATTCGAAGTACTCTTTACTCCAAGGTCTACGAGCAGTTCCAATAACAGCAAAATGCTCTGAAAGATTGCCTGATTTATAGAGTCTAAAAAGTGAAGGGTAGAGTTTGCGATGGGCCAAGTCTCCACTAGCACCGAAAATTGTAACAATAACTTTTGATGACATCCAGATACCTAATTTCTATTTACTTTCCTAGTCTAGCTAGGCATGAGGAATCCCCATTTTCATACCCTTTATTTTATCATAATTTTCTAAAAAATCCAAAAATCCAATATAAGTAAGAAAAAAACTGCAAGGTTTCCCTTGCAGTTTTTTTAAGCGTTGAGGACCTTGTCTAAAAATTCTTTTAGACGAGGGTGTTGTGGGTTATCAAAGATTTGATCAGGTGTACCATCTTCTAGGAATTCACCGTCTGCAGTAAAGATAACTCGATTGGCAACTTTACGAGCAAATCCCATTTCGTGGGTTACGATAATCATGGTCATGCCTTGTTCAGCCAACTCTTTCATAACGTTTAGAACATCGCCGACCATCTCAGGGTCAAGGGCAGAAGTTGGCTCGTCAAAGAGCATAATATCAGGGTTCATGGCTAAACCGCGGGCAATAGCCACACGTTGTTTTTGACCGCCGGATAGGCTTTCAGGATTGGCATTGGCCTTGTCTGCAAGCCCAACTTTTTCAAGGAGTTCCATACCCAATTTTTCAGCTTCAGCCTTAGTCATTAACTTATGTTCTACAGGAGCGAAAGTAATATTTTCCAATACTGTCATATGTGGAAAGAGATTGAAGTGCTGGAACACCATTCCGATATTTTCACGAACATGGTCTACATTGGTTGCTTTATCTGTTAAATCATAGCCATTAACTGTAATAGTCCCTTTTGTACCTTCCTCGAGGAGATTCAAGCTACGCAAGAATGTTGACTTACCTGAACCAGAAGGTCCAATGATACAAACAACATCTCCTTCATAGAATTTCGCTGAAATTCCTTTAAGGACTTTGTTTTTACCATATTGTTTATGTAAATTATGGACATCAATTTTTAATTTTGCCATTATTGAATCCTCTTTTCTAAGCGTTTTGCTAATCTAGTTAGAAGAGTGATAATCACAAGGTAGAAGACTGCGAGAATTGCATACATTTTGAAACTTTGGTAGTTACGAGCAATGATGATCTTACCAGTTTGGAAGAGTTCTACCAGACCAATAGCTGACACGATCGTTGTATCTTTAAGAGCGATCACAAATTGGTTGACGAAGTTTGGAAGCATGAGCTTGGTTGCTTGTGGCAAGACAATCTTACGCATGGTTTTTCCATATGAAATACCAAGGCTTCGACTGGCTTCCATTTGTCCAACAGGAACGGCTTTGATACCACCACGAACAATTTCAGCGATGTAGGCTGCTGAGTTTAGGGAGAGGGCAATTGTACCAGCGACAAAGTCATTGATTGGACTTTGTTGACCTGTAAGAGATTCGATAAAGTTAGGAATGCCCCAGAAAATAAAGGCTGCAAGAATCATCAATGGAATACCACGGATCACGTCAACAAAGATTTCTGAAATCAAACGGAGTGATTTATATGGGCTAACGCTAAACATACCGAAGATAATTCCGATGAAAATCGCAATTACAAATGAAATAAGGGCTAATGAGAGAGTAATTCCGAGACCACTGAGGAGTTGTTTGTAGTTGTTTTTCAACAAGCCCCAAATAGTTGTTTCATCAGCAGTTGAAGTTGTGGTAGTGGAATCGCTAGCTAAATACTTATCAAGAATCTTTTGGAATTCTCCATTTGCCTTAAGATTTGCGAGTCCCTTGTTAAACTTCTCTAGCAATTCTGGATTGCTTCCTTTTTTTACTGCAAAAGCAGTTTCACCAATTGGTGTACCTGCGATTGGTGTTTTTAACTTTTGTCCTTGACTGATAGAATATTTAATAACAGGTTCGTCATCCATAACGGCATCAATTGAACCAGTGTTTAAGCTATCATACATAGAAGCAGCATCTGAAAAGGTCTTGATTTTGTAACCGTATTTGATTTGATTCTCTGTTAGGAAGGTTTGTGAAGCAGTACCGTTTTTTACCCCTACAGTCTTACCGTTCAAATCTTCATAAGAAGAAATGGTACTTGATTCTTTAACACCAAGAATAGTATTTGCTGTATAGTAAGAGTCAGAGAAATCAAACGTTTCCTTACGAGCCTCCGTAACGGACATACCCGCAATAATACCATCTGCTTGTCCAGATTGGACTGCGTTAATAGCAGCATCAAAACCAGGGTTGGTAATCTCTATTTCAAAGCCTTGGTCTTCAGCGATTGCCTTGATTAGATCCATATCGATACCAGTGTATTGATTGCTCGAGTCCTGGAAAACAAATGGCGCAAAAGATGAGTCACTTGCAATGACATACTTGTTTTTTTCTGTATCCGCTTTTGCTATTCCTAGTGAAAAAATAGGAAATAAAATTAGCAAACAAGCTAGAATTTTTTTCTTCATGTGATGTCTCCTTTCAAGATATTTTCAAATTATATCAAAAAAGTTGAAGTACGGCAAATATTTTGTATAACTATGTAAGAAGATATAACATGAGTATATTTGTGTAGAAATTTGCGATGCAGAAAGTATCTTCTTTTTATGGTAAAATAGAAGGATAGAAAATGTGTATGAGGCTATTATGATAAATCGAATTACAGACAACAAATTTAAACTTGTATCCAAATACCAACCCTCTGGGGACCAACCGCAGGCTATCGAGCAGTTGGTGGAAAACATCGAGGGGGGCGAGAAGGCCCAAATCTTAATGGGTGCGACTGGTACAGGGAAAACCTATACCATGAGTCAAGTGATTGCGCAAGTTAATAAGCCGACCCTGGTCATCGCTCACAATAAAACTCTAGCGGGCCAGCTCTACGGGGAGTTCAAGGAATTTTTCCCTGAAAATGCGGTTGAGTATTTCGTTTCTTATTATGATTATTACCAACCAGAAGCTTATGTACCATCTAGCGATACCTACATTGAGAAGGATAGCTCAGTCAATGACGAGATTGATAAGCTCCGTCACTCAGCAACATCAGCTTTGTTGGAGCGTAATGATGTTATCATTGTAGCATCTGTTTCTTGTATCTATGGATTGGGTTCTCCTAAGGAATACGCAGATAGCGTCGTAAGTTTGCGTCCGGGTCTTGAGATTTCTCGAGATAAGCTCTTAAACGACTTGGTTGACATTCAGTTTGAGCGCAACGACATTGATTTTCAGCGTGGAAGATTCCGTGTACGTGGGGATGTGGTGGAGATTTTCCCAGCCTCTCGTGATGAGCATGCCTTCCGTGTTGAGTTCTTCGGAGATGAAATTGATCGTATTCGTGAAGTCGAAGCTCTAACTGGTCAAGTTCTGGGCGAAGTGGACCATTTAGCAATTTTCCCAGCCACTCACTTTGTGACCAATGATGACCACATGGAAGTAGCTATTGCTAAAATCCAGGCCGAGTTGGAGGAGCAGTTAGCTATCTTTGAAAAGGAAGGTAAACTCCTTGAAGCCCAGCGTTTGAAACAGCGGACAGAGTACGATATCGAGATGTTGCGTGAGATGGGTTATACAAACGGGGTTGAAAACTACTCGCGTCACATGGATGGACGAAGTGAGGGAGAACCTCCTTATACACTTCTTGATTTCTTCCCAGATGATTTTCTGATTATGATTGACGAGAGTCATATGACCATGGGACAGATTAAGGGCATGTATAACGGAGACCGTTCTCGTAAGGAAATGTTGGTTAACTACGGTTTCCGTTTACCGTCTGCCTTGGATAACCGTCCTCTACGTCGTGAAGAGTTTGAAAGCCATGTTCACCAGATCGTTTATGTGTCTGCGACACCAGGCGACTATGAGATGGAACAAACGGACACTGTTATTGAGCAAATCATTCGTCCGACTGGTCTTTTGGATCCAGAAGTGGAAGTGCGCCCAACTATGGGACAGATTGATGACCTCTTAGGTGAAATCAATGCCCGTGTTGAAAAGAATGAGCGTACCTTTATTACAACCTTGACTAAGAAAATGGCAGAAGATTTGACAGATTACTTTAAGGAAATGGGTATCAAGGTCAAATACATGCACTCGGATATCAAGACTTTAGAGCGGACAGAGATTATTCGCGATTTGCGCTTGGGTGTCTTTGATGTCTTGGTTGGTATTAACCTCCTTCGTGAAGGGATTGACGTGCCTGAAGTCAGTCTAGTTGCCATTCTTGATGCTGATAAGGAAGGCTTCCTCCGAAATGAACGTGGTCTGATCCAAACCATCGGTCGTGCAGCCCGTAATAGTGAAGGACATGTGATTATGTATGCGGACACCATAACTCAGTCTATGCAAAAAGCCATTGATGAAACAGCCCGTCGTCGTAAAATCCAGATGGCCTATAATGAAGAACATGGTATTGTACCTCAGACAATCAAGAAAGAAATCCGTGACCTGATTTCTGTCACAAAAGCTGTGGCTAAGGAAGAGGATAAAGAAGTCGATATCAATAGTCTCAACAAACAAGAACGCAAAGAATTGGTCAAGAAACTGGAAAAACAAATGCAAGAAGCCGTTGAAGTACTTGACTTTGAATTGGCAGCTCAGATTCGTGATATGATGCTGGAAGTCAAGGCGTTGGATTAGGGGAAATGAATTTTAAATATGTTTAACTAGGAGAATGTAGTAATGAAAAAAGCATTAGTGTTGAATTTCGGTTTTATCGCGATTATCCTCTCAGCCTGTTTTATAAGTTTTGTAGTCATTTTAGTAGTTAACTTTCATAATACTTTTTCTGGGCCAAATCAAAAAGATATTGAGACGGCAGCAAGCAGAACACTGAATTTATATGGTTTTAAAGGTGATGTGAAGGTTACGAAGTTTTCTAGATATAGATGGCCTTCTGAAGATTATGAAATTGAATACGATTACACTGAAGAAGTTAATGGTAGGAAAATCACTGTAAGTGACAGTTTAATTTATTTTCCTAAATCTCCAGGAAACTCTAAACGGACGAGTGAAGAACTAGCCTACGATGGAACTACTAAAACGATGTTACGAAAATTCTCTGGGATAGCTGATCAATTACTCAATCAACATCCAGACAGTGTTTCCAATAAAGAAAAAGTGGAGAATTTTTTCAAGCAATATGAAAATCCCAATTTGGAATTCGTAAGTAGTTACTGGAGTGTCGATACTGAATCTGACAATATCCAAGACTATTATGCCCTTATCGAAAAGAACCATAAAGAAGGAAAAGCTTTTCAAGGTTTATATGACCTCCCTATTGATGAATTTCTAGAAAAAGGAATTATTAAAGGAAGTGTTAGATATAAAGACACTGTTTTAGAAGAGGGTGAGAAAGATTATTTCGATAGTGAAGGCGGACTGACAGGATTTATTTCAAATGGGATCGAAAATGCTGAGTTGCCAGATGCCTTTTATGAGGTTTCTTACTACTATGGTGCTAAAGGATATCGTTCAGGAAGCAGTGTCTCTTTAAAAATTCAGAATCATAAACTGATAAGTTACGAAAAAAACTGAACTGGTCGGTTTTAGATGATAAAATTAAACTTATTAGATTATATCTCAAAAATGAAATCATAATGTAAATCTCTTTGAACAGTTATTGAAACGAAAGATTAAGAAACGAATGAAAAAGAAAGTCACGGCACAGAAAAAATCAAAAAAACACTATATGCCAAATCGAAAAATGAGCTGGTTATATAAAGTAAAATTGTGGTTGCTACAGCATTCAAAAATAGCTTTTCTATTAGATAGTAGTATATTTTTTCTTTCAGCTTTTGGGGTATTCTATTTGTTGTTTGGAACAACTGTTATTCCAAAACCCTATGAAAACTTTAATTATCTTTTTCCAATCTTTATGAATCTTGTATTCTTAGTGAACATGCTTTATCACGGTGTTTTTAGAGATACTTTTGATGGAATGCTGACAGTACATGATTTTGTAGAACCATTCTTGTACCTAAATGGAGTAGGTCTGTTGTTTCACTTGTTTTTTGGAATATCGAGTCGAAACAGAAAGAGTATTCCTTCCTTGCTAACCTTAGATCATCGCTATATTTGGTTCCCGATTCTTACTTATATAACCTTCTTTCTAGTGGCTGCTTTGATCATTTTAATTTCCAAATATGTTAAAAAGAAAAGGAGTTAATCATGCTAAAATATCTAACTATATTTAGGATTCTTTACCTTATGTTTCTTGTATTTGTCTTGATTCATTTTATCTTAGGCTTGTTTGGTTTTGCTTTTACACCTATTGTGTGGAACATCTGGTTATTTAGTCTTTGCCTTACTTTATTTATTCATCCATGGACTATCTTCTATAAAACTAGAATCTTTCAATGGCATCATCTAATTTTTCAGATTCTCAGTGGATTCTTTGCACTTTTAATCTGGTTAATGATCTTCTTTTTCCTATCTTTCATTCCAGACTCATCGATTCCTGTCAGTATAGACTATCAAGTTAATACTAAAGACAAGGAGATAAGGATTAATAGAGGATCTTTTCTTGATGATATCCGAGAATATCACGACTGGATTAATCCCTTAATTATGAAGTCTAAAATTAAATATATGATAGAGAATTAAAGATTAGAAAGTGAGTCCTATGTCCCGAGCACAATTAACAATTCTTACCAATATTTGTATGATTGAAGATCTAGAAAAGCAGCGCGTGGTCATGCAGTATCGATCACCCGAAACCAACTACTGGTCTGGCTATGCCTTTCCAGGAGGTCATGTTGAAAATGGAGAGGCTTTTGCAGAATCTGTTATTCGTGAAATATACGAGGAAACAGGTCTGACAATCCAAAATCCACAACTGGTCGGCATTAAAAATTGGCCACTGGATACAGGTGAGCGTTATATTGTCTTTTGTTACAAGGCGACTGAATTTACGGGCACTCTCCAATCATCTGAAGAAGGAGAAGTGTCTTGGGTACAAAAAGACCAGATTCCAAATTTGGATCTGGCCTATGATATGTTACCTTTGATGGAGATGATGGAAGCTCCAGACAAGTCTGAATTTTTCTACCGTCGCCGTACAGAAGACGGGTGGGAAAAGAAAATCTTCTAATCTTTTACTAAATAGCCTAGCTGGTCTAAGGCCTTCTCAATATAGAGGAGGTCTTGCTTATTTTCTGCTTCAATTAAGTGATAGTGAATCCCATCTGTTAACTCAGATAAAGGGCGAAAGTCTGAAGTCTTAACTTGGTTCAAGAAGTGCTCGACATCTCGTCTACAACTTAATTTGAGAAGGGTTTCGATTTCTCCGTAGACAGGATGATCAATCTGGATATTTTGAACTCGTCCACCATTATCAACAATAGCAAGGAGTTCTTGTTCCATATCTTCTTCTCCGTGTTTAACTTTAAAAAGTTTGTGTACATAAGGATTTGATTTACTTTCCTTATAGATATATCCACGATTGGTTGATAAGATTGGAGCACCGTCTGCCCTTAGAACAGCAATGTCCTGGACAATAATCTGGCGTGTGACATGAAAATGTTCTGCTAAACTTTGTCCGTTTAGAGGTTTTTGGGCCTCTTTCAAAAGTTGTAAGAGGGCATCTTTACGATTTTTTGTCATAGTTTCTTTCTTAATGGCGTTTTTTTAATGCTTTATAAACAGCTAATGCTAAGTAATAGTCTACCATACTATGAATAATTGTACCAATACCGACCAAGACAAATAAGACATAGAACATGTTTTCTACATTCGTTCCAGTTCCTGCATAAAAGATAATACATGCAAAAACTTCTGCGATAGCATGAACCAATCCCAAAATAAAATTAAAAATTAGTGATGATTTTGGTTTATCTAGGGTTTGAGGATGTTTTTGTAGATAGAAGGCTCCTAAGGTCCCAAAAAAGATATGAGAAAAAGCACGAAGTACAATGACCATTGGATAACCTGCCATGAGGAATCCTAAGCTAGAAGCTATAATAACAAAGATAGCCATCCAAGGAGAAAGGAACATAGCAATAAAGATTGCAATGTGGCTCCCTAAAGTGTAAGAAGCGGGTGGAATAACAATTTTGAAGGGCATTATTAAGGGGATGAGGATAGCGATAGCAGTCAGCAGAGCTGTCAAAGTCATAAATTGTGTTTTCTTATGTGTATTCATATAAACTCCTTTTTATCTGTATATACAGTTGTATAGTACAATAAATACTCAGACATGTCAAGTATAAAAACTCATATCACATGCACGTCTTATTCTAAATATAAAAAGTTTAAAATTTTAAAAAAAACAGTAGAAAACTCTTGCTTTATATTCTCAAGTATGTTAAACTAATAAACGGTTTGAAAAAACTGCCTAAGACAGTAGGGGAGCTAGACTCATAAATATCCTACCGAGGACAAAACGTATCATGTAAAAAGAAGCGTATTGTACTTTCGTGTCTAGGTTTGGGCGCGTTTTTCTTTTGGAAAAATTCCCCAAGCAAAATAATTACGGAGGTGAACACACTAATGAGTGAAGCAATTATTGCTAAGAAAGCGGAACTAGTTGACGTAGTAGCTGAGAAAATGAAAGCTGCTGCATCAATCGTCGTTGTAGACGCTCGTGGTTTGACAGTTGAACAAGATACAGTTCTTCGTCGTGAGCTTCGTGGAAGCGAAGTTGAGTATAAAGTTATTAAAAACTCAATCTTACGTCGTGCAGCTGAAAAAGCTGGTCTTGAAGATCTTGCATCTGTTTTTGTTGGACCATCTGCAGTAGCATTTTCTAACGAAGATGTTATCGCACCAGCGAAAATCTTGAACGACTTTGCTAAAAACGCTGAAGCACTTGAAATCAAAGGTGGTGCAATCGAAGGCGCTGTCGCATCTAAAGAAGAGATTATTGCTCTTGCAACTCTTCCAAACCGCGAAGGACTTCTTTCTATGCTCCTTTCTGTACTTCAAGCGCCAGTGCGCAACGTTGCTCTTGCAGTCAAAGCGGTTGCAGACAACAAAGAAGACGCAGCTTAATCATAAGCTACGCATCGTAGCCTAGCTACAAAAAATTATAAAAATTAAAATTTAAACTTATTTTGGAGGAAATAACAATGGCATTGAACATTGAAAACATTATTGCTGAAATTAAAGAAGCTTCAATCCTTGAATTGAACGACCTTGTAAAAGCTATCGAAGAAGAATTTGGTGTAACTGCAGCTGCTCCTGTAGCTGTTGCTGCAGCTGGTGCTGCTGACGCTGGTGCTGCTAAAGACTCATTTGACGTTGAATTGACAGCTGCTGGTGACAAAAAAGTTGGCGTTATCAAAGTTGTACGTGAAATCACTGGTCTTGGTCTTAAAGAAGCTAAAGAACTTGTTGATGGAGCACCTGCACTTGTTAAAGAAGGTGTTGCTACAGCTGAAGCTGAAGAAATCAAAGCTAAATTGGAAGAAGCTGGAGCTTCAGTTACTCTTAAATAATAGAGCAACTACACTTATAGCTTAAAAACATGATTAAACCGCTATTCTTATGAGTAGCGGTTTCTCTTTGTTTATGTTTAATATAAAAAAATTTTACTTCTTAATTACTTTTTGTTATAATAGGTGTCAAGAAAGAATATCTTATCAGTAAATCCTAAGCGAGCCTGTGGTAGTGGGAGTCAGGTGGTTGAGAGATAAGTGTGGCGCTTTTGGTAAATTTTTTAAATAAATGAAGTAATAAATTAGGGTGGAACCGCGTTTCTAACGCCCCTAGGTCGCTTGACTTAGGAGCAAAGACACGGTTCTTTTTGTATCCAAAGTCGCAAGAATTTATAAAAAGGAGAAGAAGATGTCTAAAAAACTAACCTTCTACTGCGTTAGTGGCAGAGACCTCCTTACAGTCGGACTGCCCCACGCTCAGCACTAGGGCGCCTGAGCTAGACGCAGTACTAACTCGTCTTGCTTCGTATAATCGACGAGGCAGATTCGTGTCGCAAGAAATTATAGAAAAAAGGAGTAAAACATGTCTAAAAAATTGACTTTCCAGGAAATCATCCTTACTTTGCAACAATACTGGAATGACCAGGGTTGTATGCTCATGCAGGCGTATGATAATGAAAAGGGTGCGGGAACCATGAGTCCTTATACTTTCCTCCGTGCCATCGGTCCTGAGCCATGGAACGCGGCTTATGTAGAGCCTTCTCGTCGTCCAGCAGATGGGCGTTACGGTGAAAACCCAAACCGTCTTTACCAACACCACCAATTCCAAGTGGTCATGAAACCATCACCATCAAATATCCAAGAACTCTACCTGGAGTCATTGGAAAAATTGGGGATCAATCCTTTGGAACACGATATTCGTTTCGTTGAAGATAACTGGGAAAATCCATCAACTGGTTCAGCTGGTCTTGGATGGGAAGTTTGGCTTGACGGTATGGAGATCACGCAGTTCACATACTTCCAACAAGTCGGTGGTTTGGCAACTGGTCCTGTTACTGCTGAGGTAACCTATGGGCTAGAACGTTTGGCTTCCTACATCCAGGAAGTAGATTCTGTTTATGATATCGAATGGGCTCCAGGAGTTAAATATGGAGAAATCTTCCTTCAGCCAGAATACGAGCACTCAAAATACAGTTTTGAAGTTTCAGACCAAGATATGCTTCTTTCTAACTTCGAGAAATTTGAAAAAGAAGCAGGACGTGCGTTAGAGTTAGGCCTTGTTCATCCAGCCTATGATTACGTTTTGAAATGTTCACATACCTTCAACCTACTCGACGCTCGTGGTGCTGTATCTGTTACAGAACGTGCCGGCTACATTGCCCGTATCCGTAATTTGGCTCGTGTAGTAGCTAAGACCTTCGTAGCAGAACGTAAGAAACTTGGTTATCCACTTCTAGACGAAGCCACACGCGCAAAACTCCTAGCAGAAGAGGAAGAATAAATAGAGTTATGAGAATGGACAAGGGGCGAACAAAGTGAGCCCATATGCAACCCAGAGGCAAGTCGGAAACTTGCTAAAGGGATAGGCACCGCCGTACTGATATATGGGGATTTTTGAAACGTAAGGTTCAAAAATCAGTTGGCTAAATCCACTTTGATGAGACTGTTGGAAATCTATGTCAAGAAAACATAAGATTTCCCTACAGACTCACAAAGTTAGTTAGCGACGTCCCCAGTACCTAAGGTGCCTATCAGAAAAAGAATTTTGTAAAGGAAGAAACATGACAAAAAACTTATTAGTAGAACTAGGACTCGAAGAGTTACCAGCCTACGTTGTCACACCAAGTGAAAAACAACTCGGCGAAAAAATGGCAGCCTTCTTGGATGACAACCGCCTTTCATATGAAGGGATTCAAACATTTTCAACTCCTCGACGTTTAGCTGTTCGTGTACTTGGTTTAGCTGACCAACAGACTGATTTGACTGAAGATTTTAAAGGACCTTCTAAGAAAATTGCTTTGGATGCAGAAGGAAACTTTTCTAAAGCAGCAGAAGGGTTTGTTCGTGGAAAAGGATTGACTGTAGAAGATATCGAATTCCGTGAAATTAAAGGCGAAGAATATGTTTATGTAACGAACCATGAAGCAGGAAAGCCAGCTAAAGAAGTTTTGGCTGGCGTTCCAGAAGTGCTTGCTTCATTGACTTTCCCTGTCAGCATGCATTGGGCAAATAACAGTTTTGAATATATCCGTCCAGTGCATACATTGATAGTCCTATTGGATGAAGAAGCTCTTGATTTGGATTTCTTGGATATTCATTCTGGTCGAATCAGTCGTGGACATCGTTTCTTGGGTCACGAGATAGAAATCCAACATGCAGATACTTATGAGAGTGACTTACGAAAAGTTTTTGTGATTGCAGATAGCACTGAGCGTGAAAATATGATTCGTGAGCAGATCAAGACTATTGAAGCAGAAGAAGGAGTTCAAGTTCAAATTGAGGAAGGACTTTTAAACGAAGTCTTAAACTTGGTCGAATATCCAACTGCTTTTATAGGTAATTTTGATCCTAAGTACTTAGAAGTTCCAGAAGAAGTTTTGGTTACTTCAATGGAAACTCATCAACGCTATTTTGTTGTCCGTGATCTTGAAGGAAATCTAAAACCAAACTTCATTTCAGTTCGTAACGGAAATGCTGAACACTTGGAAAATGTCATTCGAGGAAATGAGAAAGTTTTGGTTGCTCGTTTGGAAGATGGAGAATTCTTCTGGCGTGAAGACCAAAAACTCAAGATTGAAGATTTAGTTGCTAAACTTTCACACGTTACCTTCCATGAAAAGATTGGTTCTCTTCGTGAACACATGATTCGTACAGGGCAAATTGCTATCCAGCTAGCTGAAAAAGCTGGTCTATCAGTTGATGAATCTATTGATCTTGCTCGTGCTGCAGCCATTTATAAATTTGACCTCTTAACCGGTATGGTTGGTGAATTTGATGAACTTCAAGGGATCATGGGTGAGAAGTATGCTCTTCTTGCAGGTGAAAATGCGGCAGTAGCACAAGCTATTCGTGAGCACTATCTTCCAGATTCAGCTGACGGAGCCCTTCCTGAGTCTAAAGTTGGTGCTATCCTTGCACTAGCTGATAAATTAGATACTCTCTTATCTTTCTTCTCGGTTGGCTTGATTCCATCTGGTTCAAACGACCCTTATGCCCTCCGTCGTGCAACACAAGGAATTGTTCGAATTTTAGAAGACTTCGGTTGGCATATTCCAATGGACGAGTTGATTGCGAGCCTTTATGCTTTATCGTTTGATAGTTTAACCTACGATAACCAAGAAGAGGTACTTAACTTCATTAAAGCTCGTGTTGATAAGATGATGGGTTCTATTGCAAAAGATATTAAAGAGGCTGTTCTGGCAAGTTCAAACTTTGTTGTTTCTGATATGATTGAAGTAGCAGAAGCTCTTTCAGAAGCTGCGAAAACTGAAGATTACAAATCATCAGTTGAATCATTATCTCGTGCCTTTAACCTAGTAGAGAAAGCAGAAGCTTCGGTCAAAGTTGATGGTAGTCTCTTTGAAAATGACCAGGAAAAAGAATTAGCTCAAGCAGTAGAAAAACTTGAATTGAAAGGTTCAGCAAGTGATAAATTAGATCAACTATTTGGTCTTAGCCCGGTTATTGATGCTTTCTTTGATAACACTATGGTTATGGCTGAAGATCAGAAGGTTAAGAATAATCGTTTGGCTATTCTAGCTGAACTTGTCAATAAAGCAAAAACAGTGGCTGCTTTTAACCTTCTTAATACAAAATAGTAATTGAAAAGTAGATTGGAGATCCAAATATGACACCAGAAAAAATCGCTCGTATTAACGAACTTGCTAAAAAGAAAAAAACAGAAGGCTTGACTGCGGAAGAAAAAGTAGAACAAGCCAAACTTCGTGAAGAATACATCGAAGGCTATCGTCGTTCAGTTCGTCATCACGTTGAAGGAATCAAAATCGTCGATGAAGATGGTAATGATGTGACTCCTGAAAAACTTCGTCAGGTCCAACGTGAAAAAGGTTTGCACGGAAGAAGTTTGGATGATCCAAATTCATAAATTGAAAAACTCGGTTAGATTTATCTAACCGAGTTTTTATGTAAAGATGAAGCTAAATGTAATTGACAATATAACTATTTGCTTGCTCCAGAAGTTGCGTCTGCACTATTATTAGAAGATTCAGCTCCGCTACCATGGTTTGTTGATGGGGGAACAGATCCATTACCAGCGACTAGTCGTTGCCCAGTTTCTTGTAGGTACCAGTCAAGCCATGGTTGGAAATTAAATACGATTTCGTTAATTCCTGCATATGATCCGTCAGGATAGTACATAGCTTGGTAGTTGTGAGTATTAATGACACCAGCTGGAGAACCTGGAACAATGGTACGTACGTATTCTTGGTTCCCGTTGCGAAGTGTACCGATAACCCACTCTACATTTTTCATACGTGCGGGTGGTAGTGAACCATGGATTGTTGACATTCGGCCACCTGATTGGGAAGGAACTCGCTTCGCAAACATAGTATTAGGGTCTTGATGAGCATTGTTGTAGTAAAGGAATTGGTTGTTATCGTCAGCGTATGTCAATTCAAAAGGCATAGCTTTCAAGAACATATCAATTTGGTTTACTGTAAGGATTCCGTGGTCAAGTTTAACGTATGTATCACCAGATACAGCACCTGTAATCTCTGCAACTTTCTCTACCCATTCTGGATCATCTGGATCAACTTCTGTAATAGTTGTGGCAATTGGTCTTCCACAATCCAAGTCTTCTGGTTCGATTGGTTTTGGTTTTTTCAATTTCGAAACGACTCCTACGTATTTAACAAAGTTATCTAAGCAAGTTTCAAGGAATTTAACAGTTCCTTCGTTGGTGATGTTTCCATCGTTATCGAAAGCTTCTTTGGCTTTTCCAAGAAGGAATTCATTACCTGGCAAAGTGTAGGCATTTACTCCTGGTGCATCTAGAATCTTTCGTAGATGAACTTGGGCACGTGAAGTTCCTTGGTCGTAGTATGACGCTCCCACAATCATAACAGGTTTGTTTTCAAATGGATGAACTTCGTATGAAAGCCATTCAAGTACAGATTTGAGAGAAGCTGAGATAGTGTGGTTGTGCTCAGGAGTGGCGATGATGACACCATCAGCACGTGTAATCTTGTTATACAAGAAACGCAATTGGAAACTTTCGTCCCATTTTTCGTCTTGGTTAAACATTGGAACTTGGTCGATTTCAAGAACTTCTAATTCAAATTTGAATTTAAAATTGCGACGGATAAATTCCAAGAGTTTGCGGTTATATGATTGATCGTAGTTTGATCCAACAAGTCCAACAAATTTCATTCTATTTTGTCTCCTATCTTACAAATTTTCCCAGTCAAATTCTTCTGCATCTTTACGAAGCAATTCTTGTGCGCTACGCAATTTTTCAGTAATCTTGACAAAGATACGGAAGTCATCAAAGATGGCATCCAATTTATTGATGACATCAAGGTCTACCAAGTCACCATTCTTATCGAATGCTTGAAGAGAGTGAGAAAGTAAGAATTCATCAGGAAGAACTGTTGCTTTAATCTCGGGTGCATTCAAAATTTGACGAAGTTGCAATTGAGCACGTGAAGAACCAAGTGTGCCATATGAAGCACCAGTAATCATAATTGGTTTGTTCAAAAGTGGGAATACTCCGTAAGAAATCCAAGCTAAGGCGCTCATAAGAACAGCTGGAATTGAGTGGTCGTATTCTGGTGTACCGATGATAACACCATCAGCTGCTTCGATTTTAGCTACGATTTCCATAGCTTCAGCTGGAATTTGTTTGTCGGCTGGTTTGTTAAATACAGGTAGATCTTTAATTTCTACCAATTCGATTTCTGCTTTATCAGCAAAGTGTTTCTGCATGTATTGAAGCAGTTGACGGTTTGTGGAACGTTTTGAGTTAGTTCCTACAATAGCAATAAGTTTAAGCATGGGCTTTCCTTTCTCTTTTTGCATTATTAATGATTTATCGTTGGATACCAGATGAACAAGCTAAGCGTCCATCTTTGTCAATGAGGATGGCTTCTATACCTTCAATATTTTCGACTTGCCACATAATAGAAGCGCTACGTTCGCCAAATAATCGTGTGGTCCATATCTCCCCATCAACTGAACGGTCAGATATTATGGTTAAACTCGCTAAATCCGTTTCGATCGGATAGCCGGTTTCACTATCAAAAATGTGATGATAATCCTTTCCATTAATTTCAAGGTGCCGTTCATAAATACCCGAAGTAACAACTGATTTTCCAGTAACAGACAAGGTCATCAGGTGATTACCACGTGTATGAGTTGGATCTTGAATGCCGATTTGCCACGGACGTCCATCTTTTGATTGGTTGTTCCCAATTGTGAGGATGTTTCCTCCAAGATTGATAAGAGCAGAAGTGACGCCGTTTTCTTTTAAGAAAGCTGCAACCTTATCTGCACTGTACCCCTTTGCTAAACAGCCTAAGTCAATTTTCATTCCCTTTTTTTCTAGGAAAACTGTAGAATTGACTGAATCGAGTTTAATAAAATGAGGATCTATTAGTGGTAAGACTGAAGCAATTTCTTCAGGGCTTGCAAGCTTTGCATCGGAAAAACCAATACGCCAGGTTTGAACCAAAGGCCCTATACTAATATTGAGATGACTTTTAGGTGCTAGACTGTGTTCTAGACCTAATGAAATCAGTTCAAACAAATCTGGGTGGACTTTAACTGGGGCAATACCTGCCTTGTAGTTAATTTCCATTAATTCAGATTCAGTACTGTTAGCATTGAAGCGGAATTCAAGTTCCTTGAGCAAATCAAAAGCTTGACGGAGAAGATTATCCGCTTGTTCATGCACTAAGGAAATAGTAATCGTAGTTCCCATTAATCGCTCAGATGATGAACTGAGAGACAAAGAATCAACTCCCTTCAAATCACTCGGAAATAGCTACAAATCTTGAATTAATAAGAAATTTAAAATTTATAATTTATTTCCATGTAAATAGAATATCATAAAGTCAGCGTTTTCACAAATTATTTTTTACAAAAAGTCAAGAAAAATGCTCAAAATAATAATTATTAAAAATTAGATATTAAATAAGTTTTAATTATAATAGATTAATTTTTTTATTTATAGTCAAAATTAAGTAATTTCAAACAAAAAAACTTGTAAACGCTAACAGAAAGTGTTATAATATTAAGGAAAAAATAATTAAAGGTAGGATTTATCTTATGAGTAAAATCGTAGTTGTGGGTGCTAACCACGCTGGAACTGCATGTATCAACACTATGTTGGACAACTTTGGAAACGAAAACGAAATCGTTGTATTTGACCAAAACTCAAATATCTCATTCCTTGGATGTGGAATGGCACTTTGGATTGGTGAGCAAATCGACGGTGCTGAAGGCTTGTTCTACTCTGATAAAGAAAAGCTTGAAGCTAAAGGTGCGAAAGTTTACATGAACTCACCTGTACTTTCAATCGACTACGATAACAAAGTTGTTACTGCAGAAGTTGAAGGAAAAGAACACAAAGAATCATACGATAAGTTGATCTTCGCTACTGGTTCTACACCAATTTTGCCTCCAATTGAAGGTGTTGAAATTGTTAAAGGAAACCGTGAATTCAAGACTACTCTTGAAAACGTACAATTTGTTAAGTTGTACCAAAATGCTGAAGAAGTTATCAACAAACTTGCTGACAAGAGCCAACACCTTGAGCGCATCGCTGTTGTAGGTGGTGGATACATCGGTGTTGAACTTGCTGAAGCTTTCGAACGTCTTGGAAAAGAAGTTGTCCTTGTTGATATCGTTGACACAGTATTGAACGGATACTACGACAAAGACTTCACTCAAATGATGGCTAAGAACTTGGAAGACAACAACATCCGTTTGGCACTTGGTCAAACTGTTAAAGCTATCGAAGGTGACGGTAAAGTTGAACGCTTGGTAACTGACAAAGAAACATTTGACGTTGATATGGTTGTTCTTGCAGTTGGTTTCCGTCCAAACACTGCTCTTGCTGACGGTAAGATCGAACTCTTCCGTAACGGTGCTTTCCTTGTAGACAAGAAACAAGAAACATCTATCCCAGGTGTATACGCTGTTGGTGACTGTGCGACTGTTTATGACAACGCTCGTAAAGACACTAGCTACATCGCGCTTGCTTCAAACGCTGTTCGTACTGGTATCGTTGGTGCTTACAACGCTTGTGGACATGAACTTGAAGGAATTGGTGTTCAAGGATCAAATGGTATCTCGATCTATGGTCTCCACATGGTTTCAACTGGTTTGACACTTGAAAAAGCTAAAGCTGCTGGTTACAATGCTACTGAAACTGGATTTAACGACCTTCAAAAACCAGAATTTATGAAACATGACAACCATGAAGTAGCTATCAAGATTGTCTTTGATAAAGACAGCCGTGAAATCCTTGGTGCTCAAATGGTATCTCGCGATTCAGCTATCGGTATGGCTATCCACATGTTCTCACTTGCTATCCAAGAACATGTTACAATTGATAAATTGGCATTGACTGACCTATTCTTCTTGCCACACTTCAACAAACCATACAACTACATCACAATGGCAGCATTGTCAGCTGAAAAATAATATCTATTAAAACAGAAGAGCATGCTCTTCTGTTTTTTTGTATATTGAAATAAAAAAGCAATCCTATGATTAGGTTGCTTTTCTGTTTTAAATTGCTAGTTTACCTTGGGTCAAATGTAAATCCTTCTCCTAGGATTTCATGGGCTTCAGTAATAGTGATAAAGGCCATAGGATCTACAGAATGGATCATTTCTTTCATCTTAACCATTTCATTTCTTGCTACGATACAATAGACAATTTTTAAATCGTTTTTACTGTAGTAGCCTTGACCTGAAATAAAAGTAACACCACGTCCAAGCTCGTCATTAATTTTATCAGCTAGTTCGATTGGCTTTTGAGTGATGATCATGAAGCCTTTACCAGCATAACCACCCTCTCCAATCAAATCGATAACTCGAGATACGATAAAGTCAAATAGAAGGGTATAGGTTACTAGACGAAGATCTTGGAAGATGATTAAAATCAGCATCAGGATTAGGAAGTCTAATCCAAAAAGTAATTTTCCGACTGAAATATTAGTATATTTATTAAGGATTCGAGCGACAATATCAGTTCCACCTGTAGTTCCACCAGAGTTAAAAATGATTCCTAAGCCAACTCCTAAGAGTACTCCTGAGACAAGGGCTACGATGACTAAGTCACCTTCAAGATTAAACTGAAGAGGGATTTTTTCAAAGATAGCCAACCAGACGGATACGGATATAGTTCCAAGGAGACTCGAATATAGGGTTTTTGCTCCAAAAATTCTCCAGGCAAGGATAAAGAGAGGGATATTGATGATGATGTTCATCAATGAGATAGGGATATTAAAGAGATAATAGGTAATTAGGGTGATACCAGTGACTCCACCTTCAAATAGATGATGGGGGACTACAAAATATGTAAGTCCGAAGGCAAAGATAGCAGCACCTAGTATGATAGTCATGATAGACTTTATATGGTTATACATTCAGAGAAAGACCTCCTTTCTATTGCACTGAAAATTGTGACATGGGAGCTTAATTTAATTTCATGGATTGGATTTTATCCGGATCTGGAGTAACACGAAGAGTTTTTTGACCGGTATAGGTAACAAATCCAGGCTTCCCACCAGTAGGTTTGTTGAGTTTTTTAACCTGTATCATATCAACTTGTACTAGATTTGATAAGCGTCCTTTTGAGTAGTAGGCAGCAAGCTCAGCAGCATCTGTCTTAACCTCGTCAGAAGGGTCGAGATTTCCAGTAATGACGACATGACTACCAGGTATGTCTTTGGCGTGGAACCAAAGATCTTCTTTACGAGCCATTTTGAAGGTTAATTCGTCGTTTTGAAGATTGTTACGACCGACTAGGATAATGGTTTTACCATCAGTAGCAAGATATTTTTCAGGTTTTTTTCGTTTCTGAAGTTTCTCACGTTGACGTCTTCTGATGAATCCTGTCTGAATTAATTCTTCGCGAATCTCAGCAATCTCATCCAGTCCAGCCTGATTGAGGACTGTTTCAACACTTTCAAGATAGAGAATGGTTGACTTAGTTTCCTCTATCAAGTCTGTTAAATACTTGACTGATTCTTTTAATTTTTGATATCGCTTGAAGTAGCGTTGTGCATTTTGGTTTGGGCTTAAAGCTTTATCAAGTGCGATGGTAACCGGTTGATTAGTGTAATAATTATCCAAAACCACCTGGTCTTGATCATTTGGAACTTGATGAAGAAAAGTCGTTAATAACTCACCTTTTTGTCGGAATTCCTCAGCATTTTCGGTAGCAAGGAGTTCTTTTTCTTGCTTCTTAAGCTTTTGACGATTTTTTTGTAGTTCATTTTCCACACGGCGAATGAGTTCGCTAGCCTGTTGTTTGACACGGTCGCGCTCGGCCTTGTCTTTATAGTAGGTATCCAGCAATTCGGAAAGGCTAGAAAAAGGTTCACCTACACGATTTGAGAAAGGTACAGGACTAAATGAGGATTCCGTTAGGTATGGTTTGGTTCCTTGAGAGAAAAAATTACGGAAGGTATTTAGTTTATCATCAAGGAGAATTTTCTCCAATTCCATAGCTGTATCACGTCCCAATCCTTGGAAAAGATGTTGAAGATTCTTTGTAGTTAATTCTTGAGTTTGGAGAATTTCAAATAGTTTTTCATTCTTAATAGTAAAAGGATTAAAGTCATCTGAGCTTGGAGGAGCGATGAAAGTAGCTCCCGGTAATAAGGTCCGATAGCTATTTTGAGAAAAACCAATATGTTTGATCACTTCGAGGATTTTTTGTTCAGTTTTGTCTACCAAGAGAATATTACTATGTTTTCCCATGATCTCAATGATAAGAGTCGCCTGGATATGATCTCCAATTTCATTTTTGTTAGAAACTGTGATTTCCACGATACGATCATTATCAATTTGTTGGATAGATTCAATGACAGCACCTTGAAGATACTTTCTTAAAACCATAATAAAGGTTGATGGCTGTGCAGGGTTTTCAAAAGTTGATTCAGTTAATTGAATACGACCAAAAACTGGATGGGCAGAAAGTAGCAAACGATGACTTTTACGATTGCTTCGAATTTGCAAGACTAATTCTTGCTCAAAAGGTTGATTAATTTTCTGGATACGACCATTTACTAATTCTGTTCGTAATTCCTCAACCATGTGGTGTAAAAAAAATCCGTCAAATGACATGGTTCTCTCCTCGTGATTGTATTACATAGTATTATATCAAAAAGGTAGAATAAAATCATAGAAATATGGTATAATAAAGCCAAGTAAAGAGAATCGAGAAACACATGTTTATTGAAATAGTAGATGAAACTGGAAAAGTTTCAAACGAAATTCTACAACAAACTCAAGAAATTTTAGAGTTTGCTGCCAAAAAGTTAGGAAAAGAAGACAAGGAGATGGCAGTTACTTTTGTGACGAATGAGCGGAGTCATGAACTCAATTTAGAGTATCGAGATACAGATCGTCCAACTGATGTCATCAGTCTTGAATACAAGCCAGAGATAGAGATTTCTTTTGATGAAGAAGATTTAGCAAATGATCCTGACTTGGCAGATATGTTGTCAGAATTTGATGCCTATATTGGCGAACTATTCATCTCTATTGATAAAGCGCATGAGCAAGCTCAAGAGTACGGTCATAGTTTTGAACGTGAGATGGGCTTCTTGGCAGTGCACGGCTTTTTACATATTAACGGTTATGATCACTACACTCCCGAAGAAGAAGCGGAGATGTTCGGTTTACAGGAAGAAATTTTGACTGCCTATGGACTCACAAGACAATAAAAGAAAATGGAAAAATCGTGACCTAATCACAAGTTTGGAATTTGCTTTTACAGGAATTTTGACTGCGATTAAGGAAGAACGAAATATGAGAAAACATGTGGTGACAGCCATAATTGTTATTCTTGCAGGTTTTGTTTTTCGGGTATCACGAATCGAATGGCTTTTTCTTCTTTTAAGCATTTTCTTGGTAATAGCATTTGAGATTCTTAACTCAGCTATTGAAAATGTTGTGGATTTAGCAAGCCATTATCACTTCGATATGCTTGCAAAGAAGGCTAAAGATATGGCTGCAGGTGCAGTCCTTGTTGTTTCTGTTTTAGCAGCTTTGATCGGTTTACTAATCTTTATCCCTAGAATTTGGGATACACTATTTATGATAATGAGGAAATAATGACATTTAAATCAGGCTTTGTAGCTATTTTAGGACGTCCTAACGTTGGGAAGTCAACATTTTTGAATCACGTAATGGGGCAAAAAATTGCCATCATGAGTGATAAGGCGCAAACAACGCGTAATAAAATCATGGGAATTTATACCACTGATAAAGAACAAATTGTCTTTATCGATACTCCAGGGATTCACAAACCTAAAACTGCGCTCGGAGATTTTATGGTAGAGTCAGCATATAGCACCCTTCGTGAAGTGGATACCGTGCTTTTTATGGTTCCTGCAGATGAGCCACGTGGTATGGGTGACGATATGATTATCGAACGTCTTAAAGCTGCAAAAGTTCCCGTAATTTTAGTAGTTAATAAAATTGATAAGGTTCATCCGGATCAACTTTTGGCACAAATCGATGATTTCCGTAATCAAATGGACTTCAAAGAGATTGTACCCATCTCGGCTCTTCAGGGAAATAATGTATCACATTTAGTAGATATCTTAAGTGAGAATTTAGAAGAAGGTTTTCAATATTTCCCAGCTGATCAAATTACAGACCACCCAGAGCGCTTCTTGGTTTCAGAAATGATTCGTGAGAAAGTTCTTCACTTAACTCGTGAGGAAATCCCTCATTCTGTTGCAGTTGTGGTGGACTCTATGAAGCGTGATGAGGAGACGGACAAGGTTCATATTCGAGCAACCATCATGGTTGAACGTGACAGTCAAAAGGGTATCGTCATCGGAAAAGGTGGCGCCATGCTCAAGAAGATCGGAACCCTTGCGCGTAAGGATATCGAGCTCATGCTAGGGGATAAAGTCTTCTTAGAAACTTGGGTAAAGGTCAAGAAAAACTGGCGTGATAAAAAGCTAGATCTTGCTGACTTTGGCTATAATGAGAAAGAATATTAAGTAGAGGTGGGCTCATGCCTGCTTCTTGTTTTTACAGAAGGAGGATGTATGCCTGAATTACCTGAGGTTGAAACAGTTCGCCGTGGTCTAGAAAAATTGATTCTTGGAAAAAAGATTTCTAGTATAGAGGTCCTTTATCCCAAAATGATCAAGACCGACTTGGAAGAATTTCAAAAGGAATTACCTGGTCAGATTATCGAGTCGATGGGACGTCGTGGAAAGTACTTGCTATTTCATCTGTCAGACAAGATTTTGATTTCACATTTGCGAATGGAAGGCAAGTATTTTTACTACCAAGACCAAGTTCCAGAACGCAAACACGCCCATGTTTTGATTCGCTTTGAAGATGGTGGTACTTTGGTGTACGAGGATGTCAGAAAGTTTGGAACCATGGAACTGTTAGTACCTGAGCTTCTGGAATCCTACTTTCTTTCAAAAAAATTAGGTCCAGAACCTACAGAACAGGATTTTGATCTCCTAACCTTTCAAAAGGCATTGAAGAAATCGGAAAAACCAATTAAAACTCACTTGTTAGATCAGACTTTGGTTGCTGGCTTGGGAAATATTTATGTGGATGAAGTTCTCTGGAGGGCTAAGGTTCACCCCGTTAAATCTTCACAAAAAGTAACAAAAAAGGAAGCAAAAGCTATTCACGAACAAACTATAAGCGTTTTAGAGCAAGCTGTTAACAAGGGTGGTTCTACTATTAGAAGCTACACCAATGCCTTTGGTGAGGATGGGACTATGCAAGAACTACACCAAGTATATGATAAAGCGGGATTAACTTGTTCACGCTGTGGTTCTATTATAGAAAAAATTCAACTAGGTGGACGTGGAACTCATTTTTGTCCTAGGTGTCAAAGGAGAAGTTGATGGGAAAAATTATTGGTATCACGGGAGGCATTTCTTCTGGTAAATCAACAGTAACAAATTTTTTACGTCAGAGAGGTTTTCAAGTAGTTGATGCTGATTCACTTGTACATCAGCTTCAAGCTCCAGGAGGTCGACTCTATAATATTTTAGTTGAGCATTTTGGTAAACAGGTTGTTTTAAAGAATGGAGAACTAAACCGCCCTCTACTAGCTAGTTTGATTTTTTCTAATCCTGAAGAACAAGAATGGTCTAAAGAAACTCAAGGTCAAGTCATTTTAGAAGAGTTAGCTGCTTTAAAAAATCAGTTGGCTCAGACTGAAGCTCTCTTTTTTATGGATATTCCTCTCTTGTTTGAACAAGGTTATGAATCTTGGTTTGATGAAGTATGGTTAATCTATCTCGACAGAGAAACTCAGATAGAAAGATTGATGAATAGAGACAAACTATCTCTAGAAGCTGCTGAATCTCGACTTGCTTCACAGTGGCCTTTAGACAAAAAGAAAAAACTTGCGACTCACATTATTGATAACAGTGGAAGTCTTGATCAACTATTGAGTCAAATCATTTCTCTACTAGAGAGAGGTGAGTTCTATGAAAGAGATTAATTGGAAAAATAATCTTTGTATAGCTTGGATTGGTTGTTTCTTGACAGGAGCTTGTGTATCCTTGGTTCTCCCTTTTATGCCAATTTTTGTTGAAGAATTAGGAGTTGAACCAAGTCAGGTCACATTCTATTCAGGGATAGCTATTTCAATCTCTGCTGTTTCGGCTGCTTTTATATCGCCTATTTGGGGGATTTTAGCAGACAAATATGGCCGTAAACCTATGATGATTAGAGCAGGGATTGCTATGACTATTACAATGGGAGGCTTGGCCTTTGTACCAAATATCTTTTGGCTTTTAGTCTTACGTTTTTTGAATGGAGTATTTACTGGATACGTACCAAATGCAACTGCCTTAATAGCCAGTCAAGTTCCAAAGGATAAGTCGGGTTATGCTCTGGGAACAATAACATCTGGAGTTTTAGCAGGAACACTTTCAGGCCCTTTTGTTGGAGGTTTGATCGCAGAATTATTTGGGATTCGAAATGCCTTTTTAATGGTTGGGGCTCTAGTATCTTTAGCTGCTATCTTGACTATATTCTTTATCAAGGAAGATTTTCAGCCTGTAACCAAAGAAACTGCAATTCCAACAAAATATTTATATGCTAGTCTGAAGTATCCATACCTTTTATTTAACTTATTTGCAACAAGTTTTGTCATTCAATTTGCAGCTCAATCTATCGGGCCAATTCTCGCTCTCTATGTTCGAGAACTAGGGCAGAAGGAGAATCTTCTCTTTGTCTCTGGTGTAATAGTTTCTAGCATGGGTTTATCGAGTATGATGAGTGCAGGTATTATGGGACGATTGGGAGATAAAGTTGGCAATCATCGACTTCTGATCTTAGCTCAAGTCTATTCAGCTGTAATATACGTACTTTGTGCCAATGCTACAAGTCCATTTGAATTAGGAGTTTATCGCTTTCTATTCGGTCTAGGAACAGGGGCCTTAGTTCCCGGTATCAATGCTATTCTTAGTAAAATGGCTCCAAAATCAGCTATTTCGAGGGTGTTTGCTTTCAACCAAGTATTTTTTTACCTAGGAGGGGTGATTGGTCCTCTAGCAGGTTCTTTAGTCGCAAATCAATTTGGTTATAAGTCTGTATTTTATGCAACAGCAGCCTGTGTTGCTCTGAGTTGTATTTTTAACCTAATCCAATTTAGAACATTATTAAAAGTGAAGGAAATCTAGTGCGTGTCAAAATTAATCTGAAATGTTCCTCTTGTGGAAGCATGAATTATCTAACCAGTAAGAACTCAAAAACTCATCCAGATAAGATTGAAGTTCTAAAATATTGTCCAAAGGAAAGAAAAGTTACTTTACATCTTGAATCTAAGTAGAAATTATGATAAAATAATAAGGATTTTAAGGAGTTTGATATGTATAACCTATTATTAACCATTTTATTAGTATTATCCGTTGTGATTGTGATTGCAATCTTCATGCAACCAACTAAGAATCAATCTAGTAATGTATTTGATGCCAGTGCAGGTGACTTATTCGAACGTAGCAAGGCTCGTGGTTTTGAAGCCGTGATGCAGCGTTTGACAGGAATCTTAGTCTTTTTCTGGTTAGCCATTGCCTTAGCATTGACGGTATTATCAAGTAGATAAGAAAATAATGGGCGAGACTAGGTCTTAGCCTATTTTTGTTTTTAAAGACATAAGGTTTTACACCAAAGGAAAAATTTATAAATCTAGAAAGAAAACATGAAAGATAAAATAAAAGAATATTTAAAAGAGAAGGGACGAGTCACAGTTAATGACCTAGCCCAAGCTCTTGGAAAGGATGGATCCAAGGATTTTCGTGAGTTGATAAAAAACTTGTCCCTCATGGAAAGAAAACACCAGATCCGTTTTGAAGAAGATGGAAGTTTGACCATCAATCAAAAGAAGAAACAGGAAATTACCCTTAAAGGAACTTTTCATGCCCATAAAAATGGCTTCGGTTTTGTTAGTCTTGAAGGGGAGGAAGACGATCTTTTTGTAGGAAAAAATGATGTTAACTATGCCATTGATGGCGATACTGTTGAAATTGTGATCAAGAAGGTTGCAGATCGTCAAAAAGGAACTGCAGCTGAAGCTAAGATTATCGATATTTTAGAACACAGTCTAACGACTGCCGTTGGGCAAATCGTTCTTGATGAAGAAAAACCCAAGTATGCGGGCTATATCCGTTCAAAAAATCAAAAGATTAGTCAACCAATCTACGTTAAGAAGCCAGCTATTCAGTTAGACGGTACAGAAGTTCTCAAGGTCTTTATCGATAAGTACCCAAGTAAGAAACACGATTTCTTTGTTGCTAGTGTCTTAGATGTGGTTGGACATTCTACAGATGCAGGGATTGACGTCCTCGAGGTCTTGGAATCAATGGACATTGTATCTGAGTTTCCAGAGGCTGTTCTTAAGGAAGCAGATAGCGTTCCAAATGCACCATCTGAAGCGGATATGGAAGGCCGTCTAGACTTAAGAGATGAAATTACCTTTACCATTGATGGAGCTGACGCAAAAGACTTGGATGATGCTGTACATATTAAGGCTTTAAAGAATGGCAATATTGAACTCGGTGTTCACATTGCCGATGTCTCCTACTATGTGACAGAGGGTTCTGCTCTTGACAAGGAAGCTCTCAATCGTGCGACCTCTGTCTATGTGACAGACCGTGTAGTTCCAATGCTGCCAGAGCGCCTCTCAAACGGAATCTGTTCTCTTAACCCTCAAGTGGACCGCTTGACTCAGTCTGCTATTATGGAGATTGATAAGCATGGTCGTGTTCGTAATTACACTATTACTCAAACTGTTATCAAGACAAGTTACCGTATGACCTATAGTGATGTAAATGACATCCTAGCAGGCGATGAGGAGAAGAGACAAGACTATAAGAAAATCGTTCCTAGTATCGAGTTAATGGCTAAGCTCCATGAAACTTTGGAAAGTATGCGAATCAAGCGTGGTGCTCTCAATTTTGATACCAATGAAGCTAAGATTTTGGTAGATAAAAAAGGCAAGCCAGTTGACATTGTTCTTCGACATCGTGGTGTTGCTGAACGTATGATTGAGTCCTTTATGTTGATTGCTAACGAAACGGTTGCCGAGCACTTTAGCAAGTTGGACTTACCTTTTATCTATCGTATTCATGAGGAACCTAAAGCTGAGAAAGTTCAAAAGTTTATTGATTATGCTTCAAGTTTTGGATTACGAATCTATGGGACTGCCAGTGAGATAAGCCAGGGAGCCCTTCAAGAGATCATGAGTGCTGTTGAAGGTGAGCCTTATGCAGATGTATTGTCCATGATGCTTTTGCGTTCTATGCAGCAGGCTCGTTATTCTGAGCATAATCATGGTCACTATGGACTAGCTGCGGACTATTACACTCACTTTACCAGCCCAATTCGTCGTTATCCTGACCTTCTTGTTCATCGGATGATTCGTGACTATGGACGTTCCAAGGACGTAGCCGAGCATTTTGAACAGGTTATTCCTGAGATTGCTACCCAGTCTTCTAATCGTGAGCGTCGCGCCATCGAGGCAGAGCGTGAAGTCGAAGCTATGAAAAAAGCAGAATACATGGAAGAGTACGTTGGTGAAGAGTATGATGCAGTCGTTTCAAGTATTGTTAAATTTGGTCTTTTTGTTGAATTACCAAATACAGTTGAGGGATTGATTCACATTACCAATCTACCTGAATTTTACCATTTTAACGAACGTGATTTAACCCTCCGTGGGGAGAAATCAGGAATAACCTTCCGTGTAGGACAACAGATACGTATTCGTGTCGAAAGAGCCGATAAGATGACTGGTGAGATTGATTTCTCTTTTATTCCAAGTGAATTTGATGTCATTGAAAAAGGTTTGAAAGGCTCTGGTCGTGAGGATAGAGGTCGTCGTTTGGATAAGAAAGAAGACAAGAGAAAATCTGGTCGCTTAGGTGATAAGCGCAAGCATTCTCCAAAAGACAAGAAGAAAAAAAGCAAGAAATCTTTTTATAAGGAAGTAGCAAAGAAAGGAGCCAAGCATGGCAAAGGGCGAGGGAAAGGTCGTCGCGCAAAATAAAAAGGCGCACCACGACTATACAATCGTAGATACGCTAGAAGCAGGAATGGTCCTGACAGGAACTGAGATCAAGAGTGTTCGAGCAGCCCGCATCAATCTGAAAGATGGGTTTGCCCAGGTTAAGAATGGGGAAGTTTGGCTGAGTAATGTCCATATCGCTCCTTATGAAGAGGGCAATATCTGGAACCAGGAGCCAGAGCGTCGTCGTAAACTTCTTCTTCATAAAAAACAAATCCAGAAATTGGAGCAAGAAACTAAAGGGACAGGGATGACCTTGGTTCCTCTTAAAGTTTATATCAAAGATGGCTATGCCAAGCTCCTTTTAGGACTTGCAAAAGGGAAACACGATTACGATAAACGTGAGTCTATCAAACGTCGTGAGCAAGATCGTGATATTGCGCGTGTTATGAAAGCTGTTAACCACCGATAGAAAGAGAAAAGAGAATGGATAAACTAGTTGCCTACAAACGCATGCCTGTCTGGAATAAAGACACTATGCCAGAGGCT
Source organism: Streptococcus timonensis (assembly GCF_047463455.1). Taxonomy (GTDB): domain Bacteria; phylum Bacillota; class Bacilli; order Lactobacillales; family Streptococcaceae; genus Streptococcus; species Streptococcus timonensis_B. The sequence continues at coordinate 75,126 of NZ_JASHDV010000001.1, forward strand.
GTTCAAAGAAAACACAATACTAAGGTCGGAACCTGGGGCAAGATTACCGTATTAAAAGGAACTCTTAAGTTTATTGAATTGACTGAAGAGGGAGAAGTTATAGCTGAGCACCTCTTTGAAGCAGGTGCTGATAATCCTATGGCACAACCTCAAGCTTGGCACAGAGTAGAAGCTGCCACAGATGATGTGGAGTGGTATTTGGAATTTTATTGTAAACCAGAGGATTATTTCCCAAAGAAATACAATAGCAATCCAGTTCATTCGGAGGTTTTAGAAGCTATACAGACCGTGAAACCATGTAAAGCACTAGACCTAGGATGTGGTCAAGGAAGAAATGCACTCTTTCTCGCTCAACATGGCTTTGATGTTACAGCGGTTGACCAAAATGAACTTTCCCTTGAAATCTTGCAAAGTATCGTGGAGCAAGAAGATTTGGAAATGCCTGTTGGTCTATACGATATCAATTCAGCAAGCATCGAACAAACTTACGATTTTATCGTATCGACAGTTGTGCTCATGTTTTTACAAGCAGATCGTATTCCGGCTATTATCCAAAACATGCAGGAGCAAACCTCAATTGGGGGTTACAATTTGATTGTGTGTGCTATGGATACAGAAGATTATCCATGTTCAGTTAATTTCCCATTTACCTTCAAAGAGGGTGAGTTGGCAAATTACTACAAGGATTGGGAATTAATCAAGTACAATGAAAATCCTGGGTATCTCCACCGTCGTGATGAGAATGGCAATCGTATCCAACTACGCTTTGCGACTATGTTGGCTAAAAAGGTAAAATAAACATTAAGTGAGTAGATAATTTCCATTATCTACTCATTTTTTGTAAAGTTTGAGCTTTTATAATCCTATTTATGCTATACTAGGGTGTAGATAACGCTTTCAATTAAATTAGATATAAATAGCTAATGGAATTTCAGCTCTTTTATTTTAAATTTACTACAATTAGTAATATGTTCTCGTTCAGGAGGAAAAAATGTCCCGTCTTTTAGTTAAAATTTTTAACCATCACACCATTGAGAAAAATGTTTATCCAGCCTTCTTAACTGAAAGTGATGCGATTCTTTTTTTATCCTTAAGTAAAATCAAGGAGGAAGAGAAAATATCCTTAAAACATTTTTTGATGGAGCAGGTGCCTCACATTAAACAAGTGACTTTTCGTCAAATAAGCCTTGAAAAATTTTCCGAAGAATTGGATCCTGTCTTAACAAATTATAAAGGGGTTGCCTTAGATGTTTTCGGTAACGATTCTTTACTTGCTATCAAGCTATATGAGTACGGAATGGAAAGAAAACTTTCTATTCATGCCATAGATGTTGAGGGAGAGAAACAATATTCCTGGGATGCTGGGAGATTAGTCGAAAGTAATTTAAATATTCCTTCTTTATCGATCCAGCAATTGATAGAATTGCGTGGTGGTAAACTCATTAAATCGAAACAACATAGATGTAGTCAGAAACAAATTGCTGCCATCAAAAAACTAGCAAACTATGCGATTTCAAACCCAGAACAATGGTATCAAGTTACTCAATTTTTCGCTTTAGCAAAAACTGGAGATTTTCATGCTGAAACAGGTAAGGTTTTAATGAATAACGGGAAGCGTTATCCCTATCCAGCAGCATTGATTTCCCTATTAACCGAAGCTGGTATGATTCATATTGATGAAGAAAAGACTGATAAAGTTATCTATTCTTTTCCTAGCCCAGAAGCTCAACAAATTTGCCGAAACAAGGGCCATATCTTAGAATTATATCTTTACCTTTTAGCAAGAGAATCAGGTTTTTTCGATGAATGTATGATAGGAGCTGAAATAGATTGGAATGGAATTTTTCCAGAAGCTGATAATGTTCAAAATGAGATTGATGTCGTGCTTCGCAAAGGAAGATCTATTATTTTTATATCATGTAAAATGACAGACTTATCAGTTGAAGCCATCAATGAACTGGAAGTTTATGCCAACCATTTTGCTGGAGAAACTTGCCTGAAATTAATCGTGTGTTCGGGAAAAATTAATCCTGTCTATGCGAATCGCTGTCATGAGTATGGTGTCATAGTTATAAAGAATAATCAGATTTCTAATCTCATTCCAATGTTAGAAAAGAGAATAAAAAGAAAAATAAGATAAGAGGAAGTAAATCCCAAAACAGTTTATAGTTGTATAAAGGCTGGTGTGTCCAGTCTTTTTTAATTTTTTTCGAATAGAAAAATATAGGAGGACTAAATGTTTTTAGCAAGAGATGAAAAAGGGAATTTAGTGAATTCTTTAGAAGATGATTTAGTTAAACAAGATTACACTTGTCCAGCATGTGGATTCATAGTACAACTAAGAAGAGGACAGAATAAGAGAGCACATTTTGCCCATCAATCTCTAAAGAACTGTCAGCAGTTTCATGAAAACGAAAGCCCTGAACATTTAGGAAACAAGCAGGCTCTTTTTTATTGGGCTAAAAAGGATGATGAGGTGTCTTTGGAATTTCCTATATCTCAATGTCAACAAATCGCAGACATTTTAGTAAGAGGAAACTTGGCTCTTGAAATTCAATGCAGTCCCATAAGACAAAGTATTTTGGCTGAAAGAAGTAGGGGCTACCGTAGTCATGGTTTTAAAGTTCTTTGGCTATTAGGAGAAAAACTGTGGTTAAAAGAACGTTTGACGCAACTACAAAGAGGATTCCTTTACTTTAGTAATAATATGGGGTTCTATGTATGGGAATTGGATCTGAAGAACGAATTGCTGCGACTTAAATACTTGCTTCATCAAGACTTACGGGGGAAATTACATTATCAGACCAAAGAGTTTCCCTATGGGAAAGGTAATCTCTTAGAAATATTGCGTATCCCTTATCAGAAACAAAGACTACAGTGCTTTACTGTTGAGCAAGATAGATATATCTGTTCTTACATTCGACAGCAACTCTACTATCAAAATTCTTACTGGATGAAAAAGCAATCACAAGCATATCTAGTGGGGAAAAATTTACTTAATCTAAAGTTTCAAGATTGGTGCCCTCAAGTAAGTCCTATTGAAAATGGGAATTTTTATCAAGTTGACAAAGACATCAGTGATTATTATCTACATTTTAAATCTTACTATGAAAAAAATCCTCAATTGAAACATCAAAAGCTTTATCCGCCAGCCTTTTATCAACAGTATTTTCTGAAAAATGTGGTAAAATAGAAAGGATGGAGGAAATTTATGGTATTACAAAGAAATGAAATCAATGAAAAATATACTTGGGATCTATCAACGATCTTTGAAACAGACCAAAAATGGGAAGAAGAATTAGCCCTATTAACCGAGGATACAAAACAAGCAGCTAGTCTTGAGGGACATCTTTTGGATAGCGCAGAAAGTCTTCTTAATATTACAGATCGTTATTTGGATTTGAGTCGTCGTCTTGAAAAACTCTATGTCTACGCTCATATGAAAAACGACCAGGATACACGAGTTGCTAAATATCAAGAATACTATGCAAAGGCAATGACTCTATACAGTCAACTAGATCAAGTCTTTTCTTTCTATGAGCCTGAGTTTATGAAGATTACTGAAGAACAGTATCATGCTTTCTTAGAGGCAGAGCCAAAGCTTCAGATATATAAACACTTTTTTAATACATTATTGCAAAATAAGGATCATGTTCTTTCTCAACGTGAAGAAGAACTACTTGCTGGAGCTGGAGAAATTTTTGGTTCGGCTAGTGAAACTTTTGCAATCTTGGACAATGCTGATATTACCTTCCCTTATGTTCTAGATGATGAAGGAAATGAAGTGCAACTATCACACGGTACCTACTCACGTTTAATGGAATCAAAAAATCGTGATGTACGTCGTGGAGCTTATGAAGCCCTTTATTCAACTTATAAGCAGTTCCAACATACATATGCTAAAACACTTCAAACAAATGTAAAGGTACAAAACTATCGTGCTAAAGTGCGCAATTACAAAAGTGCACGTCAGGCAGCTCTTGCATCTAACTTTGTCCCTGAAAGTGTATATGATAATTTGGTGTCAGCTGTTCGTAAGCATTTGCCACTTTTGCAACGTTATCTTGACCTTCGTTCAAAAATCTTGGGTATACCAGATCTCAAGATGTACGATGTTTACACACCACTTTCATCAGTTGAATATAGTTTTACTTATCCAGAAGCCTTGAAGAAAGCCGAAGAAGCTTTGGCTGTTCTTGGTGATGATTATTTGACTCGTGTAAAATGTGCCTTTAGCGAACGTTGGATTGATGTTTATGAAAACCAAGGCAAGCGTTCAGGTGCATACTCTGGTGGATCATACGATACTAACGCCTTTATGCTTCTTAACTGGCAGGATAACTTAGACAATCTCTTTACTCTTGTACATGAGACTGGACACAGTATGCACTCTAGCTATACTCGTGAAACTCAACCATACGTTTATGGAGACTATTCAATTTTCTTAGCTGAGATTGCTTCAACAACTAATGAGAATATCCTAACGGAAAAACTGTTAGAGGAAGTTGAAGATGATGCAACTCGCTTTGCAATTCTCAATAACTTCTTGGACGGCTTCCGAGGAACGGTCTTTCGTCAAACTCAATTTGCGGAATTTGAGCACGCCATTCACCAAGCTGACCAAAATGGAGAAGTCTTGACTAGTGAGTTCTTAAATGAACTTTATGCTGACTTGAATGAAACATATTATGGTTTGAAAAAAGAAGATAATCCTGAAATTCAATATGAATGGGCTCGTATTCCTCATTTCTACTATAACTATTATGTTTATCAATATTCAACAGGTTTTGCAGCAGCTTCAGCCTTAGCTGAAAAGATTGTTCATGGTAGTCAAGAAGATCGAGATCGCTATATTGACTACCTCAAGGCAGGTAAGTCTGATTACCCACTCAATGTTATGAGAAAAGCAGGCGTTGATATGGAGAAGGAAGATTACCTCAATGATGCTTTTGCAGTCTTTGAACGTCGCTTAAATGAGTTTGAAGCACTTGTAGAAAAATTAGGATTGGCATAAGATCCATGGTAGAATCTTACAGTAAAAACGCCAATCACAACATGCGTAGACCTGTTGTCAAACAAGAAATCGTCGATTTTATGAGAAATCGTCAAATGCAGGTGACGGGACCACTGAAAGAACTTGAGGACTTTGCTCGCAAAGAAAATATTCCAATTATTCCTCATGAAACAGTTGCATATTTTCGTTTTTTGATGGAGACTATGCAGCCTAAGAATATCTTAGAAATTGGGACTGCGATCGGCTTTTCTGCTCTCTTGATGGCTCACCATTCGCCAGAGTCAAAGATTACCACGATTGATCGTAATTCTGAGATGATTGGCTTTGCTAAGGCTAATTTTGCCAAGTTTGATAGTCGCCAGCAAATCACATTGCTTGAAGGTGACGCAGTAGACGTTTTATCTACTCTGACAGAATCTTATGATTTTGTATTTATGGATTCTGCAAAATCTAAGTACATCGTCTTCCTTCCTGAAATTCTAAAACATTTAGAAGTTGGTGGAGTAGTAGTTTTGGATGATATCTTTCAAGGTGGAGATGTGGCAAAAGATATTATGGAAGTTAGACGTGGTCAACGAACCATCTATCGAGGATTACAAAGGCTTTTTGAAGCAACTTTGGACAATCCGGGTTTGACAGCAAGCCTAGTTCCTCTAGGTGATGGGATATTGATGCTGAGAAAAAATAAGGCTGATGTTGAATTACCAGATTTTGAGTAATTTTTAGATATTTTTAAGACAATTTAGTAAAATAGATAAGGTAATCGTTTTTCTAACATAAAGGAGTAAACATGAAGAAAAAATTTTTGGCTGGTGCCATTACATTATTGTCAGTAGCTACTTTAGCTGCATGTTCAACTAGTTCTCAAGGAGCTGACTTAATCAGTATGAAAGGTGATGTTATCACTGAACATCAATTCTTTGAAGAAGTTAAGAATAATCCAACTGCTCAACAAGTCTTGCTTAACATGACGATTCAAAAGGTTTTTGAAAAACAATATGGTTCAGAAGTTAGTGATAAAGACGTTGATGATGCAGTAGCTGAAGAACAAAAAAAATATGGAGACAGTTATCAAACTGTTCTTGCTCGTGCAGGTATGACTGCTGAAAGCCGTAAACAACAAATTCGTACAAGTAAGTTGGTAGAATATGCTGTGAAAAAGGCTGCTGAAGCAGAATTAACTGATGAAAACTACAAAAAAGCATATGAAGAGTATACTCCAGAAGTAACTGCTCAAATCATCCGTCTTGATAGTGAAGAAAAGGCTAAGGAAGTACTTGCAAAAGCAAAAGAATCAGGAGCTGACTTTACTCAACTTGTAAAAGACAATACAACAGACGAGAAGGCAAAAGAAAACGGGGGCGAAATCACATTTGACTCTGCGTCTACAGAATTGCCAGCAGCTGTTAAGAAAGCTGCTTTTGCACTAGATGTTGATGGAGTATCAGATGTTATTACTGCTCCAGGAACCCAAGCATACACAAGCAACTTCTATATTGTTAAATTAACGAAGAAATCCGAAAAATCAGCTAACTGGGAAGACTATAAAGACAAACTTCAAACAATCATTTTAACTCAAAAACAAAATGATGCTACTTTTGTTCAAGGAGTGATTGGAAAAGAACTCCAAGCGGCAAATATTAAAGTTAAAGATCAAGCCTTCCAAAATATCTTTACACAATATATTCAAGGTGAATCTAAAGGCGAAAATAACACAACTACATCATCTAACTAATTTAAATAAAACTATCTTTCAATTTATGAAAGATAGTTTTTTGTTTAAAGTATTGTTGACTACAAATTGAAATAGACTATCTGATTTTATATATTTTGGTCAAAAAGGTAGTTTAATGGGTAAGAGTTTTTTTCTGGTCTAAAAAATGGTATAATAGCAAGTAAAACTATAAATAATAGAAAAATGAATTTTCTGATAGATGGTGAAGTATGAAAATTAGTAAACGGCACCTGTTGAATTATTCCATCTTAGTCCCTTATCTTCTTTTATCTGTATTGGGCTTGATAGTAGTTTATTCAACAACTAGTGCATCTTTAATCGAAGAAGGGAAGAGTGCCTTTCAATTAGTTCGAAATCAAGGTCTGTTCTGGATTGTTAGTTTATTCTTAATTGCTCTAATTTATAAATTAAAATTAGGATTCTTAAAAAATGAACGCTTGCTCTTCATTGTTATGTTTGTTGAGTTGGTCTTATTGGCTTTAGCTCGCTTAGTCGGTGTTCCTGTCAATGGAGCTTATGGTTGGATTAAGGTTGGACCAGTCACGATTCAACCTGCTGAGTATCTAAAGATTATTATTATTTGGTATCTTGCTCAACGTTTCTCCAAACAACAAGATGAAATTGGCGTATATGATTTCCAAGTTTTGACACAAAATCAGTGGTTTCCCAGAGCTTTTAACGATTGGCGTTTTGTTCTTTTGGTAATGATTGGTAGTTTGGCTATTTTCCCAGACCTGGGAAATGCAACCATTTTACTATTGGTATCTATACTAATGTATACAATTAGTGGTATTGCCCATCGCTGGTTTGGAACTATCATAGGTTTACTAATAGGAGCGTCTACCCTATCATTGACGGCTATTAAGGTTATTGGTGTAGAGAAATTTTCTAAAATCCCTGTATTTGGTTATGTAGCAAAACGTTTTAGTGCCTTTTTCAATCCCTTTGATGATGTTGCTGGAGCTGGGCACCAATTGGCCAATTCCTATTATGCCATGGTTAATGGTGGATGGTTTGGTTTAGGTTTAGGAAATTCTATTGAGAAACGAGGTTATCTACCAGAAGCCCATACGGATTTCGTCTTTTCGATTGTAATCGAAGAATTTGGATTTGTTGGAGCTAGTCTTATCCTAGCATTAGTATTCTTTTTAATCTTGCGCATTATCTTAGTAGGTATTCGTGCTAAGAATCCGTTTAACTCTATGATGGCCATTGGTATTGGCGGCATGATTCTGATACAGGTATTTGTCAATATTGGTGGAATTTCAGGTTTGATTCCTTCTACAGGAGTGACCTTCCCATTCCTATCACAGGGAGGAAATAGTCTCTTAGTTCTGTCAGTAGCAATTGCTTTTGTTCTGAATATTGATGCCAGTGAGAAACGTGCGGGCCTTTATAACGAATTAGAATCTCAATTCTAAGAAGACATAGGTAACAAGGAGAAAATAAATGTCTCTTCAAAAATTAGAAAATTATAGTAATAAAACTGTTGTTCAAGAAGAAGTACAAATTTTGACTAACTTACTTGAAGATATCACAAGGAATATGCTTTCATCTGAGACTTTTGATAAAATTATGCAGTTGAAAGAATTATCATCTTCAGAAGATTATCAAGGACTCAATAAAATTGTCACCACACTCTCAAATGAGGAGATGGTCTACATTTCTCGTTATTTTTCAATTTTACCCCTACTAATCAATATCTCAGAAGATGTTGACTTGGCGTATGAGATTAACCACTTAAATAATGTTGATCAAGATTATCTAGGTAAACTTTCTACAACCATTAAAATGGTCGCTGAAAAAGATAATGCATCAGAGATTCTTGAGCAATTAAATGTTGTGCCAGTTCTAACTGCTCATCCAACTCAAGTACAACGTAAAAGTATGTTGGACTTAACGAATCATATCCATACACTATTACGTAAATACCGTGATGTAAGAAGGGGATTAATTAACAAGGACAAATGGCATAACGATCTCCGTCGCTACATTGAAATCATCATGCAGACTGACATGATACGTGAGAAGAAATTAAAGGTAACTAATGAGATTACCAATGTCATGGAATACTACAATAGCTCCTTCTTACAAGCTGTTCCTAATCTAATGCTAGAGTATAAACGTCTTGCAAAAGAGCAAGGAATTGATTTGAAACAGGCCAAGCCTATTACTATGGGTATGTGGATTGGTGGAGACCGAGATGGGAATCCATTTGTAACAGCTGAGACTCTCAAACGTTCAGCTACAATTCAAAGTGAAGTAATCCTTAACTACTATATCAGTAAAATTTCTACTCTCTATTTGAATTTCTCACTATCAACTAATTTATCTAAAACTAGTAAAGCTGTTGAAGAAATGGCGGCACAATCAGGTGATACATCAGTTTTTCGTGAAAAAGAGCCTTATCGTAGAGCTTTCCATTTGATTCAATCAAAATTAATTCAAACTTTATTGAATTTAAAAGAGTGGGCACTTGTTGGTTCATCGGTTGATGAACACCATCCTGTTGAAGCTCTTCTTAGAGCTAATACTCACCAACAAGGTGTGGTTTCTGATTATATTGGAAATCGAATTACTGGGGCTATTCAGGAATTGGCCGAGGATCGACCTCCTTATTACCAAACAGTCGAAGAGTTTAAAAATGACCTATATATCATTCATGATTCATTGATTGAAAATAAGGCAGAAGCCTTAATTACGGGAGAATTTGCAGAGCTTTTAGAAGCGGTAGAAGTCTTTGGTTTCTACTTGGCTTCTATTGATATGCGTCAAGATTCTAGTGTACATGAAGCTTGTGTGGCTGAATTACTTGCATCTGCAGGAATTAATGACCACTACAGTGATTTATCTGAAGAAGAGAAATGTGACGTGCTCTTACATGAGTTGATAGAGGACCCTCGAATTTTATCTGCTACACATGCGCAAAAATCAGAATTACTTGAAAAAGAATTGGCTATCTTCCAAACTGCACGTGAGTTGAAAGATCGTTTGGGAGAAGATGTCATTCGACAAACCATTATTTCTCATGCTACAAGCGTGTCTGATATGCTCGAATTAGCTATCATGCTTAAAGAAGTAGGTCTTGTAGATGCTGAAAAAGCGCGTGTTCAAATTGTTCCTCTGTTTGAAACAATTGAGGACTTAGATCATTCTGAAGAAACAATGAGAAAGTATTTCTCTTTACCACTTGCTAAGAAATGGATTGCTTCTAGAGATAATTACCAGGAAATCATGCTTGGCTACTCTGATAGTAACAAAGATGGTGGATATCTCTCATCTTGTTGGACACTCTATAAGGCTCAAAAACAATTGACCGCTATTGGTGATGAATACGGAGTCAAAGTAACCTTCTTCCATGGTCGTGGTGGTACCGTTGGCCGTGGTGGTGGACCAACTTATGATGCCATTGCTTCTCAACCACTCAAATCAATCAAAGATCGTATTCGATTGACTGAACAAGGTGAAGTAATTGGCAATAAATATGGTAATAAAGATGCAGCATATTATAATTTAGAAATGTTAGTATCTGCGGCCATCAACCGTATGATTACGCAGAAGAAGAGCGACACTAATACTTCAAATCGCTATGAAGCCATTATGGACCAGGTAGTTAACCGTTCTTATGATATCTATCGTGATTTGGTATTTGGAAATGAATATTTCTATGACTACTTCTTTGAGTCAAGTCCAATCAAAAATATTTCAAGCTTTAATATTGGTTCTCGTCCAGCTGCTCGTAAAACCATCACTGAAATTGGTGGATTGCGTGCTATTCCATGGGTATTCTCCTGGTCACAAAGTCGTGTTATGTTCCCAGGTTGGTATGGTGTAGGTTCTAGCTTTAAAGAATTTATCGACCAAGATCCACAAAATATCGAATACCTTCGAGATATGTATCAAAACTGGCCATTCTTCCAGTCACTCCTATCTAACGTAGATATGGTCTTGTCAAAATCAAATATGAATATTGCCTTTGAGTACGCTAAGCTATGTGAAAGCGAAGAAGTACAAGCAATCTATTATACTATTTTAGACGAATGGCAATTAACTAAGAATGTGATTTTAGCAATCGAAGGACATGATGAGCTCTTGGCTGAAAACCCATATTTGAAAGCCAGTTTAAACTATCGTATGCCTTACTTCAATATTTTAAACTATATTCAGTTAGAGCTGATCAAACGTCAACGTCATGGACAGTTATCTTCGCATGAAGAAAGATTAATTCATACGACTATTAACGGAATCGCTACAGGACTACGTAATTCAGGTTAATTTAAAGATATTTTTTTATAAAATCCGTAAGAATTTTACTTTTTAAAAAAAATAATTCATAAAATCACTTGACAAGCATTCTTAAAATGATATAATCGAATCATTCAGAAAGTAATCATTAAAATTTTTTAGAGAGTCTGTGGTTGGTGGAAACAGATAGATAGAGATGATGAAAATTGGGCTGAATGTTATAAAGAATTTGAAATCATAAGAATTCGGTGTGCACACCTTACAGTGCAACTCGTGAAGCGAGATTGAGAGATAGGGAGGATTCCCTATAATTGAGGTGGCACCGCGCATCGACGTCCTCACACTAGTTTTTTGTGTGAGGACTTTTTCTTTTGTTTTGGAGGTATATGATGGAATCTAAACGATGGCGACGCTTGGTAAAGTTATATTGAAAGTGAAATGAACATTACGAAGTTTAAGTGAAATAAGGAGAAATAAATATGAATAAACGTTTAATTGGTATTATTGCAGCACTAGCACTTGTAGTTGGAGGAAGCTTGATCTACTCTAACTTAACGAAACAAGAAACTAAAACTGAAACGGCTAATAATACAGCTAAAGTTGGTGTCCTACAATTCGTCAGCCATCCGTCGCTTGACCTGATTTACCAAGGAATTCAAGATGGACTTGCTGAAGAAGGCTATAAAGGCGACCAAGTTAAAATCGACTTTATGAATTCAGAAGGTGACCAAAGTAAGGTTGCGACAATGAGTAAACAATTGGTGTCAAATGGAAATGATGTTGTTGTCGGAATTGCGACACCTGCAGCTCAAGGTCTAGCAAGTGCAACAAAAGACCTGCCTGTTATCATGGCAGCTATTACAGACCCAGTTGGAGCTAACCTTGTACAAAACTTGGAAAAACCAGGTGGTAATATTACAGGGGTGTCAGACCATAACCCAGCTGAACAACAAGTTGAATTAATTAAGGCTTTGACTCCTGATGTTAAGACTGTTGGAGCTCTTTATTCAAGTAGCGAAGATAACTCAAAATCACAAGTCGAAGAGTTCAAAGCTTACGCTGAAAAAGCAGGGTTGAAAGTAGAAACATTTGCAGTTCCTTCAACAAACGAAATTGCTTCAACAGTAAACGTTATGACTGGTAAAGTTGATGCAATTTGGGTTCCAATCGATAACACTATTGCGTCAGCATTCTCAACTGTAGTATCAAGTAACCAAACAGCTAAAAAACCAATCTATCCAAGTGCAACTGCAATGGTAGAAGCGGGTGGTTTGGCATCAGTCGTTGTGGATCAACACGATCTTGGTGTGGCTACTGGAAAGATGATCGCTAAAGTCTTGAAGGGTGAAAAACCTGCTGATACTCCAGTCAATGTCTTCTCAACTGGTAAATCAGTTATCAATAAGAAATTGGCTCAAGAACTTGGAATTACAATTCCTGAATCAGTCTTAAAAGAAGCTGGTCAAGTGATTGAATAAGAAAACGGGAGGAGTTGGAGACATCTCCTCCAATTTTTAAAAGAAGGAAATGAATGTAACATGATAGTATCGATTATTTCACAAGGATTTGTCTGGGCTATTCTAGGTTTGGGAATCTTTATGACTTTTAGAATCCTCAACTTTCCAGATATGACAACAGAGGGTTCCTTCCCTCTAGGTGGAGCTGTAGCAGTAACACTAATTACACAAGGGTTTAATCCTTTTCTTGCTACCTTAGTAGCTGTTGGAGCAGGATGTCTTGCAGGTTTAGCGACTGGTCTTCTTTACACGAAAGGAAAGATTCCAACACTCTTGTCTGGTATTTTGGTGATGACTTCTTGCCATTCTATCATGCTCATGATTATGGGAAGGGCTAACCTTGGGCTCTTGGGAACCAAACAAATCCAGGACGTTCTTCCTTTCTCATCTGAGGTTAATCAATTATTTACAGGTTTGATTTTTGTGACTTTGGTTATCCTTCTTATGCTTTTCTTCCTAGACACTAAATTGGGACAAGCTTATATCGCAACAGGAGATAATCCAGATATGGCTCGTAGTTTTGGTATCAATACAGGACGTATGGAGCTTATGGGTCTGATTTTATCAAATGGGGTTATTGCTCTCGCAGGTGCCTTAATTGCGCAACAAGAAGGCTATGCGGATGTTTCTCGTGGTATCGGAGTTATCGTAGTTGGGCTTGCTAGCTTGATTATCGGAGAAGTACTCTTTAAGAGTTTGACCCTAGCAGAACGTTTGGTTACTATTGTCGTTGGTTCTATTAGCTACCAATTCCTAGTATGGGGAGTCATTGCTCTAGGCTTTAACACAAGCTACCTTCGACTATATAGTGCTCTTATCCTAGCAACTTGTCTAGTCATTCCAACACTTAAGGATAAATACTTGAAAGGAGTCAAGTTAAGCAAATGACAGCAATTGTAGAATTAAAAAATGCCACAAAAATTGTTAAAAATGGCTTTGACGAGGAGAAAATTATCCTAAACGATGTTTCTCTTGATATTTACGAACATGACTTCATCACAATCCTGGGTGGAAATGGAGCGGGGAAATCAACTCTCTTTAACAGCATTGCAGGAACTTTGCCCTTGACTAGTGGGACTATCCGTATTATGGGAGAGGATGTCACAAATTTTAGTCCTGAAAAACGTGCCAAGTACCTTTCACGTGTCTTCCAGGATCCCAAGATGGGAACAGCCCCTCGTATGACGGTTGCAGAAAACCTCTTGATTGCTAAGTTTCGTGGTGAAAAACGTGGACTTTTTCCGAGAAGGCTCTCAGCTTACAAGGAAGAATTTCAAGCAACCATTGAGAAGGTTGGAAATGGTCTAGAAAAACACCTGGATACACCGATTGAGTTCTTATCTGGTGGACAAAGACAGGCTTTGAGTCTCTTAATGGCAACCTTAAAACGTCCAGAACTCCTTTTGTTGGATGAACATACGGCAGCCCTTGACCCTAAAACAAGTGTGGCCTTGATGGAATTGACAGATGACTTTGTCATCAAGGACCATCTAACAGCATTGATGATTACACATCATATGGAGGATGCTCTCAAGTATGGAAATCGTCTCATTGTCATGAAAGAAGGACGAATCATCCAAGATTTAAACAAGGATGAAAAAGCTAAGATGAAAATTTCTGATTACTATCAACTATTTGAGTAAAAGATTGATTATTACAAACTTAGAAGTAAGTTCTCTGCTTCTAAGTTTTTTAATAGTTTTAGGTAGCAAAGAATCCTCTATATTTGATTATTTTTATAGATTTTTGTGTTTTTCTGAAAATTTTATTAAGAAAGTAACATTTATCAATGAAATAGAAGCATGTAAGGAGTATGAAATGGTTTACTTTTTTTCTGAAATAGGCTATACTATATAAAGTAAACTGTGATAAAATGGAGGTATTGTCTATGGTTGACAAGAGAGTCATCGAAGAGATCAAGAACAATACCAATATTGTCGAAATCATAGGAGAAGTGATTTCTTTACAAAAATCTGGACGGAACTTTTTGGGGCTCTGTCCTTTTCATGGTGAAAAGACCCCTTCCTTTAACGTAGTTGAAGATAAGCAATTTTATCATTGTTTTGGATGTGGTCGTTCTGGAGATGTTTTCAAGTTCATCGAGGAATACCAACAAGTTAATTTTTCTGATGCAGTAAGAATTCTAGGTGAACGTCTCGGAATTGAGATTGTTAGACCTATCCAAAATCAAGTACAGCATACTTCGCCTCATCAAAATCTCTATGAGATGCATGAAAAAGCAGCTAGATTCTATCATGCTATTCTCATGACAACTAAGATGGGTGAGGAAGCTAGGAATTATCTCTATAAACGTGGCTTGACTGATGATGTCATTAAACACTTTATGATTGGTCTAGCTCCAGCAGAACGGTCTTATCTTTATCAGCGTTTGTCTGATGATTATAGTGAAAAAGATATACTGGATTCAGGTCTATTTTACCTGTCTGAGACTAATCAATTCTTTGATACTTTCCATAATCGTATTATGTTTCCACTGTCAAATGACCAAGGTAAGGTTATTGCTTTTTCTGGTCGTGTTTGGCAAGAAGTAGATTCTCAAACAGGAAAGTATAAAAATAGTCGTGCAACAGCAATTTTTAATA
The DNA here is from genome assembly GCF_047463455.1 of Streptococcus timonensis. Taxonomy (GTDB): domain Bacteria; phylum Bacillota; class Bacilli; order Lactobacillales; family Streptococcaceae; genus Streptococcus; species Streptococcus timonensis_B. Next base: position 90,240 of record NZ_JASHDV010000001.1, read on the forward strand.
AGAGTTATGAATTATATCATTTGGATAGTGTAAAAAAAGGTTCTGGAAAAGCTCCTGAAATCTACCTGATGGAAGGATTTATGGACGTTATTGCTGCATACCGTGCTGGTATTGAAAATGCAGTAGCTTCCATGGGAACTGCTCTAACAAGTGAGCATGTCAATCATCTAAAACGATTTACCAAAAAGGTTATCATTACTTATGATGGAGATAGGGCAGGTCAAGCTGCGACAGCAAAAGCCCTCGAAGAGCTTGGTGATTTACCTGTTCAGATCGTTCAGATTCCTGATGCTATGGACCCTGATGAATACTTGCAAAAGAATTCCCCAGAGGATCTGGCATATCTTTTATCCAATACTCGAATCAGTCCGATTGAGTTTTATATTCATCATTACAAACCAACTAATAGTGAAAATCTCCAAGCACAGATTGATTTTATCGAGAAAATTGCACCTCTTATCGTTAAAGAACCTTCTATCACAGCTCAGAACACCTATATTCATTTGTTGACGGATCATTTACCATCTTTTGATTATCAACAAGTTGAGCACATTATCAACGAAAGTCGTGTCAGACAAAGACAAGAAAAAGTGAAACAGGTCGTTAATCCGACACCAATTACTATGTCGGTTTCTAAACAGTTGACGGCAGTCATGAGAGCTGAAGCACATATTCTTTATCGTATGATGGAACATCCTTTGGTGCTCAATGATTATCGTTTGAGAGATGATTTTGTATTTGAAACTCCAGAGTTTCAGACCTTGTATGGACTCTTGATTGATAATGGTTCGATATCTTCTGAAGATTTAGCAAATCAGACTAGAGAAGTGGAAAATGCTTGGTACCAAGTGTTAGCCTTGGATCTACCTTCTGAAATGTCTCCAGAAGAACTAAAAGAAGTGGAAGAGTCTCGTAATCGTGCTCTGTTGAATCAACAAAACTTGCAAATCAAAAAGAAGGTTCAGGAAGCTAGTCATGTAGGTGATACTGATACTGCTTTAGAAGAGCTTGAACGCTTAATTGCCCAAAAAAGAAGAATGGAGTAAGAATGGCAAAAAAACAAAAAGAAGTAACAACTTTTGATGTCCAAGTTGCAGAATTTATTCGTAACCATAAGAAAACTGGTACTGCGACGGATGATGAAATTAACAATGTCCTTGTAATCCCTTTTGCTCTTGATGTTGAAGGAATTGAAAATCTGTTGCAACGTATTCAAGATGCTGGGATTGCAATCACGGATAACGAAGGAAATCCAAGTGAACGTGTCTTAAGTACAGAGGAAGAACCAGAGCTTAGTGATGAGGATTTAATTGGTTCTACATCTGCAAAGGTTAACGATCCTGTCCGCATGTATTTGAAAGAAATTGGGGTTGTACCTCTGCTTACAAACGAAGAAGAAAAAGAGTTGGCCCTTGCTGTTGAAGCAGGAGATGTTGAAGCTAAACAACGTCTAGCAGAAGCCAACCTTCGTTTGGTAGTATCTATTGCTAAACGCTATGTTGGACGAGGTATGCAATTCCTTGATCTAATCCAAGAAGGTAACATGGGCTTGATGAAGGCCGTTGATAAGTTTGATTATTCAAAAGGATTCAAGTTCTCAACTTATGCAACTTGGTGGATTCGTCAGGCTATTACACGTGCTATTGCTGATCAAGCTCGTACCATCCGCATTCCAGTTCACATGGTAGAAACAATCAACAAGCTTGTTCGTGAGCAGCGTAACCTTCTTCAAGAGTTGGGACAAGATCCTACACCTGAGCAAATCGCTGAACGTATGGATATGACTCCTGACAAGGTTCGTGAAATTTTGAAAATTGCTCAGGAACCTGTTTCTCTTGAAACACCTATTGGTGAAGAGGACGATAGTCATCTTGGTGACTTTATCGAGGACGAAGTGATTGAAAATCCAGTGGACTACACCACTCGCATCGTCTTGCGTGAGCAGTTGGATGAAGTTCTGGATACTTTGACTGACCGTGAAGAAAATGTTTTGCGTCTTCGTTTTGGTCTAGATGATGGTAAAATGCGTACTCTTGAGGATGTTGGGAAAGTCTTTAATGTCACTCGTGAGCGTATCCGTCAAATTGAGGCTAAGGCCTTGAGAAAACTTCGCCAGCCTAGTCGTAGTAAACCACTTCGTGACTTTATCGAAGATTAAAATTGGAGGATTACACATGGCTTATACAGAAGAGCAAATTGAAACTATCAAAACGAAAATCTTATCTGCATTAGAAGAAGTAATAGACCCTGAGTTGGGTATTGATATCGTCAACCTAGGTCTGATTTATGAGATTCGATTTGATGGTGATACCGGTGATACTGAGATTGATATGACCTTGACAACAATGGGTTGTCCTTTGGCTGATCTTTTAACTGATCAGATTTATGATGCTATGACAGATGTACCAGAGGTTACCAATACTGAAGTAAAATTAGTTTGGTATCCAGCTTGGACGGTTGAAAAAATGAGTCGTTATGCACGTATCGCTTTAGGTATTAAGTAATTATAATAAAAAGAGAAGTAGTATAATTGTTGAAATTCTTTGCTTTTATACTATCTCTCTTTTAATTTGCTGATTTTATTTGAAGAAAATGGTATAATGGAAAGTATGGAAAAAGAGAAATTACGCATCAATATGCTAAGTTCGAGTGAAAAGGTAGCAGGACAAGGAGTTTCTGGAGCTTACCGTGAACTTGTGCAACTTTTGAAACGTGATGCGAAAGACCAACTAATTGTAACGGAGAATCTTCCTGTAGAAGCTGATGTTACTCATTTTCATACAATCGACCTTCCTTATTATCTGTCAACTTTTCAAAAGAAGCGTTCAGGTCGTAGGATTGGTTATGTCCACTTCTTGCCTGACACCTTAGAAGGTAGTTTGAAGATTCCATTTTTCTTAAAGGGAATTGTCAAACGCTATGTATTTTCTTTTTATGACCGTATGGAACATCTGGTTGTAGTCAATCCTACTTTCATCGAAGATTTGGTTGCGGCTGGAATTCCACGTGAAAAAGTGACCTATATTCCTAACTTTGTTAACAAAGAAAAATGGCACCCATTGCCAGTTGATCAAATTTTTCAGCTTCGTCAAGATATGGGAATAGATAAGGAAGAGTTTGTAGTCGTAGGTGCCGGTCAAGTTCAGAAACGAAAAGGCATTGATGATTTTATCACCTTAGCTGAAGAATTACCTCAAGTTACTTTTATTTGGGCCGGTGGTTTCTCATTTGGTGGAATTACTGATGGCTACGAACGCTATAAAAAGATTATGGACAATCCTCCAAAGAACTTGATCTTCCCAGGAATTGTTTCACCTGAGCGTATGAGAGAACTTTATGCTTTGGCAGATCTGTTCTTGCTTCCTAGTTATAATGAACTATTTCCGATGACAATTTTGGAAGCAGCCAGTTGTGAAGCTCCGATTATGCTTCGGGACTTAGATCTTTATAAGGTGATTCTAGAAGGAAATTACAGACCAACCACCGATGTAGAAGAAATGAAAGAAGCCATTTTGGAATATCGAGCGCATCCAGAATCACTAAAAGAATTAAAAGAGAAAGCTAAGGCTATTTCTAGAGAATATTCAGAAGAGCATCTCTTAGAAATCTGGCTTAAATTCTATCGGGAGCAAGCAGCTTTAGGAAAAAAATGAGGTAGTATATGCGAATTGGATTATTTACAGATACTTATTTCCCACAGGTTTCAGGTGTTGCGACTAGTATTCGAACCTTAAAAACAGAACTTGAAAAGCAAGGGCATGCAGTCTTTATCTTCACGACAACTGATAAGGACGTTAATCGTTATGAAGACTGGCAAATTATCCGTATTCCTAGTGTTCCTTTCTTTGCCTTTAAAGACCGTCGTTTCGCTTACCGTGGATTTACCAAAGCTCTTGAAATTGCTAAGCAATACAAACTCGATATTATTCATACCCAGACTGAGTTTTCTCTTGGTTTATTGGGAATTTGGATTGCTCGTGAACTGAAAATCCCAGTCATTCATACATATCATACCCAGTACGAGGACTATGTTCACTATATTGCTAAGGGGATGTTGATTCGTCCAGGTATGGTCAAGTATCTTGTGAGAGGATTTCTTCATGACGTTGATGGAGTTATTTGTCCGAGTGAAATTGTGCGCAACCTTCTATCTGACTATAAGGTAAAAGTTGAAAAGCGTGTCATTCCTACTGGAATTGAACTTGCAAAATTTGAACGCCCTGAGATTGGTCCTGAACACATTAGTGACTTAAGGGATAAACTAGGTATCAAGAAAGACGAAAAGATGCTTCTAAGTCTTTCTCGAGTCTCTTACGAGAAGAATATTCAAGCAGTTCTTGCAGCTTTACCAGATGTTTTAAAAGAAGAACCAAATGTTAAACTGGTTGTAGCTGGAGATGGACCTTATTTAGACAACCTTAAGGAGCAAGCAGAAGATTTAAAAATTCAAGATTCTGTTATCTTTACAGGTATGATACCGCCAAATGAGACGGCACTCTATTATAAGGCAGCTGATTTCTTCATATCGGCTTCTACAAGTGAAACTCAGGGATTGACTTATCTGGAAAGTTTAGCTAGTAAGACACCTGTTATTGCCCATGGTAATCCTTATTTGGATAATCTCATCAATGATAAAATGTTCGGAACTCTTTATTATGAGGAAAGGGACTTGGCAGGAGCGATTCTCGAAGCCTTACTTGCTACACCGTCAATGGATGAAAAACACTTGGCTGAAAAATTATATGAAATTTCTGCTGAGAATTTTGGTAGAAGAGTCCATGAATTTTATCTAGACGTCATTATTTCAAATAATTTTGCCAAAGAAACAGGAGCTGACGAACCTGTTACAAAACGTATTTTAAAGACAGTCTTCTATATTCCGCAACAGGCTGTAACGATGCCAGTTAAAGGTTCGAAGCGTATGTTAAAAGCTTCTAAAAAACAATTGAACAATTTTAGGGACTTTTTGAAAGAATAGAAAAATAAAGGATGATACAAAATGAAGAAACAATTTATGAGAAGTAGTAGAGACCAAAAAATTGGTGGAGTTTGTGCTGGTGCGGCCCAATACTTTAATATCGATCCAACACTTGTACGTGTTATTTGGGGAGTATTAGCTTTCTGTTATGGAGCAGGGGTTTTAGCCTACTTAATTTTATGGGCAGTAGCTCCAGTTTCAGATGATTTTTAAAAAATTTAAATTTATTTAAAGAAGGAGAATAAGATGGCATTCGGAGATAACGGTCAACGTAAAAAAACTTTTTTTGAAAAATTGACACTTTTTATTGTTATGATCATGTTGTTTGTTACCTTAGCAGGAATCTTTGCGACAGCATTAGGTGTCTTGAGCAGATTCTAAAAGCTAAATTAGGATTTATAAACTATAGTTAGTGCCTGGGTTATCCCAGCCCTTTTTGAAGCGAGAGAAGAATATGAGTATGTTTTTAGATACAGCTAAGATAAAGGTCAAGGCTGGTAATGGTGGCGATGGAATGGTTGCCTTTCGTCGTGAAAAATACGTCCCTAATGGAGGACCATGGGGAGGAGACGGTGGCCGTGGTGGTAACGTTGTTTTTGTCGTAGATGAAGGCTTACGTACCCTTATGGATTTCCGTTATAATCGTCACTTTAAAGCCCATTCTGGAGAAAAAGGGATGACTAAAGGAATGCATGGTAGAGGAGCTGAAGATTTGATTGTCCGTGTTCCTCAAGGAACAACTGTTCGTGATGCAGAAACTGGAAAAGTTATCACAGATTTGATTGAGAATGGTCAAGAGTTTATCGTTGCCCACGGTGGTCGTGGCGGTCGAGGAAATATTCGTTTTGCAACACCTAAAAATCCTGCTCCTGAAATCTCTGAAAACGGGGAACCAGGTCAGGAACGTGAATTACAGCTAGAACTAAAAATACTAGCTGACGTTGGTTTAGTTGGCTTCCCTTCTGTTGGAAAATCAACTTTACTAAGTGTCATCACATCTGCAAAACCTAAAATCGGTGCCTACCACTTTACAACAATCGTACCAAACCTTGGAATGGTTCGTACTCAATCAGGGGATTCATTCGCAGTAGCTGACCTTCCTGGTTTGATTGAGGGAGCAAGTCAAGGCGTCGGCTTGGGAACACAGTTCTTACGTCATATTGAGCGTACACGCGTGATTCTGCATATCATTGATATGTCCGCTAGTGAAGGACGTGATCCTTATGAAGATTATTTAGCTATCAATAAAGAGTTAGAATCATATAATCTTGGTTTGATGGAGCGTCCACAGATTATTGTTGCTAACAAGATGGATATACCAGATAGTCAAGAAAATCTAGAAGAATTCAAGAAAAAATTGGCTGAAAATTATGATGAGTTTGAAGATTTACCTGCAATCTTCCCAATTTCAGGTCTAACTAAGCAAGGTTTAGCACCTTTATTGGATGCAACAGCAGAACTTCTTGATAAGACTCCAGAATTCCTTCTTTATGATGAGTCAGAGATGGAAGAAGAAGTATACTATGGATTTGATGAGAAAGAAAAAGCCTTTGAAATCAGTCGTGATGACGATGCTACTTGGATACTTTCTGGTGACAAACTGATGAAACTCTTTAATATGACCAATTTTGACCGCGATGAATCTGTTATGAAGTTTGCACGTCAGTTACGTGGAATGGGAGTTGATGAGGCTCTCCGTACTCGTGGTGCTAAAGATGGTGATCTAGTAAGAATCGGTAAGTTTGAGTTTGAATTTGTGGACTAGGAGAAAATTATGGGAGATAAACCTATATCTTTCCGTGATGCTGACGGAAATTTTGTTTCTGCAGCAGACGTCTGGAATGAAAAAAAATTAGAAGAACTATTTAATCGCCTTAATCCAAATCGTGCATTGAGAATTGCGAGAATGAAGAAACAAATCGAAAGTAATAAATCAAAATAATAAAGAAACCCGTGATATAAAAATCACGGGTTTTCATATATTCATTAGGTAGTCAGCTTATAGACCAATACTAGAGTTTTACTGTACTGGTACTTCCATTGAAGATTGTGATAAATCGACAGTGAGTTGATAGTCAGAATTATCACGAACCGTAATTTCAAAGTCTGTTGTATATAGAACTAGCCGTAGAGTATCACCTTCTTGAAGTTTGTAGATTGTTGGTTGAAGTTCAAACTGGAATTCCATCCATTCATTAGGTGTAACTTCTTTGATTTCCAATAAGTCATCACGGTTTTGAAGATTGAGATATCCTTTTGTGATAACTCGTTGAGCACTTTGACTATGTGGTAACTCAAAGAGATTATCTAACATGTGGTATCGACCATTATCAAGAGTACGCACTGATAGGATTCCTGGATAAGGCTGGAGGTATTTCTTTTCCCCCAGTTCAAGGAGTTGAGCAGAGAGAAGACCTTTATTGATACTTGACTTAAGTCGTAGATTAAGTTTAACACGTCCATTAAGATGGATATTTTCAGTTATAGGTAGGTCGATAGTAATTTGATTGACCTTACCTTGATAGAGTTCATTATTAAAGGTTGGATAGCTTTTACCAAAACGTTCAAAATCAGAATCTTGATAACGGTTTTGAATGACAGCTTCTTCAGTACCTAAAGAGAAAGTTTTATGCTCATTTTGATTTCCAAAATCTTTAAGAGCCAACCAGGTTTGCTCGGCAGTATTGTCTTGCCAGATTACTGTAGGTAGTTGATATTCTGTTTTTTGTCCTAATAATCTTTGTGTCAAAAGGGCATTCATGGATTCACGGAAGTCTACAGACTGCCAGTTATTGATGTATACATGGGCACCATTATGATAGAAGAGATGTTTCTTAATGCTACTTGGAAGTGCATTAAACATTTGATAGACATGGAGTGGTTTCACATTCCAATCTTGTGAACCGTGTGTAAAAACTACCTCAGCTTTGACCTTGTGGGCGTTGAGCAGATAGTTACGTTCATGCCAGAATTGATTGTAATCACCAGTTTTGCGGTCTAAATTTTTCTTAAGTTCTTCTATGGAAGCTTTATGAGCATCGTTTCCACGAATATAGTCACCAGCTAAGAGATTACGTGAATAGGTCAATTCATCGAGTGAGTCCAAGTCCTCACCTGGATAACCTCCAGGACTTGTGACAAGACCATTTTCACGATAGTAGTTGTACCAAGAAGAAATTCCTGCTTCAGCAATAATGACTTCTAAGCCATCAACTGCAGTAGTCGCAAGACCGTTGGACATTGTACCGAGGTATGATAGACCTGTAGTAGCAACTTTACCATTTGACCAATCAGCCTTTACTTGGCGCTCACGACTATGGTCAGTAAAAGCACGACAGCGCCCATTGAGCCAATCAATGACATTTTTATAGGCTTCGATTTGTCGGTAATCACCATTAGGCATGATTCCCTGAGAATCCTTGGTGCCAAGTCCTGATACATAAATATTAGCAAATCCTCTAGGAAGGAGGTAGTCATTTAAAGTATAACTGCTATTGATATGAGTAAGTTTTTCTTCCGCTTCAGTGACAAGTTGAGCTTGGCCGACAGGATCAACTAAATCCAATGTAGGCTCCTCCAAGCTAATCTTGTGAGGTTCTTTAACTGCTAATTCCTCCTCCATTTTGTAGAGGGCTTTATCACTTGCCTTGTCATTAGTTCCTTGATGATAAGGACTAGCTGTCATGACTGCAGGGATTCTTCCTGAGAAAGTTGGACGGATAATATTAACCTTGACCAGGTCAGGTAAGCCATCCTTATCTGAATCAATACGGCTTTCTACATAAACAACCTCACGAATGACATTGCAAGTTGAAAAAGTAGCTAAACTCTTTCCATTGAAGTAGTGGTAGTTATTGTCCTCAGGAATAAGACCATCACTAACCAATTGATCAATAAGGGTGTTTCCTTTTTTAGTACGTGTATTAAGAAGTTGATAAAGATTATCAATCAAATCACCATAGACGATAGGAAAAGCTGTTTCTTTATGGAAAGCAAGAGCGTCTTCGAAGTCTGTTAGATAGCTAAATCCAAGTAATTGAAAAACTACAGTGTAGAAGATTTCAGCAGTTAACTCTAGCTCAGAGTTAAAGAAAGTAAGTAGGTCTGTTTTCTTATCTACTGCCAAAGTTGAAAGTGGATAATCCGTATTTTTGTAATTAAAAAAACAAGTTCTGACAAATGACTCAAACTGGTCTTTTTCAGAACTAGCAGGGTCAAGACTAAAACCAAGTTCAGATAATTCTTTTAAAGCATCTTCCTTTGAAACAGGAAAGTAGCTAAATTGGTTATAACGCATAATAATCTCCTTTGAGAATGAGGTTAAAAATATTATATCAAAAAACCCAATGAATAGATAGCTTGGTTAACTAGCTTTTGAGTATCCCTTAAGGTTATGCTATACTAGATATATGTTAGATTTGGAGAAATACGGCGTGTCCATGTGGGAAGAGGAGAAAATTCTCTCTTTCCGTCAAAAACTTTTAGCCTGGTATGATGAAAATAAGCGTGATTTACCTTGGAGAAGAAGTAAAAATCCATACCATATTTGGGTATCTGAAATTATGTTACAACAGACAAGAGTTGATACTGTTATTCCATATTACGAACGTTTTTTAGAATGGTTTCCGACTGTAGAGAGTTTGGCAAATGCACCTGAAGAACGCTTATTAAAGGCATGGGAAGGTCTTGGATATTATTCGCGTGTTCGTAATATGCAAGCAGCCGCTCAACAGATTATGAATGAATTTGGTGGAGATTTTCCTTCAACTTATGAGAGTATTTCAAGTTTGAAGGGGATTGGTCCCTATACAGCAGGGGCTATTTCTAGTATTGCTTTTAATCTTCCCCAACCTGCGGTTGATGGAAATGTCATGCGAGTCTTGGCCCGACTCTTTGAAGTAAATCACGATATAGGAAATCCCAGCAATCGTAAAATTTTTCAAGCTATGATGGAAATTTTAATTGATCCAGATCGTCCAGGTGATTTTAACCAGGCTTTGATGGATTTAGGTTCTGATATTGAAGCGCCTGTCAATCCTAGGCCTCAAGCTAGTCCAATTAAGGAATTTAGCGCAGCTTATCAGCACGGGACTATGGACCGCTATCCTATTAAAGCGCCAAAGAAAAAACCAATTCCAATATATCTAAATGCATTAGTTGTGCAAAATGATAAAGGCCAGTTTTTGCTAGAAAAGAATGAAAGTGAAAAATTGCTCGCAGGTTTTTGGCATTTTCCATTGATAGAAGTTGATGAATTTTCAAAAGAGGAAGATGAACTTAACCTTTTTAGTCAGGTATCGGAACCAACCACACAGTTTGGACCATCTCCTAAAGCAAGTTTTGAACAAGATTATAATCTTGTTGTTAATTGGGATGACTACAAATTTGAAGAGGTTAAGCATGTCTTCAGTCATCGTAAATGGCATATTCAGATTATAACAGGTAAGGTAGAAAAGTCTGAAGATTATTCCGATAGAGAAGTTCTTTGGCTAAGTCCAGAAGAGTTTGTACATTATCCCATTGCTAAACCCCAACAAAAGATTTGGCAAGAGTATTTAAAAAGAGACCATTAACATTAGTGTATCGTGTCTTCTTTTTGATTTTTTGGTATAATGAGATAAGGAAAAGGTGAACAAAATGAAAAAAATATTGATTGTAGATGATGAAAAACCAATCTCGGACATTATTAAGTTTAATATGACTAAAGAAGGCTACGAGGTAGTAACTGCCTTTAATGGTCGTGAAGCTATTGAATTATTTGAAGCTGAAAAACCAGATATTATTATTTTAGACTTAATGTTACCTGAGATTGATGGACTTGAAGTTGCCAAAACAATTCGTAAAACAAGTAGTGTGCCAATAATCATGCTTTCAGCAAAAGACAGCGAGTTTGATAAGGTTATTGGACTAGAGCTTGGAGCTGATGACTATGTGACCAAGCCATTTTCAAACCGTGAGCTACAAGCGCGTGTTAAGGCTCTTCTTCGTCGTACGGATTTAGTAGCAGTTGACAACCAAGAACTAGAAGCAAAACTACAGAGTATTCAAATTGGTGATTTAGAAATTCTTCCAGACGCTTATGTTGCGAAAAAATATGGAGAAGAATTGGAATTGACACACCGTGAATTTGAACTTTTATATCACTTGGCGACGCATATTGGACAGGTCATCACTCGTGAACATCTGCTTGAGACTGTTTGGGGCTATGACTATTTTGGCGATGTTCGTACTGTTGATGTGACCATTAGACGTTTGCGTGAAAAAATCGAAGATACACCAAGTAGACCAGATTACATTCTAACTCGTCGTGGTGTTGGATATTACATGAGAAATAATGATTGAAATAATTAGACAAACAATTTTAACCAGAGATTTCGTCTTTGGACTCATTTTAATCGGATTTATCATGCTTGTTACCTTTCTTTTATTAGAAAACCGCAGAGATAATATCCGTCTCAAACAACTGAATCAAAAGGTCAAAGATTTGATTGCGGGAGATTATTCTCAAGTTTTGGATATGCAAGGAAGTTCAGAGATAACTAATATTACAAATAATCTCAATGACTTATCTGAAGTTATCCGCCTAACACAAGAAAATCTTGAGCAAGAGACTAAAAGATTGAATAGTATTCTCTCCTACATGACGGATGGAGTCCTTGCAACCAATCGTCGTGGTCAGATCATTATGATTAATGATATGGCTAAAAAACAACTTGGTGTTGATAAAGACGAGGCTCTGAATCAGAATATTTTAGAATTGCTTAGGATTGATGACGAGTATGAGTTGAGAGACCTAATTACTCAAAGTCCGGAATTGATGATAGATTCTCAGGATGTGAATGGAGAATACATAAGTATTCGTGTACGTTTTGCTCTTGTTCGTAGAGAATCTGGCTTTATTTCAGGTCTTGTTGCTGTATTACACGATACAACTGAACAAGAGAAGGAAGAACGAGAGAGAAGACTTTTTGTATCGAATGTTAGCCATGAACTGCGAACTCCTTTGACCAGTGTAAAATCTTATCTAGAGGCCTTGGATGAAGGTGCTTTGTCAGAACCAGTTGCGCCTGATTTCATAAAAGTATCATTGGACGAAACCAATCGAATGATGCGAATGGTAACAGATCTCCTGCATCTATCACGTATTGATAATGCTACTAGCAACTTAGATGTAGAATTAATTAATTTTACTGCTTTCATTACCTTTATCCTCAATCGTTTTGATAAAATCAAAAGCCAGGATGAGAATCTGAAGTATGAATTAATCAGAGATTATCCAATTACCTCCGTATGGATTGAGATAGATACAGATAAGATGACCCAGGTGATAGATAATATTTTAAACAATGCTATCAAGTATTCCCCAGACGGTGGGAAAATCACTGTTTCTATGAAAACAACTGACGATCAAATGATTCTATCTATTTCCGATCAAGGATTGGGAATTCCAAAACAAGATTTACCAAAAATCTTTGACCGTTTCTATCGTGTGGATCGAGCTAGAAGTCGCGCACAAGGTGGAACTGGTTTAGGATTAGCCATTGCTAAGGAAATCATTAAGCAACATAACGGATTTATCTGGGCCAAAAGTGAGTATGGTAAGGGTTCAACCTTTACTATCGTGCTTCCATATGATAAGGATGCTGTAAAAGACGAGATTTGGGAGGATGAACTAGAAGACTAGAATGAATGAAAAAGGATTTAAATATAGTATTTTAGCATCGGGTTCTAGTGGAAATTCCTTTTATCTAGAAACCCCCAAGAAAAAAATTTTAGTAGATGCAGGTTTATCTGGTAAAAAAATTACAAGCTTATTGGGTGAAATTAATCGTAAACCGGAAGATTTAGATGCCATTCTGATAACACATGAACACGCGGATCATATCCACGGCATTGGTGTTCTGGCTCGTAAGTATGGAATGGATCTTTACGCCAATGAAAAGACCTGGCAAGCAATGGAAAATAGTAAGTACCTAGGAAAAGTGAATTCATCACAAAAACATATTTTTGAGATGGGAAAAACTAAGACCTTTGGTGATATTGACATTGAAAGTTTTGGTGTTAGCCATGATGCTGTTGCTCCACAGTTTTACCGCTTTATGAAGGATGATAAGAGTTTTGTCATGCTGACGGATACAGGCTATGTTAGTGACCGTATGGCTGGCATAGTCGAGAATGCAGATGGCTATCTAATCGAGTCAAATCATGATGTTGAAATCCTGCGAGCTGGATCTTATGCTTGGCGACTCAAGCAACGGATTCTGTCTGACCTTGGCCACCTCTCAAATGAAGATGGAGCAGATGCCATGATTCGTACACTTGGTAATCGTACCAAAAAGATCTATCTCGGACATTTGTCAAAAGAGAATAACATTAAAGAGCTAGCACACATGACCATGGTCAATCAGTTGGCTCAGGCAGATTTAGGAGTAGGAGTAGACTTTCAAGTTTATGACACTTCACCAGATACTGCAACACCTTTAACGGATATATAAAAAGGAAGGTTCAAACCTTCCTTTTATAATTTTGATTATTATAATCCAGCAAATTCTTTAATTTCTTCTTCTGTCATAGATGAATCACAACGAACCTTGATTTGACCATTTGCAACATGAACAAATCCAGGTACTGTTGGAATAACATAGGTAGAACGGAAGGCTTGCAAAGCATCAAGTTGACTTGGTTCTTCACTATTAATGAAGTAGATATGAGCTTTTGTTTCAGCTACGACAGCTGCTAATTTAGCAGCGAACTTCCGGCAGTATGGACAAGTCTTGCGTCCAATAAAGAAAGTCGCTGTTTCTTTTTTGTCGATGGCTTCTTGAGCACGCGCAACTGTTGTCACTTCAAGATCTTTAATATTTTCTAAGAATTGTTCCATAAGAATACCTCATTTAATTTGATAAAACTAGTATGCCATAAAGTCTTTAAAAATGCTTAGATTTGATACGAAAAAAAGATGAGATAGCTTTATCTCATCTTTTATCTTGCTTATTTTACAAAGGCATTAATTTCAGCTTCGATATTAGCAATTTTTGCTTGCGCATCTTCATTACTTTCACCAACAACTGCGATGTAGAACTTGATTTTTGGTTCAGTACCGGAAGGACGAACTGCAATCCATGAACCATCAGCAAGTGTGTATTTCAAGACATCACTTGGAGGAGTAGTTAAGGCTGTTACAGTGCCATCAGCAGCAGTAGAAGTTTGTGCTTTGAAGTCTTCAGTAATTGAAACTGCAGTTTCATTAAATTTTTTTGGAGCATTGTTGCGGAATTTAGCCATAATCGCTTTGATTTGTTCAGCACCATCGACACCTGAAAGGGTAACAGAGATTGTCTTTTCCGCGTAGTAGCCGTATTCTTTGTAGATTTCTTCGATACCGTCAGCAAGTGTCAAACCGCGTGAACGGTAGTAGGCAGCAAGTTCAGCAACGACAAGAACAGCTTGGATAGCATCTTTATCACGTACGAATGGTTTGATCAAGTAACCAAAACTCTCTTCAAATCCCATCATGTAAGTGTGATTGTGTTTTTCTTCAAATTCTTGAATTTTTTCCGCGATAAATTTGAAACCAGTCAAGACGTTGAACATAGTTGCGCCGTAGCTTTCAGCAATCTTAGTTACCAAGTCAGTTGAAACAATCGATTTGCAGAGGGCCGCATTTTCAGGAAGAGTTCCAGCGTTTTTATGGGCTTCCAAGATGTACTTAGCCATGATAGCACCGATTTGGTTACCTGAAAGGTTAAGGTAGCTACCATCTTTTTGAAGGACTTCAACACCGACACGGTCAGCGTCAGGGTCTGTTGCAACAAGAACATCAGCACCAACTTGACGACCAAGTTCTTCAGCAAGTGCAAAGGCTGCTTGACTTTCTGGGTTTGGAGATTTAACCGTTGAGAAGTCTGGATCTGGAGTTGCTTGTGCTTCTACGACTTGTACAGAATCAAATCCTGCTTGAGCAAGAGCACGACGAGCCAACATTTCACCAGTACCGTGAAGAGGAGTGTAGACAATCTTCATGTCTTTACCAAATTCTTCAATCAAGGCAGGGTTGATGTTAACGTCTTTTACCTCTTTAAGGTATTCAGCATCAATAGCTTTACCGATGACTTCAATCAAACCAGAAGCTTTTTCAGCTTCAACATCAGCAACTTCAACTGCAAATGGATTTTCGATGGCACGGATGTAAGTTGTCAAAGCGTCTGCGTCGTGTGGAGGCATTTGTCCACCATCTTCACCATAAACCTTGTATCCGTTAAACGGAGCTGGGTTGTGGCTAGCAGTAATCATGATACCCGCAAAGCAGTTGAGGTGACGAACGGCAAATGAAAGCTCTGGAGTTGGACGGAGACTTTCAAAAACATACGACTTAATACCGTGTTTAGCAAGAACAGCTGCAGATTCAAAGGCAAATTCTGGAGAGAAGTGACGGCTATCGTAGGCGATGGCTACACCACGTTCTTTTTCATTCCCCCCTTTTGACTCAATCAAACGAGCCAAACCTTCAGTTGCTTGACGGACTACATAGATATTAATACGGTTTGTACCCGCACCAATTAGTCCGCGCATACCTGCAGTACCAAATTCAAGGTTTGTGTAGAAGGCATCTTCTTTGGTTTTTTCATCCATGTTTTCCAAATCACGACGAAGGTAATCTGGTAGGTCAGCGAAATCAGCCCATTTTTGGAAGTTTTCTTGATAAGTCATAGTACAACTCCTTATTTCTAATGTATTAATCGTTCTCATTATATCATGATTTAAAGTGATAGTAAAACGATAGCATGAGTTTCTGAAAAGTTATGAAATATAGCTTAATTTCAAGTCTTGAACGGCTAGGAGAAACATGCTATACTAACTGTATGATTATTTTACAAGCTAATAAAATTGAACGCTCATTTGCAGGAGAAGTTTTATTTGATAATATCAATCTTCAAGTAGATGAAAGAGATCGTATCGCTCTCGTTGGAAAAAATGGATCAGGAAAGTCTACATTATTAAAAATATTGGTTGGAGAAGAAGAACCGACTAGTGGAGAAATAAATAAGAAAAAAGACATTTCTCTATCCTACTTAGCACAAGATAGTCGCTTTGAATCAGAAAATACTATCTATGACGAAATGTTACATGTCTTTGATGATTTACGTAGTACCGAAAAACAGCTTCGACAAATGGAACTAGAGATGGGTGAAAAGACAGGTGCAGATTTAGAAAATTTGATGTCTAATTATGACCGCTTGTCTGAGAGTTTCCGTCAGGCTGGGGGCTTTACTTATGAAGCGGACATTCGTGCTATTTTAAATGGTTTCAAGTTCGATGAATCTATGTGGCAGATGAAAATTGAGGAATTATCAGGTGGTCAAAATACACGTCTGGCACTAGCAAAAATGCTCCTAGAAAAACCCAATCTCTTAGTTTTAGATGAGCCAACTAACCACCTTGATATTGAAACCATTGCTTGGTTAGAAAACTATTTGGTAAATTACAGTGGTGCTTTAATTATCGTCAGCCATGACCGTTATTTCCTTGATAAAGTGGCTACCATCACTTTGGACTTAACTAAGCATTCTCTAGATAAGTATGTGGGAAATTACTCCTCTTTTGTTGAGCAGAAAGAACAAAAATTAGCAACAGAAGCTAAAAATTACGAAAAGCAGCAAAAAGAAATAGCTGCCCTAGAAGACTTTGTCAATCGCAATCTCGTTCGAGCATCGACAACTAAGCGTGCACAATCAAGACGTAAACAACTTGAGAAAATGGAGCGTTTGGACAAGCCTGAAACTGCTAAGAAATCAGCTAATATGACATTTCGCTCTGATAAAGTTTCAGGAAATGTAGTTTTGACGGTTGAAAATGCTGCTATAGGTTATGATGGGGAAATACTATCTGAGCCAATCAATCTCGATCTTCGTAAGTTGAATGCCATGGCAATTGTAGGTCCGAATGGTATTGGGAAGACAACCTTTATTAAGTCTATTGTGGATCAGATTCCATTTATCAAAGGAGAGAAGCGTTTTGGTGCCAATGTTGAGGTTGGTTACTATGATCAAACTCAAAGCGAACTAACACCAAGTAATAGTGTACTAGACGAACTCTGGAATGATTTTAAATTGACGCCAGAAGTGGAAATTCGAAACCGTTTAGGCGCCTTCCTTTTCTCAGGTGATGATGTTAAGAAATCAGTCGGTATGCTTTCAGGTGGAGAGAAAGCTCGCTTATTGCTGGCTAAACTCTCTATGGAAAATAATAACTTTTTGATATTGGACGAGCCGACAAACCACTTGGATATAGATAGTAAGGAAGTTTTAGAAAATGCACTGATTGACTTTGATGGGACTCTTCTATTTGTCAGCCATGACCGTTACTTTATCAATCGAGTAGCTACTCATGTTCTAGAATTGTCCGAAAATGGCTCAACCCTATATCTTGGAGATTATGATTACTATATCCAAAAGAAAGCAGAGCTAGCAGCTACTCAAGAGGTGCAATTAGGGGCTATCAATCAAGAGAAGGAAAGTTCTTCTCTTAATGATTATCAAGCTCAAAAAGAGAGTCAAAAAGAACTTCGGAAATTGATGCGACAAATTGAGAACTTGGAGACAGAAATCGAAGAGCTTGAAACTCAAGCCCAGGTTATTGCTGAACAAATGCACACTACCAATGATGCAGACGAGCTCATACAATTACAAGCAGAACTTGATAAAATTAGCCAGCGTCAGGAAGAAGCCATGCTAGAGTGGGAAGAATTATCGGAGCAGGTGTAGATATAAATAAAAAAGCAGTCATCATTCACTGCTTTTTCAATTATTAATAATATTCTATCTATAATCCACCCTGAGGGAATCGAACCCCCATCTCAAGAACCGGAATCTTACGTGATATCCATTACACTAAGAGTGGAAACTTCCCTCATTATATCAAAAAATATGGTGTAACTCAAGAGTCATCTAAAAGATGAAATATAACAATAAAAAAGGATTTAGACAAGATCTAAATCCTTTTAAATGTTTATTTTTTTTCAAGAAGTGCTTTGATTTCTTGAAGAACTTCCAATTCAGTTGGACCTGCTGGAGCTTCTTCAGCTTCTTCTTTCTTACCAAGGCTTTGAGCTTTTTCAATTCCTTTAACAACAAAGAAAAGAACAGTACCAATAACTACGAAGTTAATAACAGCACTCAAGAAACTTCCGTAAGCAACACCATTCCATGAAAGTTCAGCGATACGATCAACGTTCGCAGCTTTCAAAGCTGGGTTTAATAGAAGTGGAGTGATGATATCGTTAACGAATGAAGTTACGATAGCACCAAATGCAGTAGCGATGATCACACCGACAGCAAGGTCTACGACATTACCGCGGAGCAAAAATGCTTTAAGATCTTTTAACATTTTCTTTTTCCTTTCGAAATTTTATCAAATTTTTACAGACTACATTATATCGTAAATTTATATTAATTGCAAGAAAAGTGATTATTTCTTCTTAAATACAAAAAGCTTACTAAAAACGTAGTTGAGAACAACCATCGTAACTTGTGCAATGAAGATTTCAACTGTATTAATTGTATTAATATCATTTCCAACAAAGTAACCAATAATTTGTGGGAAGCTTGTCACAAAAATAAAAGTTAGTAGAAGATCTAATAAAAAGGTGATAAGTCTTGCAGAGGTGAATTTAATTAATCTATTAAACCAGTTTTTTCTTTCTTGCTTAAATACAAATGTGTCATTTGTAAAAAAGGCAAATAGAATTCCAGCAATATTCCCTAGAGCAGTCGCAACTAGCTCTTGCTGTGTTAGATAAAAGATGACGATGCGGACAAATATCGATACTACGGTAGTCGCAACTCCGAAAAATAGATAGGATAAAATCTCGTTATCAAAGAATTTTTTTATATATGTTTTCATAAGATTAGTATAGCATAAAGCTGATAAATGTGCTATACTTGTAAAGTTGACTTATTCAACCCTTGGTGCTTAGCTTCTTTCACCAAGCATATTACACGCGGCATAGCCGCTAAAGGAGAAAACATGAAAAAACTTACCGTTCGTGATATGGCAGATATTGCCATTGTCGCTGCTATCTATGTGGTCTTAACAATCACGCCACCGCTTAATGCTATCAGTTACGGTGCCTACCAGTTCCGTATCTCTGAAATGATGAATTTCCTAGCTTTTTACAATCCTAAGTATATCATTGGTGTTACGATTGGATGTATGATTGCTAATTTCTTTAGTTTTGGAGTTATCGATGTTGCTGTTGGTGGAGGCTCGACACTTGTTTTCCTAAGTCTAGGAGTATTGTTGTTTAGCAAATACAGCAAAGACTATCTATTTAATGGATTGATTCGAAAAGATCATTTCTTCTTTTCAATTCTATTCTCAATATCTATGGTAACAATTGCGGCTGAATTGTATCTTGTTGCTGAAGCTCCATTTTTCTTGACATGGTTCACTACAGGTATCGGAGAATTTGCTTCCTTAATCATCGGATCTATTATCATTGGAAAAATTGGTCAACGAATTGATTTGACTAGATAATTTTTAAACAATTAAGCAGTTGAACCTGGTTCAACTGTTTTTCTTTATATTTGAGGTTCTTTAGTAGATAAAGTGGTATAATAAAGAAAAATATAAGGGATTTTCTAGTATGTATAGTTGTAGTTTTTCAGTTTTTGAAACCATTTGGGAACACCAGATTATTAGATTTTTGTTAATTTTCTTAGCACTATTTTATTTCTATCTTTTTTTCCAAAGAGTTTCAACAGCCTTAAAAAGTGGTGGGAGTATGTTTGATCCTTTTCATATCGCAAAGGGAAGGTTATACATTCATGCTACTATTCTTTTTAGAAAAAGGATTGTTCCTTTAGCTGAAATTAGACAGATAGATATTGATTACCTTCGAGGGAGAAGAATGAATGGGGACAGGTATCATCTGTATTTTACAAGGAAAAATGGAAAATCTTTTACTTTTCATTTTGGGAAAAGCAAAAGAAACGAGGAGTTAGTGAAAAATCTTGCCAATGTGGCCAAGAAGTGCCATATTAAAATCCATCATTATTAAGAGTCAGTTGCTAAAATTGGATTGTTGTCACTTGTGAAGGTTGTCAAAGCAAAGTGATATTTTATTTTATGAGGAGTTTCGAGAGGTCGAATTTTCTCAGAACAATGAAGTTTATTCTCTTTCGCCCATAGCCTTTGCTAAAGATGGAAGTGGGGGAGAATATGTTATTCACTGAGGATGAGAGTATCGGATTTATAGGGAGTGAACGCCAAGTTGGGAGGGTGGCAGAAAGCCTTAGGGACCTGCTTGCCTTCTTACTTCATGCTGAATTTATCTCAGATTTTTCCTGTTGTTTGCTCTATCAAAACAAGCATTTGCTGTCACAATTCTGTAAAGGATTTATCGACAAAACACGAGAAAACTATCAGTCAAAAGGTGAAGATTGGGATAAAGTGAGAACTAGACTTGCACAAGAGTTGGGACTTGAATTTGATCCAGAAAAACTGCAAATGTTAGCCTTAAAATTTTATCAATCAGCCATAAGAACCCTTTTTTCACTTGTAAATATGGTCATGCTGAGGATGAATATGTTTGTGATTCTATTTTGTCCGATATTATCGGCTTGTGGGTTTCAGAACTTATTGGAATGAGTAGGGAATAAATTATGAACTTTGGCAACTAATAGCTAGATGGTAATGATTTTTCGCTGTAGCTTGGGTAAGAATTTCTAAAAAAGATGATGGGAAAATAAGGTCTGGAAAATTCTTTATTCTCTTAAAGTTTTTTATGTTATAATAGTAACAGAAAAATTTTTAGGAGTTTATATGAGTTCTTCAGAATTTATTTCAAAGATAGATTATTATTGTCATAAGAAAGAAAATCTATTTGACAATAGTAAGTTCAAATATGCCATTCGTTCCATGTTTGCAGGTGCTTTCTTAACCTTTAGTACAGCCGCTGGTGCTATCGGTGCTGATCTACTAAATAGCATTATTCCTAGTGCTGGCTATTTTCTTTTTCCCTTTGTGTTTGCTTGGGGACTGGTTTACATTGTATTTTTAAATGCTGAATTGGTCACATCAAACATGATGTACTTGACAGCTGGAACATTCTTGAAGAAGATCGATTGGAAGAAAGCCTTTATTATCCTACTCTATTGTGCTTTTTTCAACTTAGTTGGAGCTATCTTAGCAGGTTGGTGCTTTGCTAATTCATCTGCTTTTTCACATCTAACACACGACAGTTACCTACCCAAAATTGTAGCTAAGAAGTTAGCAAGACCTAGTGATTTAGTCTTGTTGGAGGGGATTCTGGCAAATATGTTTGTAAACATTGCCATTCTATCATCTATTTTGGTTAAGGATAGCGGTGCTAAGCTGTGGATTATCTTATCAGCTATTTCTATGTTTGTTTTCTTGTCAAATGAGCACATTGCAGCTAACTTTTCATCCTTTAGCATTATTAAATTTAGTATTGTAGCTGATCAGATTGCCAATTTTGATATTTCTAATATCATACGTCATTGGGGAGTTACCTTTGTTGCTAACTTAATAGGTGGTGGTTTCTTGATTGGATTACCATATGCCTTTTTAAATAAAAATGAAGAGACTTATGTAGACTAAAATTTATCAATTGAAGTGGGGAGAAATGCTAGGTTTCTCTCTTTTTATTTTAGTTAAAAATTATATTAATTATAATAAATAGCTCTAGAAGTTCAGGAATAGTTTTCAGAGATATTTGAAGTGTAAAAACTTAATACTACAAGGTTGTAAACGATTCTGATATTTTTAAAAAATATTAGGAATTGATTTAGGAAAGCCTTCCCATTGTATCGGTTTTATGTTATAATATTCACAAATAAAGTTTTAGGAGTTTATATGGTCTCATCAGAATTTATTTCAAAAATTGAATTTGCTTGTAAAAAGAAAGAAAGTCTTTATTCAAATAGCAAATTCAAGTATGCTATCCGTTCAATGTTTGCAGGTGCTTTCCTTACCTTCAGTACAGCAGCAGGAGCTGTTGGTGCTGACTTGATCAATAAGATTGCACCAGGTAGTGGACGCTTCCTTTTCCCGTTTGTTTTTGCTTGGGGATTGGCTTACATTGTCTTCTTGAATGCTGAATTGGTAACGTCAAACATGATGTTCTTAACAGCGGGTAGTTTTTTAAAAAAAATTAGCTGGAGAAAAACAGCTGAAATTCTTCTATATTGTACTTTCTTTAACTTAATCGGTGCGCTTATTGCTGGTTGGGGATTCGCACACTCAGCAGCTTACGCAAACTTAACACATGATAGCTTTATTTCTGGCGTTGTAGAAATGAAGTTAGCACGTTCGAATGAATTGGTATTACTTGAAGGTATTTTAGCGAATATCTTTGTAAACATTGCCATCCTTTCATTCGTTTTGGTTAAAGATGGTGGAGCGAAACTTTGGTTGGTTCTATCAGCCATTTACATGTTTGTATTCTTAACAAATGAGCACATCGCCGCAAACTTTGCATCATTTGCTATTGTGAAGTTCAGTGTTGCTGCTGATTCAATCGCAAACTTTGGTATTGTTAATATTCTTCGTCACTGGGGTGTAACCTTTATCGGTAACTTTATTGGTGGTGGTCTACTGATGGGATTACCTTACGCCTTCTTAAACAAAAACGAAGATACATATGTAGATTAAAAGTTGGATTCATTCCAACTTTTTCTTTTTGTTTTTCCATGCTATAATGAATGTAGAATAGATAAATATAGAGGAATAACATGAACGAGATTAAATGTCCCAATTGTGGCGAAGTATTTACAGTCAATGAAAGTCAATATGCAGAATTGATTTCTCAAGTTCGAACTGTAGAGTTTGACAAAGAATTACATGAGCGAATCCAGCAAGAATTGACGTTGGTGGAACAAAAGGCCTTGAATGAACAACAGGCAAAACTCGCTCAAAAAGACCAAGAAATTGCCCAGCTACAAAGTCAAATCCAAAATTTCGAAACTGAAAAAGAATTGGCTAAGAAGGAAGTAGAGCAAAGTGCTAGCCAAAGTCTATTAGAAAAAGAAAAAGAGGTCCAAGCTCTTGAGAATCAATTGGCTACCTTGCGCTTGGAGCATGAAAATCAACTACAAAAAACTCTTTCTGAGCTTGAAAAAGAACGCGACCAGGTCAAAAATCAGCTCCTTATACAAGAAAAAGAAAACGAGCTTTCTCTGATTTCAGTTAAGCAAAACTATGAAGCCCAGCTCAAGGCAGCTAGTGAGCAAGTTGAGTTTTACAAGAATTTCAAGGCACAACAATCTACAAAAGCTATTGGTGAAAGTCTAGAACAGTATGCAGAAAGCGAGTTTAATAAGGTTCGTAGTTTCGCATTTCCTAATGCCTATTTCGAAAAAGACAATAAGATTTCTGCGAGTGGTTCTAAAGGAGACTTCATCTTCCGTGATTTTGATGAAAATGGGCTGGAATTCATTTCCATCATGTTTGAGATGAAAAATGAAGCAGACGGAACTGAGAAGAAGCACAAGAATGCCGATTTTTACAAGGAGTTGGACAAGGACCGCCGTGAGAAAAACTGTGAATATGCTGTATTAGTATCGATGTTAGAAGCTGATAATGACTACTTTAACACAGGGATTGTGGATGTTAGTCATGAGTATGAGAAGATGTACGTCGTGCGTCCTCAATTCTTTATCCAACTGATCGGACTCTTGCGTAATGCGGCTCTTAACTCTCTAAAATACAAGCAGGAGTTAGCGCTTATTCGTGAACAAAATATTGATATTACTCATTTTGAAGAAGACTTGGATGCCTTTAAGATCGCCTTTGCTAAGAACTACAATTCAGCTTCTGTGAACTTCGGTAAGGCCATCGATGAAATTGACAAGGCCATCAAACGTATGGAAGAAGTCAAGAAATTCTTGACCACATCAGAAAATCAACTTCGTCTCGCTAACAACAAGCTAGATGATGTTTCTGTCAAAAAATTGACTCGGAAGAATCCAACCATGAAGGCAAAGTTTGAGGCGTTGAAGGGGGAATAAAATTTCCTGGAGAAAATAGGAATTTATATGAAAAGAGCTATAGAAATTATTAGAACATGGTCAGCTGATAAAATAGAATTAATTTTTATTAAAATTATATTTAAATATTTGCTGTATTTCTTAGTGTTTTCAACAGTAATTGTGTATATATATATTTTTAACCATTCATCGACCATTTACACAAAGGTATTAACAATACTTCTTGTCCTTCTTATATTGTTTATTCTTCTATCTAAAATATTACTAGATAAGACTTTAATTGATATTTTATTTGAAGATATCAATTTAACAAAGTATCAGAATATAGTGGCTAGAGCTGATGCAAATTCTTTAAATAGAAATGTTCAAGTTCTTCCAAAATATTTGGCAAATGCAAGAGTATCCTTTTATAGAGGACACTTCCAAGATAGTTTAGAATTGCTGAATAACATAAAAAATAGTAATCTAAAGAAATCCAAAAATCTGTACTATGTATTTAATATCAAGTATTATAGCATCCTAAACTTGCTTAATTTGAATGATTGTTTAGAATTAAAAGAATTGATGGTAGAAATTGAAGGACTAACAAGTAATGTTCAATCTCAAATTCTAAAATATCAGGAAGATATTTTGAGTTTAAAGGCTATTGTTGATATCTATTGTAATAAAATATCAAACGACTATTTCGATACCACAGAAGCCGAAAATAAGCTAGCTCGAATCATGTTCTCTTATTACGGAGCCCTCAATGCTCAGTTAAAAGGAGACGAAGATCGTGCCCGTAGTTTGTTTGAAAGCATAGCTCATGAAAATCCAGAGCTTTTCTATGTTCAGGAAGCGCAGAAATATTTAGAAGGAGAAAACTTAGGGAAGTAACATATGAAATTGATTGAAAAAATAGTTAGTAGGACGACAGAAAACACTCTGTTACAAATAGAGACTATTAGTCAACTTACTTCAATTATAGGATTAGTTTTAGGAGTGTTAGCATTATGCTTAAATACTAAAAATGATACAAAAATGTGGGCGATAATATTTATATCATTAATGTGGGTTGCTCTTATTTTAGTCTTATATTTACGATTTATTTCCAATAGAGTAATCTATTTAATGTTACATGAAGCTATCAATCTTGAACTGTATGAGACTATGTTCCAGGTTGAAGCAGAGAAATCTATCAAACCCTATAAAGCAACGTACCAAGAAAATTTCCATTTTGTTAAGGGTCAAGTCAGTTTCCTAAAAGGAGATTTTCAGTCAGCAAAAGAAAATCTAGCAAAGATTAATTTTAAAAAAATTTGGAAGAGATTAAGGGGAGACTTATTTCTAAGAACAAGCTCCAATCAATTGCTAGTTTCCATCCATCTTCAAGATGCGCAAGATATTGCTTTCTTTGAGGAACAATTGTCCAAGGCGCCAGATTTTAAAGGAGGCAAAGCTAAACTAGTCGCCCAATCTCAAGCCATAAAAGATATTGTTTATAATCAAAAAGTAACCGACTATTTTGATACAAATGAACCACAAAACAAACTAAAAAGAATCATGTTCTCTTATTATGGGGCCCTCAATGCTCAGTTAAAAGAAGACGAAGATCGTGCCCGTAGTTTGTTTGAAAGCATAGCTCATGAAAATCCAGAGCTTTTCTATGTACAGGAAGCGCAGAAATATTTAGAAGGAGAAAAGTGATGTCAGAACGTATGGCTTTACCTATGTAAAAGAACATAATAAGACTACGCGACAGTTAAAACAACCACTGAAATAGGTGTAAGAACGGTGGATCATGGAGAACAGGTACTAAAAGCGGGGAAAGTAGTAGTTGCTACTGTTTTTGTTGTGGGTGCTTTAATTTATGGTGTTACAGTTAGTGTATCTACATTTGGCTTTGGAGTCTCGATAGCGATTCCAGTAATAACAAGCGCTTTCTTATATTTGAGTTCTACGATGGAGGATAATGTTGAAAGAAATATTAAATAACTATTCGTTGAAAATATCTAGATTTGAAATTCCCCAATTATATAATTTGACAAAAATAGCATACATTTGCTTATTTCCTATAGTTTGTCTAGCCTTTATAGGCATGGTTGTTGAATTATTTAAAGGTGGGGAAATGAATTTTATGAAATTCATTTCTTATACGGTAGTATGTTTTGGGTTTGAGATATTGCTTTCATTAAACAATAAACTGGTTAAATTAGCTGTAGATAATATCTTTTTGACAGATATTAATTTCGACAAGCATATAAGTTATTATCGTTATGTGGCTGAACACTCAGCTAAGTCTCAACAAGTGTTCAATAATGCAAATTATTTACTTGCTATTGCACAATCGTTATACTACCAAGGAAAATTTGAAGAAACACTTGATAATTTGGAACGAATAAATTTTGAGGATAAAAATTTTAATAAGCAATTTGAGATTCAATTATCCACAACTTACTTTAATATTCTTTCTCTAATCTATGCTGATAAAACAGAAGAAATTTCGAACCAAATCAATATGTTAGCTACATTAAAAGTTCGAACAAATTCTCAGGTTACTAGGCAGACGAAGGCAATAAACATAATACAAGCTATAGAGGATCTTGTTTTAAATAAAATTTCAAACGACTACTTCGACACCACTGAACCAGAAAATAGATTAGCTCGAATCATGTTCTCTTATTACGGCGCCCTCAATGCTCAGTTAAAAGGAGATGAAGCTCGTGCTCGTAGTTTGTTTGAAAGCATAGCACATGAAAATCCAGAGCTTTTCTATGTACAGGAAGCGCAGAAATATATAGGAGCAGAGGAATAAGAGAGTAATATATGAAATTAGTAAAAAGAATAGTCAGTTCAGCTACGGAGGATGTCTTACTTAAAATAGAGACTATTAGTCAAATTAGCTCAATTATTACACTTGTTTTGGATGTGTTGGCTGTGTTTTTAATTTTCCAAAGTGATACGAAAAAGTGGGGAGTAATATTATTATTAGTAGTAGTACTAATTGCTAGTCTAGTTTTATACCTACGTTTTGTCCTAAACAAGGTTATTTATCTAATGTTAAACGATGCTATTAATCTTAAGCTCTATGTAGACATGTTCAGAGTACAATCAGAAAAATCTATTAAGCCCTTTAGGGCAACATACCAAGAGTATTACCAATTTATCCAAGGTCAAGTGGATTATCTAAAAGGAGATTTTCAAGCTGCCAAGGAAAATATGTCCAAGTATAATTTGAAAAAAATTTGGGGTAGATTAAGAGACTATACATTTTTAATATCAACCTATGAACTATTAAAAGTTTCCATCCATCTTCAAGATGCGCAAGATATTGCTTTCTTTGAGGAACAATTGTCCAAGGCACCAGATTCGAAAGGTGGTAAGGCTAAACTCGTTTCTCAAGCCCAAGCCATAAAAGATATTGTGTTCAATAAAGAAGCGAACGACTATTTCGACACTGCTGAACCAGAAAATAAATTAGCTCGAATCATGTTTTCTTATTACGGAGCCCTTAATGCTCAACTAAAAGGAGATGAAGCTCGTGCCCGTAGTTTGTTTGAAAGCATAGTCCATGAAAATCCAGAGCTTTTCTATGTACAGGAAGCGCAGAAATATTTAGGAGTCGAGAAATAAGAGAGTAACATATGAAATTGATTGAAAAAATAGTTAGTAGGGCGACAGAAAAAACTCTTCTACAACTCGATAGGACTATTCTAATTTGCTTATTTTTAGTCTTGGTTGTTGATGTGATGGCAGTATTTTTAGTATTTCAAAGTAATTTGGAAATATTGGGACTCATATTATTAGTTATTGACTTTTTAGCTCTCGTCTTTGTATTTTATTTAAGATTTATATCTAGCAAAATTGTTTATCTAATGTTAAACGATGCTATTAATCTTAAACTCTATGAAGACATGTTTAGTGTTCAATCTGAAAAATCTATTAAACCCTATAGAGCAACGTACCAAGAAAATTTCCATTTTGTTAAGGGTCAAGTCAGTTTCCTAAAAGGAGTTTTCCAATCTGCCAAGGAAAATTTTACAAAAATAAATTTAAAAAAAGTTTGGAAGAGATTTAGTACAGTCATATTCCTAAGATTAACTTATGGTCAATTGTTGGTGTCTATTCATCTTCAAGATGCACAAGCTATTGCTTTCTTTGAGGAACAATTGTCCAAGGCACCAGATTCGAAAGGTGGTAAGGCCAAACTCGTTGCTCAAACTCAAGCCATAAAAGATATTGTATTTAATCAAGAAGTGAACGACTACTTCGACACTACCGAACCAGAAAATAAGTTAGCTCGAATCATGTTCTCTTATTACGGAGCTCTCAATGCCCAATTAAAAGGAGATGAAGAACGTGCCCGTAGTTTGTTTGAAAGTATCGCCCATGAAAATCCAGAACTATTTTATGTGCAGGAAGCGAAGAAATATTTAGAAGGAGAAAACTGATGTCAGAACGTACCGCTCTACCGATTGTGAGTGTTGTTCGAGTGAGAGAAGGTGTGGAGCCTGTCATGATTGTTAATCATTGTCCAGTTACTGAAAAGCAGAGGCAAAAATGAAACTAGGACCATTTGGATTAAACTTATCAATAGGGGGGTAAAACATGGAAATACAATTAAAATTACGTGGAAACTCAGAAGGATTTATCCTTGAGTCAAAATTACCTGATGATGAACTTTGGACTGAAAGAATTGAAATCGTTCAAGAAGAGGAAGGTTATCGTCTATATGCAAAAGATGTAGAAATTCTTGTCTTGAAAGCATCAGAATACATTTCTAAAAGAAAAAGAATAGTCGCAAAAGGGTTAAATAAGGATTTGATTTATTTTGAAGAAGAAAGATTTGATCATTTATGGGAACAAGCATATTGGCATGGAGTTTTTCAATTCAATTTAAACAACTATGAAATGAAGTGTGTAGGTTCAGGTAGTAAAGGAGATATTCTACCTGTCACAAAAGATGGCATTCCGATTGCCGTTTATGCTGCAAGTAATATTGCAATTGCTGGAAAGAGAAACTTTTCTCTCTTTACTGAAAATATTAACGAAATTGACAGTTTACTGATGTTTTATATAGTTGATTATATTAGGGGATATGACTTTTTAGATATTGATTCTTTATCTGCAAGATATCGTTTCTTTTATCAATTCAGTGATCGCTCAGCTCTAACGAAGGAACATTTAGATATGCTTCCAGAGGGGAGAAGACCTTCCAAGTTAGAGGCGTTTATCATCTATTTTTTATCAGCTTTGCTTGTTGTGGTTGTCAGTTTGGTATCATTACGCTCTTGGTTCTTATTATTAGTAATTCTTCTGATACATTCTATTTATAATATCATAAAGAATTGGAGAAATAGAGGTGAATAGTAGGGTATTTACCTATGGATTGGTTATTGATGCTAAATAAAAAAATCTTAAAAAAGGTGCCAATAGCCTGATCAAAGGCATGAGAGGATGGTTTAAATGATACTGGAACGAATTAAAATAACTTTATTAACCACATGATGAGAAAGGAAATCATAAAGCAAACATGAACGGTATTATCAACTTAAAAAAAGAAGCGGGCATAACCTCGCATGATGCGGTTTTTAAACTTCGAAAAATTTTAGGAACTAAGAAGGTCGGTCACGGTGGTACCTTGGATCCTGATGTGGTCGGTGTTTTACCCATTGCGGTTGGTAAGGCAACTCGCATGGTAGAGTTCATGCAGGATGAGGGTAAGGTCTACGAGGGGGAAATTACCCTGGGCTATTCAACGACGACCGAGGATGCTAGTGGGGAAGTTGTCGCAAAGACTCCTGTATTATCTCCACTGGATGAAAAGCTTGTCGATGAAGCCATTGCTAGTCTGACAGGGCCTATCACCCAGATTCCACCAATGTACTCAGCTGTTAAGGTCAATGGTCGCAAGCTCTATGAGTATGCGCGTGCTGGTCAGGAAGTGGAGCGTCCAGAACGTCAGGTGACCATTTATACTTTTGAAAGAACCAGTCCGATTTCTTATGTGGACAAACTTGCGCGTTTTACCTTCCGTGTAAAATGTAGCAAGGGAACCTATATCCGTACCTTATCGGTTGACTTGGGAGAAAAACTTGGTTATGCGGCTCATATGTCACATTTGACACGGACAAGTGCTGCAGGTTTACGGCTAGAAGATTCCTTGACCTTGGAAGAAATTGCAGAAAAAGTAGAGGCTGGGCAACTGGACTTTCTCCATCCTCTAGAGATTGGGACAGGGGATTTAGTCAAGGTATATCTAACTTCAGAACAGGCAGCAGAAGTGAGGTTTGGGCGATTTATCGAGTTAGAGCAAACTGAGAAGGAGTTGGCAGCCTTTGAAGGCGAACAGTTACTAGCCATTCTAGAAAAAAGGGACAATCTCTACAAGCCAAGGAAGGTTTTCTCTTAATATTTATTGATATGTGATTCGATCTAAGGATAAGATGAGTCTTTCTCATCTTTTTTTTGATCTAAAACTATGATTGTTTGATACTAACTATATTATACGAATGTGAAAAAAGCTTGAAAACATGGTGATATTTGACAGTTTTGCTTGCTTATGATAATATTTAATTTAAAGAAATGCTAGAAAAATCAGAGGATATTATGAGTATTGAGATGACTGTCAGTGAGATTGCTGAGGTCTTGGGTTTATCTCGCCAAGCAATCAATAATCGTGTCAAGGAATTACCAGAAGAAGACACAACAAAAAATGACAAGGGAGTTACTGTTGTTACTCGCAGTGGCTTGATTAAGCTTGAAGAAATCTACAAAAAAACGATATTTGAAGATGAGCCGGTTAGTGATGAAGTCAAACAAAGAGAGTTGATGGAAATCCTGGTTGATGAGAAAAATTCTGAGATTATTCGTTTGTATGAGCAGTTAAAAGCTAAAGATAAGCAACTGTCTGAAAAAGATGAGCAGATACGAGTGAAAGATCGTCAAATTGCCGAGAAAGATAAGCAATTGGATCAACAACAACAGCTAACACTTCAAGCTATGAAAGATCAGGAAAATCTTCAGTTAGAATTAGAGCAAGCTAAGCAAGAAGTTCAAGCAACGAAGAAAGGCTTCTTTGCTCGCTTATTTGGAAAATAAGATAAAACTGCTTGGTTTATAGAAAAACCAGGTAGTTTCTTTTCTTTTACTAGCATAGAGTAGGAATATGATGTATGGAAAAATTACGAGAGTATATCTCCTTTGATTTAGAGTTTAATCAGCATGAAGGGGTAACACATCTGATACAGGTCTCGGCGGTACATTTCAAAGATGGTGAAGAAATCACTGCATTTGATTCATATGTTTACACCGAGGCTCCTTTAAAAAGCTTTATTAATGGATTGACTGGTATTACAGCTCAAGCACTAAAGGATGCACCAAGAGTTGAACAAGTCCTTGAAGATTTTCAGACTTTTATCGGGGATTTTTCAATTATTGGTTACAATGCCGCAAAGAGTGACCTACCAATTTTGAAAGAACATGGTTTTGATTACACAAGTCAATACATGGTTGATGTCTATAACGAAGCATTTGAACGTCGAAGTACAGACCTACATGGTATCTCAAATCTAAAGTTACAAACTGTAGCTAAATTTTTAGGTTATAGTGGTCAATCGCACAATAGTTTAGAAGATGCTAGAATGACTGCAAGAGTATACGAATCTTTTCTTGAGTTTGATGAAAGCAAACTTTTGTTAGAAGGACAGAGTAGTTTAAACTCTAACCCTTTTAGTGGTTTAGACTTATCACAGTTTCTAAAATAGGAGGGCTTATGGAACCTGAAAAACCTAAAAAACTTGGTTTTAAGAGGGTTTACCTTAATCTTGATAAAATCCTCTTTCTATTCTTTTTAATATTTATGATAGTTGAGTATCTGTGGTTACCGCTCAATTCTTTATTGGCAGGACTTTTACTCAGCCAGACAGGGTATTTGTTTATCTCCTACAACAATATATTGGAGATTATCTTGCATTCCCCATTAGTCAGCCTGGGATTCTTACTATTAATCGTCCTTAATTTCCTGGTTGCATATTTTCAACTCTGTCTCCTATTTATTGGGGCGCGCCATCTACTTTATCATGAAAAACGTACTCTAATTGAATATACTCGTAAGGTTTTTCGAGAAAGCTATAATTTCATGAAGCATTTGACTGTTTCGAAAGCTATATTTATCTTTTTTTACGTTGCTATGCTTTTCCCTTTTATTAGGAAAATTTTTAGAATATATTATCTAAACAAGATTGTGATCCCAGAATTTGTTCAGAATTACATGGAAGAAGAGTATTTACTCTTATGGATTATCATTTTATTGTTATCAATCATTTTCTTTTATATTTCAGTAAGATTGATGTTTGCTCTACCAAAGGTATTCTATGACAAATTTACTGTTAAAGAAGCAGTAAAATATAGTTTGGATAAAACAAGAAATCATTTTCGTTTTTATGCATGGCATTTATTTATTATTCTTCTGAAAATGAATCTTTTCTTTTATCTAACATTGATTCCCTTGCTTTTTGCTCAGTATCTTGTGGATAATCTTACTCAAAGGGAGTCACTGGTTCTGGCTATTTTCAATTTTGTTTTAATTAAAAATGCCCACTATATGGCATTAACTTATTTCTTAATTAAGTTTATATCTTTCTTAACAGGTGAAGAGCTTGATATGATTCCAAGGCGAGAGAAAGACCACATCATGAGGTGGGGAGTGATGATATGTGCTGCGATCATTTTTGCTATAGAAGGTTATAATTATCTTGAAGCACCAGTCGCTCACCCTCCAAAAGTTATTTCCCATCGAGGAGTTTCAAATGAAAACGGGGTACAAAATACCGTAGAATCTTTGGAACAAACTGCTCAACTGAAACCGGATCTTGTTGAAATGGATGTTCAGGAAACGAAAGATGGTCAGTTTGTTATGATGCATGATGCTAGCTTAAGAAATCTTGCTGGACTAAATACGACACCACAAGACTTGACTTTGGATGAATTAACTAAAATTCAAATATCAGAGCATGGATTTCAAGCTAAGATTGCAAGTTTTGATGAGTATCTAAATCGTGCTAATGAGTTAAACCAAAAACTACTCATTGAAATCAAAACAAGTAAAAAAGATAGTGCGGAAATGATGGACCATTTCCTTGAAAAGTATGGTGCTAAGATTAAGGTGTACGGACATCAGATGCAATCGCTTGATTATCATGTTGTGGAGAAGGTTAGACAATACGATAAAGAAATTCCAGTTTACTTTATCATGCCTTATAATTCAGTATTCCCAAGGACAACAGCTACAGGTTATACCATGGAGTATTCTACGTTGGATGAGTATTTTGTTACTAAACTATGGAATACAGATCAGAAGCTTTATGTATGGACAGTTAATAGTTCTGAAGCTTTTAATAAATCCCTCCACTTAGGAGTAGATGGTATGATTACGGATGATTTAGAAATGATACAAGAAGAACTGGAAACTGCAAAAGAAGATCCTGAATACACGGATTTACTTCTTAAGAAAGCTCTGGAATTCTTTACTTTTTAAAAATAAAAAAAGAGGCTAAATTCAGCCTCTTTTTATGTTAAAAAGGTAGTTTTCCTGCAAAAGCCCCAAGTTTTTGCTTAGTGGTTTCATCGATTTGCTCAATAGCAGCATTGAGTGCTTGCACAGTCATATCTGATAGAGTTTCGATGTCTTCTGGATCAACTACAGCCGGATCAAAGTCTATTTTTACAACTTTCTTATCTCCAGTTAAAGTAGCAGTTACCAAGTTTTGAGCAGAAGTCCCAACAAATTCTGTTGCAGCAAGTTCAGCCTGACTTTGCTCCATTTGTTTTTGTAGTTTTTGAGCTTGACGCATCATGTTTTGCATATTCATCATAATGTTTTAAATTTCCTTTTTTATATTATTTCTATCTTATTTTATCAATTTTAGTTTTAAAAGTCTAATAATAGTCTATCTGTTCAAACATTAAATTTTCTGACAATTATATTGAAAAATGAGAAAAAGGATGTTATAATGAAACGAAAATAAAATGGGTTTCCCATGATTTAATAGGAGCATCTAATGAAAAAACTTGGTTTTGTAGTTTTGTCATCAGCTTTATTATTGTCTGCTTGTGCAGTTCGTTTTGAACAATCTTCTAATACAAATGAATCAACTACAGTTGCTAAATTAACAGATGATAAGCAAAAATTATTGGACAAGGCAACTAGTGATTATAAAGTATTTGTGGAAGGCCAGATAGATAAGTTATTGACAGATACAGAAGGTTTTGTTCAACTCTTAAAAGATGGTAAGCTTGAAGAAGCTAAAAAAGCATATCCTTTAATTCGTATGTCTTATGAGCGCTCAGAACCAATTGCAGAAAGCTTTGGTGAGTCTGATGTTAAGATTGACTTTCGCTTAGCTGACTATTTAGATGAAAATAAGACAGAAGAAGGTTGGTCTGGTTTCCACCGTATCGAACGTATTCTTTGGGAAGAAAATACAACTAAAGGTACTGAAGTATATGGCGACCAATTAGTAAATGATATTAAGGAATTAAAGGCTAAAATTGCTACTGTGGATGTAGATTACAAAATTATGTTGACAGGTGCCGTTGATCTTCTAAATGAAGTTGCGACAAGCAAAATTACTGGTGAAGAGGAAATCTATTCTCATACAGACCTATACGATTTCCGTGCTAATATCGAAGGGGCTGAAAAGATTTTCCAACTTTTTAAACCTTTGCTTGAAAAATCTGATGCAGCTCTGGTTAAAGAGTTAGAGGAAGATTTTAAATCTGTTAATAGTTTGTTAGATAAACACATGACTGATAAAGAGCATTATAAACTCTATACAGATTTAACAAAAGAAGACACTAAAGAATTATCTGAGGCAGTAACTAAACTTGGAGAACCTTTGTCACAAATGGGTAAATTTCTAGGTGGAGAATAAGTAGGATGACAAATAAAGACGAAAAGTTTTTTGACAAAAAAATGGACCGTCGAGAATTCTTAAAAAAAGCAGGTATCGGAGGAGCTGGTCTAGCACTAGGGATCTCTGGTGCTTCTGCTTTTTTCGCACCTAAGTTAGATGGTCAGGAAAAAATCTCGTACGGTGACGAAAAAATAGCCTTTTATGGCAAACATCAGGCAGGTATTACAACTGCCATGCAGAAAAACGTCTATTTTGTTGTTTTGGATTTGCATACAAATGACAAAGAGAAAATTATTCAGCTATTTAAAGATTGGACAGATTATAGTGCCAAACTTGTAGATGGTGATTTAGTTAAAAAAGACGGTGGCAACACTCTTTTACCACCGAGCGATACTGGAGAAACTGTTGGGTTAAATCCGCATCGTTTAACTCTCACTTTTGGTGTTTCAACTAGTTTCTTAGAAAAAATGAAACTAGAGAACAAACGTCCAAAACTATTCAGAGATATGCCACCCTTTCCTAAAGAGCAGTTACGCGAAAAGTATACTGGTGGAGATATCGTAATTCAGGCTTGTGCAGATGACGAACAGGTTGCTTTTCACGCTATTCGTAACCTTATCCGCAAGGGTAGAAATGCTGTTACTCTTCGTTGGAGTCAATCTGGTTTTGCCGCTATTGGTAACCGTATGGAAACACCTCGTAATCTCTTTGGATTCAAGGATGGAACAGCAAATGTCACTACTGAAAAAGAATTTGACAGTGTTGTTTGGGCTGATAGCAAGGATTGGATGGAAAATGGTTCCTACATGGCAGTTCGAAGAATCCAAATGTTTCTAGATACTTGGGATCGAACCAATCTGGAAGAACAAGAAAATACCTTTGGTCGTTACAAAGAAAGTGGAGCTCCATTTGGTAAGAAACATGAATTTGATGAAGTTGATTTAAGTCTTCTTCCTGATGATTCTCACGTTCGTTTAGCTAAAGAAGTCAATAAACCTCTTTTACGTCGATCTTATTCATATTCTGATGGAATTGATGAAAAAACTGGCCAGTTCGATACAGGATTGCTCTTTATCTCTTTCCAAAAGGATCCAGATAGTTTTGTTAAAGTTCAAACGAATCTTGGTGCTATGGACAAAATGAATGAGTATGTGACCCATATTGGTAGTGGCCTTTTTGCTTGCTTTGGTGGGGTTGAGAAGGGAGGTTACATTGGGCAGAAACTATTTGAATCTTAAATATATCATTCTTTTCCTAGCTTTCTTTTCACTTCTAGTTATACCTGTTGGTGCTAAAGAAAATTTAAGTCCCTATTTTGTAAAAATCACTGATGCAACAAAGGCTGTTAAAGAAGGTAAGCAAGATGAGGCTCGAAAGCTGGTTTCTGAAATTTCCAATGAATTCGATAAGATTGACAATGCTAATTCTGAAGCGGGACAGCAAGTCAAAGAGAAACTAGTTCTATCAGGTCAAATAACAGAAGAACAGTTGACCCAGATTTCTTCAGCTCTTTTACTATTTGAGAAAGAGCAAAATCCAGTAGATTTAGATGCAGAAAAATCAAAGCTTGTAAGTCGATTAGAGCCTCGCTTTGATGATTTAGATAAGGCAATTGCTTCTCAGGATTTGGAAGCAGTAAGAGAAGCCTATAAAAAAATGAATTCAACATGGACCATTAATGAAGCTGTGGTTCGTGACTATAGTACTGCCCATTATGGAAAAGTTGAAACAGCCATTTCTTTTTTACGTAGTAGTATCGAAACAGAACCAACAAACTATGATAGTATTCAATCATCGTTTGATGATTTGAAAACAGCTATTTCAAATTTCGTAGATGGAAAAGATGTTGAAACTACTTTAACAAATCTGACGCTGAAGGATGGGATAGATCTTTTAAAGAAGGCTTTGACCCAATTTCAAGCTGGTCAAGATAGTGAAGCAGCTGCAACCATGAAGGAGTTTATTACTATTTGGCCCACCATCGAGGGTTCTGTAAGTACATCCAATCCTTCGCTTTATACCAAGGTTGAGAGTGAAAGTCCTGTCATCATGGTTAAAGGACAGGAACAAGCTTATCAGGAAAAACTTTCTAGTTTGATTTCAGAGCTATCTCAAATTGACACGACTGCTTCTTATACCGCATTTGATGCTATGTTAATCTTACTTCGTGAAGGAATTGAAGCTCTCTTGATAGTAATGGCGCTTGTTACAACTTTGAAAGCTTCTAAATTACGTAAAGGACTCAAGTGGGTATATAGTGGCGCATTAGCAGGCGTATTAGCTAGTCTATGTATTGCAATTATTTTACAATTAGCTTTTCCAGCAGTTACTTCGGGAACCAATCGAGAAATTATCGAAGGTGCAGTAGGGATTTTCGCGGTTGCTATGATGATCCTTATAGGGATTTGGCTACACGGGAAATCTTCTGTAAAGAAATGGAATAGCTTTATGGATTCACAAATGCAAATGGTGACCAAGACAGGATCCTTTATCTCTATGTTTGCTCTTAGTTTTCTAGCAGTATTTCGTGAAGGGGCTGAAACCATTCTCTTTTATGTGGGAATTTTACCGAGGATTTCTAGTTTTGACTTTGT
The DNA here is from genome assembly GCF_047463455.1 of Streptococcus timonensis. GTDB lineage: Bacteria > Bacillota > Bacilli > Lactobacillales > Streptococcaceae > Streptococcus > Streptococcus timonensis_B. Next base: position 127,714 of record NZ_JASHDV010000001.1, read on the forward strand.
TTTAGGTATATCTTTAGCTCTTTTGGTTTTAGTAGTTCTTGCCTTTGCCATAAATAAAGCAAGTCAGTTTTTCCTTCCTCATAAAGTTTTCTTTGTCTTAACTTGGATGATTTATGCCTTGGCCTTCAAGATGTTAGGCGTCAGCATTCATGCATTACAATTGACAAACATGATTTCAAATCATATTGTACCTAGTTTGCCGACAATTGACTTATTAGGTTTTTATCCAAGTTGGGAAGTAATAGGTGCTCAAATCGTATTCTTAATAGTCATAGTTCTTGTAACATTTAAGCATGGTGAAAGTTAATGGATAAAAAGGAATTGACAATTATTGAACATTTGGTAGAATTTAGAAAGAGATTACTAGCAGTCGCCATTTGTTTCTCGCTAGTATTTTGTCTTTCACTATTATTTGCAGATCAGGTCTATCAGTATGTAACTCAAGGTTTTAGTCAAAAATTAATCGTGCTTGGACCAAATGATATCCTATGGATTTATTTGCGCTTAGCCAGTTTAATGGCTTTTAGTCTTACCTTACCCTACACTGTTTATCAAGTATGGTGCTTTGTAAGACCTGCTCTTAAAACTGAAGAAGCAGGAGCCATTTTTGTTTATATCCCCGCGACTTTTATTTGTTTTGTTTTAGGATTGGCTTTTGGTTTTTACTTTGTAACACCATCCTTGCTACAGGTCTTACTGGGATTGGGTGAAAATTTATTTGACACTCAGTTAACTGCGCAAAACTATTTAGATTTTGTATTTCAAACAACCCTGCCATTAGCATTGATTTTTGAATTGCCTGTTATCATTGCCTTTTTAACCTCAATAGGTTTAATTGGGCCAGGGCTACTTGTTTCCTATAGGCGTTATGCTTATTTCATCTTATTGGTATTAGCGGTTATATTGACACCTGCAGATTTTATTAGTGACTTAGCAATGACTGTTCCTTTAATTCTTTTGTATGAGGTCAGTATTGTAATTAGTAAATGGATTATAAAAAGAAAGGGAGAAGAAAATGGGAATCTTACGTGATATTGGGGCACCAGGATTAATTATAATCATCCTCGGAGCACTTTTGATTTTAGGGCCAAAACGCTTGCCTGAATTAGGTGAAGCGGTAGGTAAAATGCTATCAGAATTTAAAAAAGCTATCAAAGGTATTAGCGACGAAGAAGATAAATAAGGTTTAATCTATAAAGAAAGTGTAGAGAAATTTCATTTGGACCCATGTCCGATGTGTTCTCTACGCTTTTTACTTTCGATAAATACGTCTTTAAGTTTTCTTTAAGCTTTGTATATTATTCTGAAGAACTCTACATTTAGAGGATAAGAATATTCTATTTATACTTTTTTTACAGAGTTTTCTTGCTGAAAACAACTGGTATTTGTTTCAAGTTACTGTAGGATTGTGATATAATAGGTAACAATGAGTTTTTAAAACAAACCAAAGGAGTATCAAAATGATTTACGCTGGAATTTTAGCAGGTGGAACCGGCACGCGAATGGGTATTAGTAACCTACCTAAACAATTTCTTGAGTTGGGAGACCGCCCAATCCTAATCCATACAATTGAAAAATTTGTCTTAGAGCCAACTATTGAAAAGATTGTAGTTGGAGTTCACGGAGACTGGGTGACACACGCAGAAGATTTAGTTGAAAAATTCCTTCCACTCCATAAGGACCGTATCATCATAACAAAAGGTGGGGCTGACCGTAATTCCAGTATTGAAAAGATTATTGAAGCTATCGGTGCTTATCGTCCAATCACTGAAGATGATATTGTAGTTACTCATGACTCAGTTCGTCCTTTTATCACACTTCGAATGATTCAAGATAACATTGCTCTTGCACAAAATCATGATGCTGTTGATACAGTGGTTGAAGCAGTAGATACCATTGTTGAAAGTACAAACGGTCAGTTTATCACAGATATTCCAAATCGTGCTCATCTCTATCAAGGGCAAACTCCTCAAACCTTCCGTTGTAAAGACTTCATTGATTTGTATGGTTCTTTATCAGCAGAAGAAAAAGAAATTTTAACAGATGCATGTAAAATCTTTGTCATTAAGGGTAAAGATGTAGCCTTGGCAAAAGGTGAATACTCAAACCTTAAAATTACAACAGTTACAGACTTGAAGATTGCTAAAAGCATGATTGAGAAAGAATAGACATGATTAATCAAATTTATCAACTGACAAAACCAAAGTTTATCAATATTAAATATCAGGAAGAAGAAATTGATCAAGAGAATCATATCCTCATCCGACCAAATTACATGGCGGTTTGTCACGCGGATCAACGTTACTACCAAGGTAAACGTGATCCCAAAATTTTAGCGAAAAAACTACCAATGGCTATGATTCATGAGTCTTGTGGTACAGTCATTTCTGATCCAACCGGTACCTACAAAGTTGGTCAGAAGGTTGTTATGATTCCAAATCAACCACCTATGCAAAGTGATGAGGAATTCTACGAAAATTACATGACTGGAACATATTTCTTATCAAGTGGTTATGATGGGTTTATGCGAGAATTTGTATCTCTGCCTAAGGATCGTGTTGTATCTTACGAAGAAATCGAAGACACAGTTGCCGCCATTACAGAGTTTGTCAGTGTTGGCATGCATGCTATGAATCGTTTCATGACGGTATCTCACAGCAGACGCCAACGCATCGCTGTCATTGGTGATGGAAGTTTAGCTTTTGTCATGGCCAATATTATCAACTACACTTTGCCTGATGCGGAGATTATTGTCATTGGTCGCCACTGGGAAAAATTAGAACTCTTCTCGTTTGCGCATGAACGTTATATTACTGACAGTATTCCAGAAGATCTTAGCTTTGATCATGGATTTGAGTGTTGTGGTGGTGATGGATGCGGTCCTGCTATCAATGATTTGATTCGTTACATCAAACCCCAAGGTACCATTTTGATGATGGGTGTTAGTGAGTATAAGGTTAATATCAACACTCGTGATTCATTGGAAAAAGGCTTGTTACTAGTCGGTTCTTCCCGTTCTGGAAGAATTGACTTTGAAAATGCTATCCAAATGATGGAAATTAAAAAATTTGCCAATCGTTTGAAGAATATCATTTATCTAGAAGAGCCAGTCAGAGGAATTAAAGATATTCATCGAGTTTTTGCAACGGACCTTAATACTGCCTTCAAGACAGTATTTAAGTGGGAAGTCTAATGGGGGGAAGATTATGAAGGAAATCGTTAAAGAGAAGATTGCCTCTTTATTATCAGGTGATGAAGAAATTCAGAGCGTTGAACAGTTGGGTGGAATGACCAATCAAAACTACTTGGTTCAAACATCCTCAAATCAATATATCGTTAAGTTTTTCGGTAAAGGTACAGAAAAATTAATCGATCGCCAGAATGAAAAGTTCAATATTGAATTGTTGAAAGATTTAGAATTAGATGTAGAAAATTATCTTTTTGATATTGAAGCTGGTATCAAAGTCAATCAATACATTGAAAATGCTGAAACACTTAATTTAAATACCATTAAAACTAAATTTGAGAAAATTGCTCCCATTCTACAAACGATTCATGCTTCTGGAAAAAAATTAAAAGGAGAGTTTGCTCCTTTTGATGAGATCAAAAAATATGAATCCTTGATTCAAGGAGAGATTTACTATCCAAACTATGAAGCTGTAAGAAAATCAGTATTTTCTCTGAAAGAAGAGCTTGAACAAATCGGAATTGAGAAGAAATCATGTCATATTGATTTGGTTCCTGAAAATTTTATTGAAGCACCAGATGGGCATCTTTATCTAATTGATTGGGAATATTCTTCCATGAATGATCCTATGTGGGATCTTGCGGCTCTCTTTTTAGAGTCTGAATTTACTACAGACGAAGAAGATTCCTTTTTGTCATATTATGAAAGCGAACAGACACCAGTTTCTCGTGAAAAAATTCGTATCTACAAAATCTTGCAAGACATTATTTGGAGCCTATGGACCATTTACAAAGAGGAAAATGGTGCAGATTTTGGAGATTATGGAATCACTCGTTATAATAGAGCTGTAAAAGAATTGCAGTCTAAGGGAGGTATTGATGAAAACTAAAAACGGAGTTTCCTTTGGACTTATCTCAGGGATTTTTTGGGGATTAGGGCTAACCATTAGTGCTTATATCTTCTCTATATTTACTGACTTGTCACCTTTTGTAGTAGCAGCAGCGCACGACTTTCTTAGTATTTTTATCTTGCTAGGATATCTTCTCGTTAAAGAAGGAAAGGTACGTTTTTCAATCTTCTTGAACATTCGAAATGTCAGTGTTATTATCGGAGCACTATTGGCTGGGCCAATTGGCATGCAGGCCAATCTCTATGCAGTCAAATATATCGGTAGTTCTTTAGCATCCTCAGTTTCAGCTATTTATCCTGCAGTATCTGTCATTCTCGCTTTCTTTTTCTTAAAGCATAAGGTTTCGAAGAATACGGTATTTGGAATTTTATTAATCATTGCAGGAATTATTGCTCAGACTTACAAGGTTGAACAAGTTAATTCCTTCTATATCGGAATACTCTGTGCCTTGATTTGTGCGCTTGCTTGGGGAAGTGAAAGTGTTCTCAGCTCATTTGCTATGGAAAGTGAACTCAGTGAACTAGAAGCCCTTTTGATTCGACAAGTAACATCCTTCTTGTCCTATCTAGTTATTGTACTCTTCTCACATCATTCATTTGCAGAAGTGGCAAATGGACAATTATTGGGACTTTTGATTATCTTTGCAGCATGTAATATGATTTCTTACCTTGCCTACTACATTGCTATCAATCGATTGCAGCCAGCAAAAGCTACTGGATTAAATGTGAGTTATGTAGTATGGACTGTTTTATTTGCAGCAATTTTCTTGGGTTCGCCCCTTAATTTGCTGACCATCATTACTTCACTTATCGTAATGGCTGGTGTTTACATTATTATTAAAGAATAAAGGAGAAAACGCGTGAAAGCGATTATCTTAGCAGCGGGATTGGGAACTCGTTTGAGACCCATGACAGAAAATACTCCCAAAGCCTTGGTACAAGTCAATCAAAAACCTTTGGTTGAATATCAAATTGAATTTTTAAAAGAACGTGGAATTGATGACATCATCATCGTTGTAGGTTATTTGAAAGAACAATTCGACTATCTTAAAGAAAAGTACGGTGTGCGTTTAGTCTTCAACGATAAGTATGCTGATTACAATAACTTTTACTCGCTTTACTTGGTAAAAGAAGAATTGGCTAACAGCTATGTTATCGATGCGGATAACTATCTTTTCAAGAATATGTTCCGAAATGATATCAAGCGTTCAACTTATTTCAGTGTTTATCGCGAAGACTGTGATAATGAGTGGTTCCTAGTTTATGGTGATGACTTCAAAGTTCAAGATATCATTGTCGATAGCAAAAACGGACGCATCTTGAGCGGTGTGTCATTCTGGGACGCTCCGACAGCTGAGAAGATTGTTGGGTTTATCGATGAAGCCTATGCAAGTGGCCAGTTTGTTGACCTCTACTGGGATAACATGGTTAAAGATAATATTAAAGAACTAGATGTTTACGTAGAGGAGTTAGAAGAAAACTCTATCTACGAAATTGACAGTGTCAAAGATTATCAAAAATTGGAGAAGATTCTTTCATCACAAAAATAAGCAACTTTTATGAACTGATACCTTACCTATTTTTACTTGACTTTTTATGTTTGATACAGTATACTGGTGAAAATTTAACCTTTAAGGGAAGTCCAGAGAGACTCACAAGGTGTCAGAGAAAAGAAACTACGATTGAAACAAGTAAGCAAGTGCTTATTTGCTACTTTTGTGTAAATATCTTAACTGAAACCTTGCTATTGCAAGGTTTTTCTTTATCTGATCCCCTTAAAATTTAAGGAGGAAAAGTTATGAATCCAAATTGTAAGAAGCGCATGGGAGCTATACGCTTGGAAAATATGAAAGTGATTGATCAAGAGGAAATCGCGCCAGCAATCTTTGAACTAGTTCTCGAAGGAGAAATGGTTGAAGCTATGAAAGCTGGACAATTTCTTCATTTGCGTGTACCTGATGATGCTCATCTCTTGCGTCGTCCGATTTCAATCTCATCTATAGATAAGCCTAATAATCAATGCCACCTCATTTATCGAGTTGAGGGTTCTGGTACAGCAATCTTTTCAAGATTAAAAGCTGACGATTTTTTAGATGTCATGGGCCCTCAAGGAAATGGTTTCGATTTATCTGAGCTAGACGACTATTGCAAAGTCCTTCTAGTTGGTGGTGGAATAGGAGTTCCTCCATTACTTGAAGTAGCTAAACAACTACATGAGAGAGGTGTAGAAATTACAACTGTTCTAGGATTTGCTACTAAAGACGCTGTTATTTTGGAAGACGAATTAGCCAAATATAGTCAAGTATTTGTGACAACAGATGATGGCACCTATGGTATTAAAGGGAATGTTTCTGTAGTGATTAAGGAATTTGACACTGAATTTGACGCCATCTACTCATGCGGAGCGCCTGGGATGATGAAATATATTAATCAAACCTTCCTTTATCATCCACGAGCTTATCTATCATTAGAATCTCGTATGGCTTGTGGCATGGGAGCTTGCTACGCTTGTGTCCTAAAAGTGCCAGATAGTGAAACAGTTAGTCAACGCGTTTGTGAAGATGGTCCTGTATTTAAAACAGGAACAGTAGTTTTATAAGGAGAGTGACATGACTACATATCGATTACAAGTCTCTCTACCAGGCTTAGAATTAAAGAATCCTATCATTCCTGCTTCAGGCTGTTTTGGTTTCGGACAAGAGTATGCCAAATACTATGATTTGGATCTTTTAGGATCTATCATGATTAAGGCTACTACACTTGAACCGCGTTTTGGTAATCCAACTCCTCGAGTGGCAGAAACACCTGCTGGTATGCTCAATGCTATTGGTTTGCAGAATCCTGGTTTAGACGTCGTTCTCTCTGAGAAATTACCTTGGCTTCAAAGAGAATACCCAAATCTTCCTATTATCGCCAATGTTGCAGGATTTTCAAAACAAGAGTATGCTGCCGTTTCTCATGGTATTTCTAAAGCAGGTAATGTGAAGGCAATAGAACTCAATATTTCCTGCCCAAACGTTGACCATGGTAATCATGGACTATTAATTGGCCAAGACCCTGAGTTGGCTTATGATGTGGTTAAAGCAGCTGTAGAGGCTTCCTCAGTTCCTGTTTACGTTAAACTAACGCCAAGTGTAACTGATATTGTTACTATTGCGAAAGCTGCAGAAGACGCAGGAGCTAGTGGTCTCACAATGATTAATACTCTTGTTGGTATGCGCTTTGATCTCAAAACTAGAAAACCAATCATTGCAAATGGGACAGGAGGCATGTCTGGACCTGCAGTATTTCCGGTAGCTCTCAAATTAATTCGTCAAGTAGCTCAAACAACTAAGCTTCCAATTATCGGTATGGGGGGAGTTGATTCGGCTGAGGCAGCGCTAGAAATGTATTTGGCGGGAGTATCAGCAATTGGAGTCGGTACAGCAAACTTTACCAATCCATATGCTTGCCTTGATATCATTGACAATCTTCCTAGGGTTATGGACAAATATGGTATTGTAAATCTAGAGCAATTAAGAAGTGAGGTTAAAAGTCAATTTTAGTTTTTCTAAATGAAGTTTTACATCCTTATTATTTTGAAAGCCTGTGTCTTTTTGGTATAATATGACTATGATTGTAACAGTACCGATTAAAACAGAAAAAGATATCGCAACACCAGGTCCAACAGTTCTAGTTTTAGGATACTTTGATGGGGTGCACATGGGTCACCAAAAACTCTTTGATATTGCTGGCGAAATAGCCTCAAAAAAACATTTGAGTGTTGCCGTAGTTACCTTTAATGAATCACCTAAACTGACATTACACCAATATAATCCAGAACAATTATTGCATATCCTTAATGCTGAAGAACGTGAACGTAAATTAAAACGTTCAGGTGTTGAAGCTTTGTATTTAATGGATTTTACAAGTCGGGTAGCAAATATGACTGCTCAAGAGTTTGTCAATACTTTTGTGAAAGAAGTGAAAGCAGATACGATTGTAGTAGGATTTGACTATAGTTTAGGATCTGATCGCAAATCAGCTGAAGATCTTAAAGAAATTTTTGATGGGGAAGTAGTTATTGTTCCACCAGTAGAAGATGAAAAAGGGAAAATCAGTTCTACACGAGTTCGACAATGTATTGTTGATGGGAATGTGAAGGAAGCTGCTCAGCTTCTTGGAGCTCCATTGCCTTCTAAAGGAGTTGTAGTTCATGGGAATGCGCGTGGTCGAACTATTGGTTATCCTACAGCTAATTTAGTACTTTTAGATAGAACATATATGCCAGCAGATGGAGTTTATACTGTAGATATTGAAATTCAAAGAAAAATCTACCGAGGAATGGCTAGTGTTGGTAAAAATGTAACTTTTGATGGTGTTGAAGAGAGGTTTGAAGTTCATATCTTTGATTTCTCAGATGACATCTATGGTGAAAGAGTTACTGTTTATTGGCTTGATCGTATTCGAGATATGGTGAAGTTTAACAGTGTTGACCAACTAGTTGACCAGCTTGAAAGCGATGAGAAAATAGCTAGAAAATAACGATTATAGAAGTTTGGGATTTATCTCAAACTTTTTTATTTAGAAAGCTAGAATTAAAATGTAGACAGAGGGTTATAGTTATAATAATTTTAAGGTAGAAGTTGAAAAAATACTTTTGTTTTGATATAATTTCAATATCAAACTAAAGGAGACAATTATGTTTAAGGAAAAACGAAATAAAGGTTTTGTTTCTGGACTAGTCCTTTCGGTCATTCTTCTTGCAGTTGGAGGTCTGATGGGATTTCTTTGGAATTTACACCAAAACCCAACAGCTGCCTTTGCTAGTAACAGTGAATCTGGTAAACAAGTTAAAATGACTGTTTATGATATTTATCCTGAGATTATTGGTGATGTAGATGGTGGAAGTGTTGTCTATCTTGTCCAATATAGTCAAGAAGGTGATGGTAAATACGCGGTTATTGAAGCAAAAGAAAATGATGCAGAAGTTAAGAAGTTAATCGAGCAGGCTACTGCCGAAACTTTAGCTGATAATCCAGGGACTTTGTTGGGAACACAATTACAACCACTAAGTACAAATGTGAATACCTCACGTAATAACAGAATAGTAGACTTATCAGGATTCTTGAAATCAGTTTTAGAACCTACGTCTACAGTTTATCAAAACATGAATACGAATGTTTACCTGAGCTTGACTGAACATTCACGTGATGGTTGGTATTATATCATTGGAGCAGCGATTTTCGGTGGCATGGGAGTATTTACAGCTATTACAGCCTTTATTCTTCGTAAAAAATCAATTGCATCTTATAATGAACTATATCAAACTTATCCAGAGCTTCAGGGTAATCTGGAGGGCATTGCCGACCAAGCTGACTATTATGACCAAGATCTGAAAGTAATCCTATATAAAAACCACTTAATTACTTACTTTAAAGGGACTCAAACTGTTGACTTAAGAGAAGTTGATCAGATTTACCTTATTGAGAATAGTTACCATCGCTATGGTTTTACAAATAAAGTCTATCAACTGTGCTACATTCGTAAGGACAGTCCTAAGAAGCATAACATGACTATTCGGACTACTAGAACAGTTCAAGAACAATTGGAAGAATTTTGGGAGTTACTCATGGAAAAATTCCCAGATATTCATCTAGGAGTTTAGTATTAAAGCACCGAAATCGGTGCTTTTTTATTTATAAAAAATCTTATAAAATCGAGTCTATCACTTGACATCCTAAATTTTTAGGAGTAGAATGTTTACTAGTTAATTAAATGGTTAAATACTAGTTAAGGAGTTCTAGTGAAAAAGAAAATACTAATATGTATGCTATCTTCGGTACTTGCCTTATTTTTAGGAGCTTGTAGTCAAGATAAGCAAAATGATGCCAAAGAATCACATGGAATGAAAATAGTTACCAGTTTTTATCCTGTATATTCTATGGTAAAAGCAGTTTCTGGTGATCTTAATGATGTAAGAATGATTCAGTCTAGTTCAGGCATTCATTCTTATGAACCGTCAGCAAATGATATTGCAGCTATCTACGATGCGGATGTATTTGTTTATCATTCTCATACCTTAGAGTCTTGGGCGGGTAGTCTAGACCCAAGTCTACAAAAGTCCAAGGTTAAGGTCCTAGAAGCATCTGAGGGTATGACCTTGGATAGAGTATCTGGCTTAGAAGATATAGAAGTAGGAAAAGGTGTGGATGAGAAAAGTCTTTATGATCCGCATACTTGGTTAGACCCTGAAAAGGTAGCTGAGGAAGCACAAATTATTGCTGATAAATTATCAGAATTAGATAGTGAGAATAAAGAAATATATCAGTCGAATGCTAAGAAGTTTATTGATCAAGCTCATGAGTTAACAAATAAATATAAACCTATCTTCGATAAAGTGGAGCAAAGAACGTTTGTGACACAACACACTGCTTTTTCTTATTTAGCAAAGAGATTTGACTTGAATCAACTTGGTATTGCTGGTATTTCTCCTGATCAAGAACCAAACCCAAGACAACTGAGTGAAATCCAAGAATTTGTTAAGACCTATAAAGTTAAAACTATTTTTACAGAGAGCAACGCTTCGTCTAAAGTAGCTGAAACGCTTATCAAGTCAACAGGTGTGAGTCTTAAAACTCTCAATCCTTTAGAGGCAGACCCACAAAATGATAAGTCTTATTTAGATAATTTAGAAGAGGATATTGCAATACTAGCAGAAGAATTGAAATGAGGAAATTATGAATAAAACAAAGAAATATTTAGCTGGATCAGCAGTAGTTATTGCGCTTAGTTTTTGTGCTTATGTTTTAAATCAGCACCAAGAAGCAGAGAAGAAGGAAGATAATCGTGTATCTTATGTTGATGGGAAAAACAATGAGTCTAAAAAGAACGAAAATTTGACTCCTGATCAAGTTAGCAAAAAGGAAGGCATTGAGGCCGAACAAATTGTTGTGAAAATTACTGATCAGGGATATGTGACTTCTCACGGAGACCATTTCCATTACTATAATGGTAAAGTTCCTTTCGATGCGATTTTTAGTGAAGAACTAGTCATAAAAGATCCAAGTTATCAATTGCGTGATGAACACATCGTTAACGAAATTAAAGGTGGTTACATCATCAAAGTTGATGGAAAATATTATGTCTACCTAAAAAATGCTAGTCAAGCTGAAAATATTCGTACCAAAGAACAAATTGAAAAACAAAAACAAGGGCATACATCTGACCAAAAAAATGATTCTAAGGAAATTGTGGCAGCTAGAGCTCAAGGACGTTATACAACTGATGACGGTTATGTTTTTAACGCTTCTGATATCATTGAAGATACAGGAGATGCTTATATCGTTCCCCACGGAGGACACTTCCATTATATTCCTAAGAGTGATCTGTCAGCGGGTGAATTAGCTGCCGCAAAGGCTTATTTATCTCGCAATAGTTCAGCTCTCAGTCAACCCTTGTCACTGACACCGAATAATGGTGTTTCTGCAGCAGATGATGGTTATGTCTTTAACCCTAATGATATTGTCAGAGATACTGGCGATGCTTATATCGTACGACATGGGGACCACTATCACTATATCCCTAAATCATCTCTTAACAATCATCAAGCACAATCTAACACTCCAAGCTTAGAAAGTCCTTCTAGTTCTACACCAAATAATCCGTTACCACATGTTCACCATGAAGAAGAGGAACACGATCATGGTTTTGATGCAAATAGAATTATAAGTGAAGATTCAGAAGGTTTTGTCATGAGTCATGGTGATCACAATCATTACTTCTTTAAGAAAGATTTGACACCTGAGCAAATCAAGGCAGCACAAGATCATTTGAAAGCTAAGTTACCAGTGACACCAAGTCCAAGTCATGAGGACCATGATGAAGATGAGCATGACCACCATCATGGTGAAGACCATGATCACGGCTTTGATGCGGATAGAGTCATCAGCGAAGATGCAGCTGGCTTTATCATGAGTCATGGTGATCACAATCATTACTTCTTTAAGAAAGATTTGACACCTGAGCAAATCAAGGCAGCACAAGATCACTTGTACGGAAATAAACATTCAGAAACTAGCCCAGATAATCACAGTAGTAAACCAGAAGAACACCATCATGATAACCATGGAAACCATCATGAGGAAGAGCACGATCATGGTTTTGATGCAAATAGAATTATAAGTGAAGATTCAGAAGGTTTTATCATGAGTCATGGTGATCACAATCATTACTACTTTAAGAAAGATTTGACACCTGAGCAAATCAAGGCAGCACAAGATCACTTGTACGGAAATAAACATTCAGAAACTAGCCCAGATAACCACAGTAGTAAACCAGAAGAACACCATCATGATAACCATGGAAACCATCATGAGGAAGAACACGATCATGGCTTTGCAGCAGATCGAGTGATAAGTGAAGATGATAAAGGATTTGTCGTTTCTCATGGAGATCACAACCACTATTTCTTTAAAAAAGATTTAACAAAAGATCAGATTAAAGCTGCTCAAGAACATTTAAACAGTCATAAAACTGAGTCTGTTAAACCTCTTGCAAAAGATGTAGAAGCATTTTCTAGAGAGGCCAGTGACAAAGAAAAAATGGAGTATATTGCTAAGACCTACGGTGTACCGCTAGAAGCCATTCGTATCTCAAATGGATTCTTTGTATTTGGAAATCCTGATCAAGACTATGACCCAACACACATTCATCCTTATGCAATCCGTAAGGAACACGTCCGTATTCCTTTAGTTACCGGGGACCCTGAACTTGATTTCCTAAACGAGCTTTATACAACTGCTATACGTGATGGTGTTTCACCATATAGTTTGCAAGTTGAAAATGGAAGTTTCGTCATTCCTCACGGAGATCATAACCATTATATTAAAGTTCAAACAAAAGGTTACGAGGTCGCTCTTAAGAATAAGATTCCAGCGCTACAATCGTCTTATCAACCAGGCACATTTGATGAAAATACTGTAGAGCATAAGGTTGAACAGCTTTTGGCAGAGAGTCGAGAACTCTATAAAGACAAGCCAAGCGTACAGAGACAGATTGAACTTGCTTTGGGGCAATTCTCTGAGAATATGAAGAAGCTATCAACCAACTCTACTGCAGGTTATTTGGCAGCTCTTGATCAATTTGACAAACAGTATATTCATATTGATTCAAGTGTGAAGCCTACTGAAGCTAGTCCATTAGATAAAAAATACCAAGCTCTGGTGAATAAGATTAATACCTTAAATACGGATGCTTATGGACTTCCTAAGAAAGATCTCTTGGTACAATTGCAGGAAAGTAAGTTAGCACAAGATGAAGCAGGATTAGATGCTATTGATGCTAAACTTCAAGCTTTACAAGATTTTAATGATCGAACAGGTGTCACAACAGTTGAGTACATCAAGTATTTCTATCAACATTTATCTGATGGTCGATTAAATGAAACTCTACGCCAAAAAGTTGCTAACTTAACGTGGACTCTTTACCAGTCACAATCCTTCCTTAAGGCAACAGATTTAAATAAACTCTTCCCAGAAATCTATCAAACAAAATTTGAAGTAGAAGAAGCTCTTAAAAATGAGCCTGTTGCAAGCAAGGCTTCTAAAACAATCTTAGATACTGAAAAAGTTGATGGTCAGAGTGCAAAAACTGCAGTTTATGAGTTCTTGAGAGGCTTGTTTGATGATATTCAACCTGAGGAACAAAGTAACCATGTCTTAAAAGGGCAAGTAGAAGAGTTGCTAACAAAAGCTGAAGAATTGATTAGTAAAGTTAAGGAAGACGGTGTAAAAGCTTCTCTTGCTGATGAACTTAAGAATCTAAAGGTTGCTAGTGATAAAGATAATGCTGACCTCGATGAATTAAATACTCAAGTTCAAGATCTTCTAAAACGTATTTCACTGACTATTCAGAAAGAAAGTCAGGAAGAAGAACAAGATCCACAACTTTTGGCTTTGTATCAACAGCTTTATAACGGTGTAATTGCTCTTCACTCTTATTTGGAGATGAATAATGGTTCAGATGCTGACTTTGAAAAAGTAGATGCTCTGTTTGATAAACTAGCAGCAGCAAGTAAGGATAAGCAGGCTCTTCTGGTAGTTGCTCAAGAAATTCTCTTATTGAACCAAGAGCTTAGATCTAAAGCAACATCAAGACAAGAAACACCTGTTGAATCAAGTAAAACAAGCACTGATGGGCAAGTAGAAGCTAGCTCAGTGCAGACAAGCAGTGAAACAAATACGGAAACGACTACCGAACAAAATCTTGAATCAACAGATAAAGTAGCAGAATAAGAAAAAGACGAAGTAGCAAAGCTACCTCGTCTTTTTTTAGTCTTTATAAGCTACAATTCCAATAATAGTATCAACCGCACGCTCCATGGTTTGAAGACTAACATATTCAAAACGACCATGCATGTTTTCACCACCAGCAAAGATATTTGGCGTTGGAATTCCCATAAAGGAAATCTTTGATCCATCAGTTCCACCACGAATTGGTTCAATAATAGGTGTGATACCAAGGTCTTCCATAACTGCTTTGGCAATGGTTACTGGTGTCATATCCTTTTCAATGACTTCTTTCATGTTGTAGTATTGGTCTGTCAAAGTCAAGGTTACACGATCGCTACCAAGTTCTTGATTCATCTTATCAGCAATAGCTTGCATGGCAGCTTTGCGTGCTTCGAAGTTTTCTTTTTCGAAGTCACGAATGATGTAACTAGCACTCGCTTCCTCAACAGTACCAGTTATATCCATGAGATGGAAGAAACCTTGGTAACCCTCAGTCAATTCAGGTCGGTCACCAGCTGGAAGTTGATTGTGGAAGTCAATTGCCAACTGAAGAGCGTTAACCATTTGTCCCTTAGCAGTACCTGGGTGCACATTACGACCTTGGAAATGAAGTTCAGCACCGGCCGCTGAGAAGGTTTCGTATTGCAATTCTCCTAGAGGTCCGCCGTCAACTGTATAAGCGAAGTCAACATTGAAGTCCTCTGCATCAAATTTATTGGCACCAACGCCGATTTCTTCATCTGGTCCGAATCCAACTCGAATTTCACAGTGCTCAATTTCAGGATGAGCGTTTAAGTATTCGATAGCGGTCATGATTTCAGCGATACCAGATTTGTCATCGGCACCGAGCAATGTAGTCCCATCTGTAGTAATTAAAGTTTGGCCAGGATATCTCTCTAAACTCTTGAAATCAGCAGGATCTAATTTGAAACCAGAATTACCTAGATTGATAACTCCGCCGTCATAGTTTTCAATAACCTGAGGATTAACGCCTTCAGCATTAAAATCAGCCGTATCCATGTGGGAGATAAAGCCAATCTTACGAGTTAAACTTGGGTCGTTAGCTGGAAGAGTTCCAATCGCAAAACCGTTTGGTAGATAGTAGACGTTTTGCAAACCGACACCCTTCATCTCTGGGATGAGAACATTAGTGGCAAAGTCGACTTGACTTTGAGTACTTGGTGTAGTAGTAGAATTTTCATCTGAACGTGTGTTAACCTTAACATAAGTTAAAAAACGCTCTAGTAATGTAGGGTATTTCATCATAACTCCTTTTTATAATTTTTTTATTTTCCTAAACAAAATTGACTAAATAACTGAGTAATAAGCTCATCTGGCGCTGCATCACCGGTGATTTCCCCAAGAATTTCCCAGGTGCGGGTCAAATCAACTTGAAGCAAATCAACTGGCATTCCCAGTTCAAGTCCTTCATTAACTGCTTGTAAGCTTTCGACTGCCTTTTCAATTAATGAAATATGACGGGCATTAGACAAGTAAGTAGCATCTTGCTCGACTAGTCCTGCATTTTCAAAGAAGAGGTTGTTGATTCGCTCTTCAATCTTGTCAATGTTTTGATTTTTAAGGACTGAAATACGGATGACATCTTCAGGAAGTTCCTGAGTTTCAATCGCTTCTGGTAAATCTGTCTTGTTAAGAAGAATAATACGGTTGGTATCTTGGCTAATTTCAAGAAGTTGTCTATCTTGAATAGTTAGTGGTTCGCTAGCGTTTAGGACTAGTAGAACTAAGTCAGCTTCATTGAGGGCTTTTTTGGAGCGTTCAACCCCGATCTGTTCCACGACATCATCTGTTTCACGAATACCTGCAGTATCAATCAACTTCAGTGGAACACCGTTAATATTAACGTATTCCTCGATGACGTCACGAGTAGTCCCTGCAATATCTGTTACAATGGCCTTATCTTCACGCAGGAGGTTGTTGAGGAGACTCGATTTACCAACATTTGGACGCCCGATGATAGCCGTGGAAATTCCCTCACGGAGGATCTTACCTCGGCGTGCTGTCTTTAGAAGATTGGTCAAGAGCTGTTCGAACTCTAAAGTCTTTTCACGGACAACAGCAGTAGTAGCTTCTTCCACATCGTCATACTCAGGGTAATCGATATTAACCTCAACCTGAGCCAAGGTATTGAGAATTTCCTGACGAGTATTGTTAATGAGGTCAGACAGGGATCCATCAAGTTGTTTGACTGCTATATTCATAGCCTTGTCAGTTTTAGCACGGATGATATCCATGACAGCTTCAGCTTGGGTCAAGTCTACACGGCCATTGAGGAAGGCACGCTTGGTAAATTCTCCAGGTTCTGCCATACGAGCACCTTCACGGATAGCTAATTGCAGAATTTCATTGGTTACGGCAATCCCTCCATGGGTGTTAATCTCTATAATATCCTCACGAGTAAAGGTCTTCGGAGACTTCATAGCCCCAACCATGACCTCGTCCATAACCTTACCAGTTTGAGGATCAACGATGTGTCCGTAGTTTAGAGTGTGGCTAGCAACCTTGCTCAAATCCTTGCCTTTAAAAATTTTCTGGGCGATAGTAAAACTATCTGTTCCGCTTAAACGAACAATCCCAATAGCCCCTTCACCAAGCGGTGTCGAGATTGCAGCAATGGTATCAAATTCGCGTGTAATCATTTCATTTCCTTTTTACAATTTATATACAAATATCACTTAAAATTGTAACAAAATAAAGTTATTTATTCAACGAATGCCACTTATAAAGAAAAGCCTAAGCAGATTGCTTAAGCTTTACTTAGTGCGCATTTCCCCTTGCGGGAAGTAAGTTCCTTCAGGCATATCGTTGATGATGACATGGACAGCAGATTGTGGTGCACCAGTGTTACGAACCACGGCTTCCGTTACTTCCTTAGCTAAGGCTTTCTTTTGCTCTAGCGTGCGTCCTTCAAATAAATCGATGCGTACAAATGGCATAATAGTTCCCTCCACTCGCTATATGATTTCTTTTATTTTACCACATTTTGCCATTTAAAGCTCTGAGAAAATATGATATACTAGAATGTAGAAAAAAATTAGAAATGGACGTGAAATAGAAGCATGGCACAGTTGTATTATCGTTATGGGACTATGAATTCAGGAAAGACCATTGAGATTCTTAAAGTAGCCTATAACTATGAGGAGCAAGGCAAAAGTGTTGTCATCATGACTTCAGCTCTGGATACACGTGATGGTGTTGGCTATGTTTCAAGTCGGATTGGGATGAAAAGACCAGCAGTTGCTATCGATGATACTACGGATATTTTTGGATTTATTCGAGACTTACCTGAAAAGCCCTACTGTGTTCTTGTCGATGAAGCCCAATTTTTAAAGCGTCACCATGTTTATGACCTAGCGCGTGTTGTCGATGAGTTAGACATACCTGTTATGGCATTTGGTTTAAAGAACGACTTTCGTAATGAACTTTTTGAGGGATCTAGACATCTATTGTTACTAGCAGACAAGATTGATGAGATTAAAACCATCTGTCAGTATTGTAAGAAAAAGGCGACCATGGTACTTCGTACGCTAGATGGAAAGCCTACTTATGAAGGAGAACAAATCCAAATAGGCGGTAATGAAACCTATATCTCGGTATGTCGTAAACATTATTTTGCCCCATTGATAACATCTAAAAAGGAACAAGACTATGACAATTGAACTAAGAGATGTTACAATGAAAAATTATTTTGATGTTCTGAATTTGGATGTTAAGGAATATCAAAAACAATTTATTGCTACCAACGCAATTAGTTTAGCTGAAGCATATGTCTACACAAAAAATGGAGATTTTGTAGCTCCATTGGCAGTTTACGATAATGATGCAATCATAGGTTTTGTGATGTTAGCTTATGATAAAAAAATCGGAATTAGTAATGGAAATTATTTACTATTTCGTTTCATGATTGATAAGCATTTTCAAGATCAAGGTTATTTTAAACCAATTATGGATAAGGTGCTAGACTATGTTCGGACAGCGCCAGAAGGTTTATCTAATAAACTTTGGTTGTCTTATGAATCAGAAAATGAACATGCAAGATATTGTTACCTCAGTTATGGATTTAAAGAAACTGGGGAAATATTTGAGAACGAAGTAGTAGCCATATACGATTTAACAATTGAGAAATAAGGAGAAAGAATGAACATCTATGATCAACTACAAGCTGTAGAAGACCGTTATGAAGAATTGGGAGAATTGCTGAGTGACCCAGATGTGGTCTCTGACACCAAGCGTTTCATGGAGCTTTCAAAAGAAGAAGCTTCAACTCGTGACACAGTAACAGCCTACCGTGAATACAAACAAGTCCTTCAAAACATCGTTGATGCTGAAGAAATGATTAAAGAGTCTGGCGGAGATACTGACTTGGAAGAAATGGCCAAGCAAGAATTAAAAGACGCTAAGGCTGAAAAAGAAGAGTACGAAGAAAAACTGAAAATCTTGCTTCTTCCAAAAGATCCAAACGATGATAAGAACATTATCCTAGAAATCCGTGGTGCAGCTGGTGGTGATGAAGCAGCCCTCTTTGCTGGCGATTTGTTAACTATGTACCAAAAATATGCTGAAGCCCAAGGCTGGCGCTTTGAAGTTATGGAAGCTTCAATGAACGGTGTTGGTGGTTTCAAAGAAGTGGTTGCTATGGTTTCTGGTCAGTCTGTATACTCTAAACTTAAGTATGAGTCTGGAGCCCACCGTGTGCAACGTGTTCCAGTGACAGAAAGCCAGGGTCGTGTTCATACATCTACAGCTACCGTCCTTGTCATGCCTGAAGTCGAAGAAGTGGAATACGATATTGATCCAAAAGACCTACGTATCGATATCTACCACGCATCAGGTGCTGGTGGTCAGAACGTCAATAAGGTTGCGACTGCCGTTCGTATCGTTCACTTGCCAACCAATATCAAGGTGGAGATGCAGGAAGAACGTACCCAGCAGAAAAACCGTGAGAAGGCTATGAAGATCATTCGTGCGCGTGTGGCAGACCACTTTGCTCAGATTGCTCAAGATGAGCAAGATGCTGAGCGTAAGTCTACAATCGGTACTGGTGATCGTTCAGAGCGTATCCGTACTTATAACTTTCCACAAAATCGTGTAACAGACCACCGTATTGGCTTAACCCTTCAAAAACTTGATACTATCTTGTCTGGTAAACTAGATGAAGTTGTGGATGCCTTGGTCCTTTACGACCAAACGCAAAAATTAGAAGAATTAAACAAATAATGAAATTAGCTCAAATATTTAAAGATTTTGAGGAAAAGTTAATAGCACAAGGAGAGGAAGCAGAAAGCCTCTCCTTTGTCTATCGTAGTCTTAAAAATCTATCTTTTACAGACTTTATATTTGCTCTTCAGCAAGAGGTCACTGATGAAAATTACAAATTTGTAGAGGACATTTTCATCAAGCTAGTTAGCCATATACCTGCCCAATACATTATCGGTCATGCTGAATTCTTTGGGATGGAGTTAAAGGTGGATGAACGGGTATTAATCCCCCGTCCAGAGACTGAAGAGTTGGTGGAGCTTATCCTAGCTGAGAACCCAAAGAAAAATCTCAAGGTATTGGATATTGGGACAGGAAGCGGAGCTATAGCCCTTGCTCTAGCTAAAAGTAGACCTGATTGGACAATTACAGCTGCTGATATTTCACAAGATGCCTTAGATATAGCAGAGGAAAATGCTAAAGAGAATTCTGGAGATTTAATTTTTATAAAATCTGATTGTTTCTCCGAAATCTCTTCAAAATATGATATAATTGTATCCAATCCACCCTATATTTCTCGTAGAGATGAGTCAGAGGTTGGTTTAAATGTACTACATTCTGAACCGCATCTAGCACTCTTTGCTGACGAGGATGGTCTTGCAATCTACCGTAAAATTGCGGAGGAAGCCAAAGATTATTTAACTGATGGTGGTAAGATTTATCTTGAAATTGGCTACAAGCAAGGACAAAGTGTTCCAGCACTTTTTAGGGAGAATTTTCCTAAAAAACAAGTGAGGACACTAAAGGACCAATTTGGCCAAGATAGGATGGTTGTCATTGATGATAGATAGAATAAAGCATGAGTTGAAAGATGGTGGTGCAGTAGTCTTACCGACAGAGACAGTTTATGGTCTTTTTGCAAAAGCATTAGATGAGAAGGCTGTTAATCATGTCTATCAGCTCAAAGGTCGTCCTAGAGATAAGGCACTTAATCTCAATGTCGCTTCGCTGGATGAGATTTTGTACTTTTCTAAACATCAACCGGTCTATCTAAAGAAACTTGTAGAAACATTTTTACCAGGGCCTCTGACCATTATCTTAGAAGCTAATGACAAAGTACCCTACTGGGTTAACTCAGGTTTACCCACAGTTGGATTCCGAATGCCAAGCCATCCTGTAACTCTGGATTTGATTCGTGAGTTTGGTCCCCTAATCGGCCCATCTGCAAATATCTCAGGATGTAAGAGCGGAGTGAACTTTAAGAAGATTATAGAAGACTTTGACCAAGAGGTCTTGGGACTTGAAGACGATGGTTTTTTAACAGGTCAGGATTCGACTATTATAGATTTGTCCGGAGAAAAGGTAAAAATTTTACGTCTAGGTACTATCACTCAAGAAGACATTCTTGCCAAGATTCCCGAAATCTCTTTTGAGGAGGTATAAGATGCTACGTGATTTAAAAGCAGTTGATGTTGAAGCGATTTGTGTCATTAACAAAGAAGCTTTAGGTTATACTTTTAGTCCAGAGGAAACAGCTAGTCAACTAGCCAAACTGTCTCAAGACTCCCATCACTTCCTACTTGGTTATGAGGATGATACTAGTCATGAATTGGTTGGTTATATTCACGCTGAGGTTTATGAGTCTCTCTATTCTAAAGCAGGATTCAATATCTTAGCCTTGGCAGTGTTGCCGCAAAGCCAGGGTAGAGGTTTTGGTAGAGATTTACTTGAAGGGTTGGAGAAAGAAACAAAAAGACGCGGTTATGAGTTTATTCGATTAAACTCTGCAGACCATCGTCTTGGTGCTCATGCATTTTATGAAAGAGTAGGTTATACTTGTGATAAAGTGCAGAAACGATTTATTAAATTATTAAAAGGAGAAGACCTATGATTTTTGACAAAGATGATTTTAAAGCTTATGACGCGGATCTTTGGGATGCTATTGCTAAAGAAGAGGAACGTCAACAAAACAATATTGAGTTGATTGCTTCCGAAAACGTTGTAACTAAGGCTGTAATGGCAGCACAAGGTTCTATCTTAACCAATAAATATGCTGAAGGATATCCAGGACGTCGTTATTACGGTGGTACGGATGTAGTAGATGTTATCGAAACTTTAGCTATTGAACGTGCAAAAGAAATTTTTGGTGCTAAGTTTGCCAATGTACAACCCCACTCAGGAAGTCAAGCTAACTGTGCAGCCTATATGGCTTTGATTGAGCCTGGTGACACTGTAATGGGAATGGATTTGGCGGCAGGTGGTCACTTGACCCACGGAGCTCCTGTCAGCTTCTCAGGTCAAACCTACAACTTCGTTTCATATAGCGTTGATCCTGAAACAGAACTCTTGGATTTCGATGCTATCCTGAAACAAGCCCAAGAAGTAAAACCAAAACTAATTGTAGCTGGTGCTTCAGCCTACTCTCAAATCATTGATTTCTCAAAATTCCGCGAAATCGCTGATGCTGTAGGTGCAAAACTTATGGTAGATATGGCTCATATTGCTGGTTTGGTTGCAGCTGGTCTTCATCCAAGTCCAGTACCATACGCACATATCACAACGACAACGACCCACAAAACACTTCGTGGCCCACGTGGTGGTTTGATTTTGACTAATGACGAAGATCTTGCTAAAAGAATCAATTCTGCTATTTTCCCTGGTATTCAAGGTGGACCATTAGAGCATGTTATTGCAGCTAAGGCTGTTTCATTCAAAGAAGTATTGGATCCAGCCTTCAAAGAATATGCTGCCAATGTTATCAAGAACAGCAAAGCCATGGCGGAGGTATTCTTGCAAGATCCTGATTTCCGCATTATCTCTGGTGGTACTGAAAATCACCTCTTCCTTGTTGATGTGACTAAGGTAGTAGAGAACGGAAAAGTAGCTCAAAATTTGTTGGACGAAGTTAATATTACCCTAAATAAAAACTCAATCCCTTACGAAACACTGTCACCATTTAAGACAAGTGGAATTCGTATCGGAGCAGCCGCAATAACTGCACGTGGTTTTGGTGAAGAAGAAAGCCGTAAAGTGGCTGAACTCATTATCAAAACCCTTAAGAATGCAGAAAATGAAGCTGTCTTAGAAGAAGTCAGAAGCGAAGTCAAAGCATTGACAGACGCATTCCCATTATACGAGGACTAATACTTTTATGGACATTTATATTAAGAAAGCTATTATCCATCAATTCAGCCCTGATGACACGGAGTTGTTACTAGCGGATAAGTTTCTCAATATCACTCCAAAAATCGAGGAATACTTACGTAAAAAAGTTGAGCGTGTGTATTCTGATGAAGCTAAGACAGGGATTTTCGAAGAAGAAAATCCCTTCTTCAATCACATTACAGACGATTTACTGGAGACATCGGTGACGCTAGCAAATCTCTGGAAAGAAGAGTTCGGCATTTCTGAAAATCTCAAGACCAATGACTTGATTTTTGTGCAGTTTTCTAAAGAAGGAGTAGAGCACTTTGCTTTTCTACGGATTGCCTTACGGGAAACTTTGACTCACCTAGGTGGTGAAGTGGACAATCCAATCAAACTAACTCAAAATAACTTACCTGGATTTGGAACAGGTGCAGATGAAGCTTTAGTCGTAAATCTAAAAACTCGCAAGTATCATCTCATTGAAAAGCGTATTAAGTACAACGGGACTTTTCTCAATTATTTTTCAGAAAATCTCCTAGCTGTAAATCCTAAAATTTCTCCAAAGAAATCTATCAAGGAACTAGAAAAAACAGCTCAAAAGATTGCCGAAACTTTTAACTCAGATGATTTCCAATTTCAATCTAAGGTCAAGTCTGCAATTTTCAATCATCTAGAAGAAAATAATGAACTTTCTCCTGAAAAATTAGCTAACGATTTATTTGATAACAATCTGACGGCTCGTTTAAGCTTTGTTGATCAAGTGAAAGAAGTAGTACCGGAACCTGTGCAATTTGATGAAATAGATGCTAGTCGTCAACTGAAACGCTTTGAAAACCAAAAACTTTCTCTATCAAATGGGATTGAATTAATTGTGCCAAATAGTATTTATCAAGATGCTGAGTCGGTTGAATTTATTCAAAACGACAATGGAACATACTCTATCTTAATCAAAAATATCGAGGATATACAAAGTAAATAATGTTTAAATTTATACGAAGAATGCTGGTACTAGCAGTCTTCCTTTTCGCTGGATATAAAGCTTATCTGATTCGTCAGGATGTCAAACAAGTCATGACTTACCAACCCATGGTACGTGAGATCTTGAATGAAAGAGATACACCAGCAAACGAAGAGCTTGTGCTCGCCATGATCTATACAGAAACCAAGGGTAAAGAAGGAGACGTGATGCAGTCAAGTGAATCTGCTAGCGGCTCCACTGATACCATAAACGATAACGCAAGTAGTATTCGTCAAGGAGTTCAAACCTTGACAGAAAATCTATATCTAGCTCAAGAAAAAGGAGTGGATGTCTGGACAGCTATACAGGCTTATAACTTTGGACCTGCTTATATTGATTTTATCGCCCAAAATGGGAAAAAGAATACGATTGCTCTAGCTAAACAATATTCTAGAGATACAGTTGCGCCGACATTAGGTAATACAACAGGGAAAACCTATCGCTACATCAATCCTATTTCTATTTTTCAAGGTGGAGAACTTTATGTGGATGGGGGAAACTATTATTACTCTAGACAGGTTCAGCTAAATCTCTATATCATGAAAATTTTTAATCTATTTTAAGCATCTAGAATTTCTAGGTGCTTTTATAAGTTTTCTTTAAGAATACTTTAATATGCTAGAGAGGAAAAGGAGGAACGTCTCATGCGAAAGAAATTCTTTCTGACGAGCGCTGCTGTTCTTTTGGCGGTTGCAACATTGCAAAACGTTTATGCAGCAACTGATGTTCAAAAAGTAATTGATGAAACCTATGTTCAACCTGAGTATGTCTTGGGTTCTTCACTAACAGAAGATCAAAAAAATCAAACACTTAAAAAACTTGGCTACGATGCCTCTAAAGATACAAAACAGTTGAAAACTATGACACCGGATGTCTACTCAAAGATTATGAATGTTGCAAATGATTCAAGTCTACAGCTTTATTCGTCTGCAAAAATTCAAAAATTAGGAGAAAAATCACCACTTGAGGTCAAGATTGAGACACCTGAAAATATCACTAAAGTAACGCAAGATATGTACCGTAATGCGGCTGTTACCTTAGGTGTCGAGCACGCGCGTATCACTGTTGCGGCACCAATTCCAGTTACTGGTGAAAGTGCCTTAGCAGGTATTTACTATTCCCTTGAGTCTAATGGTGTTCAATTACCTCAAGAAAATAAAAACTTGGCTCAGGAGGAGTTAAAAGCCTTATCGGACATCAATGATGAAAACAAGGACAAATCTGGCTATGATGCCAATAAACTCAATGTAGCCCTTGCTGATATCAAGTCTGCTATTGCTAAAGCTAAAGAGTCTAAGGGTGAACTTACTGAGGATGATGTTCGTAAGATTGTCGAAGATACATTAAAAAATTATAAGCTAGATCAGGTTATAACAGGAAATCAGATCAATGTCATCATCAACTTTGCTTTCAATCTTTCAAAGAGCGATATTCTTAATAACGAAGACTTTACAAAGACTCTAAAAGATTTGAAACAAAGCATTGTTGCGCAAGCAGGTGACAGTTTCAGCAATATCGACCTAAACTTTGATGCAAATAAAGCTATTCAAGACGGTGGCAATATCCTCAGCTCTATTTGGCAAGCTATCCTTGATTTCTTCAAGAGTTTTGGTGCTTAGGTCAATTCATGGTATAATAGATGGTAACAGGATTGTTGCCGTCTTTTTTTGTCGGCTTATAGAAAGTGAAAAATATGTTAAAGAAAAATGATATTGTAGAAGTTGAGATTGTCGATTTGACCCATGAAGGAGCAGGTGTTGCCAAGGTTGATGGATTGGTCTTTTTTGTAGAGAATGCTCTACCGACTGAGAAAATCCTCATGAGAGTACTTAAAGTCAATAAAAAAATTGGCTTTGGTAAGGTCGAGGAGTACCTGACACAATCTGCACATCGTAATCAAGACTTAGATTTGGCTTACTTGCGTTCTGGGATTGCTGACTTGGGACATCTAGCTTATCCAGAGCAACTCAAGTTTAAAACCAAGCAAGTGAAAGACAGTCTTTATAAGATTGCTGGTATCAGGGATGTAGAGGTTGCTGATACTCTTGGTATGGAAAATCCTGTCAAGTATCGTAACAAGGCTCAGGTTCCTATTCGTCGCGTTAATGATGTTCTAGAGACTGGTTTCTTCCGTAAGAATTCTCATGATCTTATGCCTCTTGAAGATTTTTATATTCAGGATCCAGTCATAGATCAGGTTATTGTGACTTTTCGAGATTTGCTCCGTCGATATGATTTGAAACCATATGATGAGAAGGAGCAGTCAGGCTTAATTCGTAACCTTGTTGTGCGTCGTGGACACCATTCAGGACAAATCATGGTTATATTAGTGACAACTCGTCCAAAAGTCTTCCGAGTAGAACAGTTGATTGAACAACTTGTCAAGCAATTTCCAGAAATTGTGTCTGTTATGCAGAATATCAATGACCAGAATACCAATGCCATTTTCGGGAAAGAATGGCGCACTCTCTATGGTCAAGACTATATTACCGACCAAATGTTAGGCAATGATTTTCAAATCTCTGGACCAGCCTTTTACCAGGTCAATACCGAAATGGCAGAAAAGCTATACCAGACAGCTATTGACTTTGCGGAGTTAAGTGAAGATGATGTGGTCATTGACGCCTACTCAGGAATTGGGACTATTGGACTATCAGTCGCTAAATACGTTAAGGAAGTTTATGGCGTAGAAGTCATACCAGAAGCCGTGGAGAATAGCCAGAAGAATGCTAGTTTAAACGGTATCACCAATGCCCACTATGTCTGCGATACAGCTGAAAATGCCATGAAGAATTGGCTCAAGGAAGGCATCCAGCCAACTGCTATCCTAGTCGACCCACCACGAAAGGGCTTGACCGAAAGCTTGATCAAAGCAAGCGCACAAACAGGGGCTGACCGCATCGCCTATATCTCCTGTAATGTAGCCACCATGGCGCGTGATATTAAACTCTATCAAGAGTTGGGCTACGAATTGAAGAAAATCCAGCCGGTGGATCTTTTTCCGCAGACTCACCATGTTGAGTGTGTAGCTTTGCTGGTAAATGCGTAAAAACCTTCTAACAAAAGGGATACTGAAAAGCCTTGAATGTAAGGCTTTTTTTGCATTTTTGTGATAGAATATAGGTAGTTATAATCGAGAGCAACTAAGAAGCAGAAAATATTATATATAGAATAATCAAAATAAGGAAGATAGAATGATAGAAATTGATAAAAGGAATTTAAAAAATTATCTTTATATTACATTTGGAATTACTTATATAGCTTGGGGGCTTCTCGCCATAATTACGCAATCTCATATTTTGGGATTAGAAACGATTATAGGGAGAATGTTACATATAGTAGGTGCACTTGGTCCAGCTATTGCAAGTGGCTTTTATTTGAAAAGGAATAATATAAAATTTCAACATTTTCTATTTAGTAAGAAAGAAAATAGTAGTATTTATTTCATTATTCATTTGTTAGTAATTTTGATACTATTTTCTGTATCTTCCTTAGAATTAAATGGAGTATCCATTTATCTGATGCCATTATTCTTTATACAACTAATTTTTTTTGGTGGTGGTCACGAAGAATTAGGATGGAGAGGAATATTACAGCCATTACTTGATAAAAAATATACCTATTGGCAATCTAATTTGATTGTAGGATCAATTTGGGGAATATGGCATCTGCCTTTATGGTTTATAGTTGGAGAAAGTCATCAAGGATTTCCTTTTATTTTATTTTTTATATATACATTATTTTTAAGTTTTGTTTTAGGGCTTCTTTACCGTCAAACCCAATCAGTAGGATACTGTATATTATTTCATGCATTCGCAAATTTGTTAAATCTTTATTTTGTGTTAAAAATTAATGTTATTTTTATTATCATTTTTATTCCTTATTTAATTTATACAATATTGGCAAGTAATAGAATTAGTAAAGAAAAGGGTTTTAAATTTTAGAAAAGGAAGTATTATCATGGGAATATTCGATGATTTTAAGTACAAAGAAAAATGCCAAAATGAAGAAAAAGTAATTGAGGTACTTAAAAAGATTTTAAGAGCAATTCATCTAAATAATTATAGAGATATTATGGATTGTGTTGATGGTTCAGAAGTTGATGATGTAAGAGAGTTACTTGAATATATTGACGATTCATTACAATTAAATGATTTTGATAAAATTGATGAATATGGTGTAGAATGTAATTTCCATCCGAATTATGAGTATTCTCAACTACAAGTTTATGAATTTAATGATCAAACTGGCTTTGTTGTTGATTATCAGATGACCTCCGAATCTGAATTAGTAGATTTAACTTTACAATTAGAATTTTTATACGATAATGATGGTTACAAAATAACTTCTATAGATGTAGATCCTGGATAAACCAAACTTAATTATCTTTGTTATATGATAAATGTGTATATTAAGGATAGATAATTTGATTGTAAATTGCTTTAAAATATCGTTTAGTTTTTCAAATATTGGGAGAATGAAAGATGTATCTATTGGAATTGTATCAAAATGATTATTCTAAAGATTTAGTCGCGTTTGGGTCCTTAAAAGAAGGAAAAGAATTTGTATCTAAAATAACTTGATATACTCTAGAAAATGAAAATGATTTTGTTCAAGGTAATAAATTAGAAATAACGTATATTTAGATGAAAGGTATAGAGTAAACATGAGTCTCTTATTTGAAGAATTTAAAACCATTTGTTTCCATTTAAATCGAGTCGGAATTACACCGACACTGATGGGTTCTTTGGGATTGGAGTATAGAACGAAAGAAAATTGGGGGCCGTCTGACATTGACATTCATGTGCCTGGTGATCCTAGAGGTTGGGAAGCACCTGATCATCTCAGAATTTATGACTGGGACAAGATAATGAAAGTGATGAAAGACTTAGGCTACGTCTTAATAGATATTCATGAGCATGAATTCCAAAAGGATAGAGTGAGTGTTGAATTTGGAAGTATCGATTCCTTACCTGATTTTGCAGGAGTTTCGGAATCGGATATAGAGCTTATTCACATTGAAGACATCACTTTTTGTCTTCCAAGTCTGGAGCAGTATCTAAGTATTTACAAAGCTTCTTCTCAAGACTCCTATCGAAATGATCACAATAACAATAAGGATTTTAAAAAGATCGAGTGGTTGGAAAGACATTTGTAAATTATCATATGAAAAGTAGTAAGTTGTAAGACTGGCTGCTATGTTATTTTTATTGCTTATTTAATCTATACAATATTAGCAAGTAATAGAATTAGTAAGTAAAAGGATTTTAAATTTTAGTACTGGACATATATTTTTGAAAGTAATGATTGGCTATTTAGAGGATTTGATAGAGAGTTTTCTATTTGATGAGGCATCACTGCTTTTACGAGCTTAGACAGGAGGATAAAATAATGGAGATTTTGGAAATTAATCCTATTTCGGTTAAAAAAAGAATGACTGAACTACTATTTGATTATCTTTTAATCATAACTTACTTGGGTATTCTGTTTCTTTGCGCTATAACTTATTACTACTTTGTTTTTAATGGTGTGCCAATGCAAACAGAATTTCAGGCGCAGACTCTTACATTTTTTATCAGTGTCCTACCAATCATGCTTTATTTCACATTTTCGGATTATTCAAAAAATGGAAGTTTTGGGAAATCAAAAGCAGGGCTTCGTTTGGTCTATCAGAAAAAAACAATTCAGGCTAGCTTTATTAGAAATCTCATCAAATTTTTACCTTGGCAATTAGGGCATATGGGAACTATTCATGGAGTCTATAGCGATTTTGATTTAATATCCATTATTCTTTCGTCTTTAGCAACCCTACTTGCACTTTTGTTACTGGCAATGGCATTTTTTAGAAAAGATAAAAGGCATCTAGGAGATTTACTAGCTCATACACAGGTTCAGTTAGAGGGTGATAACAAGTGATTAAACTTAGCTGTTTTAAAAAAGTGAATGAAAATTGTTTAATTGACAATCATAACCAATCCTATAAGAGTTTTGAAAATATAGAAACCAAAAAAGGCACTTTAATCGGCAGCCATCAATCTCAGACCAATAACTTAACTTGGTTTGCTTATCGAAAAAGTAGACATGAAATTCGGATTGAAGTGAGAGACGAAAAGAATCTTCAAAGTTCCTATTTAGATTTTGAAGATAATTTTCTTGATTCTGAGGTAACTTTTAACAACTTTTCTGATAATATAATCATCGTTTCATTGACAGCGGGCCAGAATGGATCGCAGGACTTTTGCCTTGAATTTTCTAATCATGAGCTAAGTATGAGACATAAATTTCCACGAAATTTAGCGTATGTTTTTACGATTGACGATGATAGTTCGTTGTTGGTAAATTTTTACACAACTGAATTTTATAAAATATCGAATCATGGTTTTCAAATAAAGTCTAGCCAACAATTTCCTGTTTTTGAAAATGACGGGTTATCAAACGTATGGAAGATAAACAATTCTTATGGTGTATTCTCTACAACAGAAGAAAGATGGTTTGTGTTTCGTTTAAAGACATTAGAGCTTGTTGATGAAATGGTACTAGATATATGCCAAGGAGACTACTCTGGGATAGACACGCTGTTTCATACAGGTAATCAATTGATTTTTAGATGCTATCATTACAATGAAGGAACAAAAGAAGTCGAATACGTGAGTGTAGAAAAGTGTGATTTGGAGAGCATAATTAAAAAAACAAGCTAGGAGGGTTCTCGATGGTTATATTGGAAATGTATCAAAATGATTATTCTAAAGATTTAGTCGCGTTTGATTCTTTAAAAGAGGGAAGAGCCTTTGTAGCTCAAATCCCAGGGTATACTTTAGAAAACGAAGATGGGTTTGAAGTGGAGTTTGTGAACCCAAAACACTTGCCGGATTATATGGAAATTGTATTCAATGGAAATATTGTCCCTTTATCTATGTTTTCGTTTAATTCTGAGGAAAATGTGGACATTATTTGGAAAGAGATTTCGAATCTATCTGTTAAAAATGATAAAGTAATCGAAGGTTATTCAAAAATCGACGCGTATGTCGTTAACAACGATGAAGTGAAAGCCTATGTCGAAGCCAGAGAAGCAAATTTCTGCAAGACAAAAGAATTCTTAGAAAGCAAAGGGTATGAAGTCGATAGAAGCTTTTTCGGAAGTGAAGACGGCGAAGCGATTCTCTACAGAGAAAAAGGCGCTGAAGATTGGCATTTCTTATGTCACCTAGGTCCATCGTTTATAGAGATTGAAGATGTAGAGGGATATGCGAAAGAAGCGCTTGAAGAGTCCTTGCAAGGAGAATGAGATGGTTGAATGTAAAGTAACTATCGTAGAAGCATTCGACCTTAATCAGTTCCCAGATTGGTGCAAGGCGATTCTGACAGATGCGAACGGAGTGGAGCATGCTTTCGTTGACAAGCTTCCAGTGTTTGGATTTGAAGAAGTGGAAGTTAGGAGTCTTCCTGTTGAAAAAGTTATTGCTTTTGGAGTAGTCCGTGATTTAGGAATCATCGTTGAAATTGATACGTCAGTGCCACACGGCTTTGAAACAGAAGATGGAAAGAGTAGATTTCTTGTAAGAAAAAAGATACCATCAAAATTCTAACAAATAGCTCTTTAACTATAAATGTTATAGGTTGAAACATAATTTTAATTACGTGAAGAAAAAACAGGATAAAGCAAAATGGATTATAAAGCATTACGAAAAAAATATGTCCTTTATAGATATGTTGCCATTGTTTTGGCTATTATTTGTATTCTCTTTGTAGCTTGGATGGTGAGAGATACCACTTTTCAAATATTGCTTATTTTATTAGTGAACGTTCTCCTGTTTCTTATTATGCTATTTATTAAAAAAAGCTATATAGGAGCTGGAACTAAACTTTTACATACGGACCTGGATTTACCATCTTGGAGACAGTATATTGAATATCATAAACAATCAAATAGACCAATCATGCAGATGGATGCTTCCTTAACGTCCGTATCTTATTTATATATGACTGGGGATTTCGATGGTGCTATTAAAGAAGCAACGGAAACACTAGCTAATACGAAACTAAAACCAAAATATAGAGATTTGTTAGAAAGTTATCTCATTCGATCTACTATTCTTTCTCGACCTGATTTGAATAGAGAAGAGCTTGATGATATGCTAAACGATCTGACTATTACTGATCCTATGCTAGCTGACAAGACTAAAAATACGAGTTATGCTCTTCATGATTTAACGATTGCTCATAAAAGTAATGATTATTTTGAAGACTTGGAGAATGAATTTAAGTATCAAAAACTTGAAATTAGTTACTATCAGGCTTTAAATGCTAAATTAAAAGGATATGTAAATAGATCTAATGAATTATTTAGGAAGCTAGTTCAAGAAGATCAAGAGTTGTATATTGTTAAAAAAGCTAATGAGTTTTTACATAGTTAAGATTATAGACTATTCATAAAGATACAAACCAATCGAACAGAAATGTCGGTTGGTTTTTCAATGCTAGATCTTGTAAACTTGCTAAATAAACTAGAATCAAGTACAATAAATTTAGATAGTTCTATATGTATAGTTTTTACTCAATATAAATCTATCAGTCTAATACAGCACCAAAAAAGTGAATGAAGAAAGAGTTTCTTACTTGCTTTGATTGTTTTTAAAATGTTTAAGGAGAACGATAGATGAATAAAATTATGGTAATCATTAATCCAACCTCTGGTGGTGAAAAAGCCCTGGATTATAAGGTGAAACTGGAAAATAAAGCTAGAGACCACTTTGAACATGTGGAGATTAAAATTACGGAAAAAGCGCAAGACGCAACAAACTTTGCAGAAGAAGCTTCTCGAGAGCATTATGATGCTGTTCTTGTTTTTGGTGGAGATGGTACTGTTAATGAAGTAATCTCTGGTATTGCTGAGAAAGATTATATTCCTAAACTTGCGATTATTCCAGGAGGAACTGGAAATCTTATCACCAAACTATTAGAAATCAATCAAGATATTGATGGTGCCATTGACGAGCTTGATTTTAGTTCTACCAACAAGATTGATATCGGAAAATCAAATGGAAACTATTTTGGCTATATTTTCAGTATTGGTTCATTACCAGAAGCCATTCATAATGTTGGCATAGAAGATAAAACAAAGTTTGGTATGCTAGCCTACGCGATTAATACTATGAAGTCTATGGTTACAGATCAAGCATTTAACATTACAGTTGAGACTGAAAATGGAAATTACATTGGACCAGCCAGTCATGTTTTAGTTCTCCTCACCAATTATTTCGCTGACAAAAAGATCTTTGATGAAGACAAGGATGGTTATGCTAATATTTTGATTTTAAAAGATGCATCTATTCTTACCAAATTGTCAGTCATCCCTGACTTATTAAAAGGAGATGTTGTTGTAAATGATAACATCGAGTATATGAAAGCTCGTCATATCAAAATCTTTTCAGATAGTGAATTAGAAACGGATGTTGATGGTGACAAATCCGATAACTTACCAGTAGAAATCAAGGTGCTAGGTCAGCATATCGAGGTCTATTCTCAACCGAAAGAATAATGAATTTCACTCTTAACAACAATTTTATTTAAGAAAGAAACGCCTATGAAATATAAAAGATTAGCGACTATTGGTCTTTGCTCGACGCTTCTTTTGACCATAGTGGCTTGTAGTCAAAGTCAAAAGACAAGCGAAGCTACTACGGAAAATTCAGTCAGTCAATCACAATCAAATCAGGTTTCCTGGAAAGCTACTTATAGTAATATGAACAGTAAGCCCAGCGAAGAAGAAGTTCGGAAAGCCTTGGCTGCGCATTTGGATAAAGACAGTGTCGATGCATTTTTCAACCTTGTCAATGATTACAACGCGACTGTCGGTTCAGTTGGCCTAACTGGAGATTTTTCTACATTCACCAAAACAGACTATGATGTAGAAAAAATTACCAATCTTTGGACACCGAAAAAAGGTGATTTTGTCGGTACCAACTGTCGTATTAACAGTTATTGTTTATTAAAAAATTCCATCGAAATTCCTAAGTTAGAGAAAGATGATTCCCTCTTATTTGTCGATAATGACGCCATTGATAAAGGAAAGGTCTTTGGTACAGAAGATAAGGACGCCTTTGATATCTTATTTTCAAGAGTCAAGACCGATGCAACGACAGATGTTAAGGTTCATGCAGCGAAGATGGAAAACTTCCTCTCTCAATTTAAGTTTAATGAAAATGCAAGAATGCTATCTGTTGTAGTTCATGATGACTTGGATGGTCATTCCCTCTTTATTGGCCATGTCGGGATACTTGTACCAAGTGAGGACGGCTATCTCTTTGTCGAAAAGTTAACCTTTGAGGAGCCTTATCAAGCCATCAAATTTGCGACCAAGGAAGATTGCTACAAATATTTAAATACAAAATATGAAAACTATACAGGTGAAGGTCTAGCTAAACCATTTATTATGGATAATGATAAGTGGGTTCAATTTTAAAGGAAGGCACTGAATTGGAAGAAGTACTGACATTCATAATTTTTGTCCTAGTCGGAGTATGGGCTGTTTGGGTTATCAAAGGAAATCAGCAGAGACCAAGAAAAAATGAGAGGTTTATTGGTTATATCAATCGATACGATGAAGATGGAGAACCTTACCAAGCTGAAGTTTGGGAAGTGACAGAAGATGAGGAGTAGACATATGGAATTACAAGATTTTACAGAAAAAGAACAAGAAATGATTAAAAAGGGACTAACTTTCTCTAAGCTGAACGATAAGGAAACAGCCGATAAGATTATCGCCTTAATCCCTCAGGATATGATTAAACGGATTCCATTTTTTGTTAGAAAACATGCCATTACTCGTACTGTTAAGAGAATCTCGCTAGAGTATCCAGAGTTGTATGCTGTAGCTGAACAAGAAGGCCAACTTCCTGAAAAAGAAGCCCAAGAATTGCGCCAAATTCTTACAGATATTTTCCAAGAAAAAATGAACAAGCATAAGATTAAATAAGTTTTGAGATTTATCAATAAGGTGTCGATTGAGCATTAGGAGTTTAGTATGGCTATTGATGGCGTTAAAATCATTGACAGTGATCAAGGTTATGATATTTATAATGAAGTAGTCGGTCGCTATAGAGACGGTGATCATGTGTCCGATATTATCAAGGATATCCTCGATGCAGAAAAAGATTACTGTCAAACAGACTTTTTTACAGAAATTTATTGGACTGCTCTTGCCTACTCACTGTGGAAGATTGGTCACCTGACAGACGATATCAGAGATAAAACCTTGGAGCTTATCAAAAAAGGGGCTGATCCATTTTGGTTGGAAATAGATTCAAAGGCTTTGAAGCAAAGGCAAAAGGTCTTGGATAAACTTGCTATCCAGTTGAAAACTGAAAATCCTAGACCTCTAAAGGTCCTCAAGACCAAAGCTAAACGCAAACCCTACTTTGTAGAAGGGGATCTCCTTGCTGTTAAGTTCAAAGACCAGTATGGTCTTATCTTTGTATCTATGGTTGATCAGAGTCCTAGAAAGCTTGAGTATCATCTGGCTTGCACGCGCCTCTTACAGACAAAAAAGCCCACCATCGATGATTTTTTGACCAGTCAAATCTCCTGTAAGATGGAAAATACAAAGTTTGCTCTCGTTACAGACTGCTGGTTCAATCACAAAGATTTAGGGCAATTATTAGAAAATATTGAAAAAATTGGACAGGTGAAACTCAGACCTTTTAGTCTTTGGATGCTGGCACCTGCCCAAAATTTAGAAGATATTTATCAAGAAATCACTAGAGATAAAGGTTCCTCTGGCATTCGATTCATCGAAACCTATAAACTTGTCGACGATATTTTTCCAGTTTAATGCTTATGTGATAAAGGGGGAGATGGTCAATCATTCCCACATGCTGTGCTGGGCTCTAACACCATAGCTATCTAGGGAACCATCTGAATTGAACTTGGATTCAATACGGTACCTTTTCCAGAGGTCGTAGTCTTCTGTTTGAATGGTTAGGATAAAGTTGTTATCCTTATCAGATACATTATAATCAGCAGGATTGACTTCAAAGATATCGATTAACTTTCGTGTTTGAAAATCTTGAAGCTTGAGATTGGCTAGCTTGACATGATTGATGGAAATTTCTTCTAGTTGATTGTTATCCTTAGGTGTTCTGTAGTAGGTAATGACGCAGTTTTTGAGCTGATCTGTATCTTTACCTGTGGGAGTGAGGCTCATAAAGCCATAGGACTGATCATCACGCTTGACTTCAAGAAGCTGACCGTAGTAGAAGTGGTCGTTCTTGGGATTTGTGATGGAAGTCTCTGGACTTTTATCTTCAAAGCTAAAGCCTTGGTCCAAAAGTTCGGAAGCCTTGGTCTCCCCGACAATGACAGTGGTATCTTTAATGGTTACTGGAACAGGTTGCGCTGGAAGGCCACTCATCATCATGCAAAACATAAAAACATAACTCGTTAAAAAAGCTGTCCCGACAAAAGCGTTGGTTGAAGCATAGGCATGACTGTTATGAAAGTTTTTTCTGATAGTTAGTACAACAAATTTACCAATACTTTTTAAAACCATACTAACAAGTACGATGAAAAATTGTTTTTTCAAACATTCATAAACTGCTTGCGGGAAGCTATTGCCATGATAGTAGAATCCAGCCAATGTGAGTAGATTTACGATTAAATAGATCAGCAAGAACCAATGAATCTCTTTAAGGGCATTAGCATCAGTGATTTCTTCATAGTCAACGTGAATTCTTCCTTGAACAGCATGGCCGAGTTTATAGATCCATTTTGGGACATCTTTCCCTTGTCTGACTGCAACTACAAGTCTAATATAAAGATAAATGGTAAAGGATAAGGATAGAAAGAAAAGAGCATAAAATCCCAAAACAATACTAGTGAACATGACTATTTCCCCCTATTTAACATTCAATAAAACAATTTCTCAGCTCCATTATAGCATTTTCTATAGAAATAGAGCTAAAAACATCAGTATTATCCTAAAAGATTCAAAGGAGAAAAATCATGGGAATGATTGCCAATTATCAATATTTACCAGACGATAAATTAAAACAAATAAAGCTACTTTCTAATGAGGAAAATGACTTGCTGGACTTGGCGGAGGATTATGCAGAAGAATATGAAATTTTTCTGGATATCGATAAAATGTGGGATGCTCTTCTCTTTGTCTTGACAGGATTTAGTAGTTCAGAATTTTTGGATGACAATCCCTTGAGAGAAGCTGTTTTAGGGGTGACTCCTCTAGAGGATGTATCTGAATATCTCGCCTATATTGAAAAAAACAAGATAGCTGAGATCGTAGAAGCTTTAGAAAGTTTTGACATGGACAGAGCCATGGCAGACTTTAGTATGGAAGCCTGTAAGAAAGCCGACTTGTATCCTGATATTTGGGATTATCTTGAGGAAGAGGAAGAAATCAAGGATGACATTTTAACCTGCTTTGTAAATATGAAAGAGTTTTACAAAAAGATTTTGGAGCTCAATGGAAATGTCTTAGTTACTATTTGTTAGAAAGTTTATTAAACATTCCTAAAAGAATATAACTGCTTGAGGTAATAAATGAACAAAGAAGATTTATTGGCATTATGGAAGGGAATAAACTGGGAAAAACATGATTCGGGGATCTATTTTCTAGGGCGATATCTAAATAAAGACATAAATATTTATTTTACAGGTTACTGTGAACAGGATTTACTCTTATTATCAGATGATTTGATGACTAGTTTATATAGAAACTTGGAACACCTTGATAAAAAAGCTCAAAAGGTTATCCATGATAATTGGCCTGATAAAGCAGTTACAGAACTGGAATTAAGGGAGTTAATCTTGGATAAAAGTGGTTCTTATGGCGAATTTTCTCTAGGTTATGATGCCGGTGTTTCTCCAGCTGGATCCCTTTATCTTTTAGTGAAATTCGACAAATATTTTCAAGCTGATAGAGAGCTTGTGTATGAAATTTACTAACTGTCTGACAATGAGAGGTTAAAATCAGGTGATGAAATGAAAGATTTATATAAAGCAATATTAGATTTAAATGGTATTGTCCTTGTTACCATTTGTTAAGATTTTATGTCATCCATTAGGAAGGTGGTCAGATGAATCCATATTTACAAGAATATATCACTCGGACAAGGGAATACCATGCTAAAGATGGAAAGCCTTCAAGTGTTGTAGCCCTTTATGATTTGGCTGATGAATTAGCTAAGTCTGAGGATTTAGAAGCTAAAAAAGTCTTAGTTGACCTCTATGACCAATTGGGTCTCTACACTAGTGCCTATAGCTTATT
The DNA here is from genome assembly GCF_047463455.1 of Streptococcus timonensis. Classification (GTDB taxonomy): domain Bacteria; phylum Bacillota; class Bacilli; order Lactobacillales; family Streptococcaceae; genus Streptococcus; species Streptococcus timonensis_B. The sequence goes on from NZ_JASHDV010000001.1 coordinate 165,744, forward strand.
TACTGAAATCTTAGACAAACCTGATCGAAAACAGATAAAGAAACTGAGCTGTTTACAAGAAATGAGTCAGAGTCATGGCGATCGTTTTGCCCTTCATCGTCCCCTAACAAAAGAAGAGAAGAAGCAAAGACAGGACTTGTTAAAAGACTTACCCCATTTTTTCTATCATCCAGATCCCTTAGCTACAGGTTCATTTGTTGAAGGAGAAGCTAAGGTTTGTCCATCTTGTGGGAAAGAAAGCAATGTTTATTATGCACTTATACCTTATAGTATCGAGGATATAGAATACCTTTGCCCATTTTGTATCGCAAACGGTCAAGCGGCCAAAAAATTTGATGCGGAATTTATCCAAGATGCCGAGTGGCAGGGTGAATTGGATCCAGAAAAGAATCATCTACTTTTTTGTCAGACCCCAGGTTACTCTAGTTGGCAAGGAGAATATTGGCTTTCTTGTTGCCAAGATTATTGTGCTTACTTGGGTACAGTTGGAACTCGAGAATTGAAGGACATGGGAATCGCTGAGCAAGTCTTGGCAGACTATGAAGCGCGTGAAGAATATCAAGATATTGAAAAATACTTGGTTAAGGATGGATCTCTTTGCGGCTATCTTTTCAGATGCCTCCACTGTCAAAAATACCAGATTTGGGTTGATGCGGATTAATTTTTAACGATACAAGCACATTAACATAAATTTCTTTGGAATTTTAACGACTAATCATTAATTTAATTTAAGAGTATGAAAATCGGAACATTTTATCTTAGTATACTTTTATCATCTATTAAATTATCATATGAAAAATAGGAGCTACTAAACTTAGTTCCTATTTTATTATTTAAAGGCAAATTTGAAATAGTTTTCAATTTTTAGGTATAGTAAAAATACGAACAAAAATGTAAATAATTTATAAAGTTTCCCCAAAATACTTTACAAATATGTGTAAACATGATATAGTTATAAAGCTTAGAAAATGAGAAGATGTTTTCTAGTAAATATAAACCCGAGTAAAAAATGCCTACGGACAGGCAGGGTTGAATGCCGAAGCGTGGTTGAAAAGCCACATTATTGATAGGGTTAAAAGCCTACTTTTATAAGTTGATGTTAGGACATTTGTCCTAATTCGTATAGATTTGTTAGTGTGGTGAAAGCACACGTCATCTTGTGAAACGATCAATAAAGTACGTAATATTTGCTACTAGAGAGTTAGGAAACATCAGGAACAGACATACTCAAAAGAAACAAACATAAACGCGTCAGTAGATTGTAGAGCAGGTGTCAACCTGCTCTTTTTTCATAAGTATCCTTTAGAGCCTTACACAAGGTGAAAAAAACTATGATAAAGGAGTATGTCTCTATAATGTTAAATCAAAACCAAGCTCCAATTTATGAGGGACTGGTCAAGTTACGAAAAAAAAGAATTGTTCCTTTCGATGTACCAGGTCATAAGCGTGGGCGTGGTAACCCAGAATTAGTAGAACTTTTAGGGGAAAAATGCGTTGGGATCGATGTCAATTCTATGAAACCTTTGGATAATCTAGGACATCCAATTTCGATTATCAGAGATGCAGAAGAACTAGCAGCAGAAGCATTTGGTGCTGCTCATGCCTTTTTAATGATTGGCGGGACAACCTCATCCGTGCAAACCATGATTCTTTCCACCTGTAAATCCGGTGATAAAATCATCCTTCCTCGAAATGTCCATAAATCGGCTATTAATGCACTCGTTTTATGCGGAGCTATTCCCATCTATATAGAGATGAGTGTGGATCCTAAAATCGGTATTGCTTTGGGGCTTGAAAATGATCGTGTGGCGCAAGCTATTAAGGAACATCCGGATGCCAAGGCTATCCTAATTAACAATCCAACCTATTATGGGATTTGTTCAGACCTTAAGGGGTTAACAGAGATGGCTCACGCCGCAGGAATGAAAGTCTTGGTAGACGAGGCGCACGGTGCTCATCTACACTTTACAGATAAACTTCCTCTATCCGCAATGGATGCAGGAGCAGATATGTCAGCTGTATCCATGCATAAGTCCGGTGGTAGCTTGACTCAAAGTTCCCTTCTTTTAGTTGGTAATCAGATGAATCCTGAGTACGTACGCCAGATTATTAATCTGACACAGTCGACATCAGCATCCTACTTGCTAATGGCTAGTCTAGATGTTTCTCGTAGAAACCTTGCCCTTCGTGGTAAGGAGTCCTTTGAAAAAGTTATTGAGTTATCTGAGTATGCTCGTCGTGAAATCAATGCCATCGGCGGCTACTACGCCTACTCAAAAGAGTTAATAGACGGTGTATCAGTTTGCGATTTTGACGTGACTAAGTTGTCCGTCTACACTCAGGGAATTGGTCTCACAGGGATTGAAGTTTATGATCTCTTACGGGATGAATATGACATTCAGATCGAGTTTGGTGATATTGGGAATATCTTAGCTTATATTTCAATTGGTGACCGTATTCAAGACATTGAACGCTTGGTCGGTGCCTTAGCTGATATCAAGAGACTATACTCACGAGATGGGAAGGACTTGATTGCTGGAGAATATATCCAGCCTGAGTTGGTGCTATCTCCTCAGGAAGCCTTCTATGCAGAGAGAAGAAGCTTAACATTAGACGAGTCCGTTGGCCAGGTCTGTGGAGAATTTGTCATGTGCTATCCTCCAGGTATTCCAATCCTAGCGCCAGGTGAACGCATTACACGAGAAATTGTCGATTATATCCAATTTGCCAAAGAACGTGGTTGTTCCCTCCAAGGAACGGAAGATCCAGAGGTCAATCACATCAATGTCATTGAAAGAAAGGAGAACTAGATGGATTTATGGTTTTCTGAAGTTCATACTCCAGATGTGAAGTTAACGATGAGAACAGCAAAGCAACTGTATTCTGGTCAAAGTGAATGGCAGGATATTGAAGTATTAGATACACCAGCTTTTGGGAAAGTGTTAATTTTAAATGGGCATGTCTTGTTCTCAGATGCGGATGATTTCGTCTACAACGAAATGACAGTTCACGTTCCTATGGCTGTCCATCCAAATCCAAAGAAAGTCTTGGTTATTGGGGGTGGTGACGGTGGTGTTGCCCAAGTATTAACACTCTATCCTGAACTGGAGCAAATCGATATTGTAGAACCTGATGAAATGTTGGTAGAGGTTTGTAGAGAATACTTCCCAGATTTTGCTGCAGGACTTGATGACCCTCGTGTTACCATTTATTATCAAAATGGTCTGCGTTTTTTGAGAAACTGTGAAGATGACTACGACATTATCATCAATGATGCGACAGATCCATTTGGACATACAGAAGGTCTTTTTACAAAGGAATTTTACGGTAATAGTTACCGTGCTTTGAAAGAAGATGGTATTATGATTTACCAGCATGGTAGTCCTTTCTTTGACGAAGATGAGTCTGCTTGCCGGAGCATGCACCGCAAGGTCAATCAAGCCTTTCCAATCAGCCGAGTTTATCAGGCTCACATCCCAACCAGTCCTGCTGGCTATTGGTTATTTGGATTTGCGTCAAAAAAATACCACCCTGTCAAAGATTTTGATAAGGAAGGCTGGAAAAAACGCCAGCTATTCACAGAATACTATACTGCAAACTTACACATTGGTGCCTTTATGTTGCCAAAATACGTTGAGGACATTTTAGAAGAAGAGGAAGGAAAAAAATGAGTCGTTTATTAGTTATTGGATGTGGGGGAGTTGCCCAAGTTGCTATTTCAAAGATTTGCCAAGATAGCGATACTTTTAAAGAAATTATGATTGCCAGCCGTACCAAGTCAAAATGTGATGACTTGAAAGCTAAATTAGAGAGAAAAACAAGCACTAAAATTGAAACAGCTGCTCTTGATGCTGACAAGGTAGAAGAAGTGATTGCCTTGATTGAAAGCTACAAACCAGAAGCTGTTTTGAACGTGGCTCTACCGTACCAAGATTTGACTATTATGGACGCTTGTTTGGCAACGGGCGTTCACTATATCGACACAGCCAACTATGAGGCTGAAGATACAGAAGACCCTGAATGGCGTGCCATTTATGAGAAACGCTGTAAAGAGCTTGGATTTACGGCTTACTTTGATTATTCATGGCAATGGGCTTACCAAGAAAAATTCAAAGAAGCTGGCTTGACAGCTCTTCTTGGTTCTGGTTTTGACCCAGGGGTAACCAGCGTCTTTTCAGCATATGCTTTGAAACACTACTTTGATGAAATCCATTATATCGACATTTTAGACTGTAATGGTGGTGACCACGGTTATCCATTTGCGACCAACTTTAATCCAGAAATCAACCTCCGTGAGGTTTCTGCACCAGGTTCTTACTGGGAAGATGGAAAATGGGTAGAAGTTGAAGCCATGTCTATCAAACGTGAATATGATTTCCCTCAAGTTGGACAAAAAGATATGTATCTTCTTCACCATGAAGAAATTGAATCATTGGCTAAAAACATCCCTGGTGTTAAACGCATTCGTTTCTTTATGACTTTTGGCCAATCTTATCTAACGCATATGAAATGCTTGGAAAACGTTGGGCTCCTTCGTACAGATGCTATTAACTTTAACGGTCAAGAAATCGTGCCGATCCAATTCTTGAAAGCCTTGCTTCCAGATCCTGCAAGCCTTGGACCACGTACAGTTGGAAAAACTAATATTGGATGTATCTTTACAGGTGTCAAAGATGGCGTTGAAAAGACCATATACATCTACAATGTTTGCGACCATCAGGAGTGCTACGCAGAAGTTGGATCACAAGCCATTTCTTATACAACAGGTGTCCCTGCTATGATTGGGACAAAACTAGTGATGGATGGTACATGGAAACAGCCTGGAGTTTATAACCTGGAAGAGTTGGATCCAGACCCATTCATGGAAGCTTTAAATAAATACGGTTTGCCATGGGTTGTGGTTGAAAATCCACAAATGGTGGACTAATGAAATTAGAACAAGTACCAACGCCAGCCTATGTCATTGATTTAGCAAAACTAGAAGAAAATTGCAGCATTCTGCAACAGGTTCAGGAAAAGGCAGGTTGTAAGGTTTTGCTAGCTCAAAAGGCTTATTCTCTCTATAAAACCTATCCCATGATTAGTCAGTATCTGTCTGGTACAACGGCCAGTGGACTCTATGAAGCAAAGCTAGCTAGAGAAGAGTTTCCAGGGGAAGTCCATGTATTTGCGCCTGCTTTCAAGGAAGCTGACATGGAAGAGTTGCTTCAACTATCGGATCATATTGTTTTTAACTCAGACAGACAACTACGAAAATATGGTCAAACTTGTCGTGAAGCTGGGATTAGTGTAGGTTTGCGCCTTAATCCTCAATGTTCAACACAAGGAGATCACGCGCTCTATGACCCTTGTGCTCCTGGTTCCCGTTTTGGAGTGACTTCAGATAAGATACCAAGTGATTTGCTGGACTTGGTGGACGGACTTCATTTCCACACTCTTTGTGAACAAGGTGCCGATGATTTAGAGACAACCTTGAAAGCAGTAGAAGAGCAGTTTGGACAGTACTTGCATCATGTTAAATGGCTCAATATGGGCGGTGGACATCACATTACAAGAGAAGACTACGATGTGGACTTACTGATTTCTGAGATTAAACGCATTCGAGAAACCTATAATCTTGATGTCTATATCGAGCCAGGAGAAGCCATTGCACTTAATGCGGGTTATTTAGCTACTGAAGTTTTAGATATTGTAGAGAATGGGATTGAGACCTTAGTACTAGACGCTTCAGCGAGCTGCCATATGCCAGATGTCCTTGAAATGCCTTATCGTCCACCATTGAGAGATGGTTTTGAAGCGAAAGAAAAAAACTATACATATAGACTTTCTTCCAATACCTGTCTAACAGGAGATATCATTGGTGACTATAGTTTTGAAAATCCAGTTGAGATTGGAGATAGACTTTACTTTGAAGACATGGCTATTTACTCATTTGTCAAAAATAATACCTTTAACGGTATTGGACTTCCAAGTTTGTATCTCATGGACAAAGAGGGTGAGTGCAGTCTAGTCAAAGCATTTGGCTACCAAGACTTTAAGGAGAGATTATCATGATGGACCGTCCAAAGAAATTAGGTTATCGTATGCCTGCAGAGTATGAACCCCATCATGGGACTCTTATGATATGGCCTACTCGACCAGGTTCTTGGCCATTTGAAGGCAAGGCCGCTAAAGCTGCTTTTAGCCAGATTATCAAAATCATTGCTCAGGGGGAAACAGTCTACCTTTTGGTTGAGGAGGACTATCTATCTGAAGCACAATCCTATCTTGGAGATAATGTTGTTTATCTCGATATTCAGACAAATGATGCCTGGGCTCGTGATACAGGTCCGACCATTCTCCTTAATGATAAAAGGGAGAAGTTAGCGGTAGACTGGTCTTTCAATGCTTGGGGAGGTTCTGTGGATGGACTTTATCAAGACTATGAAGCAGATGACCAAGTCGCGCCTTCCTTTGCTAAAGAATTAAATATACCTGTTTATAGCGCCAAACCTTTTGTACTAGAAGGTGGTGCCATTCACAGTGACGGCCAAGGAACAATACTTGTCACAGAAAGTTGTCTCCTCAGTCCTGGTCGCAATCCTCATATGTCTAAAGAGGAGATTGAAAAGACCTTATTAGAGAGTCTTGGAGCTGAAAAAGTCATCTGGCTTCCTTACGGTATTTATCAGGACGAAACCAATGAACACGTCGACAATGTTGCTACCTTTGTAGGCCCAGCGGAGATTGTTTTAGCTTGGACAGATGACAAAGACGATCCCCAGTATGCCATGTCTGCAGCAGATCTAGCTCTTTTAGAGACGGAAACAGATGCAAAAGGCCGTTCCTTCACAATTCATAAACTCCCAATTCCAGCTCTTCATCAAGTAGTGACGGAAGAAGATTTGCCAGGCTATTCATATGAAGAAGGTGAAGAAGAACGCTATGCTGGTGAGCGTTTAGCAGCATCCTATGTGAACTTCTATATTGCCAATAAGTCTGTCTTGGTGCCACAATTTCAGGATGTCAACGACCAAGTGGCCTTAGATATTCTTAGCCTGTGTTTCCCAGACCGTGAAGTGGTAGGAATTCCAGCTAGAGATATTCTTTTAGGTGGTGGAAATATCCACTGTATTACCCAACAAATTCCAGAATAGGAGAAAAAGATGAGAAATGTAACAGTTGCAGCTATTCAGATGCAATGTAGTTCAGACGTAGCGACAAATATTCAAACAGCTGAACGTTTGGTTAGACAAGCAGTAGACCAAGATGCACAAATTATTCTCTTGCCTGAATTATTTGAACGTCCCTATTTCTGTCAGGAACGACAATATGACTACTACCAGTATGCCCAGTCAGTATCAGAGAATACGGCTATTCAGCATTTCAAAGTGATTGCCAAGGAACTAAAGGTCGTTTTACCGATCAGTTTCTATGAAAAGGATGGTAATGTCTTATATAATTCGATTGCTATCATTGATGCTGATGGAGAAGTGCTAGGAGTTTATCGCAAAACGCATATACCAGATGACCATTTTTATCAAGAAAAATTCTTCTTTACTCCTGGAAACACAGGCTTTAAAGTTTGGGATACTCGCTATGCGAAAATCGGTATTGGAATTTGTTGGGATCAGTGGTTCCCTGAAACAGCCCGTTGTCTTGCTCTAAATGGTGCAGAATTACTCTTTTATCCAACAGCCATTGGTTCGGAGCCTATCTTGGATACAGATAGTTGTGGTCATTGGCAACGTACCATGCAAGGACACGCAGCAGCAAATATTGTCCCAGTTATTGCAGCCAATCGTTATGGTGTGGAAGAAGTACAACCTTGCGAGGAAAACGGAGGGCAAAGTTCAAGTCTTAATTTCTATGGTTCATCCTTTATGACCGATGAAACAGGAGCTATCTTGACTCAAGCAGATAGCCAAGCTGAAGCAATCTTGTTAACTACATATGACCTCGAGAAAGGAGCAAATGAGCGCCTAAACTGGGGCTTGTTTAGAGATAGACGACCAGATATGTATAAAGATATTGTGAGATGAAAAAGCCTATCGTAGGCTTTTTTCTGTAGATACTATAGTAATTTTTGATAATGTCCTAGAATTCTGATAAAATGAACATAGTGTTAGCAAGGTTAAAAGAGACTGGAAAGTGCTCAATCAATTTTTCCTTGAAGAATTAAGTCGTGGCTGAGGTTAGATATGGAAAAATGGACTTGTAGATGTGGTCAAGCAATGAATGACGACTTAGCGCCCAATCCAAATGCTCATTCAGTTTATTCGGATGAGCTCTTAGTAGAAATTATGAATAAGAAAGATGGTAATGATACAATTTCCTATGATGACATTTCAGAGGTTTCCTTTCGTTTGTGGAAGTGCCCAAATTGTGGTAGTTTCATGGTTTTTGATGAAGAGGATAATCCAGATTGTTTTACTTTTTATGAACGTCAGACCAGTGTGAAAGCTGAACAGCTTTTCGATCATGATCAGGAATTAAATCTCGTGGTTGTTGAATTTCAAGAAGGTGGAAATGGATATACCTATATCTGTGATGATCCAACTATTCAGATTGGTCATGGTGTGATTGTACCAACTGGGAAGGAAAATATTGAAAAAATAGCTCTGGTAGTCCAGAAATATCATGCTTTCCCAAGAGATATCACTTATCCCGCTGAAAAGTTAAAAAGGGTTATCCGTAGGTATTCTATTTTTGATCCCGAGACTTCAAAAATAGTTTGTAAAAATATACTTGAGCATGGAAGAATTCTAAATGCTTGCTCGAAAAAAGTAAAAATAGAGTCTAAACAAATTTACCATGCAATCAAAACTCCTCTAGGCTATTTTTGGTTGGAGTTAAATAGAATTCCAATTCCGATGAAAATCACACAAATTCAAGTACAAGATAAAAAGTATCAGGTAGAGGGTGCCTACTTCATTAAACCCACCAAGGTAAACTACAGTAAATTGTTAGAACTTGAATTATGTGCAGATTTTGATATTGACGCCTCCCGTTGGATTGACGTTCTATCAGATGAAAATGTTTGGGGAAACACCTGGGAAATAAATGGTCTACAATTTGGAATTACTGCAGGAGAGTCCCCAGAATTTGAAGATGAAGTTGTTACTAGAAAATTTAGCCGTGTCCCACTTTATTATGACTGGCATCCAGAATATGAAGACTATTATGGATTTAGCCTAGCATGGAAAAAATACGAGTCTGATAGTGATTTGTCGATTTTTTTCTATACGACATAAAAGAAATGCTCGGTATTATTGTGTAAATTATAAAACAATATTTGAGATTTTTAGATGAAAAGTAATTTAATTTTACAAGAAAAAGTAGCCCAATTAGGCTACTTTTTTAAAATTCTTTATAAACATAAGGATTCTCTGGTTTGTCTACTTTGATGATAGACTGGACTTCAAGGATTGGGAGGATTTGCTTGAGTTCCTTGTGATAGTGATTGCTAATCTTACCTTTGACTTTTACCCAGGTGTTATTCTCATAATGATTGGTATTTCCTGTGGTTAAGAGGCCAAAAACTCCTGAATCAGCGATACAGTGCATGATACCAAAGCGAAAGACAAATTGACTATTAGCATGATTTGGATCGTTGTAGACAAAACCAGTAAACTCTATTTCTTTACCTTCAAATTCATTTGGATAATCATAGATAGCTTCCATGACCTCTAGGTAATTTTCATCATTTATAACTATACTAGATTGAGCTAAGTATTTATCAGCAGATTTCCTAACAATTTTTTCATAAGCTGTCTTTGAATAAAAGCGACTGGTATCCGGTTTGAGATACTGACTGCTCGTACCTTCACTTGCTTGGATTGCCTTGTCAGTTCCTTCAGACAAAGGGAAATAATATCCTTTTGCCGATACTGTTTGAGAATCCAGACTGACAGTTGGAAATGTAAATCCAACTAACAAGGGTAAACTTAAGAGGACAAAACTAGCAAACTTGGCTGAAAAACTATGTAAGTGACTATGTTCTTTCAAACGCTTGAAGCAAAGATAGGCTTGAACAATGGCTAGTAACAAAGATAAAAACATAGTAATATAAGCCAGATATGAATAGTGGAGATTTAGATACTGATTGAGCTTACCTGATAGTTGCAGATAAAGGGTTAAGACAAAATAGCTGAACAAAATGATAAATCGTATCATAGCATCACCCCAACTAGATAAGAATAAATAAGTACAACGAGAGTCACTATTGTCATGAACTGCCAAATAAAGCGAGTTTTAAGATAATTCTTCATCATGAGTAAGTTCTTAACATCAAGTATAGGGCCGATAACCAGAAAGGCAAGAACTGGAGCAAAGCCAAAACTGGAGAGAAGTGAAGAGCCAATAAAGGCATCCGCCTCACTACAGAGTGATAGTAGGAATGATAAGAGCATTAACAGAATAATAGCCAGTAGTGGTGTTGCGCTGATAGATGTCAAGAGCCGAGTTGGAACATATACTTGAACTATACTTGCAAAAAGACAGCCAAAGACTAAATAACGCCCCATATCAAAGAATTCATCAATAGCTTGGATAAATACCTGAAGTATTTTTTGACCTTTACTCAAGTGAGAAAAATCATGCTCATGGCAAGAGATTCTATTTTCTTTTTGAATCGATTCTTCCCAGAAAAATCCAAGGAAAATACCCAATATCGTAGCAATGAGTATTGCCCCTAAAGCTCTTAGAAGAACCATTTGAATGGAATTACCAAAAGCTGAATAAGTCGCAAAAAGTACGATGGGATTGATGATTGGAGCGGTTACTAGAAAGGGAACAGCTGAATAGCTTGGAACCTTCTTCTCCAAGAAACGATTGATGATAGGGACAATCCCACACTCACAAGAGGGAAAGAGAAAACCAATGAAGGTACCAAAAAAGATTCTCCCCAAGCGATTTTTAGGGAGAAATTTATAAACCTTCTCAGGAGTCACATAGACTTCAATGGCACCAGAGATGATACTACCAATTAAGACAAAGGGTAAAGCTTCAATGATAATTGAAAGAAAAATGGCGCCAGCTTGTAGCACACTAGAAGGTAAACTTTGAAAGAGTGTCATCTATTTTTTCTTTTCTGCCTTATCTTTCTTTTCTTTGTCATCTGGAAATGTTACTTGCTTTAAGTCAGGTAGTTTAGCGAATTCTTCGAACATCTTATCTAAGTCATCAGTTTTTGTAAATTTAACAGCCATAAGGCATACCTCGATTCTTTTAGTTATCACTATTATACTATTATTTCTAAGAAATAGTTGGATTTTAAAATAAACATGGCTTTTATCTTTATAAAGTTGAAATAAAGCAACAAATTAATGAAAACAAGCTTTCTTCCTTATGGTATAATAGTTTCATGGATAAAAAATATGAAAAAATTTCCCAAGATTTGGGTGTAACTTTAAAGCAGATTGATACTGTCTTGTCTTTAACAGCAGAAGGAGCAACTATCCCCTTTATCGCCCGTTATCGGAAAGATATGACCGGAAGTCTAGATGAGGTAGCTATTAAGGCTATTATCGACCTCGATAAGAGTTTAACTGCTCTAAATGATCGTAAGGAAGCGGTCTTAGCAAAAATCAAAGAGCAAGGCAAGCTAACAAAGGAATTGGAAGAAGCAATTCTATCAGCTGAAAAACTCGCAGATGTAGAAGAACTCTATCTTCCCTATAAGGAGAAACGTCGGACCAAGGCAACGATTGCGCGTGAGGCTGGACTTTTTCCACTTGCTCGTTTAATTTTACAAAATGTTTCTAACCTAGAAAAAGAAGCAGAGGCATTTGTCTGTGAAGGTTTCGAAACTCCTCAAGAAGCTTTGGCTGGGGCTGTAGACATCTTGGTTGAAGCTCTCTCTGAAGATGTCAACTTGCGTTCAATGACCTATCAAGAAGTCCTTAGACATTCTAAGATTACATCTCAACTTAAAGACGAGAGTCTAGATGAAAAACAAGTCTTTCAGATTTATTATGACTTCTCAGAAACAGTTGCCAATATGCAGGGCTACCGTACACTTGCCCTTAATCGTGGTGAGAAGCTAGGTGTTTTGAAGATTGGATTTGAGCATGCAGTTGATCGTATCCAAGCCTTCTTTGCTGCTCGTTTCAAGGTTAAGAATGCTTATATTGATGAAGTTATTCAGCAATCTGTTAAGAAAAAAGTATTACCAGCTATTGAGCGTCGTATTCGCACTGAACTAACAGAAAAGGCAGAAGAAGGAGCTATCCAACTCTTCTCAGAAAACCTTCGCAATCTTCTCCTTGTTGCTCCTCTTAAAGGGCGCGTGGTCCTTGGATTTGACCCTGCCTTTCGTACAGGTGCAAAGCTTGCAGTCGTTGATGCAACTGGGAAGATGCTAACAACGCAAGTCATTTATCCCGTCAAACCAGCTTCAGCTCGTCAGATTGAAGAAGCAAAGAGAGATTTGGCAGATTTGATTGGTCAATATGGTGTGGAAATCATTGCCATCGGTAATGGTACTGCTAGTCGTGAGAGCGAAGCCTTTGTAGCTGAAGTACTTAAAGATTTTCCTGAGGTCAGCTATGTTATTGTAAATGAGAGCGGGGCATCTGTCTACTCAGCTAGTGAACTTGCTCGTCAAGAGTTTCCTGAGTTAACCGTTGAGAAACGCTCTGCTATTTCTATTGCTCGTCGCTTGCAAGACCCACTTGCTGAATTGGTTAAAATCGATCCCAAATCAATCGGTGTCGGTCAATATCAGCACGATGTTAGTCAGAAAAAACTATCTGAAAGTCTAGACTTTGTCGTAGATACAGTAGTTAACCAAGTCGGTGTCAATGTCAATACAGCTAGTCCAGCCTTACTTTCACATGTCGCAGGACTTAACAAAACGATCTCTGAAAATATCGTGAAGTATCGTGAAGAAGAAGGTAAAATCACTTCACGCGCCCAAATCAAGAAAGTTCCTCGTTTAGGTGCTAAAGCGTTTGAACAGGCTGCCGGTTTCCTCCGTATCCCTGAAAGTAGCAATATCCTTGACAACACAGGTGTTCACCCGGAAAACTATGGTGCTGTCAAAGAACTCTTCAAACGTTTGGACATTAAGGACCTAAACGAAGAAGCACAAGCAAAACTCAAGTCTGTATCAGTTAGTGAAATGGCTCAAGAGCTAGACCTCGGTCAAGAAACACTTAAAGATATTATCGCAGATCTTCTCAAACCAGGCCGTGATTTCCGTGATTCTTTTGATGCGCCAGTCCTCCGTCAGGATGTCTTGGATATCAAGGATTTAAAAATCGGTCAAAAGCTTGAAGGTGTCGTTCGTAACGTTGTAGACTTCGGTGCCTTTGTTGACATAGGTATTCACGAGGACGGTCTCATTCATATCTCTCACATGAGCAAGAAATTCATCAAGCATCCGAGTCAAGTCGTTTCAGTTGGTGATTTGGTAACAGTTTGGGTAAAGAAAATCGATGTCCAACGTGAAAAAGTAAATCTGTCGCTCATTGCACTAGATGAATCTAACTGATTACGTTAGGCAAGTCTCTTTAGAAGACTTTGGGAAACCATTCAATCATCAAGCTCAATGGAATACTCGTCTGCGGTCGACAGGTGGACGATTTTTCCCTAAGGATGGGCATTTGGATTTTAATCCTAAAGTCTTTCAAGAACTTGGTTTGGATGTGTTTCGAAAGATTGTCCGTCACGAACTCTGTCATTACCATCTCTATTATGAGAGAAAAGGGTATAGGCATAAGGATTTGGCTTTTAAGGAACTGTTAAAAGAAGTGGATGGACTCCGCTTTGTTCCTCCCTTATCAAGCGCTCGTCAAAAACCAGTTTTGATTTATAAATGTCACTCTTGTGAGCAAGCTTATCAGAGAAAACGTCGAATTGATACAAAACGTTATCGATGTGGTCTTTGTCATGGGAAGCTCATCCTACAAAATCAGCCCAAGGACTGATGCAGAGTGTTTTAGTTCATGTTATACTAATTTCAAGAATACCGAAAGAGGTACAAATCATGAATAGAAAATTTTATAAAATGAGAAGATATCGCATGATATCAGGTGTACTTGCTGGTCTATCTGATAGCTGGGATCTTGATGTGACACTCGTGCGCTTCATTTTTGCAATCTTTACAATCGCAAACTTTGGACTCGGAATCATCATCTATATCATCCTAGCCTATATCCTACCAACCAAGGAAGATATAGAAGCGGAGATGTACGGAACTGGCCCACGCAAAATGAAAGAAGCGGAACCTATCGATGATGATAAAGGTTGGTTTTGGTAGTTCTTATTAATTATTTATGTTTAGATAATAAAAAAGATACCTCACGGTATCTTTTTTAAATACTAAACAATTGGCCAAAGAGATAGGTAACTCCCATGGTTAAAAGACCGATACAAAGGTTACGAATCATGGCTGTTTTGGTTGGGGCTTTCCCAAGTTTTGCACTGGTGTAACCTGTGATTAATAGAGAAATCGCAACGATAAAGACAGTTGCAGGAATTCGATAGTCACTTGGAAAAACAATAATTGATAGCATTGGTGGAAGACTACCAAGAACAAAAGCGATGAAGCTAGATGCTGCAGCATGCCAAGGATTGGTGAATTCTTCATACTCGATCCCGTATTTTTCTTCGACTAGCGCCTTAAGTGGATTTTTTAGAAAAGCTTTGTTAACTAATAGTTGAGCTGAAGTTTCACACTCACCATTTTGAAGATAAGCTGCATAGAGAGATTTCTTTGCAGCATCCATATCTTTATCCAAAAGTAGTTGTTCACGGGCTACAGCAGCTTCCTCTGTGTCTTTTTGAGTAGATACAGATACATATTCACCACCTGCCATAGAAAAGGCACCAGCAAGAATAGCAGCCAATCCTGAGAGGAAGATAATCCAGATATTAGTTGTAGCACTCGCTACCCCGATAACAACTCCAGCGATAGAGATAATTCCATCATTTGCTCCCAGTACACCAGCACGTAAAATATTTAAACGACCAGCAAAGTTTGTATCTATTTCATGTGTATTTTCCGACATAATGTTCTCCTTTATATCTATTATAAAATAAAGGAGTAGTGATGACAAACTTTTCAAACTCTCTGAAAAAAGTTCTACAATTCTAATAAAGTCATATATAAACTCAAAAGCCATAGCTATTTCTTATGCCAATATATAACAAAGATGTATTTGTAACCTGTTTACTTAGATGATACAATTAGTTTAATGAAAACTTTGGAGGTCTCACAATGACTCGTGAATTTAAATTTGAAACACTACAATTGCATGCAGGACAAGTGGTAGATGCTACTACCAAGTCTCGTGCTGTCCCTATTTATCAAACAACATCTTTTGTATTTGAAGATACACAGGAGGGTGCAGACCTTTTTGCCCTTCAAAAAGCTGGAAATATCTATACTCGTATTACCAATCCAACAACTTCAGCCTTTGAAGAGCGTATTGCAGCTCTTGAAGGCGGAGTAGGGGCACTTGCCACAGCTTCTGGGATGGCAGCTCTTACTTATACTATCCTTGGACTTGCTCACGCAGGTGATCATGTTGTTGCAGCTTCAACTATCTACGGTGGGACCTTTAACCTTTTGAAAGAAACCCTTCCTCGTTACGGAATCACCACAACTTTTGTTGATATTGATAATCTAGAAGAAGTAGAGGCAGCGATTAAAGATAATACAAAACTTGTTTTGATTGAAACTTTGGGTAATCCAGTTATCAACATTCCTGATATCGAAAAAATTGCTGAAATTGCCCACAAACACCAAATTCCTTTAGTTTCTGACAATACATTTGCAACACCATATCTCATTAATGTCTTTTCACACGGTGTAGATATCTCAATTCACTCGGCAACTAAATTTATCGGTGGACACGGTACAACTATTGGCGGTGTCATTGTTGATAGCGGTAAATTTGACTGGGCTGCTTCAGGGAAATTCCCTCAATTCGTCAATGAGGATCCAAGCTACCATAATTTGAGCTATACTCGAGATGTAGGTGCTGCAGCCTTTATCGTTGCTGCTCGCGTTCAATTGCTTCGCGATATGGGAGCTGCCCTTTCACCATTTAACTCATTCTTGCTCCTACAAGGTCTTGAAACACTATCTCTGCGTGTTGAACGTCATGTGCAAAACGCTGAGAAAATCGTTGATTTCCTTGTGAATCATCCGAAAGTTGAAAAAGTCAATTATCCAAAAATAGCTGATAGCCCTTACCATGCCTTGGCGGAGAAATATTTACCAAAAGGTGTTGGTTCGATCTTTACCTTCCATGTTAAAGGCGGAGAAGCAGAAGCTCGTAAGGTGATTGATAGCTTAGAAATCTTTTCAAACCTTGCAAACGTAGCAGATGCCAAATCATTGGTCGTTCATCCGGCAACTACAACGCATGCTCAATTGTCTGACTCTGATCTAGAAGCAGCAGGAGTAACTAAAAATCAAATTCGTCTATCAATTGGACTAGAAAATGTCGATGATTTGATTGAAGATTTGCGTCTTGCACTTGAAAAAATCTAAAATAACTAGTTTTTATGAAATTAAGCATCCTTCTCACGAATAATAAAGTGAGGAGGATTTTTATGTATAGTATTTCATTTCAAGAAGATTCACTCTTCCCAAGAGAACGCTTAGTGACAGAAGGAGTAGGGGCCTTAAGCAATCAGGAGTTGTTGGCTATCATACTAAGAACCGGAACCCGCCAATCTACCGTTTTTGAAATTGCTCAAAAGTTATTGTCCCAATTAAACAGTCTGACAGATTTGAAAAAAATGTCCTTACAAGAATTACAATCTTTATCAGGCATAGGGAGAGTTAAAGCTATTGAACTACAGGCTATCATAGAATTAGGAAGTCGTATCCATAAACGCGAAAGTATTGAAATGGAAAGTATTCTCAGTAGTAAAAGACTGGCGAAAAAGATGCAGAATGAGCTTGGAGATAAAAAACAAGAGCATCTGGTAGCACTATATCTCAATACCCAAAATCAAATCATTCATCAGCAGACTATTTTTATAGGATCTGCTACGAGAAGTATTGCTGAACCAAGGGAGATTCTACATTACGCCTTAAAACATATGGCTACTTCTATAATTTTGGTCCACAATCATCCATCAGGGGCAGTAGTTCCTAGTCCAAATGATGACCATGTAACGAAACTTGTTAAAGAAGCCTGTGATTTAATGGGTTTAGTCTTATTGGATCATCTAATTGTCTCATATTCTGATTATTTTAGTTACCGTGAGAAGACAGATATGATATAAAAAAACCTGTATCATTTACAGGTTTACAATTCATTGACGACATAATCGAAAAGTGTTTTATCTTTGGGACGATTTTCAAAAAGAAATTCTGGATGCCATTGAACTCCAAGATAAGGGAAGCCGTCTGTAGTTGTAACAGCCTCGATAATGCCATCTTTAGGGTCATGAGCTACAACCTTTAGATTTGGAGCTAAATCTTTAATGCTTTGATGGTGGAAAGAGTTAATATGAGAGATTTCCCCATAGATTTCTCGAAGAATAGTATCTGGTTCGGTGACAAGTCTCTGAGTTGTATAATCAGCAGAAGTATCCTGCCAATGATCCTCAATATCTTGATAGAGAGATCCACCCATAGCCACATTAAAAAGTTGAGTTCCACGACAGACAGAGAAAATGGGTTTCTTTTGTTTGATAGCCTCTTTGATGAGTGCCAGTTCAAAAATATCTCTTTGTAGATGATAGTCATCACTATCTATTGTTTTTTCTTCACCATAAAATTTAGGATCTACGTTTTGACCGCCAGTAAGAATTAGTTTGTCAACCATTCTTACATAATGAGAAGCCATTTCTTCATCACCAATTGGTAGGATAATGGGGATACCTCCAGCTTCCTTAACTCCTTCAACAAAACCTTTGGCAGCATAACTCATCATAAGCTCATCATCTGGATGCGGGGTTTCATTTCCTGTAATCCCAATAACTGGTTTATTCATAAATACTACACTTTCTAATCCTCTTTACGCATAAAATAGAGGAGAGTTTGCAATTCACTAGTCAAATCAACATATTGCACGACAACATCTTTAGGAAGATGAAGATGTACTGGAGAAAAACTGAGAATCCCTTTAATACCTGCATCAACTAGGATATTAGCTACCTCTTGTGATTTTACACTAGGGACAGTCAAGATAGCAGTTTGTACATCAGCATCTTTAATTTTATCTTTAATTTGAGAAATACCATAAATTGGAATACCATCCTTTGTAACAGTTCCTACTTCAGGATGATCATCCAAATCAAAGGCCATGATGATTTTCATTTTATTACGTTCATGGAAGCGGTAGTGGAGGAGCGCATGTCCCATATTCCCAATACCAACTAACATAACATTGGTGACTGAATTATCATTTAAAAGATCAGCAAAAAAAGTCATTAGTTTGTTGACATCATATCCAAATCCACGCCGCCCAAGCTCACCAAAGTATGAAAAATCACGTCTAACAGTTGCAGAGTCGATGCCAATAGCTTCAGCAATCTGTTTAGAATTAACCCTTTCCATTCTTTCCCCATTGAAACGTTTAAAAATTCTGTAGTATAGAGAAAGTCTTTTCGCTGTAGCTTTAGGAATATCAAATTGTTTTTCTTTCACAATATCACAACCTTTCTATCTTCTATTTTAAAGCAACTTTGTGAAAAATGCAACATATATAATAAAAAACTAAGAAATATCTTAGTTTAATTTATTAAAATCAAAAGTTGTCAGAAATCGATATAAATCACCGATATATCCCTGATAGATCACCTTATCTAGATAGCTAAGAGAAGTCACTTCATAGAAATCAGGTAATGTAACACATCCAGACAAGGATAACATTAGTTCATCATAATCTTGATAAGATAGAGTCCGTTCAACTTGATAAGCATCTAAATAAGTGAGTCGAAACATTATTCTATCCTTCTATTTTTCAGTCTTGGTAAATACACCACGTTCTACCAAACTATCCATTAAGAAATAGAACTTTTCTTGATGGATTTTATGATCTTCAGATTTGAAGATGTCAACCAAGCGTAAGCCGAACTTATCAGTAATATTGATTTTAGCACCTGTTAGGTCTTTGTTAATAACAATCTTAAGTAGGAAGCCTTCGCCACTATTTGGAACTTTCTCAAGAAGGCGAGTTAATTCATAGTTACCAACCTTAGTTTCATAAAAAGTGTTATCTTTAAGTGTAAATTTTTTAATAGAAGGGCTGATAGTGTATTCGTAACGACAATTTTTTAGTTGAATAGTTTTTTCAAATGCCATTTATTAATCTCCAATTATTTCTTTTAATGTGTTTACAAGCTGAATAATCTCTTCCTCTGTATTCTGAGGTGACAAACTAATGCGGACTGACTCATGAAGACGATCCGAATCATTTCCATAGTATGCTTTTAGTACATGACTTATTTGTACAATTCCTGCTGTACAAGCTGAACCTGTGGATATAGAAATGCCAGCTAAGTCCATTCGAAGTAGAAGTAAATCATTTTTTTGTCCTGGAAAACCAAGGTTTAGGACATAAGGAAGTTGTTCTTTACCATGATTGGTGTAGTAGTTCAAGCTACTAATCTTAGCTAAAAATAGGTCCTTTAATCTCTGTACAGCTTGAAAGTTTTCAGTTTGTTTAGATAATTCTTCTTTTAGGGCAGCAACCATTCCAACGATTGCCGGAAGATTTTCCGTACCTGCTCTTTTTTTATTTTCCTGGTCTCCACCATGCATGTAGGAATCAAAGTCCATAGTAGAAGCATAAAGGAAACCTACACCTTTCGGTCCATGAAATTTATGACCAGACACAGATAGAAAGTCGATTCCTAGCTCTTCTGGTTTAATAGTTAGTTTACCTACAGCCTGAACAGCATCAACGTGATAGACTGCTGAGTGATTTCTTAAGACCTCTCCAATTTCAGTAATAGGCAAAATAGTTCCAGTTTCATTATTTACATACATGGTAGATACTAGAATAGTATCATCACGAAGCGCATCTTTCACTTGTTTCGCAGTAATCTCCTGATCATTAGGCTGCAAAACAGTTACTTCAAAACCAAAATTTTCTACAAGATATTCGATTGGTTCAAGAACAGAATGGTGTTCGATAGCAGTAGTGATAATATGCTTCCCTTTATGCTGGTGGCGAAGACAGTAACCAATAATAGCTGTATTGTTACTCTCCGTACCTCCAGCAGTGAAAAAAATATGTTGAGGTTTCGTACCTAATAATTCAGCCAAGTCTTGGCGGGCTTCTCGTAATAATTTACCTGCTTGACGACCATGGCTATGAATACTTGATGGATTTCCATAAATATCTTGCATGACTTGTGTCATGGCAGAAATAGCTACCTGTGACATCGGAGTCGTAGCAGCGTTGTCCAAATAAATCAAAAGGTCACCTTTTCTTTTTATTTAAATAGTGGACTAACTGGTTTTCTCTCATGAATACGTACCATAGCATCACCAATCAACTCACTTGCAGTGATGTATTTTACATTCTTAGGGGTTTTACCTTGAGTAGCCACTGAGTCAGTAACAAGGATTTCTTTAATATTGCTAGCATCCAATAAATCTGCAGCGTCATCAACAAATAGTCCATGGCTTGAAACTGCATAAATCTCTGTAGCACCTTCTCTTTCAACAATTTTAGCTGCTTCAGAGAAAGTACGACCAGAATTTAAAATATCATCAATTAGGATAGCTTTTTTACCTTCTACTTCACCGATAATATAGCCTTGGTTGCGTTCTGAATCATCCTGAGCATAGTCGATAATTGCGATTGGAGCATCAAGGTATTCAGCAAGGCTACGTGCTCGTTTAACACCAGAATTTTTTGGACTAACGACAACCACATCTGGTCCAACAAGTCCTTTCTCACAATAGTGTTTAGCAAATAGAGGAACTGTATATAGATTGTCAACAGGGATATCGAAGAAGCCTTGCACCTGAACAGCATGCAAGTCCAAAGTTAGTACACGACTTACGCCTGCTTTTACCAACATGTTAGCAACCAGTTTAGCTGTTAAAGGTTCACGAGAAGAAGCGATGCGGTCCTGACGAGCATACCCAAAATACGGAAGAACAACGTTAATAGTGTTTGCACTTGCACGAACACAGGCATCAACTGTGATTAAAAGTTCCATCAAATGGTCGCTAACAGGATAAGAAGTAGACTGAATGATATAAACATCGTATCCACGAACACTTTCTTCGATATTGACTTGAATTTCTCCATCAGAGAACTGACGAGAAGAAATTCTACCGAGAGGTACTCCAGCAGCGTCTGCAATCTTTTGTGCAATTTCCTTATTTGAATTGAGAGCGAAAAGCTTCATGTTTTTTGTATCTGACATTGATAAACCGTCCTCTATAATTATCTGAATCTTTTTCAAATGAAAAAGATTTCAATTATTTTTATCCCTTCTATTCTACCAAAAAAAGTTTATATTTTCAGTCTTTTTTGCTTTTTTCTATAAATCGAACTAATTTAGATGGTGCCTTCTGGTATTCTATATGATTCTTTTCTAAAAAAGATTGAAAATCCATAGTTCCCTTAGCCTCATCAGCAACTTCTAGTTCGAGTTCATAATCAGTAACATCGAAATAGTGACTTTCATCAAGAGCCATCAAACCAATGTCCGTCTCTTTTTCATAACGAACGGTCGTTAAACACCCTAAAACAAGCCATTCTGTAATTTGAATACCACGATTATTTAATTCTTGAAGTACTAAACCATCCGGTATAAGAGCTTGTTCTATAGAATCCTTAGCTTGTTCAAGGTTAAGTTCTTGATTGTATTCCATATTGCCTACAGCCTGAGGAATTTTTATAGTTAATTCAGCGCTATCTTCAAAAGTCCGAATACGCATGGCTATCTTATTGCTACGTAGCCTATAGTCACAAGTATCTATGTAGTAGTTGTTTTGCGTAATAGGAGTAATATCCGAAAAATATTCTTTTAATTTTATATAGTCTTCTTTTTTTAGAAGAGTTTTTAATTCTATTTCTAAATGTTTCATTTTGAGAACCTTTTATTTTGTTTGAAAGCGATTTATGGTATAATAATAACTGTATTTATTGTATATGATTTTTGCATGAAAATCAAAGAGTAAATGAATATTGTAGCTAAAGAGAGGTGAATCTATAACATCTATGATTACTGAATGGGAAGAATTTTTAGATCCTTACATTCAAGCTGTTGGCGAGTTAAAAATTAAACTACGAGGGATTCGAAAACAGTACCGCAAACAAAATCGACATTCACCAATTGAATTCGTAACAGGGCGTGTGAAACCTATCGAAAGTATCAAAGAAAAAATGGTTCGTCGTGGAATTAGCTATGATACCTTAGAACAGGATTTACAAGATATCGCTGGCTTGCGGGTTATGGTTCAATTTGTAGATGATGTTCAAGAAGTTGTTTCGATTCTACATAAAAGACAGGATATGAGAATTATTCAAGAGCGTGACTACATCAAACATCGTAAAGCCTCAGGATACCGTTCTTATCATCTAATCATCGAGTACACAGTTGATACGATTAATGGTTCAAAGACAATTTTGGCTGAAATTCAAATCCGTACCTTGGCCATGAATTTTTGGGCTACAATTGAACACTCTCTCAACTATAAGTATCAAGGAGATTTTCCAGAGGAAATAAAAGAACGCTTGGAAATAACAGCTAGAATTTCTCACCAGCTAGATGAGGAAATGAGCAAGATTCGAGATGACATTCAAGAAGCACAAGCACTCTTTGATCCTTTGCATCGGAAATTAAATGACGGGGTAGGAAATAGTGACGATACAGATGAAGAATACAGGTAAAAGGGTTGATCTGATCGCCAACCGTAAACCTCAAAGTAGAAAAGTGTTGTACGAACTCAAGGATCGTTTGAAGAAGCATAATTTTATACTTAACGATAAAAATCCTGATATTGTTATCTCCATTGGAGGAGATGGAATGCTTCTATCTGCTTTTCACAAGTATGAGGATCAGTTAGATAAGGTTCGTTTTGTAGGGGTTCATACGGGACATCTTGGTTTCTATACTGATTATAGAGATTTTGAATTAGATCAACTAGTTACTAATTTACAGTTGGATACAGGAGCTAAGGTTTCATATCCATTATTAAATGTCAAGATTTATCTAGAGAATGGTGAAGTAAAAGTCTACCGTGCTCTAAACGAAGCAAGCATTCGAAGAGCTGATCGAACTATGGTTGCCGATGTCGTGATAAATCATGTTCCCTTCGAACGGTTTCGAGGAGATGGATTGACTGTATCAACTCCAACAGGAAGTACAGCCTATAATAAATCACTCGGTGGAGCAGTCTTACATCCGACGATTGAAGCCCTTCAATTAGCTGAAATAGCTAGCCTTAACAACCGGATCTATCGTACCTTAGGTTCATCAATCATTGTTCCCAAAAAAGATAAAATAGAAGTTATTCCAACTCGAAATGACTATCATACGATTTCTATTGACAACAGTATTTATTCTTTCCGTAATATCGAAAGAATTGAATATCAGATTGATCACCACAAGATTAACTTCGTGGCAACTCCAAGTCACACAAGTTTCTGGAACCGTGTAAAGGATGCCTTTATCGGCGAGGTTGATGAACAATGAGGTTTGAGTTTATTGCTGATGAGCACGTTAAGGTAAAAACCTTTCTCAGAAAACATGAAGTTTCCAAAGGCTTGTTGGCTAAAATTAAATTTCGAGGTGGAGATATTCGAGTTAATGGCCAATCACAAAATGCAACCTATTTATTAGATATTGGGGATCAAGTAGTCATTGACATTCCTCCAGAGGAAGGGTTTGAAACACTGGAAGCCATAGATTATCCCTTGGATATTTTGTTTGAAGATGACCACTTTCTAATTCTAAACAAACCATTCGGGGTGGCCTCTATTCCTAGTGTTAATCACTCAAATACTATTGCTAATTTTATTAAAGGTTACTACGTAAAACAAGCTTACGAGAATCAGCAGGTTCATATTGTGACACGGCTTGATAGAGATACCTCTGGATTGATGCTTTTTGCCAAACACGGCTATGCGCATGCAAGGCTAGATAAACAACTTCAGAAAAAAAGTATTGAAAAACGGTACTTTGCTCTTGTAAAAGGAGCAGGTGTTTTAGAGCCAGAAGGTAATATCATAGCTCCCATTGCGAGAGATGAAGATTCTATCATCACAAGGCGGGTAGCCAAGGGTGGTAAATATGCTCATACAGAATACAGGGTTATAGCATCCTATGGAGATATCCATTTAATCGATATTCGATTGCATACTGGGAGAACACACCAAATTCGTGTTCATTTTTCACATATTGGTTTTCCCTTACTTGGAGATGACCTCTATGGTGGAAGTTTAGAGCATGGCATAGAGCGTCAAGCGTTACATTGCCATTTCTTATCTTTTTATCATCCATTTCTTGAAGAACAGTTGGAAATAACTGCTCCACTGCCAGATGATTTTAAGAATTTAATAACTAAGTTATCAATTAATTAATATTAAAGGAGAAAACTCATGGAAGTTTTTGAAAGTCTAAAAACCAACCTAGTTGGTAAAAATGTACGCATTGTTCTCCCTGAAGGGAAAGAACCACGTATCCTCCAAGCTACAAAACGTTTGGTGAAAGAAACAGATGTTATTCCAGTTTTGCTTGGTAAACCTGAAAAAATCAAAATCTACCTTGAAATCGAAGGAATTCACGAGGGTTATGAAGTCATTGACCCAGATCATTATGCTAAATTTGACGATATGGTTGCTTCTCTTGTAGAACGTCGTAACGGTAAGATAACAGAAGAAGAAGCGGCTAGACTCTTGCGTGAAGACGTTAACTACTTTGGTGTTATGCTAGTTTATATGGGCTTGGTTGACGGTATGGTTTCAGGTGCACTTCACTCAACCGCTGCAACTGTTCGTCCAGCACTTCAAATCATTAAAACTCGTCCAAATGTAACTCGAACTTCAGGTGCTTTCTTAATGACTCGTGGTTCAGAACGTTACCTTTTCGGAGACTGTGCAATCAACATTAATCCTGATGCAGATGCCCTAGCTGAAATTGCTATTAACTCAGCAATCACTGCTAAAATGTTTGGTATCGAACCAAAAATTGCAATGTTGAGTTACTCAAGTAAGGGATCTGGTTTCGGTGAAAACGTTGATAAAGTAGTAGCGGCTACAAAACGTGCACACGAATTGCGCCCTGACCTTGAAATTGACGGAGAATTACAATTTGACGCTGCCTTCCACCCTGAAACAGCTGCTCTGAAAGCTCCAGGAAGTAAAGTGGCTGGTCAAGCAACAGTATTTATCTTCCCAAGTATCGAAGCTGGAAATATCGGTTACAAAATTGCAGAACGTCTAGGTGGTTTCTCAGCTGTAGGACCTGTTTTACAAGGTTTGAATAAGCCAGTTAATGACCTTTCTCGTGGATGTAGCTCAGATGACGTGTATAACCTTACACTCATCACTGCTGCACAAGCTATTCACCAATAAAAATTTTAAAGCCCCACTTTTTGAGCGGGGCTTTTTGAGTCTTTTAACTAACAAAGCCTCTGCAAATCTAGCTAAAATATGGTAAAATAGACAGGAATCATATATGATTTATTGATTAAGTTTGTATGAAGAAAAGGACATAGAATGGCTATTATTCAATGGTTTCCTGGTCACATGTCAAAAGCAAGAAGACAGGTCCAGGAGAATTTAAAATTTGTTGATTTTGTGACTATTTTGGTAGATGCACGTTTACCCTTGTCAAGTCAAAATCCAATGCTAACTAAAATTGTAGGAGATAAACCAAGACTCTTAATCTTAAACAAGGCAGATCTTGCAGATCCAATTTTAACGAAAGAGTGGCGCCAACACTTTGAAGCACAAGGAATCCAAACACTAGCCATTAATTCAAAAGAGCAAGTTACAGTTAAAGTGGTTACAGACGCAGCCAAAAAGCTTATGGCAGATAAGATTGCTCGTCAGAAAGAGCGTGGTATCCAAATTGAAACCTTGCGTACCATGATTATTGGTATCCCAAATGCTGGTAAATCCACTCTCATGAACCGTTTAGCTGGGAAAAAAATTGCGGTTGTTGGTAATAAACCTGGTGTTACAAAGGGCCAACAATGGCTTAAGACTAATAAGAATCTCGAAATCTTGGATACTCCTGGTATTCTTTGGCCAAAATTTGAAGATGAAACTGTTGCACTCAAACTAGCATTAACTGGAGCTATCAAGGACCAATTGCTACCAATGGATGAAGTGACTATTTTTGGTATCAATTATTTTAAAAATCATTATCCGGAAAGACTGCAAGAACGCTTTAAACAAATGAAGCTGGAAGATGAAGCTCCAGAGATCATTATGGATATGACACGTATACTTGGTTTTCGTGATAACTACGATCGCTTCTATAATCTTTTTGTTAAAGAAGTTCGTGACGGAAAACTAGGTAACTACACCTTAGATACATTGGACGATCTCAATGGCAACGATTAAAGAAATAAAAGAATTATTAGCAACTATAGGGGACCTAGATAGTCCCATCATTAAAGAATTAGCAAAAGATTCACGAGCAGGCGTTCAAAAAGAGATTCAAAAGCGAAAACAAGCTATTCAAGCTGAAATTGATGAAAATTTTCGCTTGGAATCTATGTTATCTTATGAGAAAGAGCTTTATGATAAGGGAATAAGTTTCATTGCTGGTGTAGATGAGGTTGGACGTGGTCCTCTAGCTGGTCCAGTAGTAGCTGCTGCAGTAATTTTACCTCAAAATTGCAAGATTAAAGGCTTGAATGACAGTAAAAAAATTCCAAAGAAAAAACACGAAGAAATTTTTCAGGCTGTCAAAGAAAAGGCACTAGCGATCGGCATAGGAGTTATGGATAATCATGTCATAGACCAGGTTAATATCTATGAAGCAACTAAATTAGCTATGAAGGAAGCTACAACACAATTACAGCTAAAACCAGAACACTTATTAATTGATGCTATGGAATTGGACTTACCTATTTCACAGACATCTATTATCAAGGGAGATGCTAATTCTTTATCCATAGCTGCAGCATCCATTGTTGCCAAGGTTACGAGAGATAAGATCATGGCAAACTATGACCAGAAGTTCCCAGGTTATGATTTTAGTCAAAATGCGGGTTACGGAACTGCTAAACACTTGGAAGGTATCGCTAAACTAGGTATTACACCAATTCACAGAACTAGCTTTGAACCGATCAAGTCATTAGTAACAAAAGGTAAATAAAGTTTATACAGAGGAAGGTTTTATGGAGGAATCATCACGTAAACTGAGGTCAAAAAATGAATTTGAGTTTGCTTCGAGCTCTATCTTGTCACAGGTTGCTCGAGGAATATTAGTTGGTCTTATAGTTGGAGTTATTGTAGGCTCATTCCGGTTCTTTATCGAAGAAACCTTCCATTTTGTCCAACACCTATATAAAAACCAGTCGAACTGGGTCATTGATTTATTCATAATTTTAATTATGTATATTTTTATAATCTTTCTAAGTGCAAGATTGACCCGTTCGGATAAGGATATTAAAGGTTCTGGTATTCCTCAAGTTGAAGCGGAGTTAAAAGGTCTCATGTCTCTCAATTGGTGGAGTGTCCTCTGGAAGAAATACATTCTAGGTATTTTGGCCATTGCAAGTGGGCTTATGCTCGGTCGTGAAGGTCCCAGTATTCAGCTAGGTGCCGTAGGAGGAAAAGGAATTGCCAAATGGTTAAAAGCTAGCCCTGTTGAAGAGCGATCACTGATAGCAAGTGGGGCCGTAGCTGGACTTGCAGCAGCTTTTAACGCCCCTATAGCTGGTCTCCTTTTTGTTGTAGAAGAAGTCTATCACCATTTTTCAAGATTTTTCTGGGTTTCCACACTGGCAGCAAGCCTTGTAGCAAACTTTGTTTCACTTCTAATGTTTGGTTTGACACCTGTTTTAGATATGCCTGACCATATTCCTCAGATGAGCCTAGATCAATATTGGATTTATCTAGTGATGGGTATTATTCTAGGTGTATCAGGTTATCTATACGAAAAGGCTGTCCTAAATGTTTCTCTGATCTATGATTGGATTGGAAAACACCTTCATCTGGACCGAGCTTATTACCCTTTACTTGCTTTTATCCTCATCATTCCAATTGGATTATATCTCCCTCAAATCTTAGGAGGAGGCAATCAATTAATTCTTTCATTAACTGAGCAAAGCTTTACATTTCAGGCTTTGTTAGCATACTTTATTATTCGATTTATTTGGAGTATGATTAGTTACGGAAGTGGACTTCCAGGAGGAATCTTTCTACCAATTTTAGCGCTTGGATCACTTTTAGGTGCACTAATTGGTACAATTTGTCTTCATTTCGGTTTGATTAGTCAAGAACAATTTCCAATCTTCATCATACTCGGTATGAGCGGATACTTTGGCGCTATTTCTAAAGCTCCTTTAACAGCAATAATTCTGGTAACAGAAATGGTTGGTGATATTCGTAATCTTATGCCCCTAGGTCTTGTAACATTGGTGGCATACATTATCATGGATTTACTAAAAGGAGCTCCAGTATATGAAGCCATGTTAGAAAAAATGCTTCCTGAAGAAGTAGATGATCATGGAGAAGTCACCCTAATAGAAATCCCAGTATCTGAAAAAATAGCTGGTAAACAAGTGCATGAGCTTAACTTACCTGCAAATGTCCTCATTACAACACAAATCCATAATGGAAAAAGTCAAACTGTTAATGGCTCAACAAGAATGTATCTAGGAGATATGATACATCTCGTCATTCCAAAAAATGAAATTGGAGATGTTAGAGATTTATTGTTGTAGAATTAGTAGTTTACATAACTTATGTTATGTCTCCGTATATATAGTTGGTCAAAAATTAGTAATTAAAATGATAGACCAAATCAAATGAATCAAAACTCGATTCCTAAATAATGGTATCGAGTTTTGATATTGTAATCGATTAAACTGTAGAAGCTTTAGAAATTTTTAAGTCAATAAATTAATAATCAATTATTCACTTAGCGGATCTAGACGGTTTTTAGAATTGTATAGCTTATTTGAACATTCCTAAATCTCCCCTATAATATCTTTCCGAAAAACTATAATTTTCTTGAAAAATATATATAGCTATGCTATACTACTAGTAGACTTATTTATGGAGAATATAGATGAAACGTGAGATTTTACTGGAACGCATCGACAAACTTAAACAACTGATGCCTTGGTACGTGTTGGAATATTATCAATCTAAACTGGCTGTTCCTTATAGTTTTACAACATTATATGAATACTTAAAGGAATACGACCGATTTTTTACCTGGATCTTGGAGTCTGGTATCTCAGATGCTGATTCTATGGCCAATATTCCTTTATCCGTTTTGGAGCATTTAACAAAAAAAGATCTAGAATCTTTTATCCTATATTTACGGGAAAGACCCTTACTTAATGCTAATACAACTAAACAAGGTGTATCCCAAACAACGATTAACCGTACCCTTTCTGCCCTTTCTAGTCTCTATAAGTACTTAACTGAAGAGGTTGAAAATGAACAAGGGGAACCTTATTTCTACCGAAATGTCATGAAAAAGGTTGCTACCAAGAAAAAGAAAGAAACCTTAGCAGCTAGAGCTGAGAATATTAAGCAAAAACTATTTCTTGGAGATGAAACTGAAGGTTTTTTAAATTATATAGACCTGGAATATCCTAAAAGTCTCTCAAATCGCGCATTATCTTCATTTAATAAAAATAAAGAGCGTGATTTAGCTATTATTGCACTACTTTTGGCTTCAGGAGTTCGTTTATCTGAAGCAGTCAATCTTGATTTAAGAGATTTGAACCTTAAGATGATGGTTATTGAAGTCACAAGAAAAGGCGGTAAACGAGACTCTGTTAATATTGCTGCATTTGCAAAACCATATCTTGAACAATATCTTGCCATTCGAGATAAAAGGTACAAGACAGAAAAAAAAGATACCGCTTTATTCCTAACCCTTTATCGTGGTGTTCCTAATCGAATTGATGCTTCTAGCGTAGAAAAAATGGTTGCCAAGTATTCTGAAGATTTCAAAGTCCGTGTAACACCCCATAAACTTCGCCATACCCTGGCAACTCGTCTATATGATGCAACCAAATCACAGGTTCTGGTCAGCCATCAACTTGGACATGCAAGCACACAAGTCACAGACTTATATACCCATATTGTTAACGACGAACAAAAAAATGCTTTAGATAGTTTGTGATTTTTACATAATTTAAATTACGAAAAAACCCTAAACTAAGTTTAGGTTTTTTTGATATATTAGACAGATTTCTTTTATTGAGAAATTATCTTTAAAATGTGTTTCAGGCGCCATTGATATAGGATACCACTAATAATTAAGCTAACAATTAAGCTAATCCAATAAGCATAAGCTCCTAATGAAGTATAGAAATCTAAAGCCAAACCAAGGGGTATTGCTACTCCCCAGTAACCTAGAATACCAAGATAGAATGGTATAACTGTATCCTTGTAACCACGCAAAATACCTTGAAGAGGAGCTGCAAATGTATCTGCTAGTTGAAAGAATAAACTATAGGTTAAAAAATTTGCTGTTAGGGCGATAAAATCTGGATCTTGACCATAAAGTCCTGCTACTGCTTCTCTATACAAATAAAGAAAAGAAAGAGTTAAACCAGCAAAAATGAATGCTAGTAAACGACCTATGCGTATGTATTGTTTAGCATCATTAAATCGTTTTGCACCAACTTCGTAAGAGACTACGATTGCCATAGCTGTAGAAATACTCATAGGAAATGCGTACATTAAACTAGAAAAGTTCATAGCCGACTGGTGACTGGCAATAATGAAAGATGAAAATTTTGACATTATTAAGCCAACAGCTGAAAAAACAGCAACCTCTGCAAAAACAGTACCACCTATTGGTAATCCTAAGACGATACCTTCCTTTATCTTTTCTAAATTTAAAGGAGAAATTTTATTTAGTTTAAACTCCTTGAGCCTCTCTTGTTTTTGTATAACGTAAAGAGAAATGAATAGGACGCACCAGTAAGCCAGTGAAGTTCCTAGTCCTGCCCCAGCTCCACCTAACTCAGGAAATCCTAATTTGCCATAAATCAACAAATAATTAAATCCACTGTTTAGAGGAAGCAATAAAAGCATCAAGTACATGGAAAGATTTGTCAATCCTAAGGAATCTAAAAGCGAACGTACTACACTAAATAATAAAAGTGGGATAATGCCAATGGCTAACAAACGTAGATAACGAATCGCTACATTTTCAACAGCAGACTCTAAGCTCATATGATGAAGAACGACTGGAGCTGCTAGAAATACTAAAGCAAAAAGTATGAGAGATAATCCAAGGGATAGATACATAAATTGATAGTAATCCGATGCAACTTCATTCTTTTTCCCTTGACCAAGGTGCTGTCCGATAATTGGCACCAAAGCAGAAACAATCCCAGTTAAAAATGTAAAAAAGGGATTCCAAAGACTTGTTGCCATAGAGACTCCAGCTAAGTTAAGCGTATCATAATGCCCAGTCATGGTTGTATCTATAAAGGACGCAGAATAATTAGCAAATTGATAAATCAAGATGGGAAAAAAGATTTTTAAAAATAAGATAATTTTTTCTTGATTATTTTGTGTTGAATACATACCTGCTCTTTCTAGTTAACCATACAATAACGATATTAAATAGTTAGAATTCTGTTATAAAGTTTTAATCTGCTTGGTAAACGATTTGCCCCTTACAGATAGTATATTTGACTTGACCTTTTAACTCTTCACCGATAAATGGTGAGTTAGATGCTTTTGAAGCAAAATGTGATCCTACGATACGGTCTGCTTTAGCATCAAAAATGGTAATATCGGCTGGCCCATTTTCAGCTAAGTAACCTGCTTCAAAATTATACAATTTAGCTGGATTAACAGTCATTTTTTCTAACAACTGCATCAAGCTTAATTCCCCAGTTTCTACTAGGTAAGTTAAACCAAGTGACAAGGAAGTTTCAAGTCCTGTCATACCTGAAGGTGCTTTGGTGATATCCTCGACATTCTTCTCATCGACATGGTGAGGCGCGTGGTCAGTCGCAATTACTGAAATGACACCTGACTTGAGTCCCTCGATAACTGCCAAGCGGTCTGATTCCAAGCGTAAAGGTGGGTTCATTTTTGCGTTACTTCCTTGAGTCAAGAGAAGAGCTTCAGTTTTAGAGAAATGTTGCGGTGCTACTTCTGCTGTTACTTGAGCACCTAGACTCTGAGCAAACTCGACAACTTTGACACTCTCTTCTTTAGATAAATGTTGAATGTGGACATGAGCCTTAGTTGCATAAGCTATCATAACATCACGTGCAATCATAGCATACTCAGCCACTCCTGTTGCTCCACAGATATGGAAGTGTTCTTTAGCAACATTTTCATTGAAACCGAGAATTCCATTCAAGCCTGGATCTTCCTCATGAAGGCATACAAAGGATCCAAGCTTTTTAGCAGTTTCAAATGCTTCTTTGACTACTTTACTGCTTTCAAGAGGAATACCATCATCTGAAAAACCAACGGCTCCAGCTTCTAAAAGCGCCTTAAAGTCAGTCAAGTCTTGGCCATTAAAGTTCTTGGTAATAGTTGCCACAGTTTTAACATTGATTTTTTCCTTAGCCGCTGACTGGAGAACTTCTTGCAAAGTCTCTACGTCAGAAATCGTTGGATTAGTATTAGCCATCATGACAACTGTCGTAAAACCACCAGCTGCTGCTGCTAGTGCACCTGTATGGATATCTTCCTTGTGAGTTTGACCAGGTTCACGGAAATGAACATGGATATCCACCAAACCGGGTGCAACTACAAGACCAGTTGCGTCAATGACCTCTGCACCTTCTTCACTAATTTGTGGTGCAATTTTAAGAATTTTACCGTCTTCAACCAAGACATCACAAACCTGATCCAAACCAGACTTGGGATCCATGACACGACCATTTTTGATTATTAGCATCTTCTTACTCCTTTATTCGTAGAAATCCACTTGGGTATCCAATAACTTATCCCCATCATAAACGAACTTTGCTGAAAAGAATGGTTTATCTTCTAAAAGCCACTCTACAAAGGTGTGGTCCCCTTCCCAAGTCGGCTTGTTTAGAACCTCATCATAGGGAACCCATTCTAAAGTCCCTTCATTACAGTCAATCAAATCACCCTCAAACTCCGTCACCTTAAACACATAGGTGTACCAGTCCAGGTCAGGAGTGAATTCAGGAAAAGTGATAACTCCCTTTAAAACCGGCTTAGCTTTCAACCCTGTTTCTTCCAAAATCTCACGTGCAGCACATTCTTGTGGAGTTTCTCCACGCTCTAACTTTCCACCTACACCGATCCATTTTCCTTCATGGACATCATTAGGCTTTTTATTTCGATGAAGCATGAGTAATTCTTTTCCGTTATCAATGTAGCAAATCGTCGCTAACTGAGGCATATTCTCTCCTTATCTAAGCCAATCAATTGACTCTTGTCCTGTTTCTTTTAAGAATGCATTGGCCTTGGAAAAAGGCTTGGAACCCCAAAATCCTCTGTAAACGGAAAGGGGACTCGGGTGAGCTGATTCAATAATCAGATGTTGAGGATTAGTTACTAATACCTTCTTCTTGCGTGCATAAGCACCCCAGAGGACAAAAACAACTGGTCTATCAAGTTTATTGACAACCTTGATCACAGCATCTGTAAAAGGCTCCCATATCTGACCAGCATGACCATTTGCCTGGCCAGCAGGGACAGTCAAGCAAGCATTCAGAAGCAAGACTCCCTGCTTGGCCCAAGAGGTCAAGTCATGTGACGGTTTTACCCCAATATCATCCGCAAGTTCTTTTAAAATATTTTGAAGCGAAGGCGGTGCTGGGATTGAATCAGGAACTGAAAAACTCAATCCCTGAGCTTGACCAGGTCCATGATAGGGATCCTGGCCCAGAATCACGACCTTAACCTCTTCCAGCGGAGTCGTCAAAAGAGCCTGAAAAACCTTTTCCTTAGGAGGATAAACAGTTCCTTGAGCATAAACCTGCTCCATAAAGTGATTGATTTTTCCAAAATACCCCTCAGGTAATCGCTCCTTAATCAAGGCATGCCAAGATGAGTGTTGCATAGCTTTCTCTCCTTTACCGTATCCATCGAAAAGCACGTCTTAATTCATCCGTACCATTTTTAAAAAAGCATAAACCGTGTGCAAGTATGATCTTATCAGGTTTCCAGTTTAATATACGGGAAAAGGAAGTCTTTGCTTCCCTTTGTCTTCCTAAAAAAGTCATCCGATAATCGATAGGAGTTTGTCCATCAGGGGATGTTACACGAGCTAAATGATAGAATCTTCTGCGGATTGGACTAGGTATCTTTTTCGGTTCAAAATTCTCTATGAGGTCTGTTACAATCAGTGTTTTAGTTGATTTATGAAAAAACACCACCTCTTCGATAACTGAACTTCCCTTAAAAATGAGTTGATCAATCTCATCAGACCATAGGTCAGGAGCCTTATCTGTTAAGGGAGCATCAAATACAACCTTGACTTTCTGACTTTCCGCTCTCTCTTCTACTCCTGGACTAGACCATGCTTGCGCCTGAGAATATCTTTGTTTCCAATCTGCAATATAGGCGTAGTGAATCTTATTTGGTGAAATCAGGTAAGCGACTTTGCCCAAAGCGTCCAGTTCAGTAAAAAGTTTCTCATTTGGCGCAATAGGAGAATGAATCCAAAGTTTGCCATCATTTAACTTAATCACCGTCATACGTGTCTGAAAAGGAAGTTTGAAGACCTTCATGTCCATTTGTATCAAATCACCATCTACTATCCAGATGTTTTGATCAACTTCCTTTAGTGAATACAACGGTTCATAAAGAGAAAGAATTGGCCTAGACATCATTTACTGCTACCGCACCTTCATTTATACTGTCTCTATTATAGCAAAAAGTGGCTATCTAAACCACTTTTTACAATTTATCTAAGATTTCTAGCAACGTCTGATAAGAGTCGACTTCATAAGTTGGTTGGGCTAGGCTTTTATTTTCCAAATGATGCGGATTGTACCAGATAGTATCGATACCAGCATTAATTCCACCTTGAATATCAGCTGACAAAGAATCACCAATCATAAGGGCATTTTTTTTATCAAAATTAGGGATACGGGATCCAATTTTCTCATAAAATTCAGCATCTGGTTTTTGAGTATGGAGTTGCTCTGAAATGAAAATCTCCTTGAAAAATGGTGCAATACCAGATCGCTCCAAACGACCTGTCTGAATAAAGGTGATTCCATTTGTCGCAGCATAGAGTTCATAGCCCTGATGTATCAAATTTTTTAATAATTCTTCCACACCTGGGAAAATCTGTCCCTGTTTAGACAAGAAAAACTGGTAACGCTCTGCTAAGTAGGCACCATCTTTTTCAATGCCAAAATGAGCAAACAATTTTGCAAAACGAGTATTGACTAGTTCTTGTTTTGTAATCTTTTTTAGCTCCAAATCCTTCCAAAGTGCTTTGTTCATAGGTACATAATAATTCTTGTACGCTTGGATATCCTCTACTCCTTCTTCTTCTAGGAGTTGAGTTAAGGCTATATCCTCGGCACTATCAAAATCTAGTAAAGTGTGATCGAGATCAAAAAGTAAAAATTTGTAAGTCATAAAAATAGTATCCTAAAGTTTCTAAATAATGATTGTAAAAATACCTTCACAATTCTTAGCTCTAAGTATATCATATTGATTATCTTATTTCTAAAACTAAGTTCATATCTAAACTAAATCATTAACATTGTATAGATTAGATTAGTTTAAAAGTTTGTAAAAAATGAACAATCTTTTTTCTTTTTTTAAAAATTTATCGGAAATTTCTTACTATTTTGTGTTATTATTTGCCCTATAATATTTATTGTGATACAATTCACTTTAAAGGATGGTTTTTATTTATAGATTGGAGGAGGCGATAAGTTGC
Source organism: Streptococcus timonensis (assembly GCF_047463455.1). Lineage (GTDB taxonomy): Bacteria > Bacillota > Bacilli > Lactobacillales > Streptococcaceae > Streptococcus > Streptococcus timonensis_B. The sequence goes on from NZ_JASHDV010000001.1 coordinate 201,714, forward strand.
TTGTCTAAAAATTTTCCTATAATTTTTCAGTTGTCTGTCTACGATATTTATCGTGCTATATCTATCAATCGTTAACTATACTCTATCTTCAATAGAAAGGGCGAAATATGAATAAGAAAAAAATAAGAATATTTGCATTTTTTATATGCTTACTAACTACATTATTTTCATTAGGCTACAGTAAAACTTTTGCTGAAAGTCCTGAAGTATCAGTATCTGGAAAGTTTGTTGATACAATTACTAGTGTCAATGTCACTAACAATGAAGGTGGTAACCTAACTTGGGATTTGGAACAATGGGCTACTTTCAGAATAAATGCTACTTATGATTTGTCAGGTAAAAGCGTCAAGGCTGGTGATACTACAGTTCTAACTGTTCCTGAGGCTCTAATCATCACTTCAGATACTTTTACGATTCGAGACATTAATACGAACGAAATCATAGCTAATGCCAAAGTAAGTGCTGATAATAAATCTATTTCAATAACATACACAGACTATGTTGAAAAACACTCAGATACTAATGGTTCATTCTTCTTCTATTCGAGAGTAGATTTTAAAAAACATCCTCAGCAAGGGGAAATTCCGATAGAAATTACCATCAACAAGGAAACTAAAGTTGCTGGTAAAATCACTTTTAAGGGGATAGGAAATGGGAACCCAAGACTTTTAACTAAAACTAGCTGGGTAGACAATACAGATTATAAAACGGTTGAGTATACAATCTCCGTTAACCGTACAAGAGAGAATATTCAACAAGCAACAATTGAAGATCACCTAAAATTTACAAATGCAACCTACATTAAAGATAGTATTAAGGTTATAAAGGGTAAATTTGCATTTGTTGAAGGTGAATGGCAGTTTACAGATAGAACTGATGTAACTGACCAACATACTATTACAATTTCTGAAGATGGTAGTTCATTTGTAATTGATTTAGGAGATATCACTGAACAAGATCAGTATCGTATCGCCTATAAAGTTCGAATGAATTATCAACCTGTAGATGGTGAGTTGCTGAAAAATGATGTAACTTTGAAAGGTAAGGGCATTGTCCTTAAAGAAGCTAGCAATGCTGCTGCTGTTCAAATAGCTGGTGGAGCTGGTATTGGTTATGTTTACTCAATCAATATTCACAAGGTTGATGATACTAACCAGCCACTTAAAGGAGCCAAATTTAAAGTAGTTCGTCAAGCCAATAATCAAGTTATTGGTGAGTTTGAAACAGATGAAAATGGTAATATTGCTGTAAACAAACTTTTGAAAGACAAGTATATCTTAACTGAGATTGAAGCTCCTTCAGGATATATTATTCAAGATGCTGATACAATTGTCAATGTTGAGGATTTCGGAAGTGATCATGCGGTAACAAAAACCATTGTAAATACTAAAGAAGAACCTACAACTACTACAGTAACGACTACTGAAGCTCCGACTACTACTGTTACAACCACAGAAGAACCTACAACTACTGTAACTACTACTGAAGAGACTACAACTACTGTAACTACTACTGAAGCACCAACTACGACTACAGTTACAACCACAGAAGAACCTACAACTACTGTAACTACTACTGAAGAGACTACAACTACTGTAACTACTACTGAAGCACCAACTACGACTACAGTGACGACTACTGAGGCACCAACTACGACTACAGTTACGACTACTGAGGCACCAACTACGACTACAGTTACGACTACTGAGGCACCAACTACGACTACTGAAGCTCCAACTACGACTACAGTTACGACTACTGAGGCACCAACTACGACTACTGTAACTACTACTGAAGCTCCGACTACTACTGTTACAACCACAGAAGAACGAAAGACAACGACAACAACTGCAAATGTACCTACAACAACAGTAACTACTACTGAAGAAAAGCCTGGACTTCCATTCACTGGGGAGAGCAAAGGAACTCTTATGCTAGTTCTTGGTTCACTTGTTCTAGTTTCTTCTATTACGGTTCTTGCAAAAGCTCGTAAAACTGAAAATAATTAGGCATATAGAAGATAAGATTTAGTTTTTTAGTCTTTAATCATTCCAAAATTAAAAGGATTTACTTTAAAGTAAATCCTTTTGCATTTCTTTTATACATTTTATATAAATAACTTAACTAGAATACGTATAAAAAACGATAACTTAATCAGTTTAGTTATCGTTTTTGTATTTTAGTCTTTTTCACCGAGTCTACTATTGATAGTCATCATGATACTAGCAATCTTTTCTCCCCAATAAGGATCAGAGGCATAAAGAACATTCATTCCAGATGATTTGTTTCCTAGGTGAGTTCTACCTTGATCATAATAGTTCTGTCTAATCCATTTAGCAGCTCCTAAAATTCCTTTATCGACATTATCAAAGCTCTTAGCTGATTGATAGGGTGATGAATCATAAGCTGCGATACCGAAGAAGTTATTCTTATCCTTTGCAATTTGACTACGTCCCCATGAACTTTCTAGAGCACTATGAGCCATAAGATAAAGAGCATTGATCCCATACCGTCTTTCTGCTTCTTTAAAGATGGCACCTTTACCAGCTAAACGACTACCTTTGATATTCATAAGAGAGTATACTTTGTCTAACTCTTCAGCAGTATAATTAGTAGGTTTACTTAAATCTCTAAATTGGAATGGATTATTAATTGTGAAGTTGTCAAAATTAATTCCATCTGCAGAATAATATTTTTTGCCAACTGTCATTGACGAATGATGTGGTGCAACACGAATACTAGAATAAGGTGACAGTTCATGATATACATAGTGTCCATCACTAGTATAATGAGGAATGAACTCGTTGCTAGCGCTAACTGATGTTAAATCACTTTTATTCATGTAACCTGACAAACCAGAAACTTGAACTGGTATTCTGCCATTTTGAGTTTCAGAACCAGTGACAGTAACAATACTACCTTGGTTAATATAGCTCAGACGTGTACCTGATTCACTATAAATATAAGCCGTAATTGGTTTCACTTTATAATGTGTAGATTGATCAGAAATCCATTTTCCATTACTATGGAAAGTGTAATCTTTACCTTTTATATTATAAGTACCAGTTACATATGCACCATTTTCCTTTAGGTAGTACCAAGCATTATAGTTTTTATCATAAATCCATTCATTTACAGCCATGTAACCGCCAGACTTAAGATAATAGGCTCCTTGCCACTCATTTTCAGCATATGTTCCATCAGATTTTATATAAAACCAGCTGTTGTATTTCTGATCAAAAATCCATTCAGATGAAGCCATGGCACCACTATTTTTAAGGTAATATTTGTTTTTCCAGGTGTCACTTTCCATGATGCCAACAGCATCAAAATGATACCAGACACCCTTAATTTTTTCCCATTTATTTCTTATCACTTTACCGGATGTGTCCCCGTAGTACCATTTGTCAGCAATTTTTAACCAAGAAGATTCCGCCAAAGCCCCGCTCTTTTGGAAAAGATACTCTTTAAATACTGTTTCACTAAGCATAGCACCATCTTGGTTAAAGTAGTACCAGATATCCTTAATTTTTTCCCATTTGTCTCGAGAGATTTTACCTTCTTGATTAGCATAAAACCAGTTGTCACCTAGTTTTACCCATGCATTTTCTACTAAAGCACCACTTTTGCTAAAAAGATAATCATCAAAGACTGTATTACTAAGCATGACACCATTTTGATTGAAATAGTACCAGACTCCACCAATCTTTTTCCAATTTATCACTGGTTGATTATTTTCGTAAAAAAGCCACTGACTATTTTCTTGTCGCCAACCTTCTTTTTTTACCTCAGATACTTTTTCTTTTGGCTGAGCTTTCTCAGCTTCTTTTTTGGAATCTTTTTCCTTTTCTGTATCTTGCTCAGGTTTTACAGTAGTTTGTGAAGCTTCCTTTTCACTTTTATTTTCTTCTTTTTGCTCCTTAGCTTCACTACTAATGACTGATGTTGTAATTTGTTCATCTTTATTTGTAACATTAGACTCATCAGCAAAAATAGTGGATTGTGAAATACTTGCTACCGACAAGGAAAGCGCACATATCAACATTACTTTTTTCATTCTAAACTCCTAATAAATACTGTCTTTCTATATATTTTTCCTAGATATTATTTTAATAGGGATATTATCCATTATATTATACATTATTATTTTAAATATAAAAGCCATTTTGGGTGAAGAAAGAAACTTGTAATCTATTTAAAATATTTTAGAAACAAACGTAAAAAAATAGTCGTACATGAGCTGTATGACTACTTTTATTAATGATGTTTATACCTTGCTATAGACTTCTTTGAGTTTTGTTTTGCTTGCTTTAGAAGAATTCTTCCAAATATTTGGATTTAAAAAAATCGATACGATAGATAGTGCTGCAAACGCAATTCCTACATACCAATAGGGCGCATCTAACGTTGTTGAACGTCCCGATAAACTGACAATTCCACGGAAAAGAGTGCCTGCTGTAATAATCGCTACAGCCGAATTCCATAAATTAAGACTAATACGAGAGAAATGAGGAATCGTCTTAAGTAATACTGCTAAAATAATTCCACCTAGAAGAGGTACTGCAAATAAATAGTGCATATGAAGGGAAACTTCCCCGAAACTAAATGCTTCATAAATTCTAGAAAAAGCAAAGAAGAAAATCGTAATTAGTGTATAAGAGATGACAGTTTTTTTAAAGCGTTTTTTGTTAGGATTAATAACCGATGTAGACAATATCACTCACCGCTCTTTCTGAAATTTTATTGCCTCCAGTCGTTGGCTTGTTAATAACCTGACCGTTGAAGTAAAGCGTAGATGATCCACCACCATCAAGGTTGTAAGCTGTTTTTACACCGTATGATTTCATAACTTCAGCCATTTGGTACAGGGATAGACCCTTGCTTTCAGATGTACGTCCGTCGGAAACTACGATAATATAGTGGTTTTCATCAATGATTCCAATCGCAGTACGAGGATTTGAAGCCATAGCTTGGCCAACTTCTTCATTTGTTCCTACTGCAATCTCACCATTTTCAACTAAAGCTGGGCCAAAAGCCAAGAGATTGACAACACCATCTTTAACTAGTTGGTCAGCTGAAATCTGATCCTCGTAAATAATCTTGAAAGAACCATCTTTATAAATGGCTAAATCACCATTGCTAGAATCTTCTCGTACAGTATCACGATAGACGACTCCATTACGGATAACATATCCTGTAGAGTTAGCTCCATAGTAATCTCCATTGATCGCTAGAATAGCATTGTTATCAGCAGCGGTTTCAGAAGTTTTTGCAGTTACATTGGTTCCGAAGGCATTTTGAGCGAAGGCTGTTTTTAAATAATCTGATGAGCTTACTGTAATATCTGCAACGTAGACTTGCGTATTATTGACCGTTGTTTCAGTTAAATTGATGGAGATATTATCATCCTTATAACTTGAGTCTGTTACTGTTGCTGTTTTAGCTGCTTGGCTAGCTTGAGCTATATTAGAACTTGTATTAGTTGTTGCTACTGTCGAAATAGTCTCAGCGAGTACAAAAGTTTTCAACATTGAGTAACTAAAGGATCCTGTCAAGAGTAAACCGAGAATCGAGGCATAAGCATATGGTTTCTTTAAAAATTTCATAATACAGTTGATGTCCTTTCCTTAAAGATCAATTTCTTTTGCACTGTCCAAGAGACAGCGAAGAGAAGGATGCCGACGATAACTTTGGCAATCAGAAGGTTGATACCAAAGACTGTAAAGAAGAGACGAATCAGTAGCGTGTCTAAGACAAAGAGTCCTACTGCCAGACCGAAGTATCCCATCCCTGTTTTCACAAGACTATCCTCGTTTTTAAAGACTAGTTTTTTATTGGTTGAATAGTTAAAAATCGAGCTAGTCACACGGGCTAATCCATTAGCAAGAAAAATCCGTAAACCAGTTGGGACTGTTGATAAAAACAAGATTGCAATGGCGTAGACAAGGTAGTCTACAAGAAAACTACTGAATGATGACAAGGCGAATTTGAAAATATTTTTATAAATCATTAACCCATCTCTAATCGGACGGAAGTGGGAGCCTTCATTATCGTTGATATAGATAGTTTCGATTGGCACTTCTAAGATTTCATATTGTCTGCTTGCTTCCAGAAGCATGTTCATTTCGTATTCATAACGTTGACCTTCTATTTTCAACATGAAAGGAATGAGATTTGTTGTAAAAGCGCGAAGTCCTGTTTGTGTATCTGTTACTCCTACTCCTGTTTGTAATTTAAAGAGTGCTTTTGTCAAGCTATTCCCAAAACGGCTACGGAGGGGAACTTTACCTGTGAAGGCACGCACACCCAAGATAAGTTTGTTAGGATTTTCAGAAGCTTTGTTAGCCGTACGGAAAATATCCCAAATCTTATGCTGACCATCTGCGTCTGCTGTGACTACTGTTCCATAAATGTTTTGTTCTTGGATATAAGAAAAGGCTGTTTTAAGCGCTTGTCCTTTCCCTTTATTTACTTGGTGACGGAGTACTGTAGCGTATTGCTCAGCTTTATCAAAGATTTTTTGGCACTTTGATGAACTACCATCGTCGATAACTAGAATATGAAAATCACTCTTTTCGTGAATTTTTTCGATGAGTGTGATAAGTTTATTATCAGGTTGATAAGCTGGAATGACTATATAGTTCATATCGATACCTCTTTCTTTGATGATGGAATAACTATACAGAACATCGCTTAAAGATAACTTATATCAGTTTTCTTTAAGATAAATTTAAAAAAACTTTAAGATAAGGATAGGTTTTCTCTAGCAAGTAAAAATATTCAAGGTTAATAACTATACAAAAAATCCTCAAATAGCAAGTCTACTTGAGGATAAAATTTATTATAAAATAGAAAATTTACTCTAATTTTTCTCTTAATTTCTCAACGAAGAGATAGGCCGCAGGACAGGTTAAAGTGTTTTTGATAGTCAGATTATTGATTTGATAAATCTTTTTTCGGTCGGTATGTGGAAATTCTCTACAAGCCTTGGGACGTACATCATAGATAGAACAGAGATTATCACCACCTAAGAAGGGACAAGGCATTGACTTAAAGACTTTATCACCGTCTTTATCTACTTGGAGAAACTCAGCTTCGAAAGCTGGTAATTTCATTTTAAAGTACTTGGCAATGCGTGTGATATCTGCTTCTTTAAAGTCCGGTCCAAGGCTCTTGCAGCAGTTGGCACAGGCTGTACAATCAATTTCTGAAAACACTTCTTGGTGAATCTCTAGCGCAATCTTATCTAAATTTTTAGGAGCTTTCTTTTTCAGATTTCCAAGAAATTTACGATGCTCTTTTTGTTTTTGTAATGCTAATTGGTGATAGTATTCGATATCGATTTCTTTTGACATAGATTCTTTAACATCCTTTTCTGAAACTAGTATACCATAACTGAAAATAAATAAAAACTACTGCCAAGTATGACAATAGTTTTTACAAGATTAGTTCACCTCGACCACTTCAACCATATCTTTGCCAAGCAAAATCAGATATTTTTCAACCTTGTCTATCTGATAAGAACGGGATAAGGCTTCTGCATATAGAGATAATTGACCTCTATAACGTTCAATAAGTTGACTTGGATATTCATAATGATCTGTCTTGTAGTCAAAGAGAACAATTTTATCCTCATAGAGGAGATAACCATCTAAGATTCCACGAACAACAAAGTCTTCCTGACTCTTAACATCTCTTTTTAACATAGAGAAGGGTTGTTCTCGATATAGTTTATCTTGATTTGCAAGAATCTCTTGACCAAGAGCTGTATCAAAGAAAGACAAGATTTTATCAAGATTAACTTTATCTTTAACAGCTGAAGTTGCTTGAACTTGCTCCAAGGCTTCTGTCAAGATTTCCAAAGTAGGTTCTTTATCGAGATTGATTCGCTGCATGAGTTCATGCGTAGCACTACCAATTTCAGCTCCAGTGACTTTTTCTGTCTTGGAGAAGTCTGGAAGTTCAAACTGAATAGTATTTTCTTTTGGTTTACTTTGACCAGCTACTACTACACCTTCCATATCCATGACTGGTTCATAAAACTTCTTAATCTGACTCGGGGTCTGAACACTTGGGAGATTGATTGCTGCTCTGTGGATTTCATTGTATACTTCCACTTCTTTCAGCATTTGTAGAGCTTCCTTAATGGTATCAGACTGACGGTTGCTTGCCTGAGAAAGATCTTGGAGCTGGCTTTTAGTTTCCAATTTTCCAATAGCTTCTTCGGTTAGTTGTTCTTCACCTTCGAAGCGTACACTAAAATGCAAATCCTCTTTAGAAAATGCTTGATAAATCGCCCAAATCCAATCCTGGAAATTTTGAGCGTCTAGTCTAGTTTCTCGAGTCAAAAGACCTTTTCCATTTGTCGGAAATTCTTTAGACTCTAATTTTTCACGTGATCCTTTTCCAACTAGATAGAGTTTCTTCTCAGCACGTGTCATGGCTACATAGAGCAAACGCATGAGTTCAGAATAGCTTGCTAATTGGAGTTCTTCCTCATTTTGCGTATATGTTAAGCTTGGGATAGATAACTTAATCGTAGCCGGAACATATTCCTCTTTTGCATTTGTAGCGACTCTAGCTACATAATTTAACCCAATTCCATTTGTGCGACTGAGGATAACCTCAGACATAGTCTCCTTCTTGTTAAATTTTTGATCAATATTGAGGATAAAGACATAAGGAAATTCAAGCCCCTTACTTCTATGAATACTCATAAGCTCTACAGCATCCTTGGGTGGAGCAACAGTAACACTAGCAAGGTCGTGCTTGGCTTCCAAAACTTGATCAATCATAGCTATGAAACGTGATAAGCCTTTAAAATTACTTTTTTCAAATTGATCTGCACGTAAAGCAAGGGCGTAGAGGTTAGCCTGCCTAGCCTGACCATTAGGTAAAGCACCAACATAATCATAGTAGAAACGTTCGCTATATATTTTCCAAATAAGATCATAAAGCGAATGCGTTTTTGAGAACAAACGCCAAGAATTAACAGTTTCCAAGAAAAGGTTAAGCTTTTTATGGATTTCAGACTTAATTAAATCCTTATGAAGACTAGTTTTTGCTTGAGCATTGACTAGTTTTTCATAAAAGTTCTCTTGAACTTTATCCTCAGATTTTTGAAGTGCGAGACGTGCTAATTCATCCTCATCAAAGCTAAACATCGGAGACTTCATCAGAGCTACCAAAGCGAAGTCTTGCAGAGGATTATGGATGACACGAAGAGTATCCAACATAACCTGCACTTCTAAAGATTGCAAATAATTTTTTTCTGCATCGTCGGCCTTAACTGGAATCCCATATTCAGATAGAGCGAGCAGAACTTGATCATTGCGACTTCTAGCAGCAGTCAAGAGAGCAATGTCATTAAAAGGTACCCCTTTATCATTATGAAGTCTCAATATCTCCTTAATGACCATCCGCATTTCACCAGTCAGTTTGTTGGTTGAAAACTCCTCATCGTCCTCTTCCTTAGAATCACCGTCATCATACTTATCATACAAGAGCACTTCTGCCTTGTTCTCTAGATCTGGTTGTAAATCAGTATTACCGAAAACAAGCTGGTGCATACCATCATAAGTAATCTCTCCAACTTCCTCGTCCATAAGATGCTTAAAGACGTCATTTGTAGCATCTAGAACTTCTGAACTACTACGGAAGTTTTCCTTAAGGAGTATTAACTGACCTTCTTTGCTATCTTGAGCAAAGCTGTGGAATTTTTCATTGAAGATTTGAGGATCTGCCTGTCTGAAACGATAAATAGACTGCTTAATATCTCCAACCATAAAACGGTTATGGCCGTTCGAGAGAAGTTCCAACATCCTCTCCTGGATATGGTTGGTATCTTGGTATTCATCGACCATGACTTCGTGGAAGCGTTCTTGATATTCTTGTCGAACTTGAGGGAAGTTTTCTAAGATTTCAATGGTATAGTGGCTAATATCCGCAAATTCAAAGGCATTTTCTTCGCGCTTACGTTGTCGATAAGCATCAACAAAATCACTCATGAAAACTTGGAAAGTCTTTGCCAAGTCCCAAGATTCTTGATGATAATCTTCTTGGAATTTTAGTAACGTAATTTCGTTTTGAAGAGAGTTTAGTTTTTTAAATTTTGCTTTTCTTTCTTCATTATAGGCCTCTCTTAAAATTTTAAGGTCAGCATTTTTATTACGATTGACAAGACCATTACCAATATTATTTACAATTCTATCAAGAACTTCCTGACATTGTTTAAAATTCGATTCAGGCGTTAAAGCACCGATTTCATCAAGAACTTGTTGAACAGCCTTTAAATACGCTGCTTTACCGAATTCCTTTGCATCATTTTCCAAATGATGACGGAAAAAACTTTCTAAATCCCATAGTTTTTCTTTTATAGGAGCTGCGAGTTTTTCTTTGGCAACTGTAAAATCAGCCTTCTCAAAGCCATTTAGAAAGGAGTCTTCTAGCCAAGCCTGAGGATTACTTGTAGATTGCAAAAAGTCATAAATCATATAGACCTGTTTACGCAAACCACGCGCATCCTTGCTTTTATCAGCAAAGTTCTTAACCAATCGACTAAATTTATCTCCTTCTTTGCCTTGATAATGACTTTCAAAAATTTGTCGAAAAACTTCATTTTTTAAGAGGAGTTGCTCACTTTCATTCTCAAGAATCCGAAAGTTAGGAGATAGATTAAGGAGATAGCCATGCTTGGTCAGGAATTTTTGCGTAAAAGAGTCCATGGTTCCAATCGCAGCGTTTGGTAAATCAGCTAATTGTCTTCCGAGGTGTTTTTTTAGTTCCAGATCTTGAGTCTCTTGGATTTGTTGACTGATTTTCTTTTCCAAGCGTTCTTTTAACTCAGTTGCAGCCTTAACGGTAAAGGTTGAGATAAAGAGTTGGCGAATTTCTACACCACGCGCTAACTGGTCGAAAATGCGTTCAGCTATGACGAAGGTTTTCCCCGAACCAGCAGAGGCCGACACTAGAATATTTTGACCAGAACTATAGATCGCTTGAATTTGCTCAGCAGTTTTCTTTGGTTTCTTGTCAGATTTAGCTTCTGCTACTTGCAACTCTTCAATCTCTTCTTGGGATAAAAATTTCATCGCTCCAACTCCTCTCTGATTTTATTAAACCATGCTTCCTTGTCATTGCTCTTAGCTACCTTGTCTAACAATCTAGCATGACCTAGATGATAATTAGCTTCAAAACCTGTAATAGACTGATATTGCTGAACATAGGGCGCAATGCTTCTACCGTTTTCTGTATATGGATTGATAGCAAATTGACCAGATAAAATCTTCTCTGCTGCCTTTTTGTAGATAAGGGCATTATAGTCTAGTAATAATTGGAATTCTTCATCAGATAACTGATATGTCTTGTTTTTATTGTAAAACTCTCCAAGGTGTTGCATCTCTTTTTCGAGAAAGAGACCTTGGTATTTCATGCTCTTATTGGTTTCAGTTACTGCTTTTGAAAGTGTTTTAACAGTTTGTAATGACTGTGTTGGTTCAGACATTTCTAAGTACATAGCACCGAAGAAGTCTTTATTTCCTTCTTTCTTAAGAGCAGCTAGATAGGTTGGTAATTGCGAGTTAAGACCATTATAAAACATAGGGAACTTGAACTGAGTCAAAGAAGACTTATAATCTACAACACCAATAGCATCACTGGTCTTCAAACGGTCAATGCGGTCTACCTTACCACGAACATAGACATTTCGACCGTTATCTAACTGAACAAAGGCTTGTTCCTTACCACCAAAGACTGCCTCTTCCTGAATCGTTTCAATCTCAGAATTGTGACGAAGGATGTGACCAGTTGCACGCGCAACATCCAAAAGAACTTCCTTGGTGAATTGAGCTTCTAAACTTTCTTGATAAATAGCTTGAAAGTCTCTTTCTTGACTAGTTTCTGAGATGGCCTGTTCTAAACGTCGGTCAAAAGATGTATCAGCAGGAAGTTTCATGGCACGTTCAAAAATACGATGCAAGAAATTCCCGTGACTTCTAGCGTCAGGTTTTAATCGCAATTCTTCCTGTAAGCCCAATACATATCGGAGGTAATAGCTGTATTCATTTCGATAAAAATCCGTTAATCCAGAAGTTGATAGGTAAAAATCCTGATCTTTCGGATACAAGGCTTCCAAAGTTTCAGTATTAAGAGTTTTACTTTTTGGACTTGTCGGTAGGACTGGATTTTCTAAACCTTGGTCTTCTAATTTTCTCCCCATGACACGAGCTAAAACTTTGACAAAGGTTAAGTCTTGGTCACTTGAAGTGGATTCGCTTTGTTGATGATAGGCAACGAGACTAGACAAAAGACTGTGATAAGAACCAATATCATCCTTTGTTAGATTCTTTCGGTCAATTCTCTTTTCAATCTTGTTAAAACCAAAATCCTGTAATTCTTTCAGATAAACCGACTCTTTACTTTCTTTTTCATTTAGTAAACTTGGCGCTGACAAGACCAATTGCTCCCTAGCAGAGTTGAGCAAAGAAAGCATGGTATAGCGGTTCTTCTTAAGATTTTCCTGGCTAGCAATCATCAATTGTGAACCTTCTTGAGTCACTTGATTCAAGGTTTCTCTTTCTTCATCGCTCAACAAACTGGTATTTTGGCTGATTTTTGGCAAGTTGTTCTGACTTAAACCAAGCGCATAGATATAATCGGATGTCAACGGTGAAATCAAATCATAACTCTGCACCAGAACAGTATCTACCGTTGCTGGAATTGTACGATAATTGGACAAAGACATACCCGAATGAAGAAGTGCCAAGAAATCATCTAAAGTGACCTGAGAACCTCCAAATACAGTTGCAAATTGCTCCATTACGTGGCAAAATGCTTTCCAAACCTCCTCTTGTCTTTCTTGTTCTGCCACTTCCATTGTTTCAGATAAGGTTTGTAACTGCTTGGTCAAATGAGCATCCTTCAAAAAGTTCTTCCATTTTGCAAGGATATTTTCAGCCTTTTGTTTACGACTGGATAATAGAATTTCTAGTGGGCTTACAATGCGAACACGAAGCTCATTTAATTTGACCAAATCAAATTTTTCACGATGGTTTTTCGTAAATTCTTGTTTAAAGTTAGACAGACCATCAATTCCTAAATAACGGAGATATTGTTCAAGGCTATCAATTTCCTCTTGGTTTAGGTCTGTATACAAGCCAGTGCGAAGGAGATTAATCAAATCTTCCTGACGGAAATAGTACCGTTTGAGACGTCCCACAGATTCTACAAATTGAGTCAAAGGATGATGAGCCATAGACTCACTCCTACCTAGATAAAAAGGAATCTGATATTGATTAAAAATTGTCTGCAGGGACAGTTTATAAGACTCTACATCTCCTAGTAGGATACGAAAATTCTTATAGCTCAGTTCTGAGTCATGGTGCAATTTTTGGCGGATACTACGAGCAACTAACTCCAACTCTTCTTTTTGTGTCAGACAGGACCAAATTTGTAAATCTTGTCTATCTTCATCATTCACGTCTAAATTAATTTCGGAATAATCATAAGCACTTTCCAGTAATTTTGAGGCTTTAGCAAAGGCATCAAGTTTCTTATGGTCTTGACAGGCATTTTCTGCCTTGGTCTGGTATTTAAAGGCTAAATGATGCAAAAATTCAACACTGGCTTGATAGAGATTCCCTTCAGTAAATGGACTTGTATAAGCTTTTTTAGTCGCATACACGCCAATGATAATCTCAAGACCCTTACGATGAAGCAAATCCACTAGGTGTTCTTCTTCTGAAGAGAAGCGAGTAAAACCATCAATAACTAGGGCAATCTTACTAAAATCACTACTTACCTTATCCTCTTCAATAGCATCAATCAGATAGGTTAATGAACTCCCTTGCGAAACTTGACCTTGATTGAGATAAGCTGTTACCTTTTCAAAAATCAAGAGTAAATCAGAACGTTTATCAGCGTCAGATAGACTTTCTAAATCCAAAAAGCTCATCTTAGCAGTTGTCATTTCGTGATAAATCTCAATTAGTTGCTGGATGAATTGCGGATCTTGCTTAATAGCCCCGTAAACACGCAAATCCTTAGCGTCTATCTCAGACAAACATTTATAAAAAGCCATACCCAGACCAATATCATCGAGACTTGACTTCGCGGGTATATCGTTTAAAACCAGATAACGAGCCATTTGTGCGAAGCGCGTGACTGTAATCGCAAAAGAAGCCTGCTGACTCAAGCACTCCAGCACGGCACGTTCCTTTTCAAAAGAAAGAGAGTTCGGGGCGATATAAAAGACTCGTTTTCCTTGGTCAACTAGTCCTTGAGCCTCCTTGGTTAGGATTTCTGTCAAAGAAGTCCGAGTATCGGTATAAAGTAGTTTCATCTCTGCCTCATTTGTTTTTGTCATTACCTTTTATTATATCATTTTTTAAGTCAAAACAGATTGATATAAAGCCCTTATTTTAACCTGTCCCATATCAAAAAAGTCGGAATAAACTCCGACTTTTTAATATTTACCTAGAATGAAACAAGAGTACCAATAATTCCCAAAATGCAGCAATGTTGATCATGATATGGAGCAAAATAGGATAATAGAGAGAGTGAGTTTTTCGGTAGAGGAATGCATAAATTGCTCCTCCGCTTGCATAGGTGAAAAAGGCAAGTGGTGTTATACCATCAGAAACATGCACATAGCCAAAGATACAGGCTGATAGTAAAACATCTCCATACCAAGGTGAATCTTTCAAAAATGTATTCATGAGAACTCCTCGATAAACCAATTCTTCTGTAATTGGTCCTAGCAGACAAGTAACAAGCAATAAATATAGTAACTCTTGTCTCCCTGTCATCTCAACTAATTCATTTAAAGCCATTTGATTGGACGTTGCTGGGGTTAAAAAGGAAAACACAATACCTGAAAGATGATTGACTCCATAAGCAAGAAGCAAATAAACTGGATATCTCCATTTCCACTTCAACTCAAGAATTTTCCTACCTTCGAATACTAATAAATAAAGAATAGCTATAAAAGTAACGATGAGCTCTAAAAAAGCAAGAATTTGAAAAAATTCTCTACTAGCAGGTACAAGCCTACCTGCAAAATGATTAAAAATCCACCAAAACCAAGTCTTCCTATAAATGATTACCAATAAGGCTAGTAAAATCTGTACTACTCTTTTTTTCATTCCAAGTCCTCTGCTTTTTATACTTTACACTATAATATTAAATGCATCGCAAATTTAGTATATCATATTTTTGTTATCTATCTAGTAAAAATCCTAAAAAGAAATAGCATTTCTCCTTACTTTAGCCTTATTTGCCTCAAAATATGCTATAATATAGGCAAAACACGAGAAAGGGAAATACTATGATTAAACTACTTGCTCTTGATATAGACGGTACTCTACTTAACGAAGCCAAAGAAATCCCTCAAACTCATATTGATGCTATTCATAAAGCTATCGACAAAGGTGTCAAACTGGTTCTCTGTACTGGACGACCTCTCTTTGGAGTTCTTCCCTACTACAAGAAACTCGGTTTAGATACGGATAATGAATACGTTATTGTCAATAATGGTTGTTCTACCCACCAAACCAGTGACTGGAATCTTGTTGACTGGCGGGAACTTAGCAAATCTGACATCGAATACCTCAATGACCTTGCTGAAAAGAGTAAGGTTCAGTTGACTCTCTTTGATGAGGAACACTACTTCGTTCTCGGAGGCAAACCAAATCCTATCGTTCAATATGATGCTACACTTGTTTTTGCTGACCTGACTGAAATCACACTAGAGGAAGCTACCAGCGGTAAATATCGTATGTTCCAGGGAATGTTTTTAGGGACAAAAGAACAGACAGATGACTTTGAACAACGATTTGCCGATGAACTTTGTCAGAGATTTAGCGGTGTTCGTTCTCAGCCTGTTATCTATGAGGCAATGCCACACGGTACAACCAAGGCTTCTGCTCTTTCTCGTTTGGCTGATATTTTAGATATCCAACCTTCTGAAATCATTGCTATGGGTGATGCCAATAACGACATTGAGATGTTAGAGTTTGCTGGGCTGGGTATCGCCATGGGAAATGCCAGCGACCACGTCAAATCTCTCGCAGATGCAGTAACTGCTAGCAATGAAGAAGATGGGGTTGCACGAGCTATTGAGAAATATATTTTGTAGAAAATAAGCCCAGTCAACTAGTATTTCTAGCCAACTGGGCTTTTAATTTTTTTAAAATTTAAAAACTTTAGAAACTCTTTAGAAATGCTTGACGATTCTTTGATATCTATGCTTTATACTAGAGTTATAAAAATAAAACATCTTAAAGATTAAAGGAGAAAACTATGAAAACAGTCCTCGAAATCCATGGCTTGTCCAAACAATTTGGCAAACAACCTATTCTACAAGATCTTAGTCTCTCAGTTAAAGAAGGAGATATCTATGGACTTATCGGAAAAAATGGTGCTGGTAAGACAACTCTGATTAAAATCATTACCCAATTATTATCTGCTGATCATGGAACTATTTCCCTATTTTCTAGTCAAGGATACAAGGAGTGCACAAAAGCCCTATCCCGAGTAGGTTCAGTCATTGAATCTCCAGTAGCTCATAATCATTTAACAGCCTATCAAAATCTTAAATATTATTGTACTATTCGACATATCCCAAATGCTGATCAAGTCATTCAGGAAACATTAAAGTATGTAGGTTTAACAGATACAGGTAGAAAAGTTTTTCGAGATTTCTCTCTTGGGATGAAACAACGTCTAGGTATTGCCATTGCTCTCCTATCAAAACCAGACTTTCTCATCCTTGATGAACCCATCAATGGACTCGACCCAATTGGTATCAAAGAGTTTCGTCAAATGATTCAACGGCTGAATCAAGAGAAAGGAATAACCATTCTCATCTCTAGTCATATCTTGTCAGAACTCTATCTTGTTGCCAATCGCTTTGGAATTCTGGACCAAGGAAAGATCATTCGAGAAATCAGTAAGGCCGAATTTGAGACCCTAAATGAAGACTATATCGTCCTGAAAACAAGTGAAAAAGAAAAAGCTAGTCAAATCTTAAAAGACAAAGTGCATCTTGAATTTAAAGTTGTTAATTCAGATAATGAGATTCATATTTTTGGCCATGAACAAGATGTCAAACGAATTCTCAAAGAACTTACTCTAGAAGATGTCGCTGTTGATGAGATTTACTATGCTCGTCAAAATCTTGAAGAATATTTCACACAATTAGTAAAATAGGAGGAAAACCATGATACATACAATTCAAGCAGACTTTTACCGTCTTTTCCGTTCCAAAGGATTTTGGATTACAGAGCTCGTTCTCTTTGCACTCATGTTAATGGGGGCTACTTTCGGAGCTACAGGACAGATCATATCCGTCAGTACAAGTACAAACGCAGAAACCGAACTGCCAAGCAAGGGATGGGATGGTATACAAGCCCTTATTAACACCTCTAGCAATAGCTCAAACCTAGTTTTCCTCTGTATTATCCTTGCTTGCCTAGTTCTAGGAGTTGATCTTATCGGAAAACTCTATAAAAACAGTTTGACAGTGGGTGTTTCTCGCACAGAATTCTTCCTAGCCAAGTCTGTAGTATTAGCAAGTATCGCTCTAATGCAAATTCTTGTTAGCCTAGTTATTGCTTTCGTACCAGCGACTATCCTAAACGGTCTTGGTACGATGCCAGAAGGATTTATTGGCAATCTCCTTCTAACAATTTCTCTTCAATTTCTCTGCATTCTAGCTTGGCTATCTATTGTTTCCTTCATTCTCTATGTGACTCATTCTTATTTGGCTGTTTTCATTGGCTATTTAATCAGTTCTACCTTACTTTCAATGCCAATGCTTATCTTTCCAGATATCGAGATTTTGCGCTATTTATCCTTGAACTTTTCCTATGCCATGACTGACTATAGCCAGGCCATTCTATATACCGTTATCGTTACTGTAACCATTATTCTACTCTTTACCATCAGTGGACTTGCTATTTTCAAGAAGAAAAGCTTATAAAAATGACCTCCTCTATTCAAAAAGAGGAGGTTTTTTGTTTTAAAAGAGAATCTTAACTGTAAACCAAGCACTATCTGTACTTAGTTGTAGTTCTGCTCCAAGGAGATGAGATAGTTCTTCAGTAATATAAAGACCTAAACCAGAGGATTCTTCTGTATCTGAGAGGTTTTCAGAGTAAAATCGTTGACTGAGATTTTCAATTTTACGAATCGGTTGTTTGACAAGATTAGCAATTTCCAAACAAATGTGATTGTCCACTTCCTTCAAAGAAAATCTTGCTTCATCCTTACCATGTTTTAGAACATTACCAATGAGATTTTGTAACATACGGTCTAATAAATCTGAATCAGTCAGCAAATACAAACTAGGTTCCACTTGTAAATCAAGGTTAATCTTTGCCGTCTGAAATGAATCATAATAGGTCAGCAGTTTTTGCGTCATAAATGTCGAGACTTCTAACTCAGATAAGTCAGGTTTTACTGCTCCCTCCATTAACCGACGATAGTCCAAAAGAGCCTCTAGCCGTTTTGAAACTTGATTGAGATGATAGGAAATTTTTTTCAAACTCTCAGACTCAGGATTTTCTGTTTTAAGCAATTGCTGAGTATAACCTGACGCAATCGTTAAAGGTGTCCGAATATCGTGGGCAATATTGCTAATAGCCATGTCTAAAGTCTGTTTTTCACGATTCATAATCAACCGTGACTGCTCAACTTCTTGAAAAAGATGATTAATTTGCTGGTAAAGATTTAAAAAATCCTTGGAGAACGTTGATACTCCAATTCTTTTCATGCTTCCAGTAAGAATCTTATCTTCGATTTCTTGACTCAAGTTTACAAGTGCTAGATGGTAGCGAATCAACCATATCATCAATACAATGATAACCATTAGTAGCAAAGATAATAAAATGTAGATCATTGCTCTTCTCCTTTTAACCGAACACCAACTCC
Source organism: Streptococcus timonensis (assembly GCF_047463455.1). Lineage (GTDB taxonomy): Bacteria > Bacillota > Bacilli > Lactobacillales > Streptococcaceae > Streptococcus > Streptococcus timonensis_B. Next base: position 220,641 of record NZ_JASHDV010000001.1, read on the forward strand.
CCAGATAGTTTCAATATACTCTTGCTCTGGATCCAGTTGGCCTAATTTTTTACGGAGATTACTTAAATGAGTGTTGAGAGTATTGTCGCCTGGTAAATAAGTATCCTCCCAGACCAACTCATAGAGTTCTTCTTTCGTAAAAATTTTCTTAGGATGTCCCAGTAAGGTTTGGAGAATCAAACATTCTTTCTTAGCTAGGCGAATAGTTTCCTGGCTATTCTTGATTTCAAAACTATCTGCATCAAATTGAATATTTTTTAACTGTTGAATCAACTTGTCAGGATTTTCGATTTCAACTGGTTGCTTATCACTTTTTTGACGTAATTGTACCGTAACTCTCGCAAAAACTTCATCTAAATCAAAAGGCTTTACAATATAATCATTGGCACCATCTAAGAGATATTGGCTGATGAGCTTCTTATCACTTAGGGCAGTTAGCATGATGACGGGAACTGAGCTATCTTTTCTAACGGCTTTTAAAACTTGATCGCCATTTTTGCCTGGAAGCATAATATCTAGCAAGATTAGATCAATGTTGCCTTGCTCAAATCGAATCATTCCTTCAGTACCAGAAAAAGCTTGAATCACCTCATGTTCCTTAGAAAGAAGAGTTTTCAAAATTTCCTGGATCTCATTATTATCTTCAATGATAAGTATTCTAGCCATAAACACCAACCTTTCTAATAGTATTATATCATGTTTTTTTAGGAATTTCGGATAAAGAAAATCTCTCCTTCATACTTAAGTACGAAGAAGAGTACACTCTAAATATTAAATTAAAGCAGTCAATGCAGTTATAGTCCCTAAAATTATCCCAGGGATATTTGCTGCAACAATAGGGATATCTCTCTCTTCCTTAAAGAAGCCATAGTAACTCCAGAGGCAACAGTTTAAAGCTGCAACTGCTGGTTGGATAAAATTCCCCTTATGACCTGCTAGATTATCTAAAATTTGTGGAATATAAGAAACATACATCATAATGGACATAAAAGTTGCAATCCAACCAACGATTTTCATTTGTTTTTCAGACATTTATTCTCCTTTTTCTGTCTAACTATATCTTTTTAACATATTTGACTTAAGCTTTTTTCTCAATCGGTGCTACACTAGCCAAAAGTTTTTTCAAACCGACTTCTGGGAAATTGATTTTTAATTCCTGTGTTGAGCCACTACCTGATACTTCAAGAACAGTTCCTTCACCCCATTTTTTATGAAGAGCAATATCGCCGATAGACCAGCTAGTTTCACTGGAAGTCGATTTACTATTAGATGCAAATTGTCCAAATGGTAAACCACTTGATTGGATAGATGTGGGCGCAGTATTGCGTTTACGCTCTTGAAAAGCCTGAGCCAGACTCATTCCTTGACCAAATGTAGTACCACCACTACTATATGACGCTTTAAAGCTTGTATTTGTCGGACGAGCCAAACCTTGATAGGTCAACAAATCTGAACTAATCTCGTTGATAAAACGGGTCGGACGATTGTAACTTGTACGCCCGAAAAACAAGCGAGAGTTGGCGTTGGTTAGATAGAGAATTTTCTCGGCGCGCGTGATTCCTACATAGGCCAAACGACGTTCTTCTTCCAATTCATCTGGATCTTCAGAGGCACGACTAAGCGGAAAGACATTCTCCTCCATACCGATAATAAAGACAACTGGAAACTCGAGTCCTTTGGCAGCGTGTAAGGTCATTAAGGTTACTTCTGACGTCTCCTGACTACCAGAGTCAGTATCTGCAATCAAAGCAAGATCATTCAAGAAACGACTAAGTTTATCTAGTCCTGTTTCCTCTTCTTGGCTTTCAGGATTGTCATCGAAGTTTTTGGTAACAGAGAGGAATTCCTCGATATTTTCAATCCGAGCCTTGCTCTCCAATGTTGCTTGAGCATTCAGAATATCAACGTAGCCTGTTTTTTCTAATACTGCTTCTACTAACTCTGTAATAGTTAGTCGGTTCAGTTGCTCCCGCAAATCCAGAATCATATTGGCAAAATCCCAAATAGACTGAGCTGCTTTTCCTTTGATTCCTGATAACATGATATTTGCTGAAGCATCTAGCATGGACATTTCTTGCATGTTCGCAAAGTCACGAATCTTCTCAACAGTTCCTGGACCAATACCACGTTTTGGTTCGTTGATAATGCGTTCAAAACTGATATTGTCGCTCAAATTTGCAATGACGTTAAGATAAGCAATGATATCACGAATTTCCTTACGGCTATAGAATTTCGTTCCACCAACCATTGTATACGGAATATTTGACTTAAGCAAAGCTTCCTCAATAGTACGTGATTGGGCATTGGTACGATAAAGAACTGCGAAATCTTTATGAAGGAAGTTGTGAGTGCGACCAAGTTCATCGATGGTTTTGGCTACAAAGACAGCCTCATCCTGTTCGTTGTTTGCACGGTAATAAATAATCTGTTCCCCATCAGCATTTTGGGTCCAGAGATTTTTCGGACGACGATTTTTATTGTTTTTAATAACATCATTAGCCGCTTGGAGGATGGTTTTGGTAGAACGATAATTTTCCTCCAGTAAAACAACCTTGGCATCTGGATAATCTTTTTCAAAATCAAGGATATTCTGCATATCAGCACCACGCCATCCGTAGATAGACTGGTCCGCATCCCCAACAACACATATATTTTTAAAGCGAGAAGCCAACAGTTTAACGAGTTGATACTGGGCATGGTTGGTATCTTGGTACTCATCAACATGGATATATTGGAACTTTTGCTGGTAATAGGTCAAGACATCAGGATTTTGATCAAAGAGACGCAAGGTCAACATAATCAAATCATCAAAGTCAACAGATTCTGACTGACGAAGTTCTTTTTGGTAGGCGGCATAACACTTAGCAACAATATTTGTATACAAGTCTCCTGCTTGAGAAGCGTAAGCCTCATCATCTATCAAATCATTCTTGGCATTAGAAATGGTCCCCAAAATAGAGCGTTCATTCCATTTTTTAGGATCCAAGTTTAACTGCTTGAGAATTCGTTTCATCAATGTTCGCTGCTCACCTGGATCGATAATGGTAAAGTTACGATTATAGCCGATATGGTCTGCATCACGACGTAAGATACGAACACACATAGAGTGAAAAGTCGCAATCAAACAATCCTGTGTAGCTGGATTTAGTCCATAGGCACGTTCTTTCATTTCACGAGCAGCTTTATTGGTAAAGGTAATGGCTAAAATATTCCAGGGATTAACCATCTTTTCATCAATTAAGTAGGCAATACGATGGGTCAAAACTCGTGTCTTACCAGAACCAGCCCCCGCCATGATCAGCAGTGGACCTTCTGTTGTTTGGACCGCTTCAGCCTGTCGGTCATTCATACCGTTTAATAAAGGGTTCATTTTCTCTTCTTATTCCTATTCTTCAAATCAATGTTTCTATTATATCAAAAAAGACTGAAAATAACTCTATCAGAGACAAGCTTCCTTTTTTCCTAAAAAAAGAACACTAACAAGTGTTCTTTTTATATTAATCATGAATAGATTGTAAAAGTGTCAACAAGGCTTGAGCCGATCTGCGTCCTGCTTCTACGATAAATTCATCAAATGAAATAGAAGCTTCGTGATTAGCATTATCACTCATGGCACGGACAACTAAGAAAGGTAGATTAAGCGCGTGAGCTGCTTGAGCGATAGCCGATCCTTCCATCTCAACCGCAAGCACCTGAGGAAAATGTTCTTTTATAGCTTTAATCTTATCTTCACCCGCAATAAAACTATCACCGGTAGCAATCAAACCTAAATGCCATTTTTGGTTAAGTTTAGACAAACTCTCTTGAATTAAGCTAACAAACTTTTTATCTGTTTCAAAATAGAGTGGTTGTTGGGCCATCTGACCGTATTCATAACCAAAAGCAGTCACATCGACATCATGATAGACTAGCTTTTCAGCAATCACTACATCACCTACTGAAATGCCTTCAGCCAAGGCACCGGCCGAACCTGTATTGATAACAGCATCTACTTTAAAGTGATTAGCTAAGATTGCTACACTCATAGCAGACATAACTTTACCAATTCCACTCTCGACCAAGACAAGCTCGACTGAACCAATTTTACCTGTATGATACTTATTTCCTAATACCGTCTCTTCTTGAGCGTTTTCTAAATGTTGAATCAGATAAACTAGCTCTTCTGGCATAGCTGCTATAATTCCAATTTTCATGATAGTCCCCTTAAATAAATCTCATTGCTAAAACTAGCAAAATCAAGAGTAAAATAACAGCAAAAAGAATCTTATTCAACTTAGAATTAAAGACGTTTCTCTTAGTATTTTCAATTCGACGGCTCTTATGAATTGAAGGCTCGACTTCAATTGTTAAAGTTTCCTGACTAAAACCATGATCTTTAGAATGATTGTAGGAAACACCTCGAGAAGAAGTCGGTAGAATCTTTGTCTCCTCGCTATCCAGCAAGGGAGTACCTGAGATGTCCTCTCCTCGATTAGCTCTTTCAATCATTTCATCAGTCAATAAAGGTTTTCCCATGGGTTCCTCCTCTATTTTTCTTGTAATTCCCAGTACTGGATTGCCATAATAGTCTTAGCATCACAGATATGACCAGACTGGATAAGTGCTTTTGCTTCTTCTAAACTAACTTCTAATAGTTCCAAGGTTTCATCTTCGTCTTGAGGACGTGGATTATCGACCTTGGTTAAGTCACTAGCTAGATATAATCTTAGTCTTTCATTACAAAAACCAATTGCTGAATAAAAATCATGCAAAAGACTTAATTTCCCTGTGTAAGCTGCTTCTTCTTCTAATTCACGAAGAGCAGCAGATTCAGGATCTGCGTTTTCACCAACTTCTAGTTTTCCTGCAGGAATTTCGTAAGAAATTTTTTCAATTGCCTTACGATATTGTTTAACCAAGACAATTTTATTTTCTGCAGTAACAGCTAAGATACAGACTGCACCATTATGAAAAATCAAGTCTCGCTGAGCAGTTCCCTTCCCAGAAGGTAATTGAACTTGGTCCTGAACTAGCTGGAAAATTGGCCCTTTATAAATTTCTTTTCGACTAAGTGTCTTTTCTTCGAATTCCATTAGAAACTCCTATTTATTCTTAGGGTGATGAGGTAAACGAGTTGCAAGTTTTTCTTTGTTAGCTTGACGTCCACGTCCAATTGCTACAGCATCTGTTGGTACATCCTTGGTAATAGTTGAACCAGCGCCTACTAGTGAATTGTCTCCAAGTTCTACAGGTGCAATGATGGTTGAATTCGAACCAACAAATACATTGTCTCCAATAATAGTCTTATATTTCTTTTGACCATCATAATTGACAGTAATGGTACCAGCACCAATGTTTACATCTTTTCCAATCTCACTGTTTCCAATGTAGGTTAAATGTCCTGACTTAGTATTTTCACCGATGCTAGAACCTTTGACTTCAACAAAGTTCCCGATGTGCACATTCTTATCAAGGTTTGACCCTGGACGAATATGAGCATACGGACCTACAGTTACACCATCAGCTAAGGTACTTTCTTCAATAGTAGAGTTGGTAATTACAGCTCCTGAACCAATAGTACTATCCACGATGTAGGTACCATTAGTAAGAATGGTTTCAGCGCCAACCTTACTAGTTCCTTTAAGAGTTACATTAGCTTCAATTTGAACTTCTGGAGCAATTTCAACGTCAATATCAATATAGGTGGCTTCAGGATTTACAAAACTAACACCATTGACCATATGGGCTTGGTTAATACGACGGCGCATTACAGCTTCAGCAGTTGCAAGAGCAACACGATCATTGACACCGAGACTCTCATCAAAGTCTTTTAATGTATAAGCACCGACTTTTTCTCCAGCTTCACGGAAAATACCAATTACATCCGTAATGTAATACTCTCCCTGGGCATTATCAGTATTGATGTTTTTTAGAGCTTCAAAAAGACGCGCATTATCAAAAACGTAAGTTCCTGTATTGATTTCTTTAATTTGTTTTTCAAAATCACTAGCATCTTTTTGCTCAACAATTCTTAACACTTCAGCATTTTCATTGCGTACAATACGTCCATAACCAAATGGATTATCCGCTTCAGCAGTTAAAATCGTAGCTACATTTTTGTGATTCACATGGAAATCAATCAAGTTTTTCAAGCTCTCACCAGTAATCAAAGGAGTATCACCAGCAATAACTAAAGTTTGTCCAGCCAAACCTTCTAGGATTGGCTCAGCCATCATTACTGCGTGACCAGTTCCTAATTGTTCTGTCTGTCTCACAAAATCTGTTTGACCTGCTAAGACTTGTTCAACTAGATCTGCCTTATGTCCTACTACTGTAACTGTTTTTTCAGGATTAATTGCACCCACGCTACGGAAAACATGCTCAAGCATAGAAATCCCAGCAACCTTGTGCATGACTTTTGGAAGATCTGATTTCATGCGAGTACCTTTACCCGCTGCTAAAATAATTGCATAATTTGCCATATTTATCTCTTTTCTATAGAATTTCCATTACATTATACCATATTTTACCTCTTCAAACATAAAATTGGCTAAAACACATGGACACTTAATGCTTCAAACTGCCAGTTTTGAGTGTTTTTTTTGATTTTTTAACATATTTACGATAAACTAGAGGAGTATGAGAAAAAAAATTCATCCAGCTTTTGTTTTTACTATTCTAGCTGTGTTCATCGGGATTTTGATTATAAACCGACCAAAGTTTGAAGAACATCCTGTTAAAACTAAACCGAATCCAGTACAAGTAGAAAATCAAGCATTACACAATTTAGATAAACCTATAATCGATTTATCTGGTTGGCAAAGACCATCTGAAATAAATTATGATATTCTATCAAAGAATATTTCGGGTGCAATCGTTCGGGTTCATAGCGGAAATCAAATTACAACCGAGAACGATGCGTCATATACCAACGGTACAGATAAAGCTTATAAAAGCCATATAACAGAATTACAAAAAAGGAATATTCCTGTAGCAGTTTATGCTTATGTATCTGCGAAAAATGTTCAGGATATGGAAAAGGCAGCTGAGGCTTTCTACAACGCCGCATCTCCATATAATCCAAGTTACTATTGGCTCGATGTCGAAGAAAAAACCATGTCAGATATGAATAAAGGGGTCGAAGCTTTTCGTTCTAAACTAGCTGCCCTTGGCGCTAAAAACATTGGCATCTATATTGGAGTATACTTCATGCAAGAGCATAGTGTCAGCACTGATAACTTTACTGCTGTATGGATTCCAACTTATGGCACTGATTCAGGTTATTTTGAAAGTACTCCAGTGACAGAACTTGATTATGATCTTCACCAGTATACGTCTAAGGGAAGACTCGTTGGATTTGATCACCATTTAGATCTAAACATGATTTCTTTGAAAAAAAATAAAGAAGAAACATTTAGAAAACTATTTTTAAAACCTTAAATATATACTTCATAAAGCAAGTCAGATATTCCTTCTGCTTGCTTTTCTTAATTTAGTCTACTTTGTGGTATAATATAATTTGAGATTATTTAAAAGAAAAACGGAGGAATTCCATGTTATCTTGGATTTCAAAAATGATTAAAGGAATAGTAATTGCTCTAGGATTTATCTTACCTGGTATTTCCGGAGGTGTTCTAGCTGCAATTTTAGGAATCTATGAACGCATGATTCGTTTCTTAGCTCATCCCTTCAAGCAACTCAAAGAAGACGTTCTTTATTTCTTGCCAGTTGCTATCGGTATGTTACTTGGTATTGGACTTTTTTCTTATCCTATTGAGTACCTTCTTGAACATTATCAGGTTTATGTCTTATGGAGTTTTGCTGGCGCAATCATCGGTACTGTTCCTAGTTTAGTAAAAGAAGCTAATCGTGATTCTGAAAGGGATAAAATAGACCTCATTTGGTTTTGGACAACCTTTATAGTTTCAGGTATTGCACTTTACGGACTTAATTTCGTAGTAGGAAGTTTATCCGCATCTTTCTTAAACTTTATACTTGCAGGTTCCTTACTAGCACTTGGAATTCTTGTTCCAGGTCTAAGCCCATCAAACTTACTCTTGATTTTAGGACTATACGGACCTATGCTTACAGGTTTCAAATCTTTCGACCTATTTGGCACGTTCCTACCAATTGGTATCGGAGCTGTTCTTACTCTCATAGTTTTTTCAAAATTTATGGACTATGCTCTTCGCGTCTACCACTCTCGTGTTTATCACTTTATTATTGGTATCGTACTTTCAAGCACTCTACTAATTTTATTACCAAATGCTGGAAGTCCTGAAAGCATAAGTTACAGTGGCTTATCAATTGTATCCTATGTTATCATCGCCTTCTTCTTCGCTCTTGGTATCTGGTTGGGTATTTGGATGAGTCAATTAGAGGAAAAATACAAATAATGGCTAAAAAAACAAAAGTAAAGAAAACATTAGTTGAACAAATTTTAACCAAATCAGGAGTAGCCCATACCGGGATTCAAATTAATGCTCTTGAGGGACAATTGCCAGAAGGGATTGAAAGAAACCATATTTTTAAAACCTTAGCTCTTTTAGGAGATAAGTCAGGACCTATTATCGGTATTCTACCTATTACTGAACATCTATCTGAAAAGAAACTTGCCAAAGTTTCAGGCAATAAAAAAGTTAGTATGATTCCTCAAAAAGATTTGGAAAAAACGACTGGCTATATACACGGAGCCAATAATCCCGTTGGTATAAGACAAAAACATCAGTATCCAATTTTTATAGATCAATCCGCTCTTTCTCTTAATGAGATAATCGTGTCAGCCGGTGAAGTTGAACATAGTATTATCATTAATCCTGAAGATTTGGCTCAATTTGTCAGAGCTGAATTTGCTGATATAATGTTAGATTCAGAATAAGAAGAATTTACCGTTAAGAAACAAAATTTTGTTTCTTCTTCAAAGAACTTGACTCGCCAGTTAAGTTCTTTTTAGTTTTTATAGAATATCCGTGAATTTCTCGACTATTTATGATAAAATGGAGTATCGTGAAAATTTGATTTATTATTTCAAAATTCGATTAAAATTAGGAGGAACTCATGTCAACAGAACATATGGAAGAATTGAATGACCAGCAGATCGTTCGCCGTGAAAAAATGGCTGCGCTCCGTGAACAAGGAATTGATCCTTTCGGTAAACGTTTTGAACGTACTGCTAACTCTCAAGAACTAAAAGATAAATTTGCTGACCTTGATAAAGAACAACTACATGAATTAAACGAAACTGCTACTATCGCCGGTCGTTTAGTAACCAAACGTGGTAAAGGTAAGGTTGGATTTGCTCACCTTCAAGACCGTGAAGGACAAATCCAAATCTACGTTCGTAAAGACGAAGTTGGTGAAGAAAACTACGAAATCTTTAAAAAGGCTGACCTCGGTGACTTCCTTGGTGTCGAAGGTGAAGTCATGCGTACAGATATGGGAGAGCTCTCTATCAAGGCTACACATATCACTCACTTGTCTAAAGCTCTCCGTCCCCTTCCTGAAAAATTCCATGGTTTAACAGACGTTGAAACAATCTATCGTAAACGTTATCTTGATTTGATTTCAAACCGTGAAAGCTTTGAACGCTTTGTTACTCGTTCAAAAATCATCTCTGAAATCCGTCGTTATCTTGATGCTCAAGGATTCCTTGAAGTTGAAACTCCAGTTCTTCATAATGAAGCTGGAGGTGCTGCTGCCCGTCCATTTATCACTCACCACAATGCTCAAAACATTGATATGGTGCTTCGTATTGCGACTGAGCTTCACTTGAAACGCCTTATCGTTGGTGGTATGGAACGTGTTTATGAGATCGGTCGTATCTTCCGTAACGAAGGAATGGATGCTACACACAATCCCGAGTTCACTTCTATCGAGGTTTATCAAGCTTATGCAGACTTCCAGGACATCATGGACTTGACTGAAGGTATTATCCAACACGTTGCTAGAGTCGTTAAAGGCGACAGTCCAGTTATCTATCAAGGAACTGAAATCAAGATTAACGATCCATTTAAACGTGTTCACATGGTTGATGCTATCAAGGAAATTACTGGTGTAGATTTCTGGCAAGACATGACTTTCGAAGAAGCTAAAGCTATCGCGGCTGAGAAGAAAGTCCCAGTTGAAAAACACTACACCGAAGTTGGTCACATCATAAATGCCTTCTTTGAAGAATTTGTCGAAGAAACTTTGATTCAGCCTACCTTTGTTTATGGTCACCCAGTAGCTGTATCTCCACTTGCTAAGAAGAATCCTGAAGACGAGCGCTTTACTGACCGTTTCGAGCTCTTCATCATGACTAAAGAATATGGAAATGCCTTCACAGAATTGAACGATCCAATCGATCAGCTTAGCCGATTTGAAGCCCAAGCAAAAGCTAAAGAACTTGGTGATGATGAAGCAACAGGCATTGACTACGACTACATTGAAGCCCTTGAATATGGTATGCCACCAACGGGTGGTTTGGGAATCGGTATCGACCGTCTCTGCATGCTACTCACTGATACTACTACTATCCGTGACGTACTTCTTTTCCCAACTATGAAATAAAAACTAAACTCCTAGAAAATTTCTGGGAGTTTTTCTAATAAAAAGACAACCTCATTTATAAGGTTGTCTTTTGTTGTTAAATTAGAATAATCCAAGAACAGTTCCATCACTTTCAACATCCATGTTGAGAGCGGCAGGTCGTTTTGGAAGTCCAGGCATAGTCATAACGTCACCAGTAAGGGCAACGATAAAGCCTGCACCCAGTTTTGGTACCAATTCACGAATAGTAATTTCAAAGTTTTCAGGTGCACCAAGAGCATTTGGATTATCTGAGAAACTGTATTGAGTTTTCGCCATACAGATTGGTAATTTGTCCCAACCATTTTGAACAATTTGAGAAATTTGAGTTTGGGCCTTCTTCTCAAAGTTGACTTTGCTACCACGATAGATTTCAGTCACAATTTTTTCAATCTTTTCTTGAACAGAGAGTTCATTGTCATATAATCTAGTATAGTTTGCAGGAGTTTCAGCAATCGTTTTGACAACAGTTTCAGCAAGCGCTACTCCACCTTCTGCACCATTAGCCCAAACACTTGCTAATTCAACCGGCACATCAATAGAGGCACAGAGCTCTTTCAAGGTTGCTATTTCAGCTTCTGTATCTGATACAAATTCGTTGATAGCAACAACTGCTGGGATACCGAACTTACGGATATTCTCAACGTGGCGTTTCAAGTTAGCAAAACCTGCACGAACTGCTTCTACGTTTTCTTCTGTCAGAGCATCTTTAGCAACTCCACCATTCATTTTAAGGGCACGAAGAGTCGCTACAATAACTACTGCACTTGGAGCTGTTGGCAAGTTTGGTGTCTTGATATCCAGGAACTTCTCAGCACCAAGGTCTGCACCAAAGCCTGCTTCAGTTACTGTGTAATCAGCTAAGCGAAGAGCTGTTTTCGTTGCCAATACAGAGTTACAACCGTGGGCAATATTTGCAAAAGGACCGCCATGTACAAAGGCAGGTGTACCATAGATTGTTTGAACCAAGTTTGGCTTGATAGCATCTTTCAAAATCAATGCCAAAGCACCCTCAACTTGCAAATCACCAACCGAAACAGGTGTACGGTCATAACGATAGCCGATGACGATATTAGCTAAACGACGTTTTAAGTCATCAATGTCTGTTGATAAACAAAGAATTGCCATAATTTCTGAAGCTACAGTAATATCAAAACCATCTTCACGTGGAATACCATTAAGAGGACCACCTAGTCCAACAGTTACATGACGAAGAGCACGGTCGTTTAAATCAACAACACGTTTCCAAAGAATACGACGTTGGTCAATTCCTAGCTCATTTCCTTGGTGCAAGTGATTGTCAATCAAGGCAGAAAGAGCATTATTGGCAGTTGTGATAGCATGCATATCACCAGTAAAATGAAGGTTGATATCTTCCATTGGTAACACTTGAGCATAACCACCACCAGCTGCACCACCTTTGATTCCCATTACAGGACCAAGAGATGGTTCTCGGATAGCAATCATGGTTTTCTTACCAATCTTATTCAAAGCATCAGCAAGACCGATAGTAATAGTTGACTTCCCTTCACCTGCTGGAGTTGGGTTGATGGCAGTTACCAAAATCAACTTACCTACTGGGTTGCTCTCAACCTCACGGATTTTATCAAAGCTAAGTTTAGCCTTGTATTTTCCGTACAACTCCAAATCATCGTAAGAAATACCAAGTTTCTTAACAACATCAACGATTGGTTTTAGCTCTATACTCTGTGCAATTTCAATATCTGTTTTCATATTAAACTCCTATGCCCTATTATCTTTTAACTCATTATAACACAAAACAAGATTTTTTTATATAATAATGAACTTAATGTTCGTATTTTTCTCTTTAATTCTTTAATATAAGAAGAATTATCTATTTTTTATATGCCTTTATAGATAATAACTATAATAACTTAAAGCTAAACTGAACCGCTTTCTTTGACTTAAAAATCTTTTTTGTGTAAAATGATTCTATGAAAATTTTAGTAACTTCTGGTGGTACTAGTGAGGCTATAGACCGTGTTCGCTCTATCACTAATCACTCTACAGGTCATCTTGGCTTGGTTGTAACAGAAGCTTTAATAAAAGCAGGTCATGAAGTTTGCTTGATTACAACTTCACATGCAATTAAACCAGTTAGTCATCCAAATCTTAAAATTATAGAAATTAAGAATACTTTGGATTTACTTGAGGAGATGCGAAAACTTGTTAAAGATTACCAAGTTTTAATTCATTCTATGGCTGTATCTGACTATACCCCGGTCTACATGACAAGTATAGATGAGGTTCAAGCTAGCCAAGATTTATCGGAATTTCTAACTAAGCATAATACTGAGACCAAAATTTCTTCAAAGGAAGATGCTCAGATTCTTTTTCTTAAGAAAAATCCTAAGATTATTTCTCTGGTCAAAGAATGGAATCCTAAAATTCATCTAATAGGTTTTAAACTCCTGGTTGATGTTACAGAGGATCATTTGATAGATGTTGCTAGAGAAAGTCTTAAAAAGAATCAAGCAGACATTATTGTTGCTAACGATTTGACTCAAATAAACTCTGAACAACACCTGGCTTACTTAGTTGAAGAAAACGATTATCAAACAGCATACAGCAAACAAGAAATCGCTGAGCTAATAATTAAAAAAATTCAAGGATTTACTTTTTAGAAAGGAAAGTTATGGCTCACATCACTCTTGCAATTACTGGTTCAATTGCTTCCTACAAGGCTGCCGATTTAGTCAGTTCTTTGAAAAAGCAAGGACATAGTGTATCGGTCTTGATGACAAAAGCTGCTACAGATTTTATACAACCGTTAACACTGCAAGTTTTGTCCCAAAATCTGGTTCATCTCGATGTCATGCAAGAACCTTATCCAGACCAAGTCAATCACATCGAAAGAGGAAAAGAAACTGACTTATTTATCGTTGCTCCAGCAACTGCTAACACTATTGCCAAACTTGCACATGGCTTTGCGGATAATATGGTGACTAGTACTGCTCTGGCATTACCAAAAAATATCCCTAAATTATTAGCACCTGCCATGAATACAAAAATGTTTACCCACCCTGCCACACAGACAAATCTTAAAACTCTTGAAAGCTATGGATACGAGATCATCTCTCCTAAAGAATCTCTCCTAGCTTGTGGCGACTTCGGAAGCGGCGCTTTAGCCGATTTGGAAATTATTATAGAAAGAATAAAGGAAACTCTCAATGAACAAACGCTCTAACATTGCACCTGTTGCTATCTTTTTTGCAAGTATGATTGTCATCCATCTACTTAGCTCTATCTTATTTAATGTATTACCATTCCCAATTAAACCTACTATTGTACACATTCCTGTTATTATTGGAAGTATCATTTATGGCCCACGTATTGGAGCTATTCTTGGATTTTTAATGGGTATGATTAGCTTAACAGTTAATACAATTACTATCTTACCAACTAGTTATCTTTTCTCACCATTTGTACCTAACGGTAATTTCTATTCATTAATCATCGCTATTGTTCCTCGAATCCTTATCGGTTTGACTCCTTACTTTGTTTATAAACTTCTTAAAAACAAAGCAGGTCTTATCTTTGCTGGTGCTCTTGGTTCTCTAACAAATACCGTGTTTGTCTTAGGTGGAATCTTCTTCCTTTTTGGAAGTGTATTTGATGGAAATATCCAAAAACTATTAGCTACTGTTATCTCAACAAACTCAATTGCAGAATTAATTATCTCGGCTGTTTTAACTGCACTCATTGTTCCAAGACTTGAGAAAATTAAACAATAAAAGAAAACCTGTATCCTATTGATACAGGTTTTTTGAATAATTTTTAATTAGATAAGCGTGCTTCTGCTAAAATCTTTTCAATCTTAGTAGTCAACAAGTCAATAGCAACTGTATTTGTCACACCTTCAGGGATTACAATATCAGCGTAACGTTTAGTTGGCTCTATAAATTGATGATACATCGGCTTAACCACACCAAGGTATTGCTCAATAACACTATCGAGGCTACGTCCACGTTCTTCCATATCACGTTTAATACGACGAATAATACGTACATCATCATCAGTATCAACAAAAATTTTGATATCCATTAGATCGCGTAGACGTTGATCTTCTAAAACTAAAATACCCTCAACTATGAAAACATCTTGTGGTTCTTGACGGTATGTTTTTGAACTACGAGTATGTTCAGTATAATCATAAGTCGGGATGTCAACTGGTCGCCCTGCCAACAACTCTTTGATTTGCTCAATCATTAAGTCAGTATCAAAAGCAAATGGATGATCATAGTTTGTTTTGATTCGTTCTTCGAAGGTTAAATGAGATTGATCTTTATAGTAGGAATCATGCTCAATCATGGCAATTTTTTCATTAGGAAAATGTGATAGAATTGCTCTAGAAACACTGGTTTTTCCTCCACCAGATCCTCCTGTTACTCCGATAATGATTGGTCTGTTTTGCATAGTTGCCTCCGTATTTTTCCTTTGTCTATTCTACCATAATTTTAGGAAATTTTACAGGTGTACTTTTTAAATTAGAGGTCAAAAAACCTTGTAGCTTTATTCTACAAGGTTTTAATGATTTTAATCAAAGTTAACGTATTCTTTTGAAAGCTCAAGAACTTCTTCCATTGTTGAACATTCAGTAAGAGCACGGTTAGCGTATTCTTGCATCTTAGCTGTGTCAAGCTTCTTCATCAAGCTACGTGTACGAAGTACAGATGTCGCTGACATTGAGAACTCATCCAATCCCATCCCGACAAGGAGTGGAACAGCTGTTTGGTCACCGGCCATTTCACCACACATACCAGCCCATTTACCTTCAGCGTGAGCTGCTTTGATAACATTGTTGATCAAGCGAAGGATTGATGGATTGTATGGTTGGTAAAGGTATGAAACTTGCTCGTTCATACGGTCAGCAGCCATTGTGTATTGGATAAGGTCATTTGTACCGATTGAGAAGAAATCAACTTCTTTAGCAAATTGGTCTGCAAGCATAGCTGCGGCTGGGATTTCAATCATGATACCAACTTGGATATCATCTGCAACTGCGACACCTTCAGCAACCAATTTTGCTTTTTCTTCTTCAAGAATAGCTTTAGCAGTACGGAACTCTTTCAACAAAGCAACCATTGGGAACATGATACGCAATTTACCGTGAACAGATGCACGAAGCAAAGCACGCAATTGTGTACGGAACATTTGGTTACCAGTTTCAGAGATAGAGATACGTAAAGCACGGTAGCCCAAGAATGGGTTCATTTCTTTAGGAAGATCGAAGTAAGGAAGTTCTTTATCCCCACCGATATCCATTGTACGAACAACAACAGGTTTACCGTTCATACCTTCAAGAACTGCTTTATACGCTTCGTATTGATCATCTTCAGTTGGGAAGTCTTGAGAATCCATGTACAAGAACTCTGTACGATAAAGACCTACTGCTTCTGCACCGTTATCATTAACACCCTCAACATCTTTAGGTGTTCCAATGTTTGCAGCCAACTCAAAGTGTTTTCCATCTGCAGTAACTGTTTTAGCATCTTTCAAAAGAGCCCATTCTGCTTTTTGTTGAGCGTAAGCTTCACCAGCTGCTTTAAATTCTGCAATTTGTTCTTCACTTGGGTTAATAACAACTTCACCAGAGATACCTGAAACAGCCAAAACATCGCCATCTTTTACAAGCTCAGTAATGTTGTTTGTACCCAAAACAGCAGCAATTTCAAGTGTACGAGCCATGATAGCTGAGTGGCTTGTACGTCCACCGATGTTCGTTACAAAAGCTTTTACAAAGTTTTTGTCCAATTGAGCAGTATCAGATGGAGTCAAGTCGTGTGCAATGACGATTACTTCTTCATTAATAGAAGCTGGGTTTGGTAATTTCTTACCAAGAAGATTTGCCAAAACACGTTTAGTAACGTCTCGAATATCAGCTGCACGTTCTTGCATGTATGGATTGTCTTCCATGCCTTCAAAAATCGTGATAAACATGTCTGTAACTTCTTTAAGACCTGCTTCTGCATTCACTTTTTTAGCACGGATAGTTTCTTTAATTTGACCGATTAATTCAGGGTCAGAAAGAACCATTAAGTGAGCGTCAAAAACTTGCGCTGCTTCTTCACCAAGCGTACCTACTGCTTTTTCACGGATAAGAGAAAGCTCGTTTTGAGAAGCTTCAAGAGCAACATCTAAACGAGCTTCTTCAGCATTTGTATCTTCGACTGAAACAGTCTCGAATGATAGATCCGGTTGAACAAGTAGATATGCTTTTGCAACGGCAACACCATCAGATGCTGCAATTCCTTTAAGCATTTCTGTCATATTCTTATGCCAATCCTTCTTTTTCCATTGTTTCTGAGATAGCAGCGATAGCATCATCAGCGTCTGCACCTTCAGCAGTGATTGTAACGTCAGCACCTTGACCAACACCAAGGCTCATAACACCCATGATAGATTTAAGGTTTACTGATTTACCTTTGTACTCAAGAGTGATGTCTGAAGCGAATTTGCTAGCTGTTTGAACCAACAAAGTTGCTGGACGTGCGTGAATACCTGTTTCTGCCACTACGTGGAAATCTTTAGAAGCCATACTTTGACTCTCCTTTAATTGTTTTCTTGTTGAGTTATATCTGATAACCCTTACAGTTTTGTATTATATCATTTTTAAGTATCTTTTTCAAGTATTTTATGGACTTTCTCCAATTTACTTTCAGATAACTTGCAGAAAATATTTCAAATTTTTTAAGCCTACACCTTATGTAGTTTTTTTATTTTTTCTTGATTCAAGAAACCTACATATAAAGCGTTTTCCATTTTTAGAATCACTATATATTGTGTTTTTGAATAAAATATTAAAAAGAATTATACAATATTTAGTTTTCTTTCGTTGACAAAGATTTTTTTTCTGATATACTAAGAAGGGTATAATTAATTTGAAAGAGGAGTTCTATAAATGGTAACCGTATATTCTAAAAATAACTGTGTCCAATGTAAGATGACAAAACGATTTTTAGACAGCAATAATATCGCATATCAAGAAATCAATCTTGATGAACAACCTGAATATATCGAACAAGTTAAAGGACTCGGCTTTAGTGCTGCTCCTATCATTCAAACACCAACTGAAGTGTTCTCTGGTTTCCAACCAGCAAAACTCAAGCAACTTGTATAAAATCAGGATTTAAAAAGCTTCTATGTAAACCTTAGAAGCCTTTATTTTGTAATTAGATAAGGGAAATTTTATGGGATTAAAACAACTTGAAGACGTAACATACTTCCGTCTAAATAATGAAATTAACCGTCCAGTCAATGGACAAATCATGCTTCATAAAGATAAAGAAGCCTTAGATGCATTTTTTAAAGAAAATGTTGTACCGAACTCAATGGTATTTGATTCAATTTTAGATAAAATTGACTACCTTGTTAAACACAACTACATTGAAACAGGCTTTATTAAAAAATATCGCCCAGAATTTTTTGTAGAATTGTATCAATTTATAAAAGAACAAAACTTCCAATTCAAGTCTTTTATGGCTGCCTACAAATTCTATAATCAGTATGCTCTTAAGACAAACGACGGAGAATACTATTTAGAGAATATGGAAGATCGTGTCTTCTTTAATGCTGTCTACTTTGCAGATGGTGACGAAGCAATTGCAACTGATATTGCTAACGAGATTATCCATCAACGTTATCAACCAGCCACTCCATCTTTCTTGAACGCTGGTCGTGCACGTCGTGGAGAGTTAGTATCTTGTTTCTTGATCCAGGTTACAGATGATATGAACTCTATTGGCCGTTCTATCAACTCTGCTCTTCAACTTTCACGTATTGGTGGTGGCGTTGGGATCACCCTTAGTAACCTACGTGAAGCTGGTGCTCCTATCAAGGGTTACGAAGGAGCTGCGTCTGGTGTCGTTCCAGTTATGAAGCTCTTTGAAGATAGCTTCTCTTACTCAAACCAATTGGGACAACGTCAGGGGGCTGGAGTGGTTTACCTCAACGTCTTTCACCCTGATATCATCGCATTTCTTTCAACTAAAAAAGAAAATGCCGATGAGAAAGTTCGTGTTAAGACTTTGTCACTTGGTGTTGTAGTACCAGATAAATTCTACGAATTGGCTCGCAAGAATGAAGATATGTATCTCTTCAGCCCATACTCTGTTGAGAGAGAGTACGGTGTAGCATTTAACTATATCGACATTACTGAGAAGTATGATGAACTAGTAGCAAATCCTAACATTCGTAAGACAAAAATCAAGGCACGTGATTTAGAGACTGAAATTTCTAAATTGCAACAAGAATCTGGCTATCCTTATGTAGTCAACATCGATACTGCTAACCGTGCAAATCCTGTTGATGGGAAGATTATCATGAGTAACTTGTGTTCTGAGATTCTCCAAGTCCAAGAACCAAGCTTGATTAATGACGCGCAAGAATTTCTTGAGATGGGAACCGACATTTCATGTAACCTTGGTTCAACCAACGTTGTCAACATGATGACATCGCCAGACTTTGGACGCTCTATTCGTGCTATGGTTCGTGCTCTTACCTTTGTTACTGATAATTCTCATATCAAAGCTGTACCAACAATTGACTATGGAAATAGCTTAGCTCATACATTCGGTCTTGGTGCAATGGGACTACATAGCTACCTTGCGCAACAATTGATTGAGTATGGATCAGAAGAGTCTATCGAATTTACAAGCATTTATTTCATGCTCATGAACTATTGGACTCTGGTTGAATCAAATAACATCGCACGTGAACGTGGTGTAACCTTCCATAATTTTGAAAAATCTGACTACGCAAATGGAACTTATTTCGATAAGTATACGTCTGGTCAATTTGTTCCAAAATCAGAACGCGTGAAAGAACTCTTTAAAGATATCTTTATCCCAACTGCTGCAGACTGGGCTGAGCTTCGTGATAAGGTTCAAGCTGATGGTCTTTACCACCAAAACCGTTTAGCTGTAGCACCAAATGGATCAATCAGTTACATCAACGATGTTTCTGCTTCTATCCACCCTATAACGCAACGTATCGAAGAACGTCAAGAGAAGAAAATTGGTAAGATTTACTATCCTGCTGCAGGATTGTCAACAGATACCATTCCTTTCTACACTTCAGCCTACGATATGGATATGCGTAAGGTTATCGATGTATACGCTGCTGCTACTGAACACGTGGATCAAGGACTTTCACTCACTCTCTTCATGCGTAGTGACATTCCAAAAGGTCTTTACGAATGGAAGAAAGAAAACAAACAAACCACACGTGACCTATCTATCCTACGTAACTATGCCTTCAATAAGGGCATCAAGTCTATCTACTACGTCCGTACATTTACAGATGACGGTGGTGAAGTAGGCGCTAACCAATGTGAGAGCTGTGTAATTTAGAACATCTCTCAAATCGAATCTGGGTTTTCATACTCACTTATAATTAAGTTGATGTGATTGATAAAATCATGATACAATTAAAAAGTCGGTTTCCCGACTTTTTGTGCGATACTCCTTTGAAATATTAGAATAGGAAGAACTAACTTATCGCATTACTACACACAGAAAGAGATTTCAAATGCAAACTTACTACAAAGCCATTAACTGGAATGCTATCGAAGATGTCATTGATAAATCAACTTGGGAAAAGCTGACTGAGCAATTCTGGCTCGATACTCGTATCCCTTTATCAAACGACTTAGATGACTGGAGAAAATTATCTAACAAAGAAAAAGACCTAGTTGGTAAAGTCTTTGGTGGATTAACCCTTCTTGATACCATGCAATCTGAAACAGGGGTTCAGGCCCTTCGCTCTGATATTCGCACACCTCACGAGGAAGCTGTTTTTAACAACATTCAATTTATGGAATCTGTCCACGCAAAATCCTACTCTTCTATCTTTTCAACTTTGAATACTAAGTCTGAAATCGAAGAAATCTTTGAATGGACAAATACAAATCCATATCTTCAGAAAAAAGCGGAAATCATCAATGAAATTTACCTAAATGGTACACCACTTGAAAAGAAGGTAGCTAGTGTTTTCCTTGAAACCTTCCTCTTCTATTCTGGTTTCTTTACACCACTCTACTATCTTGGTAATAACAAGCTAGCTAACGTAGCAGAAATCATTAAACTCATCATTCGTGACGAGTCTGTACACGGAACCTATATTGGTTACAAGTTCCAACTTGGTTTCAACGAATTACCAGAAGAAGAACAAGAAAAACTCAAAGAATGGATGTACGATCTCCTTTATACTCTTTATGAAAACGAAGAAGGTTATACAGAAAGTTTATATGACGGTGTTGGTTGGACTGAAGAAGTTAAAACTTTCCTTCGTTATAATGCTAATAAAGCCCTTATGAATCTTGGCCAAGATCCACTTTTCCCAGACTCAGCAGACGATGTAAACCCAATTGTTATGAACGGAATTTCAACTGGTACATCTAACCACGACTTCTTCTCTCAAGTTGGTAATGGCTACCTGCTTGGTGAAGTTGAGGCTATGCAAGACGAAGACTACAATTATGGACTAGATTAATTAATATCTTTAAAAAAACATCTAAGTTTGTTTGAAAACTCAGATGTTTTTTGTTTTTTGTTTATTTATGTTCTTTAAATTGATTGATTTTTTACTTTGTGGTATTATAGTATTAGATATGGAGGTAATCCAATGCTCAAACAAGAAAAACTAGATAGAATTTTAGAAACTGTTAATACCAAGGGAACTATCACTGTTAAAGAGATTATGACTAGTCTGGATATATCAGATATGACAGCTAGACGATACCTTCAGGAATTAGCTGATAAGGATCTACTTGTCCGTGTTCATGGTGGTGCTGAAAAGCTTCGTACTGGTTCTCTTCTATCTAATGAAAGATCCAACATTGAAAAACAAGGTCTTCAGACTGCTGAGAAACAAGAAATTGCGAAATTTGCTGGTCATCTAGTTGAAGAAAGAGAAACCATTTTTATTGGTCCAGGTACTACTCTAGAGTACTTTGCTCGAGAACTACCAATTGACAATATCCGAGTTGTTACCAATAGTTTACCTGTATTTCTGATTCTAAATGAACGAAAACTAACGGATTTGATATTAATCGGTGGTAATTATCGTGATATTACAGGAGCTTTTGTAGGAACTCTTACCCTACAAGACCTTGCTAGCTTGCAATTTTCTAAAGCTTTTGTAAGCTGTAATGGAATAAAAGAACATGCTATTGCTACTTTCAGCGAAGAAGAAGGTGAAGTTCAAAAAATAGCTCTTCAAAATGCAAATAAAAAATATCTCTTGGCGGACCACAGCAAATTTGATAAGTTTGATTTTTACACATTTTATAATATCGCTGATATTGATACAATTATTTCAGATTCAAAATTAAATGATAAAACTCTTAAAGCTTTGGAAAAAGAAACACAAATTATCAAGTCTAAGCCATAAAAAAGTCTCACTATATGTGAGACTTTTTTATTTTTAAATGATTTCAAAGGATACCTTACACACGTTCAGTCCATGAAGTAGCTGTTTTTTGAAGAACTTTATTGAGTTCATCAATATTTTCAAAACCTGTTGTACGGAGCCATTCGCGAGCGGCTGCTTCACCGTCTTTGATGTAAGCTTCAACTGATCCAGCCCATGTAGCACGTCCACAAAGAACACCATTGAAGTTTGCACCTGATTCGTGAGCAAATACAAGAGTTTCTTGGAAGAGCTTAGCTGACACGCCAGCACTCAAGTAGATGTAAGGAAGGTTAGTAGCTTCGTCTTGAGCTTTAAAGAAGGCTGCTGCTTCTTCACGTGTATGAACAATTTCGCCATCGCCAAATCCTTCAACGTATTTCACGTTAACTGGAACTTCCACTTTCAAAACATCGATGTTGAAACGTGGGTCTGAGAAGACTTTCATAGCACCAATAACCTTGTGTGGTTTTACTTTAGCATATTCTGCGGAACCTGCGTCCGCAATCTTTTCATCGTAAGCCAAAATTTCAAGGAAGAATGGAATGTCTTCAGCTACACACTCAGAACCAATACGTTCAATATATGCTTGTTTTTGTTGGTTGAGTTCGTCAGAGCTATCTACGTCATAGTAAAGCAAGAATTTAACGGCATCTGCACCTTGTTCTTTGATACGTTTTGCAGACCAAACGTCCAAGCAGTCTGGCAAGCGTTTTGTACTTGTTGTATCGTATCCTGTTTTTTCATAAGCAAGGAGAAGACCTGCATTTGGATCAAGAGCTTTAGTCGCTGGAAGTCCGTACTCAGGGTCAAGTAGCATTGATGAAGCATATTTAGTCAATTCATCTGCCACTAATACTTTAAGTTCTTCCATTTGAGCAACTGTTGGCTCTTCTGTTTGGTATTGAGCCATGAGGCGTTTCAAAGCACCACGTTGGTCAAAGGCAAGAGCTGAGATGATACCATTCTCATCAGAGAGTTTTTGCATGCAAGCGCGTTTATTTTCTGTTAAAACCATTTTATACCTCTTTTACAATTAATTGGTCATATAGACTTTGATAGTTAGCCATATTGACATGACCGGTCATTTTTTCTTGAGCATTTAGCATACCAAGAACATTTGCCTTGATCAACAGTTCTTGATCCGTTTCTTTATGGAAAAGACCTGAAGCAATACCTGCCACTGTAGAATCACCAGAACCGACTGGATTTACTACTTGAATTCTTGGAATATCTACTTTGTAGAAAGTGTTACCGTGTTTAGCGAATGCTCCGTTAGCACCTAAGGAAACGATAATCCACTCGATTCCATCAAATAGTGGTTCTTGAAGGACTACTTTTAATTCATCCAAGTCTTTAGAAATTTCTCTTCCTAAAAGTTGAGATAATTCTTCATTATTTGGTTTGATGACTGTTGGTTTATGTGGAGATTCAAGAACTGCCTGAAGTGCAGCGCCTGAACAGTCCAATACAACAGGTTTCCCAGCATGATTCGCAAGTTCAACTAAACTAGCATAGTAATCCACTGGAAGTCCTGCTGGTAGACTACCTGAAATGGCCACTACCTCTACAGTCTCTAAAAGTTCTTTGAAATGAGCCAAGAAATCTTGACCTTCTTTTTCTTGAACCTCAGGTCCTTTCTCAAGAATTTCTGTTTGGTTTTCTCCATGTAGAATTGCGATACAGTTACGGGTTTCACCTTGAATAGAGAAGAAACATTTGCTTACTTTATCATCAATATTTTCTACAAGAAATTCTCCAAGTTTACCACCGACAAGTCCTGTTGCGACTACGGAGTCACCAAATTCTGATAGAACACGAGTAACGTTAAGACCTTTACCACCAGCCGTTTTAGTGACATCCACCACACGGTTGACAGTGTCAATTTTCAATTCATCCAAAGGATAGGAAATATCAATGGATGGGTTCATTGTGACTGTTAAAATCATAAGCCACCTCTTAGTCGTGGTATTCACCACGATCCCATTTTTCAAGGAACTCTGTAAAGAAGTTGGCATCAGTTTGATGATCGTTATGAGTTTCAACGTGTTGGATTTTAGCGATCAATTTTTTGTTTTCTTCTGATGGTTTGTATTCAGCGTTGATGAAAGCTTCAATGATATCACACATGAGCAATTCACCAGTGATTTTACCACCAAATCCGATTACGTTGGCATTCAATTGTTCTTTAGCGTAAAGAGCTGTTGTCATATCACGAACTAATGCTGAACGAACACCAGGAACCTTGTTAACTGCGTTATTGATACCTACACCAGTACCACAGATACATACACCAAGATCAGCTTGGCCACTAACTACTGCTTCACCAACTTTTTTACCAAAGATTGGATAGTGGGTGCGAGCGTGGTCATAAGTACCAAAGTCGATAACTTCATGTCCTTTTGATTTCAAAAATTCTGAAACAGCCATTTTTTCATTTGTTACGATGTGGTCACATCCGATTGCAATTCTCATTTTATCTTACCTTTCTTTCAATATCAAAATTAGCACATTTTATTCAACATGTCGACACGGATTTGGTGACGACCACCGTCGTATTTACCATTTACAAAGCCTTTAGCAATGTTTTTAGCCAATTCATCACCAACAAGTTGAGCACCCATCGTAATCATACGTGAGTTGTTGTGACCGCGAGTCATATAAGCTGAACGTTCATCAGATACTTCTGCAGCAACCATTCCTTTGATTTTAGTAGCAACCATAAACGGACCTGCACCATAAGCATCAATGACGATACCAAGGTTTTGTTCTTCTTTCTTAACTTCTTCCGCAACCGCAAGAGTTACATCAACGAAGTCTTGACCTTCTGCTGTAACATCCACTACGTGGAAGTTTTCTTTTTCTAAGAAGTTTTTTACAACTTCTTTCAATCTTAAACCTGCAGCATCTGCACCAATAACAATAGCCATATTGTATACTCCTTTTTTATAATAGACCAGTAAAACTTTCTGATTCTAGCCTAAAAGAGACCTTTCTCAAATAGTTACTAGTAGTTTTGTTGACAATCATTTAAATTAAGAACAAATATCTTATTCGTTTCTTAATAAGCTTTCTTCAGAGAAAAGCCAGAACAGTAATATTGTTAAAATAAACACAAATTGTTCTTTATAAACATAATATACTACTATTAGTTGGAAAAGTCAACAATTTATGTTTGTTTTTGTTTATTTTTTATAAAATCTCGATATCAAATCCAATCTGATCAAAATCACTAGGTTTTATAATCTTAACATCTTTCTTATCTTCCAGTCTATCTCCTTCTTCTATTGAAGTAGACAAACCTGACCATGGTTCCAAGGCAATAAAAGGACCTTTATTAAGAGTTGACCATACGATTAAATTTGGAAACTCTTTAAAATGTAGTTTCAAACCTTTATCATGTTTTCGTGAACGCAAAGCTACTGTGCGAGATTCCAACTCATCTAATGTCACAGCATCATAGCTAAAGAAGTCATAATTCAAGTCTATTTCTTTTTGTTTGTTTAACCAAGAACTTCTATCTTTGAAATCCAACATTCCTGTTTCTGGGAAAGGTTTTGGAACTGTACATGTTTCTGGCTTTTCAAATTCAAGATAGTAATCCTCATACACTTCACCATCTAATAATGGACAGTTAAAACCAGGATGCCCACCAATAAAATATGGCATACTCTTTTCTAATTCTTTATTATAGACTTTATACTGAGTACGTATGGTTTTCCCAGTCACTGTATAAGTGATTTCTAAACGAAAATGATAAGGGTAATTTTCATACATTTCTTCATCGTCTTCAATAGCGAATGTAACAGAATTATCTGTTTGTTCTACTAATGTAAAATCTTTTTTTCTTACTAAGCCATGTCGAGGGATTTTTCCTTCTTTTTGACTACCATCTTCCTTATCATAAAGGACCGTATCATTTCTTACTGAACCACATATTGGGAATAATACGGGTGCTTGCCCACTCCAATAAGTTGGATCCCCCTGCCACAAATACTCTACATCATCTTTATCTTTTATAGAGGATAGCGCTCCTCCAAGTGTTTGAAACTCAACATTTAATTGATCTGATTTTAATACAATCATAAGTCTTACCTCCAATTCTCTAAAAAAACTAGGCTGACTGCTCCATAGTGGAAACTGACAACCTAGTTTTTACAATTTACATTTTTAGGAGCAAATTATTTTGCGTTTGCTGCGTATTCTTCATTACGTTTGATCATTTGTTTTCTGTACCATGCGAAAATACCGATATAGAAAGTAAGGAAGATTACTGCACCAATAATTGCTTTGATATCACCTGTTGTAGTGTTACCAATTGTCCAACCAAGAAGTTTTTCGATTGGTCCTTCAAGTGTTGAGTGAGTGATCAATTGAGTTTGGCTCACACCTTCTGGGAAGGCACCTACACTTTTAGCAAGATCTGTTGCAAATGGTGCGATAAGTGTACCTGAAAGAAGGAAGAGTGGCAACAATAGTGTTCCGAAGATAATCATACGGAGCAATTTACCACGAGTAACTACCAAGAGAGCTGGAGTTACACCCATTGCGATGATACCAGCAAGTGGCAAGATACCATTTCCGACATTTGAAAGAAGCACTGCTTCAATCAACATGATTGGTGCAAGTACGTTGGCACAAGCCCAGATTTCAGCACGACCAGCGATAAATGGCCAGTCAAGACCGATGTTGAATTTACGTCCTTGAAGACGTTTAGTAGCAACGTTTGTAATACCTTGTGAAAGTGGTTCTACGGCTGCGATGAACCATGAACCGATCAATGAGAAGAGCTCCAAGCAGACACCGGCAGTCAAACCAAGTGACAACCAACCTTTAATAACTAGTTCCCATTTATCAGCACCTTCAACACCAGCAACTGGATGTGGAGTTCCCATCAAACCGATAACGATACCAAGGATGAAACCGATGAAGAATTTAGATCCCCAGAAACCGATTCGTTTGTTCAATTTAGCAGCGTCAAAGTCGTATTTATCAAGACCTGGGAAGAATTTATCAAAAATCTTATCCAAAACCATGATAACTGGGTTCATCATGTAGTTCATGTGAGTTGAAGTCATTGGTGATGAACTTGGTGCGTTAAGAAGATCATCAAATGTTGGTTTCATCAAGTCAGAGTTGATGATTTTAAGAACCCCTACAAGAACAACTGCTGCAGTCGCGATGAAAAGAGAAACCCCTTGACCAACTCCACTCTTGTCAGCATACCATTTAATCAAAAGACCTGTAATAGACAAGTGCCAGATATCGAAGATATCAACGTCAA
The DNA here is from genome assembly GCF_047463455.1 of Streptococcus timonensis. Lineage (GTDB taxonomy): Bacteria > Bacillota > Bacilli > Lactobacillales > Streptococcaceae > Streptococcus > Streptococcus timonensis_B. Next base: position 247,900 of record NZ_JASHDV010000001.1, read on the forward strand.
GTGTGTCTGTTTTCTTCATTGCAAGCATTACAATGTTGACAATCAACATAACTAGCAAGAAGTATAGAGTCCATGCAGATCCCCAAGTGATTGTAGCAAGTGGTGCCCAACCAACGTCGGTGATGGTCAATTGAATACCAGTATTTTCAACGAATTTTGCAAGTGAAGCTGAGAAAGCTCCGTTAAGCATTCCGATGATAGCACCGATACCAGTAAGTGCGATGGCAAGTTTGATACCACCTTCAAGTGCTTTGGAGAATTTAACTCCGAAAAGCAAAGCCAATACTGTCAAAATGATCAGCATGATGATTGGGCCACCCATAGCCAAGATTGGTTTAAAGAAATCGTTGGCTAGATTGATAATGAAATCCACAATTTTTCCTCCCTTTATTTTTATGGAAAATTACAAAATAATAATTAACTTAATCCGTGTTCTTTGATTGCTGCTTCAATATTGTCATAAACTGGAGCGCTCATTGCTGGAATACGGAACAAGATTGGTCCAGCTTCTACTACTGGGATACCAGGGTCAAAACCTAAGTCTGTTGCAGCAATTGGTGTGAAGATATCATAACCTTTAATCAAGTCTTCGTTGACATCTTTAACCATAACTGCGTCACACTGTACGTCGTATCCACGGCTAGATAGCTCTTCTTCTAGAGCGCTTTTAATTTGGTGGCTTGAGTTAACACCTGCACCACATGCAGCAAGAATTTTAATCATTTGGATTTCCTCCATTTTTTAGTTTATATTTATTAACAAATTAAGCAGTTGCTTCTGAGATGTATTGGAACAGAGCTTCAGGCTCAGTAATCTTAGAGAGTGCTTCAAGATGACCGTCACCTGTAAAGAAGTCCATCAATTGAGCTAGAATATTAGTTTGACTCGAACTTGAATTATTGATGATAAAGAAGAGTAATGATACTTCTACTTCCTTGTCAGGAGCAATCATGTTGTGGAATGTTACTGGTTTCGCTAAGCGAACCACAACTACGTTTTCAGTTAAATTATGAATCGTGTCTGTGTGAGGGATTGCTACATTCGGCAAGTCCTTTCCAAGAAATTCCATATCTAAACCGGTTGGGAACATTTTTTCACGTTCAATCAATGCCGATCGATAGGTATCCGTAACAACTTTCTTTTCTTCCAATAGAGTTGCAACTTGATCAAAGAGTTGCTCTTGATTATCTGCTTCTAAACAAAAAACTAAGTCTTTTCTGAAGAAATGATCTAATCCCATAACATTCTCCCTTCTTTATTTAACTTTTACATCTTTAGTATAACACTATATGAAATCGTTGTCAATATTTTTTTGTTGTATTTTGTTTGAATTTTATCTTTTTATGTTTGACATATTTTATTTACTCAACTACAAACAAATGTCTTACATGTATATATTTATTTAGACTATAAAAAAAGCAGGATTCAATCCTGCTTCTACATTTATGGTTTTTTATTGGTCCAACTTTCTTCTACCATTGGAGTAATTTCATTTACGATTTCTATATTACCTTCAAGAGTAACTAATCTAATCATATTATCGTCCGACTTAAATAACCACATAACTACTTTTCTACTATTACTATTATAATCTGCATAAATTTTGACGGCATCATAACCACCAATTTTCCCTTGATCATCCGTAACATTTGTAAATCTAGGATTTTCTTTTATCTTTTGTTCAAAATTGGCCTGCAAAGTTGTAAAATCTTTTCCATCTGCATTGATACTTTTAACTGAAATGGCATTCTTGTTAGTACCATCACTGTACATAAAATCAACATTATTCCCACCGGCATTACTTTGAACCCAAGATTTTGGTACTTTCAAATACCCATCATCATCTGATCCAATCCATTGAGTTTCTTTAGTTGGAACGGTTGTTGTAGTTTCCGTTGTTTCTTGACTAGTAGTTTCCTGAACAATTGTGGTAGTTTCTGCTGTTACATCTTTTTTACCAGTATTTGTATTACAAGCAGCAAGAGTGACACCACAAAGCAAAAGTGTCGATAAAGTTATCAATTTTTTCATGATAATTCTCCTTTCACTACTATTCTAAAATAAGATCTTAATAGTGTCAAAGATAAACTTTAAACTGGCAGTATTTTTAATAATACAATAAATCTACTATTTATATTTACAAAAACTCGTTCTTTTGATTTTTGTTGTAAAAAAACCTCTAAGCAGGATATATATTTGATCCTCTGAATAAAACTGGGTACAATAAAAAAGCAGGAAACATCCTGCCTTTTAAGGCTTTTTATTAGTCCAACTTTCTTCGATAGTCGGTGCTAGTTCTTTAATAGTATCTAAATCGCCTTCAAGTGAGACATATCTGAATTTACCATCATCCGACTTGAAAATCCAAATAACTAAATATTTACCAGTTTTGGCAATGCAGTTAACTTGATATGCATCATAGCCTCCGATTCTTGACTTAGAGCCCCAAACCTTAGAGAAATCAGAACTTTCTGATTTAGATTGATAAATACTATTTGAAATTTGAATAGGGTCTACCTTTTCAAGTTCGCTTTCAGAAATACCAAACTGCTCTGCTTTAAATGTATTTAAGGTAACGATATTGATATCTGTACCGTCAGAATATTGTATATCATCTCCACCATTAACATCTTTAAATTGAATCCATGATTGTGGCACTTTCACGTATCCATAATCATCCGATCCAATCCATTGCGTGTCTTTTATAGGAGCTGTGGTTGTTGCAACTGTTGTTTCTTGTACACTAGTAGTTTCAGTTTTTTCCGCACTAGTATTTTTTGTTGTATTACATGCAGCAAGACATATAGAGCATAAAAGAATCGAAGAAAAAGTAATTACTTTTTTCATAGTTATTCTCCTTTCACTACTATTCTATAGTAAGAACATCAAAGTGTCAAAGATAAACTGTAAAATGGCATTATTTTCGAAAATACAATAAATCTACTATTGAATGTAAAAAAATACTAATACGTCTATTCTAATTAAAAAACGCTCTATTTAGAGCGTTTTAATTTTTGATAGTCTTGGGAGAGTATTACTCCTCATCCATAGAAAGAACAGACAAGAAGGCTTCCTGTGGCACTTCTACGGACCCAATGGCCTTCATGCGTTTCTTACCAGCTTTTTGTTTTTCAAGAAGCTTACGTTTACGTGATACGTCACCACCATAACACTTGGCCAAGACGTTCTTACGAAGAGCCTTGATATCTGTACGTGCAACGATCTTATGACCGATGGCTGCTTGGATAGGCACTTCAAACTGTTGACGAGGGATAATCTTCTTGAGCTTCTCAACAATTAATTTACCACGTTCATAGGCAAAGTCCTTGTGAACGATAAAGCTGAGAGCATCGACGGTATCGCCATTGAGAAGGATATCCATTTTAACCAATTTAGATGGACGGTATTCAGACAACTCATAGTCAAAGCTTGCATAACCACGAGTAAAGGACTTCAATTTATCAAAGAAATCAAAGACAATTTCCGCCAGTGGGATTTGATAGATCACGTTAACCCGATTTTCATCGATGTAGTCCATGGTTACAAAGTCCCCACGTTTGCGTTGGGCCAATTCCATGACAGCTCCGACAAACTCTTGCGGCACCATGATTTGAGCTTTAACATAAGGTTCTTCGATTGAAGCAATCTTAGTAGGATCTGGAAACTCTGATGGATTCGATACATCAATTGCTTCACCATCTGTTAAATTAACTTTGTAAATTACAGACGGCGCCGTCATAATCAGATCGATATTAAATTCGCGCTCGAGACGTTCTTGGATAACATCCATATGAAGAAGTCCCAAGAATCCACAACGGAAACCAAATCCAAGTGCCTGAGAAGTTTCTGGCTCAAATTGCAAGCTTGCATCATTTAATTGCAATTTTTCTAAAGCTTCACGAAGGTCATTATATTTGTTGGATTCGATCGGATAAAGACCCGCAAATACCATTGGATTCATCTGCTTGTAGCCATCGAGTGGCTCAGTTGCAGGATTGTTAGCCAGGGTCACTGTATCACCGACACGTGTATCCTGAACAGTCTTGATAGATGCAGCAATATAACCTACGTCACCTGTTGCAAGAAAATCACGTCCAACAGCTTTAGGAGTAAAAATACCTACTTCAGTAACATCAAAGGTCTTGCCATTACTCATAAGCTGAATCTTATCCCCAGGTTTGACTACTCCATCCATGACACGGACTTGAAGAATAACACCACGATATGAATCATAAACAGAGTCAAAGATCAAGGCCTTGAGTGGCGCTGTTACATCACCAGTTGGTGCTGGTACCTTCTCAACTACTTGCTCAAGGATTTCTTCAATACCTATACCAGCTTTAGCTGATGCTAGAACTGCTTCACTAGCATCCAAACCGATTACATCTTCAATTTCTGTACGAACACGCTCCGGGTCAGCAGCAGGCAAGTCAATCTTATTAATGACAGGCATGATTTCCAAATCATTATCTAAAGCCAGATAAACATTGGCAAGCGTTTGTGCTTCAATACCTTGAGCAGCATCGACAACCAAGATTGCCCCCTCACAGGCAGCAAGTGAACGGGAAACTTCATAGGTAAAGTCCACGTGCCCTGGTGTGTCAATCAAGTGGAAAATGTAGGTTTCCCCATCTTTTGCTGTGTAGTTAAGCTCAATAGCGTTTAGTTTGATTGTAATCCCACGCTCACGTTCTAAGTCCATACTATCAAGTAGCTGGGCCTGCATTTCACGACTTGAGACTGTCTCAGTCTTTTCTAAAATACGGTCGGCTAAAGTTGACTTCCCATGGTCGATATGGGCGATAATAGAGAAGTTACGGATTTTCTCCTGTCGTTTTTTTAATTCTTCTAAATTCAAGATTCTCTTCCTTTCAGGGTATCTATTAATTATAAATTGTTTTTTTATTTTTGACAAGACCATAATACCCTGTGGAGAGTATTAATCTTCCGCAATGAATCCATCATTTTCGATGAAATAACGTTCTGTCATTCCATTTTCAGTAAAAACAATACCATGAAGAACGCCACCATAAACAGCTCCTCCATCCATTCCAATTTTACCATCATCAGTAATCCAAAGTTCAGATGTGCCAGGTTTTTGGTTTAACAAACCGTATACAGGAGTATGACCAAATACAATTGTTTTTCCTGTATGATTTTCAGCTTCATGGAATGGTTTTCTTAGCCAGACTTTCTTATAGTCTGTAGTCTCATGCCAATCATCTAGGGTCAAATCAATTCCTGCATGAACGAAGATATAGTGGTCTGTTTCAATCACGAATGGCATTTGTCGGATAAAAGCAACCAAGTCTGCTGCTTCAGTTTCTACACGTTTGGCATCTTCTATCGGATCTACCGGAGCATCCAAAGGACGTCCTAGTATAGAATTAATCGTCGTATCTCCACCATTTCTACGATAATGGTCATAGCTTGCCTCAGGATTGTCAAGCCAAGTTAAAAACATGTATTCATGGTTACCGGAAATGCAAATCGCATTTTGATGATCTACCAAGTCCTTGACCATCTCTAAAACACGACGACTATCCTCACCTCTATCTATTAAATCTCCAAGAAATAGTAACTGTGTTTGACCATCCCATGTTTTGAGGAGGTCTTCCAACATTCCAGCTTTTCCATGAACATCTCCGATTACATAGTAATCTGTCATTTATTTCTCCTTATGTTTCAACAATTCTTTTGCTTGTGTCAGAGCAGCCTCTGTTACATTATCACCTGCTAGCATCTTAGCAACTTCTTGCACGCGCTCTTCAATAGTTAAGAGACGGACGATTGATACTGTAGAATGCTCATCACTAATCTTTTCAATAAAGAACTGATAATCTGCAATAGCAATCACTTGTGCTAAGTGAGAGATTGCTAAAACTTGGCCATGCTGCCCAATCTTATGAATCTTCTGGGCAATAGCTTGCGCCACACGCCCTGAAACCCCTGTATCTACTTCATCAAATACAATACTAGTCTTACCTTCCTTACGTGAAAAGGCTGATTTAATTGCTAACATTAGCCGTGATAATTCACCACCAGAGGCAACTTTTACTAGAGGTTTGAAGTCTTCTCCAGGGTTAGTTGAAATAAAGAATTCAACCGTTTCGTTTCCTTCACGACTAAATTTTCCTTTAGTAAAACGGACTTGGAACTGAGCTTTCTCCATATAGAGATCCTGCAATTCTTTCTTGATATCAGCTTCTAAATCTTTCGCTAAATCGTGTCGAGCAAGAGATACTTGATTAGCTAAATCTACTAATTGCTTTTCAAGTTTCTTAAGTTCAAGTTCCATATCTTCTGATGAAAGATTATTTCCAGTTAAGAGATTATACTCATCCGTAATCTTAGAAAAGTAATCTAAGACTTCGTCCACACTACCTCCATACTTTCGTGTAATAGTGTGAATTAAATCCAAGCGACTTTCTATCTGTAACAAATGATTCCCATCGAAATCTAGATCATCTAAAATATTCTCTAATCTTTTGGTGATGTCTTCTAAAACATAATAAGACTCTGATAGAGATGTTGAAATTTCTCGATATTCTGGATCATACTCTTCTAAACTTTCCATATCATTCATTGCAGAACGAACATTAGCTAAGCTAGAAAACTCTTCATCATCAAGCATACTATAAGCATTTGTCAAGGTATCCGCTATATTTTTATGATTGAGAAGTTTATCTCTTTCTTTGTTTAGAGCTATATCTTCACCAGCTTTTAAATTTGCTGCTTCAATCTCAGATATCTGAAACTCTAACATTTCAATGCGAGCTTTGTGTTCCTCTTGGTTTTTCTTAATATCAAGAACTTGTTTACGCATACGACGATAATGATCAAAACTTTCTTGATAGGCTTCCTTTAATTCAAAGAAAGTAGCATCTCCAAATTCATCCAACATTTGAATATGTCTTTGAGGGCGCATTAGTTCTTCTTGATCGTGTTGACCGTGAATATCGACTAGGTGCTGACCGATGAGTTTTAGAACAGAAAGATTGACTAGTTGACCATTAACTCGACTAATACTACGACCATTGCGCAATATTTCACGTCGAATAATAATGTCATCACCAAGCTCTAGTCCTTGTTCATCAAAAAGTTCTTGTAAAACCCGACTATTCTCTACAGAGAAAAGACCTTCAATTTCTGCCTTTGGAGCGCCATGACGAATAACATCAGTCGTTGCTCTTGCTCCTAACATCATATTCATAGCATCAATAATAATTGACTTCCCGGCTCCTGTTTCACCAGTCAAAACCGTCATCCCTTTTTCAAAGTTTAGGGAGATGGCTTCAATAATGGCGAAATTTTTTATCGAAATTTCCAGTAACATATAAACCTACCAATTTTTAACTTTTTCAAAAACTTCCTTGGCTTCTTCTTCAGTTCTTAATACCATAAGAATCGAATTATCATCAGCTATACAACTAAAAAGTTTTTCTGAAAAAACCTCTAGTAATTGACTTTTAACAAAAAGAGTATTCCCTGGAATAATTTGAAGATTAATCATCTGTCCCAAACGCTCTGAATGTACAATATTATTCTCAGCTAATTGCAGACTTTTAACAACCGATTTTGGGAGTTCATAGATATAGGTATTATTTTTCAAAGGAATTTTTACGATTCCAAGTTCTTTAATATCTCTTGAAACTGTTGCTTGGGTAGCTGAAATCCCAGCCTCTTTTAAATACTCTACAATTTCTTCTTGAGTCCCAATTTGATAATCGGTAACAAATTTTCTGATTTTTTCTAGTCTAATTTTTTTATTCATCTTTAAACTCTCTATGTGCTTCTTCTACTAGTTGATTTATTTGCGAAGAGACCTGATTAATTGCCTGGTCTTCTTTTTGTAAATAAGCTAAAAATTCTATATTCCCATGGCCACCTTGTATCGGAGAGTAGCTCAATCCTAGAACTGAAAATCCTTCTTGAACAGCCATATCTGTCACTGATTCTATGACATGTTGGTGAATCTTGGCATCTCTGATAATACCATTCTTACCAATTTGTTCACGTCCAGCTTCAAATTGTGGTTTAATCAATGCAACGACTTGTCCTTGATTTGCCAAAACTCTATGAAGAGCAGGAAGGATAAGCCCCAGAGATATAAAACTTACATCAATACTCGCAAAAGATGGCTCTTGTTCAAAATCAGTTTTTTCAGCATAACGGAAATTAAACTGCTCCATACTAACAACCCGCTCATCTTGGCGTAATTTCCAAGCAAGTTGGTTAGTACCGACATCCACAGCATAGATAAGCTGAGCACCATTTTGCAACATAACATCGGTAAAACCACCTGTAGACGCTCCAATATCAATCGTTATTTTCCCTTCAACTGATATACCAAACTCTTCCAATGCTTTTTCGAGCTTTAAACCACCTCGACTGACATACTTAAGCTTTTCACCCTTAAGCTTTAACTCAGTATCATCAGGAATTTTTTCTCCAGGTTTATCGAATCGTTCACCGTTAAGAACAGCAACAACTAAACCAGCCATAACTCCTCTTTTAGCTTGCTCTCTTGTCTCAAACAAACCTTGTTTATAAGCTAGTACATCTACTCTTTCTTTAGCCATTGATTCTCAAACTTTCTACTATTTTTACAATTGGTTCTTTATCAAAGTCGACTAATTGGCTAATCTCGTCTAATTTTTCATTAGCATGATCCAAAGTTCGGTTACAAAAAATTTTTGCCTCATTCAATCCTAACAAAGCAGGATAGGTTGATTTCTCAGCTTGTAAATCTTTTTTCGGAGTCTTACCAATTTCTTCAAAACTAGCTGTCACATCTAAGACATCATCTCTAACTTGGAAAGCAAGTCCAATCAACTCCCCAACTGTTTTCAGCTGTTTTTGAAGATTTTCATCCAATCCTGCAATAATTCCTGCTGCTTGAAAAGGAAAGGCTAAAAGTTTACCAGTCTTATTGGCATGGATGGTCTGAAGTTCTTCTAAGTTTAAGTGTTTCCCTTCACCTTCCATATCTAATACTTGACCAGCTACCATTCCCATACTACCCGAAGCAAGGGACAAGGAAGCTATCAAATCTACCTTAGTCTGACTTGATAATTCAGCTTGTGCAATTAGAGCATATGGATCCAAAAAAAGAGCATCGCCTGCTAAAATAGCTAAGGCTTCACCAAACTTTTTATGGTTAGTTAAACGCCCACGACGATAATCATCATCATCCATTGCGGGAAGATCATCATGGATCAAGCTTCCAGTGTGAACCATTTCAAGCGCTGCCGCAACCTGAGCATGAGCTGATGTAAGAGGAACTTTTAAGGCTTCTAAAACTTCTAAAAGGAGATAGGGGCGAATCCTTTTACCTCCAGCATGTATGGAATAAAGAACTGCTTCTCTTAAACTTGACGCAAATTGCTGGTCACCATAAAACTCCTCTAAGACTGATTCAACTAGGACTAGTTTTTCTTGCTTGTTCATAGAAGTTCGCTTTCTGTTCCATCCTCTTGCATGACTTTAACCAAGGTCTTTTCAGCTTTATCAAGCGTCGCTTGCAATTCTTTTGATAATATCATCCCTTTTTGAAAAGCAGCAATAGCATCTTCTAAAGCAATTTCACCATTTTCTAAACTCTGAACAATCGTTTCAAGTTCTGCTAAATTTTCCTCAAATTTCTTTTGTTTTGACATCTTTAACCTCTAAATCTACTTGACCATCTCGCATCATCAGCATAACTTGGTCATTTACTTTTAAATCTTCTGCCGAAGATACCACTGCATCTTCTTTTTTGACAATAGCAAAGCCCCTTGCCACAATTCTACTTGTATCTAGCATAAGAAGAGCCTCTGAAAGGCGTTTTACTTCAGCAACTTTAGCATCATATGTCACAGCCATCTGACTACGCATTAATTTTTGTAATTGTTGAATACGGTCCTGGTAACGCTGAAGCTTAACGATCGGCGATAATTGCTCCAAACGGTGAATTTGAACTTGAACCTTCTGTTGATTTCTAACTAACTCTCCATTCAATCCCTGCTTCAGTCGAAGTACTAACTGATCCAAGCGTTGTAGATATCCATCATATAAACGCTCTGGTTGCCTGAAGATGACTGATTGACTAAGTCCTCTCAAGGCTTCTTTTTTCTTTGATAAAGTATTTTGTACTGCAGTAGCCATTCGTTTTTCTTGATTCTGAAGATAGGTCAGAAGATCTAACTTAGTCACAGGCGTTGCCAGTTCTGCTGCAGCCGTCGGTGTAGCAGCCCTCCTATCTGCTACAAAGTCAGCTAAAGTTACATCCGTTTCATGACCTACACTAGAGATAATCGGTAAGCGTGATTCAAAAATAGCACGTACAACAATCTCTTCGTTAAAGGCCCAAAGATCTTCGATGGAACCTCCACCTCGACCAATAATAAGGACATCTATATCGTCACGTTCATTTGCTCTAGCAATGTTACAGGCAATCTCCTCCGCCGCCCCTTCGCCTTGAACCTTGGTAGGATATAAAACAATCTCTATCCCTGGAAAACGTCTGCTAACAGTGGTAATGATATCCTGGATAACAGCTCCACTACGACTAGTCACAACCCCGATACGTTTTGCAAACTGAGGGATTGCTTGTTTAAAGCGGTCTTGAAAAAGGCCTTCTTCTGATAGTTTCTTTTTTAATTGTTCGAACTGAATCGCAAGCGCACCTATGCCATCCGGCTCAGCCTTTTCAATGATAATCGAATAGCTTCCGCTTGGTTCATAGATTTGGATACGACCGATCACATTGATCTTCATCCCTTCTTCCAAATCAAAACCTAGTTTCTGATAAATACCTGACCAAATAGTCGCTTGAATAACAGAACGGTCATCTTTGAGAGAAAAATACTGATGAGTTGGACGCTTACGAAAGTTAGAAACTTGACCAGTTAAATAGACCCGTTCTAAGTATGGGTCTTTATCGAATTTCATTTTTAAATACTTGGTCAAAGTTGTAACCGATAAATACTTTTCCATCTATACCTTCAATTCATTTTCTAGCATTTCCTGGGTATTATTATACCAAAAAAACGTTTAAAAATCTCTTTTTTCACCTCTAGAATACGAAAAGAAGACTGGATTTCTTTGACCTTGTCTTATAATATACAAAAGCCCTTGGAAAAATCCAAGGGCTTTAATTAGTTCACTGAACTATTTTATTTTTTTAAGTTGTAGAATGATTTCAATCCACGGTATTCAGCTACTTCACCAAGTTGGTCTTCGATACGAAGCAATTGGTTGTATTTAGCAATACGGTCAGTACGTGAAAGTGAACCAGTCTTGATTTGTCCTGCGTTTGTTGCAACTGCGATGTCAGCGATTGTTGAATCTTCAGTTTCACCTGAACGGTGTGATACAACGGCAGTGTAACCAGCTTCTTTAGCCATTTCGATAGCTTCGAAAGTTTCAGTAAGAGTACCGATTTGGTTAACTTTGATAAGGATTGAGTTAGCAGCACCTTCTTGGATACCACGTGCAAGGTAGTCAGTGTTAGTTACGAAGAAGTCATCACCAACCAATTGGACTTTCTTACCAAGACGTTCAGTAAGAGCTTTCCAACCGTCCCAGTCATTTTCATCCATACCATCTTCGATAGTGATGATTGGGTATTTGTTAACCAATTCTTCAAGGTAGTCGATTTGCTCTTCAGATGTACGAACAGCAGCTCCTTCACCTTCAAATTTAGTGTAATCGTAAACTTTACGTTCTTTATCGTAGAATTCTGATGAAGCACAGTCAAATCCGATAAATACGTCTTTACCTGGAACGTATCCAGCAGCTTCAATCGCAGCAAGGATAGTTTCAACACCATCTTCAGTTCCTTCAAAACGAGGAGCGAATCCACCTTCGTCACCTACGGCAGTTTCCAAACCACGTGATTTAAGAATTTTCTTAAGAGCGTGGAAGATTTCAGCACCGTAACGAAGAGCTTCTTTGAATGTTGGAGCACCAACTGGCAAAATCATAAACTCTTGGAATGCGATTGGAGCATCAGAGTGAGATCCACCATTGATGATGTTCATCATTGGAGTTGGAAGAACTTTAGTGTTAAATCCACCAAGGTAGCTGTAAAGTGGGATTTCAAGGTAGTCAGCAGCAGCACGAGCTACAGCGATAGATACACCAAGAATAGCGTTAGCACCCAATTTACCTTTATTAGGAGTTCCGTCAAGAGCGATCATAGCACGGTCAATAGCTTGTTGATCACGTACATCGTAACCGATGATTGCTTCAGCAATAATGTTGTTCACATTGTCAACCGCTTTTTGAGTTCCAAGACCACCGTAACGAGATTTGTCGCCGTCACGAAGTTCAACCGCTTCATGCTCACCAGTAGAAGCTCCTGATGGAACCATACCACGTCCGAAAGCACCTGATTCAGTATAAACTTCTACTTCAAGTGTTGGGTTACCGCGTGAGTCTAGGACTTCGCGAGCGTAAACATCAGTAATAATTGACATTTTGTACTCTCCTTATTGAGTTAATTTTTTTACACCTCTATGATACCTTAAAAATACTCCTTTTTCAAGAAAAAACGTTAACTTTGTGCAATTTTTCCTTAACTTTATAAAGTAATCGCTTTCTTCTTTTTTCTTTCTTATGCTTTTTATGTTATACTATTTTTATGACTGATTTATCAAAACAAATTCTAGAAAAAGCTAATGGTGGCCTAAAATTAAATCCTGATGAACAAAGACGCTTTCTCGGTACATTTGAGGAAAGAGTACTAGGTTTTGCAGATATTGAGACAACAAATGATGACAAATTCAAAAACAACTTTCCAACTATCTTAAATTGTTTAAAAGAAAACACGGAACCTCTATTTGTCAAAATTTCACCTCAAGTTGTTTTTGAGAAGCAGGTTTTTTATTTAAAACAGGCAAAGGATGCTAATTGCCAAGCGACAATTGTTTCAGAAGACCATAACTCTTCTCCTTTCGGCATGGTCATACACAGTGATAGACCTGTTAAAACCCAAGAAAAAGACCTTAAAAAGGCCTTTTCTAACTTATGGCAAGAGAAAGAACCAAAGGCTCCAACTTCTCTTTGGAAAAAATGGTTTGGTTAACTACTTTATCGATAAAAGTTGACCGATATTAAACGCTGTATTTTCTAAATAATGGGCAGTATTTTTAAAGCTGTCTTCTAATGGTTCGCTCTTTTCTAAAATGGAGAAAGCTGCAACTAGATTTTCAAATGGTAATTGAGGTAAATCCTCTGACAAACTACCACATATTGCAATAACTGGAACACCTTTGGGTGTTCTTTTTGCTACGCCAATTGGGGCTTTGCCAGCCAAACTTTGAGAATCTAACCTACCTTCACCAACAATTACTAGATCAGAATTTTTGACCTTTTCATCAAAATGTATCAAATCCAAACAAGTTTGAATTCCAGATACGATTTCTGCTCCAGCAAATGCACACAAACCAGCTGCAATGCCACCACCCGCTCCGGCACCTGCTAGTTTTAAAGTTTCAGGTGAGAAATTACTATAAAATTCCTTAATAACCCTATCAACTTCTTTGAATTTTTCAGGATTTAATCCCTTTTGCTTTCCAAATACATAGGTTGCACCATCTGCACCACAGAGAGGATTGGTGACATCCGCTAATATTTTTATCTGTACATCTGAAGGTAAGGAAACAGCCTCTTGATTTGAAAGTTCAGCTATTTCGAACAGTGCCTGACCAGTAGCTAAAAGCTCTTTTCCACTTTGGTCATAGAATTGATAACCAAGACCCGATGCAATTCCAATTCCTCCATCGTTACTGGCAGTTCCACCAACACCGATATAAATTTCCTTAATGCCCTGATTTACCAAATGCCTGATTAACTCTCCTATCCCTTTTGTAAAAATATCTAAAGGATTTCTCTTTTCATGAGGTATCTTAGCAAGCCCTACAAGATCTGCAACTTCAAAAAGTGCCATATCCCCTTTTTGGACATAGGGCATTTGTACCTCGTCTCCAAAAGGACCAGTTACTAGGGTACTTTTTTCTAATAGTCCTAAAGAGTTTTTGATGGCTTCTATAGTACCTTCTCCTCCATCTCCTACTGGTAAACATAAACAGTCTACTTTAGGTAAGGCTCTTTCTAGACCTCGCTTAATAGCTTTTGCTACTTCACCTGCCGAAAGAGTCTCTTTAAAAGAATCTGGCGCAACTACAATTTTCATACACTTCTCCTTCTCTTTAAAGGAAATTAATCAAGTCCAATATTTTTACTAAGTCTCTTTCGTCAATATACAGTTTGATTTCTTTTTTTAGAATATCTTTAGCACAAAAAGCAACTCCGATTCCAGCTTTCTTAAGCATCTTTAAATCGTTCGCTCCATCACCTACGGCAATTGTTTTATCCAAAGATATATCTAGTTCACTAACCCATTGAAGAAAAATTTCTTCCTTGACTTCTCGAGTAATGACTTGACCAATAAGTCGACCGGTAAGCCTTCCATTATTTATTTCTAACTGATTTGCAGCAAACAAATGAATCCCTAAACTATTTGCTAACCTTTCAACGATGGGTACAAAACCACCTGATATGATGCCAACAGCAATCTTTTTTTTCTTGAAGAATTGAGATAAACTCATGAGCATTTTTACTTAGATGAAGCTCTTTATATACTTGATCAAATACATCGACTGAAATTCCCTTCAATAAAGAAACACGCCTTTTCAAGCTTGATTCAAAATCTAATTCTCCACTCATTGCTCGACGAGTCAATTGAGAGACTTCTTGCTCACAATTCGCTTTACTGCCTAAAATATCAATTACTTCCTCTTCTATCAGCGTGCCGTCAACATCAAGCACGCAAAGACCTCTTACTTTTGACATTTCTATTCCTAACTAATATTATCCCAAAAAATCGTATGAAAGCTTCATACGATTTTTATTGCTTTAATTTACCAAGCTTTGGTACAAGTGCAAATAGGATTGACAAGCTGTATCCCAAGAGAAATCACGTTCCATGGCTTGTAACTGTAGTTTCTTCCAGGTCGCTGGATGATTTTGATAAACATCCAAGGCTGTTTGTAGAGCCCAGTTAAGCCAAAATGGGGTCAAATTATCAAAGCTGAATCCTGTACCACTACCATCAACTGGATTATAGGCTTGAACTGTATCTCTCAGACCACCTACTTCATGGACCAAAGGAAGTGTTCCATATCTCATGGCCATCATTTGAGAAAGCCCACATGGTTCAAAACGACTTGGCATAAGGAAGAGATCACAAGCGGCATAAATTTCTTGCGCTAATTTCACATCAAAGGTGATGTTAGCAGAAAGTTTATCAGGAAATACTTGACCAAACCAAGAGAAGGCTTGTTCAAAACCTGGATCACCAGTTCCCAAAAGCACAATCTGAATATCTTCTTGTAGCATACGATGTAAACTCTCAACTACTAAATCAAAGCCTTTTTGACGAGTCAAACGTGAGACGATACCAATCAAAGGTACATCATCCCTAACAGGTAGACCCACTTTTTCTTGCAATTTTGCTTTATTTTGAGCCTTCCCTGACAAATCAGTTTTTGAAAAATGATAATCCAATAGTGGATCTGTTTCAGGATTGTAGAGATCTGTATCAATTCCGTTTACAATACCAGATAGTTTTCCAGATTCCATACGTAGGATTTGATCGATTCCACAACCAAACTCAGTTGTCATAATTTCATAAGCATAGCTTGGAGAAACAGTTGTTACACGATCTGCATAAAGAATACCTGCCTTCATCCAGTTGAGGCAATCATTCCAACGAACTGTACCATCAGCATAACGTTCAAAACCAACTCGGAATAAATCCCAAAGCATACTTTCTGAGAATTGACCTTGAAACTCTAAGTTATGAATCGTTAAGACAGTCTTAATTCCTTGATAGGCTTGAATCCATCTATATTTTTCTTTCAGAAGGAAAGGAATCATAGCCGTATGATAGTCATGCGCATGTAGAACATCAGGGATAAAACCAACTCTCTCCATTGCTTCAAGGGTTGCAAGTTGGAAGAAGGCAAAGCGTTCACCATCATCAAAGTCACCGTATACATGACCTCTAAAGAAATAATATTGATTATCTATAAAGTAAAAGGTAACTCCGTTTAAAACTGTTTTCTTAATTCCACAAAATTGTCTACGCCAACCAACATATACCTCAAATTGAAGAACATCTTCAATTTGATCACCAAATTTAGCTTCTACCATATCGTAGTAAGGCAGGAAAACAGCAACTTCATGTCCTGCCTTAACTAATGACTTGGGTAGAGCTCCAATGACATCTCCCAGTCCACCTGTTTTTGAAAAGGGAGCGCCCTCTGCTGCTACGAATAAAATTTTCATGAAAGAATATCCTCTGTTACTTTTTCGCCCTTCTTAACAACTACAGGATGTTCTGCAGTGCCTCGAATAACAACACCTTCAGCAACCTCAACACCCTTATCCAAGATAGCATATTCTACCTTAGCACCCTTACCAATGACCGCACGTGTAAAGAGGAGACTATCTTTGACTAAGCTGTCTTCATGTACGCGGACATTACGAGATAATACAGAGTTGACTACTTCACCTTCGATAATACTACCAGAAGCAAACTGAGACTTAGCTACTTTAGAGCTTGATGCATAGTAAGTTGGCTCTTCATTTTTAACCTTAGTATAAATCTTTTGGTTCGGAGTGAACAATGAGTAGAACTTATGTAAATCGAGCATATCTTTATTCGCTTGATAATAAGATTCTACAGAATGAATATTAGCCAGATATCCAGTATATTCATAAGCAAAAGCACCTGATTCCTCTGCTAAATCACGGAGAACATAGCGTAATTTTTCTGGATTTTCTTTCTTAGCTTCTTCTTCAAGACGTTCAATCAACCACGGAGTATCAACTACAAAAATGTCTGTAGACATATTGTATAAGTCTTGGTTTGAATTTTCATCAAACAAGTGATGTGACAAAACATGGTCAGTTTCATCAACTTCCAAGATAGCATTAACTCCTGAAATATCTTTCTTGGGTAGTTTTTTATAAACTACTGTAATCGGAGATTTTGTTGTGTTGTGTAAATGGAAGACTTGATTAAGATCAATATTAATCAATACATCACAGTTAATTGAAACTGTTTGGTTTGATCCCGAACGTTTCAAATATGTAAGGAGTTGTTGATAGTATTCTTTACCAACAGTGCTACTTTCTACACGAGTGTTGTAGATACCAAGATAGTAGTGGCTGAGGAGTGTAGACAAGCCCCACTCGCGTCCAGAGCGGATATGGTCAAATACAGAAGAAATATTATCTTGTTGGAAGATACCAAAGATACTACGTACACCAGCATTTGCAAGACTTGAAAGAGGGAAGTCAATCAAGCGATATTTCCCGCCAAATGGCAAACTTGCTACAGGACGATTGCTCGTCAATGTTGACATATCGTGAAATCCAACTGTATTTCCTAAAATCGCTGAATATTTATCAATCTTCATCTGTTGCTACCCCCACTACTTCGTTATATCCGACAACCTGAACTTCCTCAGTTCCATCAATCTCAACACCTTCTGCAATAACTGCACCTTCGCCAATAATAGCACGTCTAATCTTAGCACCTTTACCTACAACGGCTCCACTCATGATAACAGAGTCAACGACTTCTGCTCCCTCACGAACTTGTGCTCCTGTTGAAATAATCGAATGTTTTACTGTTCCATCCACTAAACATCCATCTACTACGAGAGAATCTTCTACATGAGCATGTTCTCCAATAAAGTTTGGTGGAGAGATCAGGTTACGAGAATAGATTTTCCATTGACGATTACGACTATCTAAAGCGTTGTCTGGAGAAATATATTCCATATTTGCTTCCCAAAGCGATTCGATAGTGCCGACATCCTTCCAGTATCCACTGAATTCATAGGCATAAACACTTTCTCCAGACTCTAAGTAGTTAGGAATAACATTCTTACCAAAGTCTGACATGTCAATATTATTCTTTTCAGCTGCAACGAGCATATTGCGCAGACGTTTCCAATCGAAAATATAAATACCCATTGATGCCTTAGTTGATTTTGGTTGGGCAGGTTTTTCTTCGAATTCAACAATGCGATTATTAGCATCTGTATTCATAATACCGAAACGACTAGCTTCTTTTAATGGTACATCCAAGACAGCTACAGTCAAGCTGGCATTGTTATCCTTGTGTGATTGGAGCATATCATCATAGTCCATTTTGTAGATATGGTCTCCTGAAAGAATCAAAACATACTCAGGATTAATGCTATCGATATAGTCAATACTTTGGTAAATCGCATGACTTGTACCTTCAAACCATCGATTTCCTTCACTTGCAGAGTAAGGTTGAAGGATAGAAACACCTGAATCAATTACATCAAGACCCCAACTAGAACCATTACCAATGTGGCTGTTGAGAGCTAGTGGTTGATACTGTGTGATAACCCCAACATTGTGGATACCAGAGTTGGCACAGTTAGAAAGAGCAAAGTCAATGATACGATAGCGCCCACCAAATTGCACAGCAGGTTTTGCAATACTTTGAGTGAGTTTACCGAGACGAGTTCCTTGCCCACCAGCAAGGATTAAAGCTAGCATTTCATTCTTCATTTTCTACTCCTTTTTGAGTGTTATTAGTGACTTTTTTAGTAGGTTTTATGCGACGTTTGATTTTCCAAATACTTGCCCCCATAGCTGGCAAAGTAAAGGTCAAAGTCTGCTCATAATCCTTCCATAACCCTTCTTGAGTTTGAACAGTTTGGTTGTGTTCTTTCCAAACACCTCCCCATTGTTCCAACTCTGTATTCCAAATTTCTTCATACACACCTGCAACTGGCAGTCCAATTGTGAAATCAGATCGTTCGACTGGTGCCATATTAAAGACACAGACTAGCATTTCATCTTTCTTACCTTTACGAATGAAGGAAAGAACGCTTTGGTCTCTATTATCTGCATCAATGATTTCAATTCCATCATAGCTCAAATCGACTTCCCATAGACAGCGATGGTCTTTGTAGAATTGATTCAGTTGAGAAGTGAAGTATTTCATCTTAGCATTCATTGGATCTTCTAAGTTAGACCATTCCAATTGCTCCTCAGATTTCCATTCTAGGAATTGACCAAATTCACTACCCATGAAGAGTAATTTCTTACCAGGGTGACAAATTTGATAAGTATAAAGGTTTCTCAGGCCTGCAAACTGATTGTAGCGATCTCCCCACATCTTATGCATCATACTCTTCTTACCATGAACCACCTCATCATGAGAGAATGGTAGAAGATAATTTTCATTAAAGACATACATAAAACTGAAGGTTACAAGGTTAAAATCGTACTTACGGTAAATTGGATCTTCTTCGTAGAAACGTAGAATGTCATTCATCCAGCCCATGTTCCACTTGTAGTCAAATCCAAGACCACCAATCTCTTTTGGACCTGTAATTTTAGTAGCTGAAGAGCTCTCTTCTGCAATCATCATGACATCCGGATGAGCAAGCTTAATAATATCGTTTAAACGTTGAAGGAAATAGTAGCCTTCATAGTTGAGATTACCACCATCTTTATTTGGTGTCCATGGTGCATTGTCGTAATCAAGATATAGAATGTTACTTACTGCATCAACTCGAATTCCATCCAAGTGGTAGAATTCAATCCAGAACTTTATACTAGAAATCAAGAAAGACTGTACTTCGTTTTTACCTAAGTCAAAGTTAAGTGCCCCCCATCCGTAGTTGTTGGCCTTATTATGGTCCTGGTATTCAAATGTTGGCGTTCCATCATAGTATGCTAAGGCATCGTCATTGATTGTAAAGTGGCCAGGAACCCAGTCTACGATAACCCCAATATTGTTTAAATGACATTCCTCAACAAAATCTTGAAACTCTTCTGGTCTTCCGTAAGAATGCTCCAAGGCGAAATAACCCATGAGTTGATAACCCCAACTCAAACCAAGTGGATGAGCCATCAAAGGCATAAACTCAATGTGTGTATAATTCATCTCCACTAAGTAAGGGATGAGCTCTTCTTTTAGTTGAGCAAAACTATAAGGTGTTCCGTCAGGATTTCTCTTCCATGAACCTGCATGAACCTCATAGATATTAACTGGTCTGTCGAAGAATCCCCAACGTTTTCTACGAGCTAACCATAGGCCATCCTTCCATTTTTTTTCAGGAATCTCTGTTATAATTGCTCCTGTCTCAGGGCGAGCTTCAAAGCGTACAGCCAAAGGATCAATTTTCATAATTTGATGACCGTTTGAACGAGTAATATTATATTTATAAATTTGTCCCTCATGCGCTAGGGGAGTAAAGACTTCCCAAACTCCATAATCATTTCGAACCATGGGAATTTGATTTTCTGTCCAGTTTGTAAAATCACCAACTAAATGGACAGCTTGCGCATTTGGAGCCCAGACACGGAAAGTATAACCCTGCTCTCCATCCTGCTCTTCACGATGCGCTCCTAATAAGTGCTGAAGGTGGAAGTTCTCGCCAGTTGTAAATGTTCTTAAAGCTTCAAATTTATCCATTGAATCCTCCTTTTATTGTAAGCGTTTTCTATATATCTATTATACTACCTTTTAAAATAAGTTTCAAGCAATTTCCTGATTATCCTAAAATTTTTTTTGAAAATCTTCAAACAATTATCTTAGACTTTCTTAAATTTTCATAAATTGATGATTTTTAAGATAGTCTCTTTGTCAATATGAGTAAATTTCTTGGTATTTATAAAGAATATCCTTTCTTTCTTAAGTTAAAAACTGAACATTTTGTATAAATTTATAAATTTTATATGAAAAATGTCTCTTAAAGACTATTTTAACAATTTTACTTAAATTTTCAAATATTTTTAGTAATTTTCATGATTTTAAACAATTTTTTTTATTCTATTAACAAAAAAACTCAAGATTGTATCTTGAGTTTGATTTTGCATTATGATAAAACTTTCATGACAGCTACACTGACATCATCAATAGCATTTTCTTGATTTGAACGACTATTTGTAACCAACATTTCTAGATTACCAGCATTTTCATAATAGAAAGATGCACCTTTGGCATTAAATACAACCAAGAAATGTTCTTTAGTTCCTTGAATCTCATAAACAATCCAACCACTATTCTGAATGGCGGTATGCACAAAGACGTGACGGTATACTTCCTCGTATGTAGGATAAGAAAAGGCGCTAGTCTGTGTTTTAAGACGGATAATTTGGCGGATAAAGTCTATACTTTCTTGACGTTCATTAATTAGATCCCAATTAACTTGGTTAACGCTATCAGGAGCATTGTAACTGTTCATAGCTCTCTCACGATCATCATGAGTCAACTCACCATTTTCTCCAGTTGCTACGAGTTTAGTACGCCCAAACTCCTGCCCGAGTTCCATGAAAGCCATTCCTTGCATAAGAAGGTTCATAGCTGTTGCGGTTTCCACTTTTTTCATAATTCGTTCTTCACTCTCCGTTGGATGAAGAGTTGCTAGCAAGTCATGTAAGTTATAGTTATCGTGGGCTTCCACATAGTTCAAGACTTGGTTAGGACTGAGGTAAGAACCAAGTTCACGACTTCCCAAGATAGACTTAGCAACGATTGGTTCAGTACCGGCTCCACTTACGAAGCCTGATTTGATATCACAATAAACTTCAGCACCCTTAACCGCATTACGTTGATCATCATTGAAAAATCCAATATTAGGTAACTGATAGGCATTGTCTTTCTTAGCCTTATCATAAGGAGCAAGACCAGTTCCCATATCCCATCCTTCTCCATAAAGGATGATTTTAGGATCGACTTCATCCATAGCCCAACGGATCATCTGCATAGTTTTAACGTCATGGATACCCATCAAGTCAAATCGGAAACCATCAATATTAAATTCTTTAACCCAATAAAGAAGCGAGTCAATCATATACTTACGGAACATTTCGTGTTCACTAGCAGTTTCATTACCTACACCGGTACCATTTTGATAGGTCCCATCACGATTCATTCGATAATAATAATCTGGTACCGTTGTTTGAAATGGTGCATCGACTACAGAGAAAGTATGATTATAAACAACGTCCATGATGACACCGATACCAGCATCATGATAAGCCTGAACCATAGTTTTTAAGTCACGAATAACCTGACCTGGATCATTTGGATTTGTCGACATGCTGGTTTCTGGAGCATTGTAGTTTTGTGGGTCATAACCCCAGTTGTAAGTTACATTCCCATCAGCATCATATTCTTTATGACGATCAGCAATCGGCTGCAGTTGGACATAGTTAACTCCAAGCTCTTTGATATAGTCAAATGCTGTAGACTGTCCATACTGATTGACTGTCCCCGTTTGAGCGGCTCCCAAAAAAGTTCCTCTTAATTCTGGAGCAACACCAGAAGTTTCAGACTTGGTCAAGTCACGAATATGCATTTCGTAAACAACAGCCTGACAAGGATTTTCCAATCGCCAAGTTGCTTCCGTTCCATTCTTAACTTCAAAACCATCTACCTGACGTTTCTGTTCCGAAACAATTGCTGAGCGTTTTCCATCAGGACTAGTTGCAATTGTATATGGATCGCGGGTTAAAGATTGGTGATGTGGGAAGTCAATTTGGTAGTGATATGCACGACCCGCAAGACTTTCCGGAACTGTAAGACTCCAGACACCAATTGTATTATATTTATGACTGTATGAATAGCTGTTCCCTCGCTCCATCTCATAAGTTTTTAAAATCGGAGCATCATTAGAAGCTGATTCATAAACTACGACTTGTACAGAGGTTGCTGTCGGTGCCCAAAGACTAAAGCTTGTTTGAGTATCAGAAACTTGACAACCCAAATCACCTTGGTAGCCCCAATGATGGTCAAAACTAGCACTATTAATAGCCTTGTCAAAAGCAAAAGGATTTTGATCCTTATAGTGAGGGCTTGCAATAGCAGGATTCTCGGAGTAGTAGACTGTATCGTCTCCATCTAAAATCCAAACTTCTGTCAAGAGTGGATAATAGTTGAAACGAATTGGATACTCTTTTGAAACTCCGTCTTTTGTAACTACAAAAGTCATCGTTTCGATAGCTTTTTCGCTAGATTGAGTGAAAGAAAATTTTTCTCCAAAATACTCTTCTTCTTTTACTAACTCGACTGTATCGAGCGGCTTCTTACTAAAACTACAATCTTTATAAGCCTCATCCTTACGATGATAATGAATAAGTACAGGATAATTGTACATAGTTCTCCCTAATTTCTAATTGTTAAATTTTAAAAAAATAATTTCTTGTTTAAATTTTCGAGTTGAGCAAGAAATCTAAGATAGTCATTCTTTAGTGTGTAATGATTATAAACTCTCCAACCAAGCTTCATCTCGAATCTCAATTCCAAGTTCTTGTGCTTTTTGGAGTTTGCTTCCTGCATCTGCTCCTGCTACCACAAGGTCAGTCTTCTTCGATACACTACCCGTTACCTTGGCTCCAAGATTTTCGAGTTTACTTTTAGCTTCCGAGCGAGTAAGACGTTCAAGTTTTCCTGTCAATACGACTGTTAGACCTGATAAGGCTGCATCTGCTGCAGCTACCTGTCCTTTGTGATCTAGATTAACACCTGATTCTTTCAATTCTCTTAAAAGAATTTTAGAACCTTCTGTAGCAAAATAAGTCTGTATACTTTGAGCAATGACACTTCCCAGACTTTCGATGCTTGCTACTTCTTCAGGATTTGCTTGGGCAAGTGCTTCAACAGAATGAAAGTTTTGAAGTAACAACTGACTTGCCTTACTTCCAACATGACGAATACCTAAACCAAATAACAGTTTTTCAGCGGAATTTTCCTTAGAAGCCTGAATGGCTTGATAAAGTTTTTGAGCCGATTTTTCCTTGATACCATCTAATAAGAGAAAATCTTCCACAGTTAATCGATAAATATCCGCAACATCTTTAACTAAATTGGCGGCAAATAATTTTTCTACGATTGATGGACCAAGGCCAGAGATATTCATGGCATCACGGGATGCGAAGTGTATTAAACCTTCTTTAATCTGAGCTGGACAACGTGGGTTTATACAACGAAGAGCCACCTCATCTTCAAAGTGTAATAGCTTGCTATCACAACTTGGACAGTTTGTTGGAATATCTAGTTTCTCCTCTGACACACGCTTTGATTCTACGACACGTAGAACGGCTGGAATGATATCTCCTGCCTTATAAACAATAACAGTATCATCCTTGCGAATATCCTTTTCAGCGATATAGTCAACATTATGAAGCGTTGCACGACCAACTGTTGTACCTGCCAATTGCACCGGAGTAAGATTGGCAGTCGGAGTTACGACACCAGTTCGTCCTACTGTCCAGTCAACAGAAAGCAGTTTTGCTTCTTTTTCTTCTGCTGGAAACTTATAAGCGACTGCCCACTTAGGCGCTTTAACTGTAAATCCAAGTTGCTCTTGACCAGCTAGGTCGTTGACCTTAATTACGACACCGTCGATGTCATAAGGCAATTGGTCTCTTTCTTGACCTACTTCTTGGATAAACTTCCAAACTTCATCCATGCTGTGCGCTAATATGCGTCTTGGATTAACAACAAAACCCAATTGTTCTAAATGTTCCAAAACCTTCTCTTGGCTATCCCGAGTTGAAGGGCTTGCTTCTTGATAGAGGAAGGTTGCAAGATTACGTTTGGCTACTATTGCTGTATCTAGCTGGCGAAGAGTTCCTGCAGCAGCATTTCGTGGATTAGCAAACTCTGGCTCCCCGTTTTCTTGACGAGCAAGATTGACCTGATTGAAAGAAGCTCTCGGCATATAACATTCACCACGAACAGTGATATCTATTTTTTCTGGTAAGGATAAAGGAATATCTTTCACTCGTTTAAGATTTTCCGTGATATTTTCACCAATTGAACCATCACCACGAGTCGCCCCAACAACAAAAATTCCTTGCTCATAAGTCAAGGAAATCGATAATCCATCAATTTTTAACTCACAGATATAAGTAACTTCGTCCAATTCTTTACGAACACGCGCATCAAAGGCATCGAGCTCTTCACGAGAAAAAGCATCCTGCAAACTATAGAGAGGATACTGATGACTATATTTTTCAAAACCATCAAGAATCTTACCGCCAACACGGTGGGTTGGACTATCTGGCAAGACTTGCTCTGGATGAGCTTTTTCTAACTCTACCAATTCACGATAGAGACGATCATACTCACTATCAGATACAGATGGGTTATCACTTGTATAATACTCTGTCGCATAGCGATTGAGCAACTCAACGAGCTCTTTCATTCTTTCATTCATAGAACCATTTTACCATAAAAAGGACTATAGAAACAATACTCAAGCTCTAAAAAAGAAAATGAGAAGGATATTTCTATCACTTCTCATTTATTTTTATTTTTTTCGATTCAAAATAGCATTCAAGATAATGGCAACAGCACTCGCAATGACAATACCATTTGAGAAGAACATTTGGAAGGCTGTTGGTAGGGTATTGAAAAGGTTGCTTCCGTTTAGTCCAACACCAGCTGCAATAGAGACAGCTGCAATAAGGAAGTTATGTTCATTGTTTTCAAAGTCAACACGTGACAGTATCTGCATCCCTTGTAAAGAAACAAATCCAAACATAACTAGCATAGCTCCTCCAAGAACAGGGCTTGGAATAATTTGCGCCAAGGCACCAAACTTAGGTAAGAGACCAAGTAGGATAAGGAAACCAGCTGCATAGTAGATTGGCAAACGAGTACGAATACCTGACAGTTTAACCAAGCCAACGTTTTGAGAAAATCCTGTATAAGGGAAGGTATTGAAAATACCACCAAGCAAAACAGCAAGTCCTTCAGCACGGTATCCATTACGAAGACGAGTGCTATCGATTGGATCTTTAGTTATATCGGAAAGAGCAAGGTAAACACCAGTTGATTCAACCATTGACACAGTAGCGATAATACACATCATGACAATAGAAGAAATCTCAAATTGTGGAGCGCCAAAGTAGAATGGAGTTGGGATATGAACAAGTGGAGCTTCTGCTACCGGAGAGAAATCAACCAATCCCATAGTTGCAGCAATAATTGTACCAGCAATCAAGCCAATCAAGATAGAAATAGACTTAATGAACCCCTTAGTAAAGATATTTACCAAAAGAATAATAAGGATAGTAATAGATGCTAATGCCAAACTTTGTCCCGTTGGTTTTTCGACATTATTTCCCATATTCCCAATAGCTACTGGAATCAAGGTCAATCCGATTGTTGTAATGACAGAACCTGTTACGATTGAAGGGAACAGATTAGCAATCTTAGAAAATACACCTGCTACAAGAACGACATAAATACCAGAAGCAATCAAGGCCCCAAACATAGCACCACTACCATGACTTTGTCCAATCATGATAAGAGGAGCAACAGACTGAAAGGCCACACCTAGAACGATCGGTAAACCAACACCAAAATATTTATTTAATTGTAACTGCAATAAAGTTGCGACCCCACACATAAAGATATCCGTAGAGATAAGGTATGTCAGTTGTTGAGGCGAGTAACCTAGGGCACCTGCAATCATGATTGGTACTAGGATTGAACCTGAGTACATAGCAAGTAAGTGTTGCAAGCCCAATACGGCTGCTTTTGAGTGATTTTCTTTTTGATTCATTAGATGTCTGCCTCCTTGAAGATAACTCTTCCATTTTCAAAACGCTCTAAACGAGCAAGTGATACTACCTGATGACCTGATTTTTCTAACAGTTCACGACCATCTTGGAAAGATTTTTCAATCACAATCCCGACGGCCTCGACTGTAGCACCAGCTTGTTCGATAATCTGAATCAAACCTTTAGCTGCTTGACCATTAGCCAAGAAATCATCAATAATTAATACTTTATCTCCTGGAGATATAAACTTCCCTGCAATAGATACGGTACTAGTAACTTGTTTAGTGAAAGAATAAACCTCAGCAGTTAAAATCCCCTCATTCATAGTGATATTTTTTGCCTTCTTAGCAAAAATCATAGGTACGTCCAATTGTTCAGCTACATATAAAGCTGGTGCAATTCCAGATGCCTCAATTGTTACAACTTTAGTAATTCCAACATTTTCAAAATGTTCAGCAAAAGTACGACCAATCTCACGCATCAAAGAATAATCTACTTGATGGGTTAGAAAAGAGTCCACCTTAAGAATATTCTCACCAAGGACATTACCGTCCTTTAAAATTCGTTCTTCTAATAATTTCACAATAACCTCCGAAATAAAAAAGAGACTTACAAAGTAAGTCTCCAAGCTGAAATAGAGACAGCAATCCCCTGTCTTTATCTCTTTTGTGACTTACTCATTGTTAGGTATTTACGGTACCTTGTAGAAACGCCACGCCAATTCGCGGCATAAATAAGTAATCATATTTTTTAGTGAGCATCTCCATTCCAGATAGAGTTCTTCACGATCACATAATCTACATGTCTAAGATCAGCTACTTTACGACCTCCAGCATAAGAAATCGAACTTTGCAAATCTTGTTCCATCTCTGTTAAGGTATCCTGTAAATGTCCTTTGGCAGGAAGAAGAATTTTCTTTCCTTCGACATTCTTATAGGCACCTTTTTGGTATTCTGAAGCAGAACCATAGTATTCTTTAAATTGTTTACCATCGACTTCGACAGTTTTACCAGGACTTTCAATATGACCTGCAAATAGTGAACCAATCATAACCATGCTTGCACCAAAGCGGATTGACTTGGCGATGTCTCCATGTGTACGAATCCCACCATCAGCAATAATCGGCTTACGCGCAGCTTTAGCACACCAGCGAAGAGCCGCTAGCTGCCAACCGCCTGTACCAAAACCAGTTTTAACCTTAGTGATACATACTTTACCTGGTCCGATACCAACCTTAGTGGCATCTGCTCCCGCATTTTCTAATTCACGTACTGCTTCTGGAGTTCCTACATTTCCTGCAATGACAAAAGTATCAGGTAATTCTTTCTTGATATGCTGAATCATCGAAATGACACTATCTGCATGACCATGTGCTATATCAATCGTGATGTACTCTGGAGCATCATCTTTTAATTGACTAACAAAGTCATACTCATAATCCTTAACACCAACTGAGATTGAAGCAATTAGACCTTGGGCATGCATACGCTTAATAAAAGGGATTCTCCCAGCTTCATCAAATCGATGCATAATATAGAAGTAACCACCCTTAGCAAGTTGTTCTGCAACATCTTCATCCATGATGGTCTGCATGTTAGACGGAACTACTGGTAACTTAAAAGTGTGATTCCCAAAGGTTACATGTGTATCAGCTTCTGCCCTACTATTAAGGACACATTTGTTAGGGATTAACTGAATATCTTCGTAATCAAAAATCGGAAATTCGTTCAACATTTTTCTCTCATTTCTTTAGTTTTGACTTTCCTAAAGTTAGGAATAGTCTTGTCTTTTTACAGACGATTCCTTTGACAAGTTTACAATATATTCCTATTTTTGTCAATAATTATGTTTTTTATCATATAATGTTCGGAATTTCTTTTTTATTACATTTAAGATTTAACAAGAAAATATATAGTCACCACTATTACCACCATTCCCAAAATCCAAACTGTTTTAAAATACCATTTTCGAGTTTTATGATGGAAAATAAGTCCTCCAAACCAGGCTCCAAAGCCACCAAATATAAAAGCTCCTAAGAGTAAATACTTCTCTGGAATTCTCCAATGGCCGCGTTTAGACTTATATTTATCAATTCCATATAGAATAAAGATAAAGAAATTCCATAGTAAGAGTAGAATGCTAGGAACTTGTTTTAAATCAATCATCTACGTATAAGTCTCCTTGTCAGTTGTTTTATCCTATTTCTTTTTTCTAGTCAAGTCCCAACTTCTCTCGATTAAATCCAGGATCTGCTGGTCTGATAAGCTCTCATCAAGCGGGACACTGATCCAATATCTTTTGTTCATATGAAAGCCTGGGTAAATTCCCTTTTGTGAAAGCAAGTCTGCTACGTGATCATGTTTAAGGTTGACTGCTTCCACTAGTCCTTCTCTCCCCTTATCTAGCCTATCCCAAGGTATTTTCATTAAAACTGCATACCACTTTTGATTAGATTCATGACGGAGAACAGCCGTATCAGGAGATTTTTCCCATAGATATTCTAATTGGTTACCATATTTTTCTTGGACTATTACCATGACTCTCTTAGTCTGAGGACAAATAAAATCTTGGACATCAAAACATGACTTACGAATCTGATACAAAACTTCTAGACAAGCTTCCCTTACTGCTCCAACAAAAGAGCCTCTCATACTTTCCATATGGACTTGAGGATATAAATCACCCGTTTCCTGATCATAAACATGAAATCTTATTTCTTTATCCACTATGGATACAATCATTTGAAAGTCATCTTCTAGTATTAGACTGCTATATTTGAATATTCCATCCTCCTCAATGAAACCAAAAGAAATAGCTTTCTTCTTATTAAATTCATAAGCTTTAAATATATCTAACATAAGCGAAAACTGCTACCAAAAGCTAGCAGTTCCTTTCTATTTTTTAAAAGACAACCTTTGTTCCATGTAATTGTGTCACACCTAATTGATTGATAAAGGTTTGACGGTTGTCCATGTCAATCCCGCCACCAGGTAGAATTTCAATTTTACCCGTAGCATAGTCTAACAGTCTCTGATAACAACTAAAACGTTTCTCTAAAGAATCACCAGGTACACCAGCACGAGTGAGAATACGTTTCACACCAGCTTGACTTAACCAGTCAATGGCCTCTAACTGATCTTGGTCGCTCAATTCATCAAAAGCCATATGGAAGACAATCTCCATTCCTTTTGATGCAGCAATTAGCTTTTCGAGATTATACTTATCTAACTTGTTGTCAGCTGTCAATACCCCAAATACAACTCCTTGACTTCCTGCTTGAGCTGTCAAACGAATATCATCAAGCATGATAGCTACTTCTTGATTGGTGTAGACAAAGTCACCACCTCGTGGACGAATCATGGTCATAATGGTAGTTTCATAGTTAGCTGCAAGTTCTACTGCAGCCTTGGTCACTCCATAACTTGGGGTTGTTCCACCTACCGCTAAATTGTCACAGAGTTCAATACGGCGAGCTCCAGCTTCCATAGCTTTTTCAATTAAAGTAATATTTTCAGCACAAAATTCGTAAATCATTTGATTCTCCTTGAAGATTTCTTTGAATTTATTATATCATATTAATCTGAGTAATCCCTGTTTTTTATCAAGGGAAATAATTACTTTTTATGTTATTCTTTATCTGGAATTACCTTAAAGAGGTAATAAGTTATGAATACCGTTAAGCAACCTAACGCGACTTTAACAAGCAAAAGGGGAGCAAAGTAGATGGAGATACCCATCAAGATATAAATCGAAATGATAATTTTCTTCTTGCGTTCACGCGCAATGGACTTGGTTTCTCTAAAATCCGCAACATAAGTTTGATAGAGCTTGGTATGATAGAGCCAGTCTTCAAATCGCTTAGAAGATTTTGAAAAACAAGCAATCGACAATAAGAGAAAAGGAGTTGTAGGTAATAAGGGCAAGGCTACACCAACTATGGCCAAGGCTAAAGAGATAAATCCAATACTGAGATAAATAATACGCATATCTTTTCCTAGTTATAAATTTTGTTATTTTAGTTTGCCATAAAGAGATGAGATCTGTCAAGTTTTAACTTAAAAGGACTGAAATTTTTATTTCAGTCCTTATTATTTTTATTTGATTTTTTCTTCTTCGTAATCCCCATTGCTACAAACTACTTGTTTGCCACCACCACGGATTTTTTTCTCCATGAGGAAATTACCGCATTTTGGACAATCACGCCCAACAGGCTTATCCCAAGAAGTAAATTCACATTCTGGATATCGATTGCATCCATAGAAGAGACGATTACGTTTGGTTTTACGTTCGATGATTTGACCTTGATGACAGTTAGGACAAGTTACCCCAATTTCTTTTACAATTGCTTGTGTATGGCGGCAATCTGGGAAGTTACTACATGCGTAGAATTTACCGAAACGTCCAAGCTTAATCACCATTGGACTTCCACAAACTTCACAATTAAATCCAGCAGGTTCATCCTTAATCTGAATTTTTTCCATTTCTTCTTCAGCTTTTGCGACTTCTTTTGAGAAAGGTTTGTAAAATTCATCGATTACTTTCTGCCATTCTTCTTTACCAACTTCGACATCGTCTAGTTTTCTTTCCATTTCAGCGGTAAAAGTTACATTGACAATATCAGGGAAGTACTCGACAATCAATTTGTTAACTACTTCTCCCAACTCAGTAGGTTCGAAACGTTTTGAAGCCAATCTCACATAATAACGCTTTTGGATTGTTTCGATAGTTGGTGCATAAGTTGATGGACGTCCAACTCCATTTTCTTCCAAGGTCTTAATCAAAGTGGCCTCAGAATATCGTGCAGGCGGTTGTGTGAAATGTTGTTCCGGTTTGCTATTGACCTGTTTAACAAGATCTCCCACTTTCATATCTGGCAACATCTTATTCTTATCAGAATCGTTGTAGATCGCCAAATAACCATCAAACTTAACCTGACTACCATTTGCTGCAAATTGAACGCCATTTTGAGAGAGCTTAACCGCCATTGTATCAAAGATAGCACCCGTCATCTGACTCGCTACAAAACGATTCCAGATAAGCGTATAGAGTTTGAGCTGGTCTTTATCCAAGTACTTAGCAATTTTTTCCGGCGTGTTAAAGACACTTGATGGGCGGATAGCTTCATGGGCATCTTGAGCACCAGAAGCATTTTTTACCTTACTTCCATGCTTAGAGTACTTGCTACCAAAACGTTCATTAATATAGCTTGCTGCTTCATTTTGGGCAACTGGACTGATACGAGTTGAGTCCGTACGCATGTATGTAATCAAACCTTGTACACCCGTACCAATATTAATCCCCTCATAGAGCTGTTGGGCAACCATCATGGTCTTACGAGTACGGAAGTTAATCTTATTTGCCGCATCCATCTGCATGGTTGATGTTGTATAAGGAAGCGGAGCGTTACGTTTACGCTCTTTTTTATCTACCTGTTCCACTGTGAAGTCTTTGCTAGTAAGATAAGATAAAACTTCTTTTACCTTTTCATTAGTTGCTAACTTCATCTTCTTCCCATTCATACCATAGAAAGAAGCTTGGAACTGCTTGGTACCTTTTTTAAAGACACCATCAATCGTCCAATATTCTTCTGGTTGGAAGGCATTGATTTCATTTTCGCGATCAATGATTAGCTTTAAAGCAACAGACTGAACACGTCCTGCCGATAAGCCTTTTTTAACTTTTTTCCAAAGAATTGGTGAAATTGAGTACCCTACTAAACGATCCAAAACACGACGGGCTTGTTGGGCATCGACCAAATCCATATTGATTTTACGAGGTTCTTTAAAGGCATTTTTCACTGCATCTTTGGTAATCTCGTTGAAAACAACACGGTTGGTATCATTCTCGTCAAGATCTAAAATATGCGCTAAATGCCATGAAATAGCTTCTCCTTCTCGGTCCGGGTCACTCGCCAGAAAGACTTTATTGGCTTTCTTAGCTTCTTTTTTCAAATCATTGATGAGAGGACCTTTCCCACGAATATTGATGTATTGAGGTTCGTAATTATTTTCCACATCAACTGACATACTGGATTTTTTCAAATCACGAATATGTCCGACGCTGGCTAAAACCTTATAATTACGTCCTAGATATTTTTCAATCGTTTTAGCCTTAGCAGGCGACTCCACGATTACAAGATTTTTTTTACTTGTTGATTTTTTCTTTTTTGTTGCCGTAGCCACAGTATCACACCTTTTCAAAGTAATAAACTTTATAAAGTGTAAACCATTTTTGAGGGACTGTCAAGACTTAACTCCCATAATAAAGAAGAAAAGTTTGATAAATTAAATCTTATTTGATTCTAAAATTCAAATTCTGATAAGACATCTTGTCCACTCGTAATGAGTTTTGCCCCTTCTTGGATTAAATGATGACAACCGTCTGAACGACCGTCTAAAATACTACCGGGTATAGCAAAGACATCTCTACCTTCTTCCATTGCACGTTCACAAGTAATCAAACTTCCTGACCTCATCTTTGCTTCTGCAACAATTACTCCTCTGCATAAGCCAGCTATAATACGATTTCTTGCTGGGAAATGATATTTTAAAGGTTCTTCACCAGGCCCGTATTCGCTTAGGAGCAAATGGTGTTCTCCAATATAATTTTGCAAACGTTTATTTGATTTTGGATAAGAAACATCCAGTCCTGTACCAATAACTGCAATGGTTTTGCCTCCATTTTGTAAAATAGACATATGAGCTGCTGTATCTATTCCTCTGGCTAGACCACTAACGATAACCAATTCATTTTCTAGTCCTTGAATAACTTTTCCTACAGATTTTGTTCCAAGTTGACTACAAGAGCGACTACCTACAACTGCTACTTTCGGTAGCTTTAATAGATTTAAGTCCCCCTTATAAAAGAGCAAGACCGGGGCATCATATATCTCACAAAGATAAAAAGGATAGACGTCATCTAAAATGGAGAATGATGGAAATTTTTCAAAATCCTTTTTTAATTTTTCCATGCTTTCAAAGGTCAATTTATGATAACGCTCCATAAAAACCACTGGATTTCGACACTCTGATGCTTCTGCTATGGTTTCTAAGGTCAATTCTTGATCGTAAACTTCTCCAAATTGAAGCACCTTAAGTACCTGCAGATTTGTTAAACCAGCTTTCTTTAACTTGTAAATTTCAAAATTATCGATTTTAATCTTCATATTGTCTCCTTACTTATCCTACTCATCTATACATTCGTAAAAAAAGAAAAAACTTCCTCAACAAATAATTTTTGTTAAGGAAGTTAATAAAGATATTGATTTATTAATAATCTGGACGAAGGACACCAGTTACAGTTGCTTTAGTCGCTTCATAGTCACCATCGATAACAACTTTGATAATCCGCTTAGCATCTTCTTCAGGTGCAGGCACTAATGGCAATCGAGTCGGACCAGCTGCAAAGCCCATGTAATTGAGAACAGCCTTAACAGGTGCTGGACTTGGATATGAGAAGAGGGCATTAACTTTGGGGATAAATTGTCTTTGAATAGCAGCTGCTTTTTTTATGTCACTTTCAGCTATAGCTATAAACATTTCATGCATCTCATCACCATTTGTATGTGATGCAACTGAGATAACCCCGTCAGCGCCAAGGTTCATAGCATGGAAGGCCTCTCCGTCTTCTCCAGTATAGATCAAGAACTCTTCTGGCTTATGCTCTATCAAGTAGGCCATATTCGCCAGACTAGTACATTCTTTAACACCGATAATATTTGGGTGTTCAGCCAAACGGAGCATGGTTTCAGGAGTTAACTCAACAACTACACGACCTGGAATATTATAGAGGATAATTGGTAAATCCGATGCATCTGCAATAGCTTTAAAGTGTTGGTACATCCCTTCTTGTGATGGTTTATTGTAGTAAGGAACAATTGCTAGTCCCGCTGCAAATCCACCAAATTCAGCTACCTCTTTAACGAACTCAATAGAGTCTCGCGTATCATTAGTACCAATACCAGCAATCAAAGGAACCCGTCCTTTGACTACTTTTTGTACTGCTGCAAAAAGTTCCAGCTCCTCATCGTGGGTAAGAGTCGGGCTTTCAGCAGTTGTCCCTGCTAGTAGAATTCCATCAGTATGATGGGCCAATAAATGTTCAATTAGCTCTGGAATAGCGTCAAAATTGATTGAACCATCGGAATGAAAGGGAGTTATAAAGGCTGTAATAATTTTACATTCTTTTAAATCTTGATAAGACATAGGAAATACCTTTCTCTATATAAGAAAGAGGCTGGGGCATACTTGCCTTTGCCTCCTGTTCTGTTCGTAAAATAAGTAGACTCGCCAGATAGCGAAGGAGAAATCAAACTCTGAGAGTTACTGATTTCTGTTTTGCTCCCTATTTCAATTCAAATTTTAATTCTGCAGTTGGACGAACCAAACCACGTTCATGCAATGTTTCAGCAATCTGAACTGAGTTCCAAGCAGCACCTTTGAGAAGGTTATCAGATACCACCCACATATGAATACCTTTTTCAGCATCCAAATCTTTGCGGATACGACCAACAAAGGTATCACGAGAACCAACAGCATTAATAGCTTGAGGATAAATTTGATTTGCTACGTCATCCTCTAAAACTGCACCTGGGAAGCTTGCGATAGCAGCTTTTACTTCATCGATAGGAGCAACTTCTTTTGTTTCAATGTAAACAGACTCTGAGTGAGCTGATAAAACTGGAATACGCACACAAGTTGCTGAAACAGCAATACTATCGTCTTCCATAATCTTCTTAGTTTCCTTGGTCATCTTCATCTCTTCGTATGTGTAATCATTTTCTGTGAAGAGATCAATTTGAGGTAGAGCGTTAAAAGCAATTGGATAGTGTTTCTTATCGCCACCTGATGGCAAAATTTCCGCATGCAAATCACGTGGATTTACACCATCATTCAAGACTTCACGCAATTCACGTTGTGTCTCAAGAATGGCTCCCATACCTGCACCTGAAACAGCTTGATAAGTTGAAACGATAATACGATCTAAGCCCCATTTTTGACGAACTGGTTCAAGAGCTACCATCATTTGGATAGTTGAACAGTTAGGGCAGGCAATAATACCATTATGAGCGTCAAGCGCGTGAGCATTTACTTCAGGAACAACCAATGGTACATCTGGATTTTGACGGAAGTAAGAAGTATTATCTACTACTACCGCACCAGCTTTTACTGCATAGGGTGCATATTTAGCCGAAGTTGACCCACCAGCTGAGAAAAGAGCGATATCAACGCCTCCAAAGGCTGTTTCAGTTGTTTCCTCAATCGTAACATCTTGATCTTTAAACTTCAAAACTTTTCCTGCTGAACGAGCAGACGCAAGAAAACGAATCTTTTCAATCGGAAGCGAAGATTCTTCCAACATTTTAATCATTTGAGCACCAACGGCACCTGTTGCACCAACTACAGCAACTGTATATCCCATAATGAACCTCTTTCGGAATTTTCTAAAAATTTCTATAATATGAACATTATACTACTTTTTAAGAAAAATGAAAAGTATTTTTTGGACACATTTCTGAAAACTAAAAGAAAAGGTCTGCATTATTCTGCAGACCTCTTTCTATAGAGAAAATTGTTTATATGGTTTATTGAATGCATCTAAAACATCAGATGATGTTTCTGCATATGATTTAGTTTCTGATAAAATTCCTTTAACAATGATTCTTTCAGCGGCATCATAATCCACACAAGTTACTAAAGTAATCTCATCGATACCCTCACGATCCTGAATTTCATCAACACGATCAGGTGTCACACGTTTAACTTCAGTAATTTCATATGAGTACACTTTATCTTTATCAGTTAGATAAATTTTCATTCCCTTTTCAGCACGATCTAAAGGAGAAAAAAGCATATTCTCTGCATTTTTAGTTGAAAAAACGTGGTGACTGGCTAGTGAATAGTTACCTTGTCCCATTACTTGGTCAGGCTTCATAGTACCAGCTCCATAATAGAGATTAATGTTATTTAAACCTTTAAAAATTGGTAGATTAAGCTCTAGCTCAGGAATTGCAATTCCCCCAATAACTGGAAGTTGCTGTGCCTCCCATTGAGCAGCTAACACAGCTTCTGATGAGATAGCTTTTACTGAATTAAAATCGAAATTCCCATCTGCTCCCTCATTTTCTTCAAGTTTCTCTTTCGAAACTTGGCTAACTTGATATTTATTTGTATTCCATATCATAAAGATATTTCTAATTTGTGAGTTAAAAATCAAAGCCAAGGAAATGAGAATGAGGAACGAAGCTAAAATATTGATGAATAAATTTTTACGATTCTTTTTGTTTCTTTTAATTCTTTTACGAGACATTATTCTTCACTTTCTGTTTCGTTTTCTGCCCCAACTTCTTCCTTCTCCGCTGCAGCAACACTTGTAAAGGTCACAATCTTAGCATTATCGTCCAGACGCATGACTTTTACACCCATAGTAGAACGTCCAGTTTGAGAGATATTGGCGACATTGGTACGAATCATGACACCTGTGTCAGTAATAATCATTAGGTCCTCATCGCCTTTAACTGTTAGAAGACCTGCTAGTGGACCATTTTTCTCAACGACGTTAGCAGTTTTCATACCTTTACCAGCACGGCCTTTAGTTGGATACTCCGTAGCAACTGTACGTTTACCATAACCTTTTTCGGTAATGATTAGAACCTCATCTTGGTCAGTAATAACTCTAGCACCGACGACTGTGTCACCTTCACGGAGATTTACTCCTTTAACACCTGTGGCACTACGACTCATACTACGAACGGTCGATTGGTTGAAACGAACTGCATATCCCAATTTAGTACCAATAATGATATCTGTATCTTTTTCAGTCAACAGAACATTGATTAACTCATCATCTTCCTTAAGATTCAAAGCCTTAAGACCATTTTGTCGGATATTTGCAAATTCTTTAACACTGGTTCTCTTAACGATACCAGCTCTTGTAGTAAAGAAGAGATATGCATCATCACTACGTTCTGATTCGACATTAATGATAGTTTGGATGCTTTCACCTTCATCCAGTTTCAATAGGTTTACAACAGGCAATCCTTTAGCTGTACGACCGTATTCAGGAATTTCATACCCCTTAAGTCGGTAGACACGACCTTTATTAGTAAAGAAGAGCAGGTGATCATGAGTGCTGGTCGAAACTAACTCCCTGACAAAGTCATCATCCTTGACTCCAGTTCCCTGAACGCCACGTCCACCACGTTTTTGGGCAGTAAATGCGTCTTGATCTAAACGTTTGATATAACCTTTATTTGATAGAGTAATCAAAACATCTGTCTCTTCGATCAAATCTTCATCTTCGAGAGTCAAGACTTCACCCACCATCAACTCTGTACGACGTTTATCAGCAAATTTGCGCTTCACTTCATCAAGTTCTTCTTTGATAATTTGGGCCACACGTTCTGGTTTTGCAAGAATATCTGCTAAGTCGGCAATCAAAGCAATCAACTCATCATATTCTGATTGAATCTTATCACGTTCCAAACCTGTCAAGCGACGTAGACGCATATCAAGAATAGCTTGACTTTGACGCTCAGAAAGCTTGAACTTGCTCATCAATTCTGCTTGCGCTTCTTGGTCAGTTTCACTTGCACGGATGATACGAATGACTTCGTCAATGTGATCCAAAGCAATCAAGAGACCTTCTAAAATGTGGGCGCGTGCCTCAGCTTTTTCTTTATCAAATTGAGTACGGCGAGTCACAACCTCTTTTTGGTGCTCAATATAAGCATCCAACATTTGACGAAGAGATAAAATCTTTGGAACACCATTTTGGATGGCAAGCATATTAAAACCAAAGCTAGTCTGCATCTGAGTCATCTTGAATAGGTTATTCAAAATAACGTTAGCCGATGCGTCACGTCTAACTTCTATAACAAAGCGGACACCCTCACGGTTAGATTCATCACGAACAGCTGTAATGCCATCGATACGTTTTTCCTGAACTAAGCGCACAATATGCTCATGAACTTTAGTCTTATTAACCATATACGGGAATTCCGTAACAACAATACGCTCACGACCAGTTTTTGTTTCCTCAATTTCAGTACGAGAACGAAGAACAATCGAACCTTTACCAGTTTCATAAGCCTTATGGATACCAGACCTACCCATGACTAGGGCTCCCGTTGGGAAGTC
Organism: Streptococcus timonensis; assembly: GCF_047463455.1. GTDB lineage: Bacteria > Bacillota > Bacilli > Lactobacillales > Streptococcaceae > Streptococcus > Streptococcus timonensis_B. The sequence continues at coordinate 286,659 of NZ_JASHDV010000001.1, forward strand.
TGGCCCAGGTAAAACTTCCATCAAATCTTTGGTGGTAACTTCTGGATTGTCCATAACCAACTTAACAGCATCAATGGTTTCACCCAAGTTATGTGGCGGAATATTTGTTGCCATACCAACAGCAATACCTGTAGCACCATTAACTAAAAGATTTGGAAAGCGTGCTGGCAGCACCATCGGTTCACGTTCATTGGCATCATAGTTATCAACAAAATCAACAGTATTTTTATTGATATCTCGAAGCATTTCAAGTGCAATTTTGCTCATACGAGCTTCAGTATAACGTTGGGCAGCGGCACCATCACCATCCATAGAACCAAAGTTTCCATGTCCATCAACAAGCATATAGCGATAGCTCCACCATTGAGCCATACGAACCATCGCTTCGTAAATTGAAGAATCGCCATGCGGATGGTATTTACCCATGACATCCCCGGTAATACGAGCAGATTTCTTATGAGGTTTGTCAGGCGTAACTCCCAATTCATTCATACCATATAAAATACGGCGATGAACAGGCTTTAACCCATCTCGGACATCAGGAAGAGCCCGCGATACGATAACACTCATAGCATAATCGATAAAGCTGGTCTTCATCTCCTTGGTCAGATTGACATTCACTAAATTTTTATCTTGCATTAACAAATGCCTCGTTTCACTATTAGTAATTACATATATTATACCATAGTTTAGACTATTTTACAGTCTGGCAACACGTGTAAAACGTTTACATGTTTATCTAGAAGGTATATCCGTGACAAAGCTTAACAAAAGTGATAGAATGAAATCAAATGGGGTACCCCTAAATAAAAAAAAGGAGATGTTTAGACAAATGACAGCAACTAAACAACACAAAAAAGTTATCCTAGTCGGTGACGGTGCCGTAGGTTCATCTTATGCTTTTGCCCTCGTAACACAAGGGATTGCACAAGAACTTGGTATCATTGAAATTCCTCAATTGTTTGAAAAAGCAGTTGGTGATGCTGAAGACCTTAGCCACGCCCTAGCTTTTACTTCACCTAAAAAAATCTATGCAGCTAAGTACGAAGACTGTGCAGATGCGGACCTTGTAGTTATCACTGCTGGTGCTCCACAAAAACCAGGTGAAACTCGTCTTGATCTTGTTGGTAAAAACCTTGCTATCAACAAATCAATCGTTGAACAAGTTGTTGCGTCTGGATTTGACGGTATCTTCCTTGTTGCGGCTAACCCAGTTGACGTCTTGACTTACTCAACATGGAAATTCTCAGGTTTCCCTAAAGAACGTGTTATCGGTTCAGGTACTTCACTTGACTCAGCTCGTTTCCGTCAAGCTCTTGCTGAAACAATCGGTGTTGATGCACGTTCAGTTCACGCCTACATCATGGGTGAACACGGTGACTCAGAGTTTGCCGTTTGGTCACACGCTAACGTTGCCGGTGTTAAATTGGAACAATGGTTGCAAGCAAACCGTGACTTGAACGAAGCTGACCTTGTAGATCTCTTCATCTCTGTACGTGATGCTGCTTACTCAATCATCAACAAGAAAGGTGCTACTTACTATGGTATCGCCGTTGCCCTTGCTCGTATTACTCGTGCCATTCTTGATGATGAAAATGCAGTACTTCCACTTTCAGTATTCCAAGAAGGTCAATACGGTGTTGAAAACGTCTTTATCGGTCAACCTGCTATCGTTGGTGCACACGGTATCGTACGTCCAGTTAACATCCCATTGAACGATGCTGAAACACAAAAAATGCAAGCGTCTGCAAAAGAATTGCAAGAAATTATTAACGAAGCATGGAAAAACCCAGAATTCCAAGCAGCTTCTAAAAACTAATTAAGTCATTAAAAAACTGTCTAGACAAATAGTCTAGGCAGTTTTTGTTTTGCTATTTTATTCCATTTCAGAAAATGCTTTTTCTGCATCAGCATTACTAATGGCTCCAAGCTGGATTTTCCCAATTTTTCCTTGAGAATCAATTAAGAATTCTGTAGGAATACTTCTAATTTGATAGGCTTGGAAAGTTGCTCCTTGCGTATCATACAAGACTGGTATGTCCTTATATCCTTGTTCTTGATACCATTTCGGAAATTGCTCGACAGATTTTTCGCCTTGTAAACCTGGTGCTATAACAGTTAGAATCTCAAAATCACGATCTTCTTTAGCAGCAAGTTCCATTAATTCTGGCATACTTTTACGGCAAGGACCACACCAAGATGCCCAGAATTTAAGATAGACTTTTTTACCTCTGTAGTCAGACAATTTTACTTCTTTACCATCCATGGATTGCAAGGTAAAGTCTGGTGCTTCTTGCCCTACAGCTACTTGCTGTATAGTTGTTTGTGTCTTACTTGTTTGCTGCTTACTTTGAGTCTGGCTTTGAGACTCTTTATTTTCTTTACTTTGCTCATTGCCACAAGCTATCAAAAGAAAAATAGACAAGAAACTAATTGCTATATATGCTAATTTTTTCATATTAAACTCCTTTAACCAAATATACCAGATAAACTATTTAACTGTCCTAACATTAATAGAATTCCCATCAGTATGATAAGAAAACCTCCAATTTTCTTAAGTAAGATTAAACGAGGTTTGATTTTACTGAAATAGGGCATGACGAAACCGGAAGCCAAGGCTAATATTAAAAATGGTAATGACATCCCTAGAGTATAAACTAAAGTCAAAATAGCGCCTTGAAGAGCTCCATTTCCTCCTGATGCCGCAAGAGCAAGAACTGAACTTAAAACTGGACCAATACAAGGTGTCCATCCAAAGCTAAAAGTTATACCAAGTAGAAAGGCTGACAAATAACGATTTGACTGTTTTCTGTTAACATTAAAACTTTTTTGAACCTCTAACTTTTTAAAATGAACTACTTCCATCTGATGTAATCCTAATATGATAATGATAGCTCCCATAGCATAACGGAACCAATCAGTATAGAGTAAATTACCTAAGAAACCAGCTCCAAATCCTAAAATAAAGAATATCACTGAGATACCAGCAATAAAGGATAGTGTACTAATTAGACCAGACCAAGCAACATCTCTTCCAAAAAAGCGAAATGTTTTTGATTGGCTATCATTATCTAATAGTATACCTGTATAGACTGGTAATAAAGGGAATATACACGGCGAGAAGAACGATAACACACCTGCTAAAAAAACAGATACAAAAAATAAAATACTTTCCAATTGAATACCTTCTTTCTTATGAATCATCTTATATTCTACTACAAATAATATAATAATTCTTGATTTTGCTACGCTACTTTTTTAGAAAAAAATAAAAAGGAGACATGCTCCTTTTTCATGTATTAGTAAGTACCTTCTTCACCTTGACTAGTTAAGATAACCGGACCATCTTTTGTAATAACGAATTGGTGCTCATACTGGCATGATAGACCACCGTCAATCGTTTTATGAGCCCAACCTGTTTTCATATCTGTATCGATTTCCCAATCACCTGTATTGATCATAGGCTCAATTGTTAAAACCATTCCCTCTCGAAGTCTAAGACCACGTCCAGCGACGCCATAGTTTGGTACCATTGGTTCTTCGTGCATTGTTGGACCAACACCATGCCCAACGAGGTCACGAACAACTCCGTAACCACGACTTTCAGCGTATTCTTGAATCGCCGCTCCGATATCACCAATACGATTGCCTACAACTGCTTTTTCAATACCTTTGTACATAGCTTCTTTGGTAACATCCATAAGGTTTTTAACCTTTTCAGAAGGTGTACCTACAGCATAGGCCCAACAAGAATCAGCCAAGCCACCAGTAAAGTTTTGAGTATATTTTTTTACTTGCTGGACATTATTAAAGTTTAACTTAGAGACATCAAGGTCACTCTTAGAAATTGGTCCTCCCAAGACCATATCAACCTTAAGCAAATCACCTTCTTTAAGGATGTAATGTCTAGGAAAAGCATGTGCAACCTCATCATTAAGAGAACAACAGGTAGCATATGGATAATCCATAATAGCACCATCTACACCGATTTGTAATGGCAGAAAGTTCTCCTCTTTACAACGACGACGAACATACTCCTCAACTTCCCACATATCGACGCCAGGCTTGATTAAATCACGCAAGCCGATATGAATACTGGCAAGAAAATCACCAGCCTTATCCATTGCTTCGATTTCTCTTGCTGATTTTAAAGTAATCATGTTTTCTCCTACATTCTAGTTAATTTTTACTGTTACATTAGCTTTTGCTACTATTTGTTGATTCAAATAAAGGTCATAATCAATAATGGCAGAACGTCTAGTGTGATGGATAATTCTGGCCTGAATACGTAAAACATCATCAATCTGAACAGCATGCAAGAAATAGATAAGCATTTGTTCAATGATCAGATTTCTTCCACTATTAACAACTAAGTTTTGAGTCATCAAAGTCAAAATTTCTGACAGCACTCCATTAGCAAGAACACCATTTTTATCCAACATGAATGGTTCTACAGTAATGACCACTTCATCATGATGGTAGGACAATTTTTGACCAATCTGCTCTGAAAATGTTGGTAAGGCTGAAATTTGAGAACGACTCATCTTATCCATAACATCTCTTCGAGTAACAACACCAAGTAGTGTATGATTACTACGAACTACAGGAACCATTTCAAAATCTTCTGCAATCATGCGTTGACTAATGTTTGCAATATTCGTAGAAAGACCTGTCATATAAACGGTTCGAGTCATAGTCTTGTCAAGAGTTGTTCCAGGCGACTGATCTGCTGCATCACGCATAGTCATAACCCCAACCACGACTTGATCTTTATTCACCACTGGGAATCGGCTACTTCTGTTCTTACGAACAAGATCTAAATAATCTTTAACGGTATCAGTCTCATGTAGATAACCATACTCATGAGAAGTTCGGTAAATTTTTTCGACTGTTAAAATATCTGTTTTTATCTGAACATTAGACAAAGCACGGTTGATCATCGTCGCGATTGTAAAGGTATCATGTTTACTGCGCAAAACAGGTATATTCTTTTTATTGGCTAACTTGAGTACATTTTCATTTATCTCAAATCCACCCGTAACCAAAACGGCATTCTCATTTTCAAGTGCTAACATTTGAATTTGAGTTCGGTCCCCGACAATCAAAAGGCCTCCATCATGAAGATAGGAAAGAATGTTATCTTCAGTCATAGCACCAATAGAAAATTTACTAAATTCTCTATCTAATCCATCCCGACCAGCCATCACATCAGAACCCGTAACCTCTGCAATTTCAGCATAAGTTAGTCTTTCAATTGAAACTTTTTGAGATTTAATACGTATCGTTCCACTACGGGGACGTGTCTCTACCAAGCCTCTATTTTCAGCCTCTTTAATTGCTCGATAAGCCGTTCCATCACTTACCCCTAAGTGATTAGATATACTACGAACACTTACACGTTTTCCAACCGGTAATTCTTCTAGATAAGATAAAATTTCCTGATGTTTACTCACTTAGTTCTCCTTTTGCATAACGAAATTCAAGATAATCTCTCATCTTACGGCTATATCGATCACTTCCTTTAAAACGTCGGTAGAGTTTAAAACCAGATTTTTGAGCGACTTTCTGACTAGCACTATTTTCTAAATGCGTTATAATAGATAGTTGTTTTAAACCAAGCTCTTCTATTGATAAATCACGTATATTCGTTACCACTTCAGTCATATAACCTTGTGACCAGTACTCTTTTTTTAAAAAATATCCTAGTTCAGCTTCTCTTTTTATCTCATCAATTTTTTCAAACTTGATAGAACCGATCATTTTTTCTTGCTTTTTATCACAAATCGCCCAAATACCTAGAGGAGATTTCATAAAATAATTAGCAAGGGCATATTGACTTTCTTCAATACTAGCTTGGGCTGGAAAAATAAATTGAAGATTCTCAGAATCTGATGCTATGTTGTGAAAATCATAAACATCGGTAAAAAAGAAGGGACGGAGGATTAATCGTTCCGTCTCATAAAAAGAAAACATAGCTAGTTTTGTCCAGATATTCATTTTAATTCTCTAATACTAGTCCTCGATTAGTTCAATATCTGCTCCAAGATTACGTAATTTATCAATAATATTTGAGTAGCCTCTTAAAATAAACTCAACATTTGTAATTTCTGTTCTACCCTCTGCCATTAGTCCAGCAATCACTAAAGCAGCTCCAGCACGTAGGTCTGTAGCTTTTACGCTCGCTCCATGCAATTGATTGCCACCCTTGTAAAGGATATGATCATTTGTTGTTGAGATATCAGCATTCATCTTAGCCAACTCAAAAACATGGTTTACACGTTTTTCATAAATTGTATCAATTAGCTTACCACGACCTTCGGCTTTCAACAACAAAGGTGTGATAGGTTGTTGAAGATCCGTAGCAAATCCTGGATATGGGGCTGTTTTAATATTTACCGCCTTCAAGTTCTTTTGCTCTTCAACAAAAATACTATCTTCAGAAACGGTCATTCGCACTCCCATCTCTTCTAATTTGGCGATAAAACCTTCCAAGTGCTCATAAAGAACATTATTGATTTGAATTCCTTGACCTACCGCGGCGGCTAATGAGATATATGTTCCGGCTTCAATACGGTCTGGGATTACCTGATGGCGTGTCCCATGAAGACGTTCAACACCTTCAATAGTTATAATATCAGTTCCTGCACCACGAATATGAGCTCCCATATTATTAAGCAAGGTAGCTACATCGATAATCTCAGGTTCACGTGCGGCATTTTCAATAACTGTGCGACCATCAGCTTTGACTGCAGCCAACAGAGTATTGATAGTAGCCCCAACACTTACAGTATCCATGTATATATGAGCTCCATGAAGACGTTCACCTTGAGTTGAGAGATTCATATTATCTCCCTCATAGGTCGTTTTAGCTCCCATAGCTTCAAATGCTTTTAGATGCAAGTCAATCGGACGTGGTCCAAGATCACAACCACCAGGTAAACCAACGGTTGCTTCTCCGAATCGTCCTAAAAGACTACCATAGAAATAATACGATGCTCGAAGACTATTAATCTTTCCATATGGCATTGGTTTATTTTGAACCCCACGCGGATCGATTTCTACTACATCTTCATAACGCTTTACACTAGCTCCCATGATTTCCATAATATCGATAAGACTAGCCACATCAGAGATATCAGGAACACAATCCAAGATTACAACATCATCAGCTAAGATAATAGCTGGAATTAGGGCTACTACACTATTTTTAGCACCACTAATAGTTATTTCACCTTTTAATGGACGTCCTCCATTAATGATAATTTTTTTCATTATATACTCTTTCACAAATTATTAACAAGGTCTCACCCTACATTATACCATAAATCTGATATTTTAGCCATTACTATAGAAGAATTAAGATACTTAAAAATAAATAATAACCTTGGATTTTTATAATGTTGAGACAAAAAGTATTTTTTTAATAATACATAAAAAAGCTTCCCGAAAATATCGGAAAGCTTTATTTAATGGTATATAGAGCGATTATTTTGCGATTGGGTAAACAGAAACTTGTTTCTTATCGCGACCTTTACGTTCGAAACGTACTACGCCTTCAACTTTAGCGAACAAAGTATCGTCTCCACCACGTCCAACGTTTACACCTGGATAGATGTGTGTACCACGTTGACGGTAAAGGATTGATCCACCTGTTACAGTTTGTCCATCAGCTGCTTTAGCGCCAAGACGTTTAGCTTGTGAATCACGTCCGTTTGATGTAGAACCTCCACCTTTTTTGTGGGCGAAAAGTTGCAAGTTGTTAAGAGTCATTTTTAACATAATGTTTTCCTCCGTGTTAGTTTTCTGTGATAACTCTGGTTTGGACGAACTCAGAAGAGTTCTCCGATAAGTTTGCCATACCTAAGAAAAATGATTCAAAGAATAACTGAGTCATTTCTCTCTGGTGTGAAGGAAGATCTTTTGGAATTTCAACCATCAGATAGCCACCTTCATCTTCGTTTAATTCTAAGATTGGTTCATAGCCTGCAAATTTTTCAATTGAATTGATAAAGTTAATGGCAAGCGTAGAAACCGATGCACACACGACATCTAAGCCGTATTCGCCACTCTCGGCGTGTCCAGTAATCTCCGCACTCCTCAGCTCGCCATCTTCGGCTCTCTCAAAGACTGCTTGTATCATGCGTTCTCCTTAAAATTAAGCGTTGATTGCGTTGATGACAACTTTAGTATATGGTTGACGGTGACCTTGTTTGCGGTGGCTACCTTTTTTAGGTTTGTACTTGTAAGTAACAACTTTCTTTTGTTTTCCTTGTTTTTCAACAGTTCCAACTACAGTAGCTCCAGCAACAAGTGGAGTTCCGACAACAGTGTTTTCACCACCAACAAGAACAACTTCGTTAAAAGTAACTTCTTGACCAGCTTCAACGTTCAATTTTTCAACGTAAACTGCTTGACCAACTTCAACTTTAACTTGTTTTCCGCCAGTTTTGATAATTGCGTATGTGCTCATTATGCACCTCCTATGATTTTTTGGGGTTCCCCCGTAATTTTTGTGAAGACTCGCCTAGCATCGTGGGACGAACCACTTAAACTTGAAGATTCAAGTTACGATGTTCGTGCGGTTGCACAGGAATGTGCATAGTCAACTCTACAAGTATAGCATGATTCTATATTTTTGACAAGTATTTGTCATTAAAATTCAAGCTATTTCTTTATTTTTTTCCTGAAATTTAGCAAAAAGCATACTAGCATAAAAAATACACATCATTATCGGAATTCCTAAAATCGTCTTTTCTTCATAAAAGATGGTTAAATAGGCTGACACGACTGCACCAAGGACAAAACTAGCCAGGAGAGTAACAAATATGATTCCTTCCCGTAAATAAGGAGTATGTTTGGTACGTATATAATCGCCAAAGGCAAGCATAGTTCGTTTTATATTTCCTGTCATAAAAGCATTGTTATAAGCAATTCCTGAAACTTCTCCAAAAGCTGTTGTTACAAGCCCCATACAAAAGGCTAATGGTGGAACAATAAAGTGATTGTCAACCGTTAAAGGAACAAATCCGATAATTAAAGACAAAAGCGCCAAAGGAACAAGGGATAAGATTGGTTTTTTTACAATTTTCAGTTTTTCCTTGTAAATAGTTAGTAGAAATACTCCCAACATAAAGGACAAAAGTGTTAAAACTTTTTCTTCTACGTCTGCTACATTCTCTTGCACTAATCCTACAGATAAAAAGACAACATTACCTGTCTGTCCCGCAACTAAGGTATTTCCTCTTTCGATAAAGGTATAGGCATCAACATAGCCTGCACAGAAAGTCAAAAAAAGCGCCAATCGTTTTGAATGACGAGAAATTTTTCTCATAGGTAATAATCTCATACTAAACTCCTTTTTTGTTATAAAAGACTATTGTATCATTTTTTAATAAAATTTCGAAGCATCAAAATTAAGAATTATCTTGCTTTGGCTACTTCTTCTTTTCTATGATATAATGAATACAATCAAATCAAGGAATAAGGAGAGTCTATGCTAAAACTTGGGATTATCGGAACTAGTGCTATAAGTCATCATTTTATAGAGGTTGCTCATGCTAGTGGAGAGTATCAGTTAGTCGCAGTCTACTCTAGAAAACTAGAAACTGCTGAAAATTTTGCTTGTATCTACAACAATGTTGACTTATTTGATCAGATGGATGCTTTTTTAGCAAGCTCCTTTGATGTCATCTATATTGCAAGTCCAAATTCTTTGCACTACTCTCAAGCTAAGGCTGCTTTACTTTCTGGTAAACACGTCATCCTTGAAAAACCAGCTGTTACTCAACCGCATGAATGGCAGGATTTGGTTCAAACTGCTAAGGAGCATCAATGTTTTATCTTCGAAGCGGCACGTAACTACCACGAAGATGCTTTCGCTACAATTAAGAACTTTCTTGCAAACAAACAAATTCTTGGTGCAGATTTTAACTATGCCAAATACTCTTCTAAAATGCCTAACCTCCTTACTGGCGATACTCCTAATGTTTTCTCAGATCGTTTTGCTGGCGGTGCACTTATGGATTTAGGAATTTATCCTCTCTACGCATCGATTCGCTTATTTGGAAAACCACTTGATGCCAACTATGTAGCCCAACAACTTGAAAACTCTATTGATTTAAATGGAGACGGCATTCTTTCCTATACTGACTATCAAGTACATATCAAAGCAGGAAAAAATATCACTTCTAATCTTCCTTGTGAGATTTATACAACTGACGGAACATTGGCTCTCAATACAATCGAGCATATTCAATCAGCTATTTTTACAGACCATAAAGGAAATGAACTTCAACTTCCTATCCAACAAGCTCCTCATACGATGACTGAGGAAGTTGCTGCATTTGCAAACATGATCAAGCAACCAGAGCAAACTCTCTACCAATCGTGGATTGAAGATACAACACATGTCCACGACCTACTTTACGCTATGCGCCAGGATGCTGGCATTAGATTTGAGGCAGAAAAATGAAAACCAAACTACCTACCGAATGGCAAGAATTGATTGATCAACTGGGATTCCAAGAATTTACTCCCATTCAAATTCAACTTTTTGAACCTATAACAGAAGGGGAAAACCTACTTGGAGTCAGTCCTACCGGAACAGGTAAGACCTTAGCCTATCTCCTACCTAGTTTACTTAAACTCCAAAAGAAAAAAGCCCAACAACTATTGATCTTGGCACCTAATACCGAACTTGCTGGACAAATTTTTGATGTAACTAAAACTTGGGGTGAGGCCATTGGCTTAACAGCTCAGCTATTTTTATCAGGTTCGAGCCAAAAACGCCAAATTGAGCGTCTGAAAAAAGGGCCAGAAATTTTAATTGGAACACCTGGTCGTATCTTTGAACTCATCAAATTGAAAAAAATCAAGATGATGAACGTAGAGACTATCATTCTTGATGAATTCGATCAACTCCTTGATGATTCTCAAATTCATTTTGTTGAAAAAATTACCAACTATGCACCTCGTGACCATCAACTTATTTACATGAGTGCCACTACCAAATTTGACCAAGATAAGATTGCACCTAACACTCGTATCATTGATCTATCAGACCAAAAGTTAGACAATATTCAACACTTCTACATGCAAGTGGACCAACGCCATCGAGTAGATATGCTTCGTAAACTCGCCCATGTAGAAGATTTCCGTGGATTGGTCTTCTTTAATAGCTTGTCAGACCTTGGAAGCGCTGAGGAAAAATTACAATATCGCGATGTTTTAGCTGTTTCACTTGCGAGCGATGTCAACGTTAAATTTAGAAAAGTTATCCTAGAAAAATTCAAAGATAATCAACTTACCCTACTTCTTGCGACAGACCTTCTAGCACGTGGTATTGACATTGATAACTTGGAATGCGTGATTAACTTTGATGTCCCTAGAGACACGGAAACTTACACTCACCGTGCGGGTCGTACAGGACGCATGGGTAAAGATGGCTATGTCATCACCCTTGTAACCCATCCAGAAGAACTTAAAAAACTTAAGAAATTTGCAAGCGTACGTGAAATCGTCCTAAAAAATCAGGAACTGTATATCAAATGAGAGTGGGACAGAAATCGGCAATTCGTTAGAATTCGATTTCGTCGTCCCACCTCCGCACAGTTGAGTAGGGCTGTAAAAGCTGATGAAATCAGCGTAGTAGAGCCCACTCAACCACTGCGTCTTGCTCGACAATCCAAAGACAATTGAGAGGCTAGAACTTTTGTCCCAGCCTCTTTTTCTTATCCCCAAGTAATTTCTAATCGATAGTTGGCAAAAGCAACTCCTTCTTTGTTTTGTAGTTGATAGGCTAGTTCAATCTTCTCTTCACCAACTTCATAGTGGCTTGTTTGGATGATAAACTCCTGCATGCCTATAGGTGTCGGAATATAGGCTAAACTATCAGAATCCTTCAGAAAACGCATGATGGTCCTAGGATTTGAGAAACGTGACATGACCAGTTCCTCCCCATTAAATTTCAAAACTACTTTTTCTTGGTCTTCATTGTAGAAAAGAAGATAGGAAAAATCTCCCTTTTCACGTAGTTCAACATCATAAAGTTGATCGACTACTTCCAGCTGGTCGTCAAACTGAATTTTATTTCTCATTCGAATCTTCACAACTATTCCTCTTTCTTCTCACTTATCCCTACTATTTTACCAAAAAGGCAAGGAATTTGCTATAATGGTCTTATGAATGAAAAAGTATTTCGTGACCCTGTTCACAACTATATCCACGTTAATAATCAGGTTATTTATGACCTGATTAATACAAAAGAATTTCAACGGCTTCGTCGAATCAAGCAGTTGGGTACATCCAGTTATACCTTTCATGGTGGAGAGCATAGTCGCTTTTCTCACTGTCTAGGAGTCTATGAAATTGCTAGGCAAATTACGGAAATTTTTGAGGAGAAATATCCTGAAGAATGGGACTCTAGTGAATCTCTCTTAACCATGACTGCAGCTCTTCTACATGACCTCGGACATGGTGCCTATTCGCATACTTTTGAAAATCTTTTTGATACCAATCATGAGGCTATCACACAAGATATCATTCAAAGTCCTGACACAGAGATTCACCAGGTCTTGTTACAGGTGGCGCCTGACTTCCCTAAAAAGGTTGCTAGTGTCATTGATCACACCTATCCCAACAAACAAGTCGTTCAACTCATTTCTAGTCAGATTGATGCAGACCGTATGGATTATCTCCTGCGCGACTCCTACTTCACCGGTGCTTTTTATGGCCAGTTTGATCTGACACGTATTCTTCGTGTCATTCGTCCTGTTGAAAATGGCATTGCCTTTCAACGGAATGGGATGCACGCCATCGAGGATTATGTCCTTAGTCGCTATCAAATGTATATGCAGGTTTATTTCCACCCAGCTACACGAGCCATGGAGGTTCTCCTGCAAAATCTTTTGAAACGTGCCAAAGAACTCTATCCTGACAATAAAGATTTCTTTGCTCGTACTTCACCTCATCTACTACCATTTTTTGAGAAAAATGTTAGCTTGTCTGACTATCTTGCGCTAGACGATGGTGTTATGAATACCTACTTCCAGCTCTGGATGACTAGTACTGACAAAATTTTAGCTGATCTTTCGCAACGTTTTATCAACCGTAAGGTCTTCAAATCTATTACTTTTTCACAGGATGACCAAGACCAACTTGAAATCATGCGGAATTTTGTCGAAGAAATTGGTTTTGACCCTAACTATTACACAGCTATCCACAAGAATTTTGACCTTCCTTACGATATTTATCGACCTGAGTCCGAAAATCCAAGAACACAAATTGAGATTGTCCAAAAAAATGGCGAGTTGGCAGAACTTTCTAGCCTATCTCCTATCGTTCAATCTCTTGCAGGAAGCCGTCATGGGGACAACCGTTTCTACTTCCCTAAAGAAATGCTTCAGCAAAACAGTATTTTCACTAGTATCATTCAACAATTTTCACATTTGATTGAGAATGATCATTTTACCCTAGATAAGAAATAATAGAGGAAATTTATGAGTATAAAACTAATCGCCGTTGATATCGATGGTACCCTAGTCAATAGCCAAAAAGAAATTACTCCTGAAGTCTTTGCAGCTATCCAAGATGCTAAAAGAGCTGGAGTCAAGGTTGTCATTGCAACCGGCCGTCCTATTGCAGGTGTTGCCAAACTTCTTGACGACTTGCAATTGCGAGACGAAGGGGACTACGTTGTAACCTTCAACGGTGCCCTTGTTCAGGAAACTGCTACAGGACATGAGATTATTAGCGAATCCTTGATCTACGAAGACTATCTGGATATGGAATTTCTAAGCCGTAAACTTGGAGTCCATATGCATGCTATTACCAAAGATGGTATCTATACAGCCAATCGTAATATCGGAAAATACACTGTACACGAATCAACCCTCGTCAGCATGCCTATCTTTTACCGCACTCCTGAAGAAATGGCTGATAAAGAAATCGTCAAATGTATGTTTATCGACGAACCAGAAATTCTCGATGCAGCTATTGAAAAGATTCCAGTAGAATTTTACGAGCGATACTCTATCAACAAATCTGCTCCATTTTACCTAGAACTCCTTAAAAAGGATGTGGACAAAGGATCTGCTATCACTCACCTAGCTGAGAAACTTGGACTAAGTAAGGATGAAACCATGGCGATCGGTGACGAAGAAAATGACCGCGCCATGCTCGAAGTCGTTGGAAACCCCGTTGTTATGGAAAACGGAAACCCAGAACTCAAAAAAATCGCCAAATACATCACCAAAACAAATGATGAATCAGGCGTTGCCCATGCTATTCGAACTTGGGTCTTGTAACATTATAATTCAGGAAGAATTTAAGAAAATAGTAGGAGTTTAAAAAAATGGAAATTTTAAAAAATGTTTTAACGTTAATCGTTTTAGTTTCAGGATTTGGCATTTGGTATTTTATCAAAAAAAGCCCAAACAAAAGGAATAGAAATATTTCAATCGCTGTTCTGATAGGCTCTCTTCTTATTATTGGAACGTTCTCTAGCGAAAATACAACCAAAAATGAAATCACAAAACCAGTTACAACTCAAGCAGTCACATCATCTGAGAGTACAGAAAACACAAAAGAAGAAAAAACTAGTGAAACAAAAAGTGAAACAACTACTACCCAAGAAATAAAAAATGATGGTCCTAAATATACAGAAGCATCTAATACAGAATTCTCTATTCATTTGACTACTGAAATCAATAATCAGTTAGCAAATACAGGCTATCAGGTTTTAACTAAACCAGTAGGAAATAGTTTAATTTACTTGTATCTTCCTCAAGAAGCTAAATATTATTCTAAAGTAGAAATTCAACAAATTGCTGACAAAATTTACCAAATTAAAGAAAGCACTTTTAAAAATTGGGCGATAGAAAATGGCTATGATTTGGGTTCTACTAACTCTCCTAAGTTATATGTGAAAGTGGAAGATGATACAACTATTGCAGAAGAAAGTGGTATCTTCAATAAAACAATGAAAGTCAAAGTAAATAACTAAATAATAATCCCCACACTCGCCGTCGCTAAATTTTGAGTGTGGGGATTTCCATTATAAGAAATAACTATTCAAAAGGTCGTTTTCTTATACCCATTTTATCAATAACTGAGATGAAAAGAAGATAGCATCATACTGAAAAAATAGAAAATAGTAAATAGTAAATAGTAAATGGGAATATCGTATTTCTTATAAAACTCTGGACGGAAAATATAAAAAGGCTGAGTAAGATGGTTTCCCAACAAAAAGAGTTGCACAAATTGTAGCAACTAAAAGAGAAAATGAGCTACTCCTTCCTTTCTGTATTTCATTAGAAGAGGCAAGTAACTCAGAAGTTAGAGAGAAATTCACAGAATTAGGAGCTAATTTGAGGCAAAAGACCTCAAACAAGCAGTAAAATCAATAGTTTATATGCCCCCTGCAGGAATCGAACCTGCAACTACTCCTTAGGAGGGAGTTGTTATATCCATTGAACTAAGGGAGCTAGAGAAAAACTCTGCCTTACAGCAGAGTTTTTTTATCGAATTAACGACGGATTTCTTTGATACGAGCTGCCTTACCTTGAAGTGCACGCAAGTAGTACAATTTCGCACGACGTACTTTACCGTAACGAACAACTTCGATCTTTTCAACACGTGGAGTGTGGATTGGGAAGATACGCTCAACACCTACACCGTTAGAGATTTTACGAACTGTGTAGTTTTCTGAGATGCCAGCACCTTTACGTGCAATAACAACACCTTCAAAAATCTGGATACGTTCACGGTTACCTTCGACAACTTTCGCGTGTACACGAACAGTGTCACCAGGACGGAATGAAGGGATATCTGTACGAAGTTGACCTTCAGTCAAGCTTTGGATTAATGGATTCATTTTATTCTCCTATCTTTGTCAATCTTGAGGAAACTTCCTCAGCGGATAAACTGTATTTTTGTGTGTCCATTACACACAAGATACAGTTTACCAAATTTCCACAAAAAAGTAAAGAAATTTATAGCAGAATTCCTAAAAAAATCGCTACTAAACCTCCTAAGTAAGTTAAGAGAAAATAGCTGTAAAACACCTTCCTGTCACTAAGCAGTCTCTGTAGCTCTTCATTCAAAGTTGAAAAAGTCGTCAAACCTCCACAAAATCCTGTAGCTAGGATGGTATAGACTTCCTTGGAATCCACATGATTATAGAGTAAACCTATCAGGAAACAACCCATAAGATTGGCTATGAGTGTTCCTAGTGGCATTATGAAATCTTTATTATAACGAGAAAAAAAATAACGAACTAGGGCACCAAGCCCACAAGCAATTGTAAGATAGACGATTACCATTTCTTCCTCCCCAAGTAGTAAGCCAATAAAAGTCCTCCGCCAATGCTCAAAACTAGGTAGATTACCAAGCTCAAATAACGGCCAGTATCCAGCAATTTCACAGCATCTAACATGAGGCTAGAAAAGGTTGTTAAACCACCACAAAAGCCCGTACCGAGTGCTAGAATAAGGCCCTTACTTGTTCCTTTATGAACTAGATAGCCCTTAACCAAGTATACTAAGCAAATTATACCTAGATAGTTGACAAGGAGAGTTCCCCATGGAAAGTCTGGACTAGCTGGAAAACAAGTGGAAACGAGATAGCGGACAAGACCACCCAACATAGCAGCTAGAAAAATCCCTAATGTATTGAACTGTTTTTTATTCATTTAATGATTTATCCTGATATTGACGAGAATTTTTTAAAATGTCAGAAAATGTCGCTACTATACTTTCTTGATACTGGTCATTTTTTATAAGATTTCTGACTTTTTCAAAGATAACTTCTTCTCTTTTGGTATCCAAGATTGGTTTTCCTGTAGACTTTTTATAAGCAACTACACCCTCAACTAGATGCATTCTTTCTTCTAAGAGTTTTACGATTTGGTCATCAATTTGATCAATTTCTTGTCTAATAATATCTAAATCCATTGAGTCTCCTTCTTTATTTGAATCATTGTGTACAAAGCTACTAAATAGTCAAGTTATTCATAGGCATATCTAACAAAAAAGTGCACTGACAACTATCATCAGTGCAAGTTCATGCTTATACCACTTTGGCAGCCAATTCTTCTGCAAATTGCTCCAAACGTTCAATATCTTCTTCTTCTGCAGATAGGTCTACTTTGACGCACTCTGAACCCTTTTCAGCTCCAGTAGCGATAAATACTCGGTCGAAGTCATCAACAGCTTTACAGAATTCATCGTAGAAAGTATCACCTGATCCGACTACACCATAGATTTTACCGCTCAAGTTGAGGTCTGCTAGGTCTTCGTAGAAGTCCATCATCTCATCTGGTAATTCTCCATCTCCGTAAGTGTAGGTTGCGACAATGGCGATGTCTGCTTCTAAAAAGTCAGAAGCATCAACTGTTGTACACTCATCAACATCGACATCTAAACCACATTCTCTTAATTTATCTGCTACAATATCTGCGATTTCTTCAGTATTACCGGTCATACTGGCAAATACAATTTTTGCTAATGCCATAAGGTCCTCCTCAATTAATCTTTCTCCATTATATCACATCTTTTTCATTTTAAAAATAAAAACTCTTGTGCTACAATGAAATGAGAAAGAATTGAGGTTCATTATGGAAATTTGTCACCAAATTTTAGAAAAAATAAAAAAATACGATACAATTATTATTCACCGTCACATGAGAGCAGACCCCGATGCCTTGGGAAGCCAAGTTGGTCTTAAAGAACTGCTCCAGTATAATTTTCCTGATAAAAAGATTAAAGTTGTTGGCTATGATTTGCCTACCCTAACTTGGTTAGCCAAAATGGATGAGGTAGAAGATCAAGAATTTGAAGGAGCACTTGCCATTATCTGTGATACAGCCAATACTGCTCGAATCGATGATAAACGTTACCTTAATGCCGAGACAATTATCAAAATCGATCACCATCCCAATGACGAGGAGTATGGTGATATCCTTTGGGTAGATACGACTTCTAGTAGTGCAAGCGAGATGATAGCTATCTTTGCTGAGGAAACCGAACTTGAATTATCTGACCAGGCCGCTTACCTCTTGTCTGCTGGTATTATTGGAGATACTGGTCGTTTCCTCTTTCCAGCAACTTCTGCTCGAACCCTCCGTATAGCGAGTCAACTGAGAGAGTATGATTTTGATTATGCTGGACTTACACGTCATATGGATACAATCAGCTATAAAATTGCCAGACTTCAAGGTTATATCTATGATCATCTGGAAGTGGATGAGAATGGGGCTGCCCGCATCCTACTAACGCATGATATTCTCCAGCATTATCAGGTAACTGATGCTGAAACAGCAGCTATTGTTGGTGCACCAGGCCGCATAGAAGACGTCAACCTATGGGGAATCTTTGTAGAGCAAGCTGATGGACATTATCGTGTTCGTTTGCGCAGTAAATCGGTCCCTATCAATGAAGTAGCCAAAGAACATGACGGTGGGGGACATCCACTAGCTAGTGGTGCTAATTCCTATAGCTTAGAAGAAAATGAAGTCATCTATCAAAAGTTAAAAAACTTACTGAAAAATAAATAAAAGACTTGCCAAACTAGTCATAATCTGATAGACTATTAAGGTAACAATCTATGGCTCGCAAAGAGACCATGGCAGAAAGGAAATATTGCAAAATGAAAAAAGATATCCATCCAGAATATCGCCCAGTTGTCTTCATGGACACAACTACTGGTTACCAATTCCTTAGCGGTTCAACTAAGCGCACTAACGAAACTGTTGAGTTCGAAGGTGAAACTTACCCATTGATCCGTGTGGAAATTTCATCAGACTCACACCCATTCTACACTGGACGTCAAAAGTTCACTCAAGCAGATGGACGCGTGGATCGTTTCAACAAAAAATACGGTCTCAAATAATCATAAAAAGAACAGTTACGACTGTTCTTTTTTGTTTCTTCGAATTAAGAATCAACTACCACTGCTATTCCACTATAGGTGACTATCAGCATAGCATGGCATAGCATTCCCAGTCCCCCTCACAACTAAAAAAAGCCTGTCACACAAGCTTAAATGCTTGATACAACAGGCTTTTTGTAAAGTTATTATTTAACTGCTTCTTTAAGGGCTTTACCAGCTTTGAATGCTGGAACTTTAGAAGCTTTGATCTTGATCGCTTTACCAGTTTGTGGGTTGCGACCTTTACGAGCTGCACGGTGACGAACTTCAAAGTTACCGAAACCGATCAATTGAACTTTTTCACCAGCAGAAAGGAATTCAGTTACTGCTTTAAATACAGCGTCAACTGCTGCTGCTGAATCTTTTTTAGTCAATTCTGTAGCTTCTGCTACTTTAGCGATCAAATCTTGTTTGTTTGCCATGTTAATGAATCCTCCAAAATTTTTTCTAATTAACACTTATAATCATAACCTAAAATTCCCTTTAGGTCAAGCTAAAAACACTATT
Source organism: Streptococcus timonensis (assembly GCF_047463455.1). Lineage (GTDB taxonomy): Bacteria > Bacillota > Bacilli > Lactobacillales > Streptococcaceae > Streptococcus > Streptococcus timonensis_B. The sequence continues at coordinate 306,090 of NZ_JASHDV010000001.1, forward strand.
TATTTAACTTTTTCTCTGTTTTTTTAGGAATTATATCGAATTAGGATAGCCCAGGCATTTTCACCCGTGTGAGTTTGGATAATTGAGCCTGTTTCTAGGACTGAAATTGATTTTTCAACGTAAGGTTGTAGAACAGCTTTCATTTCATTTGCCCAGTCACTAGTACCTGCATAAGAAATACCAATTTCTGCGACTGAACGACTTGAAAGAGATACAACTAACTCATCCAACCATTTTTTAAAGGTTTTTGATCCACGTCCTTTAACAATCGGTTGCAATTCATTATCTTTCATTTGCATAACAACGCGAATATTTAGAAGTGAACTCAAGAGACCAGTAACTCGACCAATACGGCCACCTTTTACAAGATTTTCCAAGGTAGAAACACCAATATAAAGCTCTGTATTTTGTTTAACTTCTTCGACATGGGAAACAATGGCTTCCAAGTCTTGTCCTTCTTGGGCTAATCTAGCAGCTTCGACAACTTGGAACTTCAATGCCTGATCTGTGAATGAACTATCCAAAACAGTGACATCTGCAGTTGATAAACTTGCTCCTTGACGCGCTGCTTCTACAGTTCCAGAAAGGGCATGGGACATATGAATTGCTAGGATCTTACTACCGTCTTTCCCAAGTTCTTCAAAAATCTCAGCAAAGAGTCCAACTGGAGGTTGGCTTGTTTTTGGAAGATTTTTACTTGCTTGCATCAAGCGGAGGAATTCTCCTTCTTTCAAATCTGCATCAGAATAAAGAACACTGTCAATCATTACAGACAATGGTACAACTGTAATGTTTAATTCTTTAACGAGTTCTGGTTCAATAGTAACAGAAGAATCTGTTACAATCTTTACTTGTGTCATATCTCTAATCTTTCTATTTTTTCAAATAAAATTGGTTTCATTTAACTATATCAATTATATCAAAAAAAAAATAAAAGTTCATACTCAATCCATCTAATTTTCAAGCAATTTATATTTCTTTTTATCGACAAAAAGAAAATCACCTATGCTCGGTGATTATCTTTTATATTTAAGATAAATAATCATACAAATCTTGCATTTGTAAATCATCTGGTACTAATTGCAGGTAAGCTTGAATCAAGTCTCTAGCTTCTTCTACCTTACCCAACTCTCTTAATAAATAAATATACTGTTCCAAGAACTCTGGATTGTCCTTAAGGTCTGGAGCAAGTTCCTGATAGAGTTCATCTGCAGACTCAAGCTCCTCAAGCTCTTGGTAACTTTTTGCAATCATCCATTTAGTCAAAAGATTTTCAGGTTCGTATATTTTTAAAGCTATAATATCCTCATAACGTTCCTGTTCTTGATAGAGTGTCCCTAAGCGTAACAAAATCTCTTCCTGATCTTCAGCATCCTCTTGTGCTTGTAGTAAATAAGCCTCCGCTTGTTCCGGTTGATGCAATTCGTAAGATAACTGAGAAGCATGGAGTAAGAGACGAGTTTCAAAAGGATTTTTTGACAAACCCTGTTGAGCTATTTTAAGAGCCTCTTCTGTCTGATGCTCTTTATGAAGTGCTTGACTATAACCATACTCATAACCCTCAAAATCAGGAGAAATAGTATCTAGTTGTTTAAAGTATAGGACGGCTTTCTGGTATTCCTCTTTATCAAAATAAAGGCTTGCTAATTCAAAGGCTGTTTGATCATCATATTCTAATTCTATTGCTTTTTCTAAAAATTCGATTGCTGACTCAAACTTGCCAAGTTTTGCATAGGAAAGTCCTATACGCTGATAGGTAGATATTCCAGTCTGTTGGTAAATGGAACGATTATCAAGTTGGGCATATCCCTTAATCGCTTCTAAATCGTTTCCTAGCTCACTATCTAATTCTGCTAGACCAAATATTAGGAGAGGATCATCAGAGTAATTACGGGCTTCTAGGAGTTTCTCACGCGCAACATCCGTCAAGCCTTCTATCTGGTACAAATCGGCCTTTAATACTAGAGCTGAGACATACCACTCACTTTCTGGACTTATATTCTCCAGATATGCAAAGGCTTCTTCTATTAAGCCATCTTCACTAGCAATAGATGCTAAATTAATATTAACTTCTGGATATTTAGTCGATAATTTTTCATAGATTTGACTAGCTTGAGGATAAAACCCAATACCTTCTAAATAAGAAGCAAGTTCAAGCAGAACTTCATCAGAGTCTTCCTCTATTGCTTTTTGAAAATAGGAATCTGCTTTGGCCAAATCTTGTTGACCCAAGGCCTCAAGCATTTGTTGACTATTGTTCACTCTCAACCTCCTCTACATTTTCGTAGAGTCCACTTACTTGCTTATACCATTCAAAAATAGCTGAAATTACAACTTTTGCAGAAGCATAGATTGGGATACCAAGCAAGACTCCCCAGATACCAAACATAGATCCTGAAGTCAAAAGAACAAAAAGGATAGTGATCGGGTGAATATTCAATTGGCTACCCAAAATCAGTGGAGAAACAAAACGTCCCTCTATTGTTTGCTCAACAATGAAAACAATGATAACTTTTAATAGCATGACTGGTCCTGCTATTAGACCTAGTACTAGAGCTGGAAGCATTGCTAGAAAACTTCCAAGATAAGGTACTAGATTGAGGATACCTGCAGTGATTCCTAAAGTAATAGCATACCTAAGTCCTATTATCTTGAACAAGATAATAAACATGATAGCAACGATTACAGCCACTGTGATTTGACCTCTTACATAGTTAGAAAGTTGCTGGTTGACATCTGTTAATACCTTACCAACTGGTTCTCTCAATTTATTTGGTAGAAATTGAGTAATGTAATCTCTCAGCCCTTTTCCATCTCGAAGGAGATAAAAGAGCATAAATGGCATGATAATAAGAGCGACAATGACCTGAGAAGTTCCACTGATAAGAGCACTCACCCAGTTAACAGCTTTAGAAGAAATATTACTTGCCCAAGCAGTTGCTTGTGTTGAAAAATTAGCTAAAACTTGCTCCAGTTGGGGTCTAAAGTCATCTGGCAAACGCTTGGTAACAAGATCATCAATAACTCTGTCAGCATCTTCGAGATAAGTCGGTACATTTTGCGCAAAAGCAACTACTTGACGTTGAAGGTTTGGAATGGCAACGGCCAGTCCAACAATCAAGAAAATGGCAATAATGACAAAGATAATACTAATGGCTAAAACACGGTTTATCTTGTACTTCTCCATTAAATCTACTAGTGGATTTAAAAGGTAAAAGAGCAGTCCTGATAAAATAACCGGCAACATAACTACGGATAGAAAGTCTATTACAGGTATAAATAAAAAGCTGATTTTACTGAGTATAAAAATATTGAGGCCTAATAGCAAGGCTACTAGGAAAACTGTAACGGCTTTGTTATCTAAAAACCATTTAAAAAACCATGAAAGGTTAAACTGTTTCTCTTTTTGTTCCATTTCATCTTCCTTTCCTTTGTTCTATCATTATACCATTTTTAGAGAAAATAAGGCATTTTAAAAATGGTCCTCCGACAAAGGATAGAATTATATTTTTTTACTATTTTTTGTTTTCGCTCTGGTAGCATTTTAAAACCAGTCATTTGTTTTATGGTATAATAGAACCATATTTATTTAGAGGTATGAATATGAAAGAAACTGTCTATTTTGGGACCTATACTCGACGGACTTCCCAAGGAATTTATAAGGCTGATTTTGATACAAAAACTGGCCAATTATCACATTTAAGACTCTTTGCAAACGAACCGAGTCCAACCTATCTAGCATTTGATGATGCTAATCATCTCTACACTGTTGCTAGCAAAGATGGTCAAGGAGGAATTGCTGCTTATCAGACTGATGGTACCCTACTTAATCACGTCGTTGAAGAAGGGGCACCCCATTGCTATGTTTCAGTGGATGATAAACGAAATCTTGTTTATGCTGCTAACTACCATAAAGGACAAGTTCTTGTATATAAACGTAAAGAGGACGGAAGTCTTGAATTAGCCGATATGGATCAACATAGTGGCCATGGGCCACATGAAAATCAAGCTTCTCCTCACGTTCATTTTGCTGACTTAACACCAGATAAATATCTTCTTACCTGTGATTTGGGGACTGACCAAGTTACTACATATGACTTGAGCTCTGAAGGTCAATTAACAGAAATTGCGACTTACCATAGTAATCCAGGAGCAGGTCCTCGCCATCTTGTTTTTCACCATCATTATAAAATAGCTTACCTTATTTGCGAATTGAATAATACAATTGAAGTCTTAATCTATGATGGTGTTGGTGAATTTGAACGCATACAGACCATCTCAACTCTACCAGAGGGATTCAATGATTTTAACGGAACTGCTGCTATCCGATTATCAAAAGATGGTAAATATCTCTATGCTTCTAATCGTGGACATGACTCAATTGTTGTATATACGATTCTTGCTGATGGCAGTCTAGAACTACTTGAATTTGTTCCAACAAATGGTAAAACTCCGCGAGATTTTGATTTAACTCCCGATCAAGAATTTTTACTCGCTGTTCACCAAGATTCTGATAATGTTACTGTATTTAAACGTAATTCTGAAAACGGTCGTTTAGCTGAACTATCTAATGACTTCCAGGTACCAGAAGGGGTTTGCATTGCCTTTAAAAAATAAAAAAGAACTTGATTAACTCAAGTTCTTTTTTTATAATCTATTTCCGACATTGATACGATTAATAGCACGCTGAAGAGCAATTTTTGCACGACGCTCTTGGTCGATTAGGTGCTTGTCTTGCGCTTCTTCAATTTCACGTTCCGCACGAAGTTTGGCACGTTCTGCACGACTAATATCAATATCCCGGGCACGTTCAGCTGTGTTTGCGACGATAGTAATCACATTATTAGCGATCTCGATAATTCCTCCGTTAACTGCAATCCAGTTAACATGAGATTCATCATCAATACGCTTAACTTTTACCTCGTCCACTGCTAGCACAGCAATCATATTTTCATGTCGTGGCAAGATTCCCATCTCACCATCCAGAGTTCGAACCGATACAAAGCTGGCATGGTGATCATAGACGAGACCATCTGGTGTCACGATCTGGACAGTTAACTGAGCCATAGATCACCTCTTAAAATCCCATTTTATCTGCCTTAGCAATCACATCTTCGATTGAACCAACACCACGGAAGGCATCTTCTGGTAGGTGGTCATATTTTCCTTCAAGGATTTCCTTGAAACCACGAACTGTTTCAGCTACTGGAACATAAGAACCTGGTTGACCAGTGAATTGCTCAGCAACGTTGAAGTTTTGTGACAAGAAGAACTGGATACGACGTGCACGTGCAACCAAGGTTTTTTCTTCATCAGAAAGTTCATCCATACCAAGGATGGCGATAATATCTTGCAACTCATGGTAACGTTGAAGAACACGTTTCACTTCCGCAGCTACTGCATAGTGCTCTTCTCCAACGATTTCAGGTGCCAAGGCACGTGAGCTTGAAGCAAGTGGATCAACGGCTGGGTAGATACCCAATTGAACCAATTTACGTTCCAAGTTTGTTGTAGAATCCAAGTGAGCAAAGGCTGTTGCTGGAGCTGGGTCTGTATAGTCATCCGCTGGCACGTAAATAGCCTGGATAGAAGTTACAGAACCTTTCTTGGTTGACGTGATACGTTCTTGCAATTGACCCATTTCTGTTGCGAGGGTTGGCTGGTAACCAACGGCTGAAGGCATACGGCCCAAGAGGGCAGACACTTCTGAACCTGCTTGAGTGAAACGGAAAATATTGTCAATGAAAAGAAGAACGTCTTGACCTTCTACATCACGGAAGTATTCAGCGATTGTCAAACCAGTAAGGGCAACACGCATACGTGCTCCAGGTGGCTCATTCATCTGACCAAATACCATGGCTGTTTTCTCGATAACGCCTGATTCCTTCATTTCCCAGTAAAGGTCATTCCCTTCACGAGTACGTTCCCCAACACCAGTAAATACTGAGATCCCACCGTGTTCTTGGGCAATGTTGTGAATCAATTCTTGGATCAATACGGTCTTACCAACTCCGGCACCACCGAAGAGTCCGACCTTACCACCTTTAAGGTAAGGAGCAAGAAGGTCGATAACCTTGATCCCAGTTTCTAGAATTTCTGAAGAGGTAGACAATTCATCAAAAGTTGGTGCTTTTTTATGAATTGGCTGACGCTCTGCATCTTCACCAAAAGGAGCTTCCAAGTCAATGGTATCTCCCAAAACGTTGAAGACACGTCCTAGAGTTTCTTTCCCAACTGGTACTGAGATTGGACGGCCTGTGTCCAATACTTCCAAACCACGGGTCAAGCCATCAGTTGATTCCATAGCGATGGTCCGAATCATACCATCTCCCAACTCCAAGGCTACTTCAAGGACGATTTTTGTTTTTCTTTCGTCATTTTTGTAGACGACAAGTGCATTATTAATCTCTGGTAGTTTCTCACCTGGTGCAAACAAGACGTCTACAACAGGACCGATAACCTGAGCAATTTTACCTGAACTCATCTACTTCTCCTATTCTGTATAAGATACTATCGGTTCCTAGTATGACTAGGTCCTAAGTTCATTTCTCTGAGCAGTATTGCTTTATTCTAAAGCACTAGCTCCTGCTACGATTTCTGTAATTTCTTGTGTAATCGCCGCCTGTCTGGCACGGTTATACTGGATAGTCAAATCATTGATAACTTTTTTAGCATTATCTGTTGCTGTCTGCATTGCCGTCATCCCTGCCGCATTTTCAGCTGTCTTGGCATCAATTATAGCACCGTAAATCATACTTTCTGCAAACTGTGGCAATAGCTGATCCAAGATTTCTTCACGACTTGTTTCAAGCTCAAATGTCAAGCTGTAGTTATCATCTGCTTCATTTGGGTCCAAGTCGACAATTGGAAGCATCTGCTCCACACGCATTTGACTTGTCAGTGTATTCACGTGGTGGTTGTAGCAAACATAGAGCTCATCGAAAAGTTCATTTTGATACATTTCAATAGTTTTTGAAATAATCTTGCGAACTTCATCGAAGCTTGGTTGGCTGGCTAGACCACGCAATTCATAAATTGGCTGAATACCACGAGCTTTAAAGAAGTCTGCTCCCATACCACCAATACAGATGACTTCAAAATCATCACCTGAAGGATGGTATTCTTGTTGAAGTTCCATGACTGCCTTTAAGATTGAAGAGTTATAGCCTCCAACAAGACCACGGTCAGAAGTAATGACGATATAGCCTGTTTTCTTGACTGGGCGGCTAATCAACATTGGATTCGTTAATCCGCCAGCACCATCTCCGTGAAGGATATCTGTAAGGAGTTTACGGACTTTTTGAGCATAAATCTGGAAGTTGCGTGCAGCTTCTTCAGAACGACCTAACTTAGCTGCAGAAACCATCTGCATGGCATTAGTAATTTGACTAGTATTTTTCGTTGAGGCGATTTTTGTTTTAATATCATTTAGAGATACTGCCATCTGACACCTCTATTCTTATTGGAAGCTAGATTGGTTGAGAAACTCAGTAATCGCAGCATCCAAGACTGCTTCTTCTGGCAAGTCTTTTGTATCACGAATAGTTTCCAAAATCTCTGGATGTTGCGCATCAAAGAAGGCATGAAATTCTTCCTCAAAACGAACAATATCATCCACTGAAACTGTATCCAAGAATCCATGAGTCAAGGCGTACAGAATGGTTACTTGTTTCTCAACAGGTAGTGGTTTATGAACTGGTTGTTTCAATACTTCAACAGTACGACGGCCACGATTCAATTTAGCCTGAGTAGCGGCATCCAAATCTGAGCCAAACTTAGTGAAGGCTTCTAACTCACGATAGGAAGCAAGGTCGATACGAAGAGTACCAGCAACCTTCTTCATGGCTTTAATCTGAGCTGAACCACCAACACGAGATACAGAAGAACCCGCATCTATAGCTGGACGAATACCTGCGTTAAAGAGACCATCACCAAGGAAGATTTGTCCATCAGTGATTGAGATTACGTTTGTAGCGATATAAGCTGAGATATCTCCTGCTTGTGTCTCAATAAATGGAAGAGCTGTGATAGAACCACCACCAAGCTCATCAGATACTTTTGCAGAACGCTCTAGTAGACGGCTATGTAAGTAGAAAACATCTCCTGGGAAGGCTTCACGACCTGGTGGACGACGGAGCAAGAGAGAAAGTTCACGATAAGCTACCGCTTGTTTGGAAAGATCATCATAAACGATCAACACATGCTTACCTTGGTACATGAACTCCTCTGCCATAGCAACCCCAGCATATGGTGCAAGGAAGAGCAATGGAGAAGGTTGTGAAGCTGAGGCTGTCACAACAATTGTGTAATCCAAGGCTCCGTACTGACGAAGTGTTTCTACTTGTGTACGAACTGTTGATTCTTTTTGTCCAATCGCAACATAGATACAAATCATATCTTGACCTTTTTGGTTCAAGATAGCGTCAATTGCGATGGTAGTTTTCCCTGTTTGACGGTCACCGATAATCAACTCACGTTGACCACGACCGATTGGTACAAGGGCGTCAATAGCTTTCAAACCTGTTTGCAATGGTTCTGAGACAGACTTACGTTGCATAACACCAGGAGCTGGTGCTTCAACCGGGCGAGTCTTGTCTGTGTTAATTGGTCCCAAACCATCCACTGGACGACCTAGCGGATCCACAACACGTCCAATCAAGCTATCACCAACAGGAACTTCCATGATTTTACCCGTACGACGAATTGTATCGCCTTCACGAATATCTGTAAAGTCTCCTAGAATGATAATACCAACATCAGTCGATTCTAAGTTTTGCGCCATACCATAAGAGCCGTTTTCAAAAATCAACAACTCTCCACTCATGGCATTTTCGAGACCATGAGCACGCGCAATCCCGTCACCAATGTAGGTTACAACACCTGTTTCAGTCACATCAAAATTGGGTTTGAAATTTTCAATTTGTTGCTTAATTAAAGCGCTGATTTCTTGTGCGTTAATTGCCAAAAGAACACCACTTTCTATTTCAAATTTTCCTTAACAACTTTAAGTTGTTGTTTAATACTCACATCAATTGTCTTGTGATTGGCAAAAATAACAAAACCACCGATTAAACTATCGTCAACTTTTTCCTTAATGCTACGAACTTTTAGAGACATCTTTTTCTCGATTAGAGGAATTAGTCGTTCTTTCTGTTCGTCAGTCAAAGGATGTGCAGACAAAATAGTCACTTCAAAACGATTGGTTTCTTTTTCAAGACGATTCAAGCAATCTACAATCACATCATAAAACAGGTTTGATCTGTGATTGTAAAGTAGAACCTCGATAAAGTTTTGTACTAAAGGTGACACAGAGTCATGGAAAAAACGAACCGTTTTTTCTTTATCCGACTCATCTACTGCCACCTGAGCTAAAAAAGAAGGTAAGCCTGTTTCTTCAGCTACTTGCTTGATTTGAGACAAGTCTGAAAAAATAGAGTCTTCTTCTCCTTTTTCAATCACCAATTGGACAAAAGGCATGCTGTATTTTTCAATTACCTTTAGAGTCTTTTTGTCCATTAAGCTTCTCCTAGCTGATCGATATACTGATCAATGAGTTCTTTATGGGCCTGACCGTCAAGGTTTTGAGAGATAATTTTTCCAGCTAGACTGATTGTCAAGTCTGCCACATCTCCCTTAACACTTTGTAAAGCTTCAGCTTTATTTTGAGCAATTTCTTGGTTGGCTTTTTCTTTTAAGCGCCCAGCTTCAAGTTTAGCTTCGGCCAAAATATCAGCTTTACTTTTCTCAGCTGTTTCCTTTGCATTCTCGATAATCGTTTTAGCTTCGGTACGGCTGCCTGCTAACTCAGCTTCACGTTTGCTAGCAAGTTCCTCTGCCTTTTTACGGGCTTCTTCGGCACCATCAATATCTGAAGAAATCTTTTCAGCGCGTTCATCTAAGACACTGGTAATATTTCCCCAAGCATATTTCTTCACTAAAAAGATCAATAAAAGGAAGGAACCAGCGATCAGAATAAAGTCACCAATAATGGTACTAATAGTTAAATCCATCTTCTAATCCTCCTCTACTTACTCTTCCCCTTCATTTATTTTTTTACCAATGTACATAGATGACAACATGGTAAATACATAAGCTTGAATACATGAAATGAAAATCGAAAATGCTGTCCATAACATGTTTGCAATAAAGGCAAAAGGATACCAATACAAGGCATGTTGTGACAAGTCCAATAGCAATCCTGCTAAAACCTCACCGGCAAAGATATTTCCGTAAATCCGAATTGCTAGAGAAGCAAAATTGGTGACCTCTTCTAAAAGGTTCATCGGAGTCATAAAGCCAGGTGTAGCGAATGCTTTCAAATATTCTTTAAAACCTCTACGACGAACTCCTTCTACATGGGCAATCAAGGTGATTAACAATGAGAGGGCTAAATCGTATCCGAGGTTGGCAGTTGGGGAAGTCCACAAGTTATAACCGTTGGTTGTTTGTATCTTTGCCATCAAGCCAATATTATTGGCTACCAAGATAAACATAAAAAGAGAAAACAGAAACAAGGAATAATCCTTGATGTAATGTTCTCCAATATTTCCCTTGGAAAAACTGATAACAAAATCATAAATCATCTCAAGAGCATTTTGTTTGCCCTTGGGACGGATGGACATTTTGCGACTTGTCCAATAGACAAAGGCAAAAACCATCAAAACAGTTACAAGAGACATGGCTAGTAGGGTCAAATCAAAGGATACTGGTCCAATATTTATTGTTGGATTCACACTTTCTTCCAAGGTTTGACACCTCCTTTTCTAAATAGAGCAGTCTATTTAATGACGAATGCCATCGCCAAAGTTACAAAGAAGGTACCCTCTACAAAAGCAATACCAAGAATCAAAAGGCTACGTAATTGATCAATAATTTCAGGTTGACGTGCAGCAGATTTGAAAAGATTACTAATAATCAATCCTTCAGCAACAGATACACCAAAACAGGCAAAACAAAGACCTAAAAATGTTAAATTCATGATGAATTCTCCTTAATAATTTAAATTTACCTCTTAAGTTTAGACCTAAAATTGGCTTTTGTCAAGTTTTTACTAGTAATGAAAGCGTTTTGAATCCTTTGTTTCTAATTTTACGATTTTCAAGACAATATATAGAAAATTTTATTATCTTTTCATTCCTCTTTCGCTTTTTTTCCTTGTTTTCTGAAAATAAAAATCCGAGTTTTACAACTCGGATTTGTCAGTTCTTATCTGAAATAAATTGAGCAATGATTTTGACAAGCTGGATTAAATGCAGCATCACAAAATGGACAAGTGCCCGTCTCTGTATACTCCTCATACGTTAGTGTTTTCCCACAGGATCCACATAAGATAGGTCTATCCTCTTTCAGATTTAAAGGATAGGGAGAAAATATGTGCGACTCCAGTTCATTATGACACTGATAACAGGCATAGTATTTCTGACACTCATAGCACTGTAAGGCTACGATATCCTTATCACCATGGTAATGAACACATCTGCTTTCATGATCTACTAGTAAGCCCTGAGCTTGAACCATTCTTTTTCCTTATCTAGGCACGAACTGTGACGCTTGTTCCATCTTCTTTGTAAAGATTGATCAGGCCTTCTTTCAAAGCACGTACCATGTCACCAGCTTCTACTGGTTGAGGAACCTTGATAGTCAAAAGTTCCATTGGATTTGGGGCGCGATCGATTTTATTTCCTTTAGCATCGTGAAGGTCTTCAATATAAGTCTCAAAATGACGGAAACCTGGACCGTAGAACTCAACTTGGTCACCTTCGTTGATAACGTTACGTTGGCGAATGGTTGCTGTCTGAGTTGCAGCATCATAAGCTACTACTTCAGCAACAAACTTGTATTCTGGAATCTTACGACGAGCACCAAACAGTTGTTCATTTTCAGATGGTGTCCCATAGTAGAAACCTGTAGCCAACTCACGTTGGGCAACCTTCCACATTTCATCAATCAAGTCTTGCTTGATCGCTTCAAACTTTTCAGGGCTCTCAAGATAGGCATCAACAGCAGCCTTGTAGCAGTTTGTTACTGTTGAAACGTAGTGAATGGACTTCATACGACCCTCAATCTTCAAACTATCCACACCATTTTCAATCATATCAGGGATATGGTCAATCATAGACATATCAACCGCAGACATGGAGAACTCTTCAGGAATTTCTCCCTTGAGACTCTTACGTTCCTTACCGAAGGGCATATCGTAAAGGTCATATTTCCAACGGCAAGATTGTGAACATCCACCACGGTTGGCATCACGCATACTCATGTGGTTAGAAAGGGTACAACGGCCAGAATATGAGATACACATAGCTCCATGTACAAAAGCTTCAATCTCAACGTCTGTACGTTTGCGGATTTCTGCCAATTCTTCCATAGAAACCTCACGCGCCAAAACGACACGAGTCAATCCAAGTTCTTTCCAGAATTCTAGGGTTTCGTAGTTAGTCGCACTTGCTTGTGTTGAAAGGTGGATTTCAAGTCCTGGTGCTTCTGTTGCTGCAATCATAATCAAGGCTGGATCTGATACGATAACCGCTGCAATCCCAATATCACGTAATTTACGGAACCATTCGCCGGCCCCTTCTTCATTTCCTTCGTGCATAACCATATTGGCAGCCACATATACCTTAGCTCCATATTTAGCCGCGAACTGTACCCCTTCTTCCATTTGTTCGAAAGTAAAGTTCCCTGCACGGCTACGAAGACCATAGGCCTGACCACCGATAAAGACAGCATCTGCTCCATATTGAACAGCTACTTTTAGTTTTTCAAGTGTTCCTGCAGGTGATAGAACCTCAGGACGTTTCAAAGTTTTTGTCATGTTTTCTCCTATTTGCAATATAAAAGTTTGACACTAATCTTTACCATTTTATAGCAAAAAGGTTCTAAAATCAAGTTTTGATTGATTGTTTAGACAATTTTAATTTTTAGAGTTGTCTTATATACTCAAGGGACTGTCTCAATCTTCCAACTACTCCAACCTTTAAAACGAATGGCCCCCTTTTGATCCGTTTTGTAAATCGAATTCCCAAGTTCTTGGTTATTCTCCCCATTTTTTTCTTTAAATTTTTTCTTCTTGTCTACAGAAATGACAGTGATTTTAGGCTGAAAGATTTCGAAGACTTTGACATCTGTCTTTTTCTTCGATGCTTGCTGATGAGTTAGCACTACGTCTGCTTGGATTTTTGGATAAGACTTGTTTAAGAACTTCTCCTCTATATTTCCAGTGACTAGAAAAGTTTGATTTAGTAGCTTTCCATACATTACTATTGAGGCTTTACTATCACTATTTTGATTTTCGATTACTTCTAAACTGCTCCCAAAAATAAATAACTGCTCTCCTGTTTTAATAGGACGTACTTTCAAGTTACTTTCCTTTAGTTTATCCATAAATTCTCTTTTAGATAGAGTCTCTTCAGTTACTAGAATCTCTCCAAGATTGAAGGATTTACTAATTTCTAGTAGATGGTCTAGTTGCATAGGTTGACTGGTCGTTAGTACAAGCTGATCAATCTTTGCGACTCCTCTACTTTTTAGATAGGGGATTAAACTACGTTTGGCATTGCTCGTTATGACCTTCTCCTGCCAGGCTTCTTTTTTCTCAACTGCTAACTTTTCACCGACATCCAGTAATATTGTCTTTCCTGTCATGTCTCTTAGGAAAATGCTCCGTCCCTGCTCCATGTCTAGGACTGTGATTTCATTTTCCAGTGGATGTTTGGTTACTAAGAAAAGTAAAACGATAAATAGGATAAGCAAAGGTGCTTTCTTCAAATTTCTACGATAATCATAGATAAAGGCTAAAGAAATTAAAAGAAAAACTAAAATCAAGATATTAGGTTGACCAAAAATAAGAGGCCTTGTAGATAGCTGAGAAACATAGCGTATGATGTTCTCTAGCCATTCAAAGAGAAAGTTAAACTGGGTAATAGGATATATCCATGACAGACAGAAGAGTATTGATAAAAGTGGTAGCAAGACCATATCAAATAAAAAAGAAAAGACAAAGGTTAAGAGTATGGACCAAGGTTGAAATTCAGAAAAATAGAATGATAAAATTGGAATAATTCCTAAGGAAATAATGAAACTTTCTCTCACCAGACCTTTTATCCCTGCTACTTCTTCACCAGTCATGGTCAGGATAAAGGCATAGGCACAGGAGAGAACTCCACCAGCAGTTAGGAAGAAATTAGGCATGATAAGAAATAGAATAAGAATCGTCAGAGCAAAATTATCCAGCCCCTCGAAGCCATGTTGAGCCAAAAGTTTTTGTAACAGGCTTCTAATAACAGAAGCTGAAAATCCTGTCAAACCTGCATAAACCAAGGAAAATGGATAGACAAGCCATTTTAAGTTTTCTTGGCTCATCCCCAGTCGCAAAAAGAACTTTTTAAAAGCATTCATGAAGAAACCGACCTGCATTCCTGACAGAGCAAAAAGGTGAATAATTCCTAGACTGGAATAGAGTTCATTCATTTCCACAAAGTCTGTGTCCAAGTGCCCTAATAAAAGACCTGTCATATAATTACGCATGGGATCAGGAAAATTCCTTTTTACCCAGACAACTGCTTTTCTCCTCAAGCTGGATAGATTTTCTCCAGTATCCCAACTAGAAATTTGCTTTAATTCGACAATTTCCGATATAGTTAAGGTCTGATAAATCCCCTGTGTTTTGAGATAGTTTCGATAATCAAATCCAGAAAAATTATTTGCTCCTTGAGGAATAGCTAGCTTTCCTTTGACGACCATCTCATGCAGTTCAGATAACTCTTTAAACCTTTCCTTTTCAGTCTCTGACTGGAATTTATAATAGACCTGAAAGAGTCTGCCATCAGCCTTCCCACGAAAGGATAAACTATCACCATTCACCTTGATGGTATCAGACAAGATTCGTACCGTATTAACTGAGTCAATAAGATATTGACTCGCTTCTTCTTGTTGCCATTTTTGAAATAAAAACCAGCTACCAAATAGTCCACACACCAAAAGGACCTTGGTCACAGTCTTCCATGAAAATTGAAAAAAGAGGCAGATTAGTAAAAAGACAAAGCCCAAAAGTGCTAAGACACTTGCTGAAAAGATAGCGTAGTAGAGCCATAACAAAAGAAAACTGAGATAGATTTTGGGGATGGGAAATCGACTAATCCACTGTGACATACTCTTTTAACTTTTCTATCGTTTTTGCACCAATACCAGAAACCTTTTTGAGCTCATCAACTGACTTAAACTTACCGTTGGTTTCGCGGTGGTCGATGATATCCTGTGCACGTTTGGCTCCCAACCCCTTGACTTGTTTCAGCTCCTCTAAACTGGCTTTATTGAGATTAACTTTCTTGTTTTCTTTGGTTTTGGTAGCATTTGAATGTGCCTCTTGGTTGGTAGCTTCTTCCTTAGTCGGAACATAAACAAGTGCTTCGTCACTAATTCTCTGGGCAAGATTGATAGACTTACTATCAGCATTATCTGTCAATCCACCCGCTTTTTGGACAGCATCGTTGATACGACTTCCAACAGGCAAATCATAGATTCCAGGTGATTTGACCGCACCTTTGACATCAACAGTAATCAGATCTAGCTCCACCACTTCTTCCTTCTGATTTTTATCTTCCTTTTCCTCCGTCGAATCCTTTGAAACAGTTGTAACTTCTGTTTGCAAATTGCTTTCCTTAGCAGGTGCTTGCGTTGATGACTTCAGGAGGAAAAATCCACCCAAGATTAAACCCAAACTAGCACAGATAACAATGATTTTATATTCTTTGATTTTCTCAATAAGTTCTTCCATAATTTCTCCTCTCTTATCTTGTTCGTAATGCAAAGAAAAAACAGCTGAAAAATCTTTTCAACTGCTTACTTATTTGCAAAATAATCTTCCTAGGTTAAGATATAATAAACACGTGCTAGGATTCGTCCTTTTTCATTTTTATCCTTTCTAGCATAAGGTTCTTGTTATAATGTAGGTATTCGTAGGTTCAGCAGATTAATAAAATACATTAATATAAGTTAACAAAAAAGAAAGGGAATTCAAGAATTTTTCTTGATTTTCGTCCAACTTTCATATAAAATAAAACCATCAGATGAATCCCTTGGATTCTATCACTGATGGTTTATTAAGGTTCCTGAAACCTAAAAAAGGAGAAAATCTCTATGCTAATTGGAATTCCAAAAGAAATTAAAAACAATGAAAATCGTGTGGCTTTAACACCTGCTGGTGTCCATAGTTTGGTTGGTCGTGGACATCGAGTTCTCGTTGAAACAAATGCTGGACTTGGTTCTGGCTTTGCAGATGCTGATTATGAGAAACAAGGTGCAGAAATTGTTGCGACCGCAAAAGAAGCTTGGGCTGCAGAGTTAGTTGTTAAAGTAAAAGAACCTCTAGATACTGAATATCAGTACCTACGTGATGATTTACTTCTCTTCACCTACTTGCATATGGCAGCAGCCCCAGAATTAGCGGATGCTATGTTAGCAGCAAAAACAACTGGTGTTGCTTACGAGACCGTTCGTGACAACCAAGGTCAACTACCATTGTTAGTCCCTATGAGTGAAGTTGCTGGTCGTATGGCTGTCCAAATCGGAGCTCACTTCTTGACGAAACAAGCTGGGGGTTCTGGAGTTCTTTTAGGTGGTGTCCCAGGTGTACCAAAAGGAAAAGTAACCATTATCGGTGGTGGTGTCGTTGGTACACACGCAGCACGTATCGCTCTTGGTTTAGGAGCTCAAGTAACTATTCTTGATATCAGCGCTAAACGTCTCTCTGAACTTGAAGATGTCTTTGGTCACCAAATCCAAACACTCATGTCTAACCCATTTAATATCGAAGCAAGTGTGCGTGAAGCAGACGTTGTTATCGGTGCAGTATTGATTCCTGGTGCCAAAGCTCCAAAATTAGTGACAGATGAAATGGTTCAACAAATGAGACCTGGTTCTGTCATCGTTGACGTTGCTGTTGACCAAGGTGGGGTTATCGCTACAGCTGACCGAGTTACTACACACGACAACCCTGTCTATGAAAAACATGGTGTCCTTCACTATGCAGTAGCAAACATTCCTGGTGCAGTTGCTCGTACTTCTACTATCGCCCTTACAAATGTGACCCTTCCTTATATCGAAGCCTTGGCAGGAAAAGGATTTAAGAAAGCAATCCTTGAAGATGCTGGTTTACGTGAAGGTGTAACAACTTATCAAGGTAAACTTACAAGTCAACCTGTTGCTGAAGGTTTACATCGTGAGTTTACTTCAATCAGTGAGCTTATTTAATCATTAAAAAAGAGCAGTTCAGACGAACTTGCTCTTTTTTTATTCTGTTTCTTCTTGATTTTCTTCAACTTTGACAGGTCGAGGTTCATAGGCCCTAATAATCTGAGCGACTACTGGATGTCGAACTACATCCTTGGCTGAGAAGTGTACAAAGTCGATTTGGTGAATGTTCTTAAGTTTTTCCTGGGCATCAATCAGACCTGATTTAACATTACGCGGCAGGTCAATCTGGCTAATATCCCCATTGACAATCATTTTAGAATTGAATCCAAGACGAGTCAAGAACATCTTCATCTGCATGATAGTTGTATTTTGCGCTTCATCCAAAATGACAAAGGCATCATCCAAGGTACGGCCACGCATATAGGCCAAAGGCGCAATCTCAATAATTTCTCGCTCCATGAGACGAGTTGTTTGGTCTTTCCCTAAAATCTGATATAAGGCATCATAGACTGGACGAAGGTAAGGGTCTACCTTTTCTTTCAAATCTCCTGGTAGAAATCCCAAGCTTTCTCCAGCTTCTACTGCTGGACGTGTCAGGATGATACGCTTAACTTGACCACGTTTTAGAGCTGTCACTGCCAAAGTCACTGCTAGAAATGTCTTACCCGTACCAGCAGGCCCAATCCCAAATGTAACGTCGTGATTCTTAACACTATCCACATAAAGTTTTTGTCCCAGTGTCTTCACACGAATAGGCTTACCAGTATTATCTTTGATGATTTCTTCTTCATAGAGGGCGACAAACTTATCAATTTCATGATTTCTCACCATATTAATGGCTGTTACCACATCAGGAGTTCCGATAGTCATACCACGATTGACCAAGACCATCAAGGCCTGTATAACCTGTCGTGCTTCTTCACAAGAAGATTCCTCTCCCAAGACTTGTACAATTTCTGTACGAGCATGGATGATAATATCTAACTCTTCCTCCATCAAACGAAGATGGCGTTCATTGGAACCAAAAAGATGAAACAGGTCATCTGGATGACTTAACTGAATGTCTATTGAATGTTCCTTCAAACAAAGAACCTCTCTAACTCTTTAATTTTTTTTATTATAGCAAAGGCATTTAGAAAATGCTATCCTAAACACCTAAAGCAGATCTAATGTTCTACATATTCCTGCCAGATACGATCGAAGTCTCCCATATTAAAGGAAAAACTGGCATGTTCTTCTAAAAATCGACTGACTTGATCAAAATCATCCGTGTGTTTTGGGAAAGCTGATTCCTCAAAGGCAAGATCCGCTAAAATTGCTTTAGGACTATGACTTTTAGGATTACGCTCTGTCATAAGCCAAGTATAAAATGATTTTCTCATATAACTCCCTAAATTAACTCTGTTCCAAACTCATCCTGTTTGATTTTCCCAGCCTTCATCAAGCCACCAAGTGCTTTTTTAAATTGACCTTTAGAGATACCGAAGGTTGCCTTAATATCGTCAGGTGACGATTTGTCATTCAAGGTCATAAATCCACCATTGCTTTCCAAGTATGTCAAAATCATTTGTGCATCATTTTCTAACATCTCAAAAGAGCGAGGTTTAAGTGAAAGATTAAGAGTACGGTCAACTTCACGAAAACCAATGACACGCGCATCTAAGACTTGACCCAAACGCGGTTCTGTATAACGCTCGCTCGGATGTATAAAGCCTAGCATATTATTTTCTGGAAGATAAACAAAGGTACCTGATAACTTGAGACGATATACGATTGCTGGCCAATTTTGATTCTGCATATTATTGTAGGCAGGACGAGCCAAACGTTGGAAGTCTTCCTGATAAGCTAAAACACCCCAAATACGGTCTTTCTTATCCACTTCTAGACGAATATAAAGTTTATCGCCCTTCTTAGGCCAGAGTTCTTTCAGTTCAGGAAGGATATCAAGTGACACAACGATTTCCTTGTCAGGAAGCCCTGTATCAACAAAGACACCCAAATCCTTACGAACTTCTGTTACTGTTCCCCAACCAAATTGTTCCTGAGTCGCAGTCACTTCTAAGGTAGTCAAGCGAAGTTTTTGCTTCATATCCGTGTAGGCAAAGCCTTTAACGGTATCACCAACTGTATGCTGACCTTCTTCCTTAGCAAGAGCGTATGCTTGACCATCCTTTTGAACAAAGTAAAAACGGTCATTTTCATCAATGATGAGTCCAAGGATAAAACTTGCAAGATTTGTATTCATGTTTCCTTCTTTCGAATAAAACTCAGCCAGCAATGCTAACTGAGTTTTTCTGTTTATTTTAAACTTCTAACAACTCTTTTTCCTTGTTAGCAGTCATGTCATCGATGTGTTTAACAGCATCGTCTGTCGCTTTTTGAATATCTTTTTCAAGAGTCTTCAATTCATCTTCAGTAATTTCTTTTGCTTTTTCTTGTTTCTTAGCCTCATCCATAGCATCACGACGGATATTACGGATAGCTACTTTAGCATTCTCACCAACTTTTTTCACTTCTTTAGCAAGATCACGACGAGTTTCTTCTGTAAGAGCTGGGATAACCAAACGAATAACAGAACCATCGTTAGCTGGTGTAATACCAAGGTCTGAAGCGTTTAAGGCGCGTTCGATATCTTTCAATGATGATTTATCAAATGGTGTTACCAACAAGACACGCGCTTCTGGGATTGTGATTGAAGCGATCTGATTAAGTGGTGTTTCAACACCATAATACTCAACGTGGATACGGTCAAGCAAGCTAGCGTTAGCACGACCTGCACGAATACTTCCAAACTCACGTGAAAGTGAGTGGTGTGATTGGGTCATTCTCTCTTTAGCTTTTTCTACAATTGCATTTGTCATAATCTATCCTATTCCTTTTCTTCAATATTGTTAGAGACTGTTGTTCCGATATTTTCACCAAATACGACACGCTTGATGTTACCTGGTTGATTCATATTAAAGACAACCAAGTCGATGTCATTGTCCATTGAAAGGGTTGAAGCTGTCGAATCCATGATACGAAGACCTTTACTAATC
Organism: Streptococcus timonensis; assembly: GCF_047463455.1. Classification (GTDB taxonomy): domain Bacteria; phylum Bacillota; class Bacilli; order Lactobacillales; family Streptococcaceae; genus Streptococcus; species Streptococcus timonensis_B. The sequence continues at coordinate 326,324 of NZ_JASHDV010000001.1, forward strand.
ACATCACGGTGAGTTAATTCTTCAAATTTAACCGCTGTCTTGTCTTTCTTAGGATCGGCATTATAGACACCATCAACACCATTTTTGGCCATCAAAATAGCATCTGCTTCAATCTCAGCCGCACGAAGGGCTGCAGTTGTATCTGTTGAGAAGTACGGTGAACCAACTCCTGCACCAAAGATAACAATACGACCTTTTTCAAGATGACGAAGGGCACGTCCTCGAATATAAGGTTCAGCCACTTGTTGCATTGCGATTGCAGTTTGAACGCGTGTATCCACTCCAACTTGTTGCAATGAATCTGCCATCACAAGAGCGTTCATAACTGTTCCAAGCATACCTGTGTAATCTGCTTGTACACGATCCATACCAGCTTCCGCAGCAGGTTCTCCACGCCAGAGGTTACCACCTCCGATAACGAGAGCAATTTCAATTCCTAAGTTATGTACTTCTTGAATTTCTTGTGCCATTGCTTGAACAGTTTTAATATCAATACCTACACCACGTTCACCAGCAAGGGCCTCACCTGATAACTTGATCAAAATGCGTTTATATTTTGGTTCCACCTGACTTCGCTCCTTTGTTTTATTCAAACTATTTTATCACATTTTTTGATAATTTTATAGTCTCACGGACTAAACTTTCAAAATATTTATAGGCTTAAGAATTCTTCTAAATCAGACAATGCACGTTCTGCAATCTTTTCATAACGAGCCTTTTTATCGCGAATTCGCTCGCCTTCTAACTCCTTGATAATTCCGAAGTTGACATTCATTGGTTGGAAGTGTTTGCTATCAGCATGAGTGATATAATGAGCTAAACTTCCGATCGCTGTTGTCTCTGGGAAAATAGCCTCACTTTCTCCTTTAAAAAGACGGGCAGCATTTATCCCCGCAACCAAGCCTGAAGCGGCCGACTCAACGTATCCTTCTACACCAGTCATCTGACCAGCAAAGAAGAGGTTGGACTGTTTCTTAGAACGGTATGTTTGCTCAAGAAGATTTGGAGAATCCATATAAGAATTGCGGTGCATAACTCCATAACGGACGAACTCGGCATTTTCAAGACCTGGAATCATTTGGAAGACACGCTTTTGTTCACCCCATTTGAGGTGGGTTTGAAATCCAACGATATTGTAGAGACTACCAGCAGCATTGTCTTGACGAAGCTGAACCACTGCATAAGGAGTCTTGAATTCCCCATCTCGAGGTCCTTTATAGTTATCAGGATACTCTAGACCAACTGGTTTCATAGGTCCATAAAGCATGGTTTTAATGCCACGCTTAGCCATAACTTCGATTGGCATACATCCTTCAAAATACTTTTCTTTTTCGAAAGAATTGAGCGGAGCTTCTTCTGCATTTATAAGAGCTTCATGGAAATCCATAAATTCTTGCTTGGTCATAGGAGCGTTCAGATAAGCCGCTTCTCCCTTATCATAACGAGATTTGAGATAAACCTTGTTCATATCAATTGTATTGACGTCTACGATTGGAGCTGCAGCATCGTAGAAATAAAAACCGTCCCCGCCGTTAAGAGCGTGAATCTTTTCAGCAAGAGCATCACTAGTCAAAGGACCAGTTGCAATAACTGTAATGGCATCTGTTGGCAATTCTGTAATCTCGTCACGAACCACTTCAATCAAGGGATGATTGGCAATCTTTTCAGTAACCATTTGAGAGAAACCGTCACGGTCAACTGCGAGAGCACCACCAGCAGGAACACGTGTTGCTTCTGCCGATTCCAAGATAAGAGAACCTAGGCGACGCATTTCTTCCTTAAGGAGACCAACGGCATTTGTAAGTGCATCCCCACGCAATGAGTTGGAGCAAACTAACTCTGCAAAATTGTCTGTTTTGTGTTGTGGTGTTGATTTAACACCACGCATTTCATAAAGTTTAACAGGAATGCCACGTTCTGCAATTTGAAAGGCTGCTTCTGACCCTGCTAAACCGGCACCGATAACATTGATATAAGATTGAGACACGTCACTAATACCTCTTTGAGTGAAACTTAAGTCCATATCAATAATCATTAGACTGTTTGACACCCACAAATCTTTCTAAATTTTCTTTTACTAGTATAACAAAAAAAGGGAAGAAGGCAAACTTCCCTGTTTAGTCATTGGATTGTTTCTCTTCCCAATCATGATAAGCTGAGTAGAGCTGACTTTTATTCCACTGGTATATCTTTGCGACTTCCTTAATGGCCTGATTTTTCTTAACACCTTGTTGGATGCGTTCTTGGATTTCTGAGAACAAGTCCTCTTCATCTTTATCGTCTACTTCTTGACTAGCCCCCTCTACAATCAGAAGGCATTCGCCCTTGAGAGGAGTCTCAGAAATACTTACTAGTAACTCTGAAATTGTTCCTCGTTGGTATTCTTCATAAATCTTAGTCAATTCTCGAACCAAGACCACTGAGCGATTACCGTAGACTTCTAGCATATTTTCTAGCGTATCTGCAACACGGTGAGGTGATTCATAGAAAATCTGAGTCTCCGGATAATCTTTCTTAGTCTCAAAAAATTGCTTTTGCTGACCAGATTTTCGTGGTAAGAACCCATAAAAAATATGAGGTTGAGGTGCTAATCCACTAGCAATCAATGCTGAAATCCCTGCACTTGCACCCGGAACTGTAACTACAGCTATATCTTCTTCAATAGCTGCTTTAACCAAGTCATGTCCAGGATCAGATATACTAGGTAAGCCTGCGTCTGAAACTTGGGCAATATCTTGACCTTGCTTCAACAAATCAATCAAATCAGGAATTTTTTCCTTGGCATTGTGTTCATGGAAACTAATCTGCTTCGTTAGAATATCGAAATGCTTGAGTAGAAGTCCAGTATTACGAGTATCCTCGGCAGCAATCCAGTCCACTTCTTTCAAAGTCTGAATGGCACGAAAGGTCATATCCTCTAGATTCCCAATTGGAGTTGCGACAAGATATAACTTACCATAAGTTGATTGACCTTTAAAACTTTTTTGAATCTGCATGATTACTCCCTAAACAACAATTCATCACAGAACATACATTCTGCATCCTGCTCTCGACGTTGCCCATAAAAATCTCGACAAACATGAAATCCGTCATCATAAATACGACTCACGTTTTCTCTGACATGTTTAGTCTTAGCTGGGACAGTTTCTTCTTCCTCACTCAAGCGTTCTCTAAGTTTATCATTCTCTAAACGAAGAGCTGTATTTTCCTCAACAACACTCTTGAGATTTTTTTTAATGGCTTCTACATCTGCTAAAGTAGCTAACAATTGTTGTGAGAAGTCATCTAAGGCATCAAATAATTCTTTTTTATTCATCAACAGCCCTTTAACCCTTTCATAGACTTAATATTTTTGTAAAACTAGGTAGTCCATTACATTTTGGAAAGAAACATTTGCTTTCCACATCTTTCTAGCTTCTACAAGATTTTCTAGTATACGTTGTGCTCCTGTTTGCAGAATTTCTTGACCAGCCAACACCTCTAAAATCCTAAGTACTTGATCTTGTTTTTCTTTATCATCTGCCAAACTAGCTAATTTAGCAACTTGTAAATATGATTCTCTTTTTCTGAATAAAATATCTGAAAATAAGCGCTCACTTTCTTCAACCAGTGTCCAAAATGTTACTTGATTAAGAAGTTTTTCAGCTTCAATTTGAGATTGGCTAAACTGAGCTAACAATCTAGCTTTTTTCTTAACTAGACCCAATTTCTCAAGTTGAAAAATAAGGTTAGCTTCCTGTTTTTTAAACTGAAAAATCTGTGTTCGACTCCGAATTGTTGGTAATATTTTATCCTCATCATTAGTTAAGAAGAAAATATAAACTTCACTTTGTGGTTCTTCAATAACCTTTAGTAGTGAATTAGCGGCATTCAAATGCATCTTATCTGCTTGTTCGATAATAAATACCTGGCGCTGACTTTCAATACCTGATTGAGAAAATTGCCCTACCAATTCTCTAATCCGTTCAGTCTTAATAATTTGATTAATCGGACGGACGATTGTTACATCAGGATATTCCTCTTGATCAATCAATTTACAACTTCGACAAGATTCACAAGGTAGAACACCCTGTTTATCAGTACAAAAAAGATTTTTAGCAAGAAATAAGGCCATTTCTAAACTTCCAAAATAACCTGAAAAAAGATAGGCATGATTCAGCTGGTTTTGCTCAAGAATGCGAACAAAACGTTCATATTGCTGTGGTTGACAATCTTTTAGTTCTTCTTTTATCATCTGGTCAATCCCATTCTTTCAAATAAGACTTGCTTGGTCTTTTCAATTACTTGATCCAATGGCAAACTAGCATCAATCTTCTTGATGCGATTCCCTTCTTTCTCCAAAAGTGAAAGATATCCTTGGCGAACTTTTCGGTGCATCTCTAAACCTTCCAAGTCCAAACGATTGACTTCACGACTACTGTTTGCTGCAATTCGTTCAAGCCCTTTCTCAACTTCAATATCAAAATAAAGCGTTAAATCAGGCTTGAGACCATCAGTCGCAAATTGATTGAGCCAATTAACGGCATCTATATCCAAACCACGACCAAATCCCTGGTAGGCAACCGAACTATCAATAAAGCGGTCCATGATCACCAATTTCCCAGCTGCAAGTGCTGGCAAGACCTTCTCTACTAAGTGTTGTCTACGACTTGCAATATAGAGAAGCAACTCGGTTTTAGAGTCCATTTGTATATGATTTGGATCAAGAATAACTTCTCTAATCTTCTCTCCAATCAAAACGCCTCCTGGCTCACGTGTCGTTAAAAAATCAATATCTTTTTCTTTTAATATTGGAAGGATAGCTTCAAGCACACTGGTTTTCCCAGCTCCCTCTGGTCCCTCAATAGAGACTAAAAATCCTTTTGACATGTCTATCTCATTTCTATTTGCTATCTTCTATTCTATCAAAAAAATAGACATTTGTGAAAAGCTTTTTAACCTATAAAAAATTTAATCAGAAAACTAGAATATACATTAGTTAAAAATAAGACAATTATTTAATTAAGTTTCTATTTTCGTAATTTACTACCATACTTTTTTTGTCTTTGTATAATCAAAAAAAGAACCTTGCATAGCAAGGTTCTTTTAGTGTCTGACTTAAATAATTGTTCTTCTGGGAACTAAATCGAATTAAGCTTCGATTTCTGTAACCATACCTGAACCAACAGTACGTCCACCCTCACGGATAGAGAATGTAGTACCTTGTTCTACGGCGATTGGGTGGATCAACTCAACGTCGATAGTCACGTTATCACCAGGCATTACCATTTCAGTACCTGCAGGAAGTTCGATTGAACCTGTAACGTCAGTAGTACGGAAGTAGAATTGTGGACGGTAGTTGTTGAAGAATGGAGTGTGACGTCCACCTTCTTCTTTAGTAAGGATGTAGACTTCACCTTTAAATTTAGTGTGTGGGTTGATTGAACCTGGTTTAGCGATAACTTGTCCACGTTCGATTTCATCACGTTGAACACCACGAAGAAGGACACCTACGTTATCTCCGGCAAGACCTTCGTCAAGTTGTTTACGGAACATTTCAACACCAGTAACAACTGCTTTTGAAGTTTCTTCTTTGATACCAACGATTTCGATTTCGTCGTTAACACGAACAGTACCACGGTCGATACGTCCTGAAGCAACTGTACCACGTCCAGTGATTGAGAATACATCTTCGACTGGAAGAAGCAATGGTTTGTCAGTGTCACGTTCTGGTTCTGGGATGTACTCGTCAACTGTGTTCATCAATTCCATGATGATGTCTTCGTATTTAGAGTCACCTTCAAGAGCTTTAAGAGCTGAACCTTGGATAACTGGAAGATCGTCACCTGGGAAGTCGTATTCTGAAAGAAGGTCACGGATTTCCATTTCAACCAATTCAAGCAATTCTTCGTCGTCAACCAAGTCGATCTTGTTCATGAAGACGATAAGGTGTTTAACACCAACCTGACGTGAAAGAAGGATGTGCTCACGAGTTTGTGGCATTGGTCCGTCAGTTGAAGCTACTACAAGGATAGCTCCGTCCATTTGAGCGGCACCAGTGATCATGTTTTTAACGTAGTCCGCGTGTCCTGGAGCGTCGATGTGAGCGTAGTGACGTTTTTCAGTTTCGTACTCAACGTGCGCAGTGTTGATAGTGATACCGCGTTCGCGTTCTTCTGGAGCAGCATCGATAGACGCATAGTCTTTAGGTTGGTTAACTGATGAAGGCAAGCGACGTGCCAAAACAGTTGTGATAGCTGCAGTTAGGGTAGTTTTACCGTGGTCAACGTGTCCGATTGTACCAATGTTAACGTGTGGTTTACTACGATCGTATTTTTCTTTTGCCATTTGAGTAAAAGCCTCCAATAAAATATATTTTATAGATAGACAGTAGGCAATACAGTCTAACTTTCCTTACTATTTTATCAAATTTCAGCTAAATTGCAAGTGTTTTACATAGAATTTGTGAATTATTCTTATTCTATCCTTAACAAGTCAATCCTATATTTTAAAATAAGTAAGTTTCTATTAAATTTTAAGAAAAAAGAACCAGAAAAATCTGATTCTTTATTCTGATAATTGATTTTGAACTTCCTTTACTTCCTTGTGATTTTCATACAAGCGTACTAAGAATTTCACAATCTCTTTTAAAATCGAATAAGTGGGTACTGCAACAATCATTCCAATAACACCATAAATATTACTAGATAATAGTAACAAAACTAAAATAGTTATTGGGTGAACTTTCATAACCCCACCAACAATCCGTGGATATAATACATTTCCGTCAATCTGCTGAATAATAAGCATGTAAATCACAGCAATTAACATCTTTTGAGGATCTGTAAATAGGTTTGATATGATCATCGGTATAAGACCAATACTAGGTCCAACATAAGGAATTAAATTAGCTAAACCAGAAAAGATTGCAAATACAAGTGCATATTTCAAACCAATAATACTATAGCCGATATAGGCTAAACATCCAATGATAACTGCATCAATTGAAACTCCACTAATATAACGGGAAATAGTGGCATTTAGATTTTTTATTAGACCAGAAATATTCAGTCTATCATGCTTTAAAATAGTTCTTTCTAGCATGGGTAAAAGCTTATGTCCATCTAGCAAGAAATAAATTAAAAAGACTGGCGTCATGATAATAATCAGGACAGTGCTAACTAATGCAGATAAGACACTGCCGACACTATTTGTAACACCATTTAAGATATTTTGTAGGATATCTACATAAGACAGATTCAGCTGTTGAATAGTCTTTTGAACATCTAGATTTTGAAAGGCTGGGTATTTGGATAATTTTATTACCAAATCTTGAATACGACTGTATATATCTTGGCTAGAATTAATCAAACTACTCAACTGATTGATTAAAATAGGCAAGAGATAAACAACGCCTATCACAATCAGCCAGACTAATCCACAGAGAGTCAATAAAATACCAATAATTCGATTTAGTTTAAATTTTTTTTCTAGAAACTGAACTAAAGGGTTTGTAAGATAATACAAGAAACCACCCAATAAGAAAGGAATCATAATTGTATTTATTACACTAGCAAAAGGTGTAATAATAGCACCCATTTCTCTCCAAAGATAGAAAATTAAGGTTATCAGTAGTATTTCAGTAGTCCAGAAGAATAATTTGTTTCTCCGAAACATATGCCACCTCCTCTTCTCCCTATTTTACCATATTTAAAAAAAGATTGATAACCCCCGTCATAAAATCAAGAATATTTTTTTTCTTTATGATAGAATAAAGTTACTATGAAGAAATTAATTTTAACATTGATCACACCCCTGTTATTGGCTACTGCAAGTCCTGTTTACGCGCAGGATTTTGATGTAGCGGCTAAGCACGCTATCGCTATAGAGGCTAACACTGGTAAGATTTTATATGAGAAAGATGCAAGTCAACCCGTCGAAATTGCATCTATCACTAAGTTGATTACTGTTTATCTAGTCTATGAAGCCTTGGAGCAAGGAAAAATTTCTCTAACTACTCCAGTTGAAATTTCTGACTATCCATACCAGCTCACTACTAATTCTGAAGCCAGTAATGTCCCTTTGGAAGCTCGAAATTATACTGTAGAAGAGTTGCTTGAAGCAACTTTAGTTTCTAGTGCTAATAGTGCAGCTATTGCACTCGCAGAGAAGATAGCTGGATCAGAAAAAGAGTTTGTAGACATGATGAAAGCAAAATTGCTGGAATGGGGTATCCAGGATGCTACAATCGTTAATACAACTGGTCTTAACAATGAAACCCTTGGTGATAATATTTATCCAGGTTCAAAAAAAGATGATGAGAACAAATTGAGTGCTTATGATGTGGCTATCGTTGCTCGTAACCTCATTCTAAAATATCCTCAAGTTTTAGAAATTACTAAGAAGCCAACTTCAACCTTTGCCGGAATGACTATCACATCTACGAACTTTATGTTAGAGGATATGCCTGCTCACCGTGGTGGTATCGATGGACTGAAAACTGGTACGACTGATAAAGCTGGTGAATCTTTTGTTGGTACTACGGTTGAAAAAGGAATGAGAATAATTACAGTTGTTCTTAATGCTAATACTCAAGCTGGTAACCCCTACGCTCGTTTCACAGCTACTTCTGCTCTTTTAGACTATATTTCCTCAAACTACGCTCTGCAAACTGTTGTCAAGCAAGGTGAAAGTTATGAAGATAGTAAAGCTCCAGTTATGGATGGAAAAGATGACAATGTGACGGCTGTTGCGAAAGAAGATATTAAAATCGTTCAACGTTTAGGTAGTCGGGCACAATCATCCATCAGTTATACACCAGCTAGCAATCTACCTACGGCACCTCTAGAAGCTGGAACAGTCGTTGGTCATTTGACCTACGATGATAAGGATTTAGTTGGTCAAGGCTATATCACGTCTGATAAACCTAGCTTTGAAATGGTTGCAGAGAAAAATGTAGAAAAAGCTATCTTCCTTAAAGTTTGGTGGAATAGTTTTGTTCGATTCGTAAACGAAAAATTATAAATAAAAAATCGCGATTTACGCGATTTTTTTATTTATCTTCTAAAATAGTGGAATGTTTATATCCATAGGTAAAGTAGATAATAATGCCTATTACAAGAGCAATCCCAAAGGCTATCCATGTTTCAAGTGTATACTGAAGCATGAAAGACAAACAGATTAGAATAGACAAGATTGGCAAAACTGGAACCAGTGGCGTTTTAAATTCTCCCTCTTTTGGCATTCCTTTATCTTTTCTCAGTTTGATAATTCCATATGCTAATAGAATTAGATAAGCCAAGGTACAAATATTTAAAAAGGCTGCAATACTTGCCAAAGGGAAAATTCCTGCAGCTATAGCTGAGACAACTCCTGTTAAAATCGTTGCATTTTTTGGAATACGACTTGTCTTTGTCACTTGTTTAAAACTTTGCGGCAAAAGACCATCACGAGCCAAGCTATAAATCATTCTAGACAAAGCAAAAGTCATGGAGATACATACGGTAATCAAGGTAAAAATAGCAACGAGAGACACATAATTGGCTGCCCAACCAATACCAATATTTCTCAAAGCATAAGCTACCGCGTCGTCAACATTGAGTTTGCTATAATGAACAATACCAGTCAATACTAATGTTACTAGGGCATAAAGAATAGTTACAATAGTTAGAGACAAAACAATACCACGAGGAACGTTCTTTTGTGGATTTTGAATTTCATCAACCGCCATAGAAATGGACTCAAAACCTAAGAAACCAAAGAACATAAGTGAAGCACCTGCCATAATACCAGAGCTACCTCCATATATCTGACCAAAACCAAATGGTGCAAAGTCAGACCAATTTTCCGGTTTAATGTACCAAATTCCAACCAAGATGAACAAGGCCAAGGCTGAAAATTTTAATACAACTAATATTGAGTTGAAACGTAAGGCAGCTTTCGAATTTAAAAGCACTAGTCCTGTTACTAATACCAATACTAGTATGGGCAAGAGATCGATATAAGTTCCCTGTTCTGGATTAAAGGTACCATTTAAGGCTTGAGGCATCGATATTCCATAGTTACTTAGTAAACCTTTAAAGTATGCTGCCCAACCTGAAGCAACACCTGAAACAGCTGTCATGAATTCCATAATAGTGAGCCAACCAGCTATCCAAGCTGGAAATTCACCCAAAATTGCGTATAAATAACTATAGGCTCCACCGGTTGCGGGGACTCGTGAAGCAAACTCAGCAAAAAAGAGAGCTGATAATGATACACAGATTGCAGAAATCACGATAGATACCACAAGAGCAGGACCAGCAAGCGTAGCTGCTGCAGTACCAGTGATGGTAAAGATTCCTGTACCAACCATGGCACCAATTCCCAAGAGAATTAAATCCCATAATTTCAAATGACGATGCATTTCAGTCTTACCCAGACTAACATCTTTTGTCCTAAAAATATTCATATTCATCCCCCATTTACTGATTTTTGTAATATTTTACCATATATCGTTTCAAATGTGAATATTTATAAACTAAAATTATTAAAAAAACAGAACAAATGTAACATTCGTTCTGTCTTTGTTCATATAGTCTAGCCAACTGATCCTTCCATTTCGTAGCTAATCAAACGGTTGAGCTCAACAGCGTATTCCATCGGAAGTTCTTTGGTAAAGGGCTCTACAAATCCCATGACAATCATTTCAGTTGCTTCTTGTTCTGATAATCCACGACTCATGAGGTAGTAAAGTTGTTCTTCTGAAATCTTAGAAACCTTAGCTTCGTGCTCCAAAGCAACTTGCGAGTTATGAATTTCATTAAACGGAATTGTGTCAGATGCAGACAAGTCATCCATGATAATAGTATCACACTCAATGTGAGAAACAGATTTCTTAGAGTTCTTGTTAAAGGTTACTTGTCCACGGTAGTCTACCTTACCGCCACCTTTAGCGATAGACTTAGATACGATAGATGAACTAGTATGCGGTGCATTGTGGATCATCTTGGCACCAGTATCCTGGTGTTGCCCTGCATTAGCAAAGGCAATAGAAAGCATGGTACCACGCGCTCCTTCTCCATCTAAGTATACAGATGGATATTTCATAGTTGTTTTGGCACCCAAGTTCCCATCAATCCACTCAACAGTAGCATCTTTTTGAGCCTTAGCGCGTTTTGTTACCAAGTTATAGACATTATCAGACCAGTTTTGAATAGTCGTATAACGCATATATGCTCCGTCCAAAGCAAAGATTTCTACAATAGCAGCATGCAAGCTGTTGCTTGAATATGTTGGCGCTGTACATCCTTCTACGTAGTGGACACTTGCTCCCTCATCAACGATAATCAGAGTACGTTCAAACTGTCCAGTATTTTCATTATTGATACGGAAGTAGGTTTGAAGCGGAATATCTACCTTGACTCCTTTTGGTACGTAGATAAAGGTTCCACCTGACCATACTGCTGAGTTTAAGGCTGCCAACTTATTATCTGTTGGTGGTACAAGCTTAGCGAAGTATTGTTTAAACAAGTCAGGGTATTCCTTGAGGGCAGAATCTGTATCTGTAAAGATAATGCCTAACTTCTCAAATTCTTCCTTCATGTTATGGTAAACTACTTCTGACTCATACTGGGCAGAAGCTCCAGCTAGATAAGCACGTTCAGCTTCTGGGATCCCAATACGTTCAAAGGTTTCTTTAATCTTTTCAGGTACATCATCCCATGAACGAGCTGGTTTATCAGATGGTTTTTGGTAGTAAATCAAGTCATCAAAATCAATCTCTGACAAGTCTGCTCCCCAAGTTTGCATAGGCATTTTTTTAAAGGTTTCGTAAGATTTCAATCGAAATTCTAACATCCACTCAGGCTCACCCTTAGCAGCGGACAATTCACGAATAACCCCTTCGTTCAATCCTTTACCTGTTGATAAGATTGGTTGCACATCATCATGGAAACCAAATTTATATTCACCAAGATCGATTGGTTTTGGTTCTACTCTTTCTTCAGCCATAATATCCTTTCTTTCATTATGTGTTTTTATGTTTCTTATTTATCTTCTTGATTTTCAATTGTTCTTTTGAGAGCATTCCAAGCTAAGGTTGCACACTTAATTCTTTGTGGGAATTTAGCTACACCAGATAAGAAAGCTGCATCTCCAAGACTGTCTTGTCTATCATCTTTTTGACCTTGAACCATTTCTGAAAAAATAGTTGCTAATTCTAAAATCTCTTGCTTTGTCTTACCTAGAACTGCATCCGTCATCATACTGGCAGAGGCAGTTGAAATAGTACAACCTGAATTTAGAAAAGCGATATCTTCCAAGCAATCTTCAGCGTTAAACTTGACAGAGAGATTGATGACATCACCACAGGTAGGATTATTGAGACTGATTTGTTCAGCATCTTCTAGCTTCCCTTGGTGATGGGGATTTTTCGAATGGTCTGCTACCACTGCCATATAAAGGCTATCTAGTTTAGAAAGTGCCATTGAAAAACTCCTTTGTCTTTTGTAAGGCATCGACTAACTTGTCGCAATCTGCCTTGGTATTGTAGATATAAAAACTAGCACGAGCTGTTGCTGGAACGTCCAAATACTGGAGCAAAGGTTGCGCACAATGGTGACCTGCTCTGACTGCTACTCCTTCATAATCTAGAGCTGTCGCGAGGTCGTGAGGATGAAGGTCACCTAGATTAAAGGAAATGACACCTGAACGTTGAGCCAAATCTTGCGAACCGTAAATGGTCAATCCCTCAATTGCCTGTAATTTTGGATAAACGTATGCGATTAATTCTTGTTCATGGACTTCAATGACGTCCATGCCAAGATTTTCAAGATAATCTACTGCAGCAGCAAGTCCAATCGCCCCTGCCATATTAGGAGTTCCAGCCTCGAATTTCCAAGGTAACTCCTTCCAACTAGCAGATTGCTCATAGACAAAATCAATCATCTCACCACCAAATTCAACTGGTGACATTTGTTCAAGATGCTTTTCTTTGCCATAGAGAACACCGATACCAGTAGGGCCAGCCATCTTGTGACCTGAAAAGGCAAAGAAGTCCACATCCAACTCCTGGACATCAATCTTCATATGGGGCGTTGATTGTGCTCCATCAACTACCATGATGGCTCCAACTTGGTGAGCCATTTGTGTGATTTCTTTGATAGGATTAACCACTCCAAGAACGTTTGATGCGTGAGCTAGTGAAACAAATTTAACTTTGTCAGTCAATTTAGAATGCAAGTCATCCATATCCAGAGCTCCATCTTTGAGATATACATAAACAAGCTCTGCCCCAGTCTTTCGGCAAGCTTCCTGCCATGGAATAATATTGGAATGGTGTTCCATGACTGAAATCAAGACCTGGTCTCCCTCAGTCAAGATTTCTTCTGCGTAACGTGCAACCCAGTTGAGACTAGTTGTCGTACCTCTGGTAAAGAGCACTTCTTTTGTCGACTCAGCATTGATAAAGTTACGAATGGTTTCACGAGCGGCTTCATAAGATGCTGTCGCCCTTTCAGCCAAGGTATGAACACCACGGTGAACATTGGCATTGTCCTCTTCATAGTAGTGATTAATTGCTTCCAGAACAGCTAGTGGTTTTTGTGTCGTCGCAGCATTGTCCAAATAAACCAGAGGTTCGTCATTGACAATCTGGTCTAAAATCGGAAAATCCTTTCGAATAGCTTCTGCATCTAACATTAAATTCACCTTAGCGTTTTAATAATTTTTCTTCGATGGTTGCAATCATTTCATCACGAACTTCCTTGACTGGAATCTCAACGATCACAGATCCAAGGAAACCACGGACAACCAGGCGTTCCGCAGTCGCTTTATCCAAACCACGACTCATGAGGTAGTACATGTCTTCAGGATCTACTTGTCCAATAGAAGCTGCGTGTCCTGCAGTAACATCATTTTCATCAATTAAAAGGATTGGGTTAGCATCTGAACGAGCCTGGTCTGAGAGCATGAGAACACGGCTCTCTTGTTGGGCGTCTGCTCCCTTAGCACCCTTGATGATGTGTCCGATACCGTTGAAGGTCAAGGTTGCTTTTTCAAGGATAACCCCATGTTGAAGAATATTACCGATAGAGTTACAACCGTAGTTAGTCACTCGAGTATCAATTCCTTGCACCTGACGACCACTTGATAGAGCAATAACCTTAAGGTCTGCATGGCTACCATTTCCAATCAAATCACTATCAAAGTCAGCAACAACATTTCCTTCGTTCATAACACCGATGGCCCAGTCAATACTTGCATCGTTGCCTAATTTACCACGACGGCTAATGTAGGCAGTGACATTCTCACCAAGACGGTCAATCGCCGCAAACTTCACTTGAGCACCAGAACGTGCAATCACTTCAACTGTGATATTGGCAGTTGCCTTAGCACTACCTTCTCCACGTGACTCAAGACGTTCGAGATAGTTAATTTTAGAGTTTTTACCAGCAATGATCAGAATATGCTTGTTAAATGGCACATCACTATCACTATCTTGGTAGAAAATTCCTTCGATTGGTTCTGTGATTTCTACATTGTCTGGAATATAGAGAACAGCGCCACTGTTAAAGTATGCTGTGTGGTAGGCTGCCAATTTGTCGTCATCGTATTTGACTGATGACATGAAGAATTCTTCTACGAGTTCTGGAATTTCTTCTAAAGCTGAATGGAAGTCTGTAAAGACCACTCCTTGTTCAGCCAACTCAACTGGAATTTGCTCAAAGACTGTTTGAGTACCTAATTGTACCAATTTCAACTGATTGTCAATAGCTGTAAAATCTGGAACATTTGCTGTTGGTTCATTCTCCGAAATCGTTCCATCACCCAGGTTCCAACGATGAAATTTCACACGTTCAATGACTGGTAATTCCAAACTCTCGATTTTATCAAAAGCTTTTAGACGGAGGTCTGATAACCAGCTTGGTTCGGCGTGCATTTCTGAAAAAAGTTTAATATTCTCTTTAGTCATTTACTTCTCCTAAAAGATACGAGGGAATTACAATTCTTCCTTGTAGTCATAGCCAAGTTCTTCAGCTAATTTTGCGTATCCTTCACGTTCCAAACGCGCTGCCAATTCAGGACCACCAGAAAGCACTACACGACCATCCATCATTACATGCACCACATCAGGTGTAATGTAGTTAAGGAGACGTTGGTAGTGAGTAATAATCATGGCACCGAAGCCTTCACCACGCATAGCATTAACACCTTTAGAAACAACTTTAAGGGCATCAATATCAAGACCAGAGTCAATCTCATCCAAAAGTGCAAATGTTGGTTCCAACATCAACAGTTGAAGAATTTCATTACGTTTCTTTTCACCTCCAGAAAAACCTTCATTGAGGTAACGCTCAGCCATTTCTTCTTTCATGTTAAGCAATTCCATTTTCTCATCCAATTTAGTGATGAAATCACGCACTGAAATTTTTTCGTCATCTTCTTTACCAGCATTCATAGCTGCACGAAGAAATTCAGCATTTGTAATTCCAGGAATTTCTGATGGATATTGCATAGCAAGGAAAAGTCCCATACGAGCACGCTCATCAACTTCTAACTCAAGAATGTTCACTCCGTCAAATAGAACCTCACCTTTGGTTACTTCATAGTTAGGGTTTCCCATGATAGCTGCAGAAAGAGTTGATTTACCAGTCCCATTTGGTCCCATGATAGCTGCAATCTCTCCTGTTTTAAGGGTTAAATTAACCCCCTTCAAAATTTCCTTACCTTCAATTTCAACATGAAGATCTTTAATCTCAATTACTGACATCTTAATTCCTTTCTTAATGTATGTATACTCTTACTAGTATAGCAAAAAAAAGCCTGAAAGGCTTTTATTTTGTCTAGAATGTAAGCGCTACTTTTTCCTTTGAATATGGTCATCTATGGCATTGATAATTTTTCCCATAATATAAGAGACACGAAAATTTCTCAGGATCAAAATAGCCCAAAGTAAGGCCACGATATAGCGTTGTTCCATGACTGATTCATTAAAATAATAAGTCTCAGCAGCTGTAAACAGGGCCATAATGATAAATTGTTGTCTATTCATAGTCTTATTCTTAAAATGTCTAGTCTTCTGTTATGGTTACTTTATCTGCTAAAAATTCAAAACCTTGAGGGAGTACTGACTCCTCAATATCTTCCTTGATAGTTTGCCCTTGAGACGATTTAGCCTTAGCTGAAAAGTCTGCTCGAACTTCTTTCCATTCTTCAATAGAAATAGCAAGAATCTCAGGAGAAAATCCTGCTGCTTGACTAAGGATATTGCCAAACATTGTGTTGAGATTATCACGTTTCATTGTCTGTCCAGCATTGAAATTGGATTCAAAGGCGAGAATAGCATGACGTTCATTGGCCGCAACAGGTTGGGAACCGGCTAAAAGTGCCTTATCAGGACCAGATAAACTTTCAATAACTTCTCCCCATGCATTTTGAAGACGGACTAGATTTTGGCGAGCTAAATCAGGGCTTTCAACAGCTTCTTGAAGAATAGAGTAAACTTTGTTACGATCCACACGATAAACAGACTTACTGCCAGACTGTTTACTTACTGGTGATGCTGTTGGTTTTAAACTTGATCCAGAATTAGAAAGAGCCTGTTTCAAACGTGCCACTTCATCCCTAAGCGAAGCTAATTCATCTGCTACTTGACCTGATAAAGCTGGTTTAACTTCAAGCTCTGCTAGGCGAATGGTCATCATTTCAGCATAAATCTTAGGCTGAAGACTGGCCTTCATATCAGCTAGACTTCTAGTAGCTATGGTAATCATTTCAAATAGGAGATCCTGTGATAGAGATAAGTTATCCTTAAATGTTTGGCTATGGTGAGTGTTTTCTCCACCCGTCTGGACAATCAAAATATCTCGTAAGTATTGTAGCAAATCCGTTACAAAACGTGTCATGCTCTTCCCATTCTCAAAAATCACTTGCAGATTTTCTAAAGCACGGGTAACATCTTTTTGAGCCAATGCAGCTACGTAGTCGTCCAAGGCGCTAAGACTAATGGTTCCAGTAATTTCCTCTGAAACGGCTGTTGTCAATTTATCATCATTGGTAAGACTTAAAGCTTGATCTAAAATTGATAAAGCATCACGCATACCACCTTCAGCTCTTCTCGCAATAATTTCAACAGCTTCAGTCTCATAATCAATTCCTTCCTTTTCCAAAATATGGAAGATATGATTTCGTATATCCTGAGTTTTAATGGATTTAAACTCAAAGCGCTGAACTCTTGATAAAATTGTCGCAGGAATCTTATGGAGTTCTGTCGTTGCCAGAATAAAGACTACATTTGGTGTTGGTTCTTCCAGTGTTTTCAAAAGTGCATTAAAAGCACCCGTCGAGAGCATATGAACTTCATCGATGATATAAACTTTATAGTGGGCAACACTCGGAGCATAGGTAGACTTGTCACGGATATCTCTAATCTCGTCAACTCCATTGTTAGATGCAGCATCCATTTCGATAACATCTTCCAAACTACCATCTGTGACAGCCTGACAAATATAGCAGTTATTACAAGGTTCCCCTGCAACTTGATTAGGACAGTTCATAGCCTTAGCAAAAATCTTAGCAACACTAGTCTTACCAGTTCCACGAGGTCCTGAAAATAGATAGGCGTGGCTTATTTTTTCCTGTTCAACAGCTTGTTTAAGAGTTTTTGCGACAATCTCTTGACCCACTAGCTGTGAAAAAGTCTGGCTTCTATATTTTCGATAAAGGGCCTGATACATTACACTTTCTCCTCAAACATTGAAAAGTTCCATACAGTTTTATCTAGCAGAATAGATACAAACTCTTCTAAATACTTCTGATCAATTTCATCATAATCATCAAGGACAGACGAATCCAAATCCAAGACACCCAGAAGATGACTATTTTTTACCATCGGCAAAACAATTTCACTGAGTGCTTTACTATCGCAAGAAATATAGTTAGGATAGGTCTTTACATCTCCAACAATAACCGTTTGACGGCTAGCTGCTGATTCTCCACAAACACCTTTACCAAGAGCAATTCTCACACAAGAAACACCACCTTGAAAAGGACCTAAAATAAGTTCGTTTCCATCAAACAAATAAAAACCTGCAAAAACAGTATTGGGAAAAGTTATTTTTAGCAGAGCACTGGCATTGGATAAATTAGCCAAAACATTGGTCTCTCCTTCTAAAAGAAAAGAGAGCTGTTCATTAAGTGTTTGATAAAGCACTTCTTTTTCTGAATATAACATAGAACCATTATATCAAAAAATACTAGTAGAAAAAAGAAAAATCCCTTGTTTTAAAAACAAAGGATTTTGTTCATATTCGAATGAATTAAAGTTCGATGTCTCCGAACAAGTCAGCCATTGAGAATCCTGTTTGAGTTTCAGGAAGTTCAAAGTCACGTTTTTCTTGACGTTTTGGACGACGTGGACGTGGAGCGCGTTTTTCTTCTTTTTGTCCTTCTTCTTGAGCTGGACGTTCTTCAAGAGCTTTGATAGAAAGTGATACACGTTCTGCATCTGCGTTAACATCAAGAACTTTAACAGTTACTTCTTGTCCCACAGTAAGAGCTTCTTTTGGATTCTCAATACGTTTGTGTGAAATTTGTGATACGTGAACAAGACCATCGATACCTGGCAATACTTCAACAAATGCACCGAAGTCAGTCAAACGTTTAACTGTTCCTTCTACAACGTCACCTTTAGCCAATTTTTGCTCAACGCCATCCCATGGTCCAGGTGTTGTAGCTTTAAGTGAAAGTGATACGCGTCCTTCTTCTTCGTTAAGATCAAGGATCTTCACTTCAACTTCTTCACCAACAGTTACAACTGATTTTGGTGAAACGTTACGTTCGTGTGACAATTCAGTCAAGTGAACCAATCCGTCAACACCACCAAGGTCGATGAAAGCACCAAAGCTTGTGATACGTGCAACTTTACCAGTTACAACATCACCAACAGCCAATTTACCAAATACTTCAGCACGAGCTGCTGCTGTAGCTGCTTCTACAACTTCACGACGTGAAAGGATGAAGCGGTTTTCTTTAGCGTCAACTTCTTTGATTTTAGCTTCAAATTCTTGACCTACAAAACGCTCAGTGTTACGTACGAAACGAGTATCCAACATAGAAGCTGGGATAAATCCACGTACGCCTTCAAATTCAACTGAAAGTCCGCCTTTAACAGCGCGAGTTCCTTTAACTGTAACAACTTCTTCTTCGCGTCCTACAAGTTTGTCCCATGCTTTGCGAGCTTCAAGGCGTTTTTTAGATACAAGGTATGTTACTGTATCAGTATCTTTACCAACTACTTGACGAAGTACAAGAACATCCAATACTTCACCTACTTTTACAAAGTCATTGATATCTGCATCGCGATCGTTTGTCAATTCGCGAAGAGTCAAGACACCTTCAACACCAGTTCCAGAGATTGCAACGTTAGCTTGAGTAGCATCTACTGTCAATACTTCAGCACTAACAACATCACCAGGTTCAACTTGGCTAACGCTATTTAGCAAATCTTCAAATTCGTTCATCTAAAAAATCCTCCAACAATCAAGCTTTTTCTTTAGCTTGACATACTTATAATTTTTTTCCTAAGCACCCGCAAGGACATGTTCATATCGTTCACGTCTTTCAATTATAAAAATAAAATACCCTAAGATATTTTTACTTTTATCTTGAATTTATTACCTAAGAACTGGGGTAGCTGGATTCGAACCAACGCATGAGGGAGTCAAAGTCCCTTGCCTTACCGCTTGGCTATACCCCAATAGTGATATGGAGAGAGAGGGATTCGAACCCCCGAACCCGAAGGAGCGGATTTACAGTCCGCCGCGTTTAGCCTCTTCGCTATCTCTCCGACAATCAACAAAGTCTATTATATCATGAAAATTTACAAAAAACAAGCACTATTTTGCTAAATTGTAGTTTTCAATCAATACTTCTACAGCTTTTTCAAGTTTCTTGTAAAAACTGTCGACATTTCCGTTCTTAATAATGGCAAATTGGTTATCTAATTCGGCAATTTCACCAATAATCTTTTTCCCAATAGTTAAAGTATAACCATCATATTTTTCTTTCCCAACTAATACAGTTGCATCAGTTAATTGGATTTCAATTTTTTTATCTTTTTTACTCATACTCTACCTCTTTTCATGTTTTCTATTGTACAAGAAATTCCCTAATCTAGCAAGAAAAAACTCTATATCAGCTGTTACAACCGCTATAGAGTTTCTTACATATTTAGTCTTTTACTCGACCTTTACAATCCATCCTTCGGGTGCTTCAATATCACCGAATTGGATACCTGTGAGTTCATCATAAAGTCTGCGTGTTACTGGCCCAACTTCTGTTTCGCTATAGAACACATGAAGATCATCACCATGTTGAATCCCCCCAATTGGTGAGATCACTGCTGCAGTTCCGCAGGCCCCTGCTTCTACAAATCGATCAAGGCTGTCAATTGGCACATCTCCTTCAATGGGTGTCATTCCCAAACGATGTTCTGCCAAATAAAGTAAAGAATACTTAGTAATAGATGGCAAGATTGACGGACTTAAGGGCGTTATAAACTCATTATCAGCTGTAATTCCAAAGAAGTTCGCTGAACCTACTTCTTCTATCTTGGTGTGTGTAGCTGGGTCAAGGTAAATAACATCTGAAAAATTACGTGATTTAGCCATTTTTCCAGGCAGAAGACTAGCTGCATAGTTACCTCCAACCTTAGCTGCTCCCGTACCATGTGGCGCCGCACGGTCATATTCATCTTGAATTAAGAAATTAGTCGGTGTCAAACCACCCTTGAAATAGTTCCCAACTGGCATGGCAAAGATGGTAAAAATATACTCCTCAGCTGGTTTTACCCCAATGATATCTCCAACACCAATCAAGAGTGGGCGGAGGTAAAGGGTTCCGCCAGTTCCATATGGTGGTACATATTCTTCATTTGCACGAACAACTGCTTTACATGCTTCTACAAACATTTCTGTTGGAATTTGTGGCATCAAGAGACGATCACAGGTACGTTGCAGACGTTTGGCATTTTCATCCGGACGGAAGAGTTGAACACTGCCATCCTTTGTACGATAGGCTTTTAATCCTTCAAATGCTTGCTGTCCATAGTGAAGACTTGGAGATGATTCGGAGATATGCAAAGTTGCATCCTCCGTTAATTCTCCTTGAGTCCATTGTTCATTTTTATAATAAGCTATATAACGATAAGGTAGTTTCATATAGGCAAAACCGAGATTTTCCCAATCAATTGCAACTGTCATATTTTTCTCCTTTATTCTAATCAAAACTATGTGTTCTATTCTACACTTTTCTCCTAAAATTTCAAGTTTTATTTGTAATTTTCTGAAAATTTATTACTAAAAAGAAATCAGTCACTAGAACTGATTTTCTTTTTAATTTTCTTTATCTTCTCTGAAGATTTCTTTAAGATAAGCATCAAATACTTCTTCATCAGAAATGGTATCTGAGATAAAGCTTCCGTTGCTAGTACGCTCTGATAGATTCAAATCTTGCAGGATTGACTCGTAAATTGTTCCGTTATTTGATTGAATAACAAGAGTTTGTTCGCCATCTTCTACTTCTGTACTAAAGAGATCTCCGATAAATCCTTGTTCTGAGACTGCTCCAGCCAAGAAGACACGATGTGGCTTGTTCTTCAATTCTCTAAGAACCTGAAGGCCACGCTTAGCACGACTGGTTGCTGGAATTTCTTCTGTTGAAACACGTTTCAAACTTCCACGTTGCGTTAATAGATAGAAGGATGAAGTATTGCAGATAAAGGCAGATTGAAGCTCATCATCTGCTTTCAAGTTCATAGCTTTGACCCCTGCAGCCTTGGCTCCAACAACTGGAACCTCTTCGATATTAAATCTAAGGGCATAGCCATTTTTACTAATCAATAAAACATCATCAAGCTTGATTGGTGCAATAGCTACAACCTGGTCAGTATCGTCCTTCAACTTAGCATACTTGACAGACTTAGAACGATAGGTTCTCCATGGAGAGAATTCTTTGCGTTCTACTCGTTTGATTTGTCCAAGGCGAGTCGCTGCAAAGTAGGTTGTCGCATCCTCAAACTGATCCACAACTTCAACATAGAGCACTTCTTCATTGGTTTCAAAGTTTGTAATTGTTTGACTCAAGTGCTCCCCGATATCCTTCCAACGAATATCTGACAACTCATGGACTGGTCGGTAAATGACATTCCCAAGCGTTGTAAAAATTAAGAGGTGTTGAGTGGTTTTAACTGATTGTACAAATAGCAAACGGTCATCATCTCGTTTCCCAATTTCTTCTAAGGTAGAAGCTGCGAAAGAACGAGGACTAGTACGCTTGATGTAACCTGCCTTAGTCACGCTGACGTAAGTATCTTCTTCCGCGATAAGGCTAGCTGTATCAATCTCGATGACTTTTGCTGTATCTTCTAAAGAACTCAAACGAGGTGTCGCAAACTGTCTCTTGACCTCACGAAGTTCTTTTTTCATGAGATTGTACATAGTCCGTTCGTCACCGATGATGGCTGCAAGCATAGCAATTTTTTCGCGAAGTTCTGCTTCTTCTTCCTGCAAGACAACTACGTCTGTATTGGTCAAACGGTATAATTGCAAGGTAACAATAGCTTCAGCCTGCTCTTCAGTAAAATCATAACTGACCTTGAGGTTTTCCTTGGCATCAGCCTTGTTCTCAGAAGCACGAATAAGAGCAATGACTTCATCTAAAATAGAGATGACACGAATCAAACCTTCCACGATATGGAGACGTTTTTCAGCCTTTTCCTTATCAAAGCGAGAACGTGCCAAGATGACCTCACGACGGTGGGCAATATAGCTAGACAATATTGGCACAATTCCAACCTGACGAGGTGTGAAATTGTCAATAGCCACCATGTTGAAGTTGTAGTTGATTTGTAGGTCAGTATACTTGAAAAGGTAGTTGAGAACAAGCTCAGTATTCGCATCTTTCTTGAGTTCGATAGCAATACGAAGACCGTCACGGTCAGACTCATCCCGAACCTCAGCGATACCTGCTACCTTGTTATTGACACGAACTTCATCGATTTTCTTGACCAAGTTAGCCTTATTAATCTCATAGGGAATCTCAGTTATAACGATTTGTTCCTTACCACCTTTTAGCTTCTCAATTTCAGTCTTAGAACGAACGACCACGCGCCCCTTACCAGTTTCATAGGCTTTCTTGATCTCATCACGGCCTTGGATAATTGCTCCTGTAGGAAAGTCTGGTCCAGGCAAGAATTCCATCAACTTATCTACCTTGGCAGTTGGGTGATCAATCATGTAGACTGTCGCATCAATAACCTCTGCCAAATTATGCGGTGGAATATCTGTGGCATAACCAGCTGAAATCCCGGTTGAACCATTGACTAAGAGGTTTGGAAAGGCTGCTGGTAAAACCGTCGGCTCTTTCTCGGTATCGTCAAAGTTCCAAGCAAAGGGAACTGTCTTTTTATCGATATCCTGAAGGAGATAGCCTGCAATCTCAGATAAACGAGCTTCCGTATAACGCATAGCCGCAGGTGGATCTCCGTCCATGGAACCATTGTTACCATGCATTTCAACCAGAATCTCACGGTTTTTCCAGTCCTGAGACATACGGACCATGGCATCATAGATAGAAGAATCTCCATGTGGGTGGAAATTACCCATAATGTTCCCGACTGACTTGGCCGACTTACGGTAGCTCTTGTCAAAAGTATTGCCATCCTTATTCATCGAATACAGAATACGGCGCTGAACCGGCTTCAATCCATCCCGAATGTCTGGCAAAGCCCGGTCTTGAATGATGTATTTGGAATAACGCCCAAAGCGCTCTCCCATGATGTCCTCCAAGGACATATTTTGGATATTACTCATATAGGATACAAAGCCCGTAAAATGCAAAGTGAAAATAGGAAATTCTTACAGTGAGCGATGCTCAAAAGAGAATTTATCTTTTTCACATAGCATTTAGGGCGTGTTCAACTCCTTTCAAAAAATGTAGAGTAGTTTTATGTAGAAAAAGGATATATTACAGAAATTAGTCCCGTGTTCAGTAACCTCTAGTAACCAAATTATCCTTTCTGTAGTTTAAATTGATAAATAGAGTTCTTTATTTTCTTAGTAATCAGGAAGTTTTGACTCAGCATACTGAATCATCTGCTCAGCTACTTCCCTATCATAGTCAAAGCCCATCTTCTTGGCTAAATCTTGCGCTTCTCTATGAAAGAGATTCATAGTAGCCAATAATGACTGAGTGATTTTGTCTATACTTGAAAAATCAAGGAGAGAAGAGAATTCCTTCTCTTTCTCTGTAGGTAAATACCGGAAAAGATACTTGTAGTTTTTACCGATATCGACCTTTCCCCTATCACTTGCCACCTGCCAGGCCAAGACTTTCAAGAGTTCTTGCTGACAAATACCGTAGAGATGGTCTGTCGCATAGATGACTTGCTTGCGACAAATTCCTTTAACCACGTAAGCTGACACCCACCAAAATTCATTGCAGGCTTTTTCAAAATCAATCTCACTAGCTGGACTTTTCCAGTAACGCTGAGGATTTGAAGAATAAGGCGCAAATAAGCCCTTGGTGTCCTCTAGCACTGTGAAATCTGCTTCGCTTTCTACCCACTCCTTGATATGCACTTTAGGACAGAGAGTCAAATCAATACGGTTACCGTCTTCAAAGAGCATGAGGTAAAGACGGCGATGTCCAAGAGTAACCTCTTGCTCAATGATACGTTTGCCGAACTGGTCCAACCAAGAAAGGTCGGCTATCAGACCATCCAAATCCTCCACGATATAGACTACATCATAGTCTAGGAACTCGTCCTTGGGAGCCTTTGGGTTTGTCCGCGAGCCGGAAATGGCGACTGCATCGACCTGTAGCACTTTTGCGGTTTGCAAAATCACATCAAACATCTCGGTTTCAGTTCTCATGGGAATACCTGCCTTTTTAGTGGAAACTCTTGATTCTGTAGAGGACATGTCTATAAAGCGGACTGTCTGCTGGAAATTTTTCATCATCAAATTCTTTGACAAATTCCATGCTCAGTTTTTGCATGACTTTTTGCGAAAGTTGATTGAATAAGGATGTAAAAGAGTAAACTTTTGACAAGCTAGCTTGCTGAAAAGCAAAGTCTAGACAGGCTTGGGCAGCCTCCGTCGCATAAGCATCTTGGCTAGTTCAAGCGAATTTGTCAGACCCAGTTTGTTGTCAAGCGTCATTGGCTGTCTCCTTTCATTCAGATTTTCTAAATCCTGTACCAACAGGCTTAAAACTTATTGCCCGATAAAAGCCATCTGCTTCAGATATTAATTCAATCCGTGTCAAAGGATATTTTTTGTGGATCTCCTCAATTAGCTGCTGTCCCAGTCCTTTTCTGCGGTGGGATTTATCAATAATTATTTCAGCTAAAAAGGTCGTCAGCACTTCATCCGTCAGATAACGGACAAAGCCGAGGATTTTCTGGTCCTCTTCAAGCACCAAGTAATGAGACAGATTTGTTGAAAATAGAAATGTCACTTTTTCCTCTGTAAAAGAAAGCCATTTTTCACTTTGATAAAGGCTATAAATAGCTTGACAATCTTTTCTGCTTGCAGGTCTGATAATCATCTTCTATTCCTCCAAATCTGTCAGACTTAATTAACACTCCCCACTGCTTCCGTTACCTTCATGGCAGGTTTGCGTTTTTTATAGCGACAACGGATAGCGTTGAGATGGTCAGTCGCATAGATGACTTGCTTGCGACAGATTCCTTTGACCACATATGCTGACACCCACCAAAATTCATTGCAGGCTTTTTCAAAATCCGTTTCAGTAGCTGAGGTTATCCAGTAACGCTCTGGATTTGGGAAAAAAGGTTCAAATAAATTTTCTGGATCTTCTAAAATAGTGAATTCTGCTTCACTGTCCACCCATTCTTGAATGTGTTCTTTAGGACAAAGAGTCAAATCGATACGATTGCTATCTTCAAAGCATGAGGTAAAGACGACGGTTTCCTAGATTATTATGCTGCTCAATCAGACGATTGCCAAACTGATCCAGCCAAGACAAGTCTGAAATTAGGTTTTCAAGATTATCAACAAGATAAACAACATCATAGTCTTGAAATTCATCTTTTGGAGCTTGGTCATTTGTTCTAGAACCCGATAAAGCAACAGCCTCGACTTTTAAGGTCTTCGCAACTTGCAAGAGCAAATTTAGTATTTCTGTTTCAGTTCTCATCTATGTCACCGTCGTTTGAAATTGAGCCAGGGTTAGGAACATCTTCTTGCTTTTGTTGTTGAAGATTCTGCACCCTTTTACTTTCAAGTTCTCCATAGATAAATTGAATAATCGAACTGATGCCGACAATTGGTACCAAAATAATAATTCCTATTTCTGATTGCATCAGTAGCATTAAAAGATTCACGATTGATAAAATCATCAAGATTCGTGCATTGATTTTTAGAATTTTTGAATAGTTACTAGGGTAATATTGTAGATGTCTTTTGCTTTTATAAATAGATATAAAACCAAAAACTAGACTGGCAGGTATGAAAATATAGACGACATAAACATAAAATAGCAATCCTGCATAAAGATATGATTTAAATGGATTATCAAATAGTATCACACCAAAAGTCACTAGGGTCAATAATAAAAAGTTTAGGTAACGGCTTTGCTCTGGTTTCTCTTGCTTGGCAATTGCAAACATAATCGCGCCTAAAGCTAAGACTACAAAGAGAAAAGGAGAATCAAACAATATACTGAACATAATTTTACCCTTCTTATAAAAACTAAAAATAACAGTGAACCATTAGCCTAAATCAATCCTTGAGCTTGACGCCATTTTTCATAAGTTTCGATATCAATGCTGACCATATTCATACAAAGTCCCAGAACCGCCATATCATCTAAGTAACCTGCTAGGGGAATGAAATCTGGAATAATATCAATGGGAGCAAGGAAATAAACAAGTGCACTCAAAACAGCTAATATTGTCCCATAGGGAACTGTGGTATACTTCCCTTGAACATAATTTTTCACTAAAGAAATCATGACTGGGATCATCGAAAATTTCTTTCCAACAAATGGCATATCGTTAATTTTTTGCTCCAAACGATACAAAAAATCATCTAATTCATCTTTATCGTTTAATAATGCTTCAGATTGCGCATAACCACTTTCAAGAGCTTCTTTCACTTGCTCTTCACTTAGATTTTCAGACATATCTTGTTCTCCATTTGTATCTCTTGACAGTTTTTAAAACACAGTCGCTTCTTCCAGCGTAAACTTGACATTATCTTCGATCCACTTACGACGTGGTTCGACCTTATCACCCATGAGGACATTAACACGACGTTCTGCGCGTGCTAAGTCTTCAATCGTGACACGGATGAGGGTACGAGTTTCTGGGTTCATGGTTGTTTCCCAGAGTTGGTCCGCATTCATTTCACCAAGACCTTTGTAGCGTTGGAGGGTAGCGCCTTTGCCGAACTGCTTGCGAAGTTCTTCTAGCTCGCCATCCGTCCAAGCGTAGGCCACTTCTTCTTTCTTGCCTTTGCCTTTAGACATCTTGTAAAGTGGAGGAAGGGCGATATAGACATGTCCAGCTTCGACTAGCGGACGCATATAACGATAAAAGAAGGTTAAGAGAAGAGTTTGAATGTGGGCCCCGTCGGTATCCGCATCAGTCATGATAATGATCTTGTCATAGTTAGCATCTTCAAGAGAGAAATCTGCTCCTACACCAGCACCAATTGTATAAATCATGGTGTTGATTTCTTCGTTTTTCAGGATATCTGCCATCTTAGCCTTAGCTGTATTGATAACCTTACCTCGAAGTGGCAAGATAGCCTGGAACTTGCGGTCACGACCTTGTTTGGCAGATCCACCGGCAGAGTCCCCCTCGACCAAATATAACTCGTTCTTAGCTGGATTCTTTGACTGGGCTGGTGTTAATTTACCTGAAAGCAAGCCCTTGTCTTTCTTATTTTTCTTACCATTACGACTCTCATCACGCGCCTTACGTGCTGCTTCACGAGCATCGCGAGCCTTGATAGCCTTACGAATGAGATTGGAAGCCAGTTCACCATTTTCCATAAGGAAGAAGGTCAACTTATCAGCCACAATCCCATCCACAACTGGACGAGCAAGGGGACTTCCTAGTTTATCCTTAGTCTGTCCTTCAAACTGCAAGTGTTCTTCAGGAACGAGAATTGATAGAACTGCCGCTAATCCTTCACGGTAATCGGATCCTTCAAGATTTTTATCCTTTTCTTTGAGAAGACCCGTCTTACGGGCATAGTCATTCATAACCTTGGTAATGGCTGACTTAAGTCCTGTCTCGTGCGTTCCACCGTCTTTGGTACGGACGTTATTGACAAAGGACAAGATGTTATCTGAAAATCCATCATTGTACTGGAGGGCTACTTCTACTTGGAAACCATTGTCTTCCCCTTCAAAGTAAAGCACTGGTGTCAAGGTTTCCTTGTCTTCGTTGAGATAGGAAACAAAGTCCTGCACCCCATTCTCATAGTGGAATTCGATAGATTCATCTGTTCGTTTGTCTGTTAATGACAGGGTTACATTTTTTAAGAGAAAGGCTGACTCATTAAGACGCTCTGAAATAGTATTGTACTTGAAGTCTGTCGTAGAAAAGATACTAGCATCCGGCATAAAGGTCACTTTAGTACCTGTATTAGACTTAGGTGCTGTTCCAACCTTTTCAAGAGTTGTTACTGGTTTCCCACCATTTTCAAAACGTTGCTTGTAGACTGCACCATCACGCGTAATTTCCACTTCCAGCCAACTAGAGAGGGCATTCACAACAGAAGATCCAACCCCGTGGAGACCACCAGAGGTCTTGTAACCACCTTGTCCGAATTTTCCCCCAGCATGAAGGATAGTAAAGATAACCTCAACTGTCGGAATCCCCATAGCGTGCATACCAGTTGGCATCCCACGCCCATGGTCTTGAACCGTTAAACTACCGTCTTTATTAATCGTCACATCGATGCGATCACCAAATCCAGACAAGGCTTCGTCAACCGCATTATCCACGATTTCCCAGACTAGGTGATGAAGTCCAGCACCGTCTGTCGATCCGATATACATCCCTGGACGTTTACGGACCGCATCCAACCCTTCTAGCACCTGGATGGCGTCATCATTATAATTGTTAATATTGATTTCCTTTTTTGACACAAGGAACCTCCTATTTGTTCATCTTTTCTATTTTACAGGTTTTCTAAGGATTTTGCAAAGTTTTTCTAGTTAAAAAGCCTATTCCCAAGTCCTTTTTAGCAAAAAATCGTCCATCTTCACCAAAAAAAGAAACCAAGACAAAATCTTAGTTTTCTTTTCCTTTAATTTGGCTAGTAGCCACATCTTCGCCAAACCATTTCTGGCTGATTTCTTGGAATTTTCCTTCTTGATAGAGCTCGACAAAAGCTTTATTCAAATTTGCTAACAAGGTCTTATCAGCTGGTCTTACTCCAACTGCAAAGGATTCACTCTCAAAACCAGCTGGGAAAATCTCATACTGGTCTAAAATTCCTTCAGTTTTAAGATAATAGTTGGCATAAACACGGTCAATTAGAAGGGCATCAATCCGATCATTTGGCAAGTCAATCAAAGCTTCATTAAAACTTTGATATTGGTTGGCTTTTTGATCTTTTACGATATTTTTCAAAAAGTCAGGTTGCGCTTCAAAGTCCAGATAACCCGAAGAACCTGCCTGAGCCCCCAAAACCTTACCTTTCATATCAGACACTAAATGGATATTTTGAGTTTTCTTAGAAACTAAAACCTGCTGATTTTCCATGTAAGGAATGGTGAAAGCAACCTTCTCACGGCGTTCATCCGTCGCAGAATATCCATTCCAAATTGCATCAATGGTCCCATTTTGAAGTTCTGTTTCCTTCATATCCCAATCAATGGGTTGGAACTGTAGCTTGAACCCAAGTTTTTCAGAAACGGCTTGGGCTAAATCAATATCAAATCCAACATATTGCCCATTCTTTTCTTCAAATCCCATAGGAACAAAAGTATTGTCAAATCCTATGGTAATTGTTCCTTGTTGTTGGTATTTTTCCCAATTATCTACTTTAGGATTGCTAGCTTTTTGTGTGCATCCTACCAGGAAAAAAGCCAGAAAGAATACCAAAACAAGGCTGATTTTCTTTCGATTCATAGACACCTCCTACTTAGGCTCTACTTTGAGAATCTGATCAGCAATATTCTCTGCAAACTGGAGATCGTGGGTCACGACAATCTGAGTCATACCTAAGTCTCGATTTTGTAAAATCAGTTTTTCAACCTCGAGACGTAACTCTGGGTCAAGGGCTGAAGTTGGTTCGTCATAACCAATTACTTCTGGATCGATCATCATAGCGCGTGCTAAGGCAACCCGTTGCTTTTGACCACCGGATAATGAGTATGGATAAGCATCTGCGTGTGCTTCAAGACCTAGACGAGTTAGTAATTCTACCGCCTTCTTCTTAGCATCTACTTCAGACATCCCCATAGTCTTGATTGGCGACAAAATCAAATTTTCCATAACGGATAAGTGAGGAAAAAGCTGAAAATCTTGAAAAACAAAACCTAACAAGTGACGCTTTTCAAGTTCATCCAAAGGTAGGGATTCTCCATTATAAAAAATCTCACCTGAATCAATGGTTTCAAGTCCAGCTAACATTCTAAGCAAGGTAGTCTTCCCACCACCAGAAGGTCCAACGATGGCCAAAATTTGCTTTTCAGGAATTATTAAACTGAAATTGGATAAAATTTCTTTTTTTCCAAATTTTTTGCTAATATTTCTTAACTCTAACATGGATAACCTCCTATCTATAGTAGCTGAACTTCTTCTCAAGTTTCTTAGCTAAAATCGTAACGATACCAATCATAAGAAGATAGATAGCGCCTGCTAGAAACATCGGAATTAAACTAGCATCACGATTGGCTGCAGTACGACTAGCTAGGATTAAATCTGAAATACCGAGTGCATATACCAAAGAAGTATCCTTAACCAAACTCATAACCTCGTTAAATACACTTGGTAGGACAATCTTGGTCACCTGTGGCAAGATAATGTAGCGAACGGTATCGATAGGATTGAATTTTAAAACTTTCGCTGCCTCATATTGCCCCTGAGGAATGGTTGCAATCCCACCCCGGAAAATTTCAGCAAAGTAGGCTGCATAATTAAGCGTGAAGGCAATAATGGCTGCTGGTACTCGGTCAAGGCGAATTCCGATACTTGGCAGAACATAGTAGATAAAGATTAACTGCAAGAGCAAGGGTGTTCCACGCATCACCCAAATATAGATGTCAATCATGTAATGGAGGGGTTTCCAATGGACCTGTAAGCAAAAGGCAACCAAAATGCCTAAAGGGATTGAAAAAAGTAAGACCAATGCAAAAACTTGTAGAGTCATTGTTGCACCGCTCAATAAACTTGGTAATATCTCAAATAAGTAAGACATATTCCACCTCCTAAAAATAATTGTTCCTATTATAGCATAAATAAACACAAAATCAAGGATTTTCAGAAATTTCCATGAATTTTTAAAACTTTAGCCTTTATTTTTGAATAAAAATGGTACTAATGATAAACTTATCAACTTTGACAAAGCATCAGATGTCACAGCTAGTAAACAGATTCAGTTTCGTTTCTCTCCTATTTCATGGTATAATAGAAACATGATGACAATAGTATTATTAATTTTAGCTTATTTATTAGGTTCAATCCCTTCAGGACTGTGGATTGGACAAATCTTCTTTAACATCAATCTAAGAGAACATGGATCTGGTAATACTGGAACGACCAATACCTTCCGAATCCTAGGCAAGAAAGCTGGAATGGCAACCTTTGTAATTGATTTCTTTAAAGGTACTTTGGCCACTCTACTTCCACTCATCTTCCATGTACAAGGAGTTTCACCAATCGTCTATGGGCTTTTAGCAGTCATTGGCCACACCTTCCCAATCTTTGCCAAATTCAAGGGTGGCAAGGCTGTCGCTACCAGCGCAGGAGTTATTTTTGGATTTGCTCCTCTCTTTTGCCTCTACCTTGCAGTCATTTTCTTTGGAATCCTTTATCTTGGAAGTATGATTTCTCTCTCGAGTATCTCTGCTGCTATTGCTGCGATTATTGGAGTCCTTCTATTTCCTCTCTTTGGATTTATCTTGAGTAGTTATGACCTACTTTTTACTTTAATTATTATTGGTCTTGCAAGTCTAGTAATTGTACGCCACAAGGACAATATCAAACGGATCCAAAATAAAACAGAAAATCTCATTCCTTGGGGACTTAACATAACACACCAAGAACCAAAAAAATAAAACGTCAGTTTCAACTGACGTTTTTTTATGCTATTTAGACTTGATATAGTTGATACCATCTGCCTTCGGCGCAACAGCTTTACCAAAGAAGGCAGCGAGGACGACAATAGTCAAGAGATATGGTGCGATTTGCAAGTAAACGGCTGGAACTCCTTGCAAGAAAGGAAGTTGAGAACCGATAACTGCCAAACTTTGTGATAGTCCAAAGAAGAGACTTGAAAGCATAGCACCAACAGGATTCCATTTACCAAAAATCATAGCTGCAAGAGCGATAAATCCAGGTCCAACGATCGTCGTAACTGAGAAGTTAACGGAAATTGACTGAGCGTAAATAGCTCCACCGATTCCTCCAAGGAAACCTGAAATCACAACTCCAAGATATCTCATCTTGTAAACATTGATCCCCAAAGTATCTGCTGCTTGTGGGTGTTCACCAACTGAACGAAGGCGAAGCCCAAAGCGAGTCTTAAAGAGGATAAACCAAGCTAGGAATGAGAAAGCAATTGCTAGGTAACCTAGTAGACTAGTTGACTTGAAGAAGATATCTCCGATAACAGGAATATTAGCTAATACCGGAAAGTCAAAACGCCCAAAAGTTTGCGTTAAGTTATCGGTTTGTCCCTTATTATAAAGCACCTTTACCAAGAAGACTGCCAAGGCTGGCGCCATCAAGTTAAGTACGGTACCACTGACAACATGGTCTGCACGGAAATGAACTGTAGCCACTGCGTGAATAAGTGAGAAGACAGCTCCGACTAAACCACCAACTAGGAGAGCCAACCAAGGAGTTAGTGCTCCCAAATCTTGAGCAAATTCAAGGTTAAAAACAACTCCAGAAAAGGCACCCATGACCATGATTCCTTCAAGACCAACGTTAACAACTCCACCACGTTCGGAGAAAACTCCTCCGATACTTGTGAAAATAAGTGGTGCTGCATAAATCAACATTGAAGAAACCATAAGGGTTAACATTGTTGTAATCGACATCCTTATTTACCTCCTTTAAGTTGTTTTCTTGGTTTGACAAAGCGTTCGATAATGTAGTGAACGCTGACAAAGAAGATAATTGAGGCTGTAACGATACTTACAAGCTCAGATGGTACTTGTGCAGCATTCATACCAGGAGCTCCAACTTGAAGAACACTGAAAAGGAAGGCTGCAAATAGAATTCCAACTGGTGAGTTTGAAGCAAGTAGACTTACTGCCATACCGTTAAATCCGATTGCTAATGATGAACCTTGAACGTAGACGTTTTGGAAGGTACCAAGTCCTTCTACTGCGCCACCAAGACCTGCAAGGGCTCCAGAAATAATCATTGATAGAATAATGGTACGTTTGGCTGAAATACCTGCGTATTCAGAAGCATTTGGATTGAGACCAACTGCACGGATTTCAAAACCGAGAGTTGTCTTCTTAAGCAAGAACCAGATAACTGCAACTGCTATGATAGCAAAGAAAATCCCGATATTCATACGAGAGTTTCCTGTTAACTCAGCAAGCCAAGGTGTTTGGTAAGTTGCATTGGCACTAACACGAATAGAAGAATCCGTACTCTGCATAATTTCTTTAGGGAAGTGGTGGATAAAGGCATTTCCCACATAAAGAACTATGTAGTTCATCATAATGGTTACGATAACCTCAGATGTCCCAAGGTAGGCTCTTAAAATACCAGGAATGGCACCAACAATTCCTCCCGCAACTAAGGCGATTACAATCGTTGCAAGAATCATCAATGGTCGTGGTAAATCCGGGAAAGAAAGAGCGAACCAGCCACTCATAACCCAGCCTGCGAGAGCTTGTCCTGGAAGTCCGACGTTAAAGAAACCAGCACGACTTGCAACTGCAAATCCAAGAGCAATCAAAATCAAAGGTCCCATGGCACGGAAGATTTCACCGATTCCTCGAACGCTACCAAAGGCGGTGTAGAACAGTTCTTCATAACCCCAGATAGCATCGTAACCGAAAATCCACATGACGATGGCTCCGAGTAGAATTCCTAAAATAACAGAAATCAAGGGAACCGAAATTTGTTGTAATTTTTTAGACATCACTCTTCTCCTTTTCCAATTCACCACCAGCCATCAAGACTCCAAGCTCTTGCTTGTTAGTTGTTTCTGGCGTTACAATCCCTTGAATCTTACCATCATGGATAACAGCAATTCTATCAGAGACATTTAGAATCTCATCTAGTTCAAAGCTGACTACGAGGACAGCTTTTCCATTATCACGTTCTTGAATCAAGCGTTTGTGAATGTACTCAATGGCACCGACGTCCAAACCACGAGTTGGTTGGCTGACGATGAGGAGATCAGGATTTCGATCAACTTCACGAGCGATAATTGCTTTTTGTTGATTTCCTCCAGAAAGAGCTGAGGCTGGAACGATCTCACTAGCAGCACGTACATCGAATTCTTGCATTAATTGCTTAGCGTACCCGATGATATTGGTGTAATTTAAGATTCCCTTCTTGCTAAGAGGTTCCTTATAGTAGGTTTGAAGAGCAATGTTCTCAGAAATCATCATTTCCAAGACCAAACCATCACGGTGACGGTCTTCAGGAACGTGGCCCACACTCATTTCTGTAATTTGGCGAGGGTGTAAACCTACGATAGACTGGCCTTTCAACTCCACACTACCAGACTCAATCTTACGGAGTCCAGTGATAGCTTGGATTAATTCTGACTGTCCATTACCATCAATCCCGGCAATACCGACAATCTCACCCGCTCGAACATCGAGAGAAAGATTTTTTACTGCAGGAACTCCACGGTTTTCATTGACTACCAAATCTTGAATTGATAGAACGACTTCTTTAGGTTGAGCTGCTTGCTTCTCTGTCTTAAAGGAAACAGAACGCCCTACCATCATTTCTGCCAAGTCAGCATTGGTTGCTCCTAAAATCTCTACTGTTTCAATAGATTTACCACGACGGATAACTGTAACACGGTCAGATACAGCACGAATCTCATCCAGCTTATGGGTAATCAAGATAATTGATTTACCTTCTTTGACCAAGTTCTTCATGATAGCCATCAATTCATCAATTTCTGATGGCGTTAAAACGGCAGTCGGTTCGTCAAAGATAAGGATATCAGCTCCACGATATAGTGTCTTTAGAATTTCGACACGTTGTTGAGCACCGACAGAGATGTCTGCTACTTTGGCGGTAGGATCCACAGCAAGACCATAACGATCCGATAGTTCGTTAATTTCTCGAGTTGCCCGAGCAATATCTAGGACACCATTTTTGGTTAATTCGCTTCCTAAAATGATATTTTCAGCAACAGTGAAAGCTTCTACCAACATAAAGTGCTGGTGAACCATTCCAATTCCTAGACTAGCTGCTTTTGACGGAGAGTCTAGTTTTACAACTTGACCGTTAACCACAATTTCACCACTAGTTGGTTCTAGAAGCCCTGCTAGCATGTTCATAAGAGTGGACTTCCCAGCTCCATTTTCTCCTAAAAGTGCATGAATTTCACCTTTACGAAGTTCAAGGTTAATCTTGTCGTTAGCAACAAATTCACCAAAAACTTTGGTAATTTCACGCATCTCAATGACATTTTCGTGTGTCATGTGCTCTTCCTTTCAGAGTTTTATTTTGTTTCAATAAAACCTGCTAAAGAAATTTAGCAAGCTCTATTGAGACAAAACTATTTGTCTCAATTTTTAAAGAAGCGGCCACTGGCCGCTTCCTAAGAAATGACTTCCTTCAATTATTTTTCAGGAACTTTGATGCTACCATCAAGGATTTTAGCTTTTGCATCTTCAACAGCTTTTTTACCTTCTTCAGAAAGGTTAGTTACTGCCAAGTCAACACCTTTATCCTTCAATGAGTAAACGATAACTTGACCACCAGGGAATTCACCTTTTTCAGCCTTGTTTGAGATATCTTGAACTGTTGTTCCAACTTGTTTCAATGTAGAAGCAAGTACGAAGTTAGCTTCTTTACCGTCTTTAGAAGTGTATTTACCTTCATCAACTTGGTCACGGTCTACACCGATAACCCAAACTTTTTCGTCTTCATTTTTACTTTCGTTCAATGATTTAGCTTCAGAGAAGACACCTGCTCCAGTACCACCAGCTGCTTGGTAGATAACGTCTGCACCTGCAGCGTATTGAGCCGCAGCGATTGTTTTACCTTTAGCGGCATCACCAAATGAACCAGCGTAGTCTACTTGTACTTTGATAGATGGGTCAACTGACTCAACACCAGCTTTGAAACCAGCTGCGAAACGAGAAATAACTTCAGATTCCATACCACCTACAAAACCAACTTGTTTAGTTTTTGTAGTTTTAGCAGCTGCTACACCAGCAAGGTAAGCTGCTTCGTTGTCAGCGAAAGTAACGCTAACAACGTTCTTTTGATCTTTAATCACATCGTCAATCAAAACATAGTTTTTATCTGCGTGTTCTTTTGCTGCTTCTTCAACAGCGTTGTGAAGGGCAAAACCAACACCAAAGATCAAGTTGTAGCTTCCAGCTGCTTGGTTCAAGTTGTTAGCGTAGTCAGCTTCACTTGTTGATTGGAAGTAAGTAAAGCCATTATCTTTTGAAAGATTGTGCTCTTTACCCCAAGCTTGAAGACCTTCCCAAGCTGATTGGTTAAATGATTTATCATCAACACCACCTGTATCTGTAACGATAGCTGCTTTAGTCTTCACATCAGAAGAAGATGAAGCTGCGTTACGAGAAGAGCGATTACCACATGCAGCAAGTCCAAATGCTGCTACTGCAACTAGACCAAGGCCTAGCCATTGTTTTTTGTTCATTACTGAACCTCCTAAATAAGATGCGCAACAAAGTTGCAAGTATGGATTGATTGGTCACAAGGACCTTGTCACTCAAGGAGTGACGCAGACTAATGCAAGTCTGTAAAGGAATATGGAAGTAATTCCCCGACCGTCATCTCGACCGTCGTTTTATCTTTGGCGACTAGAGTCACCTTTAGATCTGGTTTAAAAAATTCGACCATGACTTGGCGACAAGCACCGCAAGGCGAAATTGGTTTTTCAGTTTGACCATAGACAATCAATTCTGAAAAGTCTCGTTGTCCTTCAGAAACCGCCTTAAAGATTGCCGTCCTTTCGCCACAGTTGGTCAAGGGATAGCTAGCATTTTCAATGTTAACCCCTGTATAGATACTTCCGTCCTTGGCTACCAATACGGCACCAATTGGAAAATGTGAATAGGGTACATAGGCGTTTTTACTAGTTTCAATCGCTAAATCAATCAACTCAGTAGTCGCCATCAGCTAACTCTCCTTTTAAGATTGCTACACCAGAAGATGTCCCGATACGTGTAGCCCCCGCTTCAACAAAGGCAACAGCGTCTGCATACGAGCGAGCTCCTCCAGCAGCCTTGACACCCATATCAGGTCCGACTGTCTGACACATCAATTTAACATCTGGCAGCGTTGCGCCACCTGTTGAAAAACCTGTAGAAGTCTTAACATAATCTGCTCCTGCTTTTTGGGCTAATTGGCATGCCAAAACTTTTTCATCATCTGTCAATAAACAAGCTTCGATAATCACCTTAACAAGCTTATCTCCACTTGCCTCTACAACTGCTCGAATGTCTGATTCAACCAAGTCAGCATTCCCTGACTTGAGAGCTCCAACATTGATCACCATATCAATTTCATCTGCTCCGTTCAGGATAGCTTCTTTTGTTTCAAAAGCCTTGACTGCAGATGTTGTAGCTCCAAGAGGGAAACCTACAACTGTACAAACTTTGACATCTGTCCCCTGAAGACCAGAATGTGCGTAAGAAACCCAGCAAGGATTCACACAAACACTGGCAAAATCATACTCTTTTGCTTCAGACAACAAAGAATCAATTTGTTCTACTGTCGCATCTTGCTTCAAAAGCGTATGATCAATGTATTTATTTAATTTCATATCGTTTTTTCCTTAAATTAGGAGATAATTTCAATGATTTCACGTAATGTTAACGCTTCATCACTTACCTTAATTTTAACATATTTTTGGAAATCTGTAACTAGTTCCGGAGAAATTTTGCCATTTGCATATACTTTTGCGACAATTTCACCTTTTTTGACCGAATCTCCGACTTTCTTCTCGAAAACAATACCAGTCTCGTAGTCAAGTTGATCTGTTTTTACAGCACGTCCAGCACCCAGTCTCATAGCATATAAACCAAACTCCATAGCTGGTAGTTCTGCAATGATACCGTCCTCATGTGCAGGTATTTCTATAACATGAGCAACATTTACAGGGCGATATAAATCCTCTAAATCACCACCTTGAGCAAGAACCATCTCTTCAAATTTCTTAAGAGCCTTGCCATTCTCAAGATGCGCTTTCACTTCCTCGACATTTTTTTCAACATTTGCCAGAGAAAGCATAATCTGGGCTAACTCACAGATAAAGTGGCTAATATCTTGACGTCCTTTTCCTTGAAGAATCTCCAATGCTTCTAGGATTTCTAGTCGGTTACCGATTGCACGTCCCAATGGTTGACTCATATCAGTAATAACTGCTACTGTCTTACGACCTACAGCCTTACCAAGGTT
The DNA here is from genome assembly GCF_047463455.1 of Streptococcus timonensis. Lineage (GTDB taxonomy): Bacteria > Bacillota > Bacilli > Lactobacillales > Streptococcaceae > Streptococcus > Streptococcus timonensis_B. Next base: position 365,142 of record NZ_JASHDV010000001.1, read on the forward strand.
TACCATGGTTTGAGCCAATTCACGCGCCTCATCAACTGTCTTCATAAAGGCACCTTCACCGACTGTAACATCTAGCAAGATAGCATCAGCTCCAGCAGCAATCTTTTTACTCATGACCGAACTAGCAATCAGTGGAATAGTATCAACTGTTGCTGTCACATCACGAAGGGCATAAAGAAGTTTATCCGCCTTAACTAAATGTTCTGACTGACCAATGACTGAGACGCCAATATCCTGCACTTGTTTGATAAAATCATCCTGACTTCGTTCTACTTGAAATCCTTTGATGGACTCTAATTTGTCAATGGTTCCACCTGTATGTCCCAAACCTCGACCACTCATCTTAGCAACTGGTACGTCAAAACTAGCGACTAAGGGAGCTAAAATCAAGGTAACCTTATCTCCTACTCCCCCGGTAGAGTGTTTATCAACTTTAATTCCTTCAATAGCTGATAAATCAAATTCCTGACCTGTCTTCACCATATTCATGGTCAAGTCAGAGATCTCTCTAGTGGCCATTCCTTGGAAATAAACAGCCATAGCAAAGGCAGACATCTGGTAGTCAGGAACGGTTCCTGCCACATAGCCTTCAATTAACCATTGGATTTCACTCGAACTCAGTTCTTGTCCGTCTCTTTTTTTCTGGATTAGATCTACTGCTCTCATTCTTTCACACTTCTAAGGATATAATATCCCTTATCTTTCTTTACAACCTCGCAGTTGCCAAACACTTCTTCCATCTTGTTTTTGGCACTTGGAGCTCCTTGTTTTTTCTGGATAACAATGGTCAAATCACCACCGTCTACAAGATAATCAATGCTTTTCTCGATGATTTCATGAACAACTTGCTTTCCTGCACGAATAGGTGGATTCGAAATCACATGATCAAATTGACCTTCAACTTGCTCATAAATATTGGACTGGAAGATGCTTGCTTGAACTTTATTTCTCACAGCATTTTGCTGGGCTAAATTCAGGGCACGATTATTGATATCCACCATGGTCGCTTGGGCACCATAAGCTTTAACCAAAGACAAGCCTATTGGACCGTAGCCACAACCAACATCAAGGATTTTCTCACCTTCTTCGACATCTAAACATCTTAGCAAAAGCTGGCTACCAAAATCAACCATCTTTTTACTAAAGACACCAGCATCTGTCAAAAAGGTCATCTTTTGCCCAAGTAGCTCAACTCTAAGTTCATGAACATCATGAGCTGCATCTGGGTTTTCTGCATAATACATTTTACTCATAGGATTATTTTACCATAAAATTTAGATATTTTAAATCGTTTACACGGTCTATACCAACTAAGGACCTAAGAAGAGATAACCTAGGAACATACTAATAAAAAATGAAAATAGGCAAGCTAGACCAATCAATATCAGCCACCATTGTCTTTTTAGAAAAGCTAAAATTATATAACAAATACAAAAAGTTGGTAATAAAACAAAGAGTACCAAATAGCCCCAACTATATTGCTGATTTCCAATTGAGATATTAAAGTTAAAGAAGGTTGGAGACAACCATAAAAAGACTACTAAAAGGATTGACCATCCGAGTCTTTTTTCTGTAAAAACCTCTGTCACTTGACCCTCCCTTATATGTAATCTTTACTTATATATTAACAAAGAAAGCGCTTTTTCTTAAATCATTTGTTCCCCTTTTATAAAGGAAATATGATATACTGGGATAGTTAACGAGGAATAAATATGACTAATGAATTTTTACATTTTGAAAAAATAAGCCGAAAAACGTGGCAATCTTTACATCGTAAAACAACTCCACCTTTGACTGAAGACGAATTGGATTCAATCAAGAGTTTTAATGACCAAATTAGCTTAGATGATGTAACAGACATTTATTTACCACTTGCGAATCTGATTCAAATCTACAAGCGTTCAAAAGAAGACCTTGCATTCTCTAAAAGTATTTTCCTTCAAAGAGAAAGTAAAATCCAGCCCTTTATCATTGGTGTATCAGGGAGCGTGGCTGTTGGAAAATCTACTACAAGTCGTCTTTTACAAATATTGCTTTCACGTATTGTTCCTGGAGCTACAGTAGAGTTAGTTACAACTGATGGTTTCCTATTCCCTAATGATACCTTAATCGAACGAGGTATTTTGACTAGGAAAGGTTTCCCAGAAAGTTATGACATGGAAGCTCTCATCAATTTCCTTGATCAACTTAAGAATGGTCAAGATGTTGATATCCCAGTCTACTCTCATGAAATCTACGATATCGTCCCAGAGCAAAAGCAACGAGTAGAAGCCGCTGATTTTGTAATTGTTGAAGGAATTAATGTTTTCCAAAATCCTCAAAATGCTCGTCTCTATATAACTGATTTCTTTGATTTTTCAATTTATGTTGACGCATCTGTAGAGGATATCGAGAGTTGGTATTTAGATAGATTCCTAAAATTATTAAGTTTGGCTCAGGATGATCCTGATAGCTACTACTATAGCTACACTCAGCTACCTTTAGGTGAAGTAAAGGATTTAGCTCACCAAGTTTGGACAAGTATTAATCTAATTAACCTCCAAAACTATATAGAACCGACACGAAATCGGGCTGAAGTTATTCTCCATAAGTCTAAAAATCACGAAATTGATGAAATTTATTTAAAAAAATGATTTCCCCTTGTCAAAATATAAGTTTTCAGATATAATGGTATAGTTAGTAAATATGGAGGTAAGAACATTGGCAAACATTAAATCAGCTATCAAACGTGCTGAATTGAACGTTAAACAAAACGAAAAAAACTCAGCTCAAAAATCAGCTATGCGTACTGCTATCAAAGCTTTTGAAGCAAACCCATCTGAAGAACTTTACCGTGCTGCAAGCTCAGCTATCGATAAAGCAGAAACTAAAGGTTTGATCCACAAAAACAAAGCTAGCCGTGATAAAGCACGTCTTGCTGCTAAACTTGGTTAATCAAGACTAAAAACAAAATGAGCTCTACGGAGCTTTTTTTGTACCAAATTTTAGAGGGAACAACATGAAAATTTCTATAATTGGATACTCTGGGTCAGGAAAATCAACTCTAGCAGACAAACTTGCCACTTACTACTCCATTCCTAAACTCCATATAGATACTCTCCAATTTCAACCAGGATGGCAAGAAAGTAATCGAGATTGGATGCTAAAAGAAATGCAGACTTTTTTAGCGAAAAACGAGAACTGGGTTATTGATGGCAACTATACTTGGTGTTGCTATGAAGAAAGGATGGAAGAGGCTGACCAAATCATCTTTCTTAATTTTTCGTCCTGGTCTTGTCTTTTTAGAGCCTTTAGACGCTATCTCAAATATAGAGGCAAAGTTAGAGAAAGCATGGCAGCTGGCTGCCCTGAACAATTCAACTGGGAGTTTATCCGCTGGATTCTCTGGGATGGTCGTAGCTCTGTACACAAAAATCAGTACAAAAGAATTTTTCTCGATTATACTCGAAAAATTACGATTATTAACAATCAAAGAGAACTAGATCAATTCTTAAATCAAAAATGAGGACTCAAAAATTGAGCCCTCATTTTATATATATTTTTGTATATTTTATTGTCTCAATTTAGAAAAGACTTCTCCAATTTTTCCCTCAATTACTAAATCAGCTCTACTGTCTTGAGGAGTACTTGACTTGTTTATAACAACAAGTTTTGAACCTGAGAAGTAATTAATCAAACTAGCTGCAGGATAAACAACCAAAGAAGTCCCACCAATAATCAATAAATCAGCTTTCTGGATAACCTGAGCCGCTTGACTAAAAACATCCATATCAAGTGGCTCCTCATAAAGGGTCACATCGGGTTTAACAACCTGGCCACAATCTAGGCAGTATGGAACAGGACCTTCGAGAGCCAAAAAACTATTTAAATCATAAAATCGATGACAGCCAAGACAGTAATTTCGGTCCACAGAACCATGTAGCTTCAAAACCTTCTTCGAACCTGCCATCTCGTGAAGACTATCGATATTTTGAGTTACAACAGCCTTCAGCTTACCGGCCTTTTCTAATGAAGCCAGATAATAATGGGCTAAATTTGGCTTAGCTTCTGGATATACGAGATGTTTTTTGTAAAAATCGAAAAATTCCTCTGGATAACGTACAAACATAGTATGAGAAACTAATTGTTCCGCAGAAAAATGCCTACCTAACTTAAGACTATATAAGCCATCTGAACTACGAAAATCAGGGATATTAGATTCAGTAGAAACCCCAGCTCCACCGAAAAAAACAATGCTTTGACTTTGGTCTATCAGTTCCTGTAATTGTTCAATTTTATCCATCTTACTTCTCCTTCAGTCTTTAGTTCGAAAAAAGTTGAAAACCATTAGCTATTACCAACTGGGCTTTCAACTTTATTTGATGATTATTGGATATCAAGCTCACAGCCATTAAAAATCGTAAGCAAGAAGACTAGCTTCAAAGCCAAGAGTCTTATTCAGCAATCAATGTTTCCAAACCAACCTTCATCATATCAGTGAAGGTGTTTTGGCGTTCTTCAGCTGTAGTGTCTTCTTCTGGGTTAACCAAGCTGTCAGAAATCGTCATAATGGCAAGAGCATCAACATGGTGTTGAGCAGCCAAATAGTAAAGAGCTGCTGCTTCCATTTCCACAGCCTTGACTCCCCATTTACCAAGTTCGATATTTTTTTCAAAGTAGTTTGAGTAAAAGACATCAGATGACAAAACATTACCTACGTGTGTACTCATGCCAAGGTCTTTGGCAATGTGGTAGGCTTTATCTAGCAAATCAAAACTTGCAATTTGTGGGAAATCGTATTGAGGCCAATCGTTGCGGATGATGTTTGAGTTGGTTGCAGCTGCTTGCGCCAAGACCAATTCACGGACGTGAACATCCTCATTCAAAGATCCAGCCGTTCCCACACGGATCAATTTCTTTACTCCATAGTCGACAATCAACTCGCGAGCATAAATAGAGATGGATGGCATCCCCATTCCTGTTCCCATAACAGATACACGGTGACCTTTGTAAGTACCTGTGTAACCAAACATGTTACGGACTTCGTTGAAACAAACAGCGTCTTCAAGAAAATTCTCAGCGATAAATTTCGCACGAAGAGGATCCCCAGGAAGAAGAATTTTATCAGCAATTTCACCTTGCTTAGCAGCAATATGGATAGACATAATATAAGATACCAAACCCGTCAAAAAGCAAAGGGAAAATAGGAGTTGGGCGCAGTGAGCGATACTCGCTAGACCAACTATCTTTTTCCCACTGCTTTTAGGGTGGGTTCAATTCCTTTCTTTCTTAATTTTTATGATTTAGAGAAGAGTAAACAGTATTCAATTCAGCTAATACAGTTTACCCATCCTTTCATTTTTTGTTTGTAGAAAAGCTTTCCGCTCGTGTTCAAATCTGAACACACGCCCTACCTTTCTTTTATTAATGTTTATTACAATTCAGCAAGAATAGCTTTAAGCAAGCCTTTGAAGTCGCCCTTAACTCGTTCTGTCACTTCTACGACTTCTTCGTGGTTGAGTTCTTCTTGGAAACCTGCAGCAAAGTTAGTAATGCATGAGATACCAAGGACTTTTAGGCCAGAGTGAGCTGCAATGATGACTTCAGGAACTGTTGACATCCCGACAGCATCTGCCCCAAGTGTCTTATAGGCACGAATTTCAGCTGGAGTTTCGTAAGTTGGACCAGTTACACCGATATAAACACCATCATCAAGTTTAACACCAAGTTTTTCAGCAACTGCATGTGCTGTAGCACGGTATTCTGGAGTGTAGGCTTTTGACATATCAGGGAAACGTGGACCGAAGTCATCCAAGTTTTCACCAATCAATGGGTTTTGACCAGTCATGTTAATGTGGTCAGTGATAGCCATCAAGGTACCAGGTCCAAAGCCGATACCACCTGCAGCGTTGGTTACAATCACCCCTTCACAGCCCAAAACTTTCATGACACGAACTGGGAAAGTAACGACCTCAAGAGGATTTCCTTCGTAGAAGTGGAAACGTCCTTGAAGAGCCAAAACCTTACGTCCAGCAAGTTCACCGTACACCAATTTTCCAGCGTGTCCAACAACTGTTGAACGACCCCAGTTTGGAATTTCAGCGTAGTCTACAACAACTGGATTTTCGATTTCTTCAGCTAATTCTCCAAGTCCTGATCCAAGAATCAAGCCGAACTCTGGGGCTTCAACTCCCTTGCTTTTCAAAAAAACAGCTGTTTCATTGATTTTCGCTAATAATGTCATTGTCTATCTCCTTTTTTATGTTTTAAAAATTGACCAATTTTGTCAAAGGTATTAGCGTTACGAATGGTAATATTGCGATAGAAAGGCATCTTAAGCAAGTACTTGTGATAGGCTGTTTTAGAGTAGCTAGCTTCTGACAATTTACCCCAGAAGATCCCTAATTTTCCAAAATGAAGCACTTCATCGACCAGTTCCAAACTGTTGACTTTCTCGATGACTTGATCCACATCCAATCCCTCAGTGTAAAAGAGCACATCCTTTCGAGCCATCTCATGATTCCACCAATCAGGAAGATTTCTAAGCTCCTTTTCATAGTCTTGGTTAGACAACAAGGAAAAACTCTGTATAAATGGATAACGTCTTTCAAAGAAAACATATAATTCCTCTATTAATTTAGTTCTAGGCACAATACTATTAAAGAAAATATTGCCACTATTGATGTAGGTTTCTACATTTTCTAATCCCAACTCCGTCAATTCTTGACGCAGCTGAGCCATGACAACCTTATTCTTTCCACCGACATTAATGCCTCTAACAAGTAGAGCGTATCGAATCATCTTAAACTAATTTATCTAGGAAGCTTTCTCCGATCATGGCTTTTTCAACACCAAAGTTATCCGCAATTGTTGCTGAGATGTCGGCGAAGTGTCCCACTGGAATTAATCCATTACCTTTAAATGATGGACTGTAAGCCAAAAGTGGAATATATTCACGAGTATGATCAGTACCAGCGTATGTTGGGTCGTTACCATGGTCAGCAGTAATCAAAAGAAGATCATCTTCTCTCATTGCTGCCATGATTTCTGGCAAGCGCTCATCAAACTCATGCAAGCAATCACGGTAACCATGTGAATCACGACGATGTCCGTAAAGTGCATCGAAGTCTACCAAGTTGGTGAATGAGAAACCATGTTTGAAATCTTCTGATTTCATCGCTTTGATCAAGTTGTCAATACCGTGGCTGTTTGATTTGTTGTGGCCCATATCGTGGTTGATTCCTGCACCGTTGAAGATATCGTTAATCTTACCAACAGCATATGTATCAATACCAGCCTGGTTCAATTTGTCAAGAACTGTTGGCGCAAATGGTGAGACAGCCAAGTCACGACGGTTAGCCGTACGAGTAAAGTTTCCAGGCTCCCCAACATAAGGACGAGCGATAATACGTCCTAGAAGAGCTGGACGTTCCAAAGTGATGGAACGAGCGTATTCACAGATACGGTAGAGTTCATCCAAAGGAATGATGTCTTCGTGAGCAGCGATTTGAAGAACTGGGTCAGCTGATGTATAGATAATCAACTCGCCAGTTTCCATTTGGCGTGGTCCAAAGTCATCGATGACAGCTGTACCTGAGTATGGTTTGTTTGCTTCACGGATAACCTTACGGCCTGAAAATTCTTCGATTTTAGTCAAGATTTCTTCTGGGAAACCGTTCCAGAAAGTATCAAAAGGTTCAGTGATATTAAGCCCCATGATTTCCCAGTGACCGGTCATGGTATCTTTCCCAAGTGATACTTCTTCAAGCTTAGTCGCATAACCAGTTGGATTGCTCTCAGCTGGAACTGTCTTCAATGGTGTTTCGCGGGGAATGTTACCAAGACCAAGTTTTGCCATATTTGGTACATTCAAACCTACTGATTTTGAAATATGTCCAAGAGTATCTGATGCACCATCAGGAACACCAGCGTTGACAAAGTTATGAGCATCTGGTGCTGCACCGATTCCTACAGAATCTAATACTACCAAGTGAATACGATTAAATTTCGGCATAGTATGTCTCCTTATTATTCTGATTATTTCGCTTTTGTTGAAGTTAAAATCTGAACGCCCTCTTGTCTAGCAACAATGACCTTATCCACCATTTGGTTAAACAAGCCATGCTCGACGACACCAACAACATGATCCAATTCTTGTCCAAGAGCAATTGGGGCTTCAATCACTTCCAAGGCCAAATCTATGATAAAGTTTTGCATATCCGTCACAAAGCGTTGACCATCTTTTTCACGAAAGCTCGGTTTATAGCCAGCTCGCTCAAATCGACGGAAGACCTGTTCGGCACCATATTGAACAACCTCTACTGGTAATTTAAAGGCACCGAGTTTCTCTACTAGCTTACTTTCATCAACTACCCAGATATATTCTTTAGATGGAGTTGCGACAACCTTTTCCATGAGAAGGGCCCCACCACCACCTTTGATTCCGTTAAACTGACTGTCTACTTCATCTGCACCATCAACTGTCAGGTCTACAAAGTCCACTTGATCAATAGACTTAAGAGGAATATTGAGTCCTTCTGCCTGCTTACTGGTCACACTAGAGGTCGTTACAGCTGTAATCTGTAAGCCCTCTTCCTTGATACGACGACCTATTTCTTCTACGAAATAGTAGGCAGTTGATCCTGTTCCAAGCCCGACAACCATACCATCTTTGACGAACTCGGCAGCTTTAATCCCTGCCATTTTTTTCAGATTTTCCACTTATACACCTCCAAATAGAGCTACTTCTATTATATCATGAATACGCTTCAAATTCATCCTTACACTAGAAAAACCCGAACAATTTATGTCGGGTTTTGTGATGTTTACTTAACCATATCAGGGTCATAGTCGTAAAATCCAGTATCCAAGAAACGATTTTTAGGATGCAGCTTGCGAACTTCTTCATCAAGCAAGAAGACTTGGTCATGTGTAAAGTTACCCTCTTGAATTAAATTGCGCGCTTGGATAAAGAGTTTTGCAATTTCTACAAAATTTTGGCCAGGTGTATAAAGCCCTTCAAGCTTCCAATGAGTGAAGCCATGCTCAACTAATTCTGTTAACTTGGTCATCAAATCAAGGTCATTGTTAGCAAAGATATGAGTTCCATGATTGTCTTCGAAAATAGAGTAATGACTCTCTGGATCACTTGGCTCAGCTAAGAACAAATCACGTTGACGAGATTTTTCATCATCAATCTGTGTGAAATTGTAGTAGTTTTGCAAGAGCGGACGCTTAGAATGGTGGATAACACTAGCCCCGTATACCAAGACCTCAGCAGGAATTTCTAAAATTTCAGGCATTTTGAAAAGTTCTGCAGATGGGATTTCACGCGCCAAAACTGCTTCTGATGCTCCTGCTTTTTGTCCCCAGAAGTTAATCTGACGACTGCTTGTGACCATGGTTGAGGCATCGTAAATGGTTTTAAAAGAATAGTTATCACGGTTAACCACATAAAAGACACCTGCGTCCCCAACTGTGATATAGTCCGTTTTGATTTCTTCTAAAAAGTCCAAGAATGGCTTGATACGGTCCATCATGTCTTGGTGCATAAGAGCATTAACCGCAACGATTAATTCCTTACCGGCATCATGAACGATTTTTGCGATTTCACGCAATTCTTCATGACTAAAGGTAGTTGGCAAACGAAGGCCAAAATCTTTCTCACCGACATAAATGCGGTCGACACCAGCTTCAAGTAGCTGTTTTACTTGTTCAATACTTTCAGCAGTTGCTGTAATGATAATCTTTTCCATAGAGAAAATTATACCACATTTCCAAAAAATCAGCTATATAGAAAAGTGGGTCTTATGACTTAAAAATTAAAAAAAGTGAACCGTATCACTAACAGTTCACTTTTTAGATTTATGCTTGTGTCTTTTCAACAAGTCGTCCGTCATTCATCACATAAATACGGTCAACCTTATCTAGTAAGCGAGTATCATGTGTAATCATGACAACACCCCTACCTTGCTCATGGGCAATTGAAGCCAACATATCCGTCACTTGATAAGCACGTTGTGTATCCAAGCTAGCTGTCGGCTCATCTGCAAGTACGATACTAGGATTATTATAAAGGGCTCTAGCAATTGCAGCTCGTTGGCGTTCACCACCAGAGAGAGCTTTGGGATAGTGATTTTGAACCTTTTCCAAGTCCAACAAACTGAATAACTCTTGTCGGTTACTTTTTATAGATTTCTTTTTATCCAAACGGTCAATTAAATCTAATTGCTCCTTAACCGTTAAAAAGGGAATCAGATTTGAAGCCTGGAGGATAAAACCAAATTCACTAAAGCGCAAATCCGTTTTTTCTTTTTCAGATAAATGCCCAGTCTCTTTTCCCTTTACTAGAATCTTTCCACTTGAAGCCTCTTGAAGTTGGCCTAGAGTCGTTAAAAAGGTTGTTTTCCCTGACCCGGAAGGCCCCACAATCGCTACAAACTCACCAGCGTTTAGCTGAAAATTGGTCTCATGGAGAGCTGTAACTTTCATATTGCCTTCGCCATAAGTTTTTGTCACTTGAATCATCTCAATTAATGTCGTCATATCATTCTCCTTATCATTCTGCAATCGCTGTAATTGGATCTACTTTAAGTAGACGCGGAAGCGAAATGACGCCACCTAGTAGTGCCATCAAGCAAATGACCAGGCTTAAGACAAAGTATGCCAACCAACTAGGGTAGAAAAAGAAGGTTGCAGGTAAGACTAAAATGACAACCCAAATGGCTAATAAAGCCAATCCTATCCCCAAACCAGATAAAAGAAAGATTTGACAGAAAAGGGACCATACGATGGATTTTATCTGAATCCCTTGCGCTCGCATAATTCCATAAAGGCCTAATTTTTGAATGGTAATGATGTAGATAAAAATTCCTACAATCAGACCTGTAATGACAATCATAGCTAGAATCATTCCTGAAAATACATTGACCTGAGGAGTATAGCCAGGAATTTTCGAAATCATTTTTTGAATAGAAATCTGCTTCAGGCCATCGCCAGTCACTTCTACATCATTTTGCAATACCAATGCAGAGATCGAACGATTGCCTTTTGTTATTCCTTGTAAATCCCAATACGTTGTTAAACTTGTAAAGACAACAGGTTCCGTGAAAAATTTATTTTCTCTGGTCAAACCTACAATCTTAAAACTTGTCTCACTTCCGTTGAGTTGAATAGCGTCCCCGAGTTTGATACCGTAATTTTCAAAAGACTGATCCACTACCACTTCTTGGTCGTTTTCTGGGTAACGCCCTTCAATCAAGTTTGGCGAGATAAAGCTGTCCCACTCTTGACCAAAAATAGAGACATTCATCTTGTCACTACTATTAACAAGGTTTGTCACCGCAAACATGTAGCTTAGGGGAACAGCATCCTCAGACACTTTATCTTTGTAGTCTTTTTCTGGTATAAAGGATGCAGTCAAATTATCATTTGCATAATCGGATAGCACAACTCCTGTTGCTTGCCAATTATCAATAGCAGCCCTGTTATTTCGAACAAGACCGAGAGCCAAACTGGTCATAAAAAAGACCATAAAAGCAATGAGAAAAATGGTTGTTAGAATTAAACTGTAACGCAGTTTATTCTGTAAAATTTCTTTGATAGCAAGATACATGCCAATCTCCTTTAAGTATTCTGTTGTCGAGGAAACAAATTTCCTCTTTACCATAGCACTAAAGACAGAAAACTATCTCGTCATGAACAACTAGAATCAATTTAAAAGAATCCTGTCCTTACTTCAAAATTGAATTTATTTGCATCTGTGTATGATTTTTATTCGTTTCAACCATCAAATTTCCCCTCATTGAAATAAGAGAAAAATGATAAATTTTAAACGGTTTACTCATCCTATCATTTTCCGGCAGGGGTGTCAAGAAGAGAGATTTGAGACAAAAAATAGCATTTATGCAATTTGTAACAATCCTGTAATAATTTTCAATATAAAAAATGATAAAATAGAAGGTGTAGTGTAAGGAGAGAGAAATGCCCGCAAGAAAATTACAATCGTATGAGTTTGAACAAGAAAGAACAAAAACAACCCAGTATCAAGATTACATTCCAGAGAATACTTCTGTCACTAGTATAAAAGAAGTTCTTTTCTTTGTAAATATTGCTTGTTTCTGTGTCTTTTTAGCAATCTTTAGTTTTGTATTCCTATCATTAAAATTAAATACCATTCTATCCTTGGTATTGGCCGTAGGACTTAGTCTCGGAACCTTGAAAATTCAACGTACTTTTATCAAGAAAAGATTCAAATAAAAACCTTCGATTCATCGAAGGTTTTTTTATTTATTTTTACGTTTGGGTGGTGTTTGAATAGCGATTTTCACCTCAAAAATAGTTCCATGAGGTTTGTTATCTTTAACACTGATAGAGCCTTTAAGAGCATCAACGATTTGTTTAGCTAGGGATAAACCAAGACCAAATCCACCTTTTTGTCTAGTTCTAGCCTTATCAACTCTGTAAAAGCGGTCAAAAATTTTCTTTTTATCTGCTTGTGATATACCAATGCCGTTATCCGATACAGTCAAATACAAGTTGCGATCTGTTGCAGTAATCACAAAATTTATTTCTCCGTCCTCTTCTGTATATTTCACAGCATTGTCAAACAGAATCGTCATTAATTGTTTAAGGAGAAGCTTGTCTGTAATTATGGTACGCTTGATTCTATTTTCAAAACGAAAGACTTTATGATTCTCAGTAGCAATCATTTCATAGTTTGCAAAGATTGTGTTAAAGAATTCTGGTTGAACCTCACCTAAATCTGGTTTAATACCATCGTCACGACGGGCTAGATTAAGAAGATTGGTTGTTAAAAAGCGCATATTACGAACTTCTTCTAGACTTGAAGCTATACTCTCACTAGACTCCATAATGGTAGCCTCAGGTTTGCGAAAAAGTGTCTCCAAACGATTTTGCAAAACTGCTAAAGGTGTACGAAGCTCATGACTGGCATTTTCGACAAAAGCCTGTTGTTTTTGCATGCTTTCAAGCAAGGGTTTGACACTAACTCTAGCCAGATATAGACTAGCTAGGAGGGATAAAATCCAAAAACTCGCCATTACAACAACGATCAGCTGTTCGTGATTCTGACTGATTTGCTCTAACTGACTGGTATTAATCAATACGGCAGCGTATTTAATATTGGTCGAAACGCTCTCAAAATTTATTTCTGTTAGGAGAACTCGATAAATCTCATCCTGTCCAAAACTATTCTGAATATGAAACTGTCGGATATGATTTAAATCCTTTTTATTAAAGGTAATTTTGTCTAAACCTAAAAAGCGATTTCCTGCTATCAATTGGTTCAGATTTTCATCGAACAGGATTACTTCTGTATTTGAACTAACAGTAGGTTTCTTATCCCCCGATTTTGCAACAGATTCATTGTTCAAATCTTTTATATCCTCTGTCGTTCTATTTAAAGCCAACTGAATCACATCTTGAGGCTTGCTACTTAGGCTCTGCAACTTTTCATCTACAGAAGTATAGAGGCTCGAATGCATAACTTGCAAGATAATCAAGGTCATAGCAGAGAAGATGAGTGTAAAGACACCAAAGTTACGGACGAAGTAACTAAAATCTTCTGCGTACCAATTCTTTCTTATTTTATTAAACATGTTTTAAAATATACCCAACACTACGTAAAGTTTGAAGGTTTTCAGCAAAGGCTGAGCCTTTTAATTTCTTACGAACTTTTGATACATATACTTCTACTACAGAGATGGTTGTGTCACTATCAAATCCCCATAGACGATCAAATATTTGAGTTTTTGGTAGGATGACATTTTGGTTTTGGAGGAAATAAACCAAAAGTTCAAACTCTTTACCTAACAGTTCAACAACAGTATCATTGACTTTAACCTCATTAGTAGATAAATTAACTGTCAAATCACCATAAGCAAGAGTATTTTCGTTAAATTTCCCAGAACGTTTTAGAAGGGCCTGGATACGCATCTTAAGTTCTTCTAGGTAGAATGGTTTGGTTAGATAATCATCTGCGCCCAGCTCAAAACCATGTCCTTTATCATCGAGACTCTCTTTGGCAGTCATGATTAGAACTGGCGTAGATACACCTTTTTCACGTAGTTCTTTTAAAACTTGGAAACCATTTTTCTCTGGTAACATTAAGTCCAAAAGAATCAAATCATAAACGCCACTTTCAGCCTCATAGAGACCTTCTTCCCCATCAAATACCTGCATGACATCTGCAAAATCATCCAAAAAGTCAAAGACTGAATTTGACAGGCCTAGGTCATCTTCCACTAATAGAATTTTGATCATCAAAAATTCCTCCTTATTATATCCATTATAGCAAAATTATCTTAAAAAAAACTCAACTTTCCTAGTTTTTCTAAGAGAAAGTTGAGTTTTTATAATTTATTTAAAATTAAATATTTTAAGCCTTGCCATATTGTGAAACAACTGCTTCAACCGCTGCTTTTTCACGCTTAATCAATTCAACGCGAGCTGCGATATCCTTAATCCCCATGCTGATATTACGGCTAAGAGCTAGGTCAGAAAGTTGTGGTTCAAAGAAGGCCTTATACTCTGCCAAACGTTGTTCTGTTTTAAAGATGTGTGATGGGAAGATGACAAAGCTATCAAAGCTCATATCTCCACCAAGGGCTGCCTTAATCCAATCCCAGTTTTCACGCGCCCAAACCCAAACAGTTTCTTGGGTAGCTTGGTGTCCAAGGAATTGGAGGTACCATGAAGAGAGGTCTTGTGGCTTGACGACAAATTTGTCCTTCCAAGTTGCAATAAGTGTTTGGATGTTTTCTGCATCTCTACTGTATGCAAGCGCAGCTGCTAATTGACGTTTGAAAACTGCATCTGTTGCATGAGTGTATAGGTCTAGGTAAGTTGCAACCAAGTCCTTAGTCTCATGGTGTTTGATCTCATTGATAAGGACTTGAGCACGAATGGCTGCTGGAAGATCTGCAAGATTTTCTTTATGGGCTGCAAAGATATGACTTGCTAACTGACTAGCTTCTTCATCATTTGAACGAATCATCATAGAAATGGTCAATTGACGAACCAATTCATCTTCATCAGATTCACCCTCTTTTGCTTCAAAACCAAGTCGTTCATAGTTGTGACGGGCCAATTTAGCAACCAGAGTGTTAAAGGCTTTCTCAGCTTCTGTTCCTTCATCAATAAAGCGCTCAAGGGCAGAAACAACTTGAGAAACTGCAGCAACAACCAGGTAAGACTCTTCCTTGGCAAGTTTATCAAGTACTGGCAACAAGTCTGCATATGATACATGTCCTGCTTCAGCAAGCAAACGACGTTCTTGGACGATTTGAAGCTTACTTGTGTTATCAAGTTCAACTAATTCTGAAAGGATAGCATCCAGTAATTCACCTTGATAGTCAGTAATGTAGTGGGCAGTATTTTCAGTGTTGAGACGAAGAGCTGTTTTGTTTTCAGCAAGAAGCGCTGCATAGCCAGGAATTTCGATACTTTCAGTTTCCAGAGTATCTGGTAGTCCTTTCCAGTTACTGTTCAGTGGCACTACCCAGAGACGGTTCTTGTCTTCGTGCTCACCGATAAAGAATTGTTTTTGAGAAATCTTCAAAACATCATTTTCAACTGTAGCAGTCAAAACTGGATAGCCAGGTTGTTCCAGCCAAGAATCCATGAAGGCTGCTACATCACGACCAGATGCTTGTCCGAGTGCATTCCAAAGGTCACGGCCAATAGTATTTCCGTATTGGTGTTTTTCAAAGTAAGCATGCAAGCCTTTAGCAAAATCTGCATCTCCTAACCAACGACGAAGCATGTGCATGAGACGGCTACCCTTAGCATAAACGATAGCACCATCAAAGAGCGTATTGATTTCATCTGGGTGGCTAACTTCAACGTGGACAGACTGAACACCATCAGTCGCATCACGTTTAAGAGCGGCTGGCACTCCACTTGTTTGGAAGTCTTCAAAGATATTCCAGCTTGGCTCAATAGCATCCACACAGACGTATTCCATCATGTTGGCGAAGCTTTCATTAAGCCAGAGGTCATCCCACCATTTCATAGTTACGAGGTTACCGAACCATTGGTGAGCAAGTTCGTGGGCAATGACAAGGGCTACTTGTTGACGGCTGGCAAAGGTTGAGTTCTCATCAACAACCAAGTAAACTTCACGGTAAGTGACAAGACCCCAGTTTTCCATAGCACCAGCTGAGAAGTCAGGAAGGGCAATGTGGAGCGATTGAGGAATAGGATATTTTACACCGTAGTAATCTTCGTAAAACTCGATTGAGCGAACAGCGATATCTAGTGAAAACTCAAGATTCGAAAGTGGGTGTGCTTTTGTTGAGTAGACACCAACGAGAGTGCCGTTTTTAGTTGTTGCAGTTACCCCTTGCAAATCACCAGCCACAAAAGCTAACAAGTAAGAAGACATACGTGGAGTTGTCTCAAATTTCCAGATACCTGTTTCCTTACGATTTTCAACATCAATCTCAGGCATGTTTGACAAGGCAAGTTCACCTTCTGCTTGGTCAAAGCGAAGAGAGAGGTCAAAGGTTGCTTTAGCTTCTGGTTCGTCCACACATGGGAAGGCTTCACGGGCAAAATGACTCTCAAACTGAGTAGACAAAACTTCCTTCTTAACACCATCAACTGTGTAGTAAGATGGGTAAATCCCCGTCATGTTGTCTGTGATTTTACCTGAAAAAGCAATAACCAATTCAACTGAACCAGCTTCCGCAAGCTCAATATGAAGGGCTTCATTTTCGTTATCAAGAGTGAATGGACGAGCTTGTCCTGCTACTTCAACTGAAGCAATCTCCAAGTCCTTTTGGTGAAGAGAAATACGGTCACTTTTAGCTTGACCAGTAATGGTTACTTTTCCTGAAAACGTCTTGGTCTCACGACTCAAGTCTAAAAATAAATCATAATGTTCAGGAACAAATTTTTCAATATAATGTTCTACTGCTTGCATCATTTTCTCCTATTCTATATTTCTGAGCAAATGCTCTAGTTCAAACATACCTATTTTATCATATTTTAAGCCAGAAAAAAGCTTTGGACAACTATTTCCAAAACTTTCTTCCTTCTGCTGTCTACAGTGGGTATACCTTGCGAAATTCTTCTAAAACCACCTTGCTGTCAGGTGTAAAAATCAGTCCTGCTTCTCCTAAGCAGTATTTGAAAAAGTCTTCATGAACCTGACGCCAATAAGCTAGAGATTTGTCGCCTTCACCTTCCTTGTAGGCATGGTCGGCTGACACTTGATGAAAAGGTTGAACAGAAACTTTTGTAACTTCGACAATGCAGACAGCCTGATCTTGACTGTCTAAAATGACATCAAAGGTCCCTTCTTGGGGAAGGGGTTCGTCCTCTACTGCGTAAAGATCATAAGCTGAGGCAGTTGCTGTTTTTTCGCCTGTAAAGACCAGATCCGCTAAAAGATCTGGGGCCACTCCAAAGGCCCAGGCGTCTATCTCATCTCCGATAGAGGGGTTAATTTGCTTGTAGGCATTCCACATTTCTTGAGGTGTCATAGGTTGCTCCTTTGTATTTTTTTACTTTCTTCTTTTACACGTTTGAGATGATATGGATGGTCAATCTCTAAATTAAAAATCTCTGGAATAGAACTATAATGGATAATGCACTTGATAGCCATTTGATTCATTTTTTGTATGAAAGAAGCATTCAGATATCCTGCTACAGCGAAATCTATCTTTTTCATCCTTGCTTTGTCCTGCATCTGTCTCAGCAGATTTAACATTATTGGACTTTCCATATCATGCCATTGACTGTTTCTTATAGTCGCAAAAATAAATGAAGTCAAATCATTCATTCCAACTACAATCTTTGAAATGCCCGTTTCCAGTATCCTGTCTAAGTCAAAATAAGCTGACGGTAATTCAATCATTGTTCCAACTTTTCCAGTAAAACCATGCTGGTGCAATACTCTAATTGCTTGTTTTAACTGTTCAGCATCATTGACAAAAGGAAAAATAACAGACAGATTGGGATTGGTTTCATAAACTTCTGTAACGACATGTGACTCAGCTTGAAATTCATCTGGACACGCCAATAAACGCCTAGCCCCTCTATATCCAAATAATGTGTGGCGTTCGTCAAAATACTCTTTAGTCCCGTCTAGACTATTTGCTTCAGCATTTGTTAATTCTGAAAAGCGATACCAGACTTCTTCATCTGAGTATAAATGGCAAATAGTGTCTAGATAATCTTTTACAAATTGCTGACAACTTGGTAACAGGATGTTTTGATTGAGCTCTCTCAACAAGTATTCCCCACGAATCAAGCCGACGTGGTGCAATAAATGGGGATAAACTTTTTCAACAATTTTTTCGCCACTAAGAGCTAGTTGATTTTGCATGTTTTACCTTCCAATTCATGTAAGAGGTCTTGTCCAATTCGGGAAATCCACGTAACTCTGCCTTCACCTTTAATACTAAAGGCGAGGCATTTTCTTCGGTAATCTGCTCAAGAGGAAGCCAAATGGCATTTGCTGAATCATTACTTCCATCAAGAACTTCATGAGGAAGGGATTTTTGAGGGCGTTCTAAATCAAGTACGATATCATAAAAGGCCATGATATGATGTACGGCGAAATCTTGCCCTTCTTCATGAACCAGCACATCATAAATCCTAGGATTTGAGTAACTGTTAAGTGTATATCCTGTCTCTTCCAGAACTTCTCTCTTGAGGGTTTCTGTCAGCCCCTCCCCTTCTTCCTGACTACCACCTGGTAGGTCAAAGCGATGTTGATAGGGGCCTCTTGTTTTTTCAATACAGAGCAGTTTCCCCTCTTGAAGACAGACTCCGTATACCCCAAAGTGATTTTTGATTTCCATATTCTATTCTTTCTTAATCTCCAAGATTGTTAGCTCACCTTATCCCTTAAAAGGAAAGAGGTTATAGATTTCATGCTCCTTGATATACTTCTTTAGCCATTTCCTCTTGATCATCCAGATAAAGTAAATAGGCCAAACGATTCAGTGATTCGAGATAGCTAGCTTGGGTCTTCTTATTCTTTTTAGGGATCCGGTTTAAATACGATACTAACTCGACATCATTTTCAACCTCTTCGATGAGTTCTTTCACATTCATTTCTTTTCTCCTATCCAACTCACTTTTTGTTATTGAAAAAGGCTTTTCTCAGGTCAATCTTACCGAAGTAGATATTTTTTCGCTGTCGCTTGGACGTCTGGGGAAAGGTAGCGCTCTATCAAGTCACCTGTCCCTACAATATATTCCTCCAGAGGGACATCTTCTCTTTGTTTCCAAAAATTTGAAAAAGCGAAATAGAACTCCAAAAACTCCGTCAAACTTGCGCTGAGTTTATAGAAGTTAGGATCTCCTGGACTGCCCGCGTAAACAGGAGAACTTTCATCTTTCATATCACAGAAAAGAATATCATCTGTATCTGTAGTAGCGAATATCTGGTATTGCCCTTCACTAAACTGAAGAATATCTTGTAAGGCCCAACATTCGACTGTCCTTGCAGGAGAATCTAATGCCAACAAAATGATATTAAAAGTTTGATTAGCAAAAAATAAATCCTCATTGAACACTATATGTTGATAATAATCAAGTAATTCTCCTGTCAAATCTGAGGACTGGATCCTTAATTTTTCGTTTGAAAAACTCACTGGTTGGGGAATAAACGTTGTTTCCTCATAGAGTCTAATGATCTTTTTTAATACAGTCACTACTGCCATTTTTCTCTCCTTGGTCATTCCTCTTACGTCTCCTTTAAAAATTCAAGCCATATCTTCAGATCTGGATTTATGTCATGCGCTATCTCAGCATGCTTCCTATAATCCATATCCAAGTAGCCTTGTTCATTCCGGAAAATAATGCCTTGTTCATAACAGTTTTTAAGAGCTGTGAGCATAGATTCTAATGACCGGTATTCGACCTGGGCCTTTTCTTCAAATACATAAAAACCAAGGATTTGTCCCTGACCTTCTGAAGCTAGGTTCATGGCATAAAAATCTCCACCTCCGCTGGCAAAAATTGGGAACCAAAATTTGTCCCAACCATTCCTTTCTCTTAGTTCCAAGTAGGTCTGGATACTTTCTTCCAGAGACATCAAATAAAAACCAGGAAAAAATGCCAGCTCACCAAGTGTGATTCCCTCACAATCTTTTGATCCGTTTCTCCAAGTATAAAGGGCACGCAAGTCCTGGGTTGGCTGCAACGGGATTTCCTCAAATAACTCTTGAGTTTTTTGAGAGGATAGTCCCGGATTTAGATGGTCTACACAAGGATAATCTAGCTGTTGGAGACTTTTTTCAATCTCATTTAATAATTGGCTGATGTTTCCCATTTTTCTCCTTAAATAATTAATCTAACATAGATACACTTGGCAAATGTTTTTTCAAAAAGGCTCTCATATTCTTAGTATTTCCACCATCATAAAAAAACCTTAAATTTATCATTTTTTCTAGTATTTCAAGCAAACCATGATTTTTTATGACATTGGTATTGGATAAATCCAAATAATATATTTTTGATAACTCGAGAAACTTTACATCAGACAAATTTTTACTATTATTTATTGATAGAAATATTAAATCCTCAAGATTAGATAAAAAATTAAAATCACTAATTCTAGAGGAATATCTGTGACTAAAATACCTTAAAGTTTTTAGGGATGAAATATTATCTAAAACTTCCAACTTTGGAACTCTCAAAATATTTAGCATCTTAATTCCAGAATGTTCAGGAAATATAATTTCTCTAACATTAACACTTCCCCAAATATCTAATCTCTCTAAATTAATAAATTCTGATAAATCTAAAATTTCATCTTTTGCACCAAAAATATCTAAACGCTTGATATCTCTTGAAACATTGCTTTCTGATAACTTTATATCATATATGGTATTGTCATTATCCCCTACACAATATCGTTGAAAAACAATAGCATTTAAACGATTGTAATTCACAACCCCATAATCTCCTTTCAAAATGGGAAGAATATCATTCATATCGATTAATGGTTTGATTTTTAAAAATTCGTCTTT
Organism: Streptococcus timonensis; assembly: GCF_047463455.1. Taxonomy (GTDB): domain Bacteria; phylum Bacillota; class Bacilli; order Lactobacillales; family Streptococcaceae; genus Streptococcus; species Streptococcus timonensis_B. The sequence goes on from NZ_JASHDV010000001.1 coordinate 386,129, forward strand.
TGAATCAATAGAATTTTTTGTTAATTCATAGTAATAGTACGTGCTCGTCATTTTCCTTACCCATTAAATATACTGCTTATTGAAAGCTAGTAGCGCCCCAATAGCATTTTTCGGTTTATCATCGACCACTCAAAGATATATAAGACTAAGAACTAGGCTTGCTTGCAGAGCATTATTGAAGACCGTTGCTTTATTCTCTATATAAGGGATTCTTATTATTCAATTCCATCCTCTTTGTTGTACTCTATCATGCATTTGATTGCGTATTCCACCCATTCCCAAAAATCGTTAAACTCTTTCCGTTGCTCCCATCCTTCCGCAGCAAAATCATGAATGAGTTGGACCTTATTGCCCTTTCCTATTTCAAAACAAGCTGTATCATCACAATCTCCTCTTTTAGCAAATGGAATCAACTTTCTGCTTGGGTATCTTTCCTGCAATCCCTCATACAAAGATAGGGCCCATTCTGAATCCAACAGATACCAACAATCAAAATCAACTAAATTGAGTTCAATCAATTTTTTAAACGATTCAGGATACTGAAATAGCCTTTCATCAAGTAAATAGTTTTTCATTTCTTATTTCCTTTTGGTACAAGATTGATATAGGATGCTAAGTCAACATTATTTTCAACCTCTTCGATGAGTTCATTAAAATTCATTTCTTTTCTCCTACCGGTTCCTTTCGTCAGGATGTTGATCAGTAAATCAGCACTTTCATTCCGACCTAATAAGTAGTTTTGATTATTTCTCCCAAACGAATATAGGTTTTAAAGAAGTTTTTAGGTACAGAGGCAATCTTAGGTGTAATGGATAAGCCATAGTTTGCAAAATCTAAAGCCAACTTCTTAGAATCTATTGAATCATAATACTCAACATACAATCTGCATAAGTTCACTTTGGTGATAGAGAATTGTTTTAGCAACCAATCCTTCTCAAGATCCTTCTCGGGATCTATGCTCGAAAATACGGTAGGATACGACGCATACTGAGCAGTAAAATCAATGGCCTCTTGGACAGCCTTTTCCAATTCAGCTTGATCCACGCCATTTCTAAGATCGATAGAACCTAATCGCGTCCGTAAAGCACAATCCACTTCTTCTAACAGTCCCGCGTCCAGAAAGAGGGGGTGAAGGCCAACATTCACAAAATAGGCACTACCATCTGATTTTCGTTGAAAATAGATGACCGTATAAAAATCATGATCAATTTTATAATAGTTATGGTTTCGCTTTAATCGCGAAAAGCCATTTTTTAGGAAGAGTTCTTTGGGCTCTTTCATTTCATTACCTCTATTTCTAACAGAATGTGGAGAGTTCCTCATTTCTTTTTCCTAGAAATCTATATGGATATAGGTGATTCCTATAATTCCTTGCGATTGCATGGGTTATTGACATTTTCCATCTATTCTACACAACTAGTCTAAAATCGTTCCTAGAATCATCTTATTTTGCTCAGATATCTGAAAGTCATCCATGAAATAGGGCAGAAAGTCATCAAGCAAGGGATGCCTAATTCCATCTATTGAGAGACCTTTTTTCTGACGTTCTTTTAATAAAACCAAGATTTCAATTGGGAAATATTGCCATAGTAAGGTATTGAAATCTACTAAATGACTATCTTTGGTGTTCGCTAAATGATAATCACACATGGATAAAATTGTTTCTCTATAAACATCAACATCCTCTGAAAAAATAGTTTCCATAACCTGTTTATAGGCATCATTCACATTCTGATAAGGATTCGTGTCCAAGGGTTGATATTTGGCATCACAAGCATTCTCCAGTAGGTTAGCAAGTCGAGCACCCTCACCATTTCCATAAAGAAAAACGACTAAAGGCAATAAACTCTTGGCTGAAAAAAAAATAACTTTTTTCCCTTTTTCAACTTGGGTTTCTTTAAAATAGGCTAATTTATCAATTAAAAACTCTACATAAGTATCATCTAAATAGGCAAGGGCAAATAAGATATTTAAACAAATATCTGTATCAAAGTTTGAGCCCCCTTTAGCCAAGTATTTAGCAGAAGCCATATCTGCCATTACAGAACAGAAACAGCCATTTAGCAAAGATTGATAGGTTTCAGATGTCTTGTTTTCAATGAACTCAGAAACCAAAGTATATGGTTGAATAGCATGAACCATCCGTACATGTTTATAGGAGTAGGTTTCTGTTTTCCCGTTTTCCTCCCAATTGATCTCAAGGCTTTTTTTGCCTGCTTTTAATGCTTCTAAAATTGCTTTAGTAGTAAAAAGCTGTGCTTTTTCAAGATCAAAATCTCTTGCCTTCAGTATTTTATTTTTTATAGCAGTTAATTTTCTTTTTTGATTTGAAAGTGTTTTATTCATATTGACCTCTAAAATTTCATTTCTTACACTTAACTACCACTGTTTTTTGAAGTACATCTCTTCCTGCATTCCTATACTATCCAGTATTTCACAAGGAAGAATTGATCCACTTCCCATCATCGAGCCATTCTTTCTTATCAATCCACCATTTCCCCTTTTGAAACACCATTTGAAAACGATAGAGAGTTTCTATACCAGAACGATTCTCCTTGATATAGAAATAAGCTTGATTCCCGTCATGCTCTTCATCAACGATAGGATGCGTCTCAAATTTGTATTCAAATGGAAAGCGGACTGATAAGGCCTCTTCCCTTGCTCTGAGTGTTTTTTTAGATGTACAAAACTGATCAAAAATCGTAGCTAATTCATCCTTCAACATCTCTTTATAAGCTTTGTTTCTTAGGCTCCTAGTGGCTTTTCTTTCCCAAGTATACATAGCCTGCATAAACTGGAGTAAGGTTTCTTTTGCTAGATTCGTATGGCTCATAATTCCTCCTACTTAAACAACGGGACTAAAGGTTCGTTTATTATGAAGACATCGGTCATAAAAAGCTGTATTAAAGGCATTTTTTACTCCTCACGCATGCAAACATGTGGCAACTCTCTTCTAAGAAGTTCCCTTTGCTTTTGATTTGTTCTTCCCGTTGTTAAAAATCGGAGATGTTTCAGACTCTTCAGGTAGCTAACTGTTGATGCGTAGTTAAAAATAGACGTGTCAACAAAATCTAAAAAACGAAGTTCACTAGAGGGCTGGATAAAATCCAATTCTGGTAAATTTTTATTTGCTGTAAATGAAAGATAGAGCAACTGATTTAAATCCCTTATAAAATCAAAGTCCGGCAACTTTACACCATAATCAAAGTGCAGATAACGCATGCCTTTATGAAAAGAAATGTTCTCTATCGTTTCCAAATTTGTCATGGAAGATATCCCTAGAGCTTTCACACAATCATTCTGGGGTAAGATGATCTTTCTTACTTTTCTAGCCCCAACTATTAAAATCTTTTCTACTTGTTCATATTTTGAAAAGTCTAGCACATCAGATTTACTTCCCATCAAGTAAATCACCCTCGTATTGCTAGGTAAAGAAAGCTGGTTAAAATCTACATCTTTTAGCATATCCTCTGGGTTTTCGACAATGTACTTTTGTCTTAATAAGCGATTGATATCGATGAATTCTTTATAAGTCAATGTTTCATCCAATAATGGTGCAATCTCTTCAATAGAATGCAGAGGCTCCATTGCCATTAGATTCTCTCTTTCGGAAAATCCTTTTTTAATGATCTCTAAATATTTATCTAAACTGGTCATTATTCACCTCTTTTCATGAATTAAATGCTTCGTTTTCTATTTTCAACCTAAATCATTTTACAATGACACCCTGACTAGAAGACTAAATCATCGCTTGTCGCCAAAAGGTTAAAATCACGAATCTTCAGAGTATTTTTTCTAAATAAACTATATCCTGCTTGCTCAATCTCGATCAAAAATGACCTTGACTCTAGCTCTACCCAAAGCGTCTAGATATTGCTCCAGTTTCGTAATCGACTCCTCCGAATCAGATAATTGAACAAGCAAATCCCCATTGATAGTCATGACATCTTTTGTCGATAAAAGCATGAGATTTTCAACGCTTGGATCATTCACAATCATTAAGGAAGGGGAATAAATACAGCTTGTGGAGAGGTCTAGATTTCCAAATCGTTCCCTAGCAGAAACAAAAATAGATTCCATCCCACCTCGGGCTTTCAGAACAAATTCCCTCTCAAAAAATGCTTCAAAACTGTCGTAGATCTCGATGACATCCATAGTAATCCCATCTAAATAATAAACTTGATTACTTTGAATACTCCCATCATTCAATCTATAAGCGAATTGATCTCCAATAGCAGACATACCAAAAAAATAGTAGTCTGATGCATAATCTCTCCAGATGTCTTTCCATACCTCATCCGAATTCCAAGAATCTAGCGTAATAGCTTGAGTAGAATCCGTCCCAAACAAACGATAATAGCCACCATAAAACTCCAAGCCATTGGTCATGGAGAGCAAATCCAGGTGAGCTTGAGGAAACTGTCTGGCTTTGAGTTTTTCTAGTTCAAGAGCTGAGGCCCCACTTTCTTGTATGACCAGATCCTCACAACATTTTAAAAAATTCTTCATTTCCATTTGCTTCTCATCTCTTCATCTTTGGCTTTAGCCAAGCATAAATTCAATAAAGTCTTTTCGATAGGCTTCAGGAAGTTGCTCCTCGATAATAGCCATGATTCCTGTTAAAAAACCTTCTTTATAGTCCGACAAGTCCTCATCAATGTAGATGTCATTCTCAAATTTGGTGATTTCTAGCTTTTTCATCTGACTATAAGTAGACAAGAAAGTAGATAAAGAGGGGCTTAAGCAATAGAGCTTGGAATTCCCAGGAATCTTGCCAAATACAGGACTAAGCTCGCTAGTTAGATCACAAAAAATTGGCTCATCCCCCATCATGTGAGCAAAAACCACATAACTCTCTTTCCAGCTAGTATCCTGCCATCCTTCTGATGCAGCTTCACATAGAGGGAGAGGAATTAGAGCAAGATCATAGGGAGCTCCTCTAAAATAAGCTTCTTCCTCAAAGCTCAAATGTTGGTAGAACTCTTTCAATTGACCAGACAAATCTGGCTTTTCGACATGGAGACAGTCACTAGTAAATACAAGCTCTCCTAAGCCCTTGTTTCTATGATAGACTTCTACGAATTCCTTTAACAAATTGAGCATCATTATTGGACTCCTCTCACATTTTTGGGATTATATTTGACTATTTTCAACTGATGATTACGTATCATTCTAATCGCTAGCGACAGCCTGAGCCCAAATTCGTTCAAATTCCTCTTGACTAATCTTGATGGAGTCTGATAAATCCAACTCATCTTTTCGACCATCATAGAGTAGAAACCCTACTTCTGGAACGTAATCCTGTAGACAAGAGGAAACATAAGAGTGCCCATTCAAAACGTTAATTTGTCGACTTGCACGCTGACCAGTAAACTCTGTATAAATAACTCCTAGGCCTGACATAAACTCACTATTGCCATAATAATAATATTCTTTTTCACACATTAGAATCTTCCTTTACCATTTGTCTCTCCAAGAATGGCATTCTTTCCTTTTTGCCTCTTTCATCGACTAATTCTATATTCATTTTCAATTTATAGAATCTACGGGCTCTTAGATTTATTCTCCAAGACTCTCACTTCTACTTTATCCTCCGCTAAATGGAGATCCAGTACTTTTTCCTGGTCTTGAAAGAAAAGTGTCAGGTCTCTGGTAGAAAATTCAGTAGAATAAGAGGGCAAAAAGTCATCCAAAGACTCCATTTGAAACAAGACGTAAACTGGTGAAAACTCCCAAAAAACTAGGATAAACCGACTGCTATTGCCAACAAGACTTTGAATTGACCTACTTAGATCTTTAGTAGTAAGGTCGATAGAAAACTCATAAAGGCAAGGAATCGGAGAGTCTATAGGATTTAACTCCCCAGCATACCAAGCAATTTCTTTAGGTTTATCGGTCAGAAAATGGACATCCTTTATCCCCTTCAAACTCTTGATTCGTCTTTTCACTTTTAATAAAGATAATCTCTTTTTTAACTCACTCATAGTTCTTGCTCCACCATTCTGAAACAGAAATTTTGCTCACAACCTCATTCTCTTTATCCAACAGATATAGGAAGTTACCTTTCGCTTCCAGTCTACCAAGTTTGCCCCCATAGTCTATCTCATGAGCAGGGCAGGATTGAATCAACTGACGGATGCTCTTATCCTTGTGCTCTATCTTCCAAAACAAATCCACCTTATCCAGCTGATGCTCCACTTGAATGGAATAGGTCGTGGATTGGATCTTCTTCCTTTTCCACTCCCAGCTATTTTCGTAATCGTTTTTCTCTATTTCATTGACTACATCCTCTATCAAGGAGCATGGAATAGAGAGTTCCTGAAACACGTGCTTTACTCCTTTTAACAAGGCCTCTAAGAGCAACTTTTTCTGTTCCAATGGACTCAAACTTTCATAGCTAGAAAAATCAAATAAGACCTGAACAGTACAGACACCAAGTAGGTTCATGATAGCTGGATTGCTAATCGTATCTACACATTCTACGATGATTTTCCAACAATCCTTGGTCACAACTGGTTTAAAGAGGCGCTCTACCATAGAGGTCATACATTTGGATTCATATACGAATGCTCTTCGCAGGTCTTTCCAATTCTGTCGATAGTCTTCAACTCTAGCTTCCTCGTAGGTTAGCGCAGCTGAGTCCATCAGCTCCTCAATCCTCTGTTGATTTTCTACATAGGGCTTATCTAATTCAAAATACTGTAACTTCATATTCGTGGTCTCGTAGTTTTTTTCTTGTAGAAAGGTTTAGCCTTAGGTCAAGGTCTAATGTTTGTGCTCTTCCTTCACTATTTTCCCATAGTCGTGGTGTCCCTCCTAGCAATGGAGGATTGTTTGATCATCCAGAATCTCCGCAAATAAGCTAAGAATACATCTTTAAGTATCAATCTTCACAGGACCAATCTCAGCAATTCTAACTAGGTCAGAAGAACCCGATAACATCACATCATTTTGGTTTATAAAATTGAATTCAACCTTATTCTCTAAAAAGAGCAGCTCCAGTTGTCCCTTCACCTTATGAATCCCCTTGGAATAAAAATGGATTTCATCTAAATTAAAAAACTCTAAATTAATTTTTATGGCATTGAATGCACTTTTCTGCCACTTTTCAGGGAAATTAGTTGGCAAATCAAATAAATAAAAGACAAGATCTAATTTGTAATCGTAACATAACACAGTATCAAGAAATACATTATTCAAGTCCAAATCACCATCAAACAAATGAATAATCTTTTCCCTGCCCACTGCTTTTTCAAACCATTTCACAATATGAACTCCTTTTTTAAAAATGAATAAAAGTCTTCTTTTTAAGATTCATTGTTTCCCTCTTTAAGGAGATTTTAGAATAGACTGACCCTTCTGCCGTCCTTTCCTTTTGTAACGTCATTGATTAAGTCCTTGACGATAGATATATCGAACTGACGAGAAAAGTCAACAATTTTCTGGCGATTCTCTTCTGGATATAGATAAGATGCTGCTAAGATAAATAAAAATGGATTTATGACTTGACCAATATGCTCAAGGTATTTAGGCTGAGTCACATAAGACATAATTTTGTTAAAATCGTCATCTTTCAGAACAATCTTTCTCTGATATATCGCTGCACAAGCACCTGCAGCTTGAGATGAGTTATTCGATTCTAAGGACTCATAAACAAAAGACAAGTTCTCTGTTTCTATATTTTCTAGATAAGCAATCGCTACTGCTAGAGAGCGATAGGTTACAGGGGTTGGGATGTCTCTCAGCAGTAATGACTTGAGATAGGGGACTTCTTCTGTGCAATCCGTTGCGGCCATGGCGTAGAGCAAATACATTTGTGATTCCCACGATTTAGGCTTTTCCATCTCGCCTTCCAAGGCCTGATGCAAAAATGGTCCATATCCTTTTAGTCTGCCCTGTAAAATTTTTTTCGCTACCTTTTTTACCAAGGGCGTACGTCCTGAAGTTAACTCATCTACATAGTCCATCTCAAACTCCTTTATTTCTGCTTGCCAGTTTTTCTTCCAAGATTCTGTTATAAACTATACTTCCAACACAGGCTTCCCAGTCTAGGTCCTCAACTTCTTCCCTAGAAAAAATCTTAGGTTTCCGCCTACCATCTAGCCAGACCTTTCCAAAGTGAAGACCATTTGATTCTCCCCACTTAAAGGCTAAATCCTTAAAAGGGCTTGGATCAAAATCCGCTTGGTGACCAATTATCTGCCAAGACCATACTGGACTTCGATCAAACAAGGTGTAGGAGTCTACAATGATGGACTTACCTATAAATTGAGCACGACTTAACTCCTCAACTGTTATAGTAGGACTTGCTTGAAAGATATCGAAAAATTGAATGACATGACCAACATTCACTTTTCCAAGGATTTGACCAAATACAAATATTTCCTCCGAAAATTGATAGCAAAAAATATCACCTATTTTGATAAATCGAAGTTTTGTTCGTGGCTTTTCATTCCACTCTCGAATCTTTATCTGGGGCAATTTTTTCTCCATAATTAATTCCTACTGCTCTTTATTTAAGATATGAAAGAGATCATCTCTTAGAACGATTCCATCATCTTCTATCAAATAGGCCATGTGCTCCCAGAAGGGCAATTCTTGTTCAAGGGACTTTTCCAAGGCAAGTACTTGAGCCTTCAAGTTTGCTGCAATTTCTTCGGCTTCATCTTGCTCAATCTCATAAAACTTTGCTTTCAAAAGGAAGATGCTTGATAGAAAGAGCGAATAAGAGGAAACAAAAGTATGTAAGGAAGAATTGACATAAACCTTCGATTCTTGAAAAACTTCCCTTCCTTCTCGATTGCAAAGTAAGAAGACTTGCTTCTCTTCTCCAATTACAAAGGAACCTAAAAAACACTGACCAAAAAGTCTATAGCTCTCTTTCTCTCTCCTGAGTTCGACTAGTTCGTTAGCTACTTTGATAAAAGAAAATCCCATTTTAGAATAATCCTCTAAATATGCCAAAAGGTTAAAACGGGCCTCATCCAGACTAAATGGTTTCTCCTCTGTAGGCACCACACAAAAACCTTGCTCCTTCACTAATTCATCTATATTGACTGTCATTTCTCAATCCGATCTCCCTTTTCTTGCTTACCTATTTGCAACTATCTCAGTCATTTTTCAAACAAGAGCTAGTTACTTCCATTCAAGTCCCAAACACCTAGACACATCCTCAAAATAATCATCCCAGGCCCATTTGTAATCTTTGCGACTCATCAAGTAATCCACATACTTTTCATTCATCCAACTTTCTGTATAAATAGAAAGGGCCTGCCTTTTTCTATCATCTTGGATTGTCGCAATTTTTTCCTGAGCCTTCTTTGACCGTTCACTCAGATTTTTTATATAGAGAATATCTGGATCCGAGGGACAAATGGTCTCTGTCAAATCACACCTTGTAAACTCGACAAAACTGAGCTGAGCCTCTGATAAATCTGCATACAACTTTTCTACTTTCTTTGTTTTCGACCCAAAAGTACATTCGGACAGTTTTCCAACAATTTTATTCTGATGAAATTCTGGTAGGGGAAAGTAAATATCGTTCATCCTACACTGTTTAAAAAGACAATCTCTCATCTCGCTGACATTTTCCAAAAGAGGGCGCTTCATCTGACAAGAAAGGAAGGTAGACGATAGAATGTGACTGTCATAAAATAAAGTTTCGTTTAAATTGCATCGTTTGAAGGTACAGTTTCGAATAACTGTATGATTTTTAAAGCCGATTTCCCTCAAATCACAGTTTTCAAAGAAGACATTCTCAAAGACACAGTTTTCAAATATGACTCGTGAACTCTCTAGTATACTGATGCTTGTATCCTTAAAGTGCTGATTACTAATGAAACGAATCCTACTCGCTTCCTCTCTCAGATTTTCAATCGATAGCTTCTCACCACTGTTTAGGATGACCTGCCCATCCTTTATGATAATCCCATCTTTCTCAACCATATCCTGCTCCATCTTCTAGTGCTTCTCTTGTCATCGACTACACCTAATAGTATGCCACTTCGCCTATACCATATTCTAAAATTTCAAAACTATTGAGGGAGAATTTAAGTCCTCTACCATGCTCCGAATCCTCTCTCAGTCCAAATTCCAAGCCGAAAATTAAGTCAACGTCACTTTGTTCAGACAAGATAAAAATGGAAAGGAGTCTTGCATGTGATAGACCTGGAAATTCCTCCTGAATTTTTTCCAAAGCTTTAGGATACCATACTGATGATTGATCCAGTAAATGATCCAGTTTTGCTTTATAAGACGGAGTCAACTCCTCATTGATAACCTCTAAAGAATCACTTAAAGCAAGGCAGACCTTTTCCTTTTCCTCTGGAATTGCTACATACATCTCGTTATGGATATCAAATTTATATTCTCTCATCACTATCTTTCCTCCTTTCGGATGCCATTTATCTAATCTGACTAGCTAATCATCAAATGGCATAAAGCTATCATGCTGCTGATAATAATTCAAAGCCTCGACCAAGTCTTGGGGACTTGCATTTGGTTTTTCTTCAAGTGCGACTACAAGGACATCAATCAACTGGTCTCCATAGTAGACTAGCTGGAGATCTTGCTCCGCTACATCCGTCGGGTAGACATCAGAGTCTTCCACGACATCCGGATAATCGGATACCCAATAGAGGCTATCCAGTGTCAGTTCTCTATTCTCCTTGCCATAGAGGCAAAAATCATCTGAAGATAATTGATCCGCTCGCACCTGCTCGATTATCTGCTCGAGAGAAAGTTCTTGGTGTTTTCGCATCCCGTCTCCTTTTTAATCTCACTCTTCAACAAAAGAGTTCAAAAATTCCTCAAAAGAAGCCCATTGACCGTAGATCTCAGCTGTTTCTTCTAAGACATAGAAATAAACCTTGCCATAATCCTCTGCCCTTAGAGAAAGAGCATAGTTGCCAGAACCAGGATCATAGGCGAAATGAAGAAGGTCTGTAGCCTTAAATCCCGCAGGCACCACCTCATCGTCAAACCAGGTAAGAGACTTCCTCATCTCCTCCAGTGAATCAAAGGAATTAAAAGGAAAGAGGTGACGGTCATCGTGGACACTCCTTACTTGGGGCTGACCACCGTTGTGCTTGAGATAAAAGTCCATCATAGCCTCCGGTAATTTCTTTCCAAGAATCTCCTCAAATTGAAAAAGGTCATTTTTTGAAATCGGTGAATCTGCATCTAGCATCCTAAACATGATTACTCCCTTCAGTTTTCTACGATTCTTCTTTTAGTACCTTGTCAATAAAGTCATAGACATTTGTAGCAACTTTTTTCATTTCTAAGGAGCCTAAAGCACCCAGGTCATTTTCATAAATGCAATCATCAGAATTTTTCTTGATAAAGTAAGCCAAATCTCCTTCCTGTCCAATCATAAAGTAATCTGGCTCTACTTCCTCAATCTGATAAGTCTTATTTCGCTCCTCTAGATCCTCCTTGGCATACAAACAGATACCTGTATCTCCAATTTCATAGGGGTCAATCTCTTTCCAGTCCGTTAAAAACTGATAGTAGAGATTGGGCAAGACAAATCCAAACTCATCTCTTTTCATAGTTCACCTCCACATATTCATTAAGTATCAACTATATTACTTCAAAGACCAACCACCATCAATAGTCAAGATTTGTCCTTGCATGGCGCTTGCCTTTCCGCTTGCTAAAAAGAGACTGACTTCAGCCACTTCTTCTGGCTCAATCCAGCGTTTGATGGGTGTTTCACTGGCTACCCAGTCTGCTAGACCACCTGGCTCAAAGTCAGCTGCTGTCATACCAGTTTTGACTGCACCAGGAGCAATCCCAAAGACCTGGATACCAGCTTCTGCATAGTCTAGTGCCAACTGCTTGGTAAAACCAGCCAAGGCGTGCTTAGACGAGGTATAGGCGTGCCCACCACCGCCTGCTAGACTTGAAGCAATGGAACACATATTGATGATGATCCCCTTTTTTTTCTCCAGCATTTGCGTAAGATAATGTCGCGTCAGCTCTACTGGTGTCACATAGTTGATTTCAAAAATTTCTTGGATTTCTTGGGCTGTTTGTTCTAGTAAAGGTTTGTAGTCATCCAAAACCCCAGCTGTATTGCATAGAACATCCACCTGAGGGCACCAGTCAAAAATTGGTTCCAAGTCAAGCGTTAAATCACGCTGTAAAAAGTGGAAGTCACCCTGTAAATCAGGATTTTCATTCTGATCCACTCCAAAAACCTGACAATCTTTTTCTAAAAAGAGTCGAGCTTGGGCTAGACCAATCCCTGAGCTAACACCTGTAATCAATACACGTTTAGTCATGGATTTCCACCCAATCTGTCGCTAAGACATCACAAGGAGTTGGACTCCACATAGAAAAGCCTTCCCCTTCACCAGATACGTTGATGAGGAAATAGGGTGTCACTTCAAGGGCGACGCCATTTTGTTCAATGGTATCAAAGAGCTGGACATAGTTCTCAGCTCCACCCCATCCAGTACGTACGTATTTCTTTTTAGCCTTTAGTCCAGGCAAAATTTCTTCAAATGTCATGTTTTTCTCCTTTATTTTCTAAATACCTTAATTTAATTATAACAAAAAACCGCTTTCCAACGGCTTTTTGACTGTGTTTTTTCTATTTTGAAAGAATTATCAAATCCATTACCACTGCAATCCGGCTTCTCTAATTTCTTTTTTGGAAGCAAACTTACCATTTGGTCGGTGCCATCTTCCATTTCTATCTCTAAAATAACCCCCAGTATTAGTATCTCGTGGACTTCCTTCAACTTCTTCTGTGGTTTCCTCCGCTTCTCGTCTAGCTTTCTCTTCAGCTTCTTGCTGTGCTTTTTCTTCAGCTGCCCTCTGTTCTGCTTCTTTTTTAGCTTTTTCTTGCGCTTCTTTTTCTTCAGCCTCTTTCTTAGCTTTTTCCTCGGCCACCTTTTGTTCAGCAGCACGTTCCTCAGCTGATTTGACTGTATTTTTTGCAGTACCGTCAGCATAATTTATCTCTGCATTTGCTGAAACATTCTCTAAAGTCACATGGGTAACGGAATACTTATCAAGTTTTTCCTTACTACTGCCTAATTTAATCTCAAGTAAATTCCCATCCGAATCAATCCCTACGTACTGGAGGACAATCTGTCTTGGAATCAATTCATCATCCTTATAAACCGCTGTTACCTTATAGTCAAGATAATAATTAGGATGATTTGCAAGCCATGAATCGAGTCCATTTTCATAATAGAGCATGCTACTTTGATTTTTATCATCCGTTCCTGTAAAGGCGCCAGTATTTAGCCATGCTGTCATAGGAACTAGATTGCGACCTTCATCGTTTAGTCCGCTAAATTGATAACCAACTAAATGACCGCGATTCATTAACCAGGCTTCCTTTGTACCATCACCATAATAAAATTTATAGTTATGCCAACCAACTGGATCATAGCTTAATTTAGCTTCTCTCTTTTCTTTAGGCTCATCACTATCTTTTAGCTGAATATGAGCATAAGTTGCACGGGATTTTGAATCAAGTTCCCCGAGTTCTAGCTGCTTTTCATTTTTAAAGGTAAGTAAGCCAGCTTCCTTGTATAACTTTGTATTATCCTGCGTAGTCTGTTCAGTCGTTACAGGTTCAGCTACTTTTGCCTCTTCTTTATGTTTCGAGCAGCCAACAGATGTCAGTAATGAAAGTAAAACAACAGAAGTCAAAACTATTCTTTTCATTTTAAATGCCCCTATTTTATTAAAATATTTATTATATTGTTATTTTATACAATTTTACCATATATTGTTTGCTTTTTCAAACAATTATATAAATATTTTTACAAATTTAAAAAGAGCGAGTTAGAATCTCGCTCTTGATAGGATAGCTTTTTAGTCTCTAAGGCAAATCATTCCCTGCTGCTAGGTAAATCTCATACCATTCTTTTCGAGTTAGGTTAACATTACTTGCTTGGCTAGCTTCTATCAAATGTTTAGGGTTAGTTGTTCCCACTACTGCCTGCATCTTAGCTGGATAGCGTAACACCCAAGCGATAGCAATAGCTGATGGGGTTACACCGTATTTTAAGGCTAATCGATTTAGAATTTCATTTAGATCATGAAATTGCTCTTTTCCAACAAAATTACCCTTAAAATAGCCAAACTGCAAGACTGACCAAGCCTGAATGACCATGTCATTCAGTTTGCAGTATTCAAAGACGCTACCATCACGCAAAGCTGCCTTGTCACCTTCCATATTGACATGGAAACCTGATTCAAATCCTGGAGTGAAAGCTGCGCTTAGTTGTAATTGATTGATAGATAAAGGTTGTTTGACCTCTTTCTTCAGTAATTCCATCATCATAGGATTTTGATTGGACACACCGAAGTTTCGAACTTTACCTGATGTGTGAAGAATTTCAAAGGCTTGAGCCACTTGGTCGGCTTCCATTAAGGCATCTGGGCGATGGAGAAGCAAGCTATCTAGGTAATTAACCTGCAATCGTTGTAGAATCCCATCAACTGACTCTAAAATATAATCTTTTGAAAAATCAAAATAGGTAAATTCTTCTATGCGAATACCACACTTGGACTGGATCCACATCTTTTCACGCAAATCTGGACGATGTTTTAACACTTGACCCAGTAATTCTTCACAACGTCCACCACCGTAGATATCTGCCAAGTCAAAGGCGTTGATTCCCACAGATAGAGCTGTTTCAACCAACTCCTCAACTTCTTTGACCGTCTTGTCACTGATTCGCATCATGCCTAGGACGATTTCGGACAATTCTCTTTGCTCTTGACCAAATGGGATGTATTTCATGGCAACTTCCTCCGTTTTCCTTCATTATAAAATAGAATGACACTTTTATCAACTGATGCCTAACATAAGAAAAGAACCAGTTCAAACTGGTTCTTTTTAAATCTTAGCCAATCACACTTCCGTTTGGTACAGCTGGATCTACTGTGAGAAGGGTTAATTTGCCATCATGTTCAGCTGAGAGGATCATCCCTTGGCTGACATATTTTTTCATCATTTTACGTGGTTTGAGGTTGGCAACGATTTGGACTTTCTTGCCGACCAATTCTTGTTCATTTGGATAGTATTTCGCAATTCCTGAGAGGATTTGACGGTCTTGACCATCTCCAGCATCCAAGCGGAATTGAAGCAACTTATCAGAACCTTCCACTTTGGAAACTTCCTTAACTTCAGCGACACGGATTTCAACCTTATCGAAGTCTTCAAACTTGATTTCTTCCTTGTTTAATTTGAGTTCGACTTCATCTGGATTCCATTCTTTTTCGACAGCTGGCTTGTTGCCTTCCATTTGTTCCTTGATATAGGCGATTTCTTCTTCCATATCGAGACGTGGGAAGATTGGTGTTCCTTTGGCAACTACGGTCACACCTGCAGGGAACTCAGACAAGCTCAAGTTCTCAAGGCTAGAAACTTCTGCTAGACCAAGTTGAGTCAAGACTGCACGACTGGTTTCCATCATAAATGGCTCAATCAAGTGAGCTACGACACGAAGGCTAGCTGCCAAGTGGCTCATAACACTTGCCAATTGGTCATGATGTGCTTCATCCTTAGCTAAGACCCATGGAGCTGTCTCGTCGATGTATTTATTCGTACGTGAGATAAGAGTCCAGACTGCTTCAAGGGCACGTGGGTAGTCAACTGCTTCCATGTAGGTATGGTAGTCGGAGATTGATTGTTCTCTAACGTCAGCAAGTGCATTATCAAAGTCTGTTACACCTTCTACATAGGCAGGGATTTGTCCATCAAAGTACTTGTTAATCATAGAAACCGTACGGTTGAGGAGGTTTCCGAGGTCATTTGCCAATTCATAGTTGATACGACCTACATAGTCCTCTGGAGTGAAAGTTCCGTCTGAACCAACTGGTAGGCTACGCATGAGGTAGTAACGAAGTGGATCCAATCCATAACGTTCTACTAGCATTTCAGGGTAAACGACATTCCCTTTAGACTTAGACATCTTACCGTCTTTCATGACAAACCAACCATGGGCAATCAAGCGGTCAGGCAATTTAACATCCAACATCATAAGAAGGATTGGCCAGTAGATAGAGTGGAAACGAAGAATGTCTTTTCCAACCATGTGAAAGACTGTTCCATTCCAGAACTTATCAAAATTACCGTGTTCATCTTGACCGTAGCCAAGGGCTGTCGCATAGTTGAGAAGGGCATCAATCCAAACATAGACAACGTGTTTGGGATTTGATGGGACTGGTACACCCCAGGTAAAGGTTGTACGAGAAACCGCCAAGTCTTCCAAACCTGGCTCAATAAAGTTTTTCAACATTTCATTGAGACGACCATCTGGAGTGATGAAGTCAGGATGTGATTTGAAAAATTCGACCAAACGGTCTTGGTATTTGCTGAGACGAAGGAAATAAGACTCTTCTGATACCCACTCCACTTCGTGACCAGATGGAGCGATGCCACCCGTTACATTTCCAGCTTCATCACGGAAAACTTCCGCAAGCTGACTTTCTGTAAAGAATTCCTCATCTGAAACTGAATACCAACCAGAGTATTCACCCAAGTAAATATCATCTTGAGCAAGCAAGCGTTCAAAGACTTGAGCTACTACTTTTTCATGGTAGTCATCAGTTGTACGGATAAATTTATCGTATGAGATATCCAATAATTTCCAGAGTTCTTTAACTCCAAATGCCATTCCGTCAACATAGGCTTGAGGTGTGATTCCAGCTTCTTCAGCTTTCTGTTGGATCTTTTGACCATGCTCATCCAGACCTGTCAGATAAAAGACATCGTAGCCCATCAGGCGTTTGTAACGAGCTAGGACATCACAAGCGATGGTAGTGTAGGCAGAACCGATATGAAGTTTACCAGATGGATAGTAAATCGGTGTTGTAATATAAAAATTCTTTTCAGACATAATATTTCCTTTCCAGGCTAATGAAACCTGTTTTTCTAACACTTCATTATACCACATTTTTAGTGATTTTCGATAGGGAAATCCATACAAAAAACAAGATAGACAAGCGTCCATCTCGTTTTTCCTGTTGATTGTCTTATTCATAGCGAAGTGCTTCAATTGGATCGAGCTTAGAAGCTTTATTGGCTGGTAAGACACCAAAGATAATTCCGATTCCGGCTGAAACAGCTAAGCTAAATAGAGAAATTGGAATAGAAACGCCAACTTCCAATTCTTGAACCATGTTCTGTAAAAGAACTCCTGCAACAGCAGTCATTCCCACTGCACTGATTAGACCAATAAGTCCACCTAACAAGGTCAAAATCATGGACTCAATCAAGAACTGAACTAGGATATTGGCACGAGTGGCACCTAGAGCCTTACGCAAGCCGATTTCTCGAGTACGTTCTGTTACTGAAACCAACATGATGTTCATCACACCTGTACCGCCGACAAAGAGGGAAATTCCCGCAATGGCGCTAATAACAGTCGTCATAAAACCAAAGATTTGCTGAACTTCTTGGAAGGCCTCGGATGCATCAGCTACTTGGTATTCTCCTTGTTGCAGTCCTGCAATTTCAGTCAGCTTACTAGCCAGTTCAGGACCCAAGGTCGGTGTTAGGCTAGTGTCATTGACACGAAAGACGATATCAGTGATTTCATCGGTGTGAAAGTTAGCTGCAAGGGAAATATTGGTCGTAATTGGCATACCACCAATTCCAAAAGTTTTAGCAGCCTTAGCCTCAGTACTACTATAAACACCAATGACACGGTAACTGAGTTCATTCACTTCAACGATTTGATTGAGGGCTTCTTGAGCTGAACCAAAGAGACTATTAGCAAGCTCTTCATCTAAAATGATCACACTAGCAAAATCTTTAAAATCTTGCTGTCTTAAGCTACGTCCTGCAACAATTTTATTCTCAACCGCATCCATATAAGTAATATTTCCACCAGTCAAGTTTGCACGTTCAACTGTCTTATCCTTATAAGTCAAGGTAACATTAGTTGTATTTGTCACATAATAACTATCCACACCCTTGAGCTTAGCAGCTTCTCTAACCCAAGCTTCTTGCGGTTTTGGTGGTTCAACCACGACTTCTTCCTCTGCACCTGATAAGGTAAGTGCTGATTGCTTCTGAGTGAAGGAACCATCCTTACTCTTTGTGGGTGAGAAAAAGACATGGATGTTTTTCTGGGACTTTGTCATGTTTTTATTGACCTGACGAGACATGGAATCTCCTAGGGCCATGATTACAACGACTGATGATACACCGATAATAATCCCAATCATGGTTAAGAAAGAACGCATCTTGTGAGCCATAATGGATGAAAAGGCAAATTTCAGATTTTGCATCTTAGTTTTCCTCCTTTTCTTCTTGGGCACTATCAGACGAAATGATACCATCACGAATGACAATTTGTCGCTTAGCATAGGCAGCAATTTCAGGCTCATGCGTTACCATTATGATAGTTTTTCCTTCTTTGTTTAAGTCTACTAAGAGTTGCATAATCTGATTCCCAGTTTTGGTATCAAGAGCTCCGGTAGGCTCATCTGCCAGGATAATAGAAGGATTATTGACCAATGCACGCGCTATGGCCACTCTTTGCTTTTGACCACCAGATAGTTCTGATGGTAAGTGATGACTTCTGTCGGTTAATTCTACTTTTTCTAGATATTCCTCAGCTAACTTACGCCGTTTTGAAGCAGGAACTCCAGCATAAATCAAGGGCAACTCCACATTTTGCAATGCATTCATCTTAGATAAGAGAAAGAACTGTTGGAAGACAAAACCAATCTCTTGATTTCTTACTTTGGCTAACTGTTTTTCACCCAAACCAGCCACTTCTTTGCCTTCTAAGTAGTACTCACCGCTTGTAGGGGTATCCAACATACCAATGGTATTCATGAGGGTAGACTTACCAGAACCTGACGGTCCCATAATCGCTACGAATTCCC
Organism: Streptococcus timonensis; assembly: GCF_047463455.1. Lineage (GTDB taxonomy): Bacteria > Bacillota > Bacilli > Lactobacillales > Streptococcaceae > Streptococcus > Streptococcus timonensis_B. Next base: position 404,999 of record NZ_JASHDV010000001.1, read on the forward strand.
CCTCATGAACTTCTAAGTTAATATTTTTAAGAACTTGAAGCTCTTGATCACCATTTCGATAGCTACGGCAGATATTTTTGAGGCTAATTAGTTGCTTCATCAGTCTTCACCTCTTTTCCTTCTTCTAAGGAAGCTGTCGGATTACTGATGACTTTTGTTCCATCTGTCAAACCAGATGTGATTTCTTGGTTTTCTGCGTCCGCATTACCCAACCCAACTTCAACTTTTTTAGCCTTCTTGTTTTCATCAAGAATCCAAACATAGTTTTTATCTTCTTCCATGACCACACTAGTAATCGGAACAATCAAAGCCTTGCTATTATTCTTAACTTCAATGCTAACAGTAAAACCTTGTTTCAAATCTCCAACTTCACTTGTAACATCAATAGTGAAAGGGTATTTAGATCCTGAATTAGAACCACTTTGACTTGAATTTGATTCACTGTTGTTTTTTGGATAGTTTGAGATATATGAAATCTTTCCAGTCCATGTCTTATCAGGATAAACCTTTGTAGTAAATGTAACTTCTTGACCAACTGAAAGGTTAGCGAGATTATACTCTGATAGTTCTCCCTTAACCTGCAAATTATCGTTACTTACGATATGGACCAAAACTTGACTATTTCCCGTCGGATTTTTAGAAACATTACGGTTTACCTCAACAACAGTACCCTCAACTGTACTTAATACCGTCGTCGCATTCAACTGAGCTAATGCTTTTTCTTGTTGAGCTACTGCATCTGCACGAGTGTCACGTGCATCACTAATTTGTGAATCAATAGAAGATACAGATGAACCAGACGTTTGAGCTTGGGCTCCATCTACACTACCTTCGAGTCCTGCTTGAGGAATAGCTGGCGTTGCCTCTGCATTATTACGCGCTTGGTACAGTTCATTGATATGACGGTCAGCCTTAGCAATAGCACGAGTAGCAGCATCATAAGCAGCTTGCGCTTCAGAACTACTATACTTTACTAAAGCTTGCCCTTCACTAACCTGATCTCCAACCGAAACCAAGACCTCATCTAGTTCGCCCTTACTTCCATCAAAATAAACATATTGCTCATTTTGAGCAGTTACACTACCAGATAAGAGAACCGAGGAAGCAACCGTTCCTTCTTTTGCAATCACGATGTGACTCGGTTCATCGCTAGCTACTGTTTCACTCGGTTGTCTGAAGAGCAAGATAGCTCCTGCTCCTATCACAAGGGCTGTCGCAACACCAATAGCTGTATATAAAGGCCATTTTTTAGATTTTGACTTCTTTTTCATTTCAATACCTCTGTTTAAAACATATATTAAGATTATAGCACAAGTCCTAAAAATGGACAATTTATTTCCGACCATCCAAAAATAATTGCCAAATCTTTTATTGTTGTGTTAGTTATATAATACAATTTCTTTTTTACTTTTGCAAGCATTTTCTTTAATTTTTTAAACGTAGCAGATTTTTGCATTGACTTTCAAAAAAAGATAGAATATGACTAGAAAACAACTAAAGGAGCTTTCAATGAAAGAATATGATATTATCGCCATCGGAGGAGGTAGTGGAGGTATTGCTACCATGAACCGAGCAGGCGAACATGGCGCTAGAGCAGCTGTTATTGAGGAAAAGAAACTAGGTGGAACCTGTGTAAATCTAGGCTGTGTTCCTAAAAAAATCATGTGGTATGGTGCCCAAATAGCTGAGAGCATCCATCAATATGGACCTGACTATGGTTTTACAAATACTGGTGTCAATTTTGATTTTTCTACCCTTCGTAAAAATCGTGAAGCCTATATTGATCGTGCTCGTTCTTCTTATGATGGAAGCTTCAAACGTAACGGAGTTGATTTGATTGAAGGACGTGCAGAGTTCGTAGATGCTCATACAGTCAGTGTTAATGGTGAATTGATCCGTGCCAAGCACATTGTCATTGCAACTGGAGCTCAGCCACATATTCCAACTATTCCTGGTGCTGAGTTAGGGGGTAGCTCAGATGATGTCTTTGCCTGGGAAGAGTTACCGGAATCGGTAGCTATTCTAGGTGCTGGTTACATTGCTGTCGAATTGGCTGGTGTACTTCATACGCTTGGTGTAAAGACAGATCTTTTCGTACGTCGTGATCGACCACTTCGTGGTTTTGATAGTTATATCGTTGAGAGTTTAGTTCAAGAAATGGCCAATACTGGATTAAACCTCCACACCCATAAGGTTCCTGCTAAACTTGAAGAAACTGAACAAGGCATTACCATTCATTTTGAAGATGGTAGTACTCATACTGCCAGTCAAGTTATCTGGGCAACTGGTCGTCGTCCAAATGTCCAAGGACTTCAACTTGAAAAAGCAGGTGTTACCCTCAATGAACGCGGCTTTATCCAAGTTGATGAATATCAAAATACAGTCGTTGATGGAATCTACGCTCTTGGAGATGTCACAGGTGAAAAGGAACTAACTCCTGTAGCAATCAAGGCTGGTCGTACTCTTTCCGAAAGACTTTTCAACGGTAAGACCAATGCTAAAATGGACTACACTACTATTCCAACTGTAGTCTTTTCACACCCAGCAATCGGAACAGTCGGTCTGACTGAGGAAGAAGCTATCAAAGAGTACGGCCAAGAAAACGTTAAAGTCTATACTTCAAAATTCTCTTCTATGTATTCTGCCGTTACTAGTCATCGTCAAGAAGCTCGTTTTAAACTAGTTACAGCTGGTGCAGACGAAAAGGTAGTTGGCCTTCATGGAATCGGCTACGGTGTCGACGAAATGATTCAAGGTTTTGCAGTTGCTATCAAGATGGGAGCTACAAAAGCTGACTTTGATGCTACTGTCGCTATCCATCCAACAGGTTCAGAAGAATTTGTAACTATGCGTTAATTTTAAAAGAGACCATTTAGTCTCTTTTTTATTATTAATCGGCTGTTACAAAATCAGTTAACTATTTATAAATAGATGGTTGACTTTATGTAATGGAATTATATAATAGTTACTATAAAAACAAAAAGAGGTTAACTATTTTGAAAAAAGCACATATCTATGCCATCCCTGCTATAGGAGCTGCCCTTATTGCAGTATTAGCCCAAATCAGCATTCCAATCGGTCCAGTACCCTTCACTCTGCAAAACTTTGCTATTGGACTAATTGCTACTGTTTTTAGACCTAGAGAAGCTGTCCTCTCAGTAGGACTTTATCTATTACTAGGTGCCATTGGTCTTCCTGTTTTCGCTGGCGGTGGAGCTGGTTTTCACGTTTTAGTAGGACCAAGTGCTGGTTACCTTTGGTTTGATCTTGTCTATGCTGGACTTGCGTCCTATCTAACTCACACGAATAGTGGTTACTTACGTATTTTCTTTGCAAATCTCTTGGGAGATTCTCTTGTCTTTGTAGGTGGTATTCTCAGCCTCCACTTCCTAGCTGGGATGCCTTTTGATAAAGCATTGGCTGTAGGAGTCATTCCTTTTATCATTCCTGATCTAGCTAAAATTGTAGCCATTAGCTTCATCAGCCGACCACTACTCCAACGTCTCCGTACACAAGCTTATTTTTCAAGCAAATAAAAGAGGCCAGGATTTTTTCCTGCCTCTTTTCGGTTCTTCTTAAATGAATGAAAGCTTATTGATTCTTAAAGGCATCCACCATTACTTGAAACTCTTCGTTTGAAAGTGTAATTCCTTTTCCCATCTTTGTGTGATCGGGGCTCCAACTACGAATATCAAACTTTGCTGTGGCTCCATTAAAACTAACACGATTGATTTCTTTGGTCCATCCTTTTTCATTTTCTGATAGAGTTAGTAAATGCTCTTCGATTTCAAAAGTAAATTCTGCCATTGTTTTCTCCTTTTTTATATTCTATTGATTATTCGTAAAATCTTGTAGATTTTCTATAATTTTTATATAATAATGATAGATTAGAAAGGAGGCTCTTATGAAACTTTTATTCAAACAAGCGCTAGAAAAAGTCCAAAGCTTCCTTTATGGACAAGATGAGCCTACTCCAATCCAAAATAACTCATTATCAACAACTATTCAACAAGCCATTCAGAAAAAAACAGCTGTTCATATTATTTTTTCTGAGACTAGCTTTACTGGTGATATTATCAAGTACGATACGGATCGCCAACAACTGATTGTTAAAAATTTTGCTAAAAATATTACTCGGATTATCCGAATATCCGATATTCGAAGGGTTAGTTTTGTCCCTTCAACCGTTCAAACTGCACAAAAAAACAGATTTAAGAAAGAGTGAGATGCTTCTGTCATCTCACTCTTTTTAGCTTAGCGAATTTGTTCAAAATGTAGGTGAACTGCAATGTGATCACCATAGCCACTTCTCTCCAAGTCACGTTGCAAGCGGTAAGAGATATAGTGTTCAGCAATGGTGATGTAGCCTGCACCTAGCAAACGATGCTCAACCATTGACTGGATCATACTGATAGTTGCACGTTCCACTTTGGCTTCTTCAAGATCCAACACAACTTTCTTAGTGACTTGGGCTAGATTTTGGCGCAAATCATCTGTCAAGACATAGACTGTCTGCGCGGCTTTTAAAATAGCCTGATAGATTTTATCTGGGTTAAAGTCTGCGACTTGTCCATCACGTTTAATTACTTGCATAGGTTTCTCCTTTTAATCGTTTTTTTCTTTAATTTCAGCCAACATTTTTTCTTCTTCTGCTGTCAATTCATAATGTTCCAGCAAGTCAGGTCTACGTTGGTAGGTTTTCTTAAGACTTTCATAGAGTCGCCATTGTCGAATCTTCTCATGGTGACCACTCATAAGCACCTCTGGAACCACCATACCACGATAGTCATAAGGCCGTGTATACTGCGGATACTCGAGTAGGCCTGATGAAAAACTATCATCTTGGTGACTAGACTCTTTACCAATCACCTCTGGTATCAAGCGAACTGTAGCATCAATCATGGTCATTGCTGCAAGCTCTCCTCCAGTTAGTACATAATCTCCAAGAGATATTTCATCTGTAACTAAGGTCTTAATACGCTCATCATAGCCCTCATAGTGCCCACAGATAAAGATGAGTTCCTCTTCTTGAGCCAAATCTTCAGCATAGGCTTGGTCAAACTGTTTTCCAGCTGGGTCTAAGAGAATCACGCGAGGATTATTCTTTTCAATGGCATCAAAAGCATCAAAAATCGGTTGTGCTCGAAGTAGCATACCTTGACCACCACCATAGGGTTCGTCATCCACATGACGGGCTTTTTCTGCGTAATCTCGAAAATTATGGTATTGAATATCTAAAAGTCCCTTTTCACGAGCTTTCCCAACAATCGAATGCTCTAGCGGTGAAAACATTTCAGGAAAGAGGGTTAAAATATCAATCTTCATCGTCCAACCCTTCTAAGAGTTCTACATCGACACGGTTATTAGGAATATCAACATTGAGAATAACTGGCGGAATATAAGGTAAGAGAAGGTCTCGTTTACCTTTTCTCTTAACCACCCAAACATCATTAGCTCCTGGTTGAAGGATTTCCTTAATGGTGCCGATTAGCTGATCGTTTTCATATACCTCTAATCCAATAATCTCATGGTAGTAAAACTCACCATCATCGAGGTCATTGAGATTTTCCTCTGCAACCTTCAGACTGTAACCCTTGTATTTTTCAATATCATTGATATGGTACATATCCTTGAACTTGATGATATCAAAGTTTTTTTGCTTTCGGTGACTAGCTATAACCACTGTTCGAACAAACTGATCGTTTTCATCAAATAAGGCTAACTCTGCACCTTTTTTAAAGCGTTCTTCAGAAAAATCTGTCACCGATAAGACCCGCATTTCACCCTGTAGCCCCTGCGTATTGACGATTTTCCCAACGTTAAAGTAGTTCATCTTGTCTCCTGTATCTAATTCTCCCTTTATTTTATCATGTTACAGGGATTTTCACAAGCTGAAGCAGAGTGGCATTGAAGCCACCTATTTACTTCTGATTAGATTCATCCCTAATATCCCTCCAATTATGAGACTAGCTCCGATTAAGTGATAACTATAAATTGGCTCCTGCAGAACTACCGCTCCTGCTACAATGGTTAAAACAGTTCCTAGATTTCCAAAAACACTAACTGTTGATGCTCCTAGTCTAACAATAGCATAAATAGATAAAGCCGCTGTTACGATTGAGGCTAGAATTCCTAAATAGAGGATAGAAAAGATATAGCCAATATGACCAAGGGGTTCAAAATAGCCCATTGGATTTCCACTAGAGATGTGAGAAAAGAGACTTATGCTATTAAAAACAAAAAAGCCGACTAGAATCACAACTACAGTTAGATCCAAAACCTTGTACTGGCCTCCCTTATACTTGCTTAGGATATTATTAATGGCATTTGAGAAGACCGATCCAAGCATCAAGACGTAGCCAAAGATAGCTGTCCCTGATCCAAAATTAGCTCCCTTACTAAGAAAAATATAAACAACCCCTGCAACAGAAAGAAAAAGAAAGAACTTTTGAACTAAAGTAGTCTTTTCCTTTAAAAAGATAGAGGCCAAAATGAGGGTAATGATGGGCACCAGGGCTTGAAAAATTCCAGCTTCGGAGGATGAGATATACTGGAGAGCAAAAGATTGGAACATGAAAAAGAGGAGGGGGTAAAAGAAACTCATTGGTAAGATTGATAAAATATCCTCTTTTGTAAGCTTTACTTGTATCACCTTGGTTTGTTGAAGAATGAATAAGACTAGAGCTGCTACAGTATAACGATGGGCTAAGTTGGTCAAAGGACTAGCAAATCCTAAGGCAACCTTGGTAAATAGAAAAGAAAACCCAATAATAGTTGAAAAAGCTAAGGCTGCCAAATAGGCTTTTGTTTTTTCGTTCATTGATTATAACTCCCTTTGAATCTAGATGCTTTCAAGTAATAATGTATCAGATTGAAAACTGGTACTTAATGATGACTGCTTTCGTTAGTCTCATCAAGATACTGTTCTAGATTTCGTTCATGATTGTATTTAATAGATGCTTTCTTGTCTTTCTCAAAAATTGTCTTCGTTAAATCAATATTATTTATAGCTGCAATCGCAATTGTATAGTGAATAATATCAGCTAGTTCGATTGCTAATTCAATATTTGAGTCTTGAACCCCTGTTTTTCGCCCAGAACGTCCATTCAAAACTTCAGCTACTTCTCCGACCTCTTCAACTAATTTTATAAAAAGACCTTCCTCTGTTCGTGATTTCTTGTAATGTTCTAACAAATAGGCCTCTAATTGTCTAATAGTTACATCTTTCATGCCATTCTCCTTGCAAAAAAAGCGAGACCTAAGTCCCGCTCTTTTTATTTTTCATCAATAACGATTCTTACTTTTTTGTCTTCAGTTGGGACAGAGTAGACAATCGTTCTTATCGCTGAGATAGTGCGACCTTTACGTCCAATCACACGACCTACATCACTCTGGTCAAGATTCAAATGGTATTCCATAAACTCTGGAGTGTCTTGAATTTTGATAGTTAAGGCATCTGGTTGTGAAATCAAAGGTTTCACAATTGCAATAATGAGATTTTCAATCGTATCCATCTGTCAACCTACTTTAAACTTATTTAGAGAATTTAGAATCGTGGAATTTTTTCAATACGCCTTCTTTTGAAAGGATGTTACGTACTGTATCTGAAGGTTGAGCTCCATCAGCCAACCATGCAAGAACGCGGTCTTCTTTCAAAGTTACTTGGTTTTCAGCAACAAGTGGGTTGTATGTTCCAACAGTTTCGATGAAACGTCCGTCACGTGGTGAACGTGAATCTGCAACGTTAATACGGTAGAAAGGTTTTTTCTTAGAACCCATACGAGTCAAACGGATTTTTACTGCCATTTTTAATATCTCTTTTCTTTTATTTTTTAATTCGGTGAAATAGCTAGGCTATTTAGCACATGTTCTATTATAGCAAATTTCTGAGAGGTGTCAAGAAAAAAACTTGACAGACTTTATAATTTTTAAATTTTTTAGACTAATAGGGATAAATTAGAAAGAGAAACTTTATGAATACTACAATTAAGGACATTTATAAAGACCACCAAGTCAAATCCTTCATTTATCCTGAACGTGATTTGGATGCTTGTCTCCTAAATCCCAAGCCCGTTCCCAAATGAAACAAGAACTTATTAACGAAACTATCCAAACCAAATACGATGCATTGCTTCAAAGAATTCTTTAGTTGTTTGACTATCAAGAGCTTTTATTAAAAAATTTTTTCAAATAATTGCCACATTGACACATAAATTCTTGCTTTCTAAATTTAAGTGTGATATATTTATAACATAAAATTTAAATGTTATATATTTATAACATAAAAAAGGAGTCTATCATGAAAAAAAGTCAAAAAATGCGTGGCCTCATTGCAATGATTGCCGTAGCTCTCTTTATTGATTTTATTGTTTTATTTGGTTCTAATCTTAGTTGGGGACCCAAGTTAGTTATTACTGGTATTTCAGTGCAATGTCAAATTGTAGCTATTTGGAGCTGGCTACATATGAAACTATGGTCTCATAAAAGTCAGAAAGGTAAGGGAAAGATTATTTTTGACTTGTCTGCTAAGCTTTACACGATACTTTTGTTTGCAGCAAGTATTTTTTATACATTAGGAATTTGGGTTGCGACCCCAAGCGAAAGTTCTGGTATTAAAGAATGGATTTTGGGAATTGGCCTCGTTATCGAAGTGATTTTATTTGCTTTTTTCTGTTTGAAAAATGTCAAGGAAACTCCGGACGAACGCTTTTATGCTAATTTAGCCAAGGCAACTAGCTTAATGTTTGTTTTTATACTAGGCGCACTGATGATCCTAGCAGTTATCATTGGGTATATGGGGTCTCTCACTCTTTACATGGGACAGATATTTATTAGCATAGCTGCCTTGATTTGCATCTTTGCGGTTGTCTATCTTATCTTGGAACGGAGAGGATAAGTATGGCCAAAGAAAGCAATATTATTACTAATCTTAAATCTGTTCGTGAGTCCACAGGCATGACCCAGCAGGAGTTAGCCGACCTCATCGGCATGCGACGCGAGACAATTCTGCACTTGGAAAATAACCGTTACAATCCTTCACTGGAAATGGCTCTTAAAATTGCTCAAGTTTTTAATCTGAAAGTAGAAGACCTCTTTGAACTCAGACAGAAAGAGGAAGCATAATTCTTTTCGAGACCTAGCATTAAGTTCATTGATTAATGTTGAATATTTTCAAGATGATGATGAAATCCCAACTATTATCTAATCCAGTTCTGTAAACTACTAATATTTGAAATCCTTTGTTAATTAAGGTACAATAGTATAAATGATTCTTGAAAGGATTACTATGAAAAAAATAGCTACACTTCTCTTAGTTTCCACTTTTGTCCTTGCTGGATGTACTAGTCTCCAACGTACACTTCGTGGGGATGATTACGTTGATACAAAAATTGCCGAGGAAGAACGTTCAAAAGCTGCAAACAAAGAAGCTGCTGACTTAAAAGATGCCTTGACAAATGAAAATGCTAACTTCCCTCAACTTTCTAAGGAAGTTGCTGAAAACGAGGCTGAAGCTATCCTCCACACAAGCCTAGGCGATATCCGCATCAAGCTCTTTCCAAAGTTAGCTCCACTTGCCGTTGAAAACTTCCTTACTCACGCTAAAGAAGGTTATTACAATGGTGTTACCTTCCATCGTGTGATTGACGGATTTATGATTCAAGGCGGAGATCCAAAAGGGAATGGTACTGGTGGGGAATCTATCTGGCATGGCAAGGATAATACCAAGGATACTGGAACTGGTTTTAAAAATGAAATCTCTCCTTATCTATACAATATCCGTGGCTCCCTTTCAATGGCAAATACTGGACAGCCAAATACCAATGGTAGCCAATTTTTCATCAATCAAAGTACAACAGACTATTCTGCTAAACTTCCTACAAGTAGCTATCCTAAGAAAATTATCGAAGCCTACAAAGAAGGTGGAAATCCTAGTCTTGATGGCAAGCACCCTGTCTTTGGACAAGTCATAGAAGGTATGGACGTTGTAGATAAGATTGCTAAGGCTGAAAAAGATGAAAAAGATAAACCAACTACTGCTATCACTATCGACAGTATCGAAATTGTTAAAGACTACGATTTTAGTAAAAAATAACATCATTAATTTTAAGGAGATTATAAAATGATTCTATTTTGGGGGTCAAAAGGTTATCAAAAAGTGTTGGGAAATACACAAACTGCTATCGAGTGTGGCCATTGTAACAATGTTGGTACTTGGGAAATTACGGAATACGGACGTAAGTTTACTCTTTACTGGATTCCACTCTTTCCTTACGGAAAAACTTATTTCGTTTCTTGCCCGATTTGTCACTATGGAAAAGAAATTCAAAAGTCTGAGATTGAACAATATCTCAACTATTAATAAAAGATAGGTCATGTGCCTATCTTTTTCTTTAACTTGCATCGATTATGGAAGCGTTCTCTTACGTATGAATCTATGATATAATAGAGTTAATAATTGATGGAGGCTCTCTATGAAACCATATAAAATAAGCTTGATACGACTTTGCTTGGTCTTATTAGGATATTTAATCTATAATCTCGTTTATTTTGCCCTCTTCTATTCAGCAGGTTATGCATTTTTCATTCTATGGCCTGTATTCTTTTTAGCATTAGGCTTGATTCTTTTAGGTAATTTTTTTGCCTTTAGGGATCCTCTGAAATTAAAATCAACCTTTAAAGATAATCCCTTAGTTCGAAAGACTAGTAGTATACAAGTAATTTTAGCGACTATCGGAGTCTGCTTACAATTATCAAATGTAGTTTACCTACGTTGGTGGCCGATCAATTATATTGATAATTTTCCAACATTATTTTGTATTAGTCTTCTCTACTCTGCTATTTTCTTTATCGGGAATTTTCAAAAAACGAAGCTCGAACAAGACGACAAGTCTTCAAACAAATCAAGTCTTGTTTTTGGAGCTATAGTCGTTTTCTTATGCAACCTCTTGTTAATCACTAATAGCAAAGTTTCAGTATGGGGCTCTACGGATCAATATGTACAGGATTTTAAAGACTTTGGACTAAAAGGAAAAGTCGAAGTATATGAGAAAAAACATTTAATTGAACCATACAATGGAACACTTACAACTTTATTCTATAATGAAACTTTATCGAATGGAGAAAGTTTTATCGATTTTATTTATGTTTCTGATGTGCAAAATGGGACACATGTGACAGCATTAGATAAAAAGGACAAAGAAGAAATTCGTTCCTATCTTGAAAATGATAAGGAAAAAGATTTATTTGATAAAGTTACACTAGAGCAATTCGAATTTGTCTTAAAAGTCTATGAAGAAAGAATAAAGGATCTAAAATTAAAAGATGATATAGCGACTAAACTAAATGAGGCAGTTGGTTTCAAATTATTAGAGAATTATTCTGTCGAGATTACACCAGCTGACAGAAGAAAATTTTATAGTAATCTAATTAAAGAAGCTGTAAAAAACAGAGAAAATGGAGACACAGATATTGCAGGATTTTACAATATCGATATTAACAAACATATCAACAATAAATCTTTAATCGTTTCTATCAAACACTTAAATTTTAGTGAAATCGACGATAGTCAAAATCATAAAAATGATAATCGTGTAGACTACTTAAAAGATAAATTAATATCACTTCCAGTCGGAACTCTATCAGATGGTATCTATAAATTCACTGTTAGCACTTTATCTGACGGCAAATATACCGACGTCACCATCACGATGGTTGTTGAAAATGGCAAGAGTTACTTTGAAAAAGATAGTCTTAAGCAACTAAATTAGTCAAAAAACCAAGTCAAATAGACTTGGTTTTTATGTTAATTCATTGAAATCCCAAATTTGGTCCATCCAGCCTTCATAGAAGTCTGGTTCGTGGCAAACCATAAGGATTGACCCTTTATATTCTTTCAGAGCACGTTTGAGTTCGTCCTTGGCATCCACATCCAAGTGGTTAGTAGGTTCGTCAAGAACAAGGACATTGTTCTCACGGTTCATCAAAAGACAGAAACGAACCTTGGCTTGTTCACCACCAGATAGAACTTGAATCTGACTTTCGATGTGCTTCGTTGTCAAACCACAGCGGGCAAGGGCTGCACGCACTTCTGCTTGATTGAGGGCTGGAAAGGCATTCCAAACCGCTTCTAGAGGCGTCTGGCGATTGCCACCTTCCACTTCTTGTTCAAAGTAGCCGAGTTCTAGATAATCCCCACGTTCAACTTCACCAGCGATTGGTGGGATAATTCCCAAAAGACTCTTCAAGAGGGTTGTTTTCCCAATACCGTTGGCACCAATGATGGCCACCTTTTGATTGCGTTCAAAGGTAAGATTCAAAGGTTTGGTAAGCGGACGGTCGTAACCAATCTGTAAATCCTTGGCTTGGAAGATAAAGCGTCCAGGTGTACGAGCTGGTTTAAAATCAAAGGACGGCTTTGGTTTCTCACTTTGGAGCTCGATAATGTCCATCTTATCCAATTTCTTCTGGCGAGACATGGCCATGTTTCGAGTAGCAACACGCGCCTTATTACGGGCTACGAAATCCTTGAGATCAGCAATTTCTTTCTGTTGACGCTCATAGGCTGCTTCTAGTTGCGATTTTTTCATAGCATAGACTTCTTGGAACTGGTAGTAATCGCCAGAGTAGCGTGTCAACTGTTGATTTTCAACGTGATATACGATATTGATCACATCATTGAGGAATGGAATATCGTGCGAAATAAGGACAAAGGCATTCTCATAGTTCTGCAGATAACGCTTGAGCCAGTCAATATGCTCAGCATCCAGATAGTTGGTTGGCTCGTCCAAAAGCAAGATATCTGGCTTTTCAAGAAGGAGTTTGGCTAAAAGGACCTTGGTACGTTGTCCACCTGACAAGGCGGTTACGTCCGTATCCATACCATAATCCATGACACCAAGAGCACGCGCGACTTCGTCAATCTTAGCATCCAAGGTATAAAAGTCACGGCTCTCTAAACGATCTTGGAGTTCTCCAACTTCTTCCATCAGAGCTTCAATATCTGCACCTTCTTCTGCCATTTCCATGTAAAGGTCATTGATACGAGCTTCGGCTTTGAATAATTCGTCAAAAGCAGTACGAAGGACATCACGCACGGTTTGACCTTCTTTGAGCACAGCGTGCTGGTCCAGGTAGCCTGCTGTCACATATTTTGACCATTCCACCTTACCTTCATCAGGTAACATTTTACCAGTTACAATGCTCATGAAGGTTGACTTTCCTTCACCGTTAGCACCAACTAGTCCGATGTGTTCACCCTTGAGGAGACGGAAGGACACGTCTTCAAAAATCGCACGGTCACCAAAACCGTGACTCAAATTTTTAACTTCTAAGATACTCATTTTAATTCCTTATCTAGTTTCTATTTAGTAGTTTATAGAGGACCCAAGCCAAGTAGCCACCTAAAGTATTGGTCCATAAATCATCAATCTCAAAGACCCGATTGAAATCAAAGAAAAAATCCAAAACTAATTGTGTACACTCGATTCCCAAGCTCAGTAAAAAACTGAGAAGAAGAACCTTTTTAGTTTTTCTTAGATAGGGCGTGAGATAGAGTAGTTGGAAAATCAGAGGGAAGAGCAAGAGGACATTTAAAGCATTTTGCAAAAAGATCCAAAATAGCTGTGTGATACTTGTTACTTCTCCCAGTTTCCAAAGGGAGTTAAAAGGCGTCAAAAGAAAAACCAGGCGTCCAATAGTTTGAATACCTGGAGTTTCCACTCCTATCGGAAGTTTTGGCTGAGGAGTAAAACAAAAACAGATAATACAGATACTGTATAGCACGACTCCCAAGCTAAGTATTTTTTTTCGTTTCATCTTATGGATTTACTTCTGCTACTGCTTTTTGGCGATCACGCTTCATGGTATTTGAACGCAATTGTCCACAAGCTGCATCGATGTCAGTACCGTGTTCTTGACGAACAACACAGTTGATTCCTTTTTTCTTAAGTGTATCATAGAAGGCCATGACACGCTCTTTTGGGCTTCGACTATACTGGTCGTGCTCACTAACTGGGTTGTAAGGAATCAAGTTGACATATGACAATTTCTTGATATTTTTGAGCAACTCTGCCAACTCAAGCGCCTGTTCTACTCCATCATTAACTTCATTGAGCATGATATACTCAAAAGTAACACGACGGTTGGTTGTTTCGATGTAGTATTCGATAGCTGCAAAGAGTTTTTCAATTGGGAAGGCACGGTTAATCTTCATGATGCTTGAACGAAGTTCATTGTTTGGCGCATGAAGTGAGACAGCAAGGTTGACCTGAACACCTTCATTGGCAAAATCGCGAATCTTGTGAGCCAAGCCTGAAGTGGATACTGTGATATGACGCGCACCGATAGCCATTCCCTTGTCATCATTGATGGTACGAATGAAGTTTAAAACGTTATTGTAGTTATCAAATGGTTCTCCAATACCCATAACAACGATATGACTGACACGCTCATCTTGACCACGTTCGTCAAAATATTTTTGAACAAGCATAATTTGAGCCACAATTTCCCCGTTATTGAGGTCACGTTGCTTCTTAATCAAACCTGATGCACAGAAGGTACAACCGATATTACATCCTACCTGAGTCGTTACACAGACTGATAAACCGTAGTGCTGACGCATCAGGACAGTCTCAATCAACATACCATCTGGCAACTCAAAGAGGTACTTGACTGTTCCATCAGCTGACTCTTGAACGATGCGTTGCTTCAAGGGATTAACTACAAACTGGTCATTAAGCTTAGCAATTAAATCCTTTGATAGGTTAGTCATTTCTTCAAATGTCTGAACACGTTTACGGTAGAGCCACTCCCAAATCTGATCAGCTCGGAATTTCTTTTCTCCTTGCTCTAAGACCCATTCTTGCATTCCTTGACGAGTTAAACTATAAATCGACGATTTCATCTCTTCTCCTTATTCTTTGGTCATTTCTGACGAATAACAAAATGACGGTCTTCCTTAACCTCTGTTTGAGGTTTTTGCTCTTTTCGACGACGTCTATTTCTCTTGTCTGTATGATTTTTTTTCTTGTTTTGGGAAGGTTTCTTACCTCTTCGAGAGTCTTTTTCTTCCTCTTTTTTGCGAATCTTCTGGTCGAAAGATGCTCGTTTCGGCGCCTGATTTTCTAAAACGAAATAGGCACAACCATAACTACAGTATTCCAGTAGATAATCCTGTAAACGACTGATTTTTTCTAAAGATTCTTCAGCTCGTTCATTTTTATAAAATCCACGCAAGCGTAACTGTTCATTACTCCAGTCACCAACTATATAATCATACTTGTTTAAAACTTCGGAGAAACGTTGAGTAAAAGCCGTTGCATCAAAAGCATCCTTGCTATTTTCAACCAAGATAAAAGAAAAACCTTCAGCTTCAACCTTAGTATCATTCATATGAAATTCCGGACCAGGGAATTTATTGTAATTGTATAATTCAGGTGCAATTTCTTTACGCATAATCTTCCTTTTTCAACGATTTCTTAATACTCTATTTTACCATATTTTCGAGATATTTTCACATTTGATAGAAAAAGAAAAAAATCTGACTATTTCAATATTCAATTCTAAAAGAGACAACTGTACTAAAAAGAAAAAAACTGGGAAAACCCAGTTTTTAAATCTTATAGGTAAAGGAATTTGAAGAGCGCTACTGCTGCAATAGCCGCTGCAATCGGTGCAACTACTGGTACCCAAGCATACCACCATTTTGAATCACCCTTGTGTTGACCAAGGATTGATTTTGGAAGGAAGGCGTGAAGAAGACGTGGTCCAAAGTCACGAGCTGGGTTCAAACCTGGTCCTGAAGGTCCACCAAGTGAAGTAACCAAGGCCATTACCAAGAAACCAAGTGCCATGTGACCTACCGCAACACCTGCTGTTGTATGTGGTGCTGTTTGAGCTTTAATGGCCAAATCAGAGAAGTCAACAGTTTGACCTGCTTGAGTTGCCATTTGCTTCATGTATTGAAGAACTTCAGCTCCGAAGAAGTTCTTTGTCAATCCAAGAGCTGCAAAGAAAAGAACGAATGAACCAACAAACTCATTGATAAAACCGTTAACTGTTGCTGCAAAGCGTGATTCTTTTGTACCGTGGTCCAAACTTGAAATAGTTGAGAAAGATCCCAAGATGTTATTTGGGTTTTCTGTCTTCAAGTAGTAGGGACGGTGTGTTGCAACAACTAATGCTTGTCCGAAGATTGCTCCCAAAACTTGCATAATGATGTAAGGTGCAACTTGAGCCCATGGGAATAGACCGCTAACTGCAAGACCTAGGGTGAAGGCTGGGTTGATGTGGTTTCCAGAAACGTTACCAAACATCAAGGCAGGAATCATAACCCCCATACCATAACCAACTGCGATAACGAGCCAGCCACTTTGGTGACCTTTCGTACCTTTAAGTTCAACGTTAGCAACAGCACCATTTCCCAAAACGATTAAGATAGCTGTTCCCAAAAATTCTGTGGCATATTTAATTGCCCATGTGAAATCCATTGATAGATTCTCCTTATTATTTTTTAGACAATCCCTATTCTATCAATTTTTATTTTTTTTATCAACAGATATTCTAAAGATTCACTTAGAAAACGCTTTTATTTAGGGCTTTTTAAAAAGAGAGTGGGACAGAAATCGGTAATTCGTTAGAATTCGATTTCGTCGTCCCACCTCCGCACAGTTGAGTAGGACTGTAAAAGCTGATGAAATCAGCGAAGTAGAGCCCACTCAACCACTGCGTCTTGCTCGACAATCCAAATAAAATTGAGAGACTAGGACTTTTGTCCCAGCCTCTTCATATCCTATTATTGACGTTGCCCAAAGTCCTGAATCATCTGCTCCATTTCCTCACGACTTGGTGTCGTTAGCATATAGAGATAATCTCCTTGCAATTCAGCAAAGGCTGCTGGCATGACCTTCTTGACCTTAAACTGCTGACCGTATTTAGCAAGTAAGTCTTCTTCTGAATAAACATAGTTGGCATTGGCGCGACGAGATGTTGCCAAGCAATACTGGGTTTCAAATGGAGACTCTGGGAATGCTTCACCTGCAACGATAGCTGCATAGCCCTTGTACAAATCTAAAGAATGCGCATAGTTATAGACATCAATAGTGAAACCACCCGCTGGACGGTTATTGTACTCAATGGCAATATAATCATCACCCTCACGGAAGAACTCGATATGGAAGAAACGTTCTTTCATACCAAATTCTTTGACAATTGCCTCACCATATTTACGCAATTTTGGATCCATCTCTTTAAGAACGTAATAAGAATTATCCATCTTGTAGATCATGAGATCGAGGGGTGTGTGGGCGTAGTCAAAGGTCGTAGAAAAGACAATATTTCCATCTCTATCTACCAAACCATCGAAGGTACAGATCTCACTAGAGGTGACAAATTTTTCAAAGAAATAGATGGTTGAGTGGTCCCATTCAGCCTTAAAGTGATTGACATCATCTTCCGTTTCAAGTTTAAAGGTTGCTGCTGCACCTACTCCATTGTCAGGTTTGGCAATCATTGGAAGGCCGATTTCTTTCACAGCTTTGTCAACATCTGCTTCTGTTTCAATGACAGCTCCTGGCACAACAGGAACTCCTGCTCTTTTGAAGAGTTTTTTCATTTCAGACTTAAACTTGGTTTTTTTGAGGTCTTCTGGTTTAGCACCAAAAACATTGAACTGTTCACGAAGGGCCGCATCCAACTCTAGCCAGTATTCATTGTGTGATTCGATGCGATCGATTGGACCATGCTTATAGAAAAGAAAGGCTACTGCACGTTTAACTTCATCAAGATTTTCGAGATTATCAACTCGGAAGTACTCCGTTAAGCTATTGCGCAATGGTTCATCTAGTTGTTCGTAGGGTTCTTGCCCAATCCCTAGAACTGTAATTCCTTTATTGGCTAGTTCAATACTAAATTGTTGGAAATTTTGTGGGTAATAGGGTGAAATTACAAGATAATTCATAAGCAACTCCTTTTATAGACTCATATGACCGAGGAAATATGGCATTTGTTTGCGCCACCAATCCCAATCATGGGCAACATCGTGTCCCCACTCTGCAAACCAGGCAGGAATTTGTTTTTGGTCAAAGGCCTCTTTGAGTTTGTAGAAAGAAGGTAGGCCATCGTGTTCCCATGCACCAAGACCTGTACAGACCACAATTTCAGCTTGACGATAACGGTCGATAAACCAGCCATCATTTTGATTCCAGATATAATCTACTGGTGAATTTTGATAGATGGCATCGTCATTGTAGTAATCTCCAACGAAGAAACGTGCATCATAAACACCGCTAAGAGCAATTACTTTCGTGAAAACATCCGGGTGTTGTAGGAAGAAGTTGAGGGCATGGTAAGCGCCCATGGAGCAACCTGTCGCCATCATACCGTCGAACCAACCTGTCTTATGCTTGATAAAAGGAATAGCCTCTTCAATGACATATCGTTCATAGGCGCGGTGCATTTCAGCTTGGTCGTGACCATTTTTCCAAGTTGCAAGCCAGCTCTCGCTGTCGACACTTGAAAGTGTAAAGAACTGAACACGGCCCTCCTCGATAAAGGACGCACAAGCATCAATCATGCCAAAATCATAGTATTCATTGTGGCTACCACCTGAGGATGCAAAGACAACAACTGGGATACCTGCGTGTCCGTATCGGTTGACATACATTTCACGATTTAGATTTCCACTCCAATGACTAAGATGTTCGATATTCATATAACGTCTCCTTTATAGTGATTACCAATTTTCTGCAAAAAAACGTAGGCAAGCTGGTAGATTTTCTGACCATGGCACTTCATGGTGAATGGCTCCAGCCTGAACCTTGAGAGAGAGATTTTCCAACTCAACTCCTCCTGCTATTAAATCATGATAATAGCGAAGAGAAGAGTCAATATAGGCCTGCTTGATATTGCCAGCCATGAGGGTCTTATCTGTATCATCTGCCTCTTCCGTTCCAACATAGATAAAAACTCGCTGATCAGGTAATAGTTTTTTACGCTCGATATAGCGATCAAAAGCCTCTTGGTGAAGCCAGTTAGCTGATGAGAAAACTCCCAAACATCCAATCTGATCTTGATACTCCAAGCCAATAAACTGGGTAATATTTCCACCCAGAGAAGATCCTATCATGGCAGTGTGTTTACGGTCTGATTTTGTCCGATAGTTTTCATCGATAAAGGGTTTAACCACTTCCATGACAAATTCTGCATACTCGACTCCCTTCCCACCAAACTGCTGACCGGGAATATTAGACTCTTGGAATTTCCAAGCGGCATACTCGTTCATACGTCCTAGGCCATCATTGTCAATAGCTACCACAATCATACGGCTGATATCCGGATTACGCTTGATAGCCGGGATAATCTTCCAGGAATGACCAACATAGGATTCTTTACTATAAAAGACATTTTGTCCATCATGGAAATAGACAACTGGATAAGTTCGATCTGTGTCTTTCTCATAGTTTTTCGGGAGGAGAACACGTACACGGCGTTCCTTGCCTGTGTATGGAACCTTCAGCTTATGCTCTCGCATTTTCAAATAAAAATAGGATTGATTCATTGTCAGAAAACTCTCTATATTCAAAATTTTATCTTATTATAGCACAAAAATAGAAAAAAGTCGGTTTTCGTCCAAATTTAAGACAATAAACTAACTTTTTTTACTTATTTTATCTTTTCCTCTGGTTTTTCTGATTAAAGGAGATCATCGATTAACTCATCGACTGCATCCTTCTCAGCCTGAGGTGTAATTTCAGTAATCATAATTCCCGCTACTGCTCTCTCAACCAAGCCTTCGACATCCATACGTGCTTCATATTGCTCCGCATTCTTAATCTTCGGATTTGTTTTGGGACGATCTGGCGCAAAAATGGTACAGCAGTCCTCAAATGGCTGGATAGAGATTTCAAAGGTATCAATTTCTTGTGCAATGTCAATGATTTCCAACTTGTCCATGGTCACGACTGGACGGATAATTGGTGTATTGGTCACGGCATTGATAGCCTGCATACTTTCTAGGGTTTGGCTTGCCACCTGACCAAGACTTTCACCATTAATAATGACCAAACCTTTTCTCACTTCACGGATACGGTCTGTAATGCGCATCATAAAGCGACGAGTCAGGGTCATCAGATAAGCTTCTGGAGCCTTAGCCTTGATTTCTTCTTGAATCTCAGTAAAAGGTACTTCGATAAACTGGATATTTCCTCCGAACTTAGTCAATTTACGGGTTAAATCTTGGGCTTTCTTGAGGGCACCTGGACTTGTGTATGGAGGGCTAGCAAAGTGAACAGCCTCGATATCTACACCACGTTTCAGTGCAAGATACCCTGCTACAGGCGAGTCAATCCCTCCTGATAACATGAGCATGCCTTTACCAGAAGTTCCAACTGGCAGACCACCCGCACCACGAATAGTTTCATAAGAAAGGTAAGCTGCTTCCTCACGAATCTCCACTTGCAGATTGATATCAGGATTTTTCATTTGGACTTGAACGTTTGGAATAGCTTCAAAAACTGCTCCACCAAGCGTTTGATTGAGTTCACGACTATCCAGTTCAAAGTTGTGATCACTACGTTTGCTAGAGATCTTAAAGGTCATGCCTTCCTTGTAGATATCTTTCATAATATCTTGGACAGCAGACTTCAGAAGCTCGACAGATTTTTCAACCTTATATACTGGAGAAAAGTTTTGAATTCCAAAAACTTGCTTGAGGGATTCAGCTACTGCTGCATAATCGGCTCCATTGAGATAAACATGGGCACGGTCGCGATCAGCAGTTACCTTGACTTGAGGATAGATGGACAAGACATCTGAAATGTTATTACGTAGTTTATTGATGAAACGCATCCGGTTTTTACCTTTGGTTGAAAGTTCCCCGTAGCGAATCATAATTTCTGAATATTGCATGAATACTCCTATCTTACTTTTCTAGTTTGATTGTAAATTAATTTTAGTTTGGTCAAGAACTGCTCCACTTGACTCATGTCATTTTCTAGGTCTAGGCTGAGGCGTACTGCTGACTGGGCCTTATCTTTTTCAATCCCCATAGCAATCAAGGTTCCAGCAGGTTTTCCAGCCTTGGACGAACAAGCTGATGTTGTGGAAATGAAAATATCATAGTCTTCAAAGGCATGAACAATGACTTCACCGCGAACACCCTTAATCCCAAAGGTCAAAATATGAGGCGCAAAGTCTTCCTCACCTGAAAAGACAAAAATATCTGGATATTCAAGAAGAGCTTGACGAATGATCTCTTTCATCTGACTTGTTTTGCTAGCAAACAAGTCCAGTCGCTCCATAGCCAAACGTAGAGCCTTGGCAGTCGCTGCAATACCAGCTACATTCTCAGTCGTTGAACGATAGTTACGCTCTTGACCACCACCAGTTAAAAGCGGTGTAATCTTCTTACCAGACTTGATATAGACAAAGCCAACACCACGAACGCCGTGGAATTTATGACTAGAGAAGGTCGCAAAATCCACTCGGCCTGTCAAATACTTTTCTGTCGGAATCTTAGCCAAGGCCTGAACAGCATCAACGTGGAAAGAGACAGTTGGCTTATCCGCTAATAGTTCTGAGATAGCTTGAATAGGCTGGATAGAGCCGATTTCATTGTTGACTGCCATGACGGAAACCAAGGTCGTATCAGGACGAAGTAGATTTGCCAAAGCGGCTACATCTGCAAATCCCTTTTCATCTACAGGTGCAAAATCCACTTCAAACCCTTGAGTTTTGAGCCAGAGAGCTGACTCCTTGACTGCTGGGTGCTCAATGTCTGACACGATGATGTGTCTACCAAATTGCGCTTTTTCAAATGCAACTCCTTTGATAACCCAGTTATCCCCTTCAGTACCACCAGAGGTAAAGAAGACTTCTTCACTATTTTTGCCAATCAAATCTGCAATCTGCTGTCGAGAAGCTTCTAAAATTCTGGTAGACTGGTCACCCAATCGATGGAGACTGGAAGGATTTCCTATAATTTTTGAAGCAACTTGCATATAGGTCTCTAATGCTTCTGGGTAAGGCTTTGTCGTAGCCGAATTATCAAAGTAAATCATGGTTTCTCACGCTTTCTAAAATCACTTCTTCTATTGTAACATGAAAGGAAGGCTGGAACAAGAAAGAAAAAGCCCTAAATTCTGATAGAACTTAGGGCAAGTTTTAACAGTCGTAAAACTCATGTAGCAAATCAAAAAGTTCTTGCTGCTGGGCAAGTAGCATTTGACCAATACTCGTTGATTTAATCAGAGTTCGTTGCGCAACATTTTCAATGACTCTCTTCAAAGATGTTTGAGCAAAAGGATCTTCAACAACCTTTTGTGAGCCTTCAAAAGGCTGATGGGTTACCAATTGAAAACCGTAAGAATTGTTTAGTAAGGAATAGCCTGCTGTACCTGTCTTCTTTTGATAAGCTTTACAAAGCCCACCGTCAATGACGAAGAGCAAACCACCCCCACGAATAGGAGATTCTCCCTTCACAGTCTTAACTGGAGTATGGCCGTTGACCATTCTAGAATCTTTAGAGGAAAGTCCAAATTCTTCCAAAATCAACTGGCAGACTTTCTCTGAAGTCCGATAAGAAAAATATGAATTTTCCACTTCTTTGTGAGTATCCTTATCTTCAATAAAATAGCGCTCTAGAGTTGTCATCTTATCTTTACCAAATAGAGGTGAGACTGCCCCTCGCCAACAATACCAGATTAAATCTGTTGAAAAATCATCTCCGATTTCCTTATTCTTTGCTGCTTGACGAATATGGTATTCAAAGAAATCCAACAATTCTCTTCCAGCATAACGAGACTGGTTAATAATTAGAGGTTTCAATTCTCCAGACGGTTCAAGTGGTATACAACCATGAAAGAGTAGATGCTGGTTGTAAATTTTATACATAGAGCCTTTTTTCATTAACAGTTCTATATGCTCTGCGAGTTTAGGAGATCCTTGGAAAGAGGCTAGGAGACTGTCAACTGCTTGAGATTCTTCTAAACTTAATTCTGCTGGATTGGCCGGATCAATTGTTTGAAAACAAGTATTTATCAACTCATGGTTTTTTCCATCAATTGTCACAAACTCTTTCAAATAATCAATTTTATCTAGCGTAACCTGATCCTCCATTTGGAATTCTGGCCTTCTGTTTATCAGTTGAGTTTCCAGTTTAAACTGGATAATGGAAAGAGCCTGGTGAACTTTTTCCAACTGTAAAATTTCTTCGCTAGTGAAATCATCTTCTCTATTTCCTAGGATAGGCCTAAACTGAGGGTTGACCTTATAGGTCCTATCAGCAAATAACGTTAAGGGCCGAAGATTTAAGCCGTAAGCTTTCTCAATATCCCATAGATATCCATAGCGGGCAGCAATACGTAACGCATTTAACATACAGGCTTTTGAACCAAAAAAGCCCCCCATCCAGATAATGTCGTGATTCCCCCACTGAATATCTAAAGAATGAAATTGCAAGAGTTCATCCATAACTTGGGGACTTCCAGCTCCTCTGTCATAAATATCACCAACCACATGCAAATGGTCAATCAATAAGCGACGGATACTGCTTGAAACACCAAGAATAAAGGGAATAGCTTCTCCTAACTCGATAACATAGGAGAGGATGTTATCAAAATATGACTTTTTATCTTTTAAAGCTATATCACTGTATACCAATTCTTCGATGATATAAGCATACTGAGGTGGTAATGCCTTCCTAAGCTTTGACCGAGTGTACTTGGCAGCTGCAAAAGTCAGTAGAGTCAATAACTGAGGAATCGTTTCTTTGTACCAATCTCTGATTTTAACGTCTTGCTTCAAAACAAGTTCAGGATATGAAACCAAGGCTGACAATCTGTTTTTATCATCTTGCGACAAGGAATCCCCAAAGCAGTCCTTTATTTTCTCATTTAGAATACCAGCACAGCTTCTTAAAATATAGTCAAAGGCCTCAAATTCACCATGAATATCACTGATGTATAGCTCTGTCCCCTTTGGAAGGTTCAAAATTGCTTCAAGGTTGGTCAATTCTGTAATCACCTTTTGGCGAGAATCAAATTCTTTCAGTAAAATACGCTTGTATTGCTCCATTTCTGTCCTCCAAGGCTCTAACCTAGTTACGAAAATCTATAAAGTCTTCATTTACTTAGTTCATTTTCTTTAAATGCTCCTCGATTAAGAAAGCTGTTTCTTCAATTGATTTATCAGACATATTAATGACTTTAGCTCCATATTTTCTGAAGACCTTCTTAGAGTAGTCCAGTTCCTGATAAATCTTCTCAAGATCTGTGTAGCTGCTTTCCTGGACCAAGCCCAAAGAATCCAAACGATTACTGCGAATCTTAACCAATTTTTCTGGCTCACAAACTAAACCAATAAGGCGGCGAGAATCAACTTTTTCCAAGACCTGAGGCAAGGGAACTTCTGGAATTAAAGGAAGATTCGAAACCTTATATCCTTTATTTGCTAGATAAATACTGAGCGGTGTTTTAGAAGTACGAGAAACTCCTAACAGGACTATGTCTGATTCTAAAAATCCCTGCGGTGCTTTACCATCGTCGTATTTAACTGCAAATTCAATCGCTGAAATTTTATTAAAGTATTCGCTATCTAAACGATGAAGGGTGCCAGGTACTTCTATCGGGTCTCTTCCTGTTTTTTCTTTGATAACTTCAAAAAATGGATGCATCAAATCCAAATAGGATAGACCATGCAGCAGGCTAAACTCCCTTGCTACCGAAGCTAGTTTGCCATCGACCAAGGTACTGATAACCAGGGCTTCATCCTTGATGGCATCACGTAAAATTTCTAACAATTCCTCTTCCTTGTCGATAAAAGGGAAACGATAGCTATTATTAAAAATGATGTCCGGATATTGAGCTGTAACGGCTGATAATAATTTTTGGGAAGTTCCACCCAAAGAATCCGAAATACTATAAACAATCATTTCTTTTTTCATATTTATTCCTCTTCTCTATTTACCTCAGTGCTTCGAGCTTGCTGAATAATATAGTCCAACAAAGCTGTCTTTGTCACACTGCCTAAAATCTGACGTTCATTTTCTTGGTCGACTATCGGCAAGGAATCAATGGCGTAATCTTGAAGGAGTACAGCAGCTTCCAAAATATTCATATTTTTATGGCATGTTTTAATATGAGGCATCCTGGTCATGCAGACAGCAACCGGAGTACTGGCAATATTTGAATTGAGAGAAGCCCTCAGAAGATCTTTACGTGACATAATTCCAAGAAGAAGCTTATCTTCATCGATAACATAAATAACATCTGCATCGTACATAAAGAGAGTAATAATAGCATCCTGGATATAGGAATCACTGGTGACCAAGACTGGTGAAGTCATAATATCTGCCACTTCTTTCCTAAAGGTATCAAAAAAGAAGACCGATTCTAAATCAGAGCCTGAATATGTATACCCAACTTTAGGAGTGGCCTTTAGGATTCCAACCAAGGTTAAGAAGGAAAGATCCGAACGTAGCGTTGCTCGAGAAATATCTAGTAAGTCAGATATTTTTTCACCACTCAGTGGTTGCTGGTCTTTAACAATTTCTACAATCTTTTTTTGTCGTTCACTTAATTTCAATTCACAGAAAACCTTTCTATATTCTATATAGGTTCCAAATAACGATTGGAAGAACATGCTTATTTTTATTTTACTAAACCAATTTTAAAATAAGCATCATGTTTATTGAATATTATAGCAATTATTTGAAATATGTCAATCATTACATGCAGTTTTTTCATTTGACAAATATATATGATGTATATTACAATAGTTTTGTCTTTAATTGTGACACATATTTAATGTTTTGGAGGCGACTATGACAAAATGGATTTATTTCTTCGAAGAAGGAAGCGCAAACGACAAGGCACTCCTTGGTGGAAAAGGGGCCAATTTAGCAGAGATGAGCAATTTGGGATTGCCTGTTCCTCCAGGTTTTACCATTACTACCGACAGCTGTATTAAGTTTCTCGAAAATCCCGATTTCTTTGATTCTTCTTTAAAAGAGGATATTTTGGAAGCGGTTTCTAAATTAGAAAGAAAAACCGATAAATCGTTTAGCGTAGAAAGCTCAAGTCTTCTTTTAGTTTCGGTTCGTAGCGGAGCAAAATTTTCTATGCCAGGAATGATGGATACCATTTTAAATCTTGGACTTAATGACCAGAGGACAAGAATACTCGCCGAGCAGACGAATCCTGATTTTGCCTATAATTGCTATCGACGTTTACTTCAGATGTTTGCAGATGTTGTATATGGAATTTCTAAAGAACTTTTTGATGAACTATTAGAAGATTTTGAAGAGCGTCGTGGTAAGACGGCCAAAGACTTAACTTTGGATGAGCATGAAGAATTAGTTAAGCAATATAAAGAAATCTATCTTAAAGAGAACCAATCTTTTCCTGAAAATCCTATGGACCAACTTTTTGCTGCTATTCAAGCTGTCTTTAATTCTTGGAATAATAATCGGGCCAAGGTCTACCGAGAACTTAATAAAATTCCTCATGATTTGGGAACTGCCGTTAACGTCCAGGCAATGGTCTTTGGAAATAGTGACCAAAACAGCGGAACAGGAGTCTGTTTCACTAGAAATCCTGCTAGTGGAGAAGATCAACTATTCGGTGAATTCTTACTGAATGCTCAAGGAGAAGACGTCGTAGCTGGTATACGAACTCCAGAACCAATTGCCACTTTAGAAAAATCTCAACCTCAAGTTTTCAAAGCCTTTAAAGAGTATGCTAGAATCCTTGAAAACCACTACAAAGACATGCAAGATATCGAATTTACTATTGAGAAAGGAAAACTGTATATTTTACAAACTAGGGATGGCAAACGCACAGCTAAAGCTTCTTTAAAAATTGCTTTGGACTTAGTAGACCAGGGTATTATTAGTAAAAAAGATGCCCTGATGAGAGTATCCCCTTCTTCTATTAGTCAGCTCATTCACCCAGTCTTTGAAGAGGCTGCAATGGAAAAAGCAACTCTCATTGCACAAGGTTTACCAGCCAGCCCAGGAGCTGCTACTGGGGAAATAGTTTTTACAGCAGAACGAGCTAAAGAATTCCACAATTTAGGAATAAAGGTTATTTTAGTAAGACAAGAAACATCGCCCGAAGATATTGAAGGCATGGTCGTTAGCCAAGCTATTGTTACCAGCCAAGGTGGTATGACTTCTCATGCAGCAGTTGTTGCTAGAGGAATGGGTACCTGTTGTGTAGCTGGATGTGGGGAACTAAAAATCAGCGAGGAAGAGAAGACACTTTCTTGTGGTAATCTTGTTTTAACAGAGGGAGATATCATTTCTGTTGATGGTAGTTCCGGTTGTGTTTATATCGGAGAAATTCCTACAGTCTTGATTGAGAATAATGAAGACCTTCAGCGCCTTCTTTCTTGGGCAGATAAAGTTGCCCGTCTTAAAGTTCGTGCTAACGCTGAGACTGTCAAAGATTTACAGACAGCTATGAATTTTGGTGCCCAAGGGGTAGGACTAGCCCGTACTGAACATATGTTCTTTGGTCAGGATCGAATTTTGGAAATGCGTCGCCTCATTCTAGCCGATAAGGAAACAGAAATGAAAGCCGCACTCAAGAATCTTTTAGAATTCCAAGAAGAAGACTTCTATCAAATGTACAAAACAGTTGAGGACAAACCTCTGATTGTCCGGCTTTTAGATCCGCCCATGCATGAATTTTTACCTAAAGAACCGCAGGAAATCAAGCTTCTTTCTGAAAAACTCAGTAAGTCACCTGAAAAACTGGCCAACCAAATTGTAAGCTTACAAGAAAGTAACCCTATGTTGGGCCATAGAGGTTGTCGCCTTGGAATTACACAGCCAAATATTTACAAAATGCAGACTGAAGCTATTTTTAGAAGTGCCATCAAATTACACCAAGAGGGCATAAAAATCAAGCCAGAAATCATGATTCCTTTAATTGCTGATAAAAAGGAGTTAGAATTTGTAAGATCCTATCTGACTCAACACATCCAGTGTATCTTTAGAGAATATAAACAAGAGCCCTTCCCATATGAAATTGGTACCATGATTGAATTACCACGCGCTTGTCTGACTGCAGACAAACTGGCTCAAGAGGCTGATTTCTTCAGCTTTGGTACTAACGATTTGACTCAAATGACCTATGGTTTTTCTCGAGATGATATTGGAAAATTTATTGGTCATTACAAAAAGATGAGCATTCTCTCATCTGATCCATTCCAACATATTGATCCGGAGGGAGTCGGTGAATTAATGCGTATTGCAATCAGCAAGGCTCGCCAAGTAAAACCAAACCTTTCTATCGGTATTTGTGGAGAGGTCGGTGGTGATCCTTCTTCTATCTCTTTCTTCCAGGAAATTGGTGTCACCTATGTTTCCTGCTCACCTTATAGGGTCCCTGCAGCTCGACTTGCTGTCGCTCAAGCCGCTTTCGAAGAGAATAAAGACTAGTTTCCTTTATATTCATTAAATAAGGCTGTGATGATTGATTTCCCAGTCTTACTTAATAGTAAAAGCATCTTTTAACCTTCAATCCACCAGTTATGATTTATCACCAAACTTCTTGCTTAACATTTTAAAGAAAAAAATCTACTGGTTGCGTTTTCAAAACTAAAAGTTTTATTTTTTTAAGACAATTTAAAATAAAAAACGTATAATGAAAATATGAAATGAATCCAAATTCATATTTAGTTTTGCAAAGGAGTTTGAAAAAACATTATGTCTAACTATTCTCGCCAAAATAAAAAAACAAACAAAGACAGTCAAGAAACTGGCAAGGCTAGCCATCACATCAAGAAAGGTTTATCTGCTTTTCAGAAAACCTTAACCTTGATCGGTAGTATGTTGGGAATTATCACTGCGACGATTACCATTAGCAATGCAATGAAGTCCAATGAACAAAAGAAAGCAGATACTAGTCCTGTTACGCAAACAACCATTATCAAAGAAATCCAAAAGGAAACTCCTGCTGAATCTAATAGTCCTTCTCAACATCAAGGAAACAACCAAGATACTAATGCTGCAACTAGTGGAGTTGATCATAAAAATGACAACAAGGTTCAACCTGAAGAAAATACTCAAGCTCCTAACAATGTTCAACAAAATCAGACTGAAGGAGCTGCTCAATCAGATACAGCTGCCACAGATAATAAAGCAAATCCATAACAAAATAGCTTCTCTCCGATTTCGGAAAGAAGCTATTTTTTATTGTTGTAAGACTTTTCGAGGTTTTGTTCCTTCAGCAGGTCCAATAACACCTGCCATCTCTAATTCTTCCATCAATCGAGTTGCTCGGTTAAAACCAACAGATAGACGACGTTGGATCATAGAGGCACTTGCTTTTTGAGTTTCAATTACTAAAGCCTTGGCTTCTTCAAAGAGTGGATCCCCACCCTCATCGCCAGAGCCAGAATCACCATCTGACTCAGAAACTTCTCCAGGATCAAAACTGTCATCATAATCAGCATCTGCTTGAGCCTTAATGAAGCTAACAATACGTTCCACATCATCATCAGAGATAAAGGAACCTTGCAAGCGAACAGGGTGATTTTCATCGATTGGTTTAAAGAGCATATCCCCTCGACCAAGCAATTTCTCCGCACCATTTTCATCCAAAATCGTACGTGAATCCGTTCCAGAAGAAACTGCAAAAGCCACACGAGACGGCACATTGGCCTTAATCAAACCAGAGATAACATCAACCGAAGGACGCTGAGTTGCAAGAATCATGTGAATACCAGCCGCACGCGCCTTCTGTCCAAGTCGGATAATGGCATCTTCTACTTCCTTGCTAGCAACCATCATGAGGTCAGCCAACTCATCCACAATCACAACAATTAAAGGTAAAGGTACTTGTTTGTATTCGGATTGAGCATTGAATTCCTCAACCTTAGCATTAAAACCAGCAATATTTCGTACTCCGACTTTGGCGAAAAGTTCATAGCGGTTTTCCATCTCATCAACGACTTTTTGAAGGGCCTTGCTGGCCTTACGAGGGTTGGTCACAACTGGAATCAAGAGATGAGGGATATCATTGTAGACAGACAACTCAACCATCTTAGGGTCCACCATCATAAACTTAACCTGGTCAGGGCGGGCCTTCATCAAAATACTTGCAATAATTCCATTAACAGCAACGGATTTACCAGAACCAGTAGAACCCGCTACTAGCAAGTGAGGCATTTTTGCCAAATCAAAACTACGGGCTGTTCCATTGACTGCTTTCCCAAGTGGAATTTCTAAAAGATTTTCAGGTTTTGTTTGAGATTGTTCCCAAAGCTCACGGAAGGATACAGTTGCAATTTCCGAGTTAGGAACTTCGATACCTACCAAGGATTTCCCTGGAATCGGTGCTTCAATACGGACATCTTTAGCAGCCAAAGCCAAAGCTAAATCGTCTGCTAGGTTTGAAATACGGTTGACACGGACACCAACTGCAGGTTTGACTTCGTACTTAGTAACAGATGGTCCAATTTCTGCTCTTTCTACAGTCACTTTAATACCAAAACTTGCGAAGGTCTCTTCCAAAATTTTAATATTTTCGCGAACGATTTTCTTTTCTTTAGACTGATCCTTTGGTTTATCAGGTGCAAAGAGTTGCAAGCTTGGGAGTTTATACTCCAAGGCTTTTTTAGCAGAAAAATCTACTTCAACCTCTTCGTTATCATCATCTTCTTCAGGGTAAACTTCTTCTAGATAGTTACCTTCTTCAGGGCAATCAAAATCAGCTTTCGGGAGAATAATCTCAGGTTCCACCCATTCCTCCTCTAGAAGTGGAGGAAATTCTTGCAGTGATTCGTCTGATAAAATTTCTCCAGTTTCCATATCGATTGGAGGTAAAGGTAAGGCCTCTTGTTCTTCTTGTTCTCGCAGTAATCTCTCTTGCTCTTCTGCTTCTTTACGAGCTTTTTCTTCTTCGCGTTTGATGAAGCGTTCTTGTTTTCTCTGCTCGCGTCTTTCCATCCATATGCTCATGCGAGCTGCAAGGAAATCAGCAATGTCATAGATAGACCAAGGGCTAGCCAACAACAGTCCGACCAAGATAAAGATAGTACCAATAAAGTAGGTACCAATATTTGAAAATAGAAAGGCGATAGGGATGTAAAGACCAACCCCTAACAATCCTCCACCAGCAAAACTAGTTACTTGAAAGCTCGTTAAATCTTTAAAAATTTGTCCGGCAGTCCCTTGGAAAACAGCGTTTGCCATGCTAAATTTCCAAACCAGATAAGCTTGAAAAATGAGGAGTAAGCCTGCAAAAATAAAGAAGAAACCTGCTAGCAAGCCTTCTTGTTTATGAATCCATTTAAAGAAGAATAGATAGATCAAGAGAGAGAAAATAGCTAAGTATGCTAAACTCCCTACGAGTAAGCGGATTAGGTTATAAACAGTAATTCCGACAGCTCCCCATTTGAGAGCTGCAAAAATTAAACAGATAGCCAAAGCTAAGGAAATCAACATTCGTTGAATCGCTTGTTTTCTTTCTAATTCTGCTTTAGACGGTCTACGTCTTGTTTTAGTTGTATTCTTGTTTGCCATGCTTCTATTATATCATATTTCATGAACTTTTCGAGGGGTTAAAAAAATGACTGACCACTTTCGTGTTCAGTCATTTGAATCTATTGTAATTATTTTTCTAATGGTTTGCGTAGGTAACCGTAAACTACACCACTGACAATTGCTCCTACCAAGACAAAGACAAGGTAAAGAAGGGCATTTGTTGTAAGGGCGATAACGAAGATTCCTCCATGTGGTGCCATGAGTTTGATATTTGCAAGACCAACAAGTCCACCTGCTACTGCTGAACCGAGGATAAAGCTTGGAATAGCACGAGCTGGGTCAGCTGCACCAAATGGAATCGCACCTTCAGTGATGAATGACAAGCCCATAACGATGTTCGTCAAACCAGAGTTACGTTCTTCTTTTGTGAATTTATTTTTGAAGAGAAGAGTTGCGACAAAGATTGCAAGTGGTGGAACCATTCCTCCAGCCATAACTGCTGCCATGGCTACTGAACCACCTGTTGCTACTGTTGCTGCAAGAGTACCAGTACCAAAGACGTAAGCTGCTTTATTGACAGGTCCACCCATATCGACAGCCATCATTCCTCCAAGAACGACTCCAAGAAGGACAGCTGAACCACCTTCAAGACCAGCAAGGAAGTTATTCATACCAGTGTTGATTGCGGCCATTGGGATATTTACAGCAAGCATGACAAAGCCTGTCAAGATTGTTCCAAGAAGTGGCAAGAGAAGGATTGATTTAGCACCTTCAAGTGAGCGAGGAACCTTCACGTATTTCTTAATCAAGAGCACCAAGGCACCTGCGATAAATCCACCAACAAGAGCTCCTAGGAAACCTGATGATACGCCTGCAAGAGCTGAAGTTGCTTCACCACCTTGAGCGTAAGGGATTTTACCAAAGGCAAAACCTTCTTTGGCGATAGCACCAGCTACGAAACCTGCTACCAAACCTGGTTTTTCAGCGATTGAGTAAGCAACATATCCTGCAAATACTGGAAGCATCAAACCAAAGGCTGCACCACCGATTTTCATGAACATAGAAGCGAGTTCATGGTAAGAACCAAGATTTCCAAGGTTTTCATTTGGCACACCCATAGCACCATCAATCAAGAAGGCAAGGGCAATCATGATACCACCACCGATAACGAATGGCAACATTTGAGATACACCACTCATCAAGTGTTTGTAGAAGGCACCACCAATGCTTTGTTTTTCATTAGATGCTGTTGTTGCTTTAGCTCCATTAGCAGCATGATAAACTTCAGCATTTCCAGAAAGAGCAAGGTTGATCAATTCTTCAGTTTTACGGATACCGTCTGCTACTGGACGATTTACCAATGGTTTACCATCAAAACGATCCATTTCAACTGCTTTATCTGCAGCAATGATGACAGCTTTAGCCTTACGGATATCTTCTGCAGTCAATTTGTTGCCAACACCGCTAGCACCATTTGTTTCAACCTTGATACCTACACCCATTTCCGCAGCCACTTTTTGAAGAGCTTCTTGGGCCATGTATGTGTGGGCAATTCCTGTTGTACAAGCTGTAACTGCTACGATAAAGTCACCAGATTCATTCGCAGGAGCTTGTACTGGTTCTTGAGCTTTTTCTGAAGCTTGGTCAAAGAGTTCAATGACTTGATCAGCTGATGTTACTTGACGAAGTTTATCAGCAAATCCGTCTTTCATCAAATATTGTGACAATTCTGCCAAGGCAGCCAAGTGAGTATCATTGGCACCTTCTGGAGCAGCAATCATAAAGAAGAGGTCAGTTGGTTGCCCGTCTAAACTTTCGTAGTCAACACCCTTGTTTGACTTAGCAAAGAGAACAGTTGCTTCCTTAACAGTAGCATTTTTGCTGTGAGGCATTGCGATACCGTCGCCCAAACCTGTAGAAGTCAAAGCTTCACGCGCTAAGATTCCTTCTTTAAAAGTTTCAAAATCTGAAACATATCCGTGCTCTACCAAGCTATGAATCATTTCTTCGATAGCTGCTGTTTTTTCAGTTGCTTGCAAATCAAGCAACATGACATCTTTTCTTAATAAATCTTGAATTTTCATCTTTTTTCTACCTCAACTTTTTCATAAGTCTCTTTAATAAATGCTGCAGTTGCTAAATCATCTGAGAATGTCGTTGCTGTTCCACATGCCACTCCCCACTTGAAGGCCTCTACGGCGTCTTTTGATTTGACAAATTCACCTGTAAATCCAGCAACCATAGAGTCACCAGCACCTACTGAGTTTTTCACGGTTCCCTTAATCGGTTTAGCAAAATAAGCTCCATCTAATGTTACCAGAAGGGCTCCATCGCCAGCCATAGAAATAATAACGTTTTGAGCACCTTTAGCCAGCAGTTCTCGAGCGTATTTCTCTATTTCATCAAGGCTTTCAAGCTTGACTCCAAATATAGCTCCCAGTTCATGATTATTTGGTTTGACCAAAAGTGGTTGATAATCCAAACTATCAATCAAGGTTTGACCTTCAAAGTCACAGACTACTTGAGCGCCTGTCTGACGAGTCAAAGCAATTAATTCTTTGTAAATAACATTACCCAAGTTTTTAGCACTCGAACCCGCAAATACAACTGTATCTTCTGCTGTCAAACTAGAAAGAATAGCCTTCAACTCTTCAAGTTGCTCTGCTTCAACAGTAGGACCTGTCCCATTGATTTCTGTTTCTTGGTCTGCTTTGATCTTGACATTAATACGCGTATCTTCTGCCACTTGTACAAATTGCGTTTCAATTTGTTCTTCAGCTAAAGTATCTGTGATAAATTTTCCAGTAAAGCCTCCGATGAAGCCTGTCGCTGTATTCGGAATATCCAAACGCTTCAAGACACGGCTAACATTGATACCTTTACCACCAGCAAACTTATCATCACTATCCATACGATTGACACTACCAACTTCTACTTTATCCAAACGGACAATGTAGTCAATAGATGGATTGAGTGTGACTGTATAAATCATACTTCTATTACCTCCGTTTTTTCTTTGATAGCTGGCAAGAGCTCATGACCCTTGCTTGTAATGACAATAGCACGTTTTATAGGGGCAACCTTAGCAAAGCAAGACTGACCTATCTTAGATGAATCTGCTAAAACATAAGTCTGTTTAGCATTTTCTAAGATAGCACGCTTAACAGCTCCCTCCTCCATATCTGGAGTTGTAAAGTAACCTTCATCTACACCATTCATTCCAATAAAGGCACGATCAAAGTGTAATTGGTTAATTTGGTTAAGAGCCACTCCTCCAATACTGGCATCTGTTGTCATCTTGACTCCACCACCTATAATCACCGTTGGGATTTGCTTATCCACTAATTGAACTGCATGGTGAATGGAATTGGTTACTACTGTAATGTCTTTTCGCTCCAATTCTTTAATGAGAAAGGCTGTCGTACTTCCTGCATCCACAAAGATAACATCTTTTTCTTTGATGAGGGAAGATGCTTTTTGAGCAATCAACTTCTTCTCTTGAAGGTTTTTGACAGATTTTTCTTGAATGGTTTCTTCTTCTTGCAAGGAGTGAGGCAACTCTGCTCCTCCATGCACTCGACGAAGTTTATTTTCAGATTCCAATTCATCCAAATCACGTCTAACTGTTGATTCTGAAGTATCTAACAAGCCTACTAATTTCTCTAGAGAGACGATTTTATGCTGTTTCAATTCTTCTAAAATCACCTGTTTTCGTTCACTTTTTAGCATTAGTTTACCTCCTGTTAACGATTACATTATTCATTCTATCATAAAAAAAATCAAAGTCAAGCATTTTTTGTCACTTTCTTTCATTTTCTATCACTAACTCCTCAGCTTCAAATAAATTTGCAAGAAAGAAGGCTTTATGGTAGACTAGGTTAGTAAGTATTGGAAGATTACTCAAGAGGCTTAAGAGGCCGTGTTGGAAACGCGGTAGGCGTGTTAAAGCGTGCGTGGGTTCGAATCCCATGTCTTCCGTAAATAAAAACAAAAGCAATTACTTTTTTAAAACTCTAACATAAAAAAACGCTGATTTCTCAGCGTTTTTTTATTTATATAATGGAGCCGGTGGGAGTCGAACCCACGTCCAAACATCTGCCAACATATTTGTCTACAACCATAGGTTATGTCTTGTTTTAACAGCTCCTCGACACATAACTCAAGCCTAGGAACTGCGAGCCTATAAATCTCTTACCAAACTGCTAGACAAAGTTTGATCGTATCTCGCTAATAATAAGACCTGTCATCAGACACGAGCAATCCGAATCGGGTCACGCCTGCTGGTTTTTAGGCAGCTAGAGCGTAAGAAGTATTATTTTTTGCAGTTATATTTAACTGAGCGTTTACGTCGCCACACGAGTCGCAAAATATGCCTCATAATGCCTGTCGAATCCGTAACGACCCCAAAAGACAATAGAACTATTATACCCTATCTATGGTAAAAATGCAAAAATCTATTTACCAGGCAATCCCTTCTATCAATTTCCTCAGTCTTTTAAATATTCTTATCTAACCAGTCCTCTATGACTTGATAGACGCCTCCTTGACTATTTGCAGGAGCAATGTCTGTCGCCACCGCTTTAGCCTTGTCATCCGCATTTTCCATGGCATAGGCCACTCCAGCTAATTCCAACATTTCAACATCATTTTCACTATCACCAAACGCCATGATTTCCTCAGACTCGATATCCCAGCGTTTAAGGAGTTCTTGTAAAGCCCATGCTTTATGGATACCATCTTGGATAATATCTAAACAACCATAGCCACTGGAAACGGCCTGAACACGACCATTAAATACTTGATTAAAATCTTCTTGAACTTGATCCGTTCTATCTTCTCCAACCACCAAACTCATTTTGAGAACTCCTCCAAAAAGTTCTGGATGCAGTTCCTCCACAAAATTCATTCTTTGATAAAAAAGCTCAATCATTTCTGGTGTCATAAATTTTTCAAGTTGGGTAAAAATAGTACCTTCTTTAACAAATCCACCATTCATACTTGTGATGACAAATTGATTCTGACACTCTTGTCCTTTAAAAAATGTCAAAGCTTTTTCCACCAATTCATCATCCCAGGTTTCAACTTGGATTAATTGATTATTTTCAAAAATCTTTGCTCCGTTTGCGACAATTAGAACTACACGATCAGCCAAGTTACCGAGCAACTGCCGTACACGATGAATTTCATTTCCAGTCGCAATGACAAAACGTATTCCCTTCTCATCTAGTCTATCTAAAATTTTCTCTAAACGAGGTAGGTCTAGAAGACCTTGGGAATCCAGTATTGTCCCATCCATATCTGTTGCAATCAGCTTAATTGTCATGATTTCTCCTTTTCTACCACTTCAATCCTACAAATTCTTTCATTTCTTTGTAGGCAGTATCAATTCTTTCCTTAGTTTCTTCATCCAATTTATCGCGATGAGGACCACCTTCTATAAAGTCCTCCAAAATATAGGTCTGATAAAGGTAAAGCAAATATCCCTCTGGCGAATAAGTTCCTTTTGATGTGCGATTAACCCAAGTTGGATGAGCCTCTGCAGTTTCGATTATTGTCTTTCCAGCTTTTTTCTTTATGGTTAAATCCATCAGAACTCCACGCTCTGTCCACTTAGCATTCTCTACATCTTGCATAGTCTCAATGCGTTGATTTGATAGGAAGTTTCCCATCGAATAGATAATCAGCTTTTTGTCTCCATCTTTTTTAACTGTCTCTGCTGGTTCCACTACATGGGGATGTCCACCGAAGATAATATCTGCTCCCCAGTCAATCATCTTATGATAGAGATTTTTTTGTTCTTCAGTCGGCTCTAATTGATACTCGATACCCATTTGGGGCATGACAATTGTAATATCTGCCTCTTTTTCAGCACGTTCAATCTCAGCCTTCATTTTATCTTCATTCAAGTCAGATAAGTAATGATTGTAGTCTTCTGCAGAAATATACTCCTCGATACCATTGAATCCATAAGAATAAGCTAACAAAGCAATTTTTATGCCATTCACTTCTTTGATCACTAGAGGTGCCTGGTCACGTGGCTCATGAGTATATACTCCAATAGGTGTTATACCTGCTTTTTCAATCGTAGCAGCTGTAGAAATAACTCCTTCTAGCTGAGAATCAAGTATATGATTGTGTGCCAAATCTAGCACCTGATAACCCGCATCCTTGATGGCATCCATCACTTCTTCTGGAGCATTAAATAAAGGATAGCCAGCTAGGTTGTAGTTCTGATTTATAGTTCCTTCAAAATCTCCAATAAGCAAGTCCGCTTTCTTAAACCACGGCTTCACATAATCAAAATTTTCATGAAAATCATAGCTACCGTCTTCTTGTCTTGCTGAAAAGTAGATGATGTCGTGATAGAGCAAATCTCCGTGAGCCATTATTCGAGCGCTGGTTTCTTGCTCTGCCTCTTTTTGATTTTTCCGAGAATTAGACCCTTGCTGCAATACGGCTGAATCACCACTATTGAATGATATTCCGTGACTAGTTTCTAATAAAAAAATCAATAACATTGAAAGAGCAACTATTAGCAATAATACTATGATAAAAGTCCTGTTACTCCACTGAGTATAATTCTTAAAAAATCCAACAGGCTTACTTATCATTTGTAAAACAGTTCTATTTTTTCTCTTCTGACTACGTTTTTCCATATATTTTCTCCCTGCTTTTTGATGCAAGTACTCTTTCTTTATTATATCATAGACAGTTTTGTATTTCATCTAGCGATGAATTTCTGCGCTTTCTTTCTAGGTCATTTTGTGTTATCATGAAGAGTAAGAAAAGGAGAGAGAATATGTCTGCTATAGAACGAATTACCAAAGCTGCTCATTTAATTGATATGAAAGATATTATCCGCGAGGGAAATCCGACACTTCGCGCTGTTGCCGAAGAAGTAAGCTTCCCCCTAAGTGATCAAGATATCATTCTCGGAGAGAAAATGATGCAATTTCTTAAACACTCCCAAGACCCTGTCATGGCCGAAAAATTAGGGCTACGTGGAGGAGTTGGTCTTGCGGCACCTCAGCTTGATATCTCTAAACGAATCATTGCTGTCTTAGTTCCAAACATTACCGAAGAAGATGAAACACCTCAAGAAGCATATGATTTACAAGCCGTGATGTATAATCCCAAAATCGTATCGCACTCAGTCCAAGACGCTGCTTTAGGAGAGGGTGAAGGCTGCTTGTCTGTAGATCGTGCTGTTCCTGGATATGTTATCCGCCACGCTCGAGTAACTGTTGACTATTTCGATAAGGACGGAGAAAAACACCGCATTAAACTTAAAGGCTACAACTCAATCGTAGTTCAACATGAAATCGACCACTTAAATGGTGTCATGTTCTACGATCGCATTAATGAAAAAGATCCTTTCGCTATCAAGGATGGACTCCTTATCCTTGAATAGACAAGAAACTGAGTCAAAAGGTATTCAATAAAATCTAATTGATATCGATTTGCCCTAGCATTTAAATAATAGATAAAAAATGATGAAAACAAATGATATTGTCTATGGCGTTCATGCCGTCACTGAAGCACTTTTAGCAAACACAGGAAATAAACTCTATCTCCAGGATGATTTACGAGGAAAAAACGTAGAAAAAGTTAAGGAACTAGCTACCGAAAAGAAAGTATCTATTTCTTGGACTTCAAAAAAATCTCTTACCGAAATGACTGAGGGTGCTGTTCACCAAGGTTTTGTTTTGCGTGTTTCTGAATTTGCCTATACAGAACTTGAGCAGATTCTTGCAAAGACCCGTCAAGAAAAAAACCCACTACTGCTAATTCTTGATGGTTTAACAGATCCACATAATCTCGGTTCTATCTTGAGAACAGCGGATGCAACCAATGTTTCAGGTGTCATTATTCCTAAACATCGAGCTGTTGGTGTTACTCCTGTCGTTGCAAAAACAGCAACGGGTGCTATCGAGCACGTTCCTATTGCCCGAGTCACTAATCTCAGTCAAACCTTGGATAAACTCAAAGACGAGGGATTCTGGACTTTTGGAACTGATATGAACGGAACTCCTTGCCATAAATGGAACACAAGTGGCAAAGTTGCCCTCATTATCGGAAATGAAGGAAAAGGTATCTCAAGTAACATCAAAAAGCAAGTGGACGAGATGATCACTATTCCAATGAATGGACACGTACAAAGTCTCAATGCCAGTGTTGCTGCTGCTATTCTTATGTACGAAGTCTTCCGAAATCGATTATAAAAAAGTTTCCAATCAAATGATTGGAAACTTTTTAACTATGTTCAGTAATAAATTTATAGGCTTCTTGACCTGCAATAGCTCCATCTCCAACTGCTGTTGTAATTTGACGGAGGTCTTTCTGACGTACATCTCCAACTGCAAAAATACCATCCACTGCAGTTTTCATATGGATATCTGTCACAATCCAACCTGACTCATCTTGTATTTGTAAATCCTTTGTAAATTCGCTAACAGGATCCAAACCTACATAGATAAACACTCCACCAAAAGCATGTTCAGTTACTTGATGAGTCTTAACATTTTCAATCATTACAGACTCAACACGATTTTCACCCTTGATTTCTTTAACAACTGAATCCCAAATGAATTTGATTTTATCATTAGCAAAGGCGCGATCTTGCAAAACCTTTTGAGCACGAAGTTCATCACGACGGTGAACGATGGTTACAGATTTGGCGAACTGAGTCAAGAAGATTGCTTCTTCAACAGCCGAATCTCCTCCACCTACAACCAATAAATCTTGGTCTCGGAAAAAGGCTCCATCACAGACTGCACAGTAAGAAACTCCACGGCTATTCAGTTCTTCTTCACCCGGAACTCCCAAGAGACGATGTTTTGAACCTGTCGCTACGATAACTGTGCGAGTTTCAAATTCTTGATCATCTGTGATTACTTTCTTAACATCACCATGGTTTTCAATATTTTCTACCAAACCATATAGATGCTCGACACCTAGATTTTCAAGTGGTTCAAACATTTTTTCAGCTAACTCTGGACCACTAATATTGGCATAACCTGGATAGTTTTCAATATCAGAAGTATTATTCATCTGACCTCCAGGAAGGCCTCCTTCAATCAAAGCAACTTTTAGGTTACTGCGAGCCGCATACAAGGCTGCAGTCATCCCGGCAGGACCTGCACCGATAATAATCGTATCGTACATTCTGTTTCCTTCTTTCTTGTTGTAACTATTTTTATTCTATCTAAACAACTTCAATTATACAAGTATTATGCCTTGATTACTAACAATAGACTCATCGTTGCAAAGGATAACACAGGAGTTGTTAATACACCAATCATCATCATATCATAGAGGTGGGCTTGACGTGCCTTAGCTGTCTTATCCACACCTGATAAAGCTCTCAACCCAATCCAAATCCCTAATACAATTAAGATGACCAACATGGTTAAAAGTAGGCTCTCTATATACAAAGTGAATATTTGTAGTAGCATGCTCTCACTCATTTCTTATATTTTTAAAGAGCAAACCCAGTTAGCACAGCCAACTGAGTTTTTCTTGTATTCTATTATATCAAATATAACTTCGTTTGTAACTAGCAAAGAATTCTTTTGTTCGTTCTTCTTTAGGATGATTGATAATTTCATCTGGCGTTCCAGATTCAATGATTTTTCCTTTATCCAAGAATAAAACCTTATCAGCAACTTGAGCTACAAATGACATATCATGGCTTACCAAAATCATGGTTTGACCAGACCTGGCAGCGTCTGCAATGGATTTTTCAACCTCACCCACCAATTCAGGATCAAGAGCTGAGGTTGGTTCATCCAAAAGCAAAACGTCCGGTTTCATGGCTAGAGCACGCGCCAAGGCTACCCGTTGTTTTTGTCCCCCTGATAGGTGACGAGGATAATGCTGTTCACGGTCTGAAAGTCCAACCTTAGCCAATTCTTCCTTAGCAATTTTGGTTGCTTCTTGATTTGATAATTTCTTAACAACAAGCAAGCCTTCTTTAACATTATCAAGAGCTGTTCTTCGCTCAAACAAATTAAACTGTTGGAAAACCATGGATAGTTTGCGACGAAGAGTCAGAATTTCCTCTTGAGTAATTTGAGAAAAATCAACTGAAAAATCATCAATCTGAATAGAACCACTATCAGGAGTTTCAAGATAGTTTAAACTACGTAGAAAAGTAGATTTACCTGCTCCTGATGAACCTATCAGAGCAACAACTTCTCCTTTTTCAATCTCCAAGTCTAGGTGATCTAAGACAGTTTGACCCGAAAAGGATTTACTTAAATTTGAAATCTTAATCATTAACGTAGGTCTCCTTTCAGATCTGTATCTACGCTGTCAGGTGCCTTAATTGCCATCTTTTTCTCGATAAAACGGCCAAGATTTTCAATAGCAATATTTACCACCCAATAGACAAGAGCAACCGAAATGAAACGTTCAAAATAGCGATAGTCCGCTCCACCCAAAATCTGAGCTTGAGCAAAGACTTCTACAACACCTGCACTAAAGGCTAAAGAAGTTCCTTTTGTCAATCCAATTAAAGAATTAATCAAGGTTGGTGTTGCTACAACCGCTGCATTTGGAATGATTACTCGACGGTAAACTTGACCACGAGTCATACCAAGACTTCGAGCTGCTTCAATCTCCCCTGGATTTACAGAAAGAATGGCTGCACGGATAGTTTCACTAGCATAGGCTGCTTCATTAAAAGCAAATGCCACAATCGCGAACGTTGCTGCTGGAATTGCATTAATGTTTAAAGCAGTTCCCCATTGCTGATTCAATGCTTTCAAAGCTAATGGAATCCCGTAATAAGTCAACATTAGCTGAACTAAAATAGGTGTCCCTTTTAAGAAACTAACGAAAAAAGCTTGTAATGGATAAAGAAATCTAACCCTATTGATTTTCACAATAGCAAAGACTAGGGCTAGCATGATACCAAAAAAAGCACCACATGCTGTCAACATCAAAGTTGTGGGTAATTGTTGGACAATCCTTGGAATACCATCAAAAACCGAACGCCAACTAAAGAGTTTGCCATCTGGTATATATTGCATCAAATTTTGATACCAATCTGATGCTAAAACTGTTGTAACATTCATAGAAAAACCCTCTCAAGATAATGATTCATTCTATCATACTTTCACATTTATTGAAATTATTTGCTACGGATAAGAACAAATATTGCCTATCTAATAGTTTATCATACTTTCAAATAGCTACGACATATATTTTTTCTATCATGGAGATAAGTAAAATCTATTTTAATGCTAACTCTTCGTATTCTTTACGGTAGCCAATCTGCTGAATTTGTCCATCTTTCACAAGAATTGGTCGTTTTAACAACATTCCATCACTAGCTAAGAGTTTAGCTGCTTCTTTATTAGATAAAGTTCCAAGCTTATCTTTCAAACCAAGCTCACGATATTTTATTCCACTCGTATTGAAGAACTGTTTTAATTCAAATCCTGAAGTTTCTAACCAGTTTAAAATCACCGTTTCACTTGGTGTTTCTTCTACTATATGAACGTCTTTATATTCAAGGCCTAGCTGATCAAGTTCCTTTTTTGCTTTTTTACAAGTTGTGCATTTTGGATATTCGATAAATTCTAACATATATTCACTTTCTAATTTTTGTAATCTGCCCCTTCGTAATCCAAGAGCCAAGCTTTCCTTTCAAGTCCTGATGCATAGCCTGTCAGTCGCTTGTTTACTCCAAGTACTCGGTGACAAGGTACTAGAATGGACCACGGAT
Source organism: Streptococcus timonensis (assembly GCF_047463455.1). Lineage (GTDB taxonomy): Bacteria > Bacillota > Bacilli > Lactobacillales > Streptococcaceae > Streptococcus > Streptococcus timonensis_B. The sequence goes on from NZ_JASHDV010000001.1 coordinate 448,216, forward strand.
TACGACCTACTGCTCCACCAATTGCTTGGGCAGAAGCTACACTTAGGTCTTTAGCGATTTGTCCATAGGTTACTGTAGTTCCAAAGGGAATTTCCCGCAAGTAAGACCAAACCTTCTTTTCAAAATCTGTTCCAATCGGAGCGAGAGGAAGCTCCGACAAACTCGGATTCTGACCCAAAAAATAGTCATCCAAATAAGAAATAGCCTGATTCAAGATAGGATGAGTCTTAACCTCTTCTATATTTTCAGCTATAAGGCCTCTTTCAAAATGACTTTGGCCCTCCACCCAAATACCAAATAAATAGTGGTCGTTGGCCACTATAGACAAGAGTCCAATTGGAGAAGTATAGAGTGTTTTTGCAAACTTATTTTGCATTAGATTTTATTTTTTGATAGGCCAAGCGCTCCCCATCCACTGGGACCTTGCCGACTTGCTGGAACCCAAGTTTTTCAAAGATATGTTGCATAACCTTATTTTCAGCATGCGTATCTGAACGGAAGTCTAGATAGTCAAAGCCTTCAATTAGTCCTTCTAAAAAGGTCTGAGCAACCTTTTGTCCTTGAACAGCTGCAGCTACAGCAATACGATGGAATACAAGATACTCTGATTCTCCGCCTTGCCATTTACCTTCATAGATAGCTTCATATGTAGCTTCTGGACTCCTAGTAACAGCTGCATAGGCGATAACTTCTCCTTCTTCAAGTGCTACATAGGCTTGGCCTGAGATGATATCTTCAATGATAATATCAGCATTAGGATAAGCATTTTGCCATTGGTCGCTACCAGCTTTAGCAAGAGTCTCTTTAGCATCTTCAATTACCTTCATAACTGCATTAACTTCATTTGGAAAGGCTAAACGAATTTCCATCTTATTCCCTCTTTTCTGACTAGTTTCTCTCATCATAGCATAATTTATATCTTTCTACAAGCACTTGAAATTTGACTTTCTGTTTACGTTATTATATAATCTAGTTATTAAAACTAGATAAAAAGGAGTTGGAAATGAAACCTTACTTTTCCTATCCAAAATGGAAAGAAATTCCAAATATTGATCTCTATCTGGACCAAGTCTTACTTTATGTAAATCAAGTATGCGAACCTATCTCATCAGGAACTGAAAAAGGCTTAACTGCTTCTATGGTCAATAACTATGTAAAACATGGTTACCTGACAAAACCTGATAAGAAAAAATACCAACGCCAGCAAATTGCTCGTTTGATCGCTATAACAACTCTTAAGTCTGTCTTTTCTATTCAAGAAATTGCTCAAACCCTTAATACCCTACACACAGACACTAATTCAGAAGAACTTTACAATGCTTTTGTGGACTATATGAATGAAGATATTGATCCAGTTAATCCCATTATCCAGGCAAGCTGCCAAACTGTCAAACTTTATCATCAAACTTTAGACTTAATACTTACCAAAGAGGAGGGGAATCCTAGATGAATACTAGCTTAAAACTTAGTAAAAGACTCAGTTTCGGAGAAGAAATTGCAAACAGCGTCACCCATGCTGTAGGGGCATTTATCATGCTCATCTTACTTCCCATTTCCTCTACTTATAGTTACGAGGAACATGGCCTTTTATCAGCAGTCGGTGTTTCTATTTTTGTCATTAGCCTCTTTCTTATGTTCTTATCTTCGACTATTTATCATTCTATGACTTATGGTTCAACCCATAAATATGTATTACGTATCATCGACCATTCAATGATCTATGTTGCGATTGCAGGTTCTTATACACCGGTGGTTTTAACCCTGATGAATAATTGGTTTGGTTATCTCATTATTGCTATCCAATGGGGGACAACTATTTTCGGTATTCTCTATAAAATCTTTGCCAAGAAGGTCAATGAAAAATTCAGTCTCATCCTCTACCTCATCATGGGATGGCTAGTTCTAGCTATCTTACCAGCTATCATCAGCCAAACAACTCCAATTTTCTGGAGTCTCATGGTATCAGGTGGTTTATGTTATACAGTTGGTGCCGGTTTTTACGCCAAGAAAAAGCCCTACTTCCATATGATTTGGCATCTTTTTATCTTAGCAGCTTCTGCTCTCCAATATATTGCTATTGTTTATTACATGTAAAAAAGAAGTTGGGAAAAATCCCAACCTCTTTTTTTATTTACACATATTCATAAAGTACTGATGTAGGCGAAGATCATTTGTCAATTCAGGATGAAAGGAGGTTACCAGCATATTTTTTTCTTGTGCCGCAACGATTTGATCGTTCACAATTGCTAAAACATCAACATCCTCACCAAAACTACTGATAATTGGACCACGAATAAATGTCATGGGTATTTTACCAACGCCCTTGCAGTCTGCTTCGCTATAAAAGCTTCCTAACTGACGTCCATAGGCATTACGCTCCACTACTATGTCCATAGTCGATAGATGGCTCTCTTCCTGAGAAGTGATTTGTCTCGCTAGCAAAATCAAACCTGCACAAGTTCCAAAGACTGGTAAGCCATTGAGAATAGCCTCTCTTAGAGGAATTAGCATCTGCTGATCTCGCAACAGTTTCCCCATGGCCGTTGACTCACCTCCTGGCAAAATCAAACCTGATAGCTCACTTCGATGCTGCTGAAAATCTTCTAGATTTCGCAGTTCAATACTTTCAACTCCTAGTTGAGCAAGCATTTTCTCGTGTTCTACAAAGGCACCTTGCAAGGCCAAGATTCCTATTTTCATCTATTTTCCTCGCTCAGCCATGAGAATTTGGATCTCATTCTCGTTGATACCTACCATGGCTTCTCCTAAATCTTCAGAGATTTGAGCCAGAATTTGAGGATTTTGATAGTTGGTAACAGCCTTGACAATGGCTGCCGCACGTTTAACAGGATCACCTGACTTGAAAATTCCTGAGCCAACAAAGACACCTTCTGCACCTAGCTGCATCATAAGAGCAGCATCCGCTGGTGTTGCAACTCCTCCAGCTGCAAAGTTGACAACTGGTAATTTCCCATGTTCGTGGACGTATTGAACTAATTCTACTGGTACTTGCAAGTCCTTGGCAGCGACATAGAGTTCATCTTCACGGAGATTTTGAATGCGGCGGATTTCTTGATTCATCATACGCATATGGCGAACTGCCTGAACGATGTCTCCTGTTCCTGGTTCCCCTTTTGTACGGATCATAGAAGCTCCTTCAGCGATACGACGCAAGGCTTCTCCTAGGTCTTTAGCACCGCAAACAAAAGGAACTTGAAATTCTTTCTTGTCCACATGGAAACGGTCATCAGCTGGAGATAGAACTTCGCTCTCATCAATATAGTCAATCTCGATTGCTTCTAAAATTTGAGCTTCGACAAAATGTCCAATTCGAACCTTAGCCATAACTGGAATGCTGACAGCTTCTTGTATTTCTTTAATCATCTTTGGATCACTCATACGAGAGACACCACCAGCAGCACGAATATCAGCTGGGATTCGCTCTAAGGCCATAACTGCTGCTGCACCTGCAGCCTCAGCAATTCTTGCTTGTTCAGGGTTTTGAACATCCATGATGACGCCACCTTTAAGCATCTGTGCCAAATTCTTATTTAATTCATAACGATTTTCAGTCATTTTTTCTTCCTCAATAGTTGTATTGGTAGCTACAGTTTTATTGTAAGGTAGAAATGACTCAAGAACAAGATAAAAAAAGTTAAACTGTACGGGTACAATTATTTTTACCATCAAAAAAAGCACCCACATAGGGGTACTTTTATTTCTTAGATTTTTTAATACTTTTCACAAGATAAAAGAGATATCCTGAAACTATATAAGCAACAAATATAGTGGCTGCCCATTTAAAGACAAAGCTCCAACCATGTTTGGGAGCATTCAAAAAGAAATAAGGGAAGGGACTATCCTTAGCATTAGGGACATCCATCTTTAGAACAAAACCGTTTAAGAGGGCAAAAATCATATAAAGCAAAGGAAGGCTAGTCCAAAGCATGGGATCAACCAACTTATATTGGCGACTCTTGTCAAAAATAATTGTATCTGCTAAAAACCAGAGAGGGACAATATAATGGCAAAGGAAATTTTCCAAACGGTAAAAATCTGTCGTCAAGGGAGCTAGCATGAAATGATAGATCACACAAGTAATCATAATACTCATAGTGACGCCACCTTTGAGACGTAGAATCCCAGGACTCTGCCAACTATCACCTCCACTACGCATCTTTAACAAAAGATAACCTGTAAAAAGTACAACCAAAAGGTTAGAAAGTACTGTGTAGTATAGCAACATCCCTAAACCACCGCGTTTGGTAATCTCCAAGTATACACCGGTAAAGGCTGCTATAAATAAAAAGATACGACTATAAAATATTACTTTTTCATTTTTAATCATGATTAAATCTTCTTCACAAATTCTGATTTAAGCTTCATAGCACCAAAACCATCGATCTTACAGTCAATGTTGTGGTCACCTTCAACAATACGGATGTTTTTCACACGAGTTCCTTGCTTGAGGTCTTTAGGAGCCCCTTTAACCTTCAAATCTTTAATCAAGGTTACTGTATCTCCATCAGCTAATTTGTTCCCATTTGCATCGATGGCAACAATGCCTTCTTCTGCTTCTGCTTGCTCAGCAGGATTCCACTCGTAAGCACATTCTGGACAAACTAGAAGTGCGCCATCTTCATACACATATTCTGAATTACATTTTGGGCAATTTGGTAATTGACTCATGTTATCTCCTTAAAAAAATTTATGATTATTTGAATGTCAAATTTTCTTTAACGGCAACTATTATACCTTAAAATACCTTTTTTGACAAATAATCATGAAAAACCGATTACCCAAAATAGTGGTTAATCGGTTTTAAGTTATTCTTATAAATATTTCTGTGCTTCCACCTTGATTTTGTCAACAACTTCTAAAATAGAAAGTCCTGTTGTATCTAAGTAGATAGCATCTTCTGCTTGCTTCAAGGGAGAAGTTTCTCGATGACTATCTTTATAATCACGCGCTGCAATTTCTTCCTTTAAAGTTTCTAAATCAGTTTCAATTCCTTTTGAAAGATTTTCCTTGTAACGACGTTCTGCTCGCTCATCCACAGAAGCTACAAGAAATATCTTTAATTCAGCCTTAGGTAACACTACCGTACCAATATCGCGGCCATCCATAACAATGCCACCTTGTTGAGCTATTTCTTGTTGAAGAGCAACCAACTTCTCTCGAATAGCTGGAATCGCTGCAAAAGATGATACTGCATTAGTCACTTCGTTTTCTCGTATTGGATTTGTCACATCAACATCTCCAACGAAAACAAGCTGTTCACCACTTTCAGAACGTCCAAAGCTAATCGGGTATTGATCCAATAATTCAAGAAGTTGAGAACTTTGATCTGGACTGATTTGATGCTGTAAAGCTACATAGGTCGCTGCACGATACATAGCACCCGTATCCAGATAAGTATAACCTAAATCCTTAGCGATAATTTTCGCAACAGTACTTTTACCACTTGAAGCTGGACCATCAATCGCAATCTGAATTGTTTTCATAGTTGCTCCTATCTTATCTTAAGGACATCACCAGGATTTGCAAACCATGAACCTGTTGACATATGTGAAGGGTTCAAAGCTTCTAACTGTGCAATAGAGATTCCAGCTCTAGCTGCAATTGCTGCTTCACCTTCTCCTGCCAATACAGTAATTGTACCCTCAGGATCTGTATGAGTCTCTGTAGTATTTTGTTGTTCCTCAGACTCAGTAGTAGCTACCGTAGTTGTTTCTATCGTTGTTGTAACAGTAGTTACTTCTTCAACTTTAGGATTTGCAGAATCATAAAAATCCTTCAAAGCTGATGTTCTATCGCTTCCACCTGAAGATAGGTATACTAAAACTACAATCATACCTATAACCACAATAAAGAAAATAATAGCCAAGGTTGTTAAAACGTTATTAGCCGTTAGAAAGGCCCATTTCCCACTTCTAGAGTGGCGCTCACTTCTTGACTCTTCCTTGTTTTCTTCATAAATATCTTCTTGCCATGGTTCTTTTTCCATACCTTACTCCTTGTGTTTTTTCTATTTTCCTATTACAATATAAATATGAAAATCACACTTATACCTGAACGCTGTATTGCATGTGGACTTTGCCAAACTTATTCAGAACTATTTGATTATCATGATAATGGCATAGTACGCTTTTACGATGATCCTGACCAATTGGAAAAAGAGATTCCCACTAGTAATGACGTTCTAGAGGCTGTTAAAAATTGCCCTACACGTGCTCTGATCAAAGATTAAAAGTGATTATTTGGGACACCCAATTATTTTATTCCACTCTCTCTAGTTTAGCATATTTTTCTAGAAAATTATAGTCTTTTTAGAGACTAATTTTATTCTATTTTTATTTATTGTAAAAACGTTTCAAAAACTATGAGACTGTCTAGTTATTGCTTTCAAATGACTGTTAAAAAAGAGGAATTTTTTCCTCTTTTTTTATATACAATTTTATTTTTAATCTTCAAATCCATTTGGATGTTTGCTCTGCCAACGCCATGCATCTTCACACATTCGAGTGATATCAAGTTCTGCTTCCCAACTCAATTCTTCTTTTGCTCTTGTTGGGTCAGAGTAGCAAGTTGCAATATCCCCAGGACGACGTTCCACTATACGATATGGGATAGGGCGGCCTACAGCTTTTTCCATGTTATGGATAATCTCTAGTACAGAGCATCCTTGCCCTGTTCCTAGATTATATACATTGAGACCTGATCCTTTTTGAATTTTTTGTAACGCTGCCACGTGACCTTTAGCCAGATCCACCACGTGGATATAGTCACGAACACCAGTACCGTCTTTAGTATCGTAATCATCTCCAAATACTTGAACTTGTTCTAATTTACCAACAGCTACTTGCGTCACATACGGTAAGAGATTATTCGGAATACCATTTGGATTCTCTCCCAAATCTCCGCTCTCATGAGCTCCGATTGGATTAAAGTAGCGAAGCAATACCACGTTCCACTCTGAATCAGCTTTGTAGACATCCGTTAAGATTTCTTCAAGCATAAGCTTAGTACGACCATAAGGGTTGGTTGCCGAAAGTGGGAAATCTTCTAGGATTGGAACAGTATGTGGATCTCCATACACTGTTGCTGAAGAACTAAAGATGATATTCTTGCAGTTAGCTTCTTCCATTGCTTTTAAAAGACTAACTGTTCCTGCAATATTATTATCGTAATATGCAAGTGGAATACGTGTTGACTCACCAACTGCTTTCAAACCTGCAAAATGGATAACTCCTGTAGGTTCCTCCTGTTTGAAAATATCACGAAGAGTATCCGTATCTCGAATATCAGCTTCATAAAAAGGAATCTCAACTCCTGTAATTCTTTCTACCACTTCAAGACTTTTACGATTACTATTAGCTAGGTTATCCACTACAACAACCTGGTGACCAGCTTCAATCAATTCAACTACAGTATGAGTTCCGATATAGCCTGCTCCACCTGTGACTAAAATCTTTTCTTTCATCTTTTTCCTCTATTCTTACTTGTTTTTCCTATTTTACCATTTTTACAAGTGGATGTCATTCAACATCTAAATACACACGTAAAAACTAAGTAAAAGTATACTACTTCTCTATTATCTTAACATATTTTTCAACCGGATAATCAATTGGATCTAAATCTCCAGTCCTTCCTTGTACCAATTCCGCTAGGTGATAACCGATAATTGGTCCAGTTGTCAATCCTGACGAACCTAAGCCACTCGCAACAAATACTCCTGTCAAGTTTGGCACTTGTCCAAAAAACGGAGAAAAGTCACTCGTATAGGCGCGGATTCCTACGCGTTCGCCATAGATGTCAGCGTCCTTCAATACTGGATAACAAGGCAAGGCTGCTCCCTCCATTTGATTAAGCAAATTCTCATCGACCGTCAGGTCAAATCCCATATCATTTTCATGGGTAGCACCCAAGGACAATTTCCCACCAGCAAAAGGAATCAAATCCCATTCTCCCTCAGGCATAACAACGGGATAACTTGCCATGTCTAAATCAAGCTGATAATCTCGTAGTTGCCCTTTTTGTGGACGAACATCAACCTCATAACCCAAGGGTTCCAAAACTTGTCCCAACCATGCTCCTGTCGCAAGGACAATTTGGTCAAAAATCTGATTTCCAATCTGATAACCTGATGATACAAGATTTAGACTCACCCTATCTTTAATCACCTTAACCTGACTAGCTTCTAGCAAGCGAGTCACCAAGAGTTGTCCATCTACTCGAGCTCCTCCAGAAGCATAAAGTAATCTCTCAAATCCCTCTAGACCAGGAAATAGGTTACTTGCAGTCGCTTGATCTAAAATGGCTAATTCGCCAATCAAGGGAGATTCATCTTTACGTTGCAAGGCTAGTTGATAGAGTTCTTCCAACTTAGATTCATCTTTTTTCAAGAGAAAGACTCCCGAGCGTTGATAAAAATCAACCTCCTGTCCAGACTCTTGTAAATCATTCAACAAATCGACATAGAAGTCTGCTCCCAAACGAGCCATCTTATACCAAGCTTTATTGCGTCGTTTAGAAAACCAAGGACTGATAATTCCTGCTGCTGCCTTGGTTGCCTGCCCAAGTCCATGATCAAAAACAGTCACTTCTATATCAACTTCTTTAGAGAGATAATAGGCAGTTGTCGCCCCTACAATACCTGCTCCAACAATGGCTACTTTTTTCATTATCTATACCTTCTAATTAGATATGGTGGAAAGGATTGGTGGATGACTGGCTGGCAATAATGTCAAGAGGCCAAGCATTCTCTTCTTTCCATTGATTTAGTAATTCTGCTATTTTTTCAACAAAGAGAATTTCAATATAGTGTCCTGGATCTAGAGCTAATAAACCATCTGATAGCATGTCCTGAGCTGTGTGATAATAAATATCACCAGTGATGTAGACATCCGCTCCTTTTTCTATAGCATCGGAATAGAATGATTGCCCGCTACCTCCACAAATAGCAACTCTTGAAATTTGCTTTCTTAAATCACTATCTTTATAGTACACCATTCGTAAACTATCTAGAGCAAAGACCTCTTTAACGCGTGTAGCCAAATCTTCAAATGTTTGAGACTTAATATTTCCAATACGACCAATTCCACGTTCTGGGCCCGTTTCCTGTATATAGCTTGTATCCTCAATGCCTAGCATATGGCAGAACCAGTCATTAAGGCCATTTTCAACAATGTCGATATTAGTATGGCTAACATAGACTGCAATATCGTGCTTGATGAGATTGATATAAATCTGATTTTGAGGGCGGCTAGCTACCAAGTCCTTGATAGGACGAAAGATAGGCGCGTGCTTAACGATAATCAAATCGATCCCCTTTTCAATGGCTTCTGCAACCGTTTCTTCACGAATATCGAGGGTAACCATGATCTTTTTGATTTCTTTGTCTAGGGTACCAATCTGCAAACCACGGCTATCACCCTCCATAGAAAATTCTTGGGGGCAATAGGCTTCATAACGATTAATCACTTCACTTGCTTTCATGGAGCACCTCCTTAATGGCTTGAATTTTATCTGCTAGAACCTGACGTTCTTCTTGATTTTTTTCTGGGATTTGACTAAGGGCATACTCTAGTTTAGCAGCTTCTTTTTGCCATTTTTGGATGAAGACTGGACTGACTTCTTTGGACAAGAAGGGGCCAAAGCGAACATCAGTGGCTGATAGCTTCATTTCACCAGCTTCTACAACTAAAATCTCATAAAATTTACCAGCTTCCTCTAGGATGCTTTCAGCTACAATCTGGAATCTATGCTCTTGTAACCAACTACGTAACTCATCTTCACGGTTATTAGGTTGGAGGATTAAACGCTCTACATTAGCTAGTTTATCCAATCCCTCTTCCAAAATTGTTGATATTAAGCGTCCTCCCATTCCTGCAATGGTAATAACAGAAACCTTGTCACTTTCTTCAAAAGCCGCCAATCCATTAGCAAGCCTGACTTGGATTTTTTCTTCCAAATCATGTTCCTTGACATTTTTAACTGCAGATTGGTAGGGACCGGCTACCACTTCACCTGCAATAGCACGATTTATTCGACCTTCTTTCATCAGTTCAATAGGTAAATAAGCATGGTCACTCCCGACATCTAGTAGAACGGCTCCTTGAGGTACAAAAGAAGCCACCATTTCTAATCTCTTTGAAATCATCTTCTCTCACTTTCCAAATCACTATTAGTCCTATTATACCATATTTCAAGCTTCAATCTTACACCAAAAAAGACTGCAATCATGGATTGCAGTCTGAGTTTATCTTCGAATAGGATAACGATTTGAAAGGATAAAAAGAACTATAAAAATCGTCATCATAATGGTATAAACAGGTACAGTTTGAGCTGTTAAGGTTGAAATTTCTAGTAATTTTTGAGTAGTAGGGAATAGAGCAGTTGCTAGGAAACCTCCTACCGACCAAACAAACAAGAGGATACGTCCTAACGTTAATGGTAAGCAGGCTCTCACTACGGACATAAATCCAATAGAAGCCAGGATGTAATACATGAGTGTTGACATCTCAACTTGGGACCAACCTTGACTTGTTCCAAAAATCTTGATGAATAAGACACTAAAGACTACCATAAGAGCACTTGGTAAAGCCTTGAGTAAAGATTGCTTGAGGAAGTCTCTTTCAACTGGCTTAATATTTCTCTCAAAGGTCAAAACAAATGGTGGGAAACCTTCTACAAACTGGTCAATCATGGTTATCTGAATCGGAATGAATGGGAAAATCAAAATCCATTCTGCGCGACCGAGAAGGGCACTTGCAATACAGATAATAGCTAATAAGAATGAATAGATTGTTTTGATAAAGAAAATCGGTGCAATACGGGCAATATTATTTACCACACGACGTCCTTCAAACAGAATTTCTGGAACATCATTAAAGTCTGAGTTAAGCAAGACCAGATTAGCGATTTGTCGAGTCGCTGGATCTCCTTCAGCCATCACGATAGAACAATCTGCCTCACGAAGAGCAAGGATGTCATTGACCCCGTCTCCTGTCATTGCAGTAGTATGACCGGCCTTTTTCAATGTTTGGATGATTAATTTCTTCTGATGTGGAGAAACACGTCCAAAAATAGCTGTTTCTACTGCTATAGCAATCAATTCTTCATCTGTGATTTTTGAACAATCAACATAGCTATGGTAATCTGCAAATCCAGCTTTCTGTGCAATACTTGATACAGTAACTGGATTGTCACCAGAAATAATTTTTAGCCCTACCTGTTGCGTTCGTAAATAATCAAGTGTTTCAGCAGCCCCTTCTCGAATCGGATCTAGAATCTCAAGCAAAGCCAAAGCTTGAATATCAGATGGCTTTTGTGGTTTGTGATGATCAAGTTTTTCTTGACTGAGTGCTAATACCAAGACACGTGAGCCACGCTCTAAGGCTGCTCTAGCTTCTACTACTTCCTCATCTAGCAACATTTCAGGTGCACCGAGGAAAATAGTCCCAAGCCCCTCCATCTCCATAGCTCCCCACTTACGGTCACTAGAAAATGGAACACTTGATGAAATTGAGTAACTAGCTTGCCCCTGAAAACGATGACGGATAGCTTGAGCAGTAGGATTTTTGTCTTCACTATGAGACATATAGCTAGTTAAGATGGCAGCAATAGACTGCTCATCATAAACTTCTGTCAAAGGTAACAATGAATCAACCTTCATTTTTCCTTGGGTAATGGTTCCCGTCTTATCCAAACAGAGCATATCCACGCGCGCCAAGGTTTCTACAGAATACATTTCTTGTACTAAAACCTTTTTAAGTCCTAGTTTTATCACTGCCGTCAAAAGTGAAGTTATAGTAAGTAAAGCAATACCTTTAGGCAACATCCCCAAAAGAGCTGTAGACGAATTAACTACAGATGACTTTAGTGGTAACCCCTTTAAAATTAAGGCTTCTAGCAAAAGTGCTAAACCAAAAGGAATAATAATTTTTCCTGTAAAGCCAGCTAAGGTTTCAAGGGACTTCATGATACGAGAGTTAATCGGCTTAACAGTTTTTGCCTCTAACATGAGCTTAGCAGCGTAGTTGTCTGCTCCAACACGATTGACTTTTGCTACTACTGAACCACTGGCTAAGAAACTACCAGATAATAGGACTGCATCAACTTCTTTTTGAACCAGATCACTCTCACCTGTTAACATGGCCTCATTAACTTCTGCAAAGCCACCTATCACAACTGCATCACTTGGAATCTGTTCACCTGCTGACAAACGAATCAAATCATCCAAAACAAGGTCTTCCGGATCCAAAGATAACTCCTGACCATCTCGAATAGTAGTTACCTTTTCTTTGGTCATAAGGTTGAGTTTATCGACCATATGTTTTGCACGTAGCTCAGTAACGATACCCGAGAAAGCATTAAAACAGATGACTGCAAAGAAGACAAGGTTGCTCCATGCCTGTACAAAGGCAAGGGCAAGAGCTATGGCAAAGTTTAAGGCATTAAAAAGTGTAAAAACATTTCGCTTGACAATCTGCCAGGTGCTGGTGCTAGCTGAAGCTTTAAAATCATTGACCAAACCCTGTGACTGTCGGTCTCTAACTTCTGCTTGGGTTAACCCCATCATTTTATTTTTATCCATAAATTCTATCATATCATTTTTTTATGAATAATTCTAATTTCATCCCAAAGGCCCATCCTATCAACACAAAAAATATTTGCCTGTCCTGTTATGATAAGGTATAATATATAGAAAGAAAACCGAAGGAGACACCATGTTTTATACTTATCTACGTGGGCTAGTTATGCTGATTCTCTGGTCAATCAACGGCAATGCCCATTATCACAACACTGATAAAATACCTAATCAAGAAGAAAATTATATCCTTGTTGCTCCCCATCGTACTTGGTGGGATCCTGTCTACATGGCTTTTGCAACCAAACCCAAACAATTCATTTTTATGGCTAAAAAGGAACTGTTTTCAAACCGTATCTTTGGTTGGTGGATTCGTATGTGTGGTGCTTTTCCTATTGATAGGGAAAATCCTAATGCCTCAGCTATTAAATATCCAATCAACGTCCTCAAAAAAAGCGACCGTTCTCTTATTATGTTTCCAAGCGGTAGTCGTCATTCTAACGATGTCAAAGGCGGGGTTGCCCTAATCGCTAAAATGGCCAAGGTCCGTATTATGCCTGTTACTTATACTGGACCAATGACTTTAAAGGGACTTATCAGTCGTGAACGTGTTGATATGAACTTTGGAAATCCTATTGATATTTCAGATATCAAAAAAATGAATGATGAGGGAATTGAAATCGTGGCAGACCGTATTCAAACGGAATTTCAACGGTTGGATGAGGAAACAAAACAATGGCATACAGATACAAAACCAAACCCTCTCTGGTGGTTTATTCGTATCCCTGCCCTAATCCTAGCTATCTTTGTGGCATTCTTTACCATTATTTTTAGTTTTATCGCAAGTTTTGTTTGGAATCCAGACAAAAAACGAGAAAAACTACAATAAACTGATTGAGGCTTAAGGTTTATCAACCTTAAGCTTCTTTAGATCATAATATCAGTCGAATTCTTGTAAATCTAAGCCAATATTGACAAAAATTTGAATCTGTAGTATACTTTTTTGGTAAGCTGATTTAGCTCAGTAGGCAGAGCGCATCCATGGTAAGGATGAGGTCGCCGGTTCGATCCCGGCAATTAGCATCTTTTATCCGTCCCATTATTAGGGGACGGATTTTTCTTGACATTTTCTCTCGCTTATAGTAGAATAGTCTCTGCGATGAGTCGATAAGTAGCGAGAGCTACTATTGAGCATAAGGAGGTCATAACGCAGGAGCGGACCTTGAGAAATTGTGTGAACCAGTTTCTCACATGGAGATGCCTCTCATACTTTCTGGTTTTGCCAGAAAGTTTTTTTATTATCGCGAATATTACTGATTCAGATGACATTTTGACAATTTGCAACATCAAAAAAACCTATCAACCAAGCCATATAGCTTGATATGATAGGTTTTTTAATGTTAGATTAACGTACTGTACGAATACGCATTGTATTCGTACGAACTGCTTCACCAAGTGGCACACCAGCAACGATAATCATATCATCACCAGATTGAACCAAACCTTGTTCAACAGCAATTTTTTCAGCAAGATCAAACATGTCGTCAGTGTTTGATGGACGATCAGTAGTTACAGGAATAACACCCCAGTTCAACATCAATCCACGTTGTGTCAATTCGTCAAATGTGATAGCTAAGATATCAGCATCAGGACGATATTTAGAAATCAAACGAGCTGTGTGACCTGTCTTAGTAATAGTTACAATCAGTTTAATGTCCATTGAACTTGTTGCATCTTTAACTGCAGAAGCCATAACTTCAGTCTTAGAGTGACGTTCAAATAGATCTGAGTTCAAACGACCGTACTCGTTAAGAAGAGTTTGAGCGTTCTTGTCGATTGTAGCCATTGTTGTAACTGATTCAAGTGGGTATTTACCGTTTGCAGATTCACCTGAAAGCATTGTTGCGTCTGTTCCGTCGATAACAGCGTTAAATACGTCTGATACTTCTGAACGTGTTGCACGTGGTTTTTCAGTCATTGTTTCAAGCATGTTTGTCGCAGTGATAACAACTTTACCAGCTGCGTTCACCTTTGTGATAATGATTTTTTGGTAAACTGGAACCATTTCAAATGGTACTTCAATACCCATATCACCACGAGCAATCATGATACCATCAGCAGCTTCAATGATTTCATCCAAGTTGTCGATACCTTGTTGGTTTTCAATCTTAGCGAACAATTGAACGTGACCGTTGCCAGTCTCTTCACAGATTGCACGAACTTCGTTAACATCTTTTGCAGTACGTACAAATGAAATAGCGATGAAGTTGATTCCTTGCTCAAGACCAAAGCGAATGTCTGCATTATCACGCTCTGCAAGTGCTGGGAATGGAATCTTAGTGTTAGGAATATTTACACCTTTTTGTTTTGCGATGATTCCGTCATTTTCAACTTCAACTACAAATTCACGGTTAGTAGCATCTTTTTCTACAACGCGAAGACCCAATTTTCCATCATCTACCAATACTTGGTGCCCAACTTCAACATCATCAAAGATGTCAAGACCACCAGCAACGTTCAAAGCGATTACTTCACGAGTTGATTTAATACCTTGTTTTGTAGCAACACGGATTGTTTCACCAGTTACGTATGAATACTCTTTAGCGTCACCTTCGAACAATTCAGTACGAATTTCAGGTCCTTTTGTGTCAAGAAGGAAACCAACTTTTTGACCAGCAATTTCTTCTGCACGTTTAACAGTAGCCATACGCTCACCTTGCTCTTGGTGGTCACCGTGTGAGAAGTTAAAACGGAATGTATTCGCACCAGCTTGGATCAATTTTGCAATGTTTTGTGCTGATGCTTCAACGTCTAATTTTTCACCCCAGTATCCATCATCACCGAATTTTTTCCCACCACGGATTTCTACCGCAGGACCTAATGTAGCAACGATTTTAACACGTTTGTTCATATTTATAAGACTCCTTTATATAGTACAACTTTGTTGTTTTTTTATTTTAATTATTTGTAGGATTAAGACAAGCTCTTGTTCAAGTAAGATAATTCAACATCTGCTTTATGTGGGTTATTGACAACAATCTTACCTTCAGATGTTAAACTGAACAAAGCTCCCTCTTCTGCTGTTCCAAGAATTGGATTTTCGACCATCTTCTCATTACGGATACCAACAGCTACTCCACCGATTCCTTGTTTAAGGAGTTTAACAGCGTGTGCGCCCATACGAGATGCCAATACACGGTCACGAGCAGTTGGTGAACCACCACGTTGGATGTGACCAAGTTCTGTGACACGAAGGTCACTTGTATCGCCAGCTTCTTTTAGTTTTTGACCAAATTCAGCTGCTGACATGACACCTTCTGCTAAAACGATAATGTTGTGTTTTTTACCGTGTTCATATCCAGCTTTGATGCTTGCTACGATATCTTCAAATTTGAAACCTTCTTCAGGGATGATGATTTCGTCAGCACCTGTTGCAATACCTGCCCAAAGAGCGATATCACCTGCGTTACGTCCCATTACTTCAACAACGAAAGTACGACGGTGACTTGATGATGTATCACGAATTTTATCGATTGCATCCATTGCAGTTGTTACTGCAGTGTCAAATCCGATTGTAAAGTCAGTACCTACGATATCGTTATCGATTGTTCCAGGAAGTCCAATAGCAGGGAATCCATGCTCAGTCAGGCGCATAGCACCATGGTAAGAACCGTCTCCACCAATAACAACAACACCTTCAATTCCGTGTTTCTTCAATTGCTCAATTCCTTTAAGTTGACCTTCTAGTTGTGCAAACTCAGGATAACGAGCTGAGTGCAAGAAAGTACCACCACGAGAAATGATGTCTCCCACTGAAGCAGCATCAAGTGGAGAAATTTTACCGGCAACCATACCAGCATATCCATCATAGATACCAAATACTTCCATGCCTTCTGAAAGGGCTTGACGAACTACCGCTCGAATAGCAGCATTCATACCTGGGGCATCTCCCCCACTTGTTAAAACAGCAATACGTTTCATTTGGTTTTTGCTCCTTTTTCCTTTAACATTCTCCCTGATTATATCACAATTAAAATGAAAATTCTTCTATTTTCCGTAAATTTTAACGATAAATCGTTTTCATA
This sequence comes from Streptococcus timonensis, assembly GCF_047463455.1. Taxonomy (GTDB): domain Bacteria; phylum Bacillota; class Bacilli; order Lactobacillales; family Streptococcaceae; genus Streptococcus; species Streptococcus timonensis_B. Next base: position 464,893 of record NZ_JASHDV010000001.1, read on the forward strand.
ACAATCCCACTCAAAGATTCTTCTAAAGCTATATCTTTAGCGACAAAATAGCTTGAAGCAAGGACAGTTTTTTGATCTTCTTCATAGCGAATAACGACAGGTATCTGACCTTCATATTTTTCTAAAATATGATAAATTTCTTGGTCATGGTCATGATTGGCTACCTGAATCCAAAATCGTTCATGAACTGCTTCTTTAAGATTGTTTAATATGAACTGGAGCTTCCCATCTCGAGATTGGACCTTACCATTCATATAGTAAAATTTTCCTTCTTGTAGCTGGTCTCTCATTTGGTGATATCGCTCTGAAAAAACAGTTACTTCCATTTTTGTTTTACTATCACTGACTTTCAAAAAGGCCATATTTTCACCTTTTTTTGTTCGAATAACACGAATCGATAGAATCTCAACGAGCACTGTAGCTGTTTGTCCCTCAGATAAGTCAGATAAGCTAGTGATAGGATAGATGGCTTTTTTAGCTAAAGCAACTAAAGGATGCTGACTGATCCCCACACCTAACCATTCCTGCTCTTTTTGGAATTTCTCAATTTCAGTGTAATCATCTGCTTCTGTCCAATTATAGTTGCTGTCTGCAAAAAGGCTTCCTAACTCTTCCACAAAAATAAATAAAGTAGGTAAGTTGGATAAGATTTTTTTCCGATTCTTCTCAAATTTATCGAATAAGCCAGTCTCAATCAAGGGAGTTAATAAACTTATTTTTTGATAATTTTTCGGCAATCGTGTGATAAAATCTTCAACACTAGAAAATGGGCGATTCTCAATAATCCAATAGGCAAAATCGCGAGGCATTCCCTTAATACTCTTAAGACCTAGATGAATTGTCTTATCTGCTAACTTATCTTGAAATAGAACTGTATTAATAGATAAAGGAGCAAGTTCAAAGCCCATCTCCAGAGCATCTACAATATAATCACTACTCGCATAGTTCAACATCACTTGATAGAAAATTGACGGATAATGTGTTTTGAAATAGGCAAGTTGAAATGCCAAAGCTGCATAGGCATAAGCATGCGAACGGTTAAATCCGTAGCCCGCAAATTTTTCCATAACTGCAAATACTTGCTGGGCTTGCTCAGCAGCATGACCTTTTTTAAGTGCACCTTGAATGAAACTTTCTTCCATCTGATGCATCTCAGCAGCATTCTTTTTCCCCATAGCCCGGCGCAAAATGTCAGCCTTACCTAGGCTAAAACCAGCGTAACGCTGAGCTACTTGCATTACCTGCTCCTGATAGAGCATAATCCCATAGGTTGGTGCCAAAATATCTTCTAGAATAGGATCAAGTACAGTGACTTTTTCCTTACCATGCTTTCTTGCAACGAAGTTGTCAATATAATCACTAGCTCCTGGTCTATTTAAAGAAGTCGTAGCAACCACTTCTTCAAAGTTCTCAGGTTTCACTCGTTTAAGAAGACGAATAGCTCCTGGTTGTTCAAATTGAAAGATCCCTTTTGTTTTACCTGCAGCAAAGAGAGCCAAAGTTTCTTTGTCTTCAAGGTCAATCTCCTCAATCTTCAAGGATATTCCTTGTGTCTTAAGCAATAACTCTTGCATTTTTTGAACAAATGTTAAATTTCGTAGACCCAAGAAATCCATCTTCAGAAGACCATTGCCTTCGACTCCATGAGCATCATACTGAGTAATCAGCATATCCTCACCATACTTAAGTGGAATGTAATCCGTTAGGGTTTTATCGCTAATAACTACACCCGCAGCATGAATGGAAGTTTGTCTCGGATAGCCTTCTATTTTTTTAGCGATTTCAAAGGCCTTTTGATATTCTATTTTGCTTTGAATCAACTGCCTAAAACTAAGATTTTTAGTATAGGCATCAGTCAGAGTATCCTTTGGTCCAATTTTTTTGGTAATGGCAGTCAATTCATACTCTGGAACACCATAACGTTTAAATATATCTCGGATGGCTTGCTTGGCTCCAAAGGTTGAATAGGTGACAATCTGAGCAGCATGGATACTACCATAACGGTCACGAACATAGCGAATAAACTCTGGACGATAGATATCTGGAATATCAATATCTATATCTGGCATGGTATAACGTTCACGATTTAGAAAGCGTTCAAAGATTAGATTTTTAGCTACAGGATCAATTCCTGTAATATCCAAAGCATAGGCTACAAGACTCCCTACAGCAGAACCACGTCCCATTCCCATATAATAACCTTGAGAACGACCAAACTGTAAAAGATCTCCAACCACCAAGAAATAATCATCAAATCCCATGTCGTGAATAACTGACAATTCTTGATTTAAACGATTTTTATAAACTTCAGACGTTAGTCCTTTGACTTCTAAACCTTTTTCTGCTTTTTCTCTAAGCTCCTCTACAGCAGGTCTCTTAGCATTAAATCTTGGAAGTTTAAGACTGCTATCAATCTTATACTCGGTTTCTTTAGTCAGTAACAGTAAATTTTCTACAGCCTTGGGGAATTTTTCTCGAAAAACTTGTTCTAAACGATGAGCAGGTATAAACAAGCCCTGTTGGGACTGTATGTCTACTTCACGAAGAGTCACATTTTCCTTGATAGCCTTTAGCATTTGTAGTGTTTCTACATCTTCTGCTTCAAATGAATTTACACGGTAAAGAGGGAAAACAGGACGGGAGAAATCCCTTTGAGGACTATCTGGAAAAACTCCAATATAATAATCACATCCGAGATCTAGTTGGTCAAGTCCATCAAAGTAGGGAACAATAACACAGATATCCTTGAGATTAGAAGTAAAATCAGGCCATTCTTTTTTTCCTCTCATTTTTAAAGTAGACAGTTTCATGAGTTGTTGATATCCAAGAGTGGATAGAGCTAAAAAACGAAGATTTACAGGTCTCTCTTCATGAAAAACTGTCATTTCAAGGCCTAATAGTGGTTGAATGCCTTGCTTTTGACACTCTTTGATAAAAGAATAGGCTCCATAAAGATTATCCATATCCATAATCCCTAAAGAACTATAGCCATATTCTTTTCCGATAGAGACATATTTTTCTATCGAAACCATGCTCTCCATAAAGCTATATACAGTTTTTGTATCTAATTGGGCAATCACTCACTACCACCTCCCTTATTCTCTTTATATTATACCATTTTAGAAAATAGAAACACAATTTCTTTCTAATCATTAAACTAAAAAACCATAGCCTAAAAGCTATGGTTTTATGATATGAAATAAGTTCGAAGAAGAGTTGCGCCTAGCTTTTTTAACTTAGTTACTTGTATCTTTCGTTAAAAATATCCCGATTAGAACTAGGACTAGTGAGAGATAAGGAAAAACCCTAAACATCTGCCAATCCGGGTCGAATGCTAAAAGTCCGGAAAGCAAATAAAATCCTGCACTCGCATACAAGAAATTTCTATTTACTTTCTTGATTCCTATCCTAGTTAAAAAAGTTGCTATAGCGTAAGCAATTAAATTAGGACCTAGAAAAATCAAGAATACAATTCCCCATGGAGCAGTAAATAAAGCAAGAGTTATAAATAGAAGAATATAGGTAAGTGCCAAATAAAATGAGAAAGATAGAAGAGTCGAAGGTTTCTTGACTGCTTTTGGACCATTCTTCATATCTTCCACCGAATTATTTTCTACAATTAGTTTATCTTCCTCTTGGTTTAACTCTACATTTGGATTTTGGTCTGACATCTTTTTCTCCCACTAATTTGTTTAATTATTTTTATTATATCCCAAATTATCAAATTAAGCTAGATAGAAAAAAGCCATCTATGTTAGTCTCAGAAAAACACTCACATTTGTCTGAAAGAAACTAACATAAATGACCTACTCTTATCTTACTACAAATGAACTTGTAATGATAGAGGCTTATTACCAAGAAGGTAAAAAGGTCTGTGATATTGCAAAGTCAACTGGAAGAGCGCAACCGACCATTTTAATCTTATCTATTTCTGAAAACCAGTCATTCGACTTATGACTATTATCAACTCTACAAAGCCAACAAGAGCCATTGTGACCGAAAAAGCACCCAGTTCACCAGACCAGTACAAGAGTTTATCCAATCCATCACTTTTGATTACGGAAAGGAATTCTCGAATTGGAAACCAAATTCTAACAAACAGGACATTTACATCTTCTTTGTGGTTCCTGGTTACCCTGACTAAATGAACATTCTAGCGGTTTATGCAGATGGATTTCAGCAGACTTTCTCAAACACTCTTATCAGCTGTAGCTGATAAGAGAAATCAAATCCCAAGGAAGTCCTTAAACTACCAACCTCCGTATCAAATTTTTCTGAATCAGGTGAAATTGTCTAACTCAATTTGACAAATGAGGAGTTTTTATTATTTTTCACGAATCACTTCTACCTTGTATCCATCTGGATCTTTAACAAAGTAATAGTTTGGTTGAGTACCTGGAAGTCCTTTAGGTTCCGTTACTTCATAACCTTTTTCGCTATGTTCTTTATGAAGAGCCTCAAGGTCAGGTGTGCTTAGAGCGATGTGAGCAAAGCCGTTACCCACAACATAAGGCCCATGATCATAGTTGTAAGTCAACTCCAATTCATAATCATCACCGTCAAGACCTAGATAAACAATGGTAAATGCATAGTCTGGAAAATCCTTGCGACGTAATTCCTTAAATCCAAACGCATCTTGATAGAAAGCAATTGATTTTTCAAGATTTTCTACTCGCAAGCAAGTGTGTAACATTTTTGAAGCCATTTTTTCTCCTTTGTTTAAAAAAGACTGGGACAAACTTGTACCAGTCTTATAATTAATTATTTACCAAGTTTTGCTTTAGCTGCATCTGCAAGAGCTGTGAAAGCTGCTGCATCGTTAACAGCCAAGTCAGCAAGCATTTTACGGTTAACTTCGATCTCAGCCAATTTCAAACCATGCATCAATTGTGAGTATGAAAGTCCATTCATACGAGCTGCCGCATTGATACGTGTGATCCACAATTTACGGAAGTCACGTTTCTTTTGACGACGGTCACGGTATGCATAGTAGTAAGAGTTCATTACTTGTTCTTTTGCAGTACGGAACAAGATGTGTTTAGCTCCATAGTAACCTTTTGCTAATTTTAAAATACGTTTACGACGTTTGCGTGATACAACGCCACCTTTAACACGTGCCATTTATATTTCCTCCAAATATTTCCTAGAATTCTTTACTTACAAATACGCGATTATTTCAAGCGAGTAAGCATTGCTTTGATACGTTTGAAATCTCCTGAATGCACCATAGATGCTTTACGAAGATGACGACGTTGTTTCTTAGTTTTTCCGTGGAAACGGTGAGAAGTGTAAGCACGGAAACGTTTAAGTCCACCAGAACCTGTACGTTTGAAACGTTTAGCTGATGCGCGGTGTGTTTTTTGTTTTGGCATGATTTTTTCTCCTTTATTTGACTTTCCGACAATTATTTTTTGTCAGTTGCTGGTGCCAACTGCATGAACATTTGGCGACCATCCATTTTAGCACGTTGTTCGATGATAGCAATATCTTGTGTTGCTTCAGCAAACTCGGCTAAAACTTTTGCACCAATCTCTTTATGGGTGATCATACGCCCTTTAAAGCGAATGGATACCTTCACTTTGTTCCCTTTTTCAAGGAACTTGCGAGCATTGCGAAGTTTCGTATCGAAATCACCCTTATCAATAACTGGGCTCAATCGAACTTCTTTCACAGTCACAACGCTTTGTTTTTTGCGTTGTTCTTTTTGTTTCTTCTGGTACTCAAATTTGAACTTGCCATAGTCCATAATTTTCGCAACAGGAGGTTTAGCTTGAGGTTGAATAAGAACCAAGTCCACGTTCGCTTCATCCGCAAGTGCTTGCGCTTCACTAAGTGGTTTGATACCTAATTGCTCACCCTCTAGACCGATTAAGCGAACTTCACGTACACGAATTTCATCATTGATGAATAAGTCTTGCTTTGCTATGGTTTTCACCTCTTTTTTTATTTTAGAGAAAAACAAGAGCGGACTTGCTAACGCAAATCCGCACTACATGATTATAGTTCATTTCTGAAACTTGATCCGTAGGGGCCAGACAACGTTAGTCGCAAGGCGAGAAGTTCTCACTTCTGCTTTTCTCAACTTTTATATCATATCAAGTTTTCCCTAGTTTGTCAAGATAAAAGTTATTTTTTTCTATCTTTAAATTAAAAATCTATAAAAGCCTATAGTCATCATTCACTACTCACGAGAATAATAGACATGATGAGGTTGCAATCGAGAATTGAGAAGTTCTGAAACGGTCACAAAACTATAACCTTGTTCTTTCAAATACTCAATAACTCGTGGAAGCGCATTGATCGATGGTTGATGGATATCATGCATCAGAATAATAGATCCATTGCTAACTTGGTGCTGAATTTCTGTTAAAATTTTTGTTTCATTCAGACTCTTCCAATCCAAACTGTCTACATTCCACAATATATAGCTTAAATCTATACCGTTTCGAATATCATCAGAAATTGCTCCATAAGGCGGACGCATCAATTTAGAACTAGTTCCAAGAACACTGGTAATTGCAGATTCTGTATCTGTAATTTGTTTCTTTGCATCTTCTAGAGAAAGTTTCGTCAAGACTGGATGGTTCCAACTATGATTACCTACCTCATGTCCTTCTGATTTCATTCGTTTTAGAATAGACTCATTACCAGCTATATTCTTCCCTTGCACAAAGAAGGTTGCTTTTATATGATACTTGGCTAAGATATCCAAAGCTTGAGGAGTCGTATTCCCATCTGGGCCATCATCAAAGGTTAAAGCTACAACTTTTTTATGCTTTTCACCTTGAATAGTCTCATATAGTTTAGCATCTTTTTCTGATAAATAAGCTACATTAATCAGTTCAAAATAGTCAGAAATAAGAAGTCCAATTCCTTCTGCGTTTCCAGTTTGGTTTATCGGGTAAAGGATAAGTTGACTATCCTTGTAGGCAAATTTCCAATTAGATAAATCCGTGTTCGAAAAGTCAGCTATAACTTGATTTACAAGTGTTTGCTCTACTTTCTTATCAAGAAGAGCTGATTTAATATCCTCTAATAATTTTCCTTTAGCTGTCGAAGAATCATTGAAGAATTGATCAAGAGTGAAGAGATTTCCATCTTCTTTAAGATACAGCTGATTTAAGGTTGTATTCTCCAATTCTACAACATTAGAATTCGACAAATCATAGACTTGTTTTTTTACTAGTCGATTTTCAATTCCTCTGAAGGAAGAATCTCCTTTTTCTGAATAATAGAAAATCAGATGCTCTTTTCCTTCTACCTTATCTGTGATATCTTTTATCATGACATCTTTTACAGAGGTAATAATACTATCTCCACTCATTGGATAGTAGGTAATAATCTCTGATTTATCTTTGCGGAAATGATCTTTTTGACTACCTTGATAATAAGCACTATCTTTTTCAGATATTAATGCTTCAATCTTTTGTGCAAAATTCTGTTTAGTTAGTACTTTGTGGGTGATTGCCCCACCTAAAGCAAGTATTATGAAAAATAAAAGTCCTACAAGGAAGCCTAATTTCCCATTATTCTTGTTATCTGTCTTTCGGGTTGTTCTCTTTTTTGTCATAGTCTTATCATATCAAATTTAAACTATAATTTCAATGAAAAGTGTACCCGACTTGATTCGATACAAAAAGAAAAATCCTAGAATTTTCTAGGATTTTATCTTTTAAAAACGAATCGTTTCTCTTGTTTTTTCATAAGATGTAACAAAGCGATTGGTTACACCAGGCTCAGCAAGTTCCAAAGCTTGAGATATTTTTTCAAAAGAAGCTTGATAATCAAACTCTGTCTCAAAGATATGCAAGGCTTCATGGAAAGCCTGCTGGATACGTTCATCAAATGATCTGTATCGGTTAGAATATTGTAGTAATTGCTCTGTCAAAGTAGCATTTTGAACAATACTGTACGTTTCAGCTTCCAAAATTTCCATGTCATTTGTTGCAATCTCAAGAACACGATTAACAGACTCAATATTAACTTGTGACTGTTCCAATTCTGCCATTAGATCTTCTGTACTACGACTTGCATCAAAGAATAGTTTCAAGAATTTTTGAGGAATACCTGGAAGATTTCTCTTTTCCATGTAGCGCTTAATGGTATGTAGTCTGTTCACATAAACATTTGCTTTTTGACGAGCATTTACATCATCTTTTTCAATTTGAACCAAACGCTCACTAACAGCGATTTGATCATCTTCAATATCTTTTAATGTAGTTTGAAGATTCTCTAAACGTTCCTTCAAGATAGAGTATGGTTCTGTTACTTCAGATTGTTCGCTTGTGAGCTCTTCTACAGTCGTGCTAATAGCTGCAATATCAGCCTGAAGACGACGCACTCGGTTAATATCACTCTCTGAAAGTAAGTATGTCTTACCTAGACGCTCCATATCTTTAACAAGAACTTCGTTATTCTCTTTCAAATGTCCAAGATAAGTAGGAAGCGTAGACATCAATTTTTCAAAAGCTTTTTCAGAAGCAATTTCACGTGTGAAGATATCGTAAAGTGCATTAATTTCTTCTTGGATTTGAGCATTTTCATACTCGGCATTGTCAAGTTCTAGTTTTCGAAGATTTTCATGGTTATTTTTTAATGCCTCATACAAAAGTTGAAGTCTAGATTCGATATCTGTTTCAACAAATTGATAGTTTGCATCTAAAAGCTTACGATAACCCGACTCTAAATCCTCTAATTGTTCTGGTAACTCAGTTGTCAGTTTAGCTACAATAGCTGGAATTCGATCAACAATATGAGTTAAAGCAAGAATATGATTTTCGGTACTATCTAAAACACCAGCAGCTTCAACAGGATCTCCAGAAGAGTTCAAGGTTACAAATTGAGAAAACTCAGATTGGATATGCTCCAGTTGTTTTTCAATCTCAGGTAAAGCTGCACCATATTGTTCAGAATTATCTGCTACTTTGTGCTGTAGATTTTCGAACAAGTCTAATGCATGAAGTACACGCCCACTATTTTTTGATTCTTGTTTTTCAAGATCTGCTAAAGCTTTACGAATAGAATCAATATCTTCTTCAATCAGACTAATCTGACTCTCAATTTGCTCGATTTGTTGACGAGCTTTTAAAAATCGGAAAGAATTGTTAAATCCTTCAGCTTCAAAGAGATTATTCTCAATATCAGCAAATGAATTCAAGGACAAATCAACCCATTTTTGGTTCCATTCACGAAATGCAATTTGACTTTGACCAATCAAATGCATGTTTTTCACAGCCTCAACCTCATCATTAACAGGAAGGTTGTAAAGTTCTTCTTTTCTTTGTTCCAAAGCTGCAAGTCTGCTACTATTGCGTTTACGAATTAAAATTGCCATTACATAAGCAACAATAAGTAGAGCGGCAACTGCAATCAAAGTAATAATCAATTGATTATCAGACATATCAAACTCCTTTTATACTTGACACAATTGTATTGATTATATCATATTTTTTTAATAGTGGAAACACTTTCCACACTTTTATACGTCAAGAGTACTATAGATGGCATTTTCCTCAATAAATTCTCGACGTGGTTCCACGCGGTCTCCCATGAGCATATCAAAAATCTTATCTGCTTCTGCAGCATCATCCACTGATACACGAGCCATGAGACGATGTTCCGGATTCATGGTAGTTTCCCAAAGTTGGTGATCATCCATTTCTCCAAGACCTTTATAGCGCTGAATTGTAGGTTTTGATCGACCTTCACTATATCGAGCCAATGCTTCTTGTAATTGTTTTTCTTGATTTGCTCCTGGCTGAATATACTCTTTGATTTCACTACCAACCTTAACACCATAAATCGGTGGTTGAGCGATATAAACATATCCTGCCTCTAGAACGGGTTTCATATAACGATAAATCAGAGTTAACAAGAGTGTTCGAATATGAGCACCATCGACATCGGCATCTGTCATGATAACCAGTTTTTGATAGCGAGCTTTACTAACATCAAACTCAGCACCAAATCCTGTTCCCATAGCTGTAAACAAGCTACGGATTTCCTCATTAGCAAGAATCTTGTCCATGCTAGCTTTTTCTACGTTGAGGATTTTACCACGAATTGGTAAGATAGCTTGGAACTCACGATCACGTCCTGATTTTGCAGAACCACCGGCAGAGTCTCCTTCGACGATGAAAAGTTCTGTTTCAGCTGGATTGTTTGATGAACAGTCCGCTAATTTTCCTGGTAGATTTGAAATTTCTAAACCAGATTTCTTACGTGTCACTTCTCGTGCACGTTTTGCTGCCACACGAGCCTTAGCTGCTAGGATACCTTTTTCTACGATGCGCTTAGCAATCTGTGGATTTTCCAAAAGGAAGTCAGAAAATGCATCACTGAACAAGCGGTTGGTAATCTTCACAACTTCACTATTTCCAAGTTTGGTCTTAGTTTGTCCTTCAAACTGAGGGTTTGGATGCTTCACAGAGATAACGGCTGTCAATCCTTCACGGACGTCCTCACCTGTTAGGTTATCTTCGTTATCTTTTAGAAGTTTGTTTTTACGAGCATAGTCATTGATAACACGAGTTAAGGCTGTACGGAAACCTTGTTCATGTGTTCCACCTTCATGGGTATGAATATTGTTGGCGAAACTCATGACATTCTCGTGGTAACCCGTTGTGTACTGCATGGCGACTTCCACTGTAATATCATCCATTTCACCATCTGTGTAGATTGGTGTATCAAAGATAACATCCTTATTTTCGTTGAGGTACTCAACGTAGCTCGCAATCCCACCTTCATAGTGATAATGCTTAGTCTGCTCAAGTCCTTCACGTTTGTCAGTGATAGAGATTTGAAGCCCACGATTCAAAAAGGCTAACTCTTGAACACGTTTGTTTAATCGATCAAAATCAAATTCTGTTGTCTCAGTAAAAATTTCTGGATCTGGTGTGAAGTGAACGGTTGTTCCAGTCCGATCTGTGTCTCCAACAATCTCAAGGTCTGCCACAACATGACCACGGCGGTATTCTTGGTAATAAATTTTACCATTTTTATGAACATGGACATCCAATTGAGTTGATAGAGCATTTACAACCGATGAGCCAACACCGTGCAGTCCACCTGAAACCTTGTAACCGCCACCGCCAAATTTCCCTCCAGCGTGTAGAACGGTAAAGACAGTCTCAACCGCAGGACGTCCTGTCTTTTCTTGAATATCAACAGGAATACCACGTCCATCATCGACCACTGTAATAGAATTATCAGGTTCAATAAAGACCTCGATATGACTAGCGAATCCTGCCAAGGCTTCATCAATAGAATTATCTACAATTTCCCACACTAGATGGTGAAGTCCTTCTTTAGCAGTTGATCCAATATACATCCCTGGACGCATTCGGACAGCTTCCAAGCCTTCTAAAACTTGAATTTGACTGGCATCATAATCGTGTGCCTGTTGGTTTTTAATTTCTTCTGACATTTTTTTCCTTTTTCTTACAAGTCAACACTTTATTTGTGTACCACGATAGTTTCAACATGTCTCAATCTGAAGGCATACATCGTATTAAAAGCTCCATAGTAAGACAACTAAAAATTGGTCAAAACCATTTATAATCGTGATACTTTACACCTCCTCATTATACCATTTTTCCATTAAAAAAGCGAATATTTCCTTTATTTTTAATAGTAAAAGAGAGAGAAATTTTCTTTTTATAGAAAATCCCTCTCTCTTTTTTATCATTTTTCAAAAATGTCCTGATAAAGCATCCCTTTTCGTAAGCTTTCTGCATCTCCACCTAGCATTTCAACTAAGTGATATGAAAAAGCTAAAGCTGTTGCAGGACCACGACTGGTAATGATATTGCCATCTACCACAACTGTTTCCTTGAGATAACTTCCGTCAGCAATTTGTTCTTGAACACCATCATAGCAAGTGAATTTTTTTCCGCTAAGAAGTCCCGCTTGATTTAGGACAATTGGTGCTGCACAAATTGCTGCCAACTTCTTACCAGCTTGATTCAGACCCTGCAACTCAGCTATTAAGACTTCATTGTCGCGTAAATTAGCTGAGCCAGGCATCCCTCCAGGAAGAACCACCAAGTCATAGTCTGATAAGTCTCCCTCAAATACTAAATCTGCACTGACTTGAATACCATGTGAACCAGTGACCTTTTCTTCGAAGCCAATCATTTCACAAGTAATATTTGCTCGACGTAAAACATCCACAACTGTCAAGGCTTCAATTTCTTCAAAACCATTGGCTAACATAACAGCAACTTTAGACATTCTTATCCTCCTTATTTGACCTTTTTCAAAACGACTTTTTTACGTTTAAACTTGGCTCGACCACTTTTCTCATCAGCAAGGTGAGTTTGATAACTCATAGATAAGAGCAAACCAACACCAATTAAATTACTAATGATGGCCGATCCTCCTTGAGAAATAAAAGGCAACGGAATTCCCGTCAAAGGAAGTAGACCTGTAACGGCACCAATATTTTCAAAGATATGGAATAGCAACATCATGATAAAACCTGTTGAGATGTATGTATAAAATTGATTGTTAGATTTGAGGGTGATTTTAAGCATACGATAGATCAAGAGTAGATACAAGGCAATCACAATAACGGAACCGATAAAACCAAAATCCTCCGCAATCACTGTGAAAATCATATCACTCTCTCTAACTGGTATTAGTAAATTGGAAACATTAAATCCCTGACCAAACAAGCCCCCACTACCAATAGCAATTTGACCTTGCGCCTGTTGATAGGTTGTTGTCTGTGCATAATCAAAAGGGTTTAACCATGCTAAAATACGGTTAATTTGATAAGTCGGCATCCCAATTTGATGCAAAAATGCTCGTCCATCCTTCGTGATGAAGATGGCTAAAAATCCAACAATAGCAGATATAGCTGTTAGAAAAACCGGGATAATAATTTTCCAAGAAACTCCTGATAACAAGACCATCCCGGCAAAAATTGCAACGAAGACGAGAGCTGTCCCAAGGTCACTTTGTAAGGCCAACAAAACTAAAACAGGAATCGTAAAGATTACCATCCATAGAATTAGGAGAAAGTCCAATCCAATGGTTCGTGCATCTTTTTTATGGTTCTTTATAAAGGTCACAATGATATAAGCCAACATCAAAATATAGGATATTTTCATAAATTCAGAAGGTTGAAATAGAGTCATCCCTCCGAAAAATACCCAGTTTTTCGCTCCAGTAGCCGCTACAAGTCTCGGATTGTAAAAGATTAGGGGTAGAACCATTAGAATCAATCCTAAGCCATAAAGATATGGGGTAGCTTGCCACAAGAACTTGGTGTTAAAGAACATGACAACAAAGCTAATAATAATTCCAAGGGCAATCCATGCTAGTTGCTGTCCAAGTATTGACCAAATATTGTTTGGGTAATCATGGCTAACAGCTATATAAATAGCTACCACACCAATTACTAGCAAACAAAACACCGGTAAAATCAAACTATAATCGACTCGAGAGTCGAGAGGACGTTTCATAAAGGCCTCCTTCATACTTTCTGGTTATCTTCTATGATTTTTAAAAAAATGAGCTATTTTAGAAATGATTTGGTCTCGATTCGTTTCTTCCAGTCGACAATTTTGAGTTAAAGACCTCGCAATTTGTTTACCATATCGTTTGGTCACCATACGACTGTCTAGAATAAGGACACTAGAACTCTGATTGGAATATCTCGTTGTTCGACCAAGGGCTTGTTTTAGACGAATAATAGCCATAGGCAGTTGATAGTCATAAAAAGGATTTTTACCTTCCAACCGCAGTTCTTGATTCATCTTTTTGGTAAAGGGATCTTCAGGATTTTGGAAAGGCAGACGCGTCACCACCTCAATGACACGAGGATGAGCTGAAAAATCAACTCCCTCCCAAAAACTACCTGCACCCAGTAAAATCTCTCGCTCCCCTCTTTCAAAACGTTTTTTTAGCTGGGCTGGTTCTCCATGCTTATACTGGGCTAAATGAGGAATTGACAAATAATCAGAGACTTTTAACAAAAGTTCTCTCGACGTAAATAAAACTAAGATAGGCTCTTTCAAGCTTGTTGCTTCTTCAATCAGATTGACAAGAGCTTGAGCATAATCTTCTTGAGAAGTTTCGGTCACCAATGGAAAATCCTTCACAACTAAGATTTCTTGATTTTCTTGAAATTGTTCATCTAGTCTATCAAAGGCAGCATCAGGGAATCCTAGTAATTCTGGCAAAGAAACCCTACTACTGATTTCTAAAGTAGCAGAGATACCTAATAGCTGACAGGAGTCTGGAAAGATCTCAGAAAAGAGTATACGTTGATGTCGACTAGAAGAAATTTCAATCTTCTTACTAGAAAACTCTGAAGCGGATAACCAAAATTCACCATCTGAGTAGAAAAACTGTTGATACTCTTGGAAAACTGGCATATCTAACTCAGAAAAATCTTGTCGCAACTGTGAAATGGTACTACTTGGACATATTCTTCGTTTCCCAGATAGAAACTGATCCATCAGATGACAAAGCTCAAATCGAATACTCTCCATCAATCGTCTTTCAAGCATGCCTTCTTCTGTAGATAGAGCTTGGTCTAATTGTTCTAGCAAATCTGTAAGCAAATAAGATTTTCGAGAAAGATTCTCCAATGTCAGCAAGATTTTCTGGGCTTCATCTAAAATCAAGAGACGCCCCTCTAAAAGACTTGGATCATCTTCCAAACGGGTAACCAAATATGCGTGATTGGTCACCAATAATTGGCAACTGCGTGCCTTGCTCTGCCCTCGTTTCCAAAAATCCTCTAGCCAAAAGAGAGAATTTTTGGAGAGTTTGCCATCATGAACTAGATTTGGCAAAAATTGTTGATAACGATAAAGCTGACCAATTTCATCTAGGTCACCTGTATCTGTTTCTGTCAACCAAACTAGGAGTTGCATCTTGAAACGAGTATACAAACGATTGGACTCTTCTTCCTCTAAAGCTGCATAAAATGAATCTAGCTTCAAGTAATTTTGTGGCCCTTTGAGACTATGGACTGAAAGGTGGAATACTTCTTCCAATCTTCTAGCTTCTTCTTGCATAATCTGATTTTGGAGAATTTTAGTAGGAACACTAAGGAGAATCCCCTCTTTATTCTCAAGGGCTAAGGCGGGCAAAAGGTAACCATAGGTTTTCCCAATTCCAGTTTGAGCCTGAATAAATGAGATTGTCTCCTCCTTTAAAAACTCTTGAACCTTTTTTGCAAAGCGTTCTTGCAAGTTTCTATCCTCCAACCCCAGCAAGGCAATATTGGTTTGGAAATCTTTAGATAGTTTTCGTGGAGAAAGGGCTGATTTTTCTTTTCTTAAAAATAGACCTTGAACCTCTACCAAGTCATGTTCAACTAAGAGAGACTGCTTCTGATAAACTTCCTCGATGACCAGGTATGTTTCGTACAACAAGCTATCAGACAAACTCAATAAGCGCTCCAACAAACCTTTTGGAAGTTGAAACATCTTTTGTCTCATACAAAGAAAGAGTTCTGCCGTTGCTTGGGCATCTGATAAGGCTGTGTGAGCTTGCTCCAAGGGAATCCCCAACTCTTGACAGAGAATTCCAAGATTATACTTTTCAAGTTGAGGATAAAATACTTGAGCCAACTCAACCGTATCGATACGAGGAGTGCGTAATTCATAACCTTCAAAAAATAGGAATTCTGCCAACAAATTGGCATCGAACTGAACATTGTGCGCAACAAAAATACCGTCTTTGACCAGTTCAAAAATCTTTCCAGCTACCTGGGAAAACTCTGGAGCCTTTGCTAAACGCTTGTCTGTCAAACCCGTTAATTCTTTGATATGAGAATCCAAGTGTTCATGAGGGTTGACATCAGTAGCATATTGCTCAACAATCTCACCATCTTCAATGACTACAATTCCCACTTGGATGATTTTTGCCTTACTTCCAGTACTTGTAGCTTCTAAATCTACAACTACGTACCGATCATTTCTAAAATTCATCACTAAAAATTATATCAAAATTTACATCATTTGACACCCCTGAACTTTATTTGAAGAGTCAAGTTTCTTGCAAGATTTGAACAAAAATGATTGAATAGAATTGTTGAAAAGGAGGAGCACCATGAACCCAATGGATTTATTTAACAAAGTTAAAGAATTAATCGAAACAAAAGATTTCGACGCTGCTAAATCTTTCATCGAAGAGAATAAAGATCAACTCGGTGACTACTTTAGCCAAGCCCAAGACTTGATTTCAGGTTCAGAAGGACTTGACGGTCTTGTTGACAAAGTTAAAGGACTCTTCTAATCCTTAAAAGACACCTGATATTTTCAGGTGTCTTTTTGTATTCTCTTCATGAATGCAGGAACATGTTGACTAATCGTGGTTGGCAGAACTACAAAGTTGTCCTCAGCTAATTCTTGAGCAATTGCTGAGTGCAGATATGTCGCTACAGTGACTCTTTCATAGAGATTTGCTTGTGGGAATTGACCTGCAAAGCCAGCAATCATCCCAGCTAGGGTATCTCCCATTCCTCCAGTCGCCTGATAAGGACCACCAACACTTAGCTGATAAAAATCTGCATGCCCAGCTTGCCAGATTCGAGTCGCAGGACCTTTTTGAACTAGAATCGTTCCTGAAGGAAAATTCACCAAAGCTTCTCCTGTTTCCTTGGCTCCTTGAGAAGTCAATTCTAAGCCTGACAAGACTTGCCATTCCCTTTGATGTGGCGTTAAAACAAGGTGGGCTTTAGGAAATTTCATTCCCATTCTAGCTAAAATGGATAGGACACCACCATCAAGTATGAGGGTCTGGTCTTGATCTAAATGATCAAAAACTGTTTGGAGAAGCTGTTCTCCACGCTCATCATCCACAAGTCCAGGTCCAACCAAGACAACATTTGCTTTCTCTAACTGCTGCTCAAGTAATTCCTTATCGCCAAGAGCAAAAGCCATAGCCTCAGGCAGATGGCTATGTAGCGCTGGAATATTCTCTTTATCCGTAGCTACTGTAACCAATCCTGCTCCGCTCTTTACAGCCCCTAAGGCAGCCATAATAATGGCTCCCCCATAAGGATACGTTCCCCCAATCAAGAGAAGACGACCGTAGTCACCCTTATGACTGTTACGAGACCGTTCCACAATGACTTTTTCTAGTAAGGTTTGATCAATCACTTTCATCGTTTTTTTCCTCAACTATCCTTTATCTGATTGTTTTAAAACAACTTGATAGACTTTCTTAGTCCACTCTTCTAAGTCTTCTCCAGCATAGTCAAGATAATACACCCTATCTTGTATTTTGGTTGGAATAATATTTTCAAATTGGCTCTTGTTATGAGTTGGAATAATGCAAATATACAACTCACTTAATAAATTAAGCATGTTCTTAATTTTTACAGCATGGTAACCATCAAAAATATAACCAGGAACTTTAATCAAATCTGTATAGATAAAATGAAAACTTACTCCAGGAATAAACTTGTCTTGTAATTCTTTCTCTGAAGGAGCTCGACCTAATAAACGCTCCATTGCCAATCGATAACCAGAACTTGTATTTGACCACCCTAACATGACATAGTCAAAATAATCTATCGGATCAGATGCAGCATTTCGACTATCCAAAACCAACTCCTCAGCATCTCGCCCAAAGGCTTTCACAGCAGATAAAAGCTGACCAGTTTTAAAAATAGAAATCGCTGCATCTATAGTCGTAGTATGACTACAGTAGTCTGAAGTCACTAACCTCTTATGTAGGTCATAAGTCGAGGCTACTCTTTTATCTGTAGGGGTAAATGGTGGCAGAAAGGAATGCTGACAGAGGTAATCTAAAACTTCTTTTTTTAAACAAGAATCAGTACACTCAATACTTGTTTGACGTTTATGAAGTTTTTCGTAAGCTATAAATTTAGCAATTTTTTCTAATTCCCACTCTTGAATATTTGGATAATCAGTTAGTGCTAATTGATATATTCCATCCCATTGTAAACTATATTCTCCATTATAAATTTTTAAAATCATCTAATCACCTCTCACTCCATTATACTACAAAAGGAGGTTCAAACCTCCTTCTATCTATTTTCCCTTAAATTCCGCAAAAGTCTGTAAGATTTTAGCTGCTACTACTGGAGAATGTTCTCCTTTTAGCTCTAACGTTTCATCTGCATATGGAGTAAGGCCAGCAAAGTCTCCTATCTGAACTGAATAAAGAGATGTCTTAAACAGCTCAATATCATTTTGGTCATTGCCAAAAGCAATGAAGTTCTCTCCACATAACTTTTCAACAGTTGTCGCCTTATGAGTGTTCAAGGGATTAACATAAAGGCACTTTTCATGGGCATGATAGGACATATGAGCCTGCCCCAGTCTTTCTAACTGACCAAGCAGATCATCAAGCAAATCCTCATGGTCTCCCATATAAACGACTACCTTAATCGGAGTCCCCAAGTCCTCAAGTTTCTGATGACGAGCTACCTTTAGGGGATCCACACTAGAGATAAATGGAATCTTCTCCACGATCTGACCACTATAGTCAAAGCAATCATCTGCAAAGAAAGGGAGATTATAGGTCTGGCAATAATCCACTAGCGCCTGATAAACTCTAGCATCGAGATTTCTCTCATAGATGGCTTTCCCTAGATAATAGCCTACACCTCCATTCAAACCTATAACCAAACGCTGACTAAGTTCAGTACCTAATAAGCCCAAACAATCTCGATAAGAGCGAGCTGAGGCAAATACAAGCTCATGTCCATAATCGCTAGCATTTAAAAGAACCTGCTTAATCTCCTCATCTATGGTCATGTAGTCAAAAGATAGCGTTCCATCCAGATCAAATACGAATTTCATCTTCCTAGTCCTTGTTCAGTGTACGAAGCGCTGCCTGATAAGTCTGTTCCATTAGCATGGTAATGGTCATAGGTCCAACTCCACCAGGTACAGGAGTGATATGACTAGCAATTGGTGCAACAGCATCGTAGTCAACATCTCCACAAAGCTTGCCATTTTCATCTCTGTTCATCCCTACATCAATGACAACTGCACCTGGTTTGACAAAGTCAGCAGTCACAAACTTAGCACGACCGATAGCTACGACAAGAATATCTGCTTTCGAAGCAACTGTTGCTAAATCTTGTGTACGAGAGTGGGTCAAGGTAACAGTTCCATTTTTAGCTAAAAGTAACTGAGCCATGGGCTTCCCAACAATATTAGAACGACCAATAATGACCGCATTTTTTCCGTCCAGCTCAATCCCATACTCATGAAACATTTCCATAATACCAGCTGGTGTTGATGGAATCATGACTGGGTGACCAGACCAGAGACGACCCATATTGAGTGGATGGAAACCATCCACATCCTTTTCAGGGGCAATAGCCAATAGAACAGCTTCTTCATCGATATGTTTTGGTAAAGGCAACTGAACTAAAATCCCATGCCAAGCTGGATCCTGATTGTAGTTGGCAATCAAATCCAACAATTCTTCTTGGGTAATGGTCTCAGGAACACGAACGACTTCACTACGGAAACCTGCTGCAATTGCTGAGCGTTCCTTGTTGCGAACGTAAACTTGGCTAGCAGGATTATCCCCTACTAAAATAACGACTAAGCCAGGCACCAAGCCTGTCTCTTCTTTTAGTTTAGCCGTTTTTTCAGCTAATTGTCCTTGTAACTTTGCTGCCAAAGCCTTCCCATCAATAATCTGTGTCATGTATTTTCTCTTTTCTAACAAATATTCTCTATTATACCAAAAATTATCTGGAGCCTCTAACATTTTTTGGATAGCTCCTCTTATAGTTACAAGCTATAAGAAAACTCAGTTAGAAGACCAGTCATTATCTTACTGGAGGATAACGGCCCTCTACAGAATAAAGATATTATTTTTTGTTTATGCATCAAAAATAATGTATAATATAAGTAATGGAAGTCTTACAAAAAGGAGGATAGACATGTCAATCTTTCATAAATATATACTATTTTTTATATTTCTTATACTAGCACTATACTCTGATAAGCTTTTCAAAAAGAACCACCAAGTTTGGAAAATTATTTTCGCAGTATTAGGTATACTTACAAGCATTAGCTTCATGTTTTAACTAAAATAAAGTAGGAATCAGTGTTTTCTGATTCCTACTTTTTATTTATAACTTTAATCTAAACTGAGTAAAGAAGTTTTGCTATAACTTATCGAACTATCTACCTAAGAAAAAGTCGAAATGGATATAAATTTACAACTCTTACAAAACCTTACTCAAGAAATCCTTGGTTCTTTGTTCTTGGGTTTGTTCAAAGACTTGCTCTGGAGTTCCGTCTTCGACAACAACACCATCTGCCATAAAGATGACACGATCTGCCACCTCACGAGCAAAGCCCATTTCATGCGTCACGATAACCATTGTCATTCCTGACTGAGCAAGTTCTTGCATTACCGCTAGTACTTCGCCTACCATTTCTGGGTCTAATGCTGAAGTTGGCTCGTCAAAAAGCAAAACATCTGGTTCCATAGCAAGACCACGAGCGATAGCGATACGCTGTTGCTGCCCACCTGACAAACTTTGCGGATAGGCATCTGCTTTATCTGGTAAACCAACCTTTTCCAAAAGTTCCAGCGCTCTCTTTTCGGCCACTTCCTTACTTATACCTTTGGTCTTGATAGGAGACAGTGTGATATTTTCCATAACTGTCATATTTGGGAAGAGATTAAACTGTTGGAAAACCATTCCCATCTTTTCACGCATGGCAAAGAGGTCATTTTTCTTATCCGTAATGTCTACACCTTCAAAGATAACTTTTCCTTTTGTAGCTTCTTCGAGGAGATTCATAGAACGAAGGAGGGTTGACTTCCCGCTACCAGATGGTCCGATAATCACTACTACTTCACCTTTTTTAATTTCAAGATAAATCCCTTTTAAAACTTCATTCTTTCCAAAACTTTTATGAAGGTTTTCAATTTTAATTAGCGTTTCAGTCATTGTTTCTTATCTCCTTGTCCCATACGATTTTCAAAAGCTTTTAAGGCTATTGTCAAGATAGATGTCATAATCAAGTAGTAAAAGGCAGCAAATAAAAGCGGAGTTAAGGGTAGGTAGGTGGTTGTAGACACCGTTGTTGCTCCATTCCATAATTCCATGACACCAATTGCCGACAAGAGCGAGCTATCCTTGATAATAGTGATAAACTCATTTCCCAAAGCTGGTAAGATATTCTTAACAGCCTGGGGTAAAATAACATAACGCATAGCCTTCCTCGGACGGATTCCTAACGAATAGGCAGCTTCTAGTTGCCCTTTAGGAACTGCATTGATCCCCGCACGGACTGTTTCCGAAACATAGGCACCACTATTCATTGAAATGATGATAATTCCTGGAATCAAGCGAGAGAGTTCGATTCCAAAAATGCCAAATTGAATAGTTGGAGCATCAATACTCATAAGAGCAAAAGCAATCATAATCTGTACCATCATGGGTGTTCCACGGAAAATCCAGATATAAAGATTGGCCAACCAGGCAAGGGGTTTAAATTTTGAACGTTGGGCAAAGGCCAACAAGATTCCAACGAGGGTTCCAAAAAAGACTACTAAGATGGAAATAAATACCGTCACAAGAGCTCCATAGTTAAAATAAGGTAAGTATTTTGGCAAAAATGAAAAATTCATAGGTCTGCTTCTTTCTATTTTCTATCTTAAAACTTGTATGAGTATAACATATTTTGAATAAAAATTCAATATTTCACTCCCCTTTTCTGAAAAAAATCTAAAATAAACAGAAATAGAACGAAATCTTTGTTTTTTTCTAGTCAAGTAACTATGCTTTATGGTAAAATAGTAACGATAAGAAATGGAGGAGAATCATAATGGAATCACATTTGGTTAGAATCATCAATCGTCTCGAAGCAATGACAAAAGATGGTGGTAACTTAAAACGTAATTTTGAACGTGAAGGTGTCGTTGTGGCTGAAGTAGCCTTTAACCATGATGAAGAAAATGGCCCACTATTTACACTTCGTGATGTAGAAGCTCGTGAAACGTATACTTTTGATAGCATCGATTTGATTGCTATGGAAATCTACGAACTTCTATACTAATCTTTGAACTCGTAGTAGGATTTTAGTCCTACTCCTATGAACAAGAATCCTTTTTGTATCACAAATGGGATTTTTTCGTATCATCCAAATTTTGTAGTGCCACAAACTTCAAGTTAAATGACCAAATCAATCTTTTTACTTGAATTGCCTTCCATTCATGATATAATTAGACTATACATATGTTTGACTATTTTTGACCTTATAAAAACTAGGTCAACCAAGAAAGAAATGAGGTAGTTGTATGCTCTGTCAAAACTGTAAAATCAATGACTCAACCATTCACCTTTATACAAATCTCAACGGGAAACAAAAGCAAATTGATCTTTGTCAAAACTGCTACAAAATTATTAAAACAGATCCCAATAATAGCTTATTTAAAGGGATTACGAATTTGAGTAATCGAGATTTCGATCCATTAAGGGACTTCTTTAATGACATTAGTAATTTCCAACCTACTTCTAATAACACTCCTCCGACTCAGTCAGGTGGTGGTTTTGGTGGCAACGGTGGTTTCGGTTCTCCAAATCGTGGTCCAGCACAAACTCCTCCACCCAATAAAGAAAAAGGTCTTTTGGATGAGTATGGTATCAATGTGACAGAGATTGCTCGTCAAGGTAAGATTGACCCAGTTATTGGTCGTGACGAAGAAATCATTCGTGTTATTGAAATCCTCAACCGCAGAACTAAGAACAATCCTGTTCTCATTGGTGAACCTGGTGTTGGTAAGACAGCAGTTGTCGAGGGATTAGCTCAGAAAATTGTTGATGGTGATGTTCCCCATAAACTCCAAGGCAAAGAAGTCATCCGTTTAGATGTAGTAAGTCTTGTCCAAGGTACTGGTGTTCGTGGTCAATTCGAAGAACGCATGCAAAAACTCATGGAGGAAATCCGTAAACGCGAGGACATCATCCTCTTTATCGACGAAATTCATGAAATTGTAGGTGCTGGTTCTGCTGGAGATGGTAATATGGATGCTGGTAATATCCTCAAACCTGCCCTTGCTCGCGGCGAACTTCAACTTGTTGGTGCTACTACTCTCAATGAATACCGCATCATTGAAAAAGATGCAGCCCTCGAACGACGTATGCAACCTGTCAAGGTTGATGAACCAACTGTGGAAGAAACTATTACTATCCTCAAAGGTATTCAAAAGAAATACGAAGATTATCACCACGTTCATTATACCGACAGTGCTATCGAGGCTGCTGCTACTCTTTCTAATCGTTATATCCAAGATCGTTTCTTACCAGACAAGGCCATCGACCTTCTGGATGAAGCTGGTTCTAAAATGAACCTAACTCTAAACTTTGTTGATCCTAAAGTGATTGACCAACGCCTAATCGAAGCTGAAAATCTCAAAGCGCAAGCTACTAGAGATGAAGACTTTGAAAAAGCTGCCTACTTCCGTGATCAGATTGCTAAATATAAGGAAATGCAAAAAACTAAGGTTACGGATCAGGACACTCCAATTATTAGCGAAAAAACGATTGAACACATCATCGAACAAAAGACTAATATTCCAGTTGGTGACCTCAAAGAAAAAGAACAATCACAACTCATCAACTTAGCAGATGACCTCAAGGCGCATGTTATTGGTCAAGACGATGCTGTTGATAAATTGGCTAAAGCTATTCGTCGTAACCGGGTTGGTCTCGGTACTCCAAACCGTCCAATCGGTAGCTTCCTCTTTGTTGGTCCTACTGGTGTCGGTAAAACGGAGCTTTCTAAACAATTGGCTATCGAACTCTTCGGTTCAGCTGATAGTATGATTCGTTTCGATATGAGTGAATACATGGAAAAACATAGTGTTGCAAAACTAGTTGGTGCTCCCCCAGGCTATGTTGGCTATGAAGAAGCAGGACAACTGACTGAAAAGGTTCGTCGCAATCCTTATTCACTTATTCTACTGGACGAAGTAGAAAAAGCCCACCCTGATGTCATGCACATGTTCCTTCAGGTCTTAGATGACGGGCGCTTAACGGACGGTCAAGGGCGCACTGTTAGCTTTAAAGATGCTATCATTATTATGACCTCAAACGCGGGTACTGGTAAGGCAGAAGCTAGCGTCGGGTTTGGTGCGGCTAGAGAAGGTCGTACAAATTCTGTTCTAGGTGAACTTGGTAACTTCTTTAGCCCTGAATTCATGAACCGCTTCGATGGGATTATCGAGTTTAAAGCACTAAATAAAGAAAACCTCCTTAAAATCGTTGATCTCATGCTTGATGATGTCAACAAACGTCTCGTAAGTAACAATATCTCTTTAGATGTTACTGACAAGGTTAAGGAAAAGTTGGTCGATTTGGGGTATGATCCGAAAATGGGGGCTCGTCCATTACGCCGCACGATTCAAGACTATATTGAAGATGCTATTACAGACTTCTACCTTGAAAATCCAAGTGAAAAAGAGTTAAAAGCTGTCATGACCAGCAATGGAAAAATCATGATTAAATCCAAAAACAAGCTAGAAAAAGTTGAAGCGACTGACTAATACTAAGAAAAGAATGTTCTTACTTGACAGTGAGAACATTCTTTAATATGATAGAAAGAAAGCGCACTCATGAAGGAGAAATCTATGACAAATCCAACATTTGGAGAGAGAAAAGAAGGGGTTACATACAAAAACAGATATGGTGTTTATGCAGTCATACCAGATTCAAACAAGGAAAAGATTATCCTAGTTCAAGCTCCAAATGGTGCTTGGTTCCTACCAGGTGGAGAGATTGAAGAAGGTGAAGACCATTTGGAAGCTCTTAAACGGGAATTAATCGAGGAATTAGGTTTCACTGCTGAAATTGGTACTTATTATGGGCAAGCTGACGAGTACTTTTACTCTAGTCATCGTGATACTCATTTTTACAATCCTGCCTTCCTTTATGAAGCTACTTCTTACCAAGAGTTACAAAAACCTTTGGAAGACTTTAATCATATCGCTTGGTTTCCAATAGATGAAGCTATTGCGAATCTAAAAAGAGGTAGTCATAAATGGGCTATCGAAGCATGGAAAAAGCAACATCAAATTTAAGTTAACTTTCCCAATTTTTCTAAAAAGTGCTATAATAGACATAGAATTACAGGAGGAATCCCTATGAAGCTTATTAATACTACTAATTCACACTCTCGTCTTGTTAAAAATCAACTAGAAAGTACTGACGCAACTCTTGTGGAAGTCTATTCTGCAGGAAATACAGATGTTATCTTTACCCAAGCACCGCTTCATTATGAAATCCTCATTTCCAATAAACATCGAGCTATTCGTGAAAAAGAAATCGAAAAAATTCAAGAGTTTTTCTTAAATCGCAAAATTGATAAGCAAAATATTGATGAAGCAAATATTAAAACACTTTATTCTGACAAATTGATTGAAATTTCAATTCCAATTAAATAAACATAATAGCCATTTAAACTACTCCCAAGATTAGAATCTTGGGGCTTTTTTTATTCACTAAAGATTTTCTTATCTTGCAATATCCTATGCTATATTGAGATACCCATTTACCGCAATTCGCAAAGTTTTTGTAATTCCTCCTAAATTTGACTTTCAATCTAAATTCTAATAAAATAAAAATTAGTTATATTTTTTAGTAAAAATATGTCTAATTCGAAAATTAAGATTATTTCAGTTATAATAGTATTAGAAATTTGATAAGGAGTTTAAGATGGAAAAAATTATCTACAGGGAAGCCAGAATAGACGAATTCCAGAAAATTGGGAAAGTTTTGGCTGATGCTTTCATGGACTATCCGTTTACGACTCTAATTAAAGACGATTTAAAGAAACCAGAATACTATCCTGCATTCTTAGAACTAATGGATAGCCTTCTGACCAGACTCTATATCAAAGGAGAAACCTGTCTTGTCGCTGAACAAGACGGGGAAATCATGGCAGTTGCCCTTTTGCAACAGAAGGATTTTACCATTCTTTCCTATCTATTAAATGGTGTCATTAAACTCTTCCGATACATCACGCCAAGAAACCTTTTAAAGTATCTTGATTTAGTTGATCGCTCTGAACAGCACTTAAAAAAATCAGGAAACTTTGATTGGTATTTGATGATGTTAGGAGTAAACGCTTCTTGTCAAAACCAAGGAATCGGGAGTGCTTTTCTACAAGAAGGCGTTGAACCTTATCTTAAAGCCAAGGGATGCAAACGTTTAGGCCTAATTACTAGCATTGATAAGAACGTCTTCTTTTACAAAAAGAATAACTTTACTTTACTAGATTTTATGATGTTAGAATACGGAACAAAATCTATTGGAAACTGGGCTTTTGTAAAAATACTGGATAACTAATTTAAAACTAAAAAAGATTGGTCTAAGAACCAATCTTTTTTTATGTTATTTAACTGCTTCTTTCAAGGCTTCTACCTTATCCAAGCGTTCCCATGGCAGGTCAATATCTGTACGTCCCATGTGTCCATAAGCCGCTGTTTGACGGTAAATTGGACGTTTGAGATCTAGCATTTGGATAATCCCTGCAGGACGAAGGTCGAAAATTTGACGCGCTGCTGCTTCCAATTTACTTTCAGCTACTGTTCCCGTACCGAAGGTATCGATACGAACAGATACTGGATGAGCCACTCCAATCGCGTAAGCCAATTGCACTTCTGCTTTCTTAGCAAGACCTGCAGCAACAATGTTTTTAGCAATGTATCGAGCTGCATAAGAAGCTGAACGGTCCACCTTAGTCGCATCCTTACCAGAGAAAGCACCACCACCGTGACGTGAATAACCACCATAGGTATCCACAATGATTTTCCGACCAGTCAAACCTGAGTCTCCTTGAGGTCCTCCGATAACGAAACGACCTGTTGGATTGATAAAGAATTTAGTCTCATCATCCAGGTAAGAAGCTGGAATTACTTCCTTGATAACCTTGTTTATCACATCCTCATGGATTTGTTCATTGCTGACTTCTGGATCGTGTTGGGTTGAAATAACAACTGTATCCACGCGCACTGGCTGGTCATTTTCATCATATTCAACAGTAACTTGAGATTTAGCGTCTGGACGAAGGTAGCTAATTTCACCAGACTTACGTAACTCTGCCAAGCGACGAACCAACTTGTGGCTGAGTGAGATTGGCAATGGCATGAGTTCTTCTGTTTCATCCACCGCAAAACCAAACATGAGACCCTGGTCCCCTGCTCCAATCAAGTCTAGTGGATCTTGATCCGCATTCCCACGAACTTCTAAGGCTTCATTAACCCCTTGAGCGATATCTGGTGATTGTTCTACCAAGGATGGGTGAACTCCTACCGTCTCCGCAGAAAAACCATACTCTGTATTGGTATAACCAATCTCAGCAATGGTATCACGAACCACACGGTTAATATCTACATAAGCTGTCGTTGAAATCTCACCAAAAACATGCACTGAACCAGTATAAACAGCTGTTTCAGCAGCAACGTGCGCCTCTGGATCTTGCTCTAAAATAGCATCCAAGATAGCATCTGAAATTTGGTCTGCAATCTTATCTGGATGCCCCTCAGATACAGATTCAGACGTGAATAATTTACGTTCTGACATAAAAATGTCCCCCCTTAAAAAATATTCGTTATAGAGTTACAAAGAACTGGTAGGAAGAGTATTTACAATCAATCCCACCACCTTATCGGGACCATATAACCTAACTATTATAACACGAATCTTTGAAAAATACTCGTATGGTTGCTATTTTTCTTACTAGGAAAATGTTTTCTAATCTTAACCAAATAAAAACTCTTAAAATAGATGAGTTTCTACTCTAAGAGTGATGTTATAAACTAATTATTTTCTAGATAAAATTCAAACCGTTCTCCGACGTATTGGCTCTTTACATACTCAAAAGCCGTTCCGTCATCAAAGTAAGAAACCTGAGTCAAACCTAAAATAGCATGCCCTTTTTCAACTTCTAGATAATGAGCTATCTTTTCTTTGGCTAGGCGAGCATAAATGGTCTGGTGAGATTTACCAATTCGATAACCATGCTCTTGTAAGGTTTGAAAGAAGTGCTTGGTTACTTCTTCTTTTTTGAAATTTTTGATAAATTTCTCAGGAATCGACGCCACTTCATAGACTACAGGAACCTTATCCGCATAACGAACACGCTCCATACGAATGATATTATCAGTTGGCAGTAAACCTAGTTTAGCCACTTCTTGCTCATTTGGAATAGTTCGACGATAAGAAATCAGGTGACTAGATGGAGTTTTTCCTTGAGCTTTTACAATCTCAGTAAAACTAGTTGTTCCACGCATTTTTTCCTGCACGCGGGTACTCGAAACAAAGGTCCCACTACCAACACGCCGTTCCAAAACTCCTTCTTCAACCAAAAGAGAGATAGCTTGACGCAAAGTCATACGACTAACCGAAAATTCCTCTGCTAAATCTCGTTCGCTTGGGAGTCTTTCTCCAATTTTCCAATTTCCCTCGTCAATATCTTTCTTGATTTGGTCGTGAATTTTCATATAAGCTGGTAACATGCTTGATCACTTCTTTTCTTCGTTTTTTCCATTGTACCTTATCTCATAGACAAAAGTCAAACCTCACTTGTTTAGTTGGTAATTCTAACCCTTTTATGATAGAATATTCAAGAAGATATTTCTTTTAAGAAAGGGAAAAGATGACCAACATTTCAACTGATTTGCAATATGTCGAAAAGATCATCGTATTGGACTATGGTAGCCAGTATAACCAACTTATCTCACGCCGTATCCGTGAGATTGGTGTCTTTTCAGAACTAAAAAGTCACAAGATTTCGGCTGACGAAGTCCGTGCTATCAATCCTATCGGGATTGTACTTTCAGGTGGTCCAAACTCTGTTTACGAAGAAGGATCATTTGATATTGATCCAGAAATTTTCGAACTGGGAATTCCAATTCTGGGAATCTGCTATGGTATGCAACTATTAACCCACAAGCTTGGTGGTAAAGTTGTTCCTGCAGGTGACGCTGGTAACCGTGAATACGGTCAATCAACATTGACTCACACAGAATCAGCTCTTTTTGCGGGTACTCCAGATGAGCAACTTGTCTTGATGAGCCACGGTGATGCTGTTACAGAAATTCCTGCTGATTTCGTTCGTACTGGTACATCAGCTGACTGTCCGTACGCATCTATCGAAAACCCAGATAAGAAAATCTATGGTATTCAATTCCACCCAGAGGTTCGTCATTCAGTTCACGGCTATGATATTTTGCGTAACTTTGCCTTGAATATCTGTGGTGCCAAAGGTGACTGGACTATGGATAACTTCATCGATATGCAAATCAAACAAATCCGTGAAAAAGTTGGAGATAAACGTGTTCTCCTTGGTCTTTCAGGTGGTGTTGACTCTTCTGTTGTTGGAGTTCTTCTCCAAAAAGCCATCGGAGATCAATTGATCTGTATCTTTGTAGACCACGGTCTTCTCCGTAAAGGAGAAGCTGACCAAGTTATGGATATGCTTGGTGGTAAGTTTGGTTTGAACATTGTCAAAGCAGATGCTGCCAAACGCTTCCTTGATAAATTGGCTGGTGTTTCTGATCCTGAACAAAAACGTAAAATTATCGGTAACGAGTTTGTTTATGTCTTTGATGATGAAGCAAGCAAGCTAACAGACGTGAAATTCTTGGCACAAGGAACACTCTATACAGACGTTATCGAGTCTGGTACAGATACTGCTCAAACCATCAAGTCTCACCACAATGTGGGTGGTCTTCCGGAAGACATGCAGTTTGAACTCATCGAACCCCTTAACACTCTTTACAAAGATGAAGTTCGTGCCCTCGGTACTGAGCTTGGTATGCCAGACCACATTGTATGGCGCCAACCATTCCCAGGACCAGGTCTTGCTATCCGTGTCATGGGTGAAATCACTGAAGAAAAACTTGAAACTGTTCGTGAATCAGACGCTATCCTTCGTGAAGAAATCGCAAAGGCTGGTCTTGACCGCGACATCTGGCAATACTTCACTGTTAACACTGGCGTTCGTTCAGTAGGTGTTATGGGAGATGGCCGTACTTATGATTACACCATCGCTATCCGTGCTATCACTTCTATCGATGGAATGACAGCTGACTTCGCTAAGATTCCTTGGGAAGTTCTCCAAAAAATCTCAGTTCGTATCGTAAATGAAGTTGACCACGTTAACCGTATCGTCTATGATATTACAAGTAAACCACCTGCAACCGTTGAGTGGGAGTAAAATCATAATATTAAAGTCTAAAATCCCATCAGAGAATTTCTGATGGGATTTTAATATTTCATGATGATTCTTACCAGAAAAACTTTCGATAAATTCTAGCAATCGTTAAAAAGATAGCATAAAGTACACCTAAGATGGTTAAAACTATTTTTCCGGTAGTCACCTCTGAGCCGATGATCAATATATGGAAGAGAGGAGCGAGACCGCTACAGACATATATCAAATAAGCA
Organism: Streptococcus timonensis; assembly: GCF_047463455.1. Taxonomy (GTDB): domain Bacteria; phylum Bacillota; class Bacilli; order Lactobacillales; family Streptococcaceae; genus Streptococcus; species Streptococcus timonensis_B. The sequence continues at coordinate 495,311 of NZ_JASHDV010000001.1, forward strand.
ATAACATTTATTTCACCAATCCCAGCAATAAAGTCTTTCATTTTTATTTTAATTTTCATTTACCTTCTCCAATAATCTACTTTTAATTTAAGTATATTATAAACTTCAGAAAATTAAAAGAATGTTTAGATTAAATGATTATTTTCCCAATATCATCTACTGATGAATTCTGACAATCCCGATGTAGAACTATAAAAAAACAGTAAAACCACTTGGTTTCACTGTCTCAATTCTAAAATGTTTGACGTTTAGCTTTACGTTCTGCACGTCCACGGGCACGACTTTCAGCACGCTTGGTTTTACGGCGTTTTTCATCGACCGCCCATTGAATTTTCTTCTTATAGCCTGGTTTGACTTTTTTCTTTTTCTTTTTAACCAAGCCAATCATTTCGATATCCAGTTTTTCCTGCTTCTTCTCACGATTGGCACGACGGTCACGATCATAAGTGTCTTGGAATTCTCCGTCTTTAACCACCTTGGGTACAAACTTAATTCCTAATTTCTCTAACTCACGAATATCAGAGTCATCGCTTGGTTGATAAAGGGTAATGGCTGTACCTGGCAGACCATTACGTCCAGTTCGTCCAACACGGTGGACAAAGAAAGACAAGTCTTGTGGGATAGCATCGTTGATAACGTGGCTGACACCTTCGATGTCAATTCCACGCGCAGCCAGGTCAGTTGCTACAATATACTCAAAATCAAGATTTTTCACCTGATTCATGATCCGTTTGCGTTCACGAGGAGCAATGTCTCCATGGATCTTAGCCACCTTCAAGCCTTGAGCTGTTAGGTATGTATGCAATTCATCCGCACGAGTCTTGGTATTGACAAAAATCATGGCGAGATACGGCTGCATAATTTGAGTCAACTCATAAATCTGAGCATTCTTGTCACGACCCTTGGTCGAAATCAACCAGTTGTCAATGGTATCAGAGATAACGGTTTTGGTCTTGATTTTCTCCATGACAGGATTTGACAAGTATTTTTTCAAGAATGGTTGCAGTTTTTGTGGGATGGTTGCTGAAAAGACCATGAACTGCAAGTCCTTAGGAAGACTTCCTGCAATCTTATCAACTGTTTCCAAGAATCCCATATCCAAGGTCATGTCAGCTTCATCTACTACAAAGGTCTTAGCCTTATGGATAGCCAAATCACCAGACTTGACCAAGTCATAAATACGACCTGGAGTTCCGATAACGATATGTGGTTGATTATTTGCTAATTTGTCAATCTGACGGGCCTTGTCTGTACCACCAACATAGTTCACAACACGAATCTCAACATCTGAATGTGATGCAATCTGACGAGCTGCTTGGTAAATCTGAGTTGCTAACTCGCGACTTGGAGCTGTGATAACTGCTTGCACACTATCGCTCTCTTCATCCAACTGTTGGAAAATTGGAAGCAAGAAAGTATGAGTCTTTCCTGAACCTGTTTTTGATTCACCGACCAAGTCACGACCTGCCAAGACAATAGGAATCAACTTATCCTGAACCTCGGTAGGAGTCGTAAACTTCAACTCCTCCAATGCTTCTTCTATATATTTTTTAAACTTAAATTTCGTAAATGACATAATTTCCTCGATTCTATCTATCTTATGATTATACCATATTTTCATCCATTACTGTAGCATTGTTATTTAGACCATTTAAGGTAAGGTGACAAAAATAAAAAGCCCTCTGAAGTCAGAGAGCCGATTTAAGCTTGGGCTAAAATCCTAGTGAAAAAGATGAAACTCCTTGTGTTCATCGAACACTGTGCCCTTTCCCTATTTTCATACGGATTTTTAACGCCCTTAGCATCATAATTCTTGCTGGATAAAACGTTTATAGACTAGGCGGCAAGCCGAAGATTGAACAAAAATTTTAGTGAAACAAAAAATCTCCCCAAAGGGAGACATATCTGATTTATTTTACCTTACAGTGCTAGGAACCGTAACCGAAGATAATACTTGAGTATATCGAGGTATGGTGACAACGCAATGTAAGTGGAAAATAAAGCAGATTAACGACGAAGTCCAAGAGAGTTGATTAACTCACGGTAACGGTTAACGTCGTTTTTACGCAAGTATGCAAGCAAGTTACGACGGCGACCGATTTTCTTCATCAATCCACGGTAAGTAGCGTGGTCTTTTTTGTGTTGTTTGATGTGTTCGTTGAGGTGGTTGATTTCCCAAGTAAGGACAGCAACTTGAACCTCTACTGAACCTGTATCACCTTCGTGACGTGCATATTGTGCAATGATTTCATTTTTTTTCTCTTTTGAGATTGCCATGATATTTCTCCTTTTTATTTGGCTTCATCCGAGTGACAGGTTGGCATGCCTGTAACCAAGAAGAAGTTATTTGTCTTTACGACATTTCTTATTCTACCAATAACTAAGTTCTTTGTCAACTGATTTACTATTCTTACCGCAAAAGTGCTATAATAGTTATAGGAAGGATATCTAAGTTGACATCTTGAAAAGAGAGGTGATTACCATGCGTAAATTCTCGCAATATCTCCCCTACTATCTGGTCATATTTTTCTTTTATTGGCCACTTTATGAGCTGTTATTATGGTCTATTACTGAAAATTATATCTTGAAGGAGCTCACCATCGGCAACGTTATTATCTTCTCTCCACTGGTGACTTTCATAGTATCACTATTCTACTCTTATCGTTTCAAGTTCTCAGTTTGGTGGTTAATTGGAGTTGGCTTGCTCTTTTGCTTTACCATCATTACTTTCGGAGAATTTATCCTTCTCTACTTCCTAGCCTATGAAATCTTTGCCCTCGCGGGTATGGCTGTCGGTGCCACTATTAAGAATCTAGTGCAAAAACTGAAAAACAAAAAACTTTCACAAAAACCTTGAAAAATCTCACAATCATGCTATAATAATGCATAGAGACAAGTCACTTAGACCCTTTCTACCAGAGAGTGCGTGGTTGCTGAGAACGCATAGGAAGACTATACTGATACTACTCTACTGACTTTTATGCAAACATAAAACGGTGGCCACGTTAGAGCCAATCAGAGGTGTCCCTCTTTTTTGAGGAACATAAATGAAGGTGGAACCACGTTGCGACGTCCTTTTTAGGATGTCGCTTTTTATTTTCATTTTTCTTTTGTTACTTTTGGGGTGGCGAGAGAGGACTTTTCCTATGTTGCAATATTAAAAAAAATGAATAAAGGAGATCTATATGGGATTCAAATTTGAAGAGATTAAGGCTTATTTAATGAAACATGGCTTAGATTCTAGCGTAGCTGAGTCGCTGCATGCGGTCTATGGGACTCAGCGCTTGGGAGGCACTGCAAATGCCTACTTTTTAATTGTTTTTACCGATACAGGAATCTACATCATTTCTATTACACCTATGGGGAAATTAGGAGACATTGTAGGAGAATTTTCAGCAGAAGACATCCAAGCATATCAATTTAAGAAGCGCCTGTTTATAGGATATAAACTTAAATTTTCGATGAATGATAAACAGAGTTTTGAATTTAATGTTAATAAGATAATGATTGGCGCAGGCTGGCATAAAACTGAGCTACAAAAAATTCTAGAAACAAACTATTACAATAAAAGAATAGATTCTTAAAATATTTGGATAATAGATAAGGAGAAATCACATGATTAAGATTACTTTCCCAGATGGCGCTGTTCGTGAATTCGAATCTGGCATTACAACTTTTGAAATTGCTCAATCAATCAGCAATTCCCTAGCTAAAAAAGCTCTTGCTGGTAAATTCAACGGCAAACTCATCGACACGACTCGTGCCATCACTGAAGATGGAAGCATCGAAATCGTGACACCTGATCACGAAGACGCTCTTGATATCTTGCGTCACTCAGCTGCTCACTTGTTTGCACAAGCAGCTCGTCGCCTTTTCCCAGACATTCATTTGGGTGTCGGTCCAGCTATCGAAGATGGTTTCTACTACGATACAGATAACCAAGCTGGTCAAATCTCTAACGAAGACCTTCCTCGCATCGAAGAAGAAATGCAAAAAATCGTTAAAGAAAACTTCCCATCTATCCGTGAAGAAGTGACTAAAGACGAGGCGCGTGAAATCTTCAAGAACGACCCATATAAATTGGAATTGATCGAAGAGCACTCAGAAGACGAGGGTGGCTTGACCATCTACCGTCAAGGTGAGTATGTAGACCTCTGTCGTGGCCCTCACGTCCCTTCAACAGGCCGCATCCAAATCTTCCACCTTCTCCACGTAGCTGGTGCTTACTGGCGTGGAAATAGCGACAACGCTATGATGCAACGTATCTACGGTACAGCTTGGTTCGACAAGAAAGACTTGAAGAACTACCTTCAAATGCGTGAAGAAGCTAAAGAACGTGACCACCGTAAACTTGGTAAAGAGCTTGACCTCTTTATGATTTCTCAAGAAGTTGGTCAAGGTCTTCCATTCTGGTTGCCAAATGGTGCGACAATCCGTCGTGAGTTGGAGCGCTACATCGTCGATAAAGAGTTGGCTTCTGGCTACCAACACGTTTACACTCCACCACTTGCTTCAGTTGAGCTCTACAAGACTTCTGGTCACTGGGATCATTACCAAGAAGACATGTTCCCAACTATGGACATGGGGGACGGTGAAGAATTCGTTCTTCGTCCAATGAACTGTCCACACCACATCCAAGTCTTCAAGCACCATGTTCACTCATACCGTGAATTGCCAATCCGTATCGCTGAAATCGGGATGATGCACCGTTACGAAAAATCTGGAGCTCTCACTGGTCTTCAACGTGTGCGTGAAATGTCTCTCAACGACGGTCACCTCTTTGTAACTCCTGAACAAATCCAAGAAGAATTCCAACGTGCTCTTCAGTTGATCATCGATGTTTATGAAGACTTCAACTTGACTGAATACCGCTTCCGCCTCTCTCTTCGTGACCCTCAAGATACTCATAAGTACTTTGATAACGATGAAATGTGGGAAAATGCTCAAACCATGCTTCGTGCTGCCCTTGATGAGATGGGTGTTGACTACTTTGAAGCTGAAGGTGAAGCAGCCTTCTACGGACCAAAATTGGATATCCAGGTTAAGACTGCCCTTGGAAAAGAAGAAACCCTCTCTACGATTCAGCTTGACTTCTTGCTTCCAGAACGCTTCGACCTTAAATACATCGGAGCTGATGGTGAAGAACATCGCCCAGTTATGATCCACCGTGGGGTTATCTCAACTATGGAACGCTTCACAGCGATTTTGATTGAGAACTACAAGGGTGCCTTCCCAACATGGCTGGCACCACACCAAGTAACCCTCATCCCAGTTTCTAACGAGAAACATGTGGACTACGCTTGGGAAGTAGCTAAGAAGCTCCGTGACCGTGGTGTCCGTGCTGATGTGGATGAACGCAACGAAAAAATGCAATTCAAGATCCGTGCTTCACAAACTAGCAAGATTCCTTACCAACTGATTGTTGGTGATAAGGAAATGGAAGACGGAACTGTCAACGTTCGTCGCTATGGACAAAAAGAAACCAACACTGTCCCAGTAGATGAATTTGTAGCAGCTATCCTAGCTGATATCGCTAACAAGTCTCGTGTTGAGAAATAAACCATTTAACCTGGAACAAAATCTCAGCCACCTAAAAAGCAACAACTATTTCAGTTGTTGCTTTTTTATATTTTGATTAAGCTGAGCTAATAGTGATTGATCAAACCACCACAAATAGTATCCTCATCAACAATCCTTTCTATCCATTAACTTTTGGATATAGGATATCCTCCCAAGATTTGCATCCATGAGTTAGATAAGTTGACTATCCTCAGTCCTTGTCTGCTTCATTTTCTTTTGCGCGATCGTTTTGTAAATCTTTTTCAGAGAGTTTTTGTTCGATATACTTGTCAATGTTTTCGTAAAATTCCTTAATCGTCTCACTATCTAATTTTGCCGAATTATGGAATTGCTTGACTTTCAATTGAACAGATTGAATGCCGTAAGAGGCTTGTTTTTGGCGAATGGTTTCTAATTCTTCTTCTGAAATCGGATCTCCAACAACTGTCAAGACCAATTCATTATTACTTGACTTGTAGACTTGATTAATGATCGTATGATTGGCGAACTCATTTTCTACAAACTGTTTGATCCCTTCTTTTCGCGCTTGATCTATCGTCAGAGTGACTGCTGAATAGCTGGCTGGAAGGACCAATAATACAATCAAGGATATCAACCCAATTTTCATTTTAATGCTTAGCTCATTAAATGAACTTAAGGGAGATTTTCTCATCAAAAATCTTGTTCCAACAATGTTGATTATCATGATAAAGACACAGTTGATCAAGAAAAGATAAAGAGCCCCAAATAAAAATCGTACATTTCCATTAGCTAAACCATATCCTGCAGTGCAGATAGGTGGCATCAGAGCTGTTGCGATGGCTACTCCTGGTACGATATTGTTTGCTTCTTTTTTCCTTGAACCAATGAAACCTGCTATCCCACCCGCGATAGCAATGAGAACATCCCAAATGGTTGGAGAGGTTCGTGCAATCAACTCGCTACTTGCATAAGATAAGGGAGAAATCCAGAAATACAGAGTCGATACAAGCAAACTGACCAATACTTGAGTAAATAAAACCTCTAGAGATTGCTTGATTAAACGCGTATCAAAAATAGCTAAACCAAACCCCAGTCCAACAATCGGTGTCATAAGAGGGGAAATCAGCATGGCTCCAATAACGACAGCTGTTGAATTCATATTTAGACCTATAGAGGCAATAAAAATCGAACACATCAAAATCAGTGTATCTCTTAATCGAACATGAAGGTCATCATATAGTTTCTCGCGGAATTCACGTGTTGAATAGTTTCCGGACATTGGTTACTCCTTTTATTTCATATAATCTTGTTTCTGCATGGATGATGGTAGAGAGACTTCTGTCCAAACTGACATGTTTTTAATTCTTACCTGTGATTCTTTTTATCATTATCTTTTAACTATCCATCAGTCCATCCTTAAACATTATATCAAAAATTTTACAGCCTTTCTCTGAAGAAATCAAGTAATTTAGGAGAGAGAGAAAGGTAGAAATTTTTGTTTCCCTATCCGAAGAAGAAGAAGAAAAACGATATCTCCTCTGAAAGTAGATACCGTTTTAATGTTTAAACATGATGAGTTTGTAGCAGTAATCCTAGCTGATATCGCCAACAAATTGCGTGTTGAGAAATAAGAGATAAAAACCTGGTACAAAATCCCAGCTACTAAAAAAGCAACAACTGTTTCAGCTGTTGCTTTTTTGATGTTCCTATTTTTACATTTGAACAATTCTACGATAGCTTCTTGAAGTAATCATAAAGATTAGGACATAGACTAAAGCAAAGATACCACAAATGGAAAGAGTTACGCTTAACATCATGGCTGTATCCACAACCCCAATGACCTTAAGAATCAAACTTAGCATATGATAGGCAAATGCCAAGTGTAGGAAAGCAAATATTACAGGGAGGAAGAAAACAGTCAAGACTTGCTTGTTAATGGTTTGTTTGATTTGTTTTTGATCCAAGCCCACTTTTTGCAGGATGACAAAACGTTCACGGTCTTCATAACCTTCTGAGATTTGTTTATAGTAGATGACCAGAACAGTTCCGACCATAAAGATAATGGATAGGAAAATACCGATAAAGAAAACACCACCAAAGAGGGCACTCATCTGAGCACTAGCATCTGATAGATTACTACCATAAACATAGCTACCTTCAGTGTTTAATTGAGCATTAAACTTTTGTAGATATTTTTCATACTCGTCAGCGACCTTGAGTTGTTCTTCTTCGCTGGCATTTACATTCATGCCACCGTAAAACTGATTATAGATAGCCGAATCTGGGAATTGATCCAAAAAGGCTTGTAAATCAGGCACAACAAGGTAATTGTAATCAGCAGTCAAAATATTAAACTGATTTGGGACATGGTTGACAATGAAATCTTTATTAAATTCTTCTTTTACAGAAAATTGATGGTCATTTAGAGTTAGAGCTTTCTGTTCTTTAACTCCCTCATTCTTTGCAAAGAGTCCGACCTCATTGCCTGATAGAGAAAGTTTTTGACCAGTCATATTTTCATAATCTTTTTGGTCAAATACCAGGAAAACTGTTGTGGGTTGGACACGGTTTTGTCCTTTTTCAAAAATGGTTAACTTAGTTCCTTCTTGGTTCGCAACACCAAAGTAAGTATAACGAAGCACTTCTTTCTCTTTAATCGTATAACCTTTGTCACTTGCAAACTGGCTCAAGAGTTTGTCCAAATCTTCTTTTTCAACATTTTGCCCTGAAACCCCAAAATCATGAGGATTTAGAACTTTTTTAAAGCTTTCTGAGGCATTGAAAATGCTTGTCGCTGCTGACATGGTTACCAAAACCATGGTTGACAAAATTGCGATAGTTGCCAGTCCAACCCCATTTTTCTTCATACGGAAAATCAAGTTGGACACTGAGATGAGATTATTTGGTTGGTAATAGTATTTTTTATTTTTCTTTAAGATTTGAAGGAAAACTGTAATCCCTGCATTAAACAAGAGATAGGTCCCAAAGATAACTAGTAAAACAGCTAGGAAGAAAGTTGTGAGAGCTGTAAGGGGATCTTTTACCGTAAGGGCAAGATAATAGCCAATCCCTAAACTAATAGAACCAAGAATAGTTTGGAGAGGTAGGAAACGACCTTTTTTCTCACCACTAGCTTTCTCACGTGAGAGCTGGAGGGCATTTATGCGGGCGATTCGAAGGGCATTTAGGAACATGAGGCCTAGGAAAATCAAGCCAAAAACAACAAGTACTGTAATGACAACTTTCATCTGGAAGGTAGCGACCAGTTCAACCTTTAATTTCATCAGTTTGAGCAAGAAAGCGAAAATCAGATTGTCAAAGAGGGCACCAATACCAATCCCAGCAGTGACTGTTACTAGCCCAAATATCAAGAGTTCCTTAAAAGTCATACTAATCAGATGGCGCTTCTCCAAGCCCAACATGCCATAAATTCCTAGTTCCTTAGAACGATTTTTCATGACAAAACTATTGGCATAGAGGACGATAATGGCTGACGCAAGGGTGACGACAAACATACCAAATCCAAGAGTAGCTTGAATCGTTTCACCTCCACGGATTTCCGCAATCTTGGGATTGAAGGTCAGAGAGTAAAAGAGATAGCTGATAGTGACTGCTAAGAGAACAGCCAGTGCAAAGGGATAATAGAGTTTGTGGTTTTTGATTAAGTTGGAAATGGCCAACTTATTGGTTAATCGAAACATACTAGTTCACCTCACTTGCCATAACAGTCAAGGTGTCAGAGATTTCTTGGAACATCTGACGATCCGTCTTTTCACCACGGTAAATTTGATTATAGAGAATACCGTCCTTGATGAAAAGAACACGTTTTGCACGGCTGGCCGCAGCTGTCGAGTGAGTTACCATGAGAATGGTTTGCCCTTGTTCGTTGATCTGATCAAAGATATCAAGGAGGGCTGCAGATGATTTAGAGTCTAGGGCACCTGTTGGCTCGTCCGCAAGGAGAATTTCTGGTTCTGTGATGATAGCTCGTGCAACTGCAACCCGTTGTTTTTGCCCTCCAGAGATTTCATAAGGGTACTTCTCCTGCAATTGGTTGATGCCAAGATTTTCGGCCGTCACGACCAATTTTTTCATCATTTCTGTAATAGGCTTTCTAGACAATACCAAAGGGAGTAAGATATTGTCTTTAACAGAAAGCGTATCTAACAAATTGAAGTCTTGGAAGACAAAGCCTAACTTTTCACGACGGAAGCTTGATGCTTCGGAATTTTTAATGGTAGCTGTGTCAGTTCCATTTAGGAAGACCTGTCCACGCGTTGGCTTGTCAAGCATAGCTAGAATATTGAGTAGGGTTGATTTACCGGATCCAGACTCACCCATGATAGCAACGTAGTCGCCTTTTTCAACGGTAAAGTGAATATCTTTCAGGGCTTCTACTTGGTTGCCTTGAAAGCGAGTTTTATAAATCTTTTGAACGTGTTTTACATCTAATAGTGTCATGATAATCTCCTTCTTAATATCCCTTTAATTGAAACTGAGCCTGCATCATTTGAATGCCGAGCTCAACTCGCTCGATATCCTTTAGACTCGGTTTACTTGTTTGTTTCTTTTGTAAAATATTTTTCATAGTTTCGCTCCTTTATCTTTATGATATAAGTGTACTCTAAAAAAAGAGTTGGTTCCATAACATAACCTTACAAATGGAGCTTTAATCTTACATTTTTGTAAGATTACATTTTTTATCTAATTGAAGCCTTTTTTCTCACTATATCAAGGTCTAAAGAAGAGCTTGAAAGGTTTCTTCCAAGCTCTTCACAATTCTTTTCATTCAATCAGTAAATTCACTTCAGAGAATTTAATCCTCACCGTTGTTCCTTGACCAAGTTCAGATTCGATACGGATTTGATGACCTAATTCTTGGCTAATTTTCTGGGTTAAATAGAGACCAAGTCCAGATGACTGCTGGGTCATACGACCATTGTAACCTGAAAATCCGCGTTCAAAGACTCGAAGAACATCACTATTTTTAATGCCGATCCCAGTATCTTTGATACAAAGGTCCTGACCATCCATATAGATTTCAATTCCACCTTCATTAGTATACTTAAGGCTATTTGACAGGATTTGTTCAATGACTACCAACAGCCATTTTTTATCCGTCACAATGCTTCTATCCAAGTCATGCAGATTAACACTTAAACCTTTCTGGATAAAGAAAATGGCATATTTGCGAATGACTTCCTTGACCAAATCCTCTACATTTTCTTTCTTCAACACCAGATCATCATGGAAGCTCTCTAAGCGTAGGTATTGGAGAACGAGGTTGGTGTAGGAATCAATCTTAAAAATCTCCTGTTCTAGCTGTTGCTTCAATTGGCGATCTGCCACCTCGCTCACGAGGAGTTTACTGGCCGCAATTGGTGTTTTTATCTGATGCACCCAGAGAGTATAGTAGTCCACCAAGTCATTATAGCGATTTTCCGCATCTGATTTCTTTTGATAAAGTTCCTCTTCACTTTTCTCTAATTTTTCAGTTAGTAAGAGCTCCATTGGTGACTTGGCTTCTCTTTCGCCGTAGAACAGTTCCTTACGGTAGCGTTGCAATTCTATCAAGAAATCAAATACCAGAAACAAAAATGTCAAAAATGTAGATAGAAAGAAGAAATAGTTAAAGTAGGGCCCTTGCTTATCAAACAAGATTTCAAAGAGAAAAAGCAAACCTGTAAGCGATAGAATAAAAGCAAAAAAACGTCTACGCGAACGGATATAAGCTAGAAAAAAACTTTTAAAATCAAGCATGTTTCAACCCGTACCCTATTCCTTTCTTGGTTTCAATAAAACCAATCAAACCTTCTTCCTCCAGTTTTTTGCGCAAGCGAGCGACATTAACGGATAAGGTATTATCATCGATGAAGAAATCACTATTCCAAAGTTCCCGCATCAAATCGTCACGCGCCACGATATTGCCTGCATGCTCAAATAAGACACGTAAAATCTGAAATTCATTTTTTGTTAAACTGATAGTTTTTCCATTGACATGCACATCCATAGACTTGGTGTTGAGGATAACTCCTGCATACTCTAAGAGACTTTCATCCCGCCCAAACTCATAGGAGCGACGTAACAAGCCCTGCACCTTGGCTATGAGGACCTGCTGGTCAAAAGGCTTGGTCACAAAATCGTCAGCTCCCATATTAATAGCCATCACGATGTCCATAGCCTGGTCTCTTGAAGACAGAAACATAATAGGAACTTTGGAAATCTTACGAATTTCCTGACACCAATGATAACCATTAAAGAGAGGCAATCCAATATCCATCAGGACCAGATGAGGCTCAGACTGAACAAATAGCGTCAGAACTTCCATAAAGTCTTCTACCATAACTACTTCAAAACCCCATTCGGAGAGCATTTTCCCAACTTGTTGACGAATGACTTGATCATCTTCTACTAGTAAAATCTTGTGCATCTGCTCCTCCTTTTTCTATATTATAGCAAAATTCTCCTGACTACTAGCGAAATTGATGTAAATCTGATATGATAAAAGTTAAGAAAGGAATTACCATGGCCAATATTTTTGACTATCTTACCTATGTTCAATACGATTCTTTTTACGATATTCCCTTAAATGAACTGGATGTACTTGCTTTGACAGAGCTGACTTATCTTCCTTTTGATAACTTATTAGACCAATCCGTCAATCGTTTAAGCGATGTCGCAACACGTGTCCCACGAGAAAGCACCATGTTGACCAATAAAGAACGTCTACAACTCTTAGACCAACTCTCCCAACACAAGCGTTTTAAAAATAGCAAGCTTTCTAACTTTGTTAATGATATTGATGTGGAACTCCAAAAACAATTCGCTGCTATGACCTATCGTCTGAATCTAGATACCTATCTCATTGTCTTTCGTGGCACAGACGACAGTATTATTGGCTGGAAGGAAGATTTCCATATGACCTATATGAAGGAAATCCCTGCCCAAAAACATGCTCTTGAATACTTGGAGGATTTCTTTAAACAATATCCAAAGCAAGAAGTAATCATTGCCGGACATTCTAAAGGTGGTAATCTAGCCGTCTATGCTGCAAGTCAAATCCAACCTGATTTGCAGGAAAAAATATCTGCAGTTTATACTTACGATGCTCCAGGTTTGCAGGCTCATCTGACTGAAACCAGCGGCTATCAGGAAGTAATCCCAAAAATTCACCGTTATGTCCCCCAGGGATCCGTCATTGGAATGATGCTTGAAGTTCCTGATACTCCTATTGTTGTGCGCAGTCTGGCCTTAGGTGGTATCGCCCAACACAATACTTTCAGCTGGCAAACTGAAGGAACTCACTTTGTCCAACTAGAGGAAATTAGTAGAGAAAGTCTACAAATCAAAGACGCTCTAAAGGAATGGATGGACAGTGTCCCGGATGAAGAACTTGAGCTCTATTTCAATCTCTTCTTTGGAACTATTTTAGAGTCTGGGATCAATTCTATCAATGATTTATCTTCTACCGGTGCTATCGAGCACATTCATCAACTGGTTTCCCAAGCTCAAACACTAGAACCTCAACAAGTTGAAATCTTAAGAAACCTGACACAACTCCTACTGGATGCACGCTTCCAAGCTTGGAAAAATCATTTTTAATGAGTTAAAAGTCCCTTCCTTTATGAAGGGACTTTCTTGTTTGTTCCTATTTTTTCCTAATTTTACTCTTCTGTGTTATACTAGTAGCAGTATATTCTATGAGATTGGAGAACTTATGAAAATTCACAGAACAGTGAATCCTGTTGCTTATGAAAACACCTACTACATTGAAGGTGAGAATCACTTGATTGTGGTTGACCCAGGTAGCCATTGGTCTGAGATTCGTAGCGTTATTGAAACCATTAATAAACCTATCTGCGCTATACTCTTGACACACACCCACTATGATCATATCTTGAGTCTAGACTTGGTTAGAGATACTTTTGGAAATCCTCCAGTCTATGTGGCAGAGAGTGAAGCTTCTTGGCTCTATACTCCTGTTGATAATCTTTCTGGGCTTCCTCGTCACGATGATATGGCGGATGTCGTGTGTAGACCAGCTGAACACACCTATGTTTTTCATGAAGAATACCAGATTGAAGAATTCCGCTTTACCGTCTTACCAACTCCAGGCCACTCTATCGGTGGAGCTTCACTTGTTTTCCCAGATGGAAACTTGGTCTTAACCGGAGACACGCTCTTCCGTGAAACAATTGGCCGTGATGACCTCCCAACAGGTAGTTTGGAGCAAATGCTTGACAGTATTCGCAATCAGCTCTTCACCCTACCAAACTATGATGTTTACCCAGGCCATGGACCTGCTACGACTATCGCCCACGAAAAAGTATTCAATCCCTTTTTCTAAAATATAAAAACCAAGGACAATCATCCTTGGTTTTTTGATTACCAGATAATCACGCGGTCTTCAGGTGCACGCCACATTCCGTCGCCTTCTTTGACATCATAAGTTGTAAAGAAGTCATCAAAGTTTGGCACTTGGACATTAACTCGAAGTTTAGCCGGTGCGTGCACGTCAACACTGGCCATTAGTTTCATCAACTCAGGACGACCTTTCATACGCCAGATACGAGCAAAGTTATGGAAGAACTCTTCAGCTGAGAAATCTGGTTCTCTCTTAGCAGCTTCAAGGGCAGCAGCAATTCCTCCTAGGTCGGCAACGTTTTCGGATACAGTTAATTTGCCATTTATTTTTGCACCGTAAGATTCTTGACCATCAAACTGGTCGATAACCTTCTGTGTTTTTTCTTTAAAGGCTGCGTAGTCGCTCTCTGTCCACCAATCCTTGAGACTACCATTTTCATCAAATGAAGCCCCATTTGTATCAAAGGCATGAGAGATTTCATGGGCGATAACCGCTCCGATACCACCATAGTTGGCAGAAGATGACTGATGCAAGTCATAGAATGGAGCCTGTAAGATAGCAGAAGGGAAGACAATCAAGTTCTTTTGTGGATTGTAGTAGGCATTAACCATGTGAGCTGGCATTCCCCACTCCTTGTAGTCAACTGGCTGGTTCCATTTGCTCCAGCTGTGCTTGATTTCCACACGCGCAAAGGCAAGAGCATTCTCAAAGAGGCTAGAAGATTCATCCACTACCTTGTCCTTATAGCGAGCTGGTAGCTCTTCTGGATAACCAATATAAGGCTTGATAACATTGAGTTTGACGATAGCTTTTTCTCGTGTTCCAGGTGTCAGCCAATCGTTCTTAGCCAAGCGTTCCTTATAAACATCAATCATAGTTGCCACTTTTTTCTCAACGTCCGCCTTGGCTTCTGGAGAGAATTTTTCATGGGCATACCAAAGGCCAAGAGCTTGTTTGAATGGTCCTTGGGCTAAGTGGTAAGCAGCCTTGCGCTTGTCTTGGGCTTCTGGAACTCCTGAAAGGGCACGGCCATAAGCACCTGACAAAATGCGAATCTCATCTGTCAAATAGCTTGTTGAAAGATTGACCACACTCAAGATCAAGCTTGCCTTGAGTAAAGGCCAAGCTTCTTCACTATAGAATTGCTCTGCTGCTTGCCAGAAACGTTCCTCATCTACGATAACCTTATCTGGAGTTTGACCAATCACTGCTTGGAAAAAGTCATCGAGAGGTAAGGCAGGCGCAAACTTTTTGAAATCTTCATAAGAATATGGATGGTAAAGTTTAGCATATTCTGAACTTTCTTCATTAGAGAGGACTACAGCTGCGATACGGCGGTCCAATTCCAATCGTTTCTCTAATAAATCTTCGATTTCTTCATCTGAGAAGTTATAGGCTTTGAGGAGATTAGAAGTACTTTCTTTCCAAAGGTTCAATAATTCCTCACGCTGAGGATGGTCTTCCGTATAGTAGGTTGTATCAGGCAAGATAGTTCCTGGAGCACTAGCCCAGAGAACATTGGTTCTAGCATCCATAAAATCTGGTGATACTCCAAATGGAAGGAAGTTTGGTTTACCAGCTAATTCAAACTCTGCTAATTTGCTTGCGAAGTCCTCAAAACTTTCCAAATCTTGGTATTCCTTGAGCAAAGGAAGGACTGGCTCGATCCCATCAGCTTCTCGCTTGTCGAAATCTCTCACCATACGATGGTATTTGACAAAGTTTGCTAGGATAAGATCTTCTGGAACATCTTCTCCAGCCAACCACTTGTCCGTCGTTGTTAGCATCAACTCTTCGATTTCTTCGTCAAGGTCGATAAAACCACCTGTTCGTGATTTATCGGCTGGAATGACTGCAGTCTTTTCCCATTCACCATTTATAGCATCATAAAAATCATCTTGATAACGTGTCATCTTGTTCTCGCTTTCATTATTCACTTATTCCTAGCTTAGCAAAAATCCCTGGGGAATGCAATTAAAAATGCCGTCTCCTCCTATTTGATTTCATCATTAATATTTTAAATTTTTACCAAAATTAACTTGACTTAAAAATAAAATTAAGGTATATTAAAATCCAGGAGGAATACAACTGTATGATACGTATCGAAAACCTCAGTGTCTCCTACAAAGAAACGTTGGCACTAAAGGATATTTCACTAGTGCTCCAAGGACCAACGATTACCGGGATTATTGGTCCAAACGGCGCTGGAAAATCAACCTTATTAAAAAGTATGCTGGGTATTATCCCACATGAAGGACATTCTTTTATCGATGATAAAGAAATGAAAAAATCTCTTAAGAAAGTTGCCTATGTCGAGCAAAAAATTCATATCGACTACAACTTTCCTATCAAGGTAAAAGAATGTGTCTCTCTGGGACTCTATCCATCCATTCCACTCTTTCACACTTTAAAAGCAAACCACTGGAAAAAGGTAGATGAAGCACTTGAAATCGTGGGTCTTTCTGACTATGCAGACCGCCAGATTAGTCAACTCTCTGGTGGCCAATTCCAGCGTGTCTTGATTGCCCGTTGTCTAGTTCAAGATGCTGATTATATTCTCTTAGACGAGCCCTTTGTGGGGATTGACTCTGTCAGCGAAGAGATCATCATGAACACGCTGAGAGATCTTAAAAAAGCTGGCAAGACGGTCCTTATCGTTCACCATGACCTCGGCAAGGTTGCCCATTATTTTGACCAGGTACTCCTTCTCAACAAGGAGCTAATTGCCTTTGGTCCAACAAAGGAGACCTTCACCCAAGCCAATCTCAAACAAGCTTATGGTGACCGACTCTTTTTCAACGGAGGTGACCTATGATTGCAGAATTTATAGATGGATTGCAGAACTTCCACTTTCTCCAAAATGCCTTGATTACAGCTGTTGTGATTGGTATTGTTGCTGGAGCGGTCGGATGCTTTATCATTCTCCGTGGGATGTCCCTTATGGGAGATGCTATCTCGCACGCTGTCTTACCTGGTGTAGCCCTTTCTTTTATTTTAGGAATTGACTTCTTTATTGGTGCTATCATCTTTGGACTGCTTGCCTCTGTCATCATCACCTACATCAAGGGGAACTCTATTATCAAGAGTGACACTGCCATTGGGATTACCTTTTCATCTTTATTGGCTCTTGGCATTATTTTGATTAGTGTGGCTAAAAGCTCGACTGACCTCTTCCATATACTCTTTGGGAATATCTTGGCTGTTCAAGACATAGACATGTATATTACCATCGGTATGGGAGCTCTCATTCTATTGATTATCGGGATTTTCTTCAAGCAACTCTTGATTACATCCTTTGATGAACTCCTAGCCAAAGCCATGGGCATGCCAGTTAATTTCTACCACTATCTACTCATGATACTCTTGACTTTGGTGTCAGTGACTGCTATGCAAAGTGTCGGAACCATCCTTATCGTAGCCATGCTGATTACTCCAGCTGCGACAGCTTATCTTTACGCCAATAGTCTAAAGACCATGATTTTTCTTTCATCAGGCTTGGGAGCTCTAGCTTCTGTCTTGGGACTTTTTATCGGTTATAGCTTTAACCTGGCTGCAGGTTCAAGTATCGTGCTGACATCTGCAAGTTTCTTTCTCATCAGTTTCTTTATCGCACCAAAACAACGTTATCTGAAGCTGAAAAATAAAAAAATCAAACAATAATGAGGGAGCCCCTCTGGAGGAATATAATGAAAAAATTAGGTGCATTACTAGTTCTTTTTCTTTCCATCATCGGCCTAACTGCTTGTGCAACTGGAAAAAAAGACACGGCCACAAGTGACCAAAAATTAAAGGTCGTAGCTACAAACTCAATTATCGCTGATATTACTAAAAATATCGCAGGAGACAAGATTGATCTTCATAGTATCGTGCCTGTAGGACAAGATCCACACGAGTACGAGCCACTACCAGAAGATGTCAAGAAAACTTCGCAAGCCGACTTAATTTTCTACAATGGTATCAACCTTGAAACAGGTGGAAATGCCTGGTTTACAAAATTAGTTGAGAATGCTAAGAAAACTGAAAACAAAGACTACTTTGCAGTTAGCGAAGGCGTTGATGTCATCTACCTAGAAGGCCAAAATGAAAAAGGAAAAGAAGACCCACACGCTTGGCTCAACCTTGAAAACGGGATTATTTATGCGCAAAACATTGCTAAGCAACTCATCGCCAAAGACCCTAGCAACAAGGAATTCTACGAAAAGAATCTCAAAGAATACACTGAAAAACTAGACAAGCTTGACAAGGAAGCCAAAGATAAATTTAACGCTATTGATGCTGATAAGAAACTTATCGTAACCAGCGAAGGATGCTTCAAATACTTCTCTAAAGCTTACGGTGTACCAAGTGCATACATTTGGGAAATCAATACTGAAGAAGAAGGAACACCTGACCAAATCAAGACCTTAGTTGAAAAACTTCGCCAAATGAAGGTTCCATCTCTATTTGTTGAATCCAGTGTCGATGATCGTCCAATGAAGACAGTTTCTAAAGACACAAACATCCCAATCTATGCTCAAATCTTTACGGACTCAATCGCTGAAGAAGGTAAAGAAGGCGACAGCTACTACAACATGATGAAATACAACCTTGAAAAGATTGCTGAAGGCTTGTCTAAATAATTATTTAAAAAACGTCATTCACCTTGTATTGGCGTTTTTTGTCTGTTCAGTTTTCGGTCAAATCATTGGAAAAATCTGACAATTCTCGGTAAAATAAAAGAAAAAAGAATGGAGTAGTTTCATGACCACTTTTCTCGGAAATCCTGTAACCTTTACAGGTAAACAACTGCAAGTCGGAGACAAGGCACTTGACTTTTCTCTTACGACAACCGATCTCTCTAAAAAAACGCTAGCTGACTTTGATGGAAAGAAAAAAGTCTTGAGTGTTGTCCCTTCTATTGATACTGGTATCTGCTCAACGCAAACACGTCGTTTCAACCAAGAACTTGCCAACCTTGACAACACGGTCGTTCTTACCGTTTCTATGGACCTACCATTTGCTCAAGGACGCTGGTGTGGGGCTGAAGGCCTTGACAATGCCATCATGCTTTCAGACTACTTTGACCATTCTTTCGGACGTGATTATGCCCTCTTGATTAACGAATGGCATCTCCTTGCACGTGCCGTCTTTGTTCTCGATGCTAACAATATCATCCGTTATGTAGAATACGTTGACAATATCAACACGGAGCCAGACTTTGAAGCTGCTATTGCTGCAGTTAAAGAACTAAACTAAAATCACAAGCATTATGACAGAAAGCTAGAGAAATCTGGCTTTTTTTGATATACTAGTTACAGATATTAAACAAGGAAAAAGCAATGACCCCAAACAAAGAAGATTACTTAAAATGTATTTATGAGATTGGCATGGAAGTTCCTAAAATCACCAACAAAGAAATTGCTGCTCGGATGCAGGTATCTCCTCCGGCGGTAACTGAAATGATTAAGCGCATGCAATCTGAAAATCTCATTCTAAAGAATAAAGAAAATGGCTATTTGCTGACAGACATTGGTTTGAAACTAGTTTCTGAGCTTTATCGCAAACACCGACTGATTGAGGTATTCTTAGTTCACCACTTAGACTATACTAGCAATCAGATCCACGAAGAAGCTGAAGTGTTAGAACATACTGTATCAGACCTTTTTGTGGAGAGATTGGAAAGTATGTTAGGTTTTCCAAAGACCTGTCCTCATGGTGGTACTATTCCTGCCAAGGGTGAACTTCTGGTTGAGATCAATAACCTGCCACTTTCTGATATCAACGAAGCAGGAAGCTACCTTCTCACAAGAGTCCATGATAGCTTTGAACTTCTTCAATATTTGGAAAAACATGGCATCCATATTGGCGATCAACTTCAAGTCAAACAGTTTGATGGTTTCAGTAATACTTTTACTCTAATTCACAAGAATGAAGAACTTCAAGTCAGCCTCGAAATCGCTAAGCAACTCTATATTGAAAAAATGAACTAACTCCCCTTATCCCTAGAAGCTTTGTCTTTTAGGGTTTTCATAGATAAACAAAAACCAAGCTTGTATGCTTGGTTTTCTTATCTATTCTTGGTATCTAGAATGATGGTTACTGGACCATCATTGATCAGTTCCACCTGCATATCAGCTCCAAAGACACCTGTCTCAACAGGAACTTCCTTGGCTAGTTCTCGATTTAAGTCTTGGTAAAAAGCCTCAGCCATATCAGGTTTGGCAGCAGCTGTAAATGCTGGTCGATTGCCCTTCTTTGTATCTGCAAAAAGAGTGAATTGAGAGATAGAGAGGATTTCTCCCTCAATATCCTTGACTGACAGATTCATCTTTCCTTCTGCATCCGAAAATATACGCATATTGACGAGTTTTCTCACCGCATAGTCTAGATCTTCTGGTTGGTCTTCAGGACCAACTCCCACTAGGAGTAATAAACCTTGCTTGATTTGGCTATAAACTTGCCCCTCAATAGAGACCTGAGCTTGTTTGACTCGCTGAACGACGATTTTCATAAAAATCCTTTCTAGATCTATCGAGCCAACTTAACCATTGGTCCGTTTGACTGAGTAGACTTCTGGTACACTCTTAATCTTATCAACTACTGTTGTCAGAGTTGAAAGGTTTGAAATCCCAAAAGAAACGTGAATATTTGCAAATTTCATATCCTTGGTAGGCTGGGCGTTTACAGTAGAGATGTTTTTGGTCGTATTTGACAAGACTTGTAACACATCATTCAAAAGACCTGTACGATTGAGACCGTAGATATCAATGTGGGCGATATATTCTTTACTTGAGAATTGATCTTCCCACTCAACATCTAAAAGACGCTGCTCATAGTTTTCCTGCGAACGAAGGTTCATACAGTCAACACGGTGGATGGCAACTCCTCGACCTTTGGTAATATAACCAACAATATCATCACCTGGAACAGGATTACAACATTTGGCAATCCGAATCAAGAGACCTGAAGCACCTTGGATGACAACCCCACCCTCATGCTTAACCTTAAGTGTGTCCTTGTTCTCTACCTTGACTTCGCCACCCTTAACCAACTCTTCTGCTTCTGCCTTAGCTTTAGCACGCTCTTCTTCACGGCGTTCCTTCTCCGTCAAACGGTTAAAGACAGTGATAGCTCCAATTTCTCCAAAACCAATCGCAGCAAAGAGAGATTCTTCTGTCTTATAGCTAGTTTTTTGGAGCACCTCATCCATATGTCGCTTATCCATGAATTTATTAGCTACATAGCCATGTTCTTGAAACTGACTGATGAGCATTTCACGGCCCTTATTGATCGATAATTCTTTGTCTTGATTTTTAAAGAACTGACGAATCTTATTCCGAGCCTTGCTGGTCTTGACCATGGTAAGCCAGTCACGACTTGGTCCAAAGGAATTTGGATTAGTAACAATCTCAACCTGGTCGCCTGTTTTCAATTTTGTAGTAAGTGGAACCATACGACCATTAACCTTGGCACCTGTTGCTTTTTCACCAATCTTGGTATGAATTTCATAGGCAAAGTCAATAGGTCCAGAGTCTTTTGGAAGTGAACGAACAGCTCCATCTGGAGTAAAGACGTAGATTTCTTCTGCTAGGTAATTTTCTTTGACCGTCTCTACGAAATCTTTAGCATCATTGGACTGATCTTGGAGTTCCATCATCTCCTTAATCCAGTTCATACCAATGGCAGATTCTTTATTGTTAACCTGCCCCTTGATTCCTTTTTTATAAGCCCAGTGAGCCGCAACCCCGTACTCAGCAACCTCGTGCATTTCCTTAGTACGAATCTGGAATTCAATAGGGCCTTTTGGTCCATAAACAGTGGTATGGATTGATTGGTAACCATTGGCCTTACGGTTGGCGATATAGTCCTTAAAGCGCCCAGGCATTGGTTTCCATAACTCATGCACATAACCCAACATAGCATAGACATCACTATGAGTCTCTAAGATACAGCGAATGGCAATCAGATCATAGATTTCCTCGAAACGCTTTTTCTTATCTTGCATCTTACGATAGATAGAGTAGATATGTTTTGGACGACCGTAGATTTTCCCTGAGAGGTTTCGTTCGGAAGTATATTCCTCCAACTTGGTCACAACTTCATCGACCAATTCTTCCCGCTCTCTACGCTTCTCCTTCATCATATGTGTAATCTTGTAAAACTCTGTTGGATTGAGATAACGGAATGACAAGTCCTCAAGCTCCCACTTAACACTTGAAATCCCTAGTCGGTGAGCAAGCGGAGCATAGATTTCCATGGTTTCTCTAGAAATTCGTTCCTGCTTATCTTTACGGAGGTGATGGAGAGTTCTCATATTGTGCAAACGGTCAGATAGTTTAACCAAGATAACACGGATATCCTCTGACATAGCCATGAGCATCTTGCGGTGGTTTTCAGCCAGCTGCTCTTCGATAGACTTGTACTCGACCTTCCCTAATTTAGTAACGCCATCAACGATAATGCGAACATCATGACCAAAAACTCTCTCTAAATCATCCAAGCTAGCATCTGTATCTTCGACAACATCATGCAAAAAACCACAGGCAACTGTGACGGCATCTAGCTTGAGTTTAGCTAAGATTCCCGCTACCTGAATCGGGTGAATGATGTAAGGTTCGCCAGATTTACGATACTGACCACTGTGGCATTCAACAGCATAAACCAAGGCCTTATGCACAAAAGCCACATCTTCCTTCGATAAATATTTTTGTGTTAAAGCGACAACTTCATCGCCTGAATAAATTACTTCTTTGGGCATGCATACTCTCCAGTTCTTCCTACCATTTTATCACTTTTTCGACAATAAGAAAACTAGAAGAACCTAGAGCTTTATAAGAAAAACACTGCTAGAAAATTTCTAGCAGTGTTTGATCATTTATTTTATCTTAGTAAACTGTTTTTTCAGTTTCTACATCGAAGAAGTGTGCTTTGTTTAGGTCAAATCCAAGTTCAACTGTTGCACCCGCTTGCAAGTAGTCACGAGCATCAACTTTTGCAACAAACTCGTCTTTACCAACTTGGCAGTATAGGTGAGATTCAGAACCAAGCAACTCTGATACAGAGATAGTTGCTTTAACAACTGATTCTGGGAATGTTTCAAGGAAAGCAGGCTCAGCGTTCACGTCTTCTGGTCGGATACCGAAGATCAATTCTTTACCTTCATAACCTTTTTCACGAAGAACTTTCAAAGCTCCTTCTGGAACTTTCAAGTTAAAGCCATCACCAACGATATGGTCACCGTTCAATTTAACGTTGATGAAGTTCATAGCTGGGCTTCCGATGAATCCTGCTACGAATTTGTTAACTGGGTTTTTGTAAACTTCTTGAGGAGTACCGATTTGTTCAACACGTCCGATAGTACCTGTTCCAGCAGGGTTCTTAGTAGCTGACATGATAACAATACGGTCTGCAAGTGTCATCGCCTCAGTTTGGTCGTGAGTTACGTAGATAGTTGTAGCTCCGATACGACGGTGGATTTTAGCGATTTCAGCACGCATTGATACACGAAGTTTCGCATCCAAGTTTGACAAAGGCTCGTCCATCAAGAACACTTTTGCATCACGGACGATCGCACGACCCATGGCAACACGTTGACGTTGACCACCAGAAAGGTCAGCAGGTTTACGTTCCAAAAATTCTTTCAATCCGAGGATTTCAGCTGCTTCTTGTACACGTTTGTCGATATCTTCTTTACTGTATTTACGCAATTTCAAACCGAAAGCCATGTTGTCGTATACAGTCATGTGTGGGTAAAGAGCGTAGTTTTGGAATACCATGGCGATATCACGGTCTTTTGGAGCTACGTCGTTGACAACCACACCATCGATAGATGCAGTACCTTCTGTGATGTCTTCAAGACCTGCAATCATACGGAGTGTAGTTGATTTACCACATCCTGAAGGTCCTACGAAAACGATAAATTCTTTGTCTTTGATATCCAAGTTGAAGTCTTCAACTGAATAGTGTTCGCTGTTTGGATATTTTTTGTAAATATTTTTAAGATTTAATTCTACCATTGTGGAGAACTCCTTTTTCTTTTTTGATAGTTTTATTATATATGAAAACGCTTTACCATTCTATGGCAAGTTGACCAAAAAACAAAAAAAGTTCTGTGCAACTTGCACAAAACTTTATAGGATATCTGGTAAAATCAGTTGATAACAGAGTGTTAAATCCGTCAAATCCTTTAATTGGAGCCCTGTTAATTCTTCCCATTTATCAATCTTGTACTGGAGAGAATTACGGTGCAAATACAACTGCTGAGCTGTTTTTGTCAGAACCGCACTATTGTCCCAAAGAGACAAAACAATTTCCTGAATCTGATCTTGGTCCTGAATCAACTGACGAAGGTAGTCCTTGATAATTCTAAGGTCAACCTGTTTTTCTCCAAGGCTCCATAGATAGAGTTGAGAAAAAGTCTGAACCCCTTGATGACCTTGACGGCTCCAAGTCTTAAAGAGCTCACGCTCAGCCTTGATTAAGTCTGACAAGGATTGTTGAGCATTCTGTGACCAGACCTGCCCCAACATAATCGACAGACGAAGTCCAAAGTCATACTCTACTGCTTCGAGAGTATCTGATAAGATCGAACGAACAGAGATATACTTATCCTGCTGGAGAACAAAGAGATAATCCTGAGCCCCTACCTGAATCGTAGTCAAGTAATTTGGAAACAGGGTTCGCATCATGTCTAACCAAGAAGAGAGATTCTCCTGTTGGAAATAGGACAGGTGGCAATATACAAGCTGTATTTTCTTGAAAGTTTGAGGTGCTTGACCCTTGCCCTCAATCAAATGGCTATACCAAGGATTGAGCGAGATCGTTTGTTCCTGCTGGGTTAAGAGAGAAACCAATTGTTTTTCACGTTCACTTAGACTAGCTTCCTCCAGCAAAAGCCACTGATTATTTGACAAAGATAGGCAAAGATAAGCTTCTTTGTCTACTGGCTGATCTAAGATTTTACCATCTGGAAACCAATCTAGTAGTTCTTTTGCTAACATATGCTATTCCTCCACTTTTTGGATGCACCAAGAGATCAAAGTTTCTAGGCGATCCATATTTTCAGTCATATGGAGATAACCCATGACAGCTTCAAAACCTGTAGACATACGGTAGGTGACAACATCAGCATTCTTTGCCTTGGTATGGCTATTGGTGTTACGCCCTCGTTTATAGATTTCTTCTTCTTTCTCAGTCAGGACTTGCTCCTCCAACATCAGTGAAATCAAACGAGCCTGAGCCTTGGCTGAAACATACTTAGTAGCCTCTTGGTGGAGTTTATTGGGCTTGGTCATACCTTTGAGGATGAGATGACGACGAATATACATAGAATACACCGCATCTCCTTCAAAAGCTAGGGCAATCCCGTTAATGAGATTGACATCAATCACGTGTCCACCTCACTCCATCCTTGGTATCCAGTAGCTTAATCCCTTGATCAGCCAGCTGGTCTCGGATTTGGTCAGCTGTCACAAAGTCACGATTGGCACGCGCTTCTTGACGTTTTTGAATCAAGGCTTCAATCTCTTCATCCAAAACTTCCTCGATAAAAACAATACCAAAGACCTCTAACATAGCCGCAAGAGCTTCCTTAACCACTGCATCATAGTTACCCGAGTTGATCCATTTGGCCATTTCAAAGACGACTGTGATACCATTTGCTGTATTGAAATCTTCATCCATGGCAGCCACGAACTTATCTTTAAAAGCTTGCAACTCTTGAGAATCTACTTCTCCAGTAAATGGTTGCTCATAGGTGTTCTTTAGATACTTGAGATTGGTCTCGGCATCACGCACAGCCTTTTCCGTAAAGTTGATAGGTTTGCGGTAATGCTGAGTCGCAAAGAAGAAACGAAGCACTTGACCGTCGGTAGTTTTGAGGGCATCGTGTACCGTAATGAAGTTCCCCAAAGACTTGGACATCTTGACATTGTCAATGTTGACAAAACCATTGTGCATCCAGTAGTTGGCAAAAGTCTTGCCTGTCTTGGCTTCCGACTGGGCAATTTCGTTGGTATGGTGAGGAAACTCAAGGTCGGCTCCACCACCGTGAATATCGATGGTATCGCCTAAAATCTCCGTTGACATAACCGAACATTCGATATGCCATCCTGGACGACCAGGCCCCCATGGGCTGTCCCAAGAAATCTCACCTGGTTTGGCAGATTTCCAAAGGGCAAAGTCTACAGGATTTTCCTTGCGAGCTGTTTCTTCGTCTGTCCGACCTGAAGCACCTAACTCCAAGTCTTCTAGGGTTTTATTGGCTAACTTAGCATAGTTGTGGGATTTTTCCACACGGAAATAGACATCGCCCTGACTCTCATAGGCATAGCCTTTTTCAATCAGGTCTTCCACAAAACGGATAATGTCAGCCATAAACTCGACTACTCGTGGATGACGGGTAGCAGGCTTGACGCCCAAGGCCGTAACATCCTCACGAAATGCAGCGATATACTTGTCAGCTACTTCTTGAGGTGTGATGCCTTCTTCTTTGGCACGGTTGATAATCTTATCATCCACATCGGTAAAGTTGGAAATATAGGCAACCTCATATCCACGGTACTCAAAGTAGCGACGAATGGTATCAAAAGCCACCGTCGAACGGGCATTCCCCACGTGGATATAGTTGTATACCGTAGGCCCACAGACATACATCTTAACCTTACCGTCCTCGATTGGGACAAATTCTCGCGAATCACGAGACATGGTGTCGTAAATTTTAATCATGCGGTCAACTCCCTTCTCTATTTCTGACTTTTTCGGCTGAAAAACAGCTCTGCAAAAGGGCCAAATTGTCTGAGGCTATCCAGTTGGTAAAAGCGCTGCCCTTCATCTTGGGTAAAGAGTGGAACCCCCTTTCCCAGGATAAGGGGCGCTATCTGAATAATGAGGTGGTCGAAAAGATCCGCATCCAAGAGCGGTCCTACCAAGGAATTACCACCAATCACAAAGACATTTTTGCCTTTGTCAATCTGGTGAACAAAGTCCACCACATCCCCAGCTACTGTCTGGTAATTGCTGACAGGAAGGTGCCTATCATGCGTAAAGACATAGTTTTCCGTAGCTTGATAAAAACTTTCTACATCTTGCAAATCTTGGATTTCCTCAAAGGTCCGCTTGCCCATGATGGTGATATCCATTTGTCTGTAAAAGTCATCATAGCCTGTATCCTCTACAGAATCAAACTGATGCAGCCAGTCTATCCTGTGCTGGCTGTCTGCCAAGTAGCCATCCATGGTGATACAGCCGTAAAAATATACTGCCATTCTTGTAGTTCCCTTTCTAGTTCTGCTTCGCCTTCATTTAGCGGGATAGACCCAGATGATTAGACCTAAGCTAATCAAAGTATTCAGCAAAATCCTTGCTGGACAAGGAAAATAAGCCAGACAACAGTAATTCCAATTCGTACCTATTAGTAGAGAGTAGTTTCAATCCAGCTCTCTGGCAATTACTAAGGCTATCTCAAAGAAAGTCATAGCATCTGCTTTTCTTTGTTCGCGTCTGGCATCCCACTCATGATTGTGATGGTCGACATAGTCAGCTGTATAGAAAAATTGATAGACCTTGGCTTGTCGATATTGGGCCCAGGCCATGATAGCCGAAGCTTCCATATCTACAACTCTAGCTCCTGCTTCAAGTCTTCGTTTGACCTTAGCAGCTGTCTCACGATAAAAGGCATCTGTGGTCCAAGACTTTGTTCGAATATGCTCAACACCAGCTTTATCCAAGGCGTTTTCCATAGTTAAGAGTAGAGATCGCTCATAGGCTATTTCATCACTTGCTGGAGCATAGTGATAACTAGTACCTTCATCACGTAAAGCCGAACTTGGTAGGATAATCTTATCTGCTTGAATAGACTGGTCTAGAACTCCGCAAGATCCCAAAACAATAAAATTCTTAAATCCTCTTGCTTTTAGTTCTTCTAAGAGTCCAACAACCATTGGAGCTCCAATAGTAGCCATAGAAACTGCTACCTTACTCCCATCTTTTTCATAGATATACCATGGCAGTTTGCCATTTAGATTGGTAAGATAGCCACCTTCGTAAACACCTTCTATCTGCTTTACTCGTTCAAGGATTTCTCCATTAAAAGACAAGATAATGGTATCACAAACTTCTCCACCACTAAGGAGGCTTCGATCAGTTGGCTCGATAACAGCAGGTACATTTTCAAATTCTTCTAATAGCATCGACCTAACCTCCTAAATTAACGAATCACTTCTCCTTACAAACCAGACGACCTGTGACTGGCTTCTCTAGCATGCTCGAGTTTATTGACGTAATATTCACGTTTTTCTTCGACTTCGTGAATGGTTGGTTCATCCTTTTGCCCGTGAACACGAACAATCTTAGCTGGAATGCCGACAACCGTTACATCACTAGGAACATCTGCTACAACGACCGCTGCAGCACCTACTTTAGCATTTTCACCGATTTCTACAGGACCGATAACCTGGGCATGAGCAGAAATGAGCGCTCCTTTACGAACAGTCGGATGGCGTTTGCCACTATCCTTACCTGTCCCACCAAGGGTTACTCCATGATAGAGAAGGACACCCTTCTCAACAATCGCTGTCTCCCCAATCACAAGTCCTGCCCCATGGTCAATGAAGACGCCTGATTCAATCTGAGCTCCTGGGTGAATCTCTATCTGAGTCCAAAAACGCCAAAACTGGCTGTGCATACGAGCTAAAAGCTTAAAGCCATGTTCCCAGAGAAAATGAGAGAGACGGTGGGCAGCCAAGGCTTTCACACCAGGATAGGTCAAAAGAACCTCCAAAGTGGTGCGAGCCGCTGGATCATTTTCTTTTACGATATCAATGGTTTCACGCCACCATCCCATACATTTCTCCTTTCTTATTCTGAGTCTTTTGGTGTTTCAGTAAATTCTTTATTTGGTTTGTGGTCCTTGTGATGGTGACGAGGACGATCGCCATGACGATGACCTTTATCCCCTTTTTCTTCTGAACGTTCAGGTTTTGGTGGACGTGGCAAGAGTGCCTTCATAGAAGCATCTACACGACCTTTTTCATCGATCTTGATAATCTTAACATCCACAAAATCACCAATTTGAACTAAATCTTCTACATTATTGGTGCGAGTCCAAGCCATTTCAGAGATATGAACGAGGGCATCAGTCTTGTCAAAGAGGTTGACAAAGGCACCAAATTTCTCGATACGAACAACTTTGGCATGGTATACTTCATCCACTTTAGCTTCACGAACCAAACCGGCAATGATTTCTTTGGCACGGTTAATGGCATCTTGGTCGCTAGAGTAGATAGATACATTTCCTTCTTCGTCAATATCAATCTTAACGCCTGTTTCAGCGATAATCTTATCAATCGTTTCTCCACCCTTACCAATGACAATCTTAATCTTGTCAACATCAATCTTGATGGTATCAATTTTCGGAGCAGTTGGAGCCAATTCTGGACGAACTTCTGGAATGGTTGCCTCGATCACATCAAGGATTTCAAAACGAGCTTTCTTGGCTTGAGCCAAAGCTTCTGTCAAGATTTCTGCAGTAATCCCTTGGATCTTGATATCCATTTGAAGGGCTGTAATCCCATCACGAGTACCTGCAACCTTAAAGTCCATATCTCCAAAGTGGTCTTCCAAACCTTGGATATCTGTCAATACTGTATAGTTGTTTCCATCTGAAATGAGACCCATAGCAATCCCTGCTACTGGTGCCTTGATTGGCACACCACCAGCCATAAGGGCAAGTGTTCCCGCACAGATAGAAGCTTGAGAAGATGAACCATTTGATTCCAATACTTCTGCTACCAGACGGATAGCGTATGGGAATTCTTCCAAGCTTGGCAATACTTGAGCAAGGGCACGCTCACCAAGAGCACCGTGACCAATTTCACGACGACCTGGCGCACCGTAACGTCCTGTTTCCCCTACAGAGTATTGTGGGAAGTTATAGTGGTGCATAAAGCGTTTCTTGTGTTCTGGATCTAGACCATCGATAGTTTGTGCTTCACCCATTGGTGCCAAAGTCAAGACAGAAAGGGCTTGCGTTTGTCCACGAGTGAAGAGACCTGAGCCGTGTACACGAGGTAGGAAGTCAACGACTGCATCCAAAGGACGAATTTCATCAACCTTACGACCATCAGGACGAACCTTGTCTTCTGTAATCAAACGGCGCACTTCTGCGTGTTCCATTTGTTCCATAATTTCAGCCACATCACGCATGATACGGTCAAATTCTTCGTGGTCTGCATATTTTTCTTCGTAAACTGCTGTAACTTGGTCTTTGACTGCTTGAGTTGCAGCTTCACGAGCCAATTTTTCTTCAACTTGGACAGCTTTTTGAAGGTCGCTATTGTAAGCTGCGATGATTTCAGCTTGTAAGTCAGCATCAACATGAAGCAATTCTACTTCTGCTTTTTCTTTACCTACCGCCGCAACGATCTCTTCTTGGAAGGCAATCAATTCTTTGACAGCTTCGTGTCCTTTAAGAAGAGCTTGTAGCATGATTTCTTCTGACAATTCTTTAGCACCAGACTCTACCATGTTGATAGCGTGCTTAGTACCGGCTACTGTCAATTCAAGAAGAGAGCGCTCTGCTTGTTCTTGAGTTGGGTTGATGATGATTTCACCATCGACATAACCTACTTGTACTCCAGCGATTGGTCCGTCAAATGGAATATCTGAGATAGACAAGGCCAATGATGAACCAAACATAGCTGCCATTGGTGCCGATGCATTTTCATCGTAAGAAAGAACTGTATTGATCACTTGTACTTCATTACGGAAACCTTCTGCAAACATTGGACGGATTGGACGGTCAATCAAACGCGCTGTCAAAGTCGCATCTGTTGAAGGACGTCCTTCACGTTTCATAAAGCCACCAGGAAACTTCCCAGCTGCATACATTTTTTCTTCGTAGTTAACTTGGAGCGGGAAGAAGTCCCCAGTTGCCATCTTCTTAGACATAACGGCTGCAGTCAAGACAGTTGACTCACCGTAACGAACGACAACAGCGCCATTTGCTTGCTTAGCAACCTGACCAGTCTCTACGATTAACTCACGACCCGCAAAAGTCGTTTGAAACACTTGTTTTGTCATTTTAATCCCCTTTGGATTGATAAAATTATACGCCTTGCCTACAAAGATCAAGATACTAAGGCCGTCAAAAGCAAAGTAAAAATAGGAAACTGGCGAAGTCTTCGATGAAGACAAGACAGTTTATCTTTTTTACACGGCTTTTCGGCCGGGTTCAATTCATCAAGATACAAATCATTAAAAAGGATTGATGCTAAAGCATCTAAGCCTTGCAGTTTGAATGCATTGTATTATTTTATACCCTCATCTTTGTATCAAGTACGTACAGAGTCTATTCTATCATATTTTTCTTAAAAAGTACGGGCTTTTCTACAAAAAAAGGAACCATTCTTCTCATCAGAAAAGAATGGTTTGCTTTTTATTATTTTACAGGCTGATGGTTAAACAAGGCATGGGTTGCTTGATGTATGTACTGAGCCGTATCTGCATTGTTCATAGTGTAGAGATGCACACCTGCAACGTCTTGCGTTACCAAGTCCACGATTTGGTCTACGGCATAGGCAAGTCCTGCTGCTCTGAGTGACTCAGGGTCATTCTCATACTTGTCTAAGATAGCCTTAAACTTACGTGGGAGATGGATATTCTCACAAGTCTTCAAAAGACGAAGGGCTTGGTTACGGTTGAGGATTGGCATAATCCCTGCATGAATGGGCACATCAATTCCAGCCAAGATACACTTGTCTTGGAAATCGTAGAAACGCTCATTGTCAAAGAAAAGTTGCGTTACTAGACTAGAGCATCCCGCATCCACTTTTTTCTTGAGATTTTGGATATCTGAGATTTGGTTTGGAGAGTCTGGATGTCCTTCAGGATAACAAGCACCAATGATATCAAAGTGTGAGGCCTGTTCCTTGATGAACTCAATCAAGTCTGTCGCATAACGGAAATCCTTCTGTGGTTCAACACCTGGAATGATATCTCCACGAAGGGCCAAAATCTTCTGTACGCCAACCTTGTCCAAATCTCTAATGGTTTCAGCAACCTTGTCCTTGGTTAAGTAAATGGCTGGCAAGTGAGCAATGGTCTTAATATTCAAGTCATTCTGAATATAGTCAGCCAAACGAACCGTCGTCTCTTTGATATTAAATTTATTATTACTTGCAGTCACACTGATGAAGTGTGGTGCTAAATCCTGCATATTTTGGAGTGCAGAAATAATTTTATCATTGCCTACTTCTGGGTTTGGAGGAAAAACTTCAAATGAGAGTGACGGTGTTTGACGTGACATATATATTAACCTTTTCTAGTTGATTTCTTACTGATCAACCATTGTAGGGGAGAAATGGATTCTTACAATTTCTCACGAGCAGCTTTAGCTGCTTCTACAAGGCGGATCAAGCTTTCTTTCGTTTCTGGGATACCACGTGTTTTCAAACCACAGTCAGGGTTGATCCATACTTTCTTGCTTGGAACTTTCGCAAGGATAGCTTCGATTGTGTGGTCGATTTCGCCTTCGTTAGGCACACGAGGTGAGTGGATATCGTAAACTCCAGGGCCCACTTCTGTCTGGAAGTTTTGAGCTTTGAGTTCATCCAAGATTTCAAGGTTTGAACGGCTAGCTTCAAATGAGATAACATCCGCATCCATATTGTCGATAGCTTTGATGATATCTGTGAATTCTGAGTAACACATGTGAGTGTGGATTTGTGTGTCTGGTGCTACTGTTGAATGTACCAAGCGGAAGGCTGGAATAGCCCAGTCAAGGTAGTCTTCGTACCAGTCACTACGACGGAGTGGCAATTTCTCACGAAGAGCAGCCTCGTCGATTTGGATAATCTTCACTCCTGCAGCTTCAAGGTCAAGAACTTCATCCTTGATTGCAAGAGCGATTTGAAGAGTAGAATCCTTAATAGAGAGGTCTTCACGTGGGAATGACCAGTTAAGGATGGTAACAGGTCCAGTCAACATACCTTTAACAGGTTTGTCCGTACGGCTTTGTGCGTAGCTAGACCATTTCACAGTGATTGGGTTGAGACGAGTCACATCACCCCAGATGATTGGCGGTTTAACCCCACGCATACCGTATGATTGTACCCAACCATTCTTAGAGAAGAGGTAACCTGACAAGTTTTGACCGAAGTACTCAACCATGTCATTACGCTCGAATTCACCGTGAACAAGCACGTCAAATCCAACTTCTTCTTGCCATTTAATCCATTCGTCGATTTGCTCTGCCAAGAACTTATCATACTCTTCCTGAGTCAATTCACCCTTACGGAAGGCCAAACGTTTGGCACGAACTTCCTTAGTTTGAGGGAATGAACCGATCGTTGTTGTTGGAAGAGCTGGAAGTTTGAATGCTTCTTCTTGGATTGCTTCACGTTCAGCAAAGGCTGGCAAACGAGTGTAGTCTGCGTCAGTCAATCCAGCGATACGTGCACGAAGTTCAGCATTTTCACCAACACGTTCAGTCGCAAAGAGTTCTTTGTTTGCTGCAAGAGCTTCTGCACCTTGACCGTTGCGGATAGCATCCAAATCACGGATTTCATCCAATTTTTCAACTGCGAAAGCAAAGTGGTTCAAGATAGCTGGTTCAAATTCTTCGTTAGCAGTTGTAAATGGCACATGAAGAAGTGAGCATGAGCTAGTCAAGACGATGTTTTCAGCTGGGATTTGCTCAAGAATAGCCAAGCTCTTTTCGTAATTGTTGCGCCAAATGTTCTTACCATTGACAATACCTGCATAGAGAGTCTTGTCAGCTGGGAAGCCACCTTTAACAAGTTCAAGTGTTTTCTTACCTTCAACGAAGTCAAGACCGATCGCATCTACTGGCAATTTCACAAGGTCATCATAGACGTCACGAACGTCTCCGAAGTATGTTTGAAGCAAAACTTCAAGACCTTTTTTGTCAGCCAAAAGCTTGTTGTAGATGTTCAAGAATAGGGCTTTTTCTTCTTCTGTCAAATCTTTGACAAGAGCAGCTTCGTCGAGTTGGATACGAGTTGCACCAAGTTCAGCCAATTTTGCAAAAACTTCTTGATAAGCAGCTACAAAGCTATCTACGAAGTCTTCTGCTTTCACGCCTTCTTCAAAGTCTGACAATTGAAGGAACGTGAATGGACCTACAAGGACAGGACGAGTGTTAAGTCCAAGTTCTTTTGCTTCTTGGAACTCATCAAAGATCTTGTGACCAGCCAATTTTACTTGAGTGTCTTTTTCAAATTTAGGAACGATATAGTGGTAGTTAGTGTTAAACCATTTTTTCATCGGAAGGGCACGAACATCCCCTTTTTCACCTTGGTAACCACGAGCCAAAGCAAAGTAGCGCTCAAGTTCTGATAATTCCAAGTTTTGAACAGATGCAGGAACTACGTTGAAAAGGAAGGCAGCATCTAGGAAGTTGTCATAGTGAGAAAAGTCATTTGATGGGATTTCAGTGATGCCTTTTTCTTTTACAATGTTCCAGTGTTTTGCACGCAATTCTTTAGCCGCAGCCAAAAGTTCTTCTTCTGAGATTTCTTTTCTAAAGTATTTTTCAGTTGTAAATTTTAATTCGCGGAATTCACCCAAACGAGGGAAACCGATAATTGTAGTTGACATGTTTTGTCCTCCAAAAATTGTTGTTGAAACTATCTTAACAGAAAAGAAACTGTCTGTATAATTGTAAAAAATTAGGCTTTGATATAGTTTCAAACTATATCTCGATTTAGAACATAAAAAAAGATTTGGAGAAGATTCCCCAAATCCTTTGATAGATATAGATTAGTAACCTTTCAAGGTTGCTATGTTCTTCGCAAAAAATAGTGAATTGAAAGCTACCTATGGCTTGCTATTAGAAAAGACTATAGGTTGATTTTTATTTTGTAATTCTGATATTTCCCTTAGAAAGTGCGGACGGGAGCAAATTACTTCGTAATTTCATCCCTAATTTTTGAGCCAGAGTGTCTCAAAAATCCCGTTCTAGCTAATAATAAATTGTTATCTAGAATACCACTATAGCGGGAAATATCTTCTAAAAGCTCACTTCGTTCGCCCTTGTCCTTTAAATAGAATACACAACTTATTAAAAGTAAATCGTAACACTCATAAAAAGAAGACCTTAGAATCATTCTAAAGGTCTCATTTTAATTATTCGAAAAAATTACTAAAAGAGTTATAAAGTGGAGCTAATCCATACTCTTACTCCAGCTCAATCCCCTTGTCACGGAGATTAGCCAGACACTCTTCATAGTAGGTAGCATCATGTTCGCTATAGATAGGACTATTCAGCTTTTCCTCAGCTAAGTCTTGATAAGGAGGGCAAGTCTTGCCTCGGTAGTTCTTGTCTAGCCACTCTGGACTGACATTGTAGCCACGGTCAGCCATCTCCTCCATGATCAAACGATGATAGGCATAGAGACGATAGGGCGAGTGGGTAAAGACATAGTCAACCGTCGCATGCTTTCTGCCCCAGCCATTGCCACGCAGGGCGCAACACTCTCGATGTTGTCCCAAGAGCTGCGGACGGGGAAGTTGTGGTATCAAATCCTCATGCCAAAGTCTCATGGGAGTCTCCTTTCAACAAGGTCGAATCTTGCAGATAAGCATTTGGGTAACGCTCAAGCAAATCTCTAGTTCTAGCAATCAAGTCTTCCTTGGAAGCTTGACCAAAGCGATAGCGATCCAATAAGAGCATATAGTCCTTGCGCTCATCAAGGCTGGCTTGCTTTTTAAAATAGCCCCAAATATGCTGAAAAGCGTTGCAAACCTGACCCCTGTGTTCTGGAATCTGGCAGGCACGATCAATCATCTCTTGAACCTGACTCAGTTCCACTACTTCTTGCTTGAGATACTGGCGAATATCCTTGTAAATATTGCTAGAATGGCTCAAAATAAGGTATTTATTTTCCGCCCAGAGTTGCTGACAAAGGGCACGTTGGTTGTTATTATTCATATCTGACATTATACCATGTTTGAGTCAAAAAGTACTTTTTCTATTTCAAAGCACTTTTGACCTTTTTCTTGGTAATGATGCGGTCGTTTTTGTTGGCTAGGGATTTGAGTCTGGCTTCGAGCAGGATTTTTCTGCCTGCTTCGTTGCGGGTGTAGACGAGTTGGTAGTTGCCTATATGTGGTGCGACGGCATTTTGGAAGAGCTGGGCATCTTCCTTGCGTTTTTCAAAGAGGCTAGGGACTATGAAATACTTGGATTGGCCGGCTGGTGCTTTTTGAGCTACTAAGAGGTAGCGTTGATTGTCCACTGGCGCAAAGAATTCTCCTAAAACCCTTGAAAAGAGCTCCTTGTCTCGCATGCTTCCACCTTTTAGATAGGCAAAGACATTAAAACTTTCCTTGTCCTCATCGACCTGCACGCGCGACTGGTCATCAGACAAATGCCCTGCAGTCACCATGACTTTGCGAATAGCTTCACCGATCTGGCGCAAGCGTTTATAAGGACTCTTGTAGCTGTAATAGCGAAAGGCTGTAATGGCTAGGAAGAGGCCACAAAGAGCTGTCAACCATGGCAAGTCAAAGAGGGTTAGTCTAAAGACATAGGTTAGGAGACTAATGGCAAATACCATAAAAGCATAGCGAAGCCACTTTTCAGCATCCGCTAGGGCAAGCAGAGGGATTCGTTTGCTATCCGTCGCTACTTCATTGACAATCTCAATCTTGTCAGCAACGATGAGAGATTCCTGCCATTTTTTACGAAGGGAGGCACGATCCTTGGATAGTTCCTTGATCTTCTCGTTGTAGTCTTCGAGTTTCTTTTTCTTAAATGGGAACTCAGGAAAGTTTAAGCGATCCAGACCTGTTTCAATGGTATCTTCCTTATAGGACAAGCCAAGGAAGTGGTCCATACGACGGGCAAGGGTTTGCAGGTCCTGATATGGATTGAGGTCTTGTTCTTCTTGATTTTCATTAGAAAAGGCTGGATTTTTGTAAGGTTTGATGGCTACTAGATGCCAGATATTGCTGGTCTTATCTGGATGTCCTGGCCAGATACGGATAGCACGGCCTCGCATCTGATTGCTGAGCATAAAGCTTCCGACAAAACTTCCTAGAATGAGAGAGTTGACGCAAGGCGCATCCCATCCTTCTCCCAAGAGAGACTTGGTTCCGACCAAGACCTGGATAGAACCACGTTGGAAGAGCTCGGTCACTGCTGCGACCATCCCCTTAAAGCTGGATGGAAATCCTACTTGGAGATAGGCGCCTTGGTCGAGTTTTCCGATGGATGAGAAGGTCAAGTTAGTATTTGGGATGAGAGCTTCCAGTTCTGCCTTGACACTAGCCGGTATGATCACGACACTACCTGAAAGGACTGCTATAGGGACAGCAAGACCTTGTTTTTTCGCACTGCGGCGAATGATTTCAAAGTATGGGAGAACACCTAATTGCGTGATTGGTGCTTGGTCATCTCCTAGATAACTGGCAAAATCCTTGCGGATATAGTCCGCTAAGACTAACTGTCTCAAGTCTTGCCCTAGACTAGCATACTCGGTTTCAAAAATAGATGCGATGCCAGCCAGTTTTCCTAGAGATTGATTGAGGATTTGGTCATTGGCCTTGGATTTGACCAAGAAGACCTGACGTTTTTCAATCAATCCTCTTGATTTCAATTCTGCTTCTATCTTTTTCTTTGTCTCCTGTGGATCCTCATACCAGTCGGGTGTCTGATAGAGAAGGCCTTGCAAGAGGACTTCGAGCCAGTAGTAATTAAGAGCAGGCAAGCCCTCAGCACCTAGTAAATCTCGTAGATGCTTAGGAATTTCTAGCTTTTGAGCCTGTAGATAAATGAGGAGAGCTGAGAGATACTTGGGATCTTCGAGGAGCATATCCGCAGCGATTTCCCCTTTTAGAACCTTGGAACTCTTAATCAACTCTTGAAAATCAGGATCAACCACTAGTTGGCTGACATACTGCCACTTGGTGTCCTCAAATTCTTCCAGGCGCTTGTCTTCTTCCTTGGTCGGAAAACAGATATAGACAAAGTCCTGGTGAGGGCAGAGGGTGTCTTCCTTGACCAGTTCTGGCACTGTGATTTCTTGGTCGATCTCGCCACACATCTGGAGATAGCGATCCCAGAGTTCTGGCTCACTGTCATATGGCGGTGTTGCA
This sequence comes from Streptococcus timonensis, assembly GCF_047463455.1. Lineage (GTDB taxonomy): Bacteria > Bacillota > Bacilli > Lactobacillales > Streptococcaceae > Streptococcus > Streptococcus timonensis_B. The sequence continues at coordinate 533,313 of NZ_JASHDV010000001.1, forward strand.
GTGAGTGAGATGACTTGTAGTTGCGGGTAATTTTTACGGAAATCTTCTAGGCTTTTCCACCATTCATTTCTCAAGTGATGGCATTCGTCCAGGCAGAGGGTTTCGACACCCCTTTCCTTGAGTCTGGCAAGCAGGTCAAAGCCTACAAAGTCCTCAACCTCACCGTTATCTTCTTGAGATTGCATCTGTTGCATAGCACTGTGAAAGGCTTGGTAGGTAGCGATGGTGATTTGCTTCATGTCCTTGAGATTTTGAGACACGAGACTTGTGATCTGGTTCTCATCCTCTAAAAAGGCCTGACGAATCCTATCCACCCATTGTTCTCGGATGGTCACTGTCGGTACCAAAACGAGAGCTGGCTTATCAAAGCGGGCAATCAACTCAATCCCAATAGTTGTTTTACCAGAACCTGGAGCTGCCACCAAGTGGACATGGCCATCTGCTTGGTATTCCTGAAAGTTGTCCAAGACTTGTTTTTGGTAGTTGCGCCAAGTGCCATTAAACTTCAATCCTAACATGATTTTCCTCATTCTAAGCTGTCATTTTCTTATTCCCATTTTACCATACTTGAGGCAAAGTCACACAAAGTCTCCTATATAGTCTTTCTACTCAAAATATGGTATAGTAGATTTATACTATTTAAGAGGAGTTTACATGTCATCCGATAAACAAATGAAGGCTATTTCTCCCCTTCTGCAGCAAGTCATCCATTTTTCATCCATAGCAGGTGGAGTTGGTACGATTATCTTTTGTATCTGGGCCTATCAAGCTGGGATTTTACATTCCAAGGAAACCCTCTCTGACTTTATCCAACAGGCAGGTATCTGGGGACCTCCACTCTTTATCTTTTTACAGATTTTACAGACAGTTGTTCCTATTATCCCTGGTGCTCTGACATCTGTTGCGGGTGTTTTCATCTATGGGCATATCGTGGGTACTATCTATAACTACATTGGTATTGTCATTGGTTGTGCTATTATCTTTTACCTAGTCAGACTCTATGGTGCCCCCTTTGTCCAATCAGTCGTCAGCAAACGGACCTATGATAAGTATATCGGTTGGTTAGACAAGGGCAATCGCTTTGACCGTTTCTTTATCTTTATGATGATTTGGCCAGTTAGTCCTGCAGATTTTCTCTGTATGCTGGCTGCCCTGACCAAGATGAGCTTCAAACGCTATATGACTATCATCATCTTGACAAAGCCTTTTACCTTAGTGGTTTATACCTATGGTTTGACTTATATCATCGATATTTTTTGGCAGATGCTTTCTAATAAATAAAAAAACTCAAGGAACTTATATCCTTGAGTTTTTTGTTAAACTTCTTTTTTCAATAAAATAGAAACAATGACTGATGTTGCAATCATCCATGCTCCTAAGATAATAAAGGTCAATCGACCATCTGTAGTCACCAAGCCAATCCCTGAAAGAACGAAGGGTGTTAATGATGCTCCAAAAGAACATCCCAAAACAGCGAATGAAGTTGCTTTATTGAGGAGTTTTGCAGGAATTCGCTCAGATATCAACTGAAAGACTGTCGTCAGAGCGATGCTGTAGGCAAATCCTCCCAGGATAGAACCTGCAACCACCACCCAGAGTGATGGGGAAAGAGCAATGATGATTTGCCCGATCCCAAAAGTGACACCAGCGACCAATAGAAGTTTTTCCTTGAAGGCAGAGATGAGGAATGAAAAGCTGATTCCTGCTAAAATACCGATCAACTGCATGGCACTAAGGACCAGACTAGACAACTGAGCATCTCCAAAACCTGCCTCAATCATAAAACTAGGGATACGGAAGGTGATGGCCGTATTTGTACACACGACGACAGCAGCACCAATGGCAAGGAAGAAAATCAGCTGTAGCATGGAGCGAGTTAGTTTGGCTGCTTCTTCTGTCTGATGCTTGGACTCATGAGCTTCTCCTTTTCCATAAGGTACAAAGAGAAGAAAGAGTACAAGAACTACTAGACCAGCTGCATAGGCTAGGAAGGTTGCTGTCCAGCCAAATGCCAAGAGTTGACCAACTGCCAAGGTTAAGATGGATGCTCCTACGACTTCGGCTGACCCACGAAAACCAAGCATTTGGATACGAGTTTTGCCGTGATAGCGTTCACTGATGATCGAAATAGCCTTGGCATTGAGCATCCCAACTCCAAGCCCAAATAGCAAGCGTGTCGCAAAAACAAAGTAATAGCCCTGATACCAGAAGGGAGCGATTCCGCTGATTGACAAGATCAAAAGTCCCAAGGTCAACTGGAGGCGTTCAGGGAAAATACGCTCAAGAACACCATTCAATAAAAGCATAGCCATAATCCCAAAGGATGGGAGGCTGACCAAGAGCTCGACCTGACCTGTCGAATAGCCCTGATAATAGTCGAACATAGCTGGCAGAGCACTTGAGATTGAAAACGATGTGATCAATACTAGTGACAGGGAGAGTATACTCAGCTTTTCCAAAAATTGTTTCATCTTATCCTCATTTTTCTTGATTTAGCCTAAAAGGTACTTTCCTATCATACACTGTTTCCCAAAAATTGGCAAGCGACTAACTATAGAGATAAAAAGAAAAAGCAGGGCAATCAGACTAAGCTAAGCCTCGAGTGCATCCCACTTTTTGGTATTTTTTAAAATTAAATTTGCCTTAGATTTTCAAGAATCGGCGCATTGAAATCCCTGATCCAAGTGATCCGATACAAATACCGATAACAAACAAAAGACCGATCATAACTGGATTAAAGATGTCAGGTGTAATCAATGATAGGTTTTGACCAACCAATGACGGGTTAACTGATTGGAAGACTTTATTATAGATAAAGTAAACCAAAACTGATGGAAGAGCTGCTCCCAACAATCCGATAAAGGCACCTTCCAGCAAGAATGGGCCACGAATGTAGCTGTTTTTAGCACCAACCAAACGCATGATCTGAATTTCACGACTACGTGAAATGATAGTGATACGGATGGTATTTGAAATCAAGAAGACAGCGATAAAGATCAAGAGTCCTGCAATAACCAAGCCCCATACACGGATAAATGAAGCCAACTTGAAGAGACGTTCTGTATTGGCACCACCGTCTTGGACCTCAGAGACACCTTCGATCTTTTTAGCTTCTTCAGCTACTTTCTTAACATCACTTGGTGAATTGGTATCTACGATATAGGCATCGTGAAGGGGATTGGCATCTCCTTCAAAGACTTTCCACTCTTCACCCATGGTTTCAGTCAACTTGTCATACTGTTCTTCCTTACTTGAGAAAGTGACATTCTTAACTGCTGACATAGACTTGAGGGAGTTATAGACCTTGTGGTAGTTATTATTGGTAACTGTTTGGCCTTCTTTTACAATAGTTTCGCTATTATCCTCAACATCCTTACGGATATACACCATTACACGGACGTTGTTTTCAATATCAGTTGCTAATTTTGCAGTGTTAAAGATAACTGAAGCAAAGATTGCAACCAAGGTCAAGGTGATCATTACTGAACTAATGGCAGCAATGGTCATCCACCCATTACGCTTTAAACTCTTTAAAGACTCAAATAGGTGACGGAAAAATCTACTAATCATCGTATCCGTACTCTCCTTTCGCTTCATCACGTACCACGCGACCATTTTCGATGGCAATAACGCGGTGGCGCAAGGTATTTACGATTTGGCTGTTGTGGGTCGCCATCAATACTGTTGTCCCTTGAAGGTTGATTCGTTCCAAGAGGTTCATGATTTCCCACGAGTTATCTGGATCCAAGTTCCCTGTTGGTTCGTCGGCGATCAAGACCTTAGGATTGTTTACGATAGCACGGGCAATGGCGATACGCTGTTGCTCACCACCTGATAATTCATTAGGGAAGGAACGCACCTTGTGCTTCAATCCAACTAGATCCAAGACTTCCATAACACGTTTTTTGATATTACGACGTCTTTCACCAACTACCTCCATTGCGTAGGCAATGTTCTCATAAACAGTTTTCTTTGGTAACAGTTTGTAGTCCTGAAAGACCACTCCTACGCTTCTACGTAGCATTGGAACATCTTTCTTTTTAATTTTAACAAGGTTATAGCCAGCAACTTGCAAGCTCCCTTTGTCGACTTTTACCTCTCGATACAAGGCACGGATAAAGGTTGATTTTCCGGCACCTGAAGGTCCTACGATGTAGGCAAATTCTCCTGCATCGATACTTACAGTGACGCCACGTAGGGCAGTTGTCCCGTTGTCGTATTTTTTGACAACATCTCTCATTTCAATGATTGACATGTGACTTCCTTTCTATTAACTAATACGCCATTTTAGATAGGCATCGATGAAACCGTCTAGGTCTCCATCCATTACCTTATCTACTTGCGCAACTTCGAAGCTAGTACGATGGTCTTTGACCATAGTATAAGGGGTAAATACATAGGAGCGGATTTGGCTTCCCCATGTAATTTCTTTTTTCTCTCCCTTAAGTGAGTCTACCTCAGCAGCTTTCTTTTCTTGCTCCATTTGGTAGAGTTTAGCTTGAAGCATCTTCATAGCACGGTCTCGGTTTCCGTACTGAGTACGGTCAACAGTCGATGCTACGACAATTCCTGTCGGAATATGAGTCAAACGAACACCGGTCGAAACCTTGTTGACGTTCTGTCCACCTGCTCCACCTGAGCGGAAAGTATCCATCTTGATATCATCTTCTCGGATATCTACTTCGATGGTATCATCCAATTCTGGCATAACTTCTACAGAAGTAAAAGAGGTGTGGCGACGTTTGGCTGAGTCAAATGGTGAGATACGCACCAAACGGTGAACTCCCATCTCTGACTTGAGGAGGCCATAAGCATTTGGCCCTTCGAATGATAGGGTCACTGACTTGATTCCCGCTTCATCACCTGCTTGGTAATCCAAAATCTCAACCTTGAATCCCTTGGCATTTCCATAGCGAGTATACATCCGAAGGAGCATATCGCCCCAATCCTGAGCCTCTGTTCCTCCAGATCCTGGGTGTATCTCAAGGATAGCATTGTTATGGTCATAAGGCTCAGACAAAAGAAGGGTCATCTCGTAGCTGGTCATCATTTGGTCCAAAGTCCCCAGCTGCTCGATTAACTCTTCACGGACAGATTCATCCTCTGCCAAAAAGTCTAGTAAGATTTCAACTTCATCCTGCAATTCTTCCATCTTGTGGAAAGTATTATAGGTGTTTTTTAGTTCGTTTAATTCTTGCGACGTTTTTTGGGCCGCGATATTATCGTTCCAAAAATCAGGCTCAGTCATTTTGTTTTCCAAAATGGCAATATCTTCTTCTAACCTTTCGAGGTCAAAGAGACCCCCTAAAAGAAGCTAATTTTTCACGATTGGCGTCAATTTTCTGACGAATTTCTGAAATGTCCATAAATACTCCTTTTTGTATCTTTTTATTATACCATAAGTTCTCTTATTTATCTAATCTGCTTTTTGAAAATTTCTAAATACAAGTTTTGAATGCCTAGTAAAAGTCTTGATATTACTAGTAAAATAAGAAAATCTCATAAGATTTTTCTCATGAGATTTAGAGATTTTATACTACTTTTTACAAGTTAACAGTTAGTACATGTCCGTCTTTCACAACTTGTTCTCCACCAATATAGACATCTGAAACATCACTAGATTTGACAGAATAAACTAGGTGAGATAGCATATTTTCTTCTGGTTGGAGATGGATTTTTCCTTGGGGTTGAATGACGAGAAAATCAGCCTGCTTGCTGATTTCTAAACTACCAATCTCGTCTTCCATTCCTAGTACCTTAGCACCCTCGATTGTCAAGGCCTTGAGGGCAGTTTCGATTGGAAATTGACTGGCATCACCACTCTTCATCTTCTGTAAGAGTGCTGCAGTCCGCCCTTCCTCAAACATATCCAGATTATTGTTAGAAGCAACTGAGTCCGTCGCAATACCAACTGCTACTCCAGCCTGTTGAAGTTGGACGACTGGTGCAATGCCTGAGGCTAGCTTGAGGTTGCTGATAGGATTGTGGGCGATAGCAACTTGCGAATCTGCCAAGCGGGTAATTTCTCCTTCATTTAACTCCACACCATGGGCAAAGACAGCTTTATGATCTAAATATCCAAGCTCATCTAGAAAGGCTAATGGGCGTTTGCCATAGCGTTTCAGGATAATGCCTGACTCTTCCTGGGTTTCTGCCACGTGGATATGAAGGGGGATATTTTTTTCCTTTGCTAGGTCAAGAGTCGCTTCAAGCAATTCTCGACTACAACTGTAGGGCGAATGAGGGGCCACCATCACCTTGAAATTTGGATCCTGGTAGCTTTTGATTGTCTCGATGATAGCTCGAGTTCTGACTATGGTCTCATCTGTCTTCTCCAGTTCTGAAGAAAAGAGGGTTGGAGAAAAATAGCAACGCATCTTGGATGCCTTGACTACCTCATAAATCTTAGCTATATCCACTCCATTAGGATTATACATGTCATTGAAGGTTGTCGTTCCTGATAAGAGCATTTCAGTCAGAGCCTCTTTGACGGCCTTTGTGGTCATCTCTGGCGTGAACTCTGCCTCAGCTGGCCAGATATAGTCATTGAGCCATTCATGAAGATTACTATCGTCACGAATGCCTCTCAAACCTGTCATAGCAGAGTGGGTATGGCAGTTAACCAAGCCAGGCATAATCCAAGCACCCTGATAATCTATGATGTGTTCTGCTTGCTCGAGAATCTCTTGATTTTCCTGACCGACATAGACGACTTCAGATTCTTTGACAGCTAAAATCCCATCCAGATAGACGTGGAAATCTTGGTCACAAGTCACGATATTTACATGCTGATAGACTTTCATGGTGCTTCTCCTTCTCTAAGTTACAATTGAAATATCACAATTTTTCTAGCTATTGTAACAAAAAAGTCACCCTAAGGCAACTTTTGGTTTATAAAAACGAGTCATTTTAAAGCTAGTGCTATCAATCTAAATCAAAAGCTGCTGCTTGCTGCATTTGATAATACTTGCCTTTTCTCCTCATGAGTTCTTGATGGTTACCATACTCTACAATGTCACCATCTACCAAGACAAGAATCAAATCAGCATCCTGAATGGTCGATAAACGGTGGGCGATGATAAAGCTTGTCCGCCCCTTCATGAGTTTGGCAAAGGCATCTTGAACCAGCACCTCCGTCCGAGTATCGATAGAGGAAGTTGCCTCGTCTAAGATGAGAATCTTAGGAATGGATAGAAAGACACGTGCGATGGTCAAGAGCTGAGCCTGACCGACTGACAGTGATTCACCTGCATTTTCAAGCTTGGTATCATAGCCCTTGGGCAATTGTTGGATAAAGAAGTCTGCGTTAGCTGCCTTGGCTGCTGCAATGACCTGCTCTCGGCTAGCATCAGGATTGCCAAAAGCAATATTGTCATGAATGGTTCCTTGCTTGAGCCAAGTTTCTTGGAGCACCATCCCAAACTGCTGTCGAAGAGATGCTCTAGTATAGTCATAAATGGAATGACCATCTAGCAAAATATCTCCTGAATTAATAGGATAAAAACGCATGAGAAGATTGATAAGGGTTGACTTCCCAGCACCTGTTGGTCCAACGATAGCAACCTTACTACCAGCTGGAATATCAATAGACAGATCCTTAATCAGTATCTTTTCAGGATTGTAACCAAAAGAAACATGTTTAAAGTAAATAGCTCCCTTGACTTGGTCACTGTTCAATTCTTCCAGACCTGTTTCTGTAACCTCAGGACTTTCTAGAACATCATAAACACGTTCTGCACAAGCCAAGGCACTTTGCAATTCGGCTAAGACTGATGAAATATCGTTAAAGGGTTTGGTGTACTGCTGCACATAGTTCAAAAAAGTCACTAAACGCCCAATTGTCAAAGTGGAACCCGCCATGATACGTAAAGCCCCTACTCCAGCAAGAAGAGCATAAATGAGGGCATTGACGAAACGAGTCGAAGGATTGACTGTTGATGAATAAAAGATGGCCGACTGAGAATAACCTGCGTAGTTGTCATTTGCCTCATGAAGTCTCTCGATAAATTCTTCCTGGGCATTAAAAGACTGGATAATGTTTTGCTGGGTGAGCGATTCCTCGATTAGCTGGGTTTGAATCCCCCTAGTCTCTGTCTGCTTTTGAAAGAGATGGTAGGATCTCTTAGCGATAAAGCGAGAAATGACCATAGACAGAGGGGTTAAGAGTAGAACCAACAGCGTCATCAAGAGATGAATTTGAAGCATGGCAAGGATGCTGACCAAGATCATCAATACTCCGATAAAAAATTGGTTGAAAATCATGTTCAAGCCCGCTGCTAACTGTTCAATATCTGTCGTCACTCGGCTGACCATTTCCCCACTACCTTGTCTATCTACAAGGGCAATCGGAAGACGATGGAGTTTTTCAATGATTTTCTCCCGTAAATCTTTGGTATATGAGAAAATCAGTCGATTATAGAGGAGAGGATTGGCCCATTGTACCAGCGTATTTCCTATGACCACCAAAATCATCTGGAGGAAAATCTGCCAAAATAGCTGGGATGATCCATCGACTAAGACTTGGTCGATCACCTGTCCAATCAAGATTGGTAGATAAATAGAAAGGGCTACCTGGACAATGGTTCCCAAGAAAGCTAGGAAAAGAAGGATGGGATGACTTGTTAAATCTTTTGCCAAACGTTTGAGAGTTTGACTTGCATGTTTGCCTTTCATTCTAGTCCTCCTTTCCATGTTGGGATGCATTGATTTCACGATAGACTTGACTAGTCTTCATCAATTCCTCATGATTTCCAAGCGCTAATTGTTGACCTTTCTCCAAGAGAAGAATTTGATCAGCAATTTTCAAAGCCGAAGTCCGTTGGGAAATCAAAATCAAACTGGTATTTGGCAAGTTTTCTTGGATCGCTTTGAGAAGATTGGACTCTGTAATGGTATCAAGGGCTGAAGTCGCATCATCTAGGATGAGAAAAGGGGCTTGACGTAAAACTGCTCGGGCAAGCGACAAGCGTTGCTTTTGTCCACCTGAGAAATTACGGCCACCCGCTTGGACCTCTGAGTCCAGCTGACCTTCCTTTTCACTAATAAAGTCCTTGGCCTGGGCAATCTCTAAAGCCTGCCAGAGTTCATGGTCAGAAACTGCCTCATCCATACCCAGAGTCAAGTTAGAACGAATGGTTCCTTTAAAAAGTTCAACCTTTTGAGGGACATAGGCCATCCACGATCGCCATTCAGAAAGATCGCGAGGACTACGTCCATCTCGATAAAGGGAAATGCTTCCCTTATCTGCCGGATAGAGCCCAAGTAGGACTTGTACCAAGGTTGACTTACCAGAACCAGTTCCCCCAATGATTCCAAGAATTTGCCCTTCTTTCATTCCAAAAGAAATATCTCTCAGAGAAGGTTGGGCAGCATCTGGGTAGGCAAAGGTTAAATGTTCAACTCGTAAGGACTGGTTCAATGAGGCTTCCCTTTGCGCAATTTCTGCCAGTATATCTTCGGGTTTTTCAGCGAAGACTTCCTCAATCCGCTTGGCAGAAATATAGGACTGGTTGAGTGAATTAATCAGCATGGCTAGTTTGATCAACTCTACCAAGATTTGCAGGAGATAGTTGATTAAGGCAATCAAAGCACCCTGACTGAGGAGTCCACCTTGGATAGAAAGATAACCATTCCAGATAATCACCATTAAGGTCCCATTGACAATCAAATAGGTCAAGGGGGTCAAGAGGCTAGACCAATAGCCTGTTTTCATTTGGATACCCGTATAGATTTGGTTGAGTACTTGGAAATGTTCGATTTCTCGTTTTTCTTGCCCAAAGGCACGAATCACGCGCATCCCTTGTAATTGTTGGCGTGTTTCCTGAACCAGCTGGTCAGTTTTCTTTCTCAAACTGCTGTATAGAGGATTGACCAAGCGTGATACCACGACAATGATAAATGTCAAAATGGCAACCATGACCAAAAACCATAGAGTCAATTCAGGCGAGAGTCGATAAGCCATAAAAATGGCACCGAAAACAATAATAGGCGCCCTTAAAAAGAGGCGTAAAAATTGATTAATTCCTGTTTGAATCTGATAGGTATCTGAAGTCAAACGCGTCACCAAACTCGAAGTTGTCAAACGGTCTCTACTATCCTTGGGCAGTGAGAGAATATGACGATAGAGGTCGTTGGTCAACTCCTTGGTAAATCCGACTGCTGCCTTGGCTGAGTAAAACTGAGCAACTAAAGCTACCAGGACACCGATGACCGCAAAAACAAAGAGGAGACCCATTTGCATCCAAAGATGTCCTTGATCTTTTTGAGGGATAGATTGGTCAACAATCCCCGCTATCACCATGGGAACCAAGAGTTCAAAGACAGCCTCTAACAACTTAAACAAGGGCGCTAGGAAAGACTCCTTTAGGTAGGGTTTAAAGTAAGAAAGTAATTGTTTCATGTGTCTCTTCTATTTCCAAAATGAAGAAGGTGGAAACCCACCATCTTTTTACTTGTTCAAATATGGAAGTAAGTAGCCATAGCCAGCCTCTTCCATTTCATCCTTAGCGATAAAACGTAAGGATGCAGAATTGATACAGTAACGGAGACCACCTAGTTCACGAGGACCATCGGTAAAGACGTGTCCCAAATGAGCATTCCCTGAACGTGAACGGACTTCGATTCGCTCCATACCATGACTCAAGTCCTGGTAGTAATGAATGAGTTCCTTGGAAATAGGACGGCTAAAGCTTGGCCAACCACAACCTGAGGCAAACTTATCCTTGGCAAAGAAGAGGGGCTCGCCAGTCGTGATATCGACATAAATTCCTTCCTCAAAAGTTTGGTCATAAGCATTGCTAAAAGGAGCTTCCGTCGCAGCCTCTTGGGTAACTCTATAGGACTCTTCAGACAGTTGTTCTCGTAAAACCGCCTGACTAGGTTTTTCATAGTTGGCAGCATCTATCAGTGGTTTCTCAGCATCCCTCACATCGATATGGCAATAGCCACCAGGATTTTTCTTGAGGTAGTCTTGGTGATAGTCCTCAGCCAGGATATAGTGACGAAGCTTCTCCACTTCTACTGCTATCTTGCGTCCAAGCATGCGCTCCTGCTCTTGAACAAGAGAATAGATGGTTGGCAAATCCTCTTCATCTAGGTAATAAATCCCTGTGCGGTACTGACGACCACGATCGTTTCCTTGTTGGTTGACAGATAAAGGATCAATGACTCGGAAATAATAGAGCAAGATTTCACGAAGCGATACCACCTTTTCATCGTAGACGACTTGCACAGTCTCTGCGTGATCTGTTTCTTTGATCAGTTGATAATTAGTGGTTTCAACTTGACCATTAGCATAACCAACACTGGTTTGCACCACTCCAGAAATGCGGGAAAAGTATTCCTCTAAGCCCCAAAAGCAACCACCTGCTAGATATATTTCTGCCATTTCAAATCCTCCTTGACCTTCTATCGGTCGACAAAACTGGGAATCATTTCATATCCCATCTTTCATTTTCAAAAAAAGGACAGGAAGCCCTCTAATAGAGAGTTTCCCCATCCTGTTGCTATATTTATTTTGCTTCGACGCGAACGCCTTCTGTGTCTACTTGCAAATCATGAAGCTTGCCTTTGAACGGTTGCTTTTCAAGCTCTGCCTTAATCTTTGTCATCTTTTCAGGATCAGCCAAGACCATAACAGTTGGACCAGCACCAGACAAGTAGGTCGCATAAGCACCATTTTTCTTGGCAACTTTCTTGATAGTTGCAAATTCTCGCACCAATTCTTGACGGTAACGCTCGTGGAAAAGATCACTCTCAATAGCTTGACCAGCTTTGATCATATCTCCAGTCAGCAAGGCTGCAATCGCCACATTTGCGATAGAACTTGCCGCAACAGCTTCCTTGTACGATAATTTTCTAGGCAAGACACCACGACTATCGCGAGTACGCAATTCATAGTTTGGAATATAGGCTAAGAAAGCACACTCTGGGAAGGGCGCCACAACAGCTGAAACCTGGTCTTCAACTGAGCTTGCAATAACCAGATTACCATAGATAGCAGGTGCAACATTATCAGGGTGCCCCTCAATCTTAGTCGCTAATTGCAATTTGTCGTGATCGCTTAGTTTGAGATTTCCTAGTTGATTTGCCAGTTCAATCCCCGCAACGATGACAGAGCTCGATGAACCTAGTCCACGCGCAAGCGGAATATCACTGACCATCTTCAGACGTCTTGGTTGTAGGTCAGGAACAATTTGTAGAGCAATCTTCAGCAAAAGATTACGTTCATCACGCGGAATCCATTTGCCCAATTGGTGCTCAATCATCCATTCTTCACGTTCCTCACAAACCTGAATTTCTAGATACTTGGTTACAGCTACACCAACTGAGTCAAAACCAGGACCCACATTGGCACTTGTAGCGGGTACAATAATCTTCATCTTAGTCTCCTAAAACCTTGAAGGTGTTGAGAAGTTCAAATTCAGCTACACCCTTCAAAGCTGCTGTAATATTTTCAAGTTGCGCCTTGTTGATTTTATGAGTGATGATGACAACACGGGCCTTACCTTCTTGCTTGCCATCTTGAAGGATTTGCTTGAAGGAGATATCTTCCGCATTAAAGAGCTCAGCCAATTTCAAGACTTGACCTTTTGAATCTGGAGCCAAGATTGAGAAATAGTAGTTAGCTTTGACATCCTCTGGCTTAGCCAAAACTACTGGACGGCTATATTCATTAAAGGCTTTTCCAATTGTTCCATCATTCAAACGACGAACGATACGGGCAATATCAGCAACAACACTTGTTGCAGTTGGTTTTTGACCAGCACCTGGTCCATAGTACATAGACTCGCCGATACCGATAGACTCCACAAAGACAGCATTCATAACACCATTAACACTTGCAAGTGGGTGTTCTTTAGGAAGGAAGGTTGGTGTAACCTCAGCAGCGATTCCAGATGCTGTTTCTTCGATAGAACCAACTAGTTTTACAACATAACCAAGTTCTTGAGCTACTGCCACATCTTCTGGAGTGATGTTGCGAATCCCTTGGTGGCCAACATCTTCAAACTTGACATTCATCCCAAAAGCAAACTGGCTAAGGATGACCATCTTGTAGGCAGCATCAATACCATCTACATCATTGGTTGGGTCGCTTTCAGCGAAGCCAAGTCGTTGTGCTTCTGTCAAAGCATCCTCGTAAGACCAACCTTCGGTTACCATTTTAGTCATCATGAAGTTAGATGTTCCGTTGACAACACCAAGAACACGAGTGATTTTATCTGATGCTAGTGAGTTAACCAAGGTACGAAGGATTGGAATTCCTCCTGCAACAGCAGCTTCGTAGTATAGAGCAACATTGTGAGCTTTGGCTACCTCAAGCAATTCTGCACCATGGACTGCCAAAAGATCCTTGTTAGCTGTCACGACGTGTTTCCCTGCTTCTAAAGCACGAGTGATAAAAGTTTTAGCAGGTTCGATACGCCCCATCAACTCAACAACGATCGTGATGTCTTTGTCTGACAAGATTTCATCGATATTTGTTACAAAATTAAAATCATTTCCTGCTTCAAGCAAGCGGGCTTTCTCTTGATCGTCTTTGACCAAAACTTTAGCTACTTCAATTTCTGACTGGGCTGCTTGAACAATTTTTTCTCTATTTTCCTTTAGCAAGAATGGCACACCACTGGCTACTGTACCAAATCCAAGTAAAGCAATCTTAACTGACATGTTTGTCTCCTCGAAATTTTCTAATAGTCCTATTATACCAAAATTGTGTGAAAATTCCTACCATTCTAAATAAAAAATAGTAAGGTCAAATCACAAAAAGCTTGCCCCTATAAAGATAGGGAACAAGCTCTATTTTTAATCTATTTTACAAAGACTAATTCCTTGTTAGTAGATAAATCTTCTCGATAGTTGAAACCTGCAAAGCTGAGCTCTTTAATCTCTTCTACAGAAGTTATCTGACCTTCCATCAAGGCTGTTAAGAAGGCTCCTCTGGCTTTTTTTGAAATGGTTGAGTGGATTTTTAATTTACCATCTCGCTCTTCCATGAACTTGAAGATCACCATCTTTTCACGAACCTCTTTAGGGAAGACAGTTTCAAATTCAGAAGACAAGAGTGAAAAGATTAGTTCTTCACCCTTCATCGACTCTTCATAGGCTGCTTGCCAGTGACTTTTCAGGCTTTTTCCAGCGACTTTGAGCTTCATCAAAAAATCCAGTCTGTGGGGAGCAATGGGTGCAAAGGCCGGGATCACACCATAGAGAGCTGACGTTATCATGAGGTATTTCTCGAGATAGGTTTGCTCCTCCTTGGTGAGATTGTCCCGTTTGATATTGCGATACATGAGTCCATCAAAGAGGTGCAAGGCTGGATAGTTTATCGCAATTCCATTTTCTAAGGCATGAATATGGTCGTACTCCTCTTGCGCTTTTTCGGCAGATATTTTGTAAAAGTCCTCCAGTTTTTGGGCAGAGTATGTCGTCAATTCATCCAGTACTGCCTGACTTTCAGGACGCAATGGTTTAGCCTCTAAACTAGGGATTTCGGTGTTCATTTCTTTTGCAGTTGGGATTAGAATTTTCATAGTGTTAGTGTAGCATATTTTTTTAGGACTACCAAGGATTTGAGCCTAAATAATACGACCTTCCAAATGATCCAATTCATGCTGACAAATCTGCGCTGAAAAACCCGTCAGGGTAATGGTCTGCTCTTGCCAATGAATATCTCTGTAACTTACTGTAATTTTTTCATATCTGGTTGTTGGTCTCACTCCTGTCAAAGACAAACATCCTTCCTCTGTCTCATAAGGACCTTCAGAGGATTGAAGAACGGGATTAAACATGACCATGGGAATCATGCCAAAGTTAAAGATAATGACTCGCTTTTGGACTCCAATCATATTGGCTGCTAGTCCGACACAGATTTCACGGTTAGCTTGTAGGGTGTCCTGCAAATCCTTTGCTAGGGGTAAATCTTCCTGACTAGCAGGCTGGGATACCTGCGACAAAAACAAGATATCTTTTACAATTTTCTTTTCCAAGATTCTTTCCTCCATACGATATCATTCCCCTTGATTATAGCATAAAATCTTTGTCAGTTTATATTTACATAAAGACAAAAAGCCATCCGAAGATGACTTTTCATAATTGTTTAAATAGCGTTTTTATCTTTTCCAAGTGCTCGTTGAACTGCTTTAACAATCTCAACAAGGACTACAATCATAAGCGCTCCTACAGCGACCACCATCCATTGAGTCAAACTCAAGTGTGACACGTGGAAGAGATTATTAAATCCAGGAACTAAAATCGTCACCACAAAGAGGACAAAGGCAACTGGGATAGACCAGTTAAAGGTCTTGTTGGTAAAGAGTCCCACTTTAAAGATTGATTGGTAAACCGACTTAACGTTAAAGGCATGGAGCAATTGGATCAAACCGAGAGTTGCAAAAGCCATGGTAAGGGCATCCGCATGGATTTCAGTATGACTTTGGTGCTCTGGGAAGAGAAGAGCCCAACCATAAACACCCAGAACCAGCATGGTTTGGAAGATCCCTTGATAAATGATTGCTCCGAAGACACCACCATCAAAGAAGTTAGACTTACGACCACGAGGTTTGTGGGTCATGACACCTGGTTCAGCAGGTTCCACACCAAGGGCGATGGCTGGTAGCGTATCTGTTACCAGGTTAATCCAGAGAAGATGCACTGGTTGAAGCACATCCCAACCTAACAATGTTGCAAAGAAGATGATGAAAACTTCAGCCATATTAGCAGACAAGAGGTATTGGATGGATTTTTGGATATTTGAGAAGATCTTACGTCCTTCTTCTACCGCTACGATAATGGTTGCAAAGTTATCATCAGCAAGGACCATATCTGAAGCTCCTTTAGAAACCTCTGTACCTGTAATCCCCATACCGATACCGATGTCAGCTGTCTTAAGTGAAGGCGCATCGTTAACCCCATCACCCGTCATAGCGACAACCTTACCTTCATTTTGCCAAGCTTTAACGATACGAACCTTGTGTTCAGGAGATACACGCGCGTAAACAGAGTATTGCTTGAAGACTTTTTGGAATTCTTCATCAGTGAGTTCATTCAACTCAGCACCAGTGAAAACATGGTCTTCTGTATCATTTGGATCGATGATACCGAGACGTTTAGCGATAGCTTCCGCTGTATCTTGGTGGTCACCAGTGATCATAATCGGACGGATACCTGCTTCTTTAGCGACACGTACAGCTTCTGCAGCTTCTGGACGCTCAGGGTCAATCATGCCGACCAAACCAGAGAAAATGAGGTCAGATTCAACAATTTCAGATTCCAAGGTTGGAATTTCATGACTTGTCTTGTAAGCCATCATCAAGACACGAAGGGCTTGTTTAGCCAAGTCTTTGTTGGTTGCAAGGATGGCATTTTTATCCTCTTCTGTGATTGGACGAACTTCCCCATTGACTTCGATACGAGTCACACGCTTGAGCAATTGGTCAGGTGCACCCTTCACAGCGATAAAGTAAGAACCGTCAGATTCCTTATGAATGGTAGACATGAGTTTACGGTCTGAGTCAAAAGGCAATTCAGCCACACGTGGCTCATCCTTCAAGACTTCACGGACATCAAAGTTGTGGTCCAAACCAAACTGTACAAGAGCAGTTTCAGTAGGGTCACCGATCAATTTGCCAGATGGGTCCACCTTGGTATCGTTGGCAAAGTTCATGACACGGAGGGTATTGTTGCTAGCCGCAATTTCAGATGCCGAGCTTTGCAATTGACCGTTGGTATAAACCTTTTCAACCGTCATTTGGTTCATCGTCAAAGTACCTGTTTTATCAGATGCAATGATTTCTGTTGAACCAAGCGTTTCAACCGCTGGTAATTTACGGACAATCGAATTACGTTTTGCAAGGGTTGTAGTTCCCAAAGATAGAACGATGGTTACAATGGCAGGAAGCCCTTCTGGAATAGCAGCAACCGCAAGGGCAACCGCCACCATCAAGCCTTCTAATGGATGTTCACCACGAACAAAGACACCAACCAAGAAGGTAATAACTGCAATCACAATGATTAAGTAAGTCAAGGCCTTAGATAATTGTTCCAAGCTTTGCTTCAATGGTGTTTCTGTCTCATCGGCATTGGCCAACATGTCCGCAATCTTACCAACTTCAGTATACATACCAGTGTTAGTCACGACACCAATACCACGACCGTAAGTTACGTTTGAGTTTTGGTAACCCATATTAACTCGGTCCCCAATACCAGCATCTGCTTCTACCATTTGAGTAATATCCTTTTCAACCGGTACAGACTCACCAGTAAGAGCAGCTTCTTCGATTTTAAGAGACGCCGCTTCAAACAAACGCATATCTGCAGGCACGACATCTCCCGCTTCAAGCAAGACGATATCTCCAGGTACCAATTCTTTTGAGTCAATCTCAATCACATGACCATCACGACGAACACGAGCCATCGGGCTAGACATATTTTTCAGAGCTTCAATGGCTGCTTCTGCTTGCCCTTCTTGGTAAACCCCAAAGGCAGCATTCAAGACAACAACGGCCAAGATGATAATGGCATCCGTTAGACCGTCCATTCCTTCTGTAATCACAGAAAGTGCCGCTGCCGCAAGCAAGATGATAATCATCAAATCCTTAAATTGATCAAGGAATTTAGCTAGTAGGCTACGTTTCTCTCCCTCTTCCAACTCATTACGACCATAAGTCGCTAAGCGTTCTTGAGCTTGAGCCGTTGACAAACCTTCGACAGATGTGTCCAAATTTTTTAGGACCTCCTCAGAAGATTGTGTGTAAAACAAGTCTTTATTTTGTTCTTTTGACAAAACAGTCTCCTCCTTTTTGGCCTCTTTTTACAAAAAAAGAGACCTGTTTTTTAAAAAAAACAAGTATCGCTGTTTAATATAGTGCCGGAAATAATTCGTAATGACGACACTATCGCGGTTAACCGCCAGCTACTCCCTTGAGTAGTTCTATTATATCAGAATTTCAAAAGTTTTCAAGTTTTGAGGTGTATTTAACTTACTTCCCACATTTGAATTTTCCTTGGAAAACCAGTATAATGAAAGAATACTAAAATGCTAGAAGGGGAGTTAGATGAATCAATCGGTTTCAAACTTAAAATTGGCTGAGCGTGGTGCCATTATCAGCATCTTGACCTATCTATTCTTGTCTGCAGCTAAGCTAGCAACCGGACACTTGCTCCATTCATCCAGTTTGGTAGCTGATGGTTTTAACAACGTTTCAGATATCGTTGGAAACGTGGCCCTCCTCATCGGGATTCGTTTGGCTCGCCAACCGGCAGATAGAGATCATCGCTTCGGTCACTGGAAAATAGAGGATTTGGCAAGTCTCATCACTTCCATCATCATGTTTTACGTTGGCTTTGATGTTCTACGTGACACCATTCAAAAGATACTCAGCCGAGAGCAAACGGTCATTGACCCACTTGGGGCGACTCTAGGAGTCATCTCTGCTATCATCATGTTTGCCGTTTATCTCTACAATACCCATCTGAGTAAGCAGTCTAAGTCCAAGGCCCTCAAGGCTGCAGCTAAGGACAATCTGTCAGATGCCGTGACATCTCTTGGAACTTCTATTGCTATCCTGGCTAGTAGCTTCAACTATCCAATAGTGGATAAGTTGGTTGCGATTATCATTACCTTCTTTATTCTTAAAACTGCTTATGATATCTTTATCGAGTCATCCTTCAGCCTTTCTGATGGTTTTGATGAACACTTGCTAGAAGATTACCAAAAGGCTATCATGGAAATTCCTAAGATTAGCAAGGTCAAATCTCAAAGGGGTCGTACCTACGGAAGCAATATTTATCTGGACATCACTCTCGAGATGAACCCAGACCTCTCTGTTTTCGAGAGCCACGAAATTGCGGACCAGGTCGAATCCATGTTATCAGAACGATTTGGTGTCTTTGATACAGACATTCATATCGAACCAGCACCAATCCCTGAAGATGAAATTCTTGATAATGTCTATAAAAAATTGCTCATGAGAGAGCAACTAATTGACCAAGGAAATCAACTGGAAGAGTTACTGGCTGAAGACTTCATTTATATCCGCCAAGACGGACAAGAACTAGACAAGGGAGCCTACAAGGCTGAAAAAGAATTGACCTCTGCTATCAAGGAGCTTCATTTAACTTCTATCAGCCAAAAGACTAAACTCATCCGCTACCAAGTCGGCGATACCATTCATACCAGTATCTGGCGCCGTCACGAAACTTGGCAAAATATTTTCCATCAGGAAGCCAAAATAGAAAAAGATTAAAGAAAGAGGCCGGGATATATCCCGACCTCCTTTTTTATTCTTATTTAGCAACGCTCTTAGCAAGAACGAAGTTTCCGAGTGTAGCTGAACCATTGCCAGCAACTGCTGGAGTTACGATATAGTCACGTACATCTGGAACTGGTAGGTAGCCATTGAGTAGGGCTGTGAATTTCTCACGTACGCGGTCAAGCATGTGTTGTTGAGCCATTACACCTCCTCCAAAGACGATAACGTCTGGACGGAAGGTTACAGTTGCGTTCACTGCTGCTTGAGCGATATAGTAGGCTTGAACATCCCAGACAGAGTTGTTGAGTTCAATGTTTTCCCCACGAACACCTGTACGAGCTTCCAAACTTGGACCAGCTGCATAACCTTCCAAACATCCATTATGGAAAGGACAAACACCTTTAAATTCTTTTTCAATATCCATTGGGTGTCTAGCCACATAATAATGACCCATTTCAGGGTGACCAACACCGCCGATAAACTCACCACGTTGGATAACACCTGCTCCGATACCTGTACCGATTGTGTAATAAACCAAGTTTTCGATTCGTCCACCTGCGTTATTACGCGCTACCACTTCACCGTAGGCAGAACTATTAACGTCTGTTGTGAAATACATAGGCACGTTTAGAGCGCGACGGAGGGCACCAAGTAAGTCTACATTTGCCCAGTTAGGTTTTGGAGTTGTTGTGATAAATCCGTAAGTTTTTGAATTTTTATCGATATCAATAGGACCAAATGAACCAATGGCAAGGCCTGCAAGGTTCTCAAATTTTGAAAAGAACTCAATAGTTTTATCGATTGTCTCGATAGGAGTTGTTGTTGGAAATTGTACTTTTTCTACAACGTTAAAATTTTCATCACCGACAGCACAGACAAATTTTGTACCGCCCGCTTCCAAGCTTCCGTATAGTTTTGCCATGATAAACCTCTAGTTTTTATTTTCTCTATTATAGCATATTTCCAGAAGGAAAGTTGCTCAATATTTTAGTTTTTCCTCTGTAAATTTTACGATTCAATCAAAAAACGAACAAATATCATGTTTGTTCGTTTTTTGATCTATTAAATCGAAAGTAGTGTACTCAATGAAAATCAAAGAACAAACTAGGAATCGAGCTGCAGGCAGTACTTGAGTACGGCAAAGCGAGTATGACGCAGTTTGAATTTGATTTTTGAAGAGTATTAAGCTTTAACTTCGATGATTGCATCTCCCTTAGCAACTGATCCAGAAGCAACTGGATTTACTGAAGCAAAGTCCGCAGTGTTTGTCACGATAACCATTGTTGTGTTATCAAGACCTGCAGCAGCAATCTTAGCTGAGTCAAACGTTCCAAGAACATCTCCAGCTTTAACCTTGTCACCTTGGGCAACTTTATGGTTGAATCCTTCACCGTTCATTGAAACAGTGTCGATACCAACGTGGATCAAGATTTCAGCTCCGTTAGCTGTTCTTAGGCCATAAGCATGTCCTGTTGGGAAGACAATTGTCACTTCAGCATCAGCTGGTGCGTAAACAACATCTTCACTAGGTTTTACAGCGATACCTTGTCCCATAGCTCCACTTGAGAAGACTGGATCATTCACATTTGAAAGAGCAACGACATCACCAACGATTGGTGTTTGGATAACACCTTCGCTTGGTGAAACCACAGTACCAGTTACTGCTTCTTCTGTTAAACGGTCAGTTTCAGCTTCAGAAATTACTCCTGAAACTTCTTCCACTTCATCTTCATAACCAAACATGTAAGTAAGAGCGAAACCAAGTGCAAATGATACAGCTACCATAAGAAGGTATTGTAGAAGTTGTCCGTTACCAATGTAAAGCATTGTACCAGGGATGATTGTGATACCATTACCAGTACCAGCAAGTCCAAGGATAGATGCCAATCCACCACCGATTGCACCAGCAATCAATGAAAGGAAGAATGGTTTACGGAAACGCAAGTTAACCCCGAAGATAGCAGGCTCAGTAATACCTAGGAAAGCAGAAAGAGCAGCTGGGAAAGCAAGTGTTTTAAGTTTAGGATTTTTAGTTTTCACACCAACGGCTACTGTTGCAGCACCTTGAGCAGTCATTGCAGCTGTGATGATAGCGTTGAATGGGTTAGCATGGTCAGCAGCAAGCAATTGAACTTCAAGCAAGTTGAAGATGTGGTGAACACCTGATACGACGATTAATTGGTGAACTCCACCAATCAAGAAACCACCAAGTCCGAATGGCAAGTTAAGAATTGCTTTAGTTCCAATGAGAATGTAGTTTTCAACAACGTGGAAGACTGGTCCGATAACAAACAATCCAAGAATTGACATTACAAGGAGTGTTACGAACGGTGTTACCAAGAGGTCAAGTACATCTGGAACAACCTTACGAACAGCTTTTTCAAACTTAGCTCCGACAACCCCGATGATGAAGGCTGGAAGAACTGAACCTTGCAAACCTACAACTGGGATAAATCCGAAGAACTGCATTGCAGTTACTTCACCACCAGACGCAACAGCCCAGGCATTTGGAAGTGAACCAGAAACGAGCATCATACCAAGAACGATCCCAACAGCTGGGTTACCACCGAATACACGGAAAGTTGACCAAACAACCAAACCTGGCAAGATAATGAAGGCGGTATCTGTAAGGATTTCTGTGTAAGTCTTAACATCATCTGGAAGAGTCATTCCAAGTGCGTTCAAGAGACCACGAACACCCATGAAGAGACCAGTTGCTACGATAACTGGAATGATTGGAACGAAGACGTCACCGAAAGTACGGATGGCACGTTGGAACCAATTTCCTTGTTTAGCAGCTTCTGCTTTCATATCTTCTTTAGAAGATGTTGGCAAACCAAGAGCTACGACTTCATCGTACATCTTGTTTACTGTACCCGTACCAAAGATGATTTGGTATTGACCTGAGTTAAAGAAAGCACCTTGAACTTTTTCCAAGCTCTCGATAGCATCCTTGTTGATCTTTGCTTCATCTTTAACCATAACGCGAAGACGAGTCGCACAGTGCGCAACACTGTTAACATTCTCACGTCCGCCCAAGGCTTCGATGACTTTTTTTGCAATTTCTGTATTCGTCATTTGCAAAAATCTCCTTATAAAAAAATTGTAAAATGTTTGAAAGCGATTTATTCGCCCTACGAGTATTATTCTATCACGTTTCAAAAATATGTCAAGCGTTTTGCAGAAAAAATTCTTTGTTTTTTGTTTTTTGACTGTTTTTGATATTTTTGAATAGTGTTTCTTCGACAAATACCTATTATTAAAAGGTTTTTGCTAAAAAGTTTTCAAAAACTTTCATATTTTCATTGATTTTCACAAAATACAACCTCTATTTTCTGTCAAGCGTTTGACATTTTTTTCTTAATTCTATGATAAAAGACTTGCTTTTTTATAAGGAAACGTTTACTATAAAGATAGTAGAATTTATGGAGGGAATTAAAATGGAATGGACTACCGAGCGTCGCTATAGACGCTATGAAGATTGGACACAAGAAGAAATCGAACAAATCAAAGAAAATATGGCGCAGTCACCATGGCATGTTGCCTATCACGTCGAACCAAAACAAGGACTTCTCAACGATCCAAATGGTTTTTCTTATTTTGATGGTAAGTGGATTCTCTTTTATCAAAACTTTCCCTTTGGTGCAGCTCATGGTTTAAAATCTTGGATTCAGCTTGAAAGTGACGATTTGGTGCACTTTAAAGAAACTGGAGTTAAGATCTTACCTGATACTCCATTAGATAGCCACGGTGCTTACTCAGGATCTGCTATGCAGTTTGGTGACCAACTATTCCTATTTTATACCGGAAATGTTCGAGATGAAAATTGGATCCGCCATCCCTATCAGATTGGGGCCTTGTTGGACAAGGATGGTAAGATTAAGAAGATTGATAAAATCTTGATTGATCAACCTGCTGATGCTACTGATCACTTCCGCGATCCACAGATTTTTAACTTTAAAGGGCAATACTACGCTATCGTTGGTGGTCAAGACTTGGAGAAAAAAGGTTTTATTCGTCTCTATAAGGCTATCGATAATGATTATACAAACTGGCAAGAAGTCGGAGACCTTGACTTCAACAATGACCGCACTGCCTATATGATGGAGTGCCCAAACCTAGTCTTTGTCGGAGAACAACCTGTCCTTCTTTACTGCCCACAAGGTTTGGATAAAAAAGTTCTTGACTATGATAATATCTATCCAAATATGTATAAAATCGGCGCTTCCTTTGACCCAGAAAATGCCCGTATGCTAGATGTTTCTGAACTTCACAATCTTGATTATGGTTTTGAAGCCTATGCTACTCAAGCCTTCAACGCTCCTGATGGTCGTGCCCTGGCAATCAGCTGGCTTGGGTTACCAGATGTTGCGTATCCATCTGATCGTTTTGACCACCAAGGAACTTTTTCATTAGTCAAAGAACTTACCATTAAAGACGGCAAACTCTATCAGTATCCTGTAGCTGCTATCAAGGACCTTCGATCTTCAAAAGAGGAATTTTCAAATCGTTCTGAAACCAAAAACACCTACGAACTTGAGCTTAACCTAGAAGCCGATAGTCAGAGTGAAATCGTCCTTCTTGCTGATAAAGATGGCAAGGGACTCTCTATCAATTTTGACCTTGTCAATGGTCAAGTAACCGTCGACCGCAGTCAAGCAGGTGAGCAATACGCTCAAGAATTTGGAACTACTCGCTCATGTCCTATTGACAAGCAAGCTACTACTGTAAATATCTTCATCGATAATTCAGTCTTTGAAATTTTCATTAATAAAGGAGAAAAAGTATTTTCTGGTCGTGTATTCCCGCATGCGGATCAAAACGGAATCCTCATTAAATCTGGAAACCCAACTGGAACATACTACGAATTAGAATATGGTCGCAAAACTAACTGATGTCGCAAAATTAGCTGGCGTCAGCCCTACTACTGTTTCACGTGTCATCAACAAAAAGGGGTATCTTTCAGAAAAAACTATTCAAAAGGTTAATGATGCTATGCGTGAGCTGGGCTATAAACCCAATAACTTAGCTCGAAGTCTTCAAGGAAAATCAGCCAAGTTAATCGGTTTGATTTTCCCTAAAATCAGCCATGTGTTCTATGCTGAATTGATTGACAAATTGGAACACGAACTCTTCAAAAAAGGTTACAAGACCATCATTTGTAATAGTGAACACGATTCAGAAAAAGAACGTGAATACATCGAAATGTTGGAAGCCAATCAGGTGGACGGTATCATTTCAGGAAGTCATAACTTAGGTATCGAAGACTACAATCGTGTGACTGCTCCTATCATTTCCTTTGACCGTAACCTGTCTCCAGATATTCCTGTCGTTTCTTCTGACAACTATGCTGGCGGAGTCCTAGCAGCTCAGACCTTGGCTAAAACTGGAGTTAAATCTATTATCATGATTACAGGAAATGACAACTCCAATTCCCCAACTGGACTTCGTCATGCAGGTTTCGCTTCTATCTTACCAAAGGCTCCCATTATCAATATTTCCAGTGACTTTTCACCCCTTCGAAAAGAAATGGAAATAAAAAATATCTTAACCAAACAAAAACCCGACGCCATCTTTGCTTCGGATGATTTAACTGCTATTTTGGTTATCAAAATTGCTCAAGAACTTGAAATCTCAGTTCCTGACCAACTAAAAGTAATTGGCTATGATGGGACTTATTTTATCGAGAATTACTACCCTCACCTCACTACCATCAAACAACCTTTGGAAGAAATTGCTCGCCTGACAGTTGATTTGCTCCTTCAAAAGATAGAGGGCAAAGAGGTCGCTACTACTGGTTATTTCTTACCAGTTAGCCTCTTGCCTGGTAGAAGCGTCTAAGCATATAAAAAACTCAGACTTGATTAGTCTGAGTTTTTCTTATGAGCGTAAAGCTTCTAAAATACTTTTTGCTTTTTCTAGGTTAAAGGTTTTTTCAGCAATCAAACCTTCTACTAGCTTTGGTATTTCTGCTTCTTTAGCTCCTGCTAGGAGAGCTAGAGATTTAGCTTGTAATTTCATATGTCCCTGTTGAATACCAGCTCCAACCAAGGCCTTTAGTGCGGCAAAGTTCTGGGCCAATCCCATAGAAACAATAATTTGTGCCAGTTCTTTCGCAGACGGTTGACCTAGAAGTTCGTGGCTGAGCACAACACGAGGATTGAGACCGATAGAACCACCCTTTGTAGCAATTGGCATGGGAAGAGTCATCTCTCCAATCAGCTCTTCTGTCTCTATGTCTAATGTCCAGTGGCTAAGTCCTCGATAAGCACCATCATGACAGGCATAGGCATGGGCTCCTGCTTCGATAGCCCGCCAATCATTTCCTGTTGCAATCAGGAGAGCATCAATCCCATTAAAGATACCCTTGTTGTGGGTAGCAGCTCGGTAAGGATCTGCTTGAGCAAAATGACTAGCCAAGACTATCTTGTCAGCCAATTCACGCGCTTCATCCTTGTTAGGACTTAAATAGCGAAAAGCAATACGACAGCTAGATGTCACCAGAGACTCTGTAGCATAGTTAGACAAAATTCCCATAAGACTTTGTCCATGGCTTAGACTTTCAAGATGAGGTTTTAAAGCCTCTAGCATGGTATTAAGCATATTAGCTCCCATGGCTTCTTGAGTATCAACGTGAAGATAAACAACCAGAAAATCTGTCTGTCCAGAAACTTTCTCAACTCGCAAGTCACGCGCTCCTCCTCCTCGCTTGACAATTGAAGGATAAGCTTGATTTGCTATTTCAAGTAGCTGGTCTTTTTGATTCAGAATTTCCTGGCAAGCTTGTTCTCTATCTGGTACTTGATAAAGAGCAACCTGACCAATCATAAGTCTTTGATGAACATGGGCAGAAAAACCACCAGATCTGTTGATAATCTTGCATGCAAAACTAGCTGCTGCCACTACTGATGGCTCTTCCGTCACATAAGGAACAGTATAGGCCTGATTATTCACCACTATCTCAGGAACAATGGAGTAGGGAAGAGAAAAAGTCCCTACTACATTTTCACTTAGCTGATCAGCAATGGCAACACTCAAAGTCTCATTTTTCTCTAGATTATCCTGAAGTTCATGAGAGAGCAAGTCAGAATCCCTAAGCGTTTCTAGACGTTCTGGATATGTTTTTTTTGAAAATCCACTCCAATTAATCTTCATCATTTTTCAACCTTGCTATAATAACGGTGATGTTCTAAAATTTCAACCAGAGCATATTCTTGGTCTTCATAGCCCGAGAGTTTAGCAGAACCTGAACCATCAAGATGTGTCTCCTCATAGAATACTTTTTCATATTCTTCGACTGAGAGAGGTATACGCTGGTCTAACACTTTGATACGGTCTTTATCTAGATACTGCTCATAACCTTCAACCAATTCGACACTAAAGAACTCAGAAACTGCTCCACTACCGTAACTGAATAGTGCAATCTTATCTCCAGCTTTCAATGTTTCAGCATTTTCCAAGAGAGAAAGTAATCCAAGAAATAGAGATCCTGTGTAGATATTACCAACTCGATTACTATAGATGATAGAAGCGTCAAAGTGTTTCTGTAAGAGCTCTTGTTTTTCCTGAGACAATGATTCATCCAATAGCTTATTAAAACCTTTGAGGGCTAATTTTGGATACGGCAAGTGGAAACATACTGCCACAAAATCATTTAAAGTCCAATTAAAGCGTTTTTTGTATTCTTCCCAGGTAGTTTGCAAACAATCTAAATACTGCTGGGTAGAGTATACACCATTTACAAAGGGTGTAATCGAGTAATTCGGACGCCAGAAATCATTGATGTCTCTAGTCTGAGCTACATTATCGTCATTAAAGCTCAAGATCCGTGGATTTTGAGTAATCAACATAGCGATACTACCTGAACCCTGAGTTGGTTCACCCGGTGCATTGATACCATATTTTGCTATATCACTAGCAAGAACAAGTACTTTTGATCTTGGTGAATTTTCTACATGTAGCTTAGCATAATGTAGAGCAGCTGTCGCTCCATAGCAAGCTTCCTTGATTTCAAAACTACGAGTAAAAGGTTGAATACCAAGTAAGCCATGCACAAAAACAGCTGCAGCCTTACTTTGATCGATTCCAGATTCTGTCGCCACAATGACCATATCAATTTCTTGCTTTTCTTCTTCTGTTAGGATTGAATTTCCTGCACTAGCTGCAAGAGTCACGATATCTTCAGTCAAGGGAGCGATACTAATCTCCTCTAGTAAAAGTCCTTTTGTATATTTTTCAGGGTCTACCCCCCGTGCATTTGCTAAGTCTTGTAATTTCAAGACATATTGACTGGTCGCAAAACCAATCTTATCAATACCGATTGTCATATTTACCTCTGTATTTAATCATTCATTGTAAAAAATCGTCCAAGTCTATTTTATCACAAATTAAAACAAAATAGAGAAAAAAGCCTTAATCCAAAAATCATACTATTTTCTAACACTCATCAATCATCATCTGAGCCACTTCTGTTTACTAGTTTTACCCAATTAAAAATCGAACCTTAGATGGTTCGATGTGATTTTAAATGATGATACAATTTTAGAATAACTGTCCCACTGGCCATTCCAATTGAGATGACAAGAGCTAACATGACAACCAGCATAGCACTAGCAATGGTATTTCTATAGTCTCCTGTAACAAAGAATGAAGTTGTCCGATAAGACAGATATCCTGGAACTAAGGGCGCCAATATGGCAAGGCTAAAAACAACTGCAGGTGTTTTATAGATAATGCTCATAATCTGGCTAATACATGAGCCAATTACGGCAGCAATGAAGGTCGCTAAAATGACGTTAGTCGGCTCCTTAAGAAGGAGATAGAGCAACCAGATAAACATTCCTAAAACTCCACCAGGAATTAGCATAGAACGTTGTACGTTTAAAACGATTAAAAAAGTGATAATTGCTAGTAAACTCGCTAGAGCTTGCAATAAAAATGTTGTCAAATTCATATTAGTAGTTCATGAGTACCAGGGCGACAGAGGTGCCAGCCCCCAAGGCAAGGGTAATCAGCAAGGATTCAAACATCTTGCTCATACCAGAGTTAATATGATTGGTCATGATATCACGCACAGCATTGGTTAAGGCAATCCCTGGCACGAAAGGCATGACAGCCCCTGCTATAATTAAGTCAGCCGTTGAAGGCAAACCAGAATAACGAGCCCAAACTTGTGCTATCAAACCAAAGACCAAGGCACCTGCAAATGCAGTCATAAAGGGGATGCGAATAAATTTTTCTATATAAAGTGAAAAAGTAAAAGCAAACAAGGTCGCAACTCCTGCACCAATCGCATCATAAGGATTTCCGCCAAACATAATGGAGAAGAATGGAGCACTTAAGGTTGCAGCAATGATTAACTGTAATTTAGTGTAGGGCAAGGATTTTTCATTTAAATCCTTCAATTGTGCAAAGGCTGTCTCTAAATCAATTTGTCCAGAGACAAGCTGTCGAGAAATTTGATTGACATCACAAACTTTCTCAATGTTATAAAGAGACGAAGTCACTCGCTTCATACGAGAGATATTGGTATTTTCAATAGAGAAAAAAATGGCTGCCGGCATGGCTAAAACATTGCAATCCATTATCCCTTGTGAATGCGCAATGCGGATCATAGTATCTTCAACACGATGAATTTCCGAACCATTTCGAAGTAAAATCGTACCTGCAAGCATAATGATATCAATCACTGCATTGAGTTCTTTTGATTCCTTCATTTTCTCCCCCTTTTTGATATCCTTTATTTTATCATAAAATCCTCAGAAAAAAAACTTTGCCACAAATTCTGTGACAAAGTTTTATGAATAGTCTGTATTAGCTACCTCAGTTGTGCTCAGGTGTTGTTTGACTAGCTTCTGCCTCACGAGTTTGAGGAGGTGTTACCTCGATTCTATTCTCATGGGGTACTTGTGGTGTGACTGTAGTAGTTGTCGTTTGTTTTGGTTTATAAACAGAAATTTTAACACGCGTTTTACTCAAATCAAGATCCTCATATGGTTTTGGACTTTGATTGATTACAGTTCCTTCAATAGTTCCCTCAAGAACTGTAGAAACTTCTACTACCTCAATATTAGCTTCTTTAACACCCACAACTTGAATCAAATTATTCTTTGTAAATTCAAGACTTGAGCCGATATAATAAGGCATTGAAACAGTTGTAACCTTTTTAGCAACTGTCAAGGTAATCTCAGTCGCCTTGCTAAGATCGTAAGTTGTACCTTCTGACAAACTTTGTCTCATGACAAGACCAGGTTCAGTTTCACTAGATTCTTCCTCAACAATCTTAATCAGATTTTCTGGGACTTTCTTATCTTTTAACTCTGCTACTACATCTGAAGATTTACGTCCGATATAGTTCCCTATCGGGAATGAAGGTTTACCTGATGAAACAATCAGATTAATCTTAGTTCCTTCTTTACGATTGGTTCCTGATTCTGGATCCGTTCGAATAACTCGGCCTTCTTCTACTGTATCACTGGATTCACTTTTCTCTTCACCAATTTCAAAATTGGCATTTTTCAGAGTTTCTTTGGCCTCAGCCACTCTTTGCCCTGCTACCTTCGGAATCACAACAGTTGCTGGTGTCTTAGATATAATCCATAGTATAGAAGAGAGCACCAGAATAAAACTAGCAAGGAGAACCAAGTAACGAGCCTTAAAGCGACGCTTCTTCACCGACTTAGCTACTTCCTTAGGTTTAGGAGCTGCTTGAACGCTCGGTTTCTTAGTCTGAGGACGATTATCTTTTGGTTCAACCTTAGGAAGCGTTGTCAAGGTTTGTTGCTGAATCTTTGGTAATGTTTTTGTATCAACCTTACTTGTATCATCAAAAACACGTTTAGATTCATTTCGTCTATTGTGAGAGAGACTACTCAATAAGTCTACATACATCTCAGAGACTGTTTGATAGCGATCCGTTAATTTTTTCGCTGTCGCTTTAATAACAACATTTTCTAATGATTGTGGTACCGAAGGATTTTCAGCTATAACAGATGGGAGTGGTTTCTGAAAATGCTGAAGGGCAATCGTGACGGCACTATCTCCATCATATGGGACATGCCCTGTTAACATTTCAAAGAAAATAATTCCCATGGCATAAATATCACTCTGAAACGTAGCTTTAGAGCCACGAGCCTGTTCAGGCGATAAATAGTGGACAGAACCCAACATAGAGTTAGTTTGAGTCAAGCTGGTTTCCGCAAAAGCTACCGCGATACCAAAGTCAGTAACCTTAGCTGTTCCATCTGGAGTCAAGAGAATATTTTGAGGCTTTAAATCACGGTGAACAATTCCTTTTGCATGTGCTAAACGCATAGCTAGCAAAATCTGACCCATGATACGAACTGCTTCCTCATTTGAAAGAGGATAGTGTTCTTTAATATATCGCTTAAGATCGAGACCTGCTACGTATTCCATAGCTAGGTATTGCTGACCATCTTCTTCACCAATATCAGTAATCCGAACGATATGAGGATGATCCAGGTCTGCCATCGCTCGCGCTTCCCGTTGAAAACGCGCAACAGCTATAGGATCCGTCTGGTAGTTGGTCCTCAGGACCTTTACAGCTACCTCTTCCCCATCTAAAATCAAATCCTTGGCCAGGTAGACATCTGCCATGCCTCCACGACCAATTTGTTTGATAATTCGATACCGTCCGGCAAAAATCTTGCCGATCTGGATCATAGTGCCGCCTCCTCCTTAATCGAAACAAGGGCAACACTTATGTTATCAAGCCCTCCGGCATTATTTGCAAAACGAATCAAGGTTGCTGCTTTATCATCCAGTGAGATATCACTTGTTACAATATCACAGATTTCACTTCCAGAAATCATATTGGTTAAACCATCACTATTAAGCAAAATATAGTCTCCTGGTTCAAGGGTGATAATTCCCATGTCTGGTTGAATTTCATCTTTTTGACCAATAGATTGAGTGATGATGTTCTTTTGAGGATGTGCTTCTGCCTCTTCTTGAGTTAATTGTCCAGCTTTGAGCAGTGCGTTAACCAAAGAATGGTCACTTGTCAAAAGATGATATTCTTCTCCACGGATTAAACCGATACGCGAATCACCGATATGGGCATAAATAGCTTGATTCTCAATGATAGCAAGAGCTTCTAAGGTTGTTCCCATACCCCTATAAGCTTCATCACGACCTAGTTGGTAAATCTTTTGATTTTCAATTTCTAAATTATGGGCAAACCATTCGCGAACTTCATTTACAGTGTCAATTTGAGTATCCACCCAAGCTACACCTAAGTCCGTTACCGCCATTTCACTAGCAATATTGCCTGCACGATGTCCTCCCATTCCATCAGCCAAGATAATCATCGTATGACCTGCTCGGTTGACAAAAAGGTTGACATAGTCTTGATTGTTTTTTCGTTTCTGACCCACATCTGTTAATAATGAAATTTCCATTGTGTCAGTTCCTTCCTAATCAGATATCTTTCGAAATTGGCTGATAAAGAACCCGTCACTACCATACAGTTCTGGAGTAATGAGGATACAACCATCTTTTAAGATATCTTTGCATTCATGTTCTAGTTTAACCTGCTCAAACTCAGGGTGTCTTTCCAAAAATGTCTGAACGACTTGAAAGTTTTCCTCCGAGACTATAGTACAGGTACTATAGGTTATTATACCACCTTTTCGTAGTGTTTGACAAACACTACCTAATATTTCCAGCTGAATTTCCTGTAAAGACATGAAATCCGCAGTTTCTTTGTTGTATTTGATATCTGGTTTCCGACGCAATAGACCGATCCCTGAGCAAGGGGCATCAACAAGAATCTTATCAAATTGATCCTTACCAAAAAACTCGTGAACCTTTCGGGCATCCAATTTTTGTGTTTGAACAGGGTCTGCTACGCCTAAACGCTGGGCATTCTCTTGAATCAAAGTGAGTTTGTGGTCATAGAGATCCAGAGCTGTTACCTGACCTGTAGTTAGATAAGAGGCTATATGAGCTGTTTTTCCACCCGGCGCTGCACAGGCATCCAAAACCTGCTCATCTCCTTGTAGCTCTAGTGTTGGTGCAACCAGTTGACTAGACTCGTCCTGTATAGTAATAGCCCCTTCAGCAAACAAGTCATGACCCGCAAAATGCCCCTGCTCTTTAACCAGACCAGAAGCTGATAAAGCAGAATCACTTGCATCAAGCAGAGCTTTAATTTCCTCTTTTCGGCTCAAATCTGTCACACGGATACTGGCTTTATTACGTTTTAGTAGACTTTCAAAAATCGCTTGCGCTCTCTCTTCACCATACTCTTCCTTTAGTTTAGAAACTAACCACACTGGCAAAGAGTAGGCGATAGAATCACGCTTGTTCTTACGCTTGATACTGACAATATCTGGCAAACCTTCTCGCAAGATACGGCGAAGGACTGCATTGACCAGTTTTTCGCTACCTTTTTTACGAAGTTTAGCCAGTTCCACCGCTTCATTGACCACTGCATGGTCGGGAAGCTTATCCAAGTATTGGAGTTGATAGACGCTCATGAGAAGCAAAACATAGAGCCAGTTATCTAGCTTGTCTCTATCCTCAATAAAGTGAGACAAATACCATTCTAAAGTTAGTTTACGGGCTACAGTCCCATAAACAAGCTCTGTCACCAAACCTTTGTCAGTTGCTGACAGTTGACTTCCCTTGAGGTGTTTATTTAAGGCGATATTGGAGTAGGCTTGATTGATAAAAATATCCTCTAACACTACTAAAGCTAGATTTCTAGCCGTTTCTACTTTAGTCACCAAATCGTTCTCCTACAGCCAATGTCCGTCCAACACCGTTGAGGAAGGAAGCAATGTCCATCTTAGGTTTCCCTGCTGGTTGAACCTGTTTGAGTGATAGAGCTCCTTCTGCTGTTGCGACAATCAATTCTTTCTTACCGATGGAGATAATCTCACCTGGATTCCCCTTCCCTTCTACAGGCAGGGCTTCATAGATTTTAAAGCGTTCTCCCTTTAGGAAGGTATGAGCAACTGGCCATGGATTCATCCCACGGATTTGGTTAAAGAGTTGACGATTGGTTTTGTTCCAGTCCAACTTTTCTTCCTCAGGTTTGATATTTGGTGAAAATGTAACCTGACTTGGATCTTGCGGTTCTGGTTTAATTTCACCAGCTATATAAGCTGGTAGAGTATCTAAAAGTAGATCACGACCAACAACCGCCAATTTTTCAAACAAGGTTCCAACATTATCCTCATCGGTAATCGGAATGCTACGACGAGAAATCATGTCTCCTGCGTCCATTTCCTTAACCATTTCCATAATGGTTACTCCTGCTTCCTCATCACCTTGAATCAAGGCATAATGAATAGGAGCACCACCACGGTGCTTTGGAAGAAGCGAAGCATGAACGTTGACTGCAAAATCCATGCTATCAAGGAGTTTACTTGGGAGAAATTGCCCAAAAGCAGCAGTTACAATCCCATCAGCGCCCAAATTCATGATAGTTTCCATCTCTGGACTACCCGATAATTTTTCTGGTTGGTAGATAGGAAGTCCTGCCTCTTTGGCTGCTTGTTTAACTGGGGTTTCTTGGATGACTTTTTTTCGTCCAACCGCACGATCTGGCTGAGTTACAACCGCTACAATCTCGTAGCGCTCATCTGACAAAAGCCCCTTTAAAACAGTTGCTGAAAAATTGGGAGTTCCCATAAAGATTAGTTTTGTCATCTTTTCTCCTTCTATAAAAATTGTTGCGGTTCGTGGTCAATACTGAGACGAAGTTCGCTATTTTCACGTTCTTGAGTTAGGGCTAAGACCTGATTAAGGGTAGAAGCCAACTCATCTTCTAAACGGTATTTAATCAATATTTGGTAGTGATAGAGGTTATGAGTACGAGCGATAGGTTTTGGCGTTGGACCAAGAATTATACTAGCATCCGACAAACCTGACCGCAATATTTCCATGACTTGATAAGCACGTTTAAGAACCTCTTCTTCTTTCTTATGAGACAAGGTAATTCCAATAGTGAAATAATAAGGCGGGTAACCTAACTGACGTCTGATTCCCATTTCGTAGGAATAAAAACCTTCGTAGTCCTGATCCTTGACAAAACGAATGGCATAATGCTGAGGATTATAGGACTGAATCAAGACTTGACCTGCCTTTTCAGCTCGACCTGCTCGTCCTGCTACCTGGGTCAAGAGTTGGAAGGTTCTTTCAGAAGAACGGAAATCAGGCAGATTCAAGGCTGTATCTGCATTGAGAACACCAACCAAGGTCACATTCGGGAAATCCAAGCCCTTGGCAATCATCTGGGTTCCTAGCAATATGTCCGCTTCACCCTTGCCAAATTGTTCAAGTAGAGCTTGGTGGCTGCCCTTCTTACGAGTTGTATCCACATCCATTCGTAAAATGCAAGCCTCTGGAAAGAGTTCTGCTAGCTCATCGTAGGCCTTTTGAGTCCCAGTTCCATAGTAACGAATACTACGACTCTGACAGTTTGGACAGACATGGGGAATTTCTTTCGAAAAACCACAATAATGACAGTTCATGGTCTTGGTATCCATGTGAAGCGTTAGAGAAATATCGCAGTTTGGACAGGTGTCCACGGTCCCACATTCCCGACACATGACAAAGCTAGAATAACCACGGCGATTGAGCATGAGAACAACCTGCTCTTTTTTATCTAATCGATCTTGAATTGCCTCAATCAAAGGGGGTGTAAAGTTAGATGTTTCATTTTGCCCGATATAGTCACGAAAGTCAATCAGTTGAACTTGAGGAATACTTGCTAAAGGATTGGCACGTTGAGTCAGGCGCAGATGCTGATAAACACCCTTGCCAGCACGCGCACGACTTTCTAGACTCGGTGTTGCAGAACCAAGGACTAATGCTGCTTGATTGTACTGAGCTCGTAAAAGAGCCACATCTCTAGCATGATAACGAGGATTGCTGTCTTGCTTATAGCTAGCCTCGTGCTCTTCATCGATAATGATAACACCTAGATTTTTCAAAGGTGCAAAAATAGCAGACCTGGCCCCAACAACTACCTGAGCATCTCCACGCTCCACCTTGCGCCACTCATCATACTTTTCACCATTGGACAAACCCGAATGGAGAATGGCAACTTTATCACCAAAACGAGCAATAAAACGCTCGGTCATTTGAGGTGTTAGAGAGATTTCTGGGACTAAAACAATCGCTGTTTTTCCCATATTCAAGGCCCCTTGGATAATCTGCAAGTAAACCTCGGTTTTCCCACTTCCTGTAATTCCTTGAAGGAGAAATGGCGGATGTTTTTTTCCAATCGCTCCAACAACTGCCTCACAGGCTTCTTTTTGCTCTGGATTTAATTCTAAAGATTGACTAGATTCAATACCTTCAAAATAGGCAGCTGAACGTTGGACTTCTTTTTGAAGAATCGTCAAAGCACCCTGTTCCACAAAGAAGTTAACTTGGTCTCGTGAGTAATGTTCCAACAAATCAGCCAAAGGAACTGTTTCAGGATGTGCTACTAAATATTCTCGCAGTTCCAATTTCTTCTTGGCACGCTTTGAGATTTCTAGTTTTTCTAGTTGTTCAAGATTGATTTCAACCCATGATTGAGTTTTGACCTTCTTTTGGTCTACAGCCTGATACTCTAACTTCAAAAGTCCTTTTCGGGTCAATCGCATCATCTCAGCCTGCTTTTTTAGGTCAAGTGATGAAAAAGCTAGGGATTCCTGCGAACCAAACAAACGGTCTCTGTCCTTCTGACTCAAGCCTTCCAGAGGATAGAGGATTTTATCATAGCTAGAATTCAAAAATCCCGGAAGCATAGCTTTTAGAATAGAAATCTTGTATGAAAAAACTGACTTACGTAGTTCTTCAGCTAGCCAGAGTTGTTCCTCCGTTAAGACAGGAGAAAAGTCCAGCACCTCAGCAATCTCTTTCAAGTCCTCGTCTGCCACATCTGCATCAGAGTCTTGTTCCATTCCAAGAACAATTCCCTGAATCAAGCGATTAGCCTTCCCAAAAGGTACATGAACCCGCATGCCAACTTCCAGCATCCCCTCAAATTCCTCTGGAATCTTGTAGCTATAGGGCTGGTCTGTCTGCATCAAGGGGACATCTACAATGATTTTTGCAATAGCCATATCCTCACCTCCTTCTCTTTTTAATCCTTTTAATTGATTGAGTATTCTTGCAATAGAAAAAATAAGATTGAGTCCCCCCAACCTTAAATTTTTTCACCTTCTTCTTTTTCTTTAGCGATTTGCTCTTTGATTTTCTTTTCTTCTTCTTCTCTCAAGCGTCTTTCTTCTTCGATTCGACGTTGAACAGCCTCACGTTTTCCATCTGGATCTGGGTGGATGGTTACGTTCCCTGATTCAATTTCTTCCAAGGCACGAAGAGTCGACTTTTCAGACTTAAATTCTTGAGTTGGGGGTGCTCCAGCTTCTAATTCGTGGGCACGTTTGGCTTCTAAAATAACGAGTGAATATTTTGATGGTACCTTGTCAAGCAAGGTATCAATAGAGGGTTTTAACATCATTTACTTGTACCTGTTTTCTATAAGTTTAACGAATATTTGGAGACTTGGGTAACATATCCTGGTAATGACCGATGACACGATCCACACGGAAATGTTCTGCTTCGATGACACGTTTTACACGCTCGGCAGCTAGAGGAACATGATCATTGACAATAGCATAGTCGTACTCACGCATCAAAGCAATTTCTTCTTTAGCTTTTTCGATACGTTGGGCAATCACTTCTGCACTATCAGTACCACGGCCTACGAGACGATCTTGCAATTCTTCCAAATCTGGCGGTGTCAAAAAGATAAAGACTGCATCTGGAACTTTTTTCTTAACCTGAAGAGCTCCCTGGACTTCAATTTCAAGGAAGACATCGATTCCCTTATCAAGTGTTTCGTTGACATAAGTCAGAGGAGTTCCATAGTAGTTACCTACATACTCTGCATACTCTAACATTTGTCCCTGACGAATCAAATCTTCAAATTCTTCGCGTGAACGGAAGAAATAATCAACACCATCAACTTCCCCAGGACGTTGTGCCCGTGTCGTCATAGATACTGAATATTGAAATTGATTTTCAGAACTCTCAAAAATCTCTCGTCTAACCGTTCCTTTTCCAACTCCAGAAGGACCTGAAAAAACGATTAGTAAGCCTCGGTCTGCCATTATGTCTCCTTTGGATAGTTTGTGAAATGACCTAAAAAATTGAGCAAGATTATCTGTATAAAGGCATTTCTAGTAACTACAATCTTTCTATCTAGTGTAACAAAAAAGCAGTAATTTTTCAACTGCTCTTTCTTATTTATTTTGCATAATCAACGGCACGAAGTTCACGAATAACGGTTACCTTGATATTTCCTGGGTAATCGAGATTGTTTTCGATTTTCTCACGAACTTTGTGAGCCAAGATTGTGACTTTGTCGTCCTTGATTTGACCTGGATTTACCATGATACGGATTTCACGTCCAGCTTGAAGGGCGAAGCTATTTTGTACTCCTTCAAAGCTATTTGCAATCTCCTCTAAGTCATGGAGACGTTTGATATAGCTCTCAAGAGACTCGCTACGAGCTCCTGGACGAGCAGCACTTAGAGCATCCGCTGCAGCAACAAGAACTGCAATAACACTCTCAGGCTCTACATCTCCGTGGTGGCTAGCAATAGTATTGATAACAACTGGGTGTTCCTTGTACTTGCGAGCCAATTCAGTACCGATCTCAACGTGGCTACCTTCCACCTCACGGTCAATGGCTTTACCGATATCGTGAAGGAATCCCGCACGACGAGCGAGAGCAGCATTTTCACCAAGTTCACTAGCCATGATACCAGCCAACTTAGCAACTTCAATCGAGTGACGCAAGACATTTTGACCGTATGAAGTGCGGAACTGCAAACGACCCATGATTTTCATCAAGTCTGGATGAAGGTTCGGTGCTCCAATTTCATAAGCAGCAGCCTCACCATACTCACGAATCTTGTTGTCAATCTCTAGACGATTTTTCTCAACCAACTCTTCGATACGAGCTGGGTGAATACGTCCATCCTTAAGCAAGGTTTCCATCGTCATACGGGCAATCTCACGACGGATAGGATCAAAACCTGACAAGGTTACCACTTCTGGTGTGTCATCAATGATAACATCAACCCCTGTCAAACTTTCAAAGGTACGAATGTTTCGTCCCTCACGACCAATGATACGACCCTTCATGGTATCATCAGGCAGATGAACCGTAGAGTTTGTAGATTCGACTACATACTCACCAGCAATTCTCTGCATAGCTTGAGCCAAGATATCCTTGGCTAACTTATCTGAACGTTCCTTAACTTCTTGCTCAGCCTCACGAATGCGACTAGCAATTTCTTTAGTTAAGTTTTCCTCTGTCTGAGCTAAGATAATATCTTTTGCTTCTGTCTGTGTCAGGGAACCGATACGTTCCAATTCAGCTTCTTTTTGTCTTTCGACTTCCTCTAATTGCTCTTCCCGTGCATCAAGGTTTTTTGCTCTATCAGAAATACTTTGTTCTTTTTGTTCAAGAGTTTGTTCTTTGTTCGTTAAATTGTCATCTTTACGGTCAAGACTCGCTGCTCGTTCGGTCAAACGAGTTTCAATTTGTTTGAGTTCTTGACGTTCTGATTTAAATTCAGCGTCCACTTCTTCACGGTATTTTCTGGCTTCCTCTTTGGCCTCCAATAGTGCTTCTTTTTTAAGAGACTTACTTTCACGTTTAGCTTCATTCAATAATAAATCAGCTTCACGCTCAGCTTGTCCACGTAAATTAGTTGCTTCTTGTTCAGCATTTAAAAGCATCAACTCTGCAGCCTCTTGTGATGATTTCATCTTGACTGAGATGCTGATATATCCAATGACTAAACCAATGATGACGGCAAAAACAAGAATCGCAATTGTCATGATTTCCATGTTTTTACCTCAATTTATTTGTTTATCCGAATGACATACATTCTTATACATTCTACCACAAAAATTGATTTTTAACAAACCTTAAATGGAAGATGTTTTGATCATTTTTTTGTGGAAAATCTTTTACTTCCTTATTAGAATAGGCCTATTTGAATAGAAATATTTTTACTTATTTTTTACAAAACAAAAAAGCCTACCTCTCAGTAGACTTAGTAATGATCCTTAAAAGATAAGAAAGCGACGCTATCTCCATCCATCATATAGATAATGCGATTTTCTGCATCAATACGACGCGACCAAGCTCCTTGGTAATCATATTTGAGCGGTTCTGGTTTACCAATTCCTGTAAATGGATCACGTTGAATATCCTTGATTAGTTTGTTGATTCTTTTTAATGTTTTCTTATCTTGGTTTTGCCAATAGCAATAATCTGCCCAGGCATCTTCTGTAAACTTGAGTAGCATCCGTCACTCCTCAATCACATGCACCTGAGTGTGCCCCGCACGAACTTGGGACATTCCTCGCAAGACCTTGTCAGAAAGTTCCTTATTCTGAGCAATTCTCAAGGTTTCTTGAATACTATCCCACTCGCTCTTTGAAAGGACTACAATGTCCTCGTCTGGATTTTTGTTGACCACCGTCAAAGGCTCAAACTCATCGTTTACCTTCTTCATGTAGTCTTTTAAATGATTTCGGAATGTTGAGTAAAGAACTGCTTCCATAACCATACCTCGTTTTACCTCTTTTCATCTATTATACACGAAAAGAAAAAAACTTGTACAAGTTTTTTTCTTTTCTATCTAGTTATTCGAAAAAATAATTTAAAAAGTCTACCTCTCAGTAGACTTTGTTTGTTTCGATTCTGAATGGCACTCGACCAAAATTTTGTTCTGCTATACTCGGGTGTCCCAGTTGATAAATTTGGTCTGCCTTTTGGGTTATGGCATCCCAGGGTTCTTTGCCAATTCGGCTAACTAGATTGACCTGCTCCTTGAGTGCTTTAAGGTGTTGTCTACCTTTTTCGGTAAATCCAAGGACATGAATGGCTTCTGGCAGATTACTTTCTCTAGCCTGCACTAAAATATAGGTCAAGAGACGTCGCACACGCGCCTTGGTGTAGCGTTTGGTAGCCACTAACTCAACCAATTCCTCAATAGATTTTGCTATTTTGATGGCTTCCTTAATACGCACTGCCATTTCTTGATTGACCTGATAGATAGTGCTTAGATCTGAGTTTGACAAGATTTGATAGCGGAGCAAGGGAAAATAGTTATCCCAACTCACCTTACTAGCATTTTCAAAGAAGGCAACAGAAGGCATAAAGCGTTCTAAGAAGTCTTGATCATTTTGATGCTGACGAAGAGCTGTTGCCGAGGCAAAGTCCACATCCTTGTCTACCGAATGGTAGCCAGCTCCCAGACGTTGAATTGGATGAAGTTCAATGTTGTGCCTAGCAACTGCCTTGGCATAGGCCAGAGCTAAGACATGATTGGGCGTATCACCAGAAAAATCAAGACCTGCAAATTCCTTCCACATGGCTTGGGTTTTCTGAGGGTAGGAGAAGGAATCAGGTAGATTATCTACAAAATTCTCCATCTCTTGACCACGCTCTGCATATAAGTCCGCAATTTTCTGGTAATCCAGAACTTCTTCTGTCCCAAAGGCTAGGCTATCAATCCCCAACCTTGCCAAGATATCTACTGCTCCTTGTCCAAAGAAATCCGCTGCCTGAACACTGACTAAAAAGGGCAATTCTACTACCAAGTCTGCTCCATTCTCCAGTGCCATTTGAGCCCGTGTCCACTTGTCCACGATAGCAGGCTCTCCTCGTTGCATGAAATTCCCAGACATGGCAACAATCTTCAGCCCCTCTGTCTGATCCAGCAGGTATTTATGCCCATTATGAAAAGGATTGAACTCTGCGATAATACCTGTAATGGTCATGGTAATCTCCTACTTCTGCGCCACAAAAAACCAACGGGTGCTAGTTTCTGTAGGCTCCTTATCCTCAAAGTCAGCATAAAGCTTGAAGGACTTAAAACCAGCCTGTTCCAACAAAATATCATAGGTCAAGACTTCGTAGGTTCGCTCCTCATGCACTTCATCGTGGCGACTAAAGGAACCATCCGCTTCCTTGACAAAGAAGGTCAGTTCATGCACGATAGAATGTGGTGCTGCATCCTCGTAGGTATCCCAGAGCATGGCAAAGTCTTCTGCATTTTCATGATAAGAATAGCCTGGGAAGACTTCATCTGTCTGGTAGGTCGAATGCACATCAAAGATGAAGACCCCATCTTCATTGAGGGCATTATAGACTTCTTTAAAGACATCCCCGACTTCAACCTCATCCTGCATGTAACAGATTGAGTCCGAGTAACACGTGACAAAGTCGTATTGACCTGCCTTGGACAGGTCCAACATATTGCCTTCCATAAAATCAATCTTTTGCTTGGCTGAAGCAGCTCTCTTCTCAGCAATCTTCAGCATATCTGCACTTAAGTCGAGTCCTGTTACATCAAATCCAGCTTGAGAAAAGCGAACGGACTGGATTCCTGTACCACAAGCCAGCTCCAATAGTTTCTTTCTCTCCTTAGTCTTAGGCAAATGCCGCAGCGAAAAATCCGTCCATTTATCGTATAAACTATCATCCATCACAGCATCATAAACAGCTGCAAAGGTTTCGTATGTTGCCATAATCATGATACCAAGAGCATCTCTGGAAATACCACTCGCTCTCACCTTTCTAACGATTTTCTTCTAAATTAAGCAAATAAACCCAGTTGACTGCAACTGAGTTCATCTCCTATGCTAAGGCTTCTGAGAGATCTACTGAGTCAGCCTCATGCCATAGTTTTTCGAGGTTATAGTGGGCACGCATTTCTTCTGAGAAGATATGCACAACAACTCCACCGAGGTCTAGCAAGACCCAGCCTCCAGCTGCATCGCCTTCAACGTGACTACCTTTAAAGCCTGCTTGGGCAACTTTTTCACGGATATTTTCAGCAATAGCGTCCAATTGACGACTATTCATAGAGCTAGTGATAACAAAGTAGTCTGTCACACTAGTCAAATCTTGTACATCAAGTGCGAGGATATCCTCCGCACGTTTCTCATCAGCCGCTTTCACGACTAGTTCTAATAATTCTTTTTCGTTCATTTAATCCTCTTTCAAATAGTGCACAAAGGCGTTATAGGTTTCAAGGGTTTGGGGATAGATAGGAAATCCTTGGTGAGCTAAATGCTCTACAGTACGAGCTGTTTCATAGGCTACTGCCTTATTGAGTGACAAACTTGCAATTTCACGAGCCTGGTCCACCCCTGGAAAGGCACGATTGTGCTCGATGTAGTCTGCGACGTAGATAACCTTATCAAGGTCCGTCATCTGACCAGCTCCAACAGTATGAATTTCAATAGCTCGTAGGATTTCAGAATCTTTTAAATCTAAATCTTCCTGAATCTTGTAGATACCGACCATGCCATGCCAGACATTATTGCCCCAGTTTTTAAAATCAGAGTCAAGTTGATAACGGTCTATCAAGTCTAAAAATTCTTGATCTGATAGCTTTTTAGCATAGTCATGAAGGAGACCTGCCAAACCAGCCTTCTCAACATCTACACCAAAGCGCTGAGCCAATTCTATGGCTGCGCGCTCTACACCCAGACAATGGGTTAGACGTTTTTCAGGTAGGAGCTCTGCCATTTTTTCCAACAATTCTTCACGTGAACAGTTGATATAGTCTTGGTATGCCATCAGTAAAGCCCTTCTTTCTCAATATAGTCTAGCACTGGTTTTGGCAAGAGAAAGTTAGGTGTGCGACCTTGGGCGATGAAATCACGCACCATACTGGATGAAATATCCATAAGAGGCACATCCACCCAGATAACTGGATAAGAAGTCCCAGCCTTGTAACGTGGTCGCTGAACTCCCACAAACTGAACTAGTTCCACCAACTCATCAATTCTATACCACTTAGGCAGATAATCTACCATATCGGCACCAATGATAAAGTAATAATCGGTATCTGGATTCTTCTCTGTCAAAATCTTCATGGTGTCGTAGGTGTAGGAAATACCCTTACGCTCCAGCTCGATGGTCTCAATAGCTAAACCTTCGATTCCGTCAATTGCCAATTCAAGCATCTTGAGACGATGATGTTCAGGAATGGTTTCCTTTTTGTCTACGTGAGGCGGTTGATACTCAGGCATGAGCAGAACTTGATCCAATCCCAACTGCTGGCGGACTTGATCTGCCACGATAAGGTGGGCGTTGTGAACAGGGTTAAAATTTCCCCCTAAGATTCCAACTTGCTTACGTTTTTTATCCTTGATTTCTGGC
Organism: Streptococcus timonensis; assembly: GCF_047463455.1. GTDB lineage: Bacteria > Bacillota > Bacilli > Lactobacillales > Streptococcaceae > Streptococcus > Streptococcus timonensis_B. The sequence continues at coordinate 576,783 of NZ_JASHDV010000001.1, forward strand.
TCTAACTCCACTTTGGTAAAGGGAGTTAATAGTTCGATTGCCATAGGCTAATCTCCTTTAGTCTTCTGTAAAAACAGTTTTTTGGAGTATATTTTTAAATTTCTTTAACTTTTTTAGAAATTTTACGATTTTCTTTCTTGCTTGATTGCTTATACAAAATCAAGATACGACCGATCTTTTGTACTGTATCCACACCGATTTCTTCTTCCAAGATTTCAGCTACTTCGTGGATGTTTTCATCTGTGTTTTGCAAGAGAGTAACCTTGATCAATTCGCGGGCATCAAGTGCCTGACGAACACTGGTTTTGATTTGGTCGTTGAGTCCATTTTTCCCGATTTGGATAATGGGTTTGAGGGTGTGTGCCTGGCTGTTGAGGAAGGCACGTTGTTTTGATGTTAGTGACATAATCTTAAATAAAAGAGTTTCTTTTTATACTTTTCTGAAGTGGTGACGGACGTTAGCAAAGTCCTTTGGACTTTCATGACTAAAATTTGAGCCTAAAGTCTCAAATTTTCCGTAGTTGGTACAATCACTTGTACCAACTGACACCACGGCGAAAAGTATTCTTTATGGGGCTCGCCATGCTCGCCCAAATTTAGACAACCCTTTCCTTTCTGTGTTTAAATAATTGCTTTTCGTGTGACGACGGCGACACCTTCTGGTGCCCAGACGGCGACTTTGGCAGTTCCTGTTACACGGATCCAGCCTAGTCCTGAGATAACTAGGTCTGTCTTGTCCTTAATGGTAAATACATGTTGGACCAGTTTTGGAAAGTCTTCTTTTTCCTTGCTATTCGGTGGCGTAAGGAGGGTTCCAAGATGCTTGTCGTAAAAGGCACTAGCGCCTTCAAGCTTGGTACGGTGGAGTTTGAGTTCATTATCAAAGAAGGCTGTGAAACCTTGCTTTTCTCCTGCAATGAAATCAAATCGTCCCAAACCTCCTAAAAAGAGAGTTTGCTCAGGATTGAGCTGGTAGGTTTTAGGTTTGATTTCCTTTTTAGGACTGACATACTTAAGATTTTTAGCCGTCAAGTAGTGGGCCATCTGATGACGATGGATAATTCCCGGCGTATCATAGATATAAGAACCATCATCAAGTGGGATCTCAATCTTATCTAAGGTTGTCCCTGGGAAACGTGATGTTGTGATGACGTTCTGGTCACCCGTAATTTCCTGGATAATAGCATTGATAAGAGTTGATTTACCGACATTAGTCACCCCAACTACATAGACGTCACGACCCTTACGGTAGTGCTCGATTTTATCAATGACTTCCTTGATAGCATGCTTATTTTGAGCTGAAGTCAGAACGACGTCAACGGGACGTAGACCTTCTTCGTGGGCACGTTCCATAAGCCATTGGCTAATCTTACTAGGCTTAACAGACTTAGGAAGGATGTCTTTTTTATTTCCAACCAAGAGAACATCATTTCCTGATACAAAACGAGGCAAGCCTGGGATAACAGAACCGTTAAAGTCAAAGATATCGATGACGTTCACTACTAAGGCATCACTATCTCCCACCTCGTGCAAAAGTTTTAAGAAATCATCATCCGTCAGCTGCACATCTGTGATTTCATTATAATGACGAAGACGGAAACAACGCTGGCAATAAACTTCACCAGTTTCCAAACCTTTTTCGAGTGCTGACTGAGGCGTAAAGCCTAGACCGGTCTTATCTGTCGTCTGAATGATTGCTCCACATCCAATACAGAGAATTTCTTCCATAGTTAGATTCCTTTTTTATATGTGATAGGCCCGTACTTTTCAGTGATTTGTTTCATGACACGGCGCTCACGAGCACGGTTGATTTGCGTTTTGATAGAATCATGCTGGACCAAGGGTTTGACCAAAATCGAACGAATCCCTGCTCGGTGGGCAGCTCGAATATCCGTCATGAGCTGATCTCCAACCATGACTACTTCGTTTTTCTCATAGTGGAATTCCTTCATGGCACGATCAATCCCGAAAGTAAAGGGCTTCAAAGCCCAATAAACATAGTCAATTCCAAATTTTTCAACTGCCCGTTGAACGCGTTTTTTAGAGTTATTGGACACTACGATGATACGAATACCAGCATCACGAAGGTCATGTAACCACTGCTTCATCTCTGGAGTCCCATCAGGGTTATTCCAAGCAATCAGAGTGTTGTCCAAATCCACCAAAACAGCCTTGATCCCTTGGTCTTTCAGGCTTTGGACTGTCAAATCATAAACTGCTTCTACAGCAAAGTCTGGCATGTAGTTTTCAATAGCCATTTTGGCTCCTTTTCTTAGCTTATTTTTGCAATTCTTTTGAGAAACTGGGCTAGAACGAGCCACAAGACAGCACTAGCCAAAGTGATATAAATCCATGCATGCTTGTCCTCCATAAATGGAAGAGGGACGTTCATCCCGAAAAATCCTGTGATAACCGCAAGAACAGCTAGCAAAACCGAGATGATAGTCAAGGTTGTCAAGTTATCATTCAGGTTATTGTTTAGGATGTTGTTGTATGATCCTGACAATTGTTGAAGAACTTGAGAAATCAAGTCTGTCATAGATACCAACTGATGAGCCTCAATCATGGCATCATCAAACTGTTCTTTTTCAATTTCATCCAAACGACGATAGAGGGCATGCCCTTGGATATGTTCAAGTAAGATACGGTTTTGTTTGGCAGCTGCCGTTAGATAAACCATACCTGTCTCCAAGTCGGAAAGGGCAAAGAGATTTTTCTTGGTTGTTCTCTGACGAAGTAACCCATTGACTTCATCCTTGCTCTTATCCATCTTCTCAATAATTGGATAATAGGCGTTACTAATGATTTCTAGACTAGCAAAGAGAAATTTGTAAATAGAAAGGGATTCATGGCTATTCAGATAAGTTAGCATCTGATCAATGACATAAGCATTCTTATGGTTACTGATGGTAATCATTCGTTGTCTTTCGACGATAAAGGTCATAGGAATCGCTTCATAGTACTCCTTGTCCTTTTCTAAATCCAGAACATTGTAGATAAAGGTCACAGTCCCATTCTCACGGTTGTAATCCATATGGGCACGTTCATTTTTATCCAGCGCATATTCGATGGTTTCCTTATCCAATCCGTAGATTTCAGATAAATCTTCAAGATTTTTAATTTTTTCTACATCTAGATTGATCCAGACACAACCATTTCCTAATTGCTTATCTAAAAACATTGTTTCTCCTTTACCAAACTCTTTCTATTGTACCATAAAAGAGGTGAAATTTCAGTTCTCTTCTTTCCTTGAAAAATTGCTGACAACCGTGATACTTCTATTGGGAACAAAGTGAAGGACTTCATCCTCACTGCGCAGTTGAGTCGTACGAATACCGACACTCACGACCTTACCAGAAATTGTAATCGGACCATTCGTAAACTCAACTTGATCTCCAACATCTAACTGGCGCTCAAAGAGGATGAAAAAGCCATTGACCACGTCTGACAAGAAGCCTTGAGCCCCCATCCCGATTGCCACCCCAGCAATCCCTGCACCTGCCAGAAGACTAGATACAGGTAAGCCTAAAGTAGATAAAACAAAGTAGAGTAAAAAGAAATAGAGGGTGTAGTTCAAAATATTTTCAATCAATCTAGAAATTGTCTTTTGGCGCGCCTCATCTTTCTGGGAAAATTTTAAGGATGGTTTAACGACTCTTTTCACAACTTGATGGAGAATTATTTTAACGATATAAAAGACAATAAAAAGAAGGACTAGAGAGACTGATTTTGAAAACAACTCTTCTAGAATACTGCTGATATTTAACTTATCGATATAACTTTGAATAAATGTTGGCATAGTAAGCTCCTTTCCTAACATTATACCATAAAACGATATCTGAACCAGTTTGGTAAATATTCAATCTGCCTATACTATTATTAGATTCACTTGATTTCAAAACATATTTATACTATAATCAAACCACTACAAGGAGAACGAATTATTTTATCAATAACTCTCTTGGAATAGACCTTTCTACCTTACCTACTACTAAAACTTTAAAGCAATTATCTCAAGGAAATATTCTATGTCTATCTCTCAACGTACATTAAAACTTGTTTTAGCAACCTGCTTTGCCTGTTTTCTAGCCTACTTTTTTGACCTTTCCTCAGCTATTTCAGCTGGTATCATTGCTATTTTAAGTCTCTCTGATACACGAAGAAGCACCATCAAACTAGCTCGCAATAGACTTTTTTCAACCTTGCTTGCTCTGACAATCGGTGTTATTGCCTTTCAACTAACTGGTTATCATATTTGGAGCTTCGGACTTTACTTAGCAATCTATGTTCCTCTAGCCTATAAACTCGGTTGGGAAATTGGAATTACTCCAAGTAGCGTCTTGGTTAGCCATCTATTAATCCAACAATCAACAGCACCAGCACTTTTACTGAATGAGCTCTTACTTTTCCTCATCGGTACCAGTTTTGCTCTCCTAGTCAATCTCTATATGCCTTCACGTCAAAAAGAGATTCAGCTTTATCATACTCTTGTAGAAGAAAAACTAAGAGACGTTTTTCTACGCCTAGCCTATTATCTAAAAAAAGGAGATGGACGCAATCAAGCTCAACTAGTCAATGAACTTGACCAACTATTGGAGGAAGCCCTCAAACTAGTCTATCTGGACCATTCTGATCATCTCTTTCATCAAACAGACTATCATATCCACTACTTTGAAATGCGCCAAAGACAAACCCGCATTTTAAGAAATATGGCCAAGCAGATTAACACCTGCCAACTAGCCGCTAGTGAGAGTCTAATTGTCGCTCAGCTCTTTTCAAAAACAGCTAGCCAACTGAGTCAAACCAATCCTGCCTATAACTTGTTGGAAGACATCGAGAAATACCTGCAGGTATTTCGCAATCGTTCTCTCCCTAAAACAAGAGAAGAGTTTGAGACACGGGCTACCCTATTACAACTCTTTCGCGAATTAGAACACTTTATTCAAATAAAAGTAGATTTCTACCAACGTTACTCTAAACATGCAACAGAGTGATTTAAGACAAAAAACACCTTTCAGACTGCAGAAACTTGCAATCCGAAAGGTGTTTTTGTTTAGGAATATTTCAGGCCTTTATTTCTTTCCTTCAGACATGAGATGAATATCTTTCAAGCTAAAGTAAGCAAGAGCGATCATTGCTATTGCAACGAAAAATTCTGCTGGTAACTGGAAGATTTGGAAAGCTGACATCATCAATAAAATCAAGAGGGCAACCAGACCAAAGACTAATATTACAACATTGACTGTTCCCTTGATACTCTTTGGCGTCGCAAAAATATAAAGTAAGAGTAATAAAATCCCTATGATTAAGTAGATCATCTTTATCTCTTTCTAGCCTTTATTCAGCTGATTTTTTCTTTTTATTTGCTTTCTCACGCTCTGCCTTGTTAAGGATTTGCTTACGTAAACGGATTGATTCAGGTGTTACTTCCATGTATTCATCATCGTTCAAGAACTCAAGTGATTCTTCAAGCGTCAAAATACGAGGTGTCTTGATAACCGCTGTTTGGTCCTTAGTAGCGGAACGAACGTTAGTCATTTGTTTTGCTTTCGTGATGTTAACAGTCAAGTCATTCTCACGAGAGTTTTCACCGATGATCATACCTTCATAAACCTCAGTACCTGGGTTGACAAAGATAGTACCACGTTCTTCGATCGACATGATAGAGTATGTGGTTGCCTTACCAGCATCGATAGAAACGAGGGCACCACGGTGACGTCCCCCAATTTCACCTGGAATCATTGGCAAGTATTGGTCAAAGGTGTGGTTCATGATACCATAACCACGTGTCATTGACAAGAACTCAGTTGAATATCCAATCAAACCACGTGCAGGAACTAGGAAAACCAAACGAGTTTGACCGTTTCCAGTTGCAATCATATCCAACATTTCACCCTTACGCTCAGAAAGACTTTGGATAACTGAACCTTGGTATTCTTCTGGAGTATCGATTTGGACACGTTCAAATGGTTCACATTTGACTCCATCAATTTCTTTGATGATCACTTCTGGACGAGATACTTGAAGCTCATAACCTTCACGACGCATGGTTTCAATCAAGATTGACAAGTGGAGTTCTCCACGTCCTGAAACAGTCCATTTATCCGGTGAATCTGTTGGCTCAACACGAAGAGATACGTCTGTTTGCAATTCTGCTTGCAAGCGTTCTTCGACCTTACGAGAAGTTACCCACTTACCTTCACGACCAGCAAATGGGGAGTTGTTCACCAAGAAGGTCATTTGAAGAGTTGGCTCATCGATGTGAAGAACTGGAAGAGCCTCAACTGCATCTGTTGGAGTAATAGTTTCACCGACAAAGATATCTTCCATACCTGATACGGCAATCAAGTCACCAGCCTTGGCTTCTTGGATTTCACGGCGTTCCAAACCAAAGAAACCAAAGAGTTTCGTCACACGGAAGTTCTTGGTTGTACCATCCAATTTAGAAAGGGTAACTTGGTCTCCAACCTTAACAGTACCACGGAAAACACGTCCGATACCGATACGACCAACGAAGTCATTGTAGTCAAGAAGAGATACTTGGAATTGAAGTGGCTCATCTGAGTTATCGATTGGAGCTGGAATGTGGTCAATAATGGTATCAAAGATTGGCGCCATAGTCTTTTCTTGGTCGGCTGGATCATCTGACAATGAAGATGTTCCGTTGATTGCTGACGCATAAACAACTGGGAAGTCAAGTTGGTCATCATCCGCACCGAGCTCGATGAAGAGTTCCAAAACTTCATCCACTACTTCTGCTGGACGAGCTGATGGTTTGTCGATTTTATTGATAACGACGATTGGGACAAGGTCTTGTTCCAAAGCTTTTTTCAATACGAAACGAGTTTGGGGCATAGTACCTTCATAAGAGTCTACGACCAAGACTACACCGTCAACCATTTTCATGATACGTTCAACTTCTCCACCGAAGTCCGCGTGTCCTGGTGTGTCCATGATATTGATACGAGTTCCGTTATAAGCTACGGCAGTGTTTTTCGCAAGAATCGTAATTCCACGCTCTTTTTCAATATCGTTTGAGTCCATTGCACGTTCAGCTAATTCTGTACGTGCATCAAGTGTTGATGATTGTTTCAACAATTCATCAACGAGGGTTGTTTTTCCGTGGTCAACGTGGGCAATAATGGCTACGTTGCGGATATCTTCTCTTAATTTTGTCATGATTTCCTCTGTTATATTCAAAAAATTATTTTCTAACTGAACGATTATACCACAATTTTAGGAAAATGACTTAACTCAAGTAAGTGTAAATGTTTTCAAAAATTTTTCTTCCCATGCCTTTTCTTTTCAAAAATGACATCTTGTGATAAGATAGGCTGGTATGCGTTTAGATAAATTATTAGCTCAGGAAAAAATCAGTCGGAAAGCTATGAAACAGGCTCTCCTAAAAAAAGAAATTTTAGTAGATGGACAAGAAGCTTCTTCCCTTGCACAAAATACTGATACTGGACTCCAAGAACTGATTTTCCAAGGCAGAAGAATTCAAGGATATGAACATACCTACCTCATGCTCCATAAACCAAATGGAGTCGTGACTGCAAGCAAGGACAAGGAACTACCAACGGTCATGGACCTACTGCCTAAGCATCTCCAGTCAGAGCAACTCTATGCAATTGGTCGACTGGATCGAGATACAACAGGGCTTCTCCTCTTAACAAACAATGGCCCTCTAGGTTTTCAACTTCTCCATCCTCAATATCATGTGGATAAAACTTACCAAGTTGAAGTCAACGGACCACTCTCATCCGACCACATCCAACAGTTCAAAGATGGGATTATCTTTTTAGATGGAACTGCCTGTAAACCTGCTCAGCTTGAGATTCTATCTTCAAGTTCTAGTCTCAGCCGAGCCACCATCACCATCTCTGAAGGGAAATTTCATCAGGTAAAAAAAATGTTTCTCTCAATCGGTGTCAAGGTCACTGCCCTAAAACGAGTTCAGTTCGGGGATTTTACATTAGATTCAGAGTTAGCAGAAGGTCAATACCGACCCTTGAATCAAGAGGAATTGAAAATCATTAAAAACTACTTAGAGAAAAGTGAATAAAATAAAAAAGCTTTAAAACTAAAGCCTTTTTTAGATTCTTTAACTCATATTTAAAAAAATTCCAATAATCCAGTTAAGTGCAGAAAGAACAATACCTACAATCGCTAGAATTCTTTCTGTTTTATAGTCAAGTCCAGATTCTTTTTGACGTGTGTTAGCTTCTATTATAGCAAGAGCTCCTAAAACAATACCTACCACTGGAATCACAAGACTAGCTACGATTGATAGGATACCTATATTACGTGCGGTTTTTTTCTTTTCTTCTGTATTCATATTATAAAAACTCCTTAAATTTATTACAGATTCATTATACCATACAAAGCTATTTTGTCCTTGAATAAAATAAAAAAGCTTTAAAACTAAAGCTTTTTTGTTTTAATTAATTCTCGAAAGTTGTGAGATAAGTACGATACAGATAAGTGCAGAAATCACAACCCCTAACACAATCCCTAAAATAGAGAGAATTTTTTCTGTCTTATAGTCTAGTCCAGACTCTTTTTGATGTGAATTAGCCAAGACCAAACCAAAAATACCAAAAATAATACTTAACACCGGAAATCCAAAGGCAACTATGATAGATATGATACTCAAAACAATTGGCGCTTTTTTCTTTTCTTCTGTATTCATATTATAAAAACTCCTTAAATTGATTACAGATTCATTATACCATACAAAGAGATTTTATTTAATGTGCAATAAATAACCTTTCCCTTGAGCCAGGAAATATTAGAAATGATTGATACCTACTTCGAGAAAATTGTATAAAATAAAAAAACTTTAAATATAAAGCTTTTTTGGATTCTTGCTAAGCTATAAAATAAAGCGATGTCCACAATCCAGCTAAGGACAGAAACTACGATCCCCACGATACTTAGGATTCTTTCTCTTTTAAAGTCTAGACCAGATTTTTTTTGACTTGAATTAGCCATGACTAGTCCAACGATACCTAGAATCAGTCCTACTATTGGAGATGGCAATCCAAGGACGATAGATAGAATAGCTAAAATAAGTGGGTGTTTTTTCTTTTTTTGTGTATCCATATTATAAAACTCCTTAAATTTATTACAGATTCATTATACCATACAAAGATATTTTATTTAATGTGCAAGAAATAACCTTTCCCTTGAGCCGGGAAATATTAGAAATGATTGATACCTACTTCTAGAAGATTGTATAAAATAAAAAAGCTTTAAATATAAAGCTTTTTTAAATTCTTACTTAGCTATAAAATAAAGCGATACCCGCAATCCAGTTAAGGACAGAAACTACAATCCCGACAATACTTAGGATTCTTTCTCTTTTAAAGTCTAAACCAGATTCTTTTTGACTTGAATTAGCCATTACTAGTCCAACGATACCTAGAATCAGTCCTACTATTGGAGATAGCAAGCCAAGGACGATAGATAGAATACCTAAAATAAGTGGGTGTTTTTTCTTTTCTTGTGTATCCATATTATAAAACTCCTTAAATTTATTACAAATTAATTATACTATAATACGCTAGCTTTATCTATCATTCGACAGATTTTTACATAAGATTAGCTAGTCTTGACCTTTCCTGTCCAAGAATCCAGTCCATAAGAAAGGATATAAATATCTGAAAAGCCTTGTTTTTTTAAGAAAATCGCTGCATTGGTAACACGTTGCGCACGTTGGTTTTCATAAAGAAGAACAGGCTTATCCTTACGAAGAGCCGCAAGGCTTGTCTTCAATTGATTTGAAGGAATGTTACGAGCACCAAGGATATGTTTTCTATGGAAGTCTGCTGGATCACGCAAGTCAATTAACTGACCTGTACGAATCAAAGACTCAAATTCTGCATTGTCTACAATTTTTGCTGCACGACGAATACGAAGATAATTGTATCCCATCCATACTAACATCGCCACTATAAGTCCCCATAATACCCAAGTTACCATAATACCTAATCTCCATTTTTTTCTAAATAGTCTAATTCTATCTTGTGCTCTCTGCGAAGAACAGCCTCTGCTTCTAAATAATCCAGCTTATCCATCAAGCCAGCATCGTAGATTCGAGAAAGTTCTATCTTCATTAGTTCAATATCATAGAGGCGTTTACCCATATAGACAAGAATGCCGAACTGTTTGAGAAATTGCTGCACATCGTAGAGTGTTTTCATAGCTTTCATTCTAGCAAAAAATTAGAGTTTTTTCAATAGCATCCATTGAAGATTGTCTTTTACTGTTTGCGAATCTTAGTAATACTTTGGCAGAGAAGGAAGCCGACAAGCATTCCAGCAAAATTCTGAACCAGATTGTGAGGAACATCAGCCAAGGCTTGACCCCAACCTTTCATCCAAGCTGTCGCAAAGGCATAACCAGCTACCATGACAAGCGATGCCAAGACTAAACCTAACCATTGCCATTTTCCTTTAAATCCGGCAAAATACCCCTGCGAACCATGGAAAATTAGGCTGAAGATCATCCAGTGAGGATAACCTGAAATCAGGTCAATGAGGAAACCTCCTAGCCCCCCAACGATGGCTCCTTCACGTCGCCCAAAATAAAAGGCAGTAAAGAAAATTCCAGCATCTAAAAACGTGAGGATTCCCGTAGCAGTTGGGATTTTCACTACATAACCCAAAGCTACGGATAGGGCTGTTAAGATAGATACTAGGGCGATTTTATTAGTTTTGGTTTGGTTCATATTGTCTTACTCCATATTGATCTGCTTGTGCAATGGCACGGTAAACAAAGGCTTTGGAACTCTCAACCGCTGCTAATAGCTCCTCTCCCTTGACTAACTGACTAGCAATGCTCGATGCAAAAGTACATCCTGCACCAGCATTTTGCCCTTCTAAGACTGGATTTTCTAAAATGGTAAAGTCATGTCCATCATAATAGACATCCACAGCCTTATCCTGTCTAAGGCGATTCCCACCCTTGATAATGACTGCTGGCGCACCCAAGTCATGTAATTTTTTAGCTGTAGCTTTCATATCTTCCAAGGTTTTAATCTTTTGATCTGCCAAAAGTTCAGCCTCTGGAAGATTAGGTGTAATTACAGTCACATAAGGGAAAAAGCGAATCAACTCTTGACAGAGCTCGCTGACAGCAACATCATGCGTTTCCTTACAAACGAGAACTGGATCCAAGACGACAGGAACACCTGTACGCTCCTTGATAAAGTTAAAAGCTTTCTCAGCAACACCAACAGTCGGTAAGAGACCAATCTTAATCCCTCCAAAGTCTACGCTCTTCAGACTATCCAACTGTTGTTGGAAAATAGTCTCATCTGTTGGGAAGACCTCAAAACCATTTTCCGTCAAAGCAGTCAAACAAGTCATAGCTACAAAACCATGCAAACCATTTAAAGTATAGGTCGCAAGGTCAGCAGCTAGTCCACCACCACTGAAAATATCATTTCCTGAAAGTGCTAAAATACGATTATTCTTCATAACGAATCTCCTTCAAATACAAACCATTGGGTGCTGCAGTCGGCCCTGCCAACTGTCTGTCTTTCTTCTCCAAAATCAGGTCAATCTGCTCTATCGGCATTCTGTTATTACCAATTTTTAGCAAGGTCCCAACCATATTTCGAATCTGCTTATAGAGGAAGCCATTGCCTGAGAAGGTAAAGATCAAAAATTGACCGGTCTCGTCAACCCTGAGACTGGCTTCCGTGATCGTTCTTACCTTGTCCTCCACATTGGTTCCGGCAGCAGTAAATCCGGTGAAATCATGTGTTCCTTCTAATTTCTTCACAGCCTTCTGCATGCGTTCCACATCAAGTGGATAGGGATAGTGGGTGGCATAATGACGTCTCATAGGATTTTTAGGACGCCCCCTATCCACAATAAACTCATAGGTCTTGCTATGCTTGGCATAACGGCAATGAAAATCATCAGCCACTACCTCAATCGAAATCACATCTATATCCTCAGGACTTTGAGTATCGAGAGCAAAGCGAAGCTTTTCCTCATCCATCTGATAGGGAAGATCAAAGTGGATAACCTGACCTAAGGCATGAACACCGCTATCCGTTCGCCCAGCGCCATGAATGGTAATGGCTTGTCCTTTATTTAATTTTGTTAGAGTTTTTTCAATTTCCTCTTGGACACTACGCGCGTGAGGTTGCCTCTGAAAACCAGCAAAGGCGTAACCATCATAGGAAATGATTGCTTTATATCTAGTCATATATCTATTTTATCAAGAAAATTTCTCTGCAACAAGTTTGAAAACCAAAAATTGTACGGGGACAGTTTGTAATATAATCTAATTTTTTATCTAGATTTTTTCATCATATATTTTCGTACAGGTACTTCAACCATTTGAACGATTTCAAATCCTTCTTTTTGGTAAAGATTGTAAGCTGTTTGATTTGCATCGAAGACATTTAGAGAAATAGTATCTATGTCTTCACTTTCAAAGGCCAAACTAGCAAATTTCCTTAAAGCCTGGCTACCTAATCCCTGCCCCTGTTTCTGGGGATTGATAAAGAATCTCCCGATATGAAGATTCCTGTCTTCTAGCCTAATTTTCTGGATAATCCCTACAAACTCTTGTCCATCAAAAATAGAAAAAATCCCTTCCAAATCTTGCAAGACTTGAATTGTCAAGGGAAAAGGAATCATTGTTCCCATCCATTGCTTCTGATAACTTTCTCCCAAAGCATTAGACCAGCAACAAATGAGTTGGGCATTTTCTATCTGAAGTCCTTTTTCAAAGTGAATTTTCATATTTGCTCCTAAAATTTCTCCTTTATCCAACTATTATACTCTTTCTCTTATTTTTTCCGAATAAATAAGTATGATTCATTTTTACTTTTTTCTTGTAGGAGCTATTATTGCTTCCTTTCTAGGCTTGGTCATCGATCGTTTCCCTGAGCAGTCTATTATCTTTCCTACTAGTCACTGTGATTCTTGTCAGACTCGCTTACGTCCCTTGGATTTGATTCCGATTGTCTCTCAAGTAGTACATCGCTTTCGCTGTCGCTACTGTAGCTCAAGCTATCCCTTTTGGTATGCTCTTTTTGAGTTTGGACTGGGGCTTCTCTTTCTAGCTTTTTCTTGGGAATTTCTAACTTTGGGTCAAGTTATTCTGGTAACTGCTGGCTTGACCTTAGGAATCTATGATTTCAAGCATCAAGAATATCCTTTGCTAGTCTGGCTGTCTTTTCATATAATCCTTATGGTTTGCTGTGGTTGGAATCTAGTTATGATGTTCTTCCTTATTCTAGGTATTTTGGCTCACTTTATCGATATCCGCATCGGAGCAGGTGATTTTCTCTATTTAGCTTCCTGTGCCCTTGTTTTTGCTCATACAGAAATACTGATCTTGGTACAGTTTGCTTCTACAACTGGCATTCTAGCTTTTCTCCTGCAAAAGAAAAAGGAAAGACTCCCATTCGTGCCTTTCCTCTTATTTGCTACCTGTATGATTATTTTGAGTAAGCTTTTGCTTTTAGGATAATCAGGCCCTCTATGAGGGCTTTTATTTTGTCGTCCTATTCCTTAGATAACCTTTTCAATGAAGTTTCGTATGGTTGATAGTCCATCTGGTGTCCCTATACTTTCTGGATGATATTGAAAGCCATAGATAGGGAGCTTCTTGTGTTGAAAACCCATGATAACCTGATCGTCTATCGCACGAGCGGTAACTTCAAAGTCTGCGGGTAATTCCTCCACCATCAGACTATGGTAACGCATGACTGAACAGTTATTTTCTATACCCTGATAAAGAATGGATGGAGCTTCAAATTGGAGCTGACTTTGTTTACCATGCATGACCTTTGGAGCCAAACCTAGTTTTCCACCAAAAGCCTCTGCAATAGCCTCATGTCCCAAGCAGATCCCCAAAATCGGCTTTTTCCCAGCAAAATCTCGAATCATTTCCTCCATTTTTCCAGCATCAGCTGGCCAACCGGGTCCCGGAGAAAAGACAAGAGCTTTTGCCTTTTCTGCTACTTGATAGAGACGAGGATCGTCATTTCTCAAAACCTCAACAGGAGAAAAGGTTCCGATATATTGAGCTAGATTGTAGGTAAAAGAATCATAATTATCAATCAATAAAATCACAATTTTCTCCCTTTAATCTTGGAATGATTAGTTATTCTTTGCTTCAAGGTAGTCAGCAATAGCAGCTACGTCCTTGTCTCCACGACCTGAAACATTGATGATGATAATCTCATCCTTACTTAGTTTCGGCGCGCGTTTGACTGCTTCAGCGATAGCATGTGAGCTTTCAATTGCAGGGATGATTCCTTCTGTTTTGCTTAATAAAAGCAAGGCTTGGACAGCTTCTTCGTCTGTCGCTGCTACATATTCTACTCGACCAGAGTCTTTAAAGAAGGCATGTTCTGGACCAACCCCTGGATAGTCCAAACCTGCTGAGATAGAGTAAACTGGCGCGAGCTCTCCATCTTCCTTAAAGACTGCATAGGTCTTCATTCCATCGACAATTCCGACACTACCCTTGGTCATAGTTGCTGCGTGCATGTCTGTATCTACTCCGTGACCAGCAGCTTCTACTCCAACCAATTTGACTTCTTCATCAGCTACATACTGTGAAAAAGCACCGATGGCATTAGAACCACCGCCCACACAGGCAATAACGTAGTCTGGCAGACGTCCTTCTTTTTCCAAGATTTGACGACGAGATTCTTCACTAATCACTTTTTGGAATTCATGAACAATAGTTGGATAAGGGTGTGGTCCAACAGCAGAACCTAAAACGTAGAAGGCTTCAAGGTCATTCATCCATGCTCCAAAGGCTGCATCAACCGCATCTTTGAGGGTACGAGTACCAGTTTCAACTGCGTGAACAGTTGCTCCCATCATCTCCATGCGGAAGACATTGAGACGTTGACGCTCCACATCTTCTGCCCCCATGTAGACATCACATGCCATACCAAATTTGGCTGCCGCTGCAGCTGTCGCAACACCGTGCTGACCAGCTCCTGTTTCAGCAATCACACGTTTTTTACCCATGCGTTTAGCAAGAAGAATTTGTCCCAAAACATTGTTAAGTTTGTGAGAGCCCAAGTGGTTAAGGTCTTCACGCTTGAGATAAATCTTAGCTCCGCCTAGGTGTTCTGTCAAGCTTTCTGCGTAATATAACGGTGTCTCACGACCTGAATAATCCTTCAAGTAATGACGAAACTCAGCTAAAAACTCTGGATCATCCTTGTACTTATCAAAAGTCACTTCCAACTCATCCAACAAAGCCTGAATCGGCTCAGGTACAAAACTACCACCAAATTGTCCAAAATATCCTTTAGTTGTCATAAAATTTTCCTCTTTTCTATTATTCCAAAATATGAAAAAGCCCACACACGGAATATCTTTCCATGTGAGGGCGTTCGTAACGCGGTACCACCTCAATTGTAAAGAGACTATCCCCTTTACATCTCTGCCTTGTCTAACAACAAGTTGCACTGTAAGGTGTGCGCACCGAATTTTCATTGTTTCAAATTCATTTTTTCAAATCAGCCCAATTTCACTATTTTCAACCACCTGTTCACAGCAACCACAGGCTCCCTGAAGATCTAAAATAATTACTTTTCTGATTTGTTGAAATTATTATATGTCATTATCTATTCTTTGTCAATGATTTTTAAACGATTATTTTGAAGAAGCAAGAATTTCTTCTGTCACTTTAATCAACGTTTCAATGATATAGTCTACTTCTTCATCCGTTAATTTTGTGTGAAGAGGAAGCGTAATTTCATTTTCAAAGAAGGCATAAGCCTCTGGATAATCTGCCATGTCAAAGCCAAGATTCTCATAGGCTGTCAACATAGGAAGCGGTTTGTAGTGGACATTACTTGCGATACCTGCCTTGGCCAATTCTTGGATGATTTGGTTGCGTTGTTCGAGACTTGCTCCTTCTACATGGATGATGTAGAGGTGACGACAAGATTCTACAGTATCTGTCTCATGAGCCAATGGATGGATACGAGTCCCTGCAAATCCACGATCATAGCGATCTACGATGTCCTTACGACGTTGTAACAAAGCAGGATATCGGTCCAACTGAACCAAACCAAGTGAAGCCATGATGTCAGTCATGTTGCACTTGTAGGCTGGTGTTACGATATCGTATTCCCAAGAACCCAGTTGCATCTTGGCAAGGGCATCCTTAGTTTGACCATGAAGAGAAAGAATCTGGAATTCCTTATACATTTCTTCATCGTCAATAGCTGGATTTGCTTTCCAGGTCGCACTTCCTCCCTCAGCAGTTGTAAAGTTCTTAACTGCGTGGAAAGAGAATGATGTAAAGTCAGCAATCGAACCAGCTGCTTGTCCTTTATAAGTTGAACCCAAAGCATGGGCACTATCAGAGACAATCACGATACGATTAAAGGCCTTTTGCCACTTGCTTGCAGCTGTAAAGAGATCACGTTTTTTCTCAACAACTTGGAACAAACGGTCATAGTCACAGATAATCCCTGCAAGTTCAACTGGGATGATAACCTTAGTCTTTTCAGTAATAGCTTGCTCCAGTTGGTCATAATCCATTTCAAAAGTATCTTTTTGGATATCAACCATAACTGGTGTCGCACCTACGTGAGTAATCACACTACATGATGCTGTGTAGGTCATAGCCGGAACAATGACTTCGTCACCAGGCCCTACTTCAAGCACGCGCAAAATCAATTCAAGAGCTGCTGTTGCAGAATTGAGGCAGACCGTTTTAGGCGTCTGAGTATAGAGAGACAGACGACGTTCTAGTTCTTTTGTCTTTGGACCTGTTGTGATCCATCCTGAACGAAGGGTATCAGCTACCTCAGCAATTTCAGCTTCGGTAATATCAGGCGGTGAAAATGGAATATTGTAATTTGGCATTGATTTACTCCTTTAGCTTTTGGCTTCTTTATTTTAAAACTTCAACGACAGTCTGTAACATGATTTTGATATCACCTACGAAACTAAAATCACGCAGATAGGCTAGGTTAAAGTGCATTTTCTCTGGAAGAACTCTTTCTACATAAGCCTGATCAACAGTCATACCTTTTGCCGTCATTTGACTGATGATGGCATCCTCGTCCTTATAGTGAATACTGGCAAGCGATGTAATCCCTGCTGGCAAAAGCAAAGTCGCCATCATCTCAGGACTGTATTGCTCAGTATAACGTGGTACTTCAGGTCGTGTACCGACAAAGGACATTTCCCCTTTTAGAACATTGACCAGCTGAGGTAGTTCATCCAAACGGACACGGCGGATGAATTGACCTACCTTTGTAATCCGACTGTCATTGGCAGAAGTTACGAGACTTCCTTTTTTATCCGCATCTGTCACCATGGTCCGGAATTTCCAAATTTTGAAATATCTGTTGTACTGGGTTACCCGTTCTTGCTTGTAAATAACAGGCCCCTTACTATCGAGTTTGATCCAGATACTTAGAACAATAAATAAGGGTGAGGTCAAGAACAATAGGACCAAGGCTAGTAAGAAATCCAAACAACGCTTGAGGACCAGACTTCCTTTTCTTTGAGAGACTAGCTGGTGGTAGGGTTCAACCTCGCTTAATTGCATCTCGAGGGGTAGTTCATCCCATTTCAGCATGCATATTCTCCTCTGTTTTTAGTATAGTAAAATTTATCAATATCCTTCATTATACCACAAATTAGATAGCTAGGTGAAAGAAATCTAGCATTTTAAATTTTCCTTTTAAGATAAGGCTCCTGCTTGTAAGCTATACATCTTGTGATAGGTTCCACCCAATGCTAGGAGTTCCTCGTGAGTTCCACTTTCGATAATACGTCCCTTATCTAAGACATAGATACAATTAGCATCTTGAATGGTAGAAAGGCGATGGGCGATGGCAATGGTTGTCCGTCCTTTTCGCATCTTTTCCAAGGAATTCTGAACCAGAGTTTCTGTTTCCGAATCAATATTGGCTGTCGCTTCATCTAAAATCAAGATTTTAGGATGACTGGCGACTGTTCTGGCAAAGGCAAGAAGTTGACGTTGACCAGTTGAAAAGCTAGAACCTCTCTCTGAAACAGGAGAGTTATAGCCTTGAGGCAATTCTTGAATAAAAGTATCTGCATCCACAAACTCTGCTGCTGCCTTAACTTCCTCATCGCTAATTTCTTGGTACATGGCGATATTAGACTTGATAGTTCCATGATAGAGGAAAGGTTCCTGCAAGACAAGACCCATGTTTTTTCTTAGTTCTTGCTGACTATAGTTACGAATATCTACATTATCTATCAAAACCCGCCCTGACTGAAATTCATAAAAGCGCATGAGAACATTGATGATAGAAGACTTACCCGAACCTGTATGTCCCACAAAGGCAATGGTTTCCCCCTTCTTGACTGAAAAGGAAATATCGTCCAAAATTTGATTTACTCCATCATAGGAAAAACACACGTGCTCAAAACGAATATTTCCTTCTCTGATTGCTAGCTCACTGTCAGCTTGGACAGGTTCATAATTGCTTTGGTCAATTAGCGCAAAGACTCGCCCAGCTGATACCATCGAAGTCTGAAGAATTGAGAAGTTTTGCGTGACCTCTATCAAAGGATCAAAGAGACGATTGATATACTGGATAAAGGCATACATGGTACCTGCTGTCATCCCGATATAGAGGCCTCTATAGCCGAAATAGGCCATGAGAACTGCATAACCTAAGAGCTTCAACAAACTCATGGCAGGACGTAAAAAGAGGGCATCCAAGGCTACTGAACGGTTGGCATAGACGTAGTGTTCTTCATTAATCTCATCAAATTCTTCCTGCAGGCGTTTTTCTTGATTAAAGGCTTGAATAATTCGAATACCTTCAATACTTTCTGCCAACTTGCTATTTATATCTGACAAAAAGCTTCTCGTTTTTTCGATGATTTTAACTGATTTTTTTCGATAGAGATTAACTAATATAAAAATCAAGGGTAGAAAAAGAAGAATCAAACCTGTCAAACGAAAATCCAGGACCATCATTGTATAAAGAGTTGTCACAAAAATAAAAATCGCTGAAATAAAGCTAGACAAAAGTCCTGAAAACATATCACTGATAGTCTCTGTATCATTGGTCAAACGTGAGACGATAGAACCTGAAGGCGTCTTGTCAAAATAGGACATGCCTAGTCTTTCCATATTGGCAAAGGCATCTCTGCGAATATCTCTAACAATGCTATAAGATACACGCGCAAACAGTAGATTACCGATATATTGAATCAGGGTTTGTAGGATATAAAGACCATAGTAGGCTATCAAAACAGTAACAGCAAACTGACTCAGATTCCCCAGATACTGGTCAATAAAGTGTGAAGCAACCAGAGGAATGATACTCTTGATAACCGTTGTTGCTAGGAGAAATGATAGGGCTAGAAGGGTTAAGAGGCTATAGGGCTTGAGATAACCAAGCAATCGTTTCAATACTGCCCATTGTTCTTGCTTATTCTGCATCTTCTTCTCCTTTCATTTCCAATTGTTGGGACTGATAGGTCTGGGCATACCAACCATCCAAGGCTAGTAAGTCCTCATGAGTTCCACGTTCGATAATCTGTCCATTTTGCAAAACCAAGATCAAATCAGAGTGGACAACTGCACTGAGACGATGGGCTGAGATGATCGTTGTTTTGTTTTCTCGAGTAGCTTTGAGATTATCAATAATAGCATATTCGGTCTTGGCATCTACAGCCGATAAGGAGTCATCTAAAATCAAGATATCAGGATTTAAAATCATAGCACGGGCCATGGCAAGACGTTGCTTTTGACCACCAGACAAACTAACTCCCTTTTCACCGATAATCGTATCGAATCCCTGAGGCATATCCAAAATATCATGATAAACTTGGGCTAATTTTGTCGCATATTCAACGTCAGATAGAGACAAGTCAGGATTACCAAAACGAACATTTTCTAAAATAGAACTAGCAAAAAGAAACTGGTCTTGAGGAACATAGCCCATGAGACCTCTAAGGTCGCTCAGACGATAGTCTCGTATATCATGACCATCAAGGTAAATCGCTCCTTGGTCTACATCGTACTCTCGTAAAAGCAGCTTCATCAGTGAGGTTTTCCCTGAACCAGTCTGTCCAACCAAGCCCAGTGTTTGTCCCTTTTCTAGACTAAAGTGAATCTCATGAAGGGTTTCTTCATTTTCATATGAAAAACTATCAATTGCATACTCCAAGCGTCCATTTTCAATCTTGGAAATTGCAACTTCTGAATCTTTAACGGGTGACTCTTGAGACAAGAGATTTTCAATGCGCTGGTAAGAAACCTTTCCTCTTTGAGTAATATTAAAGAGAAAACCAATCGCCATCAAGGGCCAGACTAGCATATCCAAGTAGGAGATAAAAGTGACTAGATTACCGACAGTGACATTTCCTTCTTGAACCATGAAAGAACCAACTAAAAGTGTTAGAACATAAGATAAGCCAACAAAGAGCAAAACCATTGGATCAAACAAGCTGTCGTATTTCATGGTTTGCAAGTTCTTTTGAAAGGTTAGTTGATTGACTTCTTGAAAAGCATCCAATTCATGGGCTTGATAGCCGAAAGACTTAGTCACCTTAATACCTGATACAGATTCCTGAACCTTGTTGTTAAGTTCAGAAAAAGCTTCCTGAGATTCGTTAAATGCTTTATGGGTCTTTCTTCCCAGACGACTGGTCGCCATAGCCATAAAGGGCAGGGGTAAAATAGCCACCAAGGTCATTTGCCAAGAAATACTAAAAAGCATGGTCAACAAGGTAACAAGTGCAGTGATAGAAGCATCGACAGCCGACATAACTCCTCCACCTGCAAGACGGGTTAGAGCATTGATATCATTAGTCGCATGCGCCATTAAATCTCCAGTTCTATAGGTCTGGTAAAAAGCCGGAGACATCTTAGAAAAATGTTCAAAGAGACGTGAACGCATGATTTGTCCTAAACGATAGGAAGTCCCTAAGATATACATGCGCCAAACATAGCGCAGGTAGTACATCCCAAAAGCCGCTAGGAGCAGATAGATGAGATTCAGCAACAGATCCGACTGAGTCAAATTTCCCAAAGTGATGGCATCAATGACATGCCCCATCACCATGGGAGGAATGAGGTTGAGAACAGCTACCAAACTAAGAGCAACTATCCCAACTAGATAACGGCGTTTTTCTAATTTAAAAAACCACCATAGTTTTTGAATGATAAACATAAACTTCCTTTCTAATTGAAAAGGGAAACCTGAGGCGACTACCTCAGGTTTTCTTTATTCATAACTTACAACAAATACTTTTCCTTTATCGTACGCTGCGATAAGGATATTCATTGGAGTAAAATCCTCTTCCTTTTACTCGCCTTCCTTAAATTACTCCTTATTATAAACGAAAGAGGGTGTTTTTTCAAACCATACGTTGGGGAAATAGGCCTTTTTTTGGTATAATATAGTCAATAATCTGAATGAAAAAGGAAGTAATATGAAACTTATCTCATGGAACATTGATTCCCTAAATGCTGCACTCACGAGTGACTCTGCGCGTGCGAAATTGTCACAAGATGTCCTACAAACCTTGGTTGCTGAAAATGCTGATATCATTGCCATCCAAGAAACCAAGCTTTCAGCTACAGGACCTACTAAGAAACACCTAGAGGTGCTTGAAGAACTCTTCCCAGGCTACGAAAACACTTGGCGTTCCTCTCAAGAACCTGCTCGTAAAGGTTATGCTGGAACTATGTTTCTCTATAAGAAAGAACTCACTCCAACTATTAGCTTTCCGGAAATCGGTGCTCCTTCTACCATGGACTCTGAAGGCCGCATCATCACTCTAGAATTTGGTACATTTTTCGTGACTCAGGTCTACACACCTAACGCTGGTGATGGCCTCAAACGTTTGGAAGAACGTCAAGTTTGGGATGTCAAATATGCAGAGTACTTGGCTGAATTAGATAAACAAAAACCTGTCCTAGCAACCGGAGACTACAACGTTGCCCACAAGGAAATTGACCTTGCCAACCCAGCTAGCAACCGTCGTTCACCAGGATTTACAGACGAAGAACGTGAAGGATTTACAAACCTTTTAGCCAAAGGATTCACAGATACCTTCCGCCATATCCATGACGATGTTCCAGAACGCTACACTTGGTGGGCACAACGCAGCAAGACTTCAAAAATCAACAACACAGGCTGGAGAATCGACTACTGGCTCACAAGTAACCGTGTAGCAGACAAAGTTACCAAGTCAGACATGATTGACTCAGGCGCACGCCAAGACCATACACCGATTGTCTTGGAGATTGAATTGTAAGGAGTTTCTATATGAACTACAATGCAGTTATTCCCGAGTTTATAGTCTCAAATTTAGAACAGTCTCGTTCCTTCTACTGCGATTTACTGGGTTTTACGATCGAATACGAGCGACCAGAAGAAAACTTCCTCTTCTTATCGCTTGAAGATTGCCAGCTAATGTTAGAGGAGGGGACAGATGAAGAATTAGTTGAACTGACCTACCCCTTTGGTCGTGGAGTCAACATTTCCTTTGGCATCAAGGATGTCCCTAGGCTCTATCAGAAAGTAATCGAGTCTAACTATCCTATTCATCGTCCTTTGACTAAAAGAGAATTTCGTGTTGGTGAACAATATATCTACCCTCATGAATTTGCAGTTCTAGACCCAGATGGCTATTTTTTAAGATTTAGTGAATAAGATAATTGAGCACTAGACGGAAAAAGTAAATATAAAAAAGAGGCTTATGCCTCTTTTTTATATTTCTAAATTCTAATTCTTTTTTCTTCTGAGCGCTCACCTGTTATAAACATGGTAAAGGTTGCTTTGCAGACGTTTTTTCCATCTTGGTTGATGAGATCTACGTCTACGACACAGGTGGTACGTCCTTTATGGACACACTCTCCCTTGATGGTTAATTCATCTCCAAGATAGGCAGCTTTTAAGTAATTGATGGAAGACTGTAAGGTTACAACATCCAAATCTAGAGAAATAACGACTAAGCCACTAATTTGGTCACACAAGGTGAACAGATAACCTCCATGGGCATTGCCATAATAGTTAAGAGAAGAGTTCACGACCTTGGTAGTAATGGTTACATGGCCATCTCTCATCTCCTTAATTTCATAATTTTCAAATGCTGATATGGCATCAAAGTGAAAGTCCTTCATACATTCCTCCTAGTCTTTCAAACGACACTATCATACTATATTTTATACTGGTCTGCAAGAGGAAGGTCCTGACACTATGGCATAAGTCCAACATGATTTACAAATCGCATAAAGGCGGCTTGTCCTTCTTCTGTTTGCTTGTAAACCCCTGCATCTTCCAATACCCGAGCGAAGATTTTACCCACAGATTCTTGGACAATTTCGAGAGCTTGATCTTTATCAGTCAATCCAGGATGATTTTCTTTCAACTCATCTGCCCATTCTTGGTGATAAGTTGCAACTGATACTTCTTCTCCGACTAGATAAGCTACTACTTGCTCCACTTCTTTCTTCAAGCGTGGTGGCAAGATTGCCAATCCCATAACTTCTATCAAGCCGATATTTTCCTTCTTGATATGCTGGACATCCTTGTGGGGATGATAGATACCATCTGGATGTTCTGGAGATGTTTGATTATCCCGCAAGACCAAATCCAACTCAAACTGCCCATCTCGTTTACGGGCTATCGGAGTGATGGTATGATGCGGTGTTCCATTACTTTCTGCCAAGACCTGTACACTTGGGTCAGAATACTGACGCCAAGTCAGCAAGATTTTATCCGCTAGCTCTGTCAAATCGTCTTTCGAATCCGAGTTCAATCGAATCACTGACATGGGCCATTGAACAATCCCTGCTTTGACAGATTCAAAACCTGAAAAGGTAAAGCTTTTCTGAATAGGAGCTACTTCCATTGGGAAAACATGGCGTCCCCCTTGATAATGATCATGGGTCAGGATAGAACCACCCACGATTGGCAAATCAGCATTCGAACCTGCAAAATAACCAGGAAATTGCTCCACAATCGCTAACAAACGTTCGAAACTTTGGCGACTAATGGCCATAGGACGGTGCTGGCTATCTAGGAAAATACAGTGCTCATTAAAGTAAGCGTAAGGCGAATACTGGAAGCCCCACTCCTGCCCAGAAATATCAAAACGGATAATCCGGTGATTGCTTCTAGCTGGATGGTTGACACGACCATGATAGCCTTCATTTTCCATACAAAGCTGACATTGAGGATAGTTGCTCGACTTGACCAACTTAGCTGCCGCAATCTCCTTTGGATCCTTTTCAGGTTTAGAGAGATTGATGGTAATTTCTAGTTCACCGTAGTCAGACGGAATACGATAAGCAATATTCTTTGCGATAGCCTTCAGTTTGATGTAGTCATTCTTCTGACTGAGTTGGTAGAAATCCGCAATTGCCTGCTCTGGTGACTGGGCATAGGTATTCCAAAAATCACGATTAACCTGACTTGGACAAGGTGTTACCAAGTCCATGAGATCAGCACCGAGAATCTCACGCGCAGCCTGACTATCTTCAATCGTTCCCAATCGAACGGCTTCCTCGACAAGCTGATCTTTTAGTTCAATCAAGTTATCTTGGTCAGTCTTAACTTCCAGAGCACCATCTCCCACCAGTGCTAAAACACGATTGGTCAGATAGATACGATCCAACTCTTCAAAGGTACTTTTTGCAATGACTTTGGTCACATATGTTTCTACTAAGGTCACTAGAAAACCTCCTTCTTACTTTCTAAATAGTCTCTAACAGCATCCAAATCCTGAAAAACTTGTTCTGTTTTATTTAAGAAAGACTGTGCTGGTATTTTTAAATCTGGAATACAAATAACTGGAATCCCAGCTCTAGATGCCGCTTCAATCCCTGCTTCACTATCCTCTAGTACCAAGCAATTCTCTGGTAAAACGTTCAAATCACTACAGGCCTTTAAAAATATATCAGGGTATGGTTTGCTTCGCTTTACATCTTTTGCAAAAACTAAATGGTCAAATAGGGACAGTATACCATTGCTATCCAATATCATTCTAGCCCGAGATTCAACACTTGAAGTTGCTAAAGCGATTGGAATGCCTTCTCTTTGCAAATAAGTAAGCAAATTTTTAGCACCTTTTTTTAAATTTACACCTTTGGCTAAGATTTGAGCTTCCAGTTCATAAACTTTATCCAAGGTTTGGTCAAAGTTCCAGGGTAAATCATAGGTATCCAAAAATCGTTGAACATTCTCCTCTTCCCTATGTCCACTGTAGTCTCTAGAATAAGTTTCTTCTGTGAAAGGAATTCCAAAATCTCTAAGCAATTCTTGATAAACTTTTAGAGAAATGATTTCAGTATCGGCTAATAAGCCATCTAAATCAAATATTACAGCTTCCATATCCTTCTCTCCTAGTCTAAAACGTGAGTACCACCTGCAACTTCAGCAATATAGAAGCTTGGAGCGTAACCAACAATTTCTTCATAGTGTTTGCCAACAGCTTCTTTAAAGGCTTCAACTGCATCTTTTTGAACCAAGGCAATCGCACAACCACCAAAACCTGCTCCTGTCATACGAGCACCAAGAACACCTTCTTGAGCCCAAGCTGTATGAACAAGGGTATCCAATTCCACACCAGTTACTTCATAGTCGTGCTCAAGAGAAACATGTGACGCATTCATCAAACGACCAAACTTGTCCAAATCCCCCGCTTGAAGAGCGGCTTGCGCTTTAAGGGTACGTTGGTTTTCAAGAACTGCGTGGCGAGCACGTTTCAAACGATTTGCGTCTTTGATCAGGTAGCTGTATTCATCAAAAGCCCACTCATCTAATTCACCCAAGGTTTGGATATCCAAGGCAACCTGAAGTTCTTCCACTGCTTTTTCACATTCAGCACGGCGTTCATTGTACTTAGAATCTGCTAGTTCACGACGTTTATTAGTATTCATGATAACTACGACATTGTCCTTCAAATCAAGAGGAACCAAGTCGTATTCTAAACTATTAGTATCAAGGTAAATAGCACGTTGATCTGCCCCCATACCAATAGCAAATTGGTCCATGATACCAGAGTTAACACCAATAAAGTTATTCTCTGTCAATTTCCCGATTTTTACTAAATCTAGACGATCCAATTTTAGGTCAAAGAGATATTCTGCCACGACACCAGTCAAAAGCTCCAAGGATGCTGAAGAGGACAAGCCCGCACCATTTGGGATATTCCCATAGACATAGAAATCAAAACCTTTATCAATCACATGCCCAGCTTCTTGCAAGAAATGAAGGACACCTTTTGGATAGTTGGTCCAGTTGTGCTCTTTCTCAAACTTAAGGTCAGCTAGAGGAACTTCGATAATTCCTTTGTCTTCAAAGTTTGCGGAGTAGAAACGCAAGACTTGGTCATCACGCTTACGCGCAGCTCCGTAAGTTCCTAGTGAAATAGCTGCTGGAAAAACATGGCCACCGTTGTAATCAGTATGTTCCCCAATCAAGTTGATACGACCAGGTGAAAAGAAAGTTTGGTCTGCTTCCTGACCAAAAATAGCTAAAAAATCTTTGCGAAGTTCTTCTGCAGTTAAATGTAGTGTCATATGAATTCTCCTTTGATTTTTGGTTAATGTAAGCTTAACTTGTAATCGTTTTCTTCTATTGTACCCAAGGGTTTTGCCTAGGTCAATATTTTTTACCCATATTTTACTAAATAATAGGTAAAAAGAAAGAAAATATGATATAATAACCTAAAAAGGAGGTTATTATGGCTACACTAAAAGATATTGCTCAATTAGCATCTGTTTCAATTGCAACTGTATCCCGTGTTCTCAATCGTGACCAAAGTCTGTCTGTAACAGAGGAAACCCGACATCGTATCTTGACAGTTGCTGAAGAGTTAGGGTATACCAAGCATCTTAAAACAGGCCAATCCCATAAACTAAAGCAAAAGATTGCCATCATCCAATGGGTAAGTGAGCAAGGCGAGCTTGAAGACCTCTACTACTATCAAATTCGTTTAGGGATTGAAAAAAGAGCCCAAGAATTGGACTACGAAATCTTACGCTATTTTAATGACCAACCCTTCACGCTTAGCGAGGAAGTCATTGGTATTCTCTGTATTGGTAAATTTAGCCAAGAACAAATCTCTTCTTTTGAAGAATATCAAAAGCCTCTCGTTTTTATAGACAGTGACACACTCTCTCTTGGCCACACCTGCGTCATTACAGATTTTGAAAATGCTATAAAACAAGTAATTGATTTCTACACTGAACATGGCATTAAAAAAATCGGAATCCTTACTGGACTTGAAGTCACAACCGACCAAGAAGAACTCATCCAAGATAAACGTTTAAAATACTATAAATCTTATACACAAGAAAAAGGGATCTATCATGAGGAGCTTGTCTTTCAAGGACAGTTTAGTGCCCAATCTGGTTATGATTTAATGAAGGAGGCCATAGATTCCTTAGGAGATAAACTACCACCAGCATTTTTTGCGGCTAGTGATAGTCTCGCAATCGGCGCTTTGAGAGCTCTCCAAGAAGCTGGAATTGGACTCCCCGAGCGAGTAAGTATGATATCCTTCAATGACACTATTCTTACCAAACAGGTTTTTCCACCTCTTTCCAGTATTACCGTTTATACAGAGGAGATGGGGCGTACCGGCATGGATATCCTTAACAAACAAGTGCTCCATGGTCGCAAAGTTCCTAGTTTGACCATGTTAGGGACTAGATTGACATTAAGAGAAAGTACATTAAATTATAAATAAAAAAACTTACAAAAAAATGGGTGCTAGCACCCATTTTTTTATTCAATCACAATTATAGACTTAATAGCCTTACGCTCGTCCATATCTTTATATGCTTGATCAATATCTTCTAAATGATAGCTATCTGTAAAGACACGCCCTGGATTAATATCTCCATCAAGGACAGCTTTTAACAAGATTTGTTTATCGTAAGTTGTTACCGAAGCCGCTCCACCTGCTACTGTAATGTTTTGAGCAAAAGTTGAACCAATCGCACGATTATTGTAGTGAGGTACACCGACAAAGCCCATTCGTCCTCCATTATGAAGCACTCCTAAAGCTTGGTCAATAGCCGCTTCTGTTCCAACACATTCGAGAGCCACATCTGCTCCACCACCAAGAACCTCGCGGACCTTGGCGATTCCTTCTTCACCACGTTCTTCAACTACCGCTGTAGCACCCGAGGCCAAGGCCATTTCCTGACGGTCCTTGTAACGGCTCATGAGAACTATTTGCGAAGCGCCTCTCATCTTAGCAGCAATCACTGCGCACTGTCCTACCGCACCATCTCCAATTACGACAACCTTGTCTCCTGGCTTGACATCAGCCACACGCGCTGCATGGTAACCTGTTGGCATAACATCTGCTAGACTTAAGAAAGATTTGAGCATAGCCTCTGTATAGTCAGAAGGTTGCCCAGGAATTTTGACTAGGGACCAATTGGCATAATGGAAACGAATGTACTCTGCTTGAACACCAGTAGACCAGTTGCTATTGCCCAAATGACGATCACAAGTTCCATCAAAACCATCATGACAAGCATCACATTCCCCACAACCATGAGTAAATGGGGCAATGACAAAATCTCCTGGTTTCACTGTCGTGATAGCCTCTCCAATTTCTTCGACAATTCCGATAGCTTCGTGACCACTGTTCAAACGGCCTTCTTTTATTTTAGGATTACGATAAGTCCACAAATCCGAACCGCAGACACAAGTTCTAACGATACGGATAATAACATCATCTGCTTCCTTAATCTGTGGACGCTCCACTTCAACAAGACCAATCTGTCCTGCTTTACTATAAACTGCTGATTTCATAAAAACGATCCTCTCTGTTTCTTACTAATTCTAGTATACACTTTTATAGCCCATTTTGTAAGAGGAAAACTTCCGAAGGAAACTTTTAATCGATTATCCCCCTATTTGATGATGATAGAATTAGACTAGCTTAAAAAAGATAAATATCTTTCTGCAGTTTCTGGTTCTTGATGATTATGAAAGAGTGTACTTCCTTTGTCCAATCCTTCTATGCTCTTCATTTCATCTTCTGTTAACTCAAAGTCAAAAATATCAAAGTTCTCTTGCATCCGTTCTTTACGAACCGACTTAGGAATAACAACCACGTCACTTTGGAGTAAGAAACGTAGGGCTACTTGGGCTACGGATTTGCCATATTTTTCTCCAATCTCTTTCAAGAGAGGGGTATTGAAGAAATCATTTTTTCCTTCAGCAAAGGGCCCCCAAGATTCAATTTGACAATTATACTTCTCCAAATACTTTTTGGCTTCTTTTTGTTGATAGAATACATGGTTTTCTATCTGATTGATAGCTGGCTTAATCTCCACAAAATACTGAAGATCAATAAAGCGATTTGGTGAAAAATTAGAAACACCAATGGCACGGACCTGCCCTCCCTTATAGGCTTCTTCCATAGCTCTGTAAGTGCCATAGTAATCACCGAAAGGTTGGTGAACCAACAAAAGATCAATATAATCTGTTTGAAGTTTTTTCAAGGATTCTTCAATCGAAGCCTTGGCCTTTTCATAGCCAGCATTCGAAATCCAAATCTTTGTCGTAATGAAGAATTCTTCACGTGGAAGACCCGATTCCAAGATAGCTTCCCCCACACCTGCTTCATTGCCATAGATTTGAGCGGTATCAAAAGAACGATATCCAACCTCTATAGCATCAAGAACTGCTCGCTTTGTTTCATCTACTGGAGTCTGAAAGACTCCAAATCCTAATTGTGGCATTTTGACATTGTTGTTTAAGGTTTTGTAATACATATTTTCCCCTACTTCTTTTATTACTTTTAGTTTACACTCATTTTACCTATTTGTATACAAGCAAATGAAAAATAGTATCAACCTTTCCAAAACTTCTCTAGTGTTCGTGAGCTTTTATGCCTTCAATATCTTCAAGGCATCGTTTGTGTTGGGCATGATTCATTGGACTACTATCCACTTCAATAGTAATATTGTGAACTCCATTTTGTCTTAAAAAACAGCGTACATCTTCTTTACTATCTTCCATGCGCGTCCAATCCTCTATACATAAGTGAACGATAGCATTATTTTCTAGACCATCCATGGACCATATATTCAATTGGTTGATACTTTTGACATTTTCAACTGATAATAAATCCTGCTCTAGCTTTTCGCTATCGAGCCCCTCAGGAACTGCATCTAGGAATATCTTAAGACTAGACCAAAAACGAGGGATAGCTTTCCAGAGTATAAAGCTAGAAATTAAAAGGGATAGAAGTGGATCAAGGATGTACCAATCCGTTAGGTACAAGACCCCTGATACCACAATAACAGCTAGCCAACCTAAAATATCCTCCAGAAAATGAAGACTGAGAATGGACTCATTTTTAGTCTTTCCTTTTCGAACAATGAGACTAGCCAGTAAATTTATAATAATAGCAATAATTCCTAATACAAGCATTCCTTGATAATCTACTACTTCTGGTTTTATCAAGCGAGGAATATTCTCTATAATCATCATGAATGATCCTGTCAAAAGTATTACGGATGTCAGTATGGCTCCTAGAAGACTAAATCGTTTATAACCAAGAGTATAGCGCTTATCCTCCTGACGATTAGAGACTGTTTCTAGACAAGCAGATAAACCAATCGCAAGAGCATCGCCCAAATCATGAACAGCATCTGCTAGAACTGCACTAGAATTAAAAATACTTCCGAAAATAAACTCTAGCACTGAAAAACTCAAATTTAAGAAAAAAGCTACCCATACAGCATGTTTTGTCTTCATATTCCTCATTCCTTTGTTATAATAGATTCATGAACATCTTGTTCATTATTATTATCCAATAAAACTCAATGAAAGGACAGAAGCAAACCGTTCTCTTTGTACGATACTGAACAGTTTGTTCAAAGTGTCAATATGATTTCTCAAGATCGCCGCATCATCAAGACTCGAAAAGCTATCTATGCTGCTTTTTTACAATTACTAAATCAAAAAAACTTCGAAACGATTACCGTTCAGGAGATAATAGACATAGCAGATGTTGGTCGTTCCACCTTTTATAGCCATTATGAAAGTAAAGAATTACTCCTAGACGAGCTCTGCCGTTATCTCTTCCATCATCTTTTTGAACGTGAGGAAAATATAACTACAAAGGATTATTTAACTCATATCTTTTTGCATTTTAAGAAAAATCAAGACCATATCACCAGCCTCCTTTTCTCAAAAAATGACTACTTCCTCCGTCAATTACAGAAAGAGCTAGAACATCATGTTTATCCCATGGTAGCAGAGGACTTGCAAGTTGCCTATCCTAATATTCCTGCTTCCTACCTCAAACATTTTGTCGTAACTAATTTTATCGAAACACTAACCTGGTGGCTCAAAAAAGGGAAATCTTATAAGGAAGACCAAGTAGTGAGCTTTTACTTAGATGTTTTAGCTATGAACTCCCGATAACTTTTATTTTAGCTAGATAGACACTTTTAACAAGTCTCACTAAAGCATTAAGATTACACTAGCAATCTTGCTAAAACTCATACTCATTTTGTTCTAATAGCAAAACCCATCTTTTTTTAAAAAAAGATGGGTTTTATGTTAGTATAAAGTCTTTTTACTTTTATTTTTGAAGAATTCCTTCTTGAAGGAGAAAGTCCCGTGCAACTTCTTCAGCAGACTTGCCTTCTACTCCGACTTGATAGTTCATCTGACTCATCTGGCTCTCGGTGATTTTACCAGCTAACTGATTTAATACAGCTTCCAATTCTGGATGCTTCTTAAGTAGCTCCTGCTTCATCAGTGGAGCCCCTTGATAAGGTGGGAAGAGGTGTTGATCATCTTCTAAAATCATCAAGTCATACCTAGCAATTTCAGCATCTGTTGAGTAAGCATCTGTAATTTGAATGTCACCTGACTGGATGGCTTGGTAGCGAAGAGCTGGTTCCATAGTGGCTACATTGAGATTTAATCCATAAACAGACTGCAAGCCCTTGTTTCCATCCTCACGGTCATTAAACTCCAGAGTGAATCCCGCCTTGAGCTGTCCTTCTATTTTTTTCAAGTCTGAAATCGTCTTAAGTCCATATTCTCGCGCAATTTTTTTGGGAACTGCTATAGCATAAGTATTTTGATAAGCCATGGGTTTAAGAAAGGCTAGTTGATCCTGTTTGGCAATGCCGTCACGAGCCACCTCGTAAACCTTTTCTGGGTCATGCCCAATTTGTGGAGATGGTTGGAGGAGACTCTCTGTCACTGTTCCAGAAAATTCTGGATAGATATCGATATCACCCTTTTTCAGCGCTTGATAAAGGAAATCTGTCTTCCCAAAGTTAGGCTTGACCGTCACCGTCATATCAGTATTTTCCTCAATGAGAAGCTTGTACATATTCATGAGAATCTCAGGTTCAGGTCCCAACTTCCCAGCTATAACCAGATTTTCTTTTTCTTTGTTAGGAATCATGCTTGGAGCATAACTAGCTCCCAAACCAAGGACCATCACTGCAAAGGCTGCAACAATCGTACGCAACTTTGCCTTTTCCAACCATTTGAGAATAACATTAAAGAGAATGGCCAAGATGGCTGATGAGATTGCACCGATTAAAATGAGACTAGCATTCCGACGATCAATTCCCAAAAGGATAAAGGAGCCCAATCCACCAGCTCCCACAAGAGCAGCTAAAGTCGCTGTCCCAATGATCATAACAGTTGCTGTACGAACCCCCGATACAATGACAGGCATGGCCAGTGGAATTTCAAACTTCTTGAGTCGCTCCCACTTAGTCATTCCAAAAGCAACCCCTGCCTCCTCAAGACTAGGATCAATGCCGTTCAAGGCTGTGATTGTATTTTCCAAAATCGGGAAAATAGCGTAAATGACTAGAGCTGTGAGAGCTGGTAAGGTTCCAATCCCCATGAAAGGAATAAAGAGACCCAATAAAGCCATTGAGGGAATGGTCTGGAAGATACCCGCAATTTGTAGCACCCAATTCGCCGCTTTTTTGTGGCTATTTAGATAAACCGCAAGTGGAATGGTCAGAAAAATAGCAACCAATAAGGTCAAAAGAGATAATTGTAAGTGTTGTCCCAGAGCAGTTAACCATTCACTAAAACGCTCCTGAAATGTTGAAATCAAATTAGACATGAAGGCTACCTCCAAACAAGTTTGCTACAAAGTCTGTCGCAGGTGCTTGTAAAATTGTTTCAGGTTTTGCAACCTGGCGTATTTTTCCATCCTGTAAAACTGCAATTCGATCCCCTAATTTTAAGGCCTCGTCCGTATCATGGGTTACGAAGATGGTCGTCATGCCGAATTCTTTATGTAAATCTTTTGTAAGAGCCTGCAACTGCTTACGAGAGATGGCATCCAAGGCTGAAAAAGGTTCGTCCATCAATAGAATCTTTGGTTCCCCAATGATAGCTCGCACAATGCCAATCCGCTGTTGCTCGCCACCAGATAACTCGCTTGGTAAACGATGGGCATAATCTGCAGCAGGCAGGCCAACCTTGTTCAAGAGTTCTTCTGTTTTAGAAGCGATTTGCTCTTTGCTCCAGCCCTTCATTTCAAGAATGAGAGCTATATTTTCCGCAACCGTCAAGTTAGGAAATAAGGCAATGGCTTGAAGGACATAGCCGGTACTGAGACGTAACTCCCGTTCATCATAGTCCTTGATACGTTTCCCATCCATATAGATATTGCCATCTGTCGGCTCCAAAAGACGGTTAATCATCTTGATCATGGTGGTCTTACCAGATCCCGAAGGACCCACTAGCACCATGAATTCTCCATTTTCAATGCGGAGATTGACATCTTTTAAAATATCCTTATCCGTGTAGCGCAAGGCTACATGTTTGTATTCAATCATTTTTTTCCTCAATAAGTTTTTTATCTCTAAGAATATCCAAAAGGCTGCTTGCTGGATGCCTTAGGACTTTTTCGATATCTGTTGAAACCCCAGCCTGTTCGCCAGCTTTAATCGCTGTATAGGTACTGACCCATGCATCGTACTCCCAAGTTTGTGCTGGCCATTTTTTTCGTGACTCATAGGCTTCTTCTACTGATTCATCTAGATACGTGATGTCCTTACCGGTCTCCTTTGAGAGAAGCGCTACGATTTCTTCCATGGAAAGATCCTCTGGTCCTGTCAAATTCAGGCTTTGATTTTCCCACTCCTCAGGATTTAAAAGAATTTCTGCTGCAACCTTAGATGTATCCCTACGGGCAACAGCTGACACAAGGCCACTGCCAGCCGGACCACGAATCTCTCCATTTTCAAGCGCCATATCAATCAGAAAGTCCAAGTAAAAATTATCTCTCAAAAAAGTGTAGGTGAACCCTAACTCCTTGATATAGGCTTCCGTCTGGGCATGATCTCGAGACAAGGTAAAAGTTGCCTTCTCATCTGCCCCATAAAAGGAGGTATAAACAATATGCTGCACCCCTGCTAGTTTTGCAGCATCTAAAAACTCCTTGTGCTCCTTGACACGCTCTGGATTTTCCCGAGCAGATACCATCAACAAGGTATCGATACTCTTAAAGGCCTCAACCACCTCTGGAGTATTGGCATACACTATTTTACGGATTTCTGCAGACGCGTAAACTTTTGCACGCTCTGGGCTTCTTGCTAGATGGACTGAAGCGATTCCTTTTTTATCGACAAGGTCAGCCACATAGGAGCCTAATTTCCCTGTTACACCTGTAATTCCGATCATAACTGTTACTTCTTTTCCCTAGATTTCATTTTCTTTAGCTTTTAGATTTGAGATAATTCGCTCTTGATAGGCTTCAAATTCTCGGATTTCTTCATCTGAAAACCCTTGATAAAAAATCTCTCCTAGTTCTTTGCTGACACGGTCTCCAATTTCTTTTTGTGCCCAACCGAGGTCTGTCAAAGAAATATATTTTTTCCTTTTATCCTGCGTGCAAGGTTGAATCGTGACCAAACCTTGTTCTTCCAATTTCTTAACCATACTGGTCAATGTATTATTGGCTAGACCCGTCGCAAGAGCGATATCGGTCGCGGTAGCACACCCCAACTCTTGCTTCCACAAAATCGTTAAAATTTTTCCCTGTTCACTTCGGTATTGAGCACCATGTTCCTTGCTAAGCAACTTTTGAAAGATACGCCCATTCAACAATCGAATTTGTAGAGCTTGGTAGCCCCCTAACATCTTGTCCATTTTGTCTCCTTTTTTATTCTATATCGAAGTTTTTAACTATTGTAACACTCTGAGTTACAGCTGTCAACTATTTCGATATCGAAATAGTATTTTTTTAAAAAAAGAGCTTAGCCAAGCTAAACTCTTTTTCTTTTAGTCTTCCTCAACCAAGCGTTTAAACTCTGCTTGGATTTCTGTATTTTCTGTCGGTTTTAAGTACATGATTCCACCATTTGTTGTTGGAGAATGAAAAACAATCGCTTCTCCTGTATTGGTTATCGCAAAGAAGTAACTATGAACATCTGGAAATTTTTCCCAGTTACTATAGCGTTCTACAATTCGATATTGAGCATTTCCTAAACCAGTATCTGTATACTCTGCGTCCATTTTGACACTCGGCCCATCCCCAAAGGTATAGAGATTATCTGCGCCGACATCGCCTCCAGCAATCCCCTTTTTGTAATTAGGTTGACCAAGTCTTTCTCCCCAGTATTTAATAAAAGCTTCCAATTTAGCAGATTTGTTGGCATTCCAAGGAGCTTTTTGATTTTCCTCAGAAATCGAAGAGCTAGTAGGAGTTTCAAATTTGTGCCAATCTAGTTGCTTGAAATTCATTAATTCTGCCTCTGCTTTTCCAAAGTCAGAATGCAAACTTTTGTTACCTGGTACACGAATGTCCTGTTCCTGAACTTTACTTGCTGCTTGCTGGCCAGAATTCAGATGATAAAGTACTCCCCTACCTTCACCTGTACCAGATGACCAGCTTAATTCTAAGATATCTCCATCCTTATAGATATTCATAAAATTTCTAGCCCCACCATGACCTGCTACAAAGCCCTCTGCTAAAAGTATCGGTTTCTCATTTACAAGATAATAAAGACCCGAAATAAAATAATCACCATTAGATTGTTCAACGCCTATTAATAATTCCTCTACACCATCTTGATTAAGATCCGCATAGGAATAACTCATCTTATCAGCTTGATAAACCGCATTTTCAACTGACCAACTATTGATAGGGCGTTCACCCCTATGTAAAGTCTTATAGAGTTCAGCGATTGCATTAACATCCTTCGGTGTAGAAAGAATTTTTTGGTAATTATCAAAAACTGGCTTGTAGAAATCTTTAAAATTTTTCTTAGACTCTACGGATGTTTGTTGGCTAGTATTTGATTGATTGACAGTTGTTGATAAACTAAGATCCTGACTGGAATTTTCGGAACTTTGACTACTACAGCCAAACATAAAAAAACTCATGAATAGAACAAGCAACCCTCCTAAAATACTCTTTTCTTCCATAATAAACTCCTTTGAAGTTCAACTATTTGTTGTAGTGATTTCACTTACATTATATCAAATGTTTAACAGTTATAAAAAATAATATAAGACAAAGACAATAAAAAAAGAGCTATACAGCTCTTTAATTACGGAGAATAAGGGATTCGAACCCTTGCGCCGGTTACCCGACCTAACGATTTAGCAAACCGTCCTCTTCAGCCTCTTGAGTAATTCTCCTATTAATGGGCACGAGTGGACTCGAACCACCGACCTCACGCTTATCAGGCGTGCGCTCTAACCACCTGAGCTACGCGCCCAAGTAAAAAACTTGGTACTTGAACAAAGTTCAAAGCGGGTGACGAGAATCGAACTCGCGACAACAGCTTGGAAGGCTGTAGTTTTACCACTAAACTACACCCGCATAGTATCTTATTAAAAAAATGGCGCGAGACGGAATCGAACCGCCGACACATGGAGCTTCAATCCATTGCTCTACCAACTGAGCTACCGAGCCAATATTGCGGGAGCAGGATTTGAACCTACGACCTTCGGGTTATGAGCCCGACGAGCTACCGAGCTGCTCCATCCCGCGTTAATAATAAATAAAGGAGGATGTGGGATTCGAACCCACGCACGCTTTTACACGCCTGACGGTTTTCAAGACCGTTCCCTTCAGCCGGACTTGGGTAATCCTCCATCATTCCAATGGACCTTGTAGGACTTGAACCTACGACCACTCGGTTATGAGCCGAGAGCTCTAACCAGCTGAGCTAAAGGTCCGACAAGATCATTATAGCGGCGAAGGGGATCGAACCCCCGACCTCCCGGGTATGAACCGGACGCTCTAGCCAGCTGAGCTACACCGCCATCAATCGGGAAGACAGGATTCGAACCTGCGACACCTTGGTCCCAAACCAAGTACTCTACCAAGCTGAGCTACTTCCCGAAGTAAATAAAAAAATGCACCCTAGAGGAGTCGAACCTCTAACCGCCTGATTCGTAGTCAGGTACTCTATCCAGTTGAGCTAAGGGTGCTCATTTATGCCGAGGACCGGAATCGAACCGGTACGATCGTTACCAATCGCAGGATTTTAAGTCCTGTGCGTCTGCCAGTTCCGCCACCCCGGCCTCTCTAAGCGAACGACGGGATTCGAACCCGCGACCCCCACCTTGGCAAGGTGGTGTTCTACCACTGAACTACGTTCGCATTCATGACTCTGAATATTAAAAAAATGCCGGCTACATGACTTGAACACGCGACCCTCTGATTACAAATCAGATGCTCTACCAACTGAGCTAAGCCGGCCTATTTCTATTATGCGGGTTAAGGGACTTGAACCCCCACGCCGTTAAGCGCCAGATCCTAAATCTGGTGCGTCTGCCAATTCCGCCAAACCCGCAATGATGACCCGTACTGGGCTCGAACCAGTGACCCATTGATTAAAAGTCAATTGCTCTACCAACTGAGCTAACGAGTCAAATAACTTTCGTTATTACGGTCCCGACGGGAATCGAACCCGCGATCTTCGCCGTGACAGGGCGACGTGATAACCGCTACACTACGGGACCTATGGGAGTTAACGGGATCGAACCGCTGACCCTCTGCTTGTAAGGCAGATGCTCTCCCAGCTGAGCTAAACTCCCTCTAGCTAAGCGACTTCCATATCTCACAGGGGGCAACCCCCAACTACTTCCGGCGTTCTAGGGCTTAACTGCTGTGTTCGGCATGGGAACAGGTGTATCTCCTAGGCTATCGTCACTTAACTCTGAGTCA
>NZ_JASHDV010000002.1:0-426477 GCF_047463455.1 Streptococcus timonensis
AGTATTCAACTCCTGCTACTGATCCAGCTTTTTCTGTCAACACGTATTCGTGCTCGCCTGCTTCAGTGTATGAAAGTTTGAAGGCTACTTCGTTTGTTGCAACTTCAACACCCTCAACTTCTTTACCATTTGATGATGTTGCGATGACCTTTCCGCCTTCACTCAATTCAAACTCAAATTGTTCTTTAGCAAGTTCTTTACCAACTAATTCTTTAGTTGCTTTGATAACTGCTTCTGTTGGTGATACTTTATATTTGTTTGTAAACTTACGAGTTGAATCTGCTTCTTTAACAGTTGCAACTAGTTTGCCTTCGCCATTATCTACTACTGAGACATGGATTGTGTGGCTTTCTTTAGAGTATTCAACTCCTGCTACTGATCCAGCTTTTTCTGTCAACACGTATTCGTGCTCGCCTGCTTCAGTGTATGAAAGTTTGAAGGCTACTTCGTTTGTTGCAACTTCAACACCCTCAACTTCTTTACCGTTTGATGATGTTGCGATGACGTTTCCGCCTTCACTCAATTCAAACTCAAATTGTTCTTTAGCAAGTTCTTTACCAACTAATTCTTTAGTTGCTTTGATCACAGCTTCTGCTGGAGTTGCTTTATATGTGTTTGTAAACTTACGAGCTTCATTTGCTTCTGTAACAGTAGCTACGAGTTTACCTTCACCATTATCTACAACTTTAACATGAACTGTGTAGCTTTCTTTAGAGTATGTAACTCCTTCTGCTGTACCAGCTTTTTCTGTAATTGTATATTCGTGGTCTCCAGCTTCAGTGTAAAGAACTGAGAAGACTACTTCATTTGTTGCTGCTTCAACACCATTGACTGTCTTACCATTTGAAGACGTTGCAATGACGTTACCACCTTCACTCAATTCAAACTCAAATTGTTCATTAGCAAGTTCTTTACCAACCAATTCTTTTGTTGCTTTGAATGTAGCACGAGCTGGTGATGGCTCATATGTGTTTGTTAAAGTAGGTGTTTGAGTTGTAACCTCAGCTTTAAGTGTTCCACCTTCAGCTTTAACAACGACTGTTACTTCGTATGAGTTTTCATCAAATGTGATACCTGGAACTTTTGTTTCAGTATTTTCTTTGATGACATAGTTGTAGGTACCAGGACCTTTAGCTTTCAAACCTTCAAATGTGATGCTTCCATCTGCTTTGTTTGTTGTTGAAGCAATTGGAGTAGTCAAGTTGTTTGCATTGTACAAATCAAACTTGAACTCACCATCTTTCAAGGCTACTGGACGATTTCCAGCAATTACTTTCTTAGCAGTGATTGAGAAATCTGCTGCGATTGGTTCGTCTTGAAGGTTAATCTTAGAACCTTCAGCTCCAAGAACTACCTTGTATTCTTTTTCATCAAGAGTATATCCAGCAGGAGCTGTTTTCTCTTTGATGATGAATGTCTTACCGACATATTTTTGGTCAAACTCATCAGAGATTGCCACACCTTTTTCATTTGTAGTCAATTCTGTAGAGATAGTCCCATCTTCTGACTTAACTGTGTAAACCGCACCTGCAACTGGAACCAATGTGAAAGCATTTGTCTTGTTGATCTTAATCTTGAAGGCTGTAGAAGCTTCGATTTGTCCTTTTACAAGAGATACACGTTCAGCTTTGAATTCTAAATTTGTGCGATTACTGCGGAAAGGAAGTGCAGTTCCATCCGCTGTAGTCAACTGGATAACGTTTTGAACTTTTCTACCATCACCAGGTGTAGTTGTATGGTACTCAACCCAGTATGATTTAGAACCATCTGCAAAGATAAGCTTGAACTGAGTATAGTTCTCATTCCAAGCTACAGTATAGTCAGTACCTTCTACCATCTTCTTAGCATCATCCGGAACTTGAGAAGTACCATCGTTCAATGTAGCAGAAGAATAAACTACCAATGACTCTGGGATATACTGGATAGGAGCAAATTCAGATGTATTTGGAAGGAAGTCATTCAAAACTAAGTTTTTACCATAGTCTTGTCTTCCTGTGTTAACACGGATTCTCCATGGAGAGTATACGTCACCTTTACCTACTGAACCAATTGCTGCTAACTTTGCTGAAGTCCATTCTTTACTTACTACATCGTTACCAACCTTAGCAAAGTTTTCGAAACCTTCTTGCTTGCTGTCAACTGTCTTAGATGTAAAGGTATGTGTGATTGTTTTACCAACACCCTTGTTTTCAAAAGTTAGTGGTGTTGCTGTTTGGTCACTCTTGAACAAGAAAGTAATTGCATAATTTCCTTTCACGCCTTTAACGGTATCCCCGCCTGTTTTAGCTTGGAACTCATCAAGGTTCTTCAAAGTAACACGTGCCTTACCACCTTGGTTATCACC
The DNA here is from genome assembly GCF_047463455.1 of Streptococcus timonensis. Lineage (GTDB taxonomy): Bacteria > Bacillota > Bacilli > Lactobacillales > Streptococcaceae > Streptococcus > Streptococcus timonensis_B. Next base: position 2,345 of record NZ_JASHDV010000002.1, read on the forward strand.
ATTAGCAGTAACAACTACTGTACCGATATTCACTTTTGTTTCCTTATCGAACAATTCAGTCGTTCCATTGTAGACAGTTACCGGTGTAGGAATATCTACATCAAAGTAATCGCCATTGGCCAATTTACCATCATATTGCTTGAGGTCAAATTGAACAAAGAACTGATTTGAACGATTGGTAATAATCTGATAAGTACCATCTGAATTCGGTTCCAATTTGGAATCCGACATGTTGAGGACACTTATATCAGTTACTACACCCGTTAATTCTTTCCCATCCGCATAAGCGACATTGGTCGATAAGAACAATGCACTCAGGAAGGTCAGAACTGATACAAAAAATATTAAAAACGGCTTTTTCTTTAACTTTTTCACCATTAAATATTTCCTTCTTTCCCTATTTTTTAAAATATATTGAATTATTAAATAATCCAAGACAATAGTACTATATTTCAATTTAAAAGTCAATGAAATCGAAAACAAAAAGTCGATAATTTAATATATTTTTGCTATAATTTTATCTTTTTTAAGTTTTTAGATTTTTTCCTTTTATAGCGTACATTTTTTATAAAAATATAACATATGAAAAAGTTTGAAAAATCAAGTTTATGATATCCGGAATTTAAAAAGCTATTCAAAAAATTTTGAATAGCTTCCTATTATATAGTCAATAAATTTTTATTTCTTTAATAAACTAAGTGCATCAGCATCTGCGATAATAATAACATCATCATGGTTCTGAAGGCTACTTGCTGGAAGGCTTTCAGTAACTGGTCCTTCGACAGTTCCAGCGATAGCTTCTGCTTTTGACTCACCGTAGGCAAAGAGAAGAATAGACTTGGCATCCAAGATATTTTTGATTCCCATAGATATTGCTTGGGTAGGTACATCTTCGATTTTATCAAAGAATCGAGCATTTGCTTCAATTGTAGACTGATCTAAATCAACCAGGTGTGTTTGGCTGTCAAATGGTGTGCCAGGTTCATTAAACCCAATATGCCCATTGCGCCCAATTCCCAATATCTGCAAATCTACTGGATGGTCTGCAAGAATTTGATTGTAACGCTCTACCTCTTCTTCTGCGTGGTCTTTATCACCACGAGGTAAGAAGCTTTCTTTAAATGGTTTTTTGTTGAAAAGATTTTCTTGCATGAAATAACGGTAAGACTGAGGATTACCTCCATCAAGTCCTACATATTCATCTAAGTTCACACTTGTTAAGTTAGAAAAGTCAAGATCACTTTCAACGATTTGTTGATAAAACTCGAGAGGGCTACTTCCTGTCGCAAGACCTAGTGTTTTAGCACCATTTTCTAATTTTTCTTTTAAAATATCAAAGGCAACTTTCCCACCTTCAATTGGATTACCCACTTGAATAACTTTCATAACCATTTCCTCCGTTTTTCTTTCTTTCATTATATGGTATAGACCAATTTTTGTCAAGTGAAAACGATTTATTTTTTCAGAAGAGATTGTATTTACTTGAATTCATAATGAAAAAGAAAAAATGAAAAAAAGAGAGAGCAATTAAGCCCTCTCCATTTTCTTGAATAAGAATCAGAAACTTAACCAATCTTAAAAGGTATTCGTTTAAACTTCATCTTCTTTACGCTTGGTAACCAATCCAAAACCAAAGAGTCCAAGGACTGCACCGATTGCAGAAACAACTGCAGTTGACTGCTCACCTGTATTTGGTAATTCACCTTCCTTAGGTGTTTCAGGAGTTGGTGGCGTCACTGGTGGTGTTGGTGGCGTCACCGGTGGTGTTGGTGGCGTCACTGGTGGTGTTGGTGGCGTCACTGGTGGTGTTGGAGGTGTTACCGGTGGTGTTGGTGGCGTCACTGGTGGTGTTGGTGGCGTTACCGGTGGTGTTGGTGGCGTCACTGGTGGTGTTGGTGGCGTCACTGGTGGTGTTGGTGGCGTTACCGGTGGTGTTGGTGGCGTCACTGGTGGTGTTGGCGGTGTTACCGGTGGTGTTGGTGGCGTCACTGGTGGTGTTGGCGGTGTTACCGGTGGTGTTGGTGGTGTTACCTTGTTATTAAACTCGGTATCTTCTGGCATTTGTGTTGCTAGAGTCAACACTTTTCCATCCTTAGTTACTGTAACAACCAGAGTAGCAACCATTCCATCGTATTCCATACCAGCCTCTGTGCCTTTTACTTCTTCAACGTGATAGAGGTGTGTACCTTCTTCACCACGCTTGAATTCAAGAGCTGAGAACTTGATCTTACCTTCTGCATCATTGCTTACAGTTTCAATCACATTTCCATCCTTGTCTTTAAGAACAAAGGTGAATTCACCAGCCTTCAATTCACGGCCTTCTAATTTCTTAGTAAAGTTGAATTCAACTTTAACCGGAATATTTACAACACGTTTTTCGGTTGGTTTTTCTGGTTTTTCAACTGTCTTCTTAGATGGATCATATTGATGAACGATTTGAGAAGCTGTATTTTCAATATCTACACCTTCTTTGGCAGACTCTTTGATACGAGCTGGAATATCAAACTTGTAGTAACGTCCAAATGCTAGCTTAGCAGTGTCAATTACTTGAGTAGCTTCCTCATCACCAAGTGACTTCGTTAAATCAGCTTTAGATGTCGCAGTAATAACACCATTTACGATTGCAATATCAAATTTAGCTGTTACGTCTTCACCTGTTACTGAATCGTATGCTTTAATATCGGCTACATTAACATCCAAGTTTTCACTGTCATATTTATCCGTTACACCTACGGATTGAATATTGTGACCTTCAGTGAATTTAGTTGTATCCAACCATACTTGGTAAACAACCTTATCACCTTTCTTGAGTGTCTTGGTATTAATATTTTGAGCCTCGTTGTTATCAGCTTGATCAACATAAGGATTTGCATTTGTATCAGCAACCTTATCTGCCAATTCTTTATCATCATCCAGAAGTTTGTTACCAGTGATATCAAATTTTTCTTCATTAAGAATGTATTTCTCTGGGTTAAACTCTGGCGTTGATGGAGGTGTCACACGGTTATTAAACTCTTTATCCTCAGCATCTGTTACTGTCTTAACAAGAGCTTTAGCAGTTCCATCGTGCTTGACTTCAACAGTTACTTGAGCCTTCATGGTATCGTAAGAAACCGTAGAGTCAGATCCTTTGACTTCTTCAATTGTGTACTTGTAAGTTCCTTCTTGACCTTTCTTGTACTCAATAACTGAGAATTTAACATTTCCAGAAGCATCATTCTTAACTGTTTCAACAAGGTTTCCGTCTTGATCTGTCAATGTGAAGCTAAATTCATTAGCTTTCAACTCACGTCCTTCAAGCTTCTTAGTGAAGTTAAATTCCACAGAAATCGGAACACTATTTACACGTTTTTCAGTTGGTTTTTCTGGTTTCTCAACCTTCTTCGTAGTCGGGTTGTAGTAGTTGACTACTTGTGCTGCCGTATTTTCAATATCTACACCAGCAGCAACATCAGTTTTGACTGTTGCTGGAATATCGAATTTATAGTAGCGACCAAACTCAAATTTAGTTGTGTCGATAACTTGAGTATCAGCTGCATCACCCAATGACTTGGTGAAGCCATCTTTAAGAGTTGCAGTCATTACTCCGTTTTCAACCTTGATATCAAATTTCTCAGTTACTTCAGCTCCAGATACTGAATCATAAGCTTTAATCTTAGTACTATCTACATCTAATTTAGCTTCATCAAAGTCATCTGAGATACCAACTGTTTGAATATTATCCTTGTTTGCTAAGTCAAACTTAGTTGTATCCAACCATACTTGGTAAACCAACTTGTCGCCACGTTTCACAGTCTTGGTGTTCAAGTTTTGAGCTTCGTTGTTTGATGCATCATCCGCATATGGTTTCGCATTGGTATCTGCGTACTTGTCTGCCAACTCTTTATCATCATCAAAGAGATTGTCGCCTGTGATATCGTATTTCTCTTCAGAAACAACATATTTCTCTGGTTGGAACTTAGGTTCAGTTGGTGGGGTTACGGTATTGTTGAATTCTTTATCAACAGCATCTGTTACATTCGCTACGATTGCTTTAGCTGTACCATCATGAGATACAACAACTTTCACAGTAGCAACCATTGTGTCGTATTTGACAGATGCATCTGTACCAGGAGTTTCTTCAACTGTGTAGTTGTATGTCTTACCAAGATCATCTCGACCGAACTCAAGAGCCTTGAAGACAATCTTACCAGTAGCATCATTCTTCACGCGCTCAACTTCAACGCCGTTTTTCTTCAAGACGAATTCGAATTCATTTGCTTGAAGTTCACGACCTTCCAAACGTTTAGTGAAGTTCATTTCCACTGGAACTGGAACACTATTGACACGTTTTTGAGTTGGTTTTTCTGGTTTCTCAACTTTCTTAGTAGTAGGATTATAGTAGTTCACTACTTGAGCTGCAGTATTTTCGATATCTGCACCTGCAGCTACATCATCCTTAACTGTTGTTGGGATATCAAATTTATAGTAACGCCCAAATTCAAATTTAGTTGTGTCAATAATTTGAGTATTTTCTGCATCCCCCAATGACTTAGTGTTACCAACTTTGAGAGTTGCTGTAATAACTCCATTATTAACAGCAATATCAAATTTATCTGTTACGTCAGCTCCTGTTACAGAATCGTAGGCTTTGATATCAGCTTCATTCAGAGTTAATTTAGCTTCATCGTAGTTATCAGAAATTCCTACTGATTGAATATTATCTCTGTTATTAGCATCAAATTGAGTTGTATCTAACCATACTTGGTAAACCAATTTAGAACCACGTTTAACAGTCTTAGTATTTAAGTTTTCTGCTTCATTGTTGTTATCTTTATCAACATATGGATCAGTATTTGTTTCTGTATACTTGTTTGTTAATTCTTTATCGTCATCAAGCAGTTTGTCACCAGTAATATCGTATTTCTCTGTAGCGACAACATATTTTTCTGGCTGGAACTTAGGCTCTTCAGGTGGTGTTACTGTATTGTTGAACTCTTTGTCAGTTGGATTAGTCACAGTTGCAATAAGAGCTTTTGCAGTACCATCATGTGATACTGTCACAGTCACTTCTGCTTTCATAGTATCATATGTAACAGTCGCGTCTGTTCCTACAACTTCTTCAACAGTGTAGTTGTATACACCTTCTTCACCCTTCTTGTATTCTAAGGCTGAGAATTTAACATTTCCAGTTGCGTCGTTCTTAACTGTTTCAACTTCATTACCTTTTGAATCTTTCAGAACAAAGCTAAATTCGTTGGCTTGCAGTTCACGACCTTCTAGTTTCTTAGTAAAATTAAATTCTACTGAAATTGGTACACTGTTCACACGTTTTTCAGTTGGTTTTTCTGGTTTTTCAACTTTCTTAGTAACTGGATTGTAGTAGTTAACTACTTGTGTCGCAGTATTTTCAATATCTACTCCACCATCAACATCATTTTTGACTACTGCTGGGATATCGAACTTATAGTAACGTCCAAATTCAAATTTAGTTGTGTCAATAATTTGAGTATTTTCAGCATCACCAAGTGACTTAGTATTGCCAGCTTTAAGCGTCGCTGTCATTACTCCATTTTCAACTGTAATATCAAATTTATTTGTTACATCATCGCCTGATACTGAATCGTAAGCTTTGATCTTAGTACTATCAACATCAACCTTAGTTTCATCAAAGTCATCTGTAATTCCAACTGATTGTATCTTCTCCTTGTTATCAGTTGTGAATTTAGTAGTATCCAACCAAACTTGATAAACTAATTTATCTCCACGTTTAACAGTCTTAGTATTGATATTTTCAGCTTCGTTGTTATTCGTTTGATCGGCATATGGGTTAGTATTAGTATCTTTGTACTTGTCTTCCAACTCTTTATCGTCATCCAACAATTTGTTGTCTGTAATAGAGTATTTCTCTGTATTCAAGACATACTTCTCTGGTTGGAACTTAGGTTCAGTTGGTGGTGTAACTGTATTATTAAATTCTTTATCAGCTGGTTCAGTTACATTTGCAATTAAAGCTTTTGCAGTACCATCATGTGAAACAGTAACTTTAACTTCAGCCTTCATCGTATCGTAAGTAATTGTTGCATCTGCTCCTGCTACTTCCTCAACAGTGTATTTATGTTCACCAACTTGACTCTTTTCATATTTAAGAGCTTTGAATTTTACTTTACCATCTGCATCGTTCTTAACTGTTTCAACTTCTTTACCTTTTGAATCTTTCAGAACAAAGTTAAATTCGTTGGCTTTCAGTTCACGACCTTCTAGTTTCTTAGTGAAGTTAAATTCTACTTCGATAGGAACACTGTTCACACGTTTTTGAGTAGGTTTTTCTGGTTTTTCAACTGTTTTACTTACTGGATTATAAACGTGGACGATTTGGTTGGCTTTGTTTTCGATGTCTACTCCACCTGGAACTGAATCTTTAACTGTTGCTGGAATATCAAATTTATAGTAGCGACCAAATGCAAATTTAGTTGTATCGATAACTTGTGTATTATCTACATCACCTAATGATTTGTTTACAGAAGTCTTAGATGTTGCTGTAATAACACCATTTTCAACCTTAATATCAAACTTATCAGTGACTTCATTACCAGTTTCACTATCGTAAGCCTTGATTTCACTAGAGTTAACCGTTAATTTATCAGCATCATAAGTATCAGAGATTCCAACCGATTGGATATTGTTTCTATCAGTGAAGTTCTTAGTATCTAACCATACTTGGTAAACTAATTTTTCACCGCGTTCAACAACCTTCGTATTGATGTTTTCTGCTTCGTTGTTAGTAGTTTTGTCAGCATAAGGGTTTGAATTTGTATCTGCGTACTCGTCTGTCAACTCATCATCATCGTCAACGAGTTTTGTACCAGTGATGTCAAATTTTTCTTTGTTAAGAACAAATTTTTCTGGTTGGAACTCAGGAGTCTCTGGAGGAGTAATCTTGTTGTTGAACTCTTTATCTTCAGTTCCATCTGTAGATTCTCCATTCTCATTTACTCCACCTGCTGAGCTTACATTTGTTACAGTTGTTAAGGCATGTCCATTTTTAGCAACTTCCACAGTAAGCGTTGCTTTCATAGTGTCATAAGTCATCCCTAGCTCTTTAGTAGCTGGAATAACCTCTTCTACTGTATAAGTATGTCTACCAACTTTTGTATTATCAAATGACAGTTCAGAGAAGGTAACAGTACCGTCTTCTTTATTTTTAACAGTTTCAACTTCTTCACCTGCTGCATTCTTCAGGACAAAGCTAAATTCACCTTCCTTAAGTTGGCGGCCCGCGAGTTTCTTCGTGAAATCAAACTTAGTAACTACTGGTGAAACTACATAGTTATTAAAGATTTTGTCATTAGCGTCTGCACTAAATCCACCTTCAGAACTATACTTAACTGTTGCTTCGAGATCACCCACTGCATTTTTTTCAGTTACAGTAACTGTCATTGTAACTGTCATTGCATCGTAATCAACGTTCGTATCAGAACCTTTTAACTCTGTAATCTTGTATTTATAGGTACCAGGATTACTAAATGATAATTCACTAAATGTTGCCTTACCATTTTTGTTTGTGACTGTTTCTTCATGTTTATCAGGAGTACTCTTTTCCTCTGTTAACTTGAAGCTAAATTCCCCATCTGTTAATACACGTCCATCAAGTTCCTTTTCAAATTCAGGCGTAACTTTAGCTGGTTCGCGTTTTACATAGTAATAGATCGGTTGTTTATAAGGCGTTAAAGAGTTTAATAAGTCAACATTTGTACCAATACCATAATTTCCTCTTTCCAACTGTGCATTTGGAGAAAGGTGTCCAATATTGTCCCCTAAGAATGGTACAAATACCGTTTTCTTAGGTATATAGCCAGCTGCATTTTGGAAGTCAAATGGAATTTCCTTACCATTTGGGTAGTCTGTAACTTGTTGTGTTCTTGGATCGGTTACTTTATGTGGAATAGTCGTAAGAGGTGTCTTTTTAACAGCTAGTTCTTGTTTGTTATAATCACCTGGTTTGATTGGTTTAGTTTCTGCGAGTAGCATGTAACCATCTGTTTCCAAAGTACCATCAGAACGTTTGTCCTGTTGTTTTGGATCTAATAAGTAAACACGAACAACTACTGAACCATCTTCTCCAACAATTTCTTTAATACGTTTAATTCCTGCGCGTTCAGCATCCATAAACTTTGTCCCAACTTTATAAGGACGACTTACAAAGCCAGTTGTAGTATCTGGATCTGCTGCTTGATAGAGTTTATAACCGTCAAATTCGCGCTCACCTGAAGCAGTAAAATGTTGTCCTTCCATAGCTTTAGTTGTGTATTTAGCTAAATCTACTTCGTTTCCATTATCTTTATAATCTTGGACAGTTTTATCTGTTTTGTTAGCATTGAATGTTGGGTTACTTCTATCAACGACTTTATAGTAAGTTGTTTTTTCAACAAATCTAGGGATTTTACTATTTGTATCTGTAATCCTACGGCCATTATAAGCTGGTTCTACAACGTTAATAATATCTGTTGAAGTACGAGCCTTATAAACTGCATTGAACAGTTTTTGTTCCTCTGTAGTCAGTTGATGCCCACTTGCCACAAGATTTTTGATATTATCTCCAACTTCAAAACCATATTGAAGGAAGGGTTGAGGTGCTTCAGCCTTACTAGCAGCTACCCCTTTATTATAATCAACCTGATAAGTCAGTTCTCCATTAGAAGCTGTCTTAGTAGTTGTAAAGCTTTGAATACCACTTGATGCAGAAATAGTTCTTGTTTCAACTACATTTCCAGTATTCTTATCAATTAATTCGACAGTTGTTTCAGTAGAATCATCAAATCTCTTGTATGAACGAGAGTAGTAGTTTGTATTGTAACGTTTATTAAACTCAGTTAGTTCTACAATACTATAAGTATAAACATCACCTTCTTTCCTTTCATAACCAGCTGACACTGCTTGGGAATTAACAGTTGCACCATTTGGGTTTGACATTTCTGGTGTAGCTTTTTCACCGTCTTTTAGATAGGTTTCTGTCGCAATCGGTGTAACATTATGGTCATCAGCTGCACGACGACTACGTACTTTTGGTTTATTTTCTTCAGAAACAGCTGGTTTTACTTCTTCCTTTGTTTCAGAAGGTTTGAAAGCTTCTGTAGCTTCAGCTTCAGATTTTGCTTCAGTAGTTTCTGGTTTTGCTTCCTCTTTAACTTCAGAAGCAGGTTGAAGTTCTACAATACTATTTGCATCAGTCGCTTCAGGTTTAGCGACATCTTCTTTTATTTCAGGAACTACTTCTGTAGAAACCTCTTCCTTTTTAGATGACTCTCCAATAGGATCATCATGACTTACCATCTCAGTTTTTTCCTCAGAACTTGGTTGTGCAGGAAGCTCGGAAGCTAATACAGCACCACTATTAGCCATCATAAAGCTAAGAGTTGTTCCTAAAAATACTGATGCAACACCGACCTTGTATTTACGCAAAGAGAAGCGTTGTTGTTCTTTTCTTATCATATTGATAAGTTCTCCTTCTTAATATTTTTACTATTAGTCAGAAACAATTTGATGTTTTAATATTTTTGATTTTAAAATACAAAATTCTTCTAACTTCTTTAGCATCTTCATCTTATCATAAGAATTTAAATAGTTCAAAGAATTATGTGCTTCTGAAAACGTTTACTTTTTGCTTTTCTATCAATTTTAGTTTTTATATTATTTTTTTGTGTTTTTAAGTATACACTACTTATTTCATTGGATTTATTAATTGTCTCGAAATAAAGTTATACTATATTTTTAAATTATATTTGTAATTCTTTTTTTTACTTATGAATGTAATTTCATAACTAAATTTATATTATTGTAATAAAAAGGTTCTCTTTTGAGAACCTTTTTCATTAAATTGCCTCTGTGACAAAACTTCTGCTTTCTAGTACTTTTAACATTGCATCTGCTGTGTCTAGAGCTGTAAATAGAGGAACTCCATGTTCAATTGCTGAGCGACGGATTTGCTCACCATCTTCATCAGCTGTCCGTTTGGTGCCAACTGTGTTGATGATAGCTTGAATTTTTCCTTTGCGGACGTAACTTGGGATATCATGCTCATCATGACCGATTTTACCAACAAGATGTGCTTTCAATCCCTGACTTGCAAAGAAGTCTGCTGTTCCTGTAGTTGCAAGAATTCCGTAACCAATATTTTGGAAACGACGAGCCAAATCCAAAGCTTCTTCTTTTGCATCATCAGCAATGGTAAAGACAACATTCCCAAAGGTTGGCAAGTGAAGATATGAAGCTTCAAAAGCTTTATAGAGAGCTTTTTCAAGAGTCGTATCTGATCCCATAACTTCCCCTGTTGACTTCATTTCAGGACCAAGCAGACTGTCTACCTTAGCTAGTTTGGTAAAGGAGAAGACTGGCGCCTTGATATGAACTCGTGTACTTTCAGGGTAAAGTCCATCTTGGTAACCAAGATCTTCGAGACTTTGACCAAGAATCAACTTAGTCGCTACCTGTGCCATAGGGATATTGGTTACTTTTGAAAGGAATGGTACAGTACGGCTAGCACGAGGGTTTACTTCAATGACGTATACTTTCTCATCCTTGATAACAAACTGAATGTTCATCATCCCAAGACAGTTGAGGCCAATTGCCAGACGCTTAGTGTAATCTGCAATCGTGTCTTGCACCTTTTGAGACAAGGTTTGTGGAGGGTAAACAGCCATGGAGTCACCTGAGTGGACACCAGCGCGTTCAATATGCTCCATGATACCTGGGATGAGGACATTTTGTCCGTCTGAGATGGCATCAACTTCACATTCTTGTCCAACGATATAAGAGTCGACAAGAACTGGATGGTCTGGACTTGCCTTAACCGCAGTACGCATGTAAGAACGAAGATCATCTTCATTCTCTACAATTTCCATGGCACGTCCACCCAAGACATAAGAAGGACGAACGAGAACTGGGAAACCAATCTTACGAGCTGCGAGCACCGCTTCTTCTTCATTGGTTGCAGTTTGGCCAGGTGGTTGTGGAATATCCAAGTCTTTGAGAGCTTGCTCAAAGAGGTCACGGTCTTCGGCACGGTCTAGATCAGCAACTTGAGTACCAAGGATAGTTACACCAGCTTTTGCTAACGGTTCAGCAAGGTTGATAGCTGTTTGACCACCAAACTGAACGATAACACCTTTTGGTTGCTCTAAATCGATAACATTCATAACATCTTCGAATGTCAATGGTTCAAAGTAGAGTTTATCAGATACAGAGAAGTCTGTTGAAACTGTCTCTGGGTTTGAGTTCATGATGATAGCTTCATAGCCAGCAGCTTGGATTGCCTTAACAGAGTGAACAGTTGCGTAGTCAAACTCAACCCCTTGACCGATACGGATTGGACCAGAACCCAAGACTAGAACAGATTCCTTATCAGACTTGATAGATTCATTTTCCCAACCATAGGTTGAATAGAAGTACGGAGTTTCTGATTCAAACTCTGCTGCACAAGTATCCACCATCTTGTAAACTGGGACAATCTTGTTTTCCAAACGTAGTTGGCGAACTTGGTCAGCTGTAGTATTCCAGAGTTCAGCAATTTTACGATCTGAGAAACCATTGAGTTTTGCTGTTTTTAGGACTACTAGATCTTGTGGATGAGAACCCAATTCTTGCTCAATTTCAAAGATATGCAAGAGTTTATCAAGATAGAAGATATCAATCTTAGTCAAATCTGCAATCTCTTCTGGTGTATAACCACGACGAATGGCTTCTGATACGTAGAAGAGACGATCATCCTGTGCTTTGACAACTTTTTCAATCAAGGCATCATCTGAGACTTCTGCAAGTTCAGGCATTTCATTGTGGTGAACACCAATTTCAAGCGAGCGACAAGCCTTAAGAAGTGATTCTTCGATGTTACGACCGATGGCCATAACTTCTCCAGTTGCCTTCATCTGAGTACCAAGACGGCGTTCACCTTTTTCAAACTTGTCAAATGGGAAACGAGGAATCTTAGCAACAACATAGTCAAGCGCTGGTTCAAACATAGCATAGGTTGATCCTGTAACTGGGTTAATAACCTCATCCAAGGTCAATCCTACTGCAATCTTAGCAGCCAATTTAGCGATTGGATAACCAGTCGCCTTAGAAGCCAGGGCTGATGAACGAGATACACGAGGGTTTACTTCGATGACATAATACTTAAAGCTATGAGGATCAAGTGCCAACTGAACGTTACATCCACCTTCAATCTTGAGAGCGCGGATAATGCTCAAGCTCGCGTCACGAAGCATTTGGTTTTCATAGTCTGACATGGTTTGCGCAGGGGCAAATACGATGGAGTCTCCTGTGTGAATTCCAACAGGGTCAAAGTTTTCCATGTTACAAACAACAAGGGCATTATCAGCTGAGTCACGCATGACTTCGTACTCAATTTCCTTGAAACCGGCAATAGAACGTTCAATCAAACACTGGGTAACAGGTGACAACTTCAAACCATTTTCAGCAATTTCTCGCAATTCTGCTTCGTTGGCACACATACCACCACCAGTACCACCTAGAGTAAAGGCTGGGCGGACGATAACTGGGTAGCCAATAGTTGCTGCAAAGGCAACTGCTCCCTCAACTGTGTTGACAATTTCAGATTCTGGAATCGGTTGATTCAATTCTTCCATCAATTGTTTAAAAAGATCGCGGTCTTCAGCTTGGTCGATGGCAGACAATTTAGTCCCGAGAAGTTCTACTCCCAATTCATCAAGAATGCCATTTTTAGACAATTCCATGGCCATGTTAAGCCCTGTTTGCCCTCCAAGTGTTGGAAGCAAAGCATCTGGACGTTCCTTACGGAGAATACGAGTCACAAACTCAAGTGTAATCGGTTCGATGTAAACCTTGTCTGCAATCTCTTTATCCGTCATGATGGTTGCAGGGTTTGAGTTTACCAAGACAACCTCATAACCTTCTTCTTTCAAAGACAAGCAGGCCTGGGTTCCAGCATAGTCAAACTCAGCAGCTTGACCAATAATAATAGGACCAGAACCAATTACCATAATTTTTTGAATATCAGTACGTTTAGGCATTTATAAGATATTAAGGGCGTCAAGCGGACAAAGCTAAAATAGGAGTTATGACGAAGAACTGTTAGTTCTAGGAATAACTATCTTTTTAGCACCGTCCGTAGCTCGTATTAAGTTCAGCAAATACGAACTACCCTTCTCCTTTCTATTCGGCAACTCTCTGATTGCCATTAAATAAATTCTCCGACGATTTCTCACTCGTCTTTAGTTTGATTGTTTAAAAGCTTCCATCATTTCGATAAACTCGTCAAATAGGTAGCTTGCGTCGTGTGGACCAGGAGCTGCATCTGGGTGGAATTGGACAGAGAAACCTGGTTGGTGTCTATGTCGAACACCTTCAACAGACTTGTCATTAATTTCTTCGTGGGTAATAATTAAATGGTCTGGCAAGTCCTCACGGCTAACTGCATAACCATGGTTTTGACTAGTGAAGTCCACGCGCCCTGTTGCAATCTCGCGAACAGCATGGTTGAAACCACGGTGACCAAACTTCATCTTATAGGTCTTAGCGCCATTAGCCATGGCAAAGAGTTGGTGGCCCATACAAATTCCAAAAATCGGAATTTTACCTTGAATTCCACGTATCATGTCAAGTGCCTGTGGAACATCTTCAGGGTTACCTGGACCATTTGACAACATCACACCATCTGGATTCAAATGTAAAATTTCATCTGCTGTTGTTGTGTAAGGTACAACCGTTACGTTACAATCTCTCTTAGATAGTTCTCTTAAGATCGAATGCTTAAGTCCAAAGTCAACAAGAACAACACTTAAGCCAACACCTGGTGCAGGATAAGCAGTCTTAGTAGAAACCTGCTTAATATTATCAATTGGTAAGACCGTTGCCTGAAGTTGATCTGAAATATGATCAATACTATCACCGACATGAGTAATAGTTGCTCTCATAGTTCCATGCTTGCGAATAATTTTTGTAAGGGCGCGTGTATCAATACCAGAAATACCTGGAATCTTTTTAGATTTCAAAAATTCGTCAAGGGTCATCTGGTTGCGCCAGTTACTAGCTCTACGGGCTTCTTCAAATACCACTACTCCTTTACAGGTTGGACTAATGGATTCATAATCATCACGGTTGATTCCATAATTTCCTACCAAAGGATAAGTGAAGGTTAAAATCTGTCCATTGTAGGACTGGTCAGTGATAGATTCTTGGTAACCTGTCATCCCTGTATTGAAGACAATTTCACCAGTCACATCGATATCTGCTCCAAAGCCTTTACCTTCAAAGATTGTTCCATCTTCTAATACTAGAAGTCTTTTTGTCATAATTCACCTCTCGTGGACGCTCTCAGGCGTCTTTTAACGTCTTGTGTTAGTTAATATTTCTACTTGCCAAAACGGATTCTAAAATAGCCATTCTTACAAATACACCGTTGGTCATCTGCTGAACAATACGTGATTTTGGTGCTTCGACCAAATGGTCAGCAATTTCTACATCACGATTAACAGGAGCAGGGTGCATAATAATAGCTTTTTCTTTCAATCGTTCATAACGGGCTTGATTTAAACCATGCTGAGAATGATAGCTCTCTTTTGAAAAAACTACTCCACTTTCATGGCGCTCATGCTGAACACGTAACAGCATCATCACATCTACTTGATCAATAATTTCGTCAATGGTTACAAACTTACCATAATCAGCAAATTCTCGGCTTCGCCATTCTTCAGGGCCTGCAAAATACAGTTCTGTACCTAAACGTTTTAAAATTTGCATATTAGACTTAGCTACGCGCGAATGATCTAAATCACCAGCAATGGCAACTTTAAGTCCTTGAAAGTTCCCAAACTCTTCATATATAGTCATTAGGTCGAGTAAACTCTGACTCGGATGTTGACCCGAACCATCCCCACCATTGATAATAGAAGTCTTGATAGTTTGACTCGCGATTAATTCTCTGTAATAGTCTACCTCTGGATGACGAATAACACAGGCGTCTACACCAAGGGCAGACAGTGTCAAAATGGTATCATAGAGTGTCTCACCCTTGTTAACTGAACTGGTCTTTACGTCAAAATCCAAGAGATTTAGACCAAGTTTAATCTCTGCCACTTCAAAAGATTTGTGAGTCCTGGTTGAACTCTCGAAAAAGAGATTGGCAACTATAGGTTTATCTGTATAGGACTTACTAGCGCCATTTTTAAACTCGATGCCTCTCTTAATCAGTTTCATGACTTGATCAACCGTCAAATCTTCCATCGATACTACATGTTGCAGGGCTTGTTGATTTTCCGACATGGCTACTCCTTCAGCTGTTTAAGCTTCCTCGGTAATCAGAACTCTGTCTTGACCATCGAGTTCTGTCATCTCAACAATGATTTCTTCAGAACGACTGGTTGGAATATTTTTCCCGACATAATCTGGACGGATCGGTAACTCACGGTGACCACGGTCAACAAGTACTGCCAAACTTACACGAGCTGGACGACCTTTGCTAACGATATTATCAATGGCTGCACGAATGGTACGACCAGTGTAGAGAACATCATCAACCAAAACAACTTCTCGATCTGTCACATCTACAGAAATCAAGGAAGTATCTTCACCGCTTTTAACATCATCTCGATAGGGCTTAGTATCTAATTCTACAACAGGAACTGATAGATTTTCCAATTGTTCCAAGCGTTCTTGAATACGGCGAGCAATAAAGACACCACGTGTTTTAATCCCTGCTAAAACAATTTTATTCAAATCTTTATTACGTTCAATAATCTCGTAAGTAATACGAGTAATGGCACGCTTAACAGTTAATTCATCAACAACTTCTTTTGTCTTCATGACAAACCTCCAAAAAGAAAAGTCTCCTTCACCAAGGAGACTTCAGAATGTATAGTTAAGCTAGCCCTCCTCCAAAAAAAGGATAGACTTGTGCTTCTACTTGCTGTGGCTCCTTGCCTGCCTCACGGGACAGGATTAAAGGAATATTTAATTGCTACTAATATATCACAAAGGGATTAGCATTGCAAGAAAAAACCATATAAAAAACTTATAAGGAATTAAAGTCATACAACTGAGGATATTGATCACACTCAGGGTTTTTGGGATGGCAAATGGCACGTCCAAAATAGATCATAGCCTGATGGGCTGGCAACCACTTTTCAGGAGGCAAAATATCCATCACTCGCTTTTCGACTTCAAGTGGTGTTGCTGATTTTTTTACAATATCATGGTGTTTACAGATACGCTCCACATGAGTATCCACTGCAAAAGCTGGGATCCCGAATCCTACACTCATGACCACGTTAGCTGTTTTACGACCAACACCTGCCAAACTCTCTAATTCTTCCCTGGTCTGAGGAACTTGACCATTAAAATCCTCTAATAGTTGTTGGGCACATTTCTTGAGGAACTTAGCCTTGTTGCGGTAAAGTCCTAAACGAGAAATATGTTTAGCAATGTCACTCTCACTGGCGTCCGCCATGGCTTGAGGCGTTGGGAAGGCTTCAAAAAGAGCTGGAGTCGCCTTGTTTACTGCAGCATCCGTCGTCTGAGCTGACAACATCACTGCAACCAGTAGTTCAAAATGATTAGTAAAATCAAGACTAGGCTTAGCATCTGGAAAAAGAGCAATAATTTCCTCTATAACATGACGGGCACGTTTCTTGGATAAAACCATCTACTCGTCTCCGTCAAATAATCCTTGTAAGCCAGCAAAAGGACTATTTTCTTCTTTTTTGACTGCTTGTTGAGTTTGATATTCTTCCTCTGTCATGATTTGCCAGTCATTTCCAGAAACAAATCCCTGACCTTCTTCTTCTTCTGCCGTTAAGACCTTGATTGGAATATTGAGCAAGATATTATCTGAAACACTTTCTGCCAAGTCGATTTCACCATTTTCGATAGGTAAAACCAAGTCATCATCAAGAACTTCTTGATCCAGTTGATTAGTAGCACCTTCCATAAAGACTTCTGTCACTGGATAAGACTCTTTCAATTCTACAGGTTCCATACTACGACTAGAAGCTAGGACAATTGTATATGACAAGAGATAGTCTAGGAAAAACATACGGTCTTCATACTGAACCTTTCCAACTGCGACAATATCTTTTACGTCTAAAATTTCTTGGTTACGCTCACGTAAGTCAGCTGACAAGTCTAGAGGTTGCTCATAATACAAACCCTCAGGCTGCTTACGAATTTCTTGGATATTTAATTTCATACTTCCTCCATAAAGAATTACTTTCTTGATTATACCATGAAAAGAGCTCAAGCAAGATATCTAAACATCTAAAATATCTTTCTGTGTTTTTTGATATATTTATTATGACAAATATATTTTTTGTGCTATACTATAGGCATCAATACATGAGCAAAGGAGGAAGCTCATATGGAAGACAAAGTTCTTTTAGCTGAAGCCTATCAGCTCGTTTCAGAATTAAACCAAACAATACAAAGTTGTAAACAGGGATTGCCTGATGATCTACGCTTACAGCAAAATATAGACGAAATTCTCAGAGAACTGAAAAAAGCTGAGAAATTAGACAATGCTATCTTAATTGAACTGGAAAGCTTTTACCAACGGACTAGTCTTTTGATTGGACTTGGCTCACTGAAATTAAATGACCAGGCTCGCACTGCTTGGCGAAACTATGATAAGTTTCACTACGATCACGTTAAACATACGTTGACACTCTATGGACCTGTTTTTGGGTTTTAAAAATAGAAGATTTTCTAGCTTAATCTTGACAAATTTTCTCAAAAAGAGTATGATGATTCCAACAATACTCGGAGGTAAGGGAGACATGAACAACTAAGTCTATCAAATAAAGAACCTTTATTTAGTAGATCTTGTTTCTGTCTCTTTTTTGTGTGCTCTTTTTTTTTGCTGGATTTTCAGCCCTTTTAAAAGAGTTTTTTTGACATAGACGATTGGCTCTACTAGGTAAAGTAGAGCTTTTTGTTATGCACTATGAAAATTCTAGAAAGGGCAATCATATGATAAAAATCAATCATCTGACCATCACACAAAACAAAGATTTAAGAGACCTTGTTTCCGATTTAAACATTACCATCCAAGACGGAGAAAAGGTTGCTATTATAGGCGAAGAAGGAAATGGAAAATCAACCTTACTACGAGCTTTAATGGGGGAAGAATTGCCAAATTTCACTATCAAAGGAGACATCCATTCTGATTTTCAATCACTGGCCTATATTCCTCAAAAGTTACCTGAGGAGCTAAAAAATAGAACTCTACACGATTACTTCTTTTTAGAGTCTACAGATTTGGACTACAGCATTCTCTATCGCTTGTCTGATGAATTACACTTTGACAGCAGTCGTTTTGTAAGTGATCAAGAAATTGGTAGTCTCTCGGGTGGTGAAGCTTTAAAAATTCAGCTCATCCATGAATTTGCCAAACCCTTTGAGATTTTATTTTTAGATGAACCTTCAAATGACCTGGATAGAGAGATGGTTAATTGGCTAAAAAAACATATTCAAAAGATGAGGCAAACCGTTATTTTCATTTCTCATGATGAAGATTTTCTCTCTCAAACTGCAGACACCATTATCCACTTGCGACTGGTCAAGCACCGGAAAGAAGCGGAAACGCTAGTAGAGCATTTAGATTACGATAGCTATAGTGATCAGAGAAAGGCTAATTTTGCCAGACAAAGCCAGCAAGCTGCTAACGACCAGAGAGCCCATGACAAAACCATGGAAAAGCATCGCCGAGTTAAGCAAAATGTCGAAACTGCCTTGAGAAATACTAAAAATGATGTTGCTGGGCGCCTATTAGCTAAAAAGATGAAAAATGTTCTTTCTCAAGAAAAACGCTACGAAAAAGCAGCTCAGTCCATGACCCAAAAGCCACTTGAAGAGGAACAAATCCAACTTTTCTTTTCAGATATAGAGCCATTAGTGGCTTCAAAAGTCTTAGTTCGACTAGAAAATGAGACTTTATCCATTGGCCAACGAATTCTGTCCCAAGGGCTACAATTCACTGTCCGTGGTCAAGATAAAATCGGCATTATCGGTCCCAATGGCGTTGGCAAATCCACTCTTTTAGCAAAGTTACATCAACTACTAAGCGGCAAAAGAGAGATTTCGCTTGGTTTTATGCCACAAGATTACCAAGAAACACTACAATTTGATCTATCCCCAGTAGAATTTCTCAGCCAAACTGGACACAAAGAGGAAATACAGAAAATCCAATCTTACTTAGCCAGTCTTAATTTCAGCTATCCAGAGATGCACCACCAAATCCACTCCTTATCTGGTGGTCAACAAGGTAAACTTCTTCTTTTGAATTTAGTTCTGCGAAAACCAAACTTTCTACTTCTGGATGAACCCACACGAAATTTTTCTCCAACTTCTCAACCAGAAATCAGAAAACTCTTTGCCAATTATTCTGGTGGTCTTGTCACTGTTTCGCATGATCGACGTTTTTTAAAAGAAGTCTGTACGAGTATCTATAGTCTGACAGAGCATGGTTTGGAAGTAGTTGATTTACAAGATCTTTAACTTTTGGAAATAAAACATCCAGAGGAAAACCTCTGGATGTTTTTTACATATGTTTCAAACGCTCAATCCGTTCTGAAATAGGTGGATGCGTATAAAATAGTTTTTTTAAGAAACCTCTTTTTTGAGGATCGTTAATATAAAGTGCACTACTAGCATCATCCACATGATGACTCATGGGTTGACTATTGTCTAATTTTTGTAAAGCATTGATCATTCCTTGAGGATTACGAGTTAGTTCTACGCTTGAAGCATCCGCCAAAAATTCTCGTTGGCGAGAAATAGCTAATTGTACTAAAGTTGCTGCAAGAGGTGCTAGAACAATGGCTAGGAGAGAAATAACTAACATAATCACTTCAAGTCCCCCACTATCTCGATCATTACTTCTACGACTACGGCCAGCACCTCCCCACCACATCATACGACCAGCCATACTTGATAATAGCGTAATCGCACTAGCTAGAGCAACAGCAATAGTTGAAATACGAATATCGTAGTTGCGAATATGGCTAACCTCATGACCGATCACGGCTTCTAACTCCTCACGGTTCATGATATCTAACAGTCCTGATGTAGCTGCTACAGCAGCATTTTGAGGATTAGAACCTGTGGCAAACGCATTTAAGCTAGCATCATCGATAACATAAACACGTGGCATTGGAATTTGAGCTACCATAGCCATATCCTCCACAACATGATAGAGAACTGGTTCTTCATTTCTGTCAACTTCACGCGCCCCATTCATGCTCATAACAATCTCTGTAGATTGGAAAATCATGGATACTGCATAGACAAGTCCAATAAGAATAGCTAAAGTTACTCCCATCAAACCAGAGTTCATAAATAAATAGCCTACTGCATAACCTACTAAAGCCAATAGAAGGAAAAATACAGTTAAAAGAACTATTGTTTTACGTTTATTACTTGCAATTTGTTGATACAGCATTTTACTCACCTAGACTAGAAAAATCAACCTTAGGCAGCGCTTTTTCTTCTTCAGGTGTTTGAAGAAAGTCAGAAGCTTTAAACCCAAAAATCAGAGCAACCAAATTACTTGGGAAGGTTTCTAATTTAACATTGTAGTTGCTAACGACACTGTTATAAAGCTGACGAGAGTAAGATATTTTATTTTCTGTGTTAGTCAATTCTTCTTGTAATTTAGCAAAGTTGCTACTAGCTTTCAAGTCAGGGTAATTCTCAGCCACCGCAAAGATACCAGATATCTGACGAGTCAGTGAATCACTAGCTTTCATGGCTTCTGCAGGTGTAGTTGCTGCCGCTACTTGTGTTCGAAGTTGAGTCACTTTTTCAAGTGTAGAACTTTCATATTTCGCATAACCTTTAACCGTTTCAATCAAGTTAGGCAAAAGATCATTTCGACGCTTCAACTGAACATCAATCTGACTCCATGCTTCCTTTGTTTGCATACGTCCTCTAACTAGGCTGTTATAACTAATAACCACAAAGAAAACAAGAAGAGTAGAAATTCCAAAAATAATCCAAGACATAGTAGGATTCCTTTCTCATTTAAGATTAGTACCAGTATATCAAATTTCCATATTTTTGTGGTAAAATAAGATGACATAAAAGAAGGACAGAACTATGAAACCAGAAACATTTTACACATTACTTGACCAACAAAATATTATTCTTACTGACCAGCAAAAACTTCAATTTGAGCGCTATTTTGAACTCTTAGTCGAATGGAACGAAAAAATCAATCTAACTGCTATTACAGAAAAGGAAGAAGTTTATCTTAAACACTTTTATGATTCCATCGCTCCTATCCTACAAGGGTTGATAGAAAACCAAGAAATTAAGTTACTGGATATTGGCGCTGGTGCAGGATTCCCAAGTCTTCCTATGAAGATTCTCTACCCTCAGCTAGATGTGACCATCATTGATTCACTCAATAAGCGCATTAACTTTCTTCAGCTTTTAGCTGAGGAGCTAGAACTAGAAGGTGTTCACTTCTACCATGGTCGCGCAGAAGATTTTGCTCAAGATAAGAATTTTCGTGCCCAATTCGACATTGTGACAGCTCGTGCAGTTGCTCGCATGCAGGTCTTGTCTGAATTAACGATCCCTTATCTAAAGGTAGGAGGAAAACTTTTGGCACTTAAGGCCAGTAATGCACCAGAGGAATTGACGGAAGCCAAAAATGCTCTCAATCTTCTCTTTAGTAAGGTTGAAGATAACATCAGCTACACACTTCCTAATGGAGACCCTCGCTACATCACCATTGTAGAAAAGAAAAAGGAAACTCCAAACAAATATCCACGTAAGGCTGGTATGCCAAATAAACGCCCACTTTAATTGTTTTATTTAAACTGAGTCAGCATCAACTTCGTGTCTTTGTTTCTCGGCTCGGGAAAAAACGATTTACAAAATCATGCCTCGCTTTTTTGTTTCTTGTCTCGGGAAAAAATGATTTACAAAATCATACCTCGCTCTCTTATTTCAGGGCTCGGGAAAAAATGATTTACAAAATCATTTTTTTCTGCTATACTATCACAAGCAAAGGTTTTTAATGTCATCCCGTGAGGTGACGAAGACGCAGAAATATATGAAATTCTTTAAGAATGAGATAATTCTCTTTTTAAAGAAGTCTTACTCTGAGAGCCTATTGCTGTAAAATAATGGGCTCTTTTTTGATGCCCAAAAAGTGAGGTATTTATGAAACAAGAATCAACTGTTGATTTGTTACTCGACGTTGACCAACGTCCTTCTTTTGGTAAGGGAATCCTACTCAGTTTCCAGCACGTTTTCGCCATGTTTGGTGCCACCATCTTGGTACCACTGATTTTGGGAATGCCTGTATCTGTTGCCCTTTTTGCATCAGGTGTCGGAACACTGATTTACATGGTATCTACTGGCTTTAAAGTTCCAGTCTATCTCGGTTCTTCTTTTGCCTTCATCACTGCAATGTCTCTTGCTATGAAGGAATTGGGTGGCGATGTTTCTGCCGCTCAAACAGGGGTTATCTTAACTGGTTTAATCTACGTTCTTGTTTCAACTAGCATCCGCTTTGCTGGTACAAAATGGATTGATAAACTTTTACCACCAATCGTTATCGGACCTATGATTATCGTAATTGGTCTTGGTCTTGCAGGTTCAGCGGTAACAAATGCTGGTCTTGTTGCTGATGGCAACTGGAAAAATGCTCTTGTAGCTGTGGTTACCTTCCTCATCGCTGCCTTTATCAATACAAAAGGAAAAGGATTCCTTCGTATCATTCCTTTCCTCTTTGCCATTATTGGTGGATATATCTTTGCAGTCTTTCTTGGTCTCGTAGACTTCTCACCTGTTCTTCAGGCTAACTGGTTTGAAGTTCCTGGCTTCTACCTACCATTTAGCACAGGTGGTGCCTTCAAAGAGTACAACCTATACTTCGGTCCTGAAACAATTGCAATCCTACCAATTGCTATTGTAACAATTTCAGAACACATTGGAGACCATACAGTATTAAGCCAAATCTGTGGCCGTCAATTCTTGAAAGAACCAGGTCTTCACCGTACCCTTCTTGGTGACGGTATTGCAACATCTGTATCTGCCTTCCTTGGTGGTCCTGCTAATACTACTTACGGTGAAAACACAGGGGTTATCGGTATGACTCGTATCGCTTCTGTATCAGTTATTCGTAACGCAGCCCTTATCGCCATTTCACTAAGTTTCCTTGGAAAATTCACTGCCTTGATTTCAACAATTCCAAATTCCGTACTTGGTGGTATGTCAATCCTTCTTTACGGAGTTATCGCCAGCAACGGTTTGAAAGTATTGATCAAGGAACGTGTAGACTTTGGTCAAATGCGTAACCTTATCATAGCAAGTGCCATGTTGGTACTTGGACTTGGTGGAGCAATCCTTAAACTTGGTCCAGTTACCCTTTCAGGTACTGCCCTATCAGCAATGACAGGTATCATTTTGAACTTGATCTTGCCATACGAAAATAAAGACTAATGTAAAAAAATAAAATCCACTCTTTTGAGTGGATTTTTTATATTCAATACTAACTTTTTGATAAGATAACATAACCTCTACGCTGATTGCTTTTTCTTTTCTAGCATTAAATCTTTCAATGAAATAATAGTTACCGCTAATAAAATCATTGCCATACCAAGAAAATCCAAAGGATAAAAGATATCTCCCATAATCATGAAAGCAAAGAATACAGCAGATATTGGTTCAATAGAGGCTAAGAGACTAGATTTGACTGGCCCAATCATACTTGCCCCCTTTAGAAAGGCCGTGTAGGCAAAAACAGTCCCGATGAGAATAATTCCAGCAAATGCTAAGAAAATATCAAAAGACATAGGTAGACTAGCACCGATAATCCCAGTAAATGGCACTGCTACAAAACCTGAGATGGTCATACCGACACCAATAACCAGAATGCTCCCCCATTTTTGAATGAGTTTAATGGGTAAAATGATATAAAGAGCATAGGTTAAAGCAGAGAACAAACCCCAAAAGAGACCTGCTGGTGTCATAGAGAGCTGATCTATTTGACCGTGAGTCGCAATTAAAAAGGTTCCACCTATAGCCAAAAACATAGAAAGGATTTCTACTATAGTAGGTGCTACCTTGTCCTTTATACATGTGTAAGCCAAGATTCCAACAGGACAGACATACTGAAGCACTGTCGCTGTACCTGCATTTGTCTCCTGAATAGCCGATAAATAAGCCAATTGATTCAGAAAGAGCCCAAATAAAGAAAATAGTATGAGAGAAAACAGACTTGATTTATCCTTTAAAAAAGCTAGAAATTGTTCCTTAGATTTTATATAGGATAATAAAACCAAGAGCAAACCTGCAACAATCAAACGGATATTGGTCAGAACTAGAGCTGAAATCCCATGAGCCATCAGGTACTGACCACTGGTTCCAGACAAGCCCCAGGCAATGCCTGCAATCACTGTAAAAAGAGTTCCTTTAAAGGCTTTTGACATACTTCCTCCCTAGTCTGCTTCACGAATTAGGTCCATGACCTGATTACGGTCTAGTATCCACTGGCTACGCTCATCCTTTTCGTAGGTTCTATTGGACAAGAAAATAGCAGCTTCCTGCTTATTGCTATTCCACATGATAAAGGTACCAGTATATCCTGTATGGTCTAGCCAATCTCCTTCAAGATTCCAGGCTAAGGAGCGTTCCTTATCACTTAAATCCGAAAAATTCTGACTTAAGTCTGCAGCAAAATCATCCTGTAAATAATGCTCTAGGAAGATTTTTAAATCCTTCACAGTTGAAAACAATCCAGCACTCCCTGCATGTTTCCCAAGCAAACGTGCCTTTGGATCATGCACCACTCCTGCTTTCTGACCACGAACAGTCGGAACGGCACTGTTAACAGGACCAAACCTCGTTTCCTTCATCTTCCATGGATCCAAAACTTGCTCTTGTAAAATCTTGTCTAAGTCTTTTTCAAAGTAGTTCTCTAGGAGAAAACCGAGCAAGAGAAAGTGCACATCTGAGTATAGAAAAGCCCTCTTCTCTCGTCGATTCAAATGAAACATAGCTTCTTTCAATTCTTCTGCATTCAACTGATCTCTATTGATAATAAACGGATCCAAGTCCGTAGAATGTGTGAAGAGTTGACGAATGGTGATATCTGGATAATCCGCCTCTGGAAGATAGGATTTTATGGATTTATCTAAGTCAATCTTGTCTTCCTTCCACAAAAAGATTAAGACTGTGCCAACTCCAACAACCTTACTGACACTAGCTAGGTCATATACTAAACCATTGATAGTCTTTTCCGCTGTTTCTGGATTTGCTTCTCCTAGATACCAGTCAGACCAAATACCATCCTGATAATACGCAAAAGAGGCACCAGGATAAATCCCTGCCTCAATTTGTTGCTCTATTTTTTGAATGATTTCTTGCTTCATACTTCTTCAAACCACAATTCGATATTGTTAATATCTGTTGTCAAAAAGAACTTCTCAGATTTAGGAACAAAGTATCCTACTGACTCAAATTTCTGACTAAGACTTGGAATATCCAATTTTTCTACTTGAAACTTCAACATAGACAAATCCCAAGTAATAGAATTTTCGATCAGTAAATCCTCACCTTGAGCTTGTTTAAATATCAATTTCTTATCTGTTTCTATATCTTCAACTAAACTCTTAATTTGATTTGGCAAATGAACTTCCGTTGAAATTTCGAATTCAGACAAGTAGATCATACTATCATTTTTAGAAAAGTTCACTTCCTCTTCAAGCTTTTTTAATTCATTTACATCATCTTCTGCATGAAGAAGGATAAGGTGATCTTGAGGTGAATGAATTTCAAAGGCATAGCCTTTTTTTCCTTTAAATAGTTTAGGTAAAGTTTCCATACGAGCGAGTAGAGCTTCAATCTCTGAAGGATTTTTTACTTTAACGATTAACTTAGCTAATTTCTTAATCCCTTCGACCTTACGGGTTCTCATACTTGGCGATTCTTCTAAAACAAGTTTTTCAAGACCTGATTGGTCCCCTAACGATAGGAAAGCTGATTCCTCCAATAAAGGTTTCATCCCTAAAGTATTTACATAAAACACTTCATTTATATTTCGATTATTTACTTTTAGCGTTGGGATAATACGCACAGTTTGATTTACATTCATAAATTCCTCCAACACTTTTTATTTTAAAGGATTTTATCCTATTTTACAAGTTATACAATCAAAAACTTTACCTATATTAATAACATTAACAAGCAAACTCCCCTCAAAAAAATAAGGGGAGTTAATCTATTTTTAGGATATTTTGGACTTTAATCTTTCCAAATAAGTTCTGTTTTTAGACCATAATGGTCACTGACTTGTGGACTATTTTGTCCATCAAAGACTACATGTAAGTATTTAACTTGTAAATCTTTTGTCGTAAACACATAGTCAATTCGAAGAGGTTCTGAATTCCCTTTCCAGCCATCGATTTCAGGTGGGACTGTATAGCTACCGCTTCTTTCTTGAGCAGCTTCATAGGCATCTTGTAGTGATAAGGGACTTGCAAGAATGGTCTGATAACCTTCTTGCCCAGCTGGATTATTAAAATCACCTGCTAGTAAAAGTGGTTTATTTAAATCAGTTAAGACTGATTCAAATCGAGCCCACTCCTCTTGGAAGCCTTTATCCCACCATGATAGGTGCACACTTGCAACTGCAAGATCTTTCCCATCTACCGTCGTTTCTACTAAGGCTACTCTGCGAGTATGATAGTCTGTAGGATCATCGACATCTGAAACTAAAATTTCTCGTGCTTGGATTTGGTTTTTAGAAAGTATTCCAACACCTTCATGATATCGATCATAGCCGATATGGTTGTAGGCCCAAGTCCAATAGTATTCTCTACCAGCCTTCTTCAACTCTTGGACCAAAAGATAGATATAATGATCTTGATGAATTGGCTCAGCTGATGGTAGGGGATGATAAAGTTCATCTGTTTCGGCAAGAATTGAACTTATTTCTTGGTTAATCTCTTGAAAACAAATCAGATCGTAGTCTTGTTCAAGAATGTCTTGAAGTAAAAGTCGGAATTTTTCTTGGGGATCTTTTTCCATCCAACTATGGGTATTTAGTGTTAAAAATTTCATACTTTTCTCCTATAAACAAGAGGTTGGAAAAACATTTCCAACCCCTGTCATATTACAATTCAACTTTGGCAACTACTGTTTTAGCTGCAAGTGAACCTGTTTGTTCTAGTTTAACTGACTTGATAGCATCTGAATTTGTAAATACAACGATTGTAGTTGTTTCACGACCAGCTTCACGAATCGCATTTAGATCTGCTTCAACCAAGAGGTCTCCAGCAGCAACTGTTTGACCTTCCGAAACTTTTACTTCAAATGGTTTACCTTCAAGGCTAACAGTATCAAGACCGATGTGAACAAGAACTTCAAGACCAGATTTAGTCGTAATACCAAGAGCGTGTTTAGTTGGGAAAACACTTGAAACAGTACCAGCTACTGGAGAAAGGATATGTCCATTAGATGGTTCTACTGCGAATCCGTCACCCATCATTTTTTGAGAGAAAACAGGATCCTTAACTTGTTCTAATTCAATTACTTGACCGTCAGCAACAGAGTATACTTCTTCTGTCACACCCTTAAATTCTACTTCAGCTTTTTGAACTTCAGTCATTTGGTGTGGAAGTGTTTCTGGAATAACTTGACCTGAATCAAGAATATCTTGGATATCTGATTTAAGAACGTCAGCTTTTGGTCCGTAGATAGCTTGAACTCCTTGTCCTTTCATGACAAGCCCCATAGCTCCTTCTGCTTTCCATTGTGCTTCAGAACCAACTTTTTCAGCATCTTTTACTGTAACACGTAGACGAGTCATACAAGCGTCAACATCAACGATATTAGCACGTCCACCAAGAAGATTGATAATATTTACAGCTTGAGAAGCTGCAGCAACTTGCCCTTCTCCGTTAGATCCTTCTTCAATAGCACCTTCAGCTGTTTCGTAATTTCCATTACGTCCTGGAGTAGCATAGTTGAATTTTTGAATCATGAAGTTAGCAATGAAGTACATGATAACTGCAAAGAGGACAGTTACCCAAACAAAGTTAATGATATCCATTCCAAGACCTGCGTTAACAGCCAGTGGAGTACGAGTTAAGAATTCGATAGAACCGAATGAGTGCACACGTAGGTTTACTACGTCAGCCATAGCAAAGGCAGCACCTTGAACTAGTGAGTAGACAAGGTAAAGAGGTGTTGCAACGAACATGAACATATATTCAATCGGCTCAGTAACACCAGTCAAGAAAGTTGCAAGAGCTGTCGCAATCATCATTCCTTTGTATTGGTGTTTCTTGTCTGCTTCAACATTACGGTAAATCGCAGCAGCCACACCCATCAAAATACCAAACGAACCAATCATTTGTCCAACTTTGAAACGAGCTGGATGTACTGTATCTAACAAGTGTTGGTATTGACCTGCGTCAGTACCTTTAAGGTTTACAAGGTCAGTTACCCATGCAAGCCAAAGTGGATCTTGTCCAAATACTTGAGTGCCTTTTGCTGCACCCGTTAAGACATCATAAGTACCACCAAGAGCTGTATAGTTCATTGGGATAGTCAACATGTGGTGAAGTCCAAATGGCAAGAGTAAGCGTTCCAAAGTTCCATATAAGAATGGTGCTAGAACTGGAGCTGTTTCTTGAGAGTTAGCAATCCAAATACCAAAGTTGTTGATACCTGTTTGAACAACTGGCCAAGCAATTGAGAGAACAATCGCTGCAATCGCTGAACGAAGAATAACTACAAACGGTACAAAACGTTTTCCGTTAAAGAATGAAAGTGCATCAGGAAGTTTACGGAAGTTGTAGTATTTGTTAAAGGCAGTTGCCCCTACAAAACCAGAAATAATCCCTACAAATACACCCATGTTAAGTGCTGGAGCTTCCATAACACTAATAAAGTAATCAGAAACTTTGATTGATCCACCCAATAGTGTTGAAACCATAGCATTTGGATCTTTCAACATGTCTCCTGATACACCAAAGATTGTACCAGTGATACGGTTGATTAAGATAAATGCTAGACCGGCAGCAAAAGCACCACCAGCACGTTCTTTAGCCCAGCTTCCTCCAATAGCGAGGGCAAACAAAATATGAAGGTTACCGATAACTCCCCAACCAATTTGCTCTAGTACGCCACCAGTAATAACTAGTGGAGCAAGGTTTGGGTCAATCAATGCAAGTGACTTACCGATTGAAATCATCAATCCAGCCGCTGGCATAACAGCGATAACCACCATTAAAGCCTTACCGAATTTTTGCCAAAATTCGAAAGACAAGACATTTTTGAATGTATCTTTCATCATCCAAATCTCCTTATTTTTTATTTACGCAAACGTTTTACGAAAACGTTTGCAGTATTTCTACTTTTAATTATATCACTTTAAAAATTTTTGTAAAGGTTTTTTTAAAAAAAATTGATTTTTTTTTTAAATACAAAGAGATTTTTAAAACTTTTATAAACTAGCTGTTTTTGAGTTTGTGAGTGATTTCTGTTATAATATTAGCTATGAAATCCTATAATACCTTGAATGATTATTATCGAAACTTATTTGGAGAAAAAATCTTTAAAGTTCCTATTGATGCTGGCTTTGACTGTCCAAACCGTGATGGAACTGTTGCTCATGGTGGTTGTACATTTTGTACAGTCTCTGGATCTGGAGATGCTATTGTAGCACCTGATGCTCCTATCCGTGAGCAGTTTTATAAGGAAATAGACTTTATGCACCGAAAATGGCCTGATGTAAAAAAGTACCTGGTCTATTTTCAAAACTTTACCAATACCCATGAAAAACTAGAAGTCATTCGAGAACGCTATGAACAAGCTATTAATGAACCTGGGGTAGTTGGGATTAATATCGGAACTAGACCTGATTGTTTACCAGATGAAACGATCGAATATTTGGCAGAATTATCTGAACGGATGCATGTGACTGTTGAATTGGGATTACAAACTACTTTCGAAGAAACTTCTGACTTAATCAATCGTGCTCATTCTTATGAATTATATGTAGAGACGGTCAAACGATTGAGAAAATTCCCTAAAATTGAGATTGTAGCACATCTGATCAATGGCTTGCCTGGGGAAACCCATGAAATGATGGTGGAAAATGTCCGCCGTTGTGTCAGTGATAATGATATCCAAGGGATTAAACTGCATCTACTCCACTTAATGACCAACACTCGAATGCAGCGTGATTATCACGAGGGTAGATTGCAATTGATGAGTCAAGACGACTATGTAAAAGTTATTTGTGATCAGTTAGAAATTATTCCAAAACATATCGTTATTCACCGAATCACTGGAGATGCACCTCGACATATGCTAATCGGCCCGATGTGGAGTCTTAATAAATGGGAAGTTTTAAATAGTATCGAAACTGAAATGAGACGTCGAGGAAATGTTCAAGGATGTAAAGCAATAAAGCAGGAGTTTAACAATGAAAAGACCGCTTGAAATGGCACATGATTTTCTAGCTCAAGTCATCACAAAAGATGACACTGTTGTAGATGCAACAATGGGGAACGGCCATGATACACTATTTCTAGCAAAATTAGCTAAACAAGTTTATGCCTTTGACATTCAAGAACAGGCATTAGAAAAAACAAATCAACGCTTGCAAGCAGCTGGCTTGACCAATGTGCAGTTAATATTGCAGGGACATGAAACTGTTGATCAGTTTGTGTCAGAGCTTAAGGCTGCTATTTTCAATCTGGGTTATCTTCCTTCTGCTGACAAATCTGTTATCACACGACCTCACACTACCATAGAGGCTCTAGAGAAGCTTTGCAATAGGCTTGTCAAGGGTGGACGAATTGCCATCATGATTTATTATGGTCATGAAGGTGGTGATCTTGAAAAAGATGCTGTTCTAACTTATGTCAGTCAATTACCTCAACAAGAATATACTGCAACTATTTATCGAACTCTTAACCAAGTTAATAATCCTCCATTTTTGGTGATGATTGAAAAATTAGAAAGGTATCGACATGGATAAACAATACCTGCGAGACAAAATTGAGGCCATGCGCCATAACTTCGTTGAATCAACTGAGCATGAGCGAGCTGTTGGGATTTTGGATGAAGCTCGAATGACTAAGAGAATGCTTAAAATCAAGAAAAAACTCATTTCACTCGAAATGGAGCGATGTCAAAAAAAAATCGAGCATAAAGACTGCTCCCTAATCGATCAAAAAATCCACGAACAAAAGGAACTTTTTGAAGCCTGTCGACAGCATAAATAGGAGGAACAAGTATGGACTTACTATTTTATCTCCTCATTTTTTTGCTAGTTCTCATCGTATCGAGTACTACCAATAAGCTATTTCCTTTTATGCCAATGCCACTTATCCAGATTCTACTGGGTATTGTGATAGGACTTTTTTTACCAAATAATCAGTATCACTTAGACACTGAGTTATTCCTAGCTCTTGTAATTGGCCCCCTCCTCTTTCGTGAAGCTCAAGAATCAGATATAACTTCTATCTTAAAACACTGGAGAATTGTACTCTACTTGATTTTTCCAGTTATCTTTATTTCAACTCTGAGTATAGGAGGACTTGCTCATGTCCTTTGGGTTAGCTTACCTTTATCTGCCTGTGTTGCAGTTGGAGCCGCATTAGGGCCTACTGACCTTGTTGCATTTGCTTCACTTTCTGAACGATTCACCTTTTCAAAACGGATTTCCAATATCTTAAAAGGTGAGGGGCTTCTAAATGATGCTTCTGGTCTAGTTGCCTTTCGTATGGCTTTAATAGCTTGGACCACAGGTGCTTTTTCTCTTTCTCAAGCTGGAAGTTCCTTAGCGATATCAATAATTGGCGGTTTTGCAATAGGCTTTTTAACAGCCATTATTAATCGTTTTTTACACACCTTTTTACTCAGTGTTCGCATAACGGATATTGCTAGTGAACTATTATTGGAATTAAGCTTACCACTTTTAACTTTCTATCTAGCAGAAAACCTTCATGTTTCAGGCATTATTGCTGTTGTAGTAGCAGGGATTTTAAAAGCAAGCCGCTTTAAAAAAATAAATCTACTGGAAGCTCAGGTTGACACTGTCACTGAAACGGTTTGGCATACAGTGACCTTTATTTTAAATGGTTCCGTATTTGTCATTCTAGGAATGGAACTAGAGTGGATTTCTGAACCAATTCTCAAGAGCCCATTTTATAATAAACTACTGCTGCTGTTTGGTATTTTTCTTTTAACCTTTCTACTCTTTGCAATTCGCTTCATCATGATTTACGGTTTTTATGTATTCCGTATCAAAAAACTCCAAAAAAGTCTCCATAAGTATATGAAAGATATGCTACTGTTGACGTTTTCTGGTGTAAAGGGTACAGTTTCTATAGCAACAATCTTGCTCATTCCCACTAATTTAGAGCAAGAACATCCGCTACTTCTCTTTTTAGTCGCTGGTGTAACCTTGCTCAGTTTTTTAACAGGCTTAGTTGTACTTCCACATTTATCCGAAGAACAAAAGACATCAACTGACCAACTCATGCATATCGCAATTTTAAACGCAGTTGCAGTCGAGTTAGAGAAGGATTTGGATAAAACAAAAAATAAAGTTCCACTCTATGCAGCTATCGATAACTACCATGGTCGAATAGAAAACCTTATTTTGAGTTTAGAGAACAAAGAAATTCAAGAAGACTGGGAAGCTCTTAAACTGCTGATCCTTAGTATCGAGAGTGATAGTTTGGAACAAGCTTATGAAGAAGGCAAGATTGGTGAGAGAGGCTATCGTGTCTATCAACGTTATTTAAAAAATATGGAAAAAGGAATCAATCGAAACATTGCCTCCAGAATTACTTATTATTTCCTAGTATCATTGCGGATTATTCGTTTTATCATTCATGAGATATTAACATTTGGTAAAACCTTCCG
Organism: Streptococcus timonensis; assembly: GCF_047463455.1. Lineage (GTDB taxonomy): Bacteria > Bacillota > Bacilli > Lactobacillales > Streptococcaceae > Streptococcus > Streptococcus timonensis_B. The sequence continues at coordinate 35,252 of NZ_JASHDV010000002.1, forward strand.
TTCATGGAAAGATAAGGACAAGCATATACTTCAGGCCATTGATTATGATCAAATTGCTGATCTTTATCTAGCCAATACGGAAATCATTATTGAAAGTCTTGAAAATCTTAAGGGAATCTATAAGAGTACCCTGATCAGTTTCATGCAAGAATCAAGGCTACGTGAAACTAGTAATATCACTAGTGGTGCTTTTGTTGAACGAGTTATCAATAAGATAAAACCAAACAATATTGATGAAATGCTTAGAGGTTACTATCTTGAACGAAAATGTATCTTTGAGTTTGAGGAACAAAAACTCATCTCAGCACAATATGCAAAAAAATTAAGGCAAAATGTCAACAATCTTGAAAGCTATTCTCTTAAAGAATCTGCTAATACATTGCCTTATGATATGATGGAGTTGGTAAGAAGAAATTAGGATTTTTCTTAAAAAATAAAACACTTTGGAGAGTATAAAATGAAAAAGTTGTGGATACACCTAACTGAAAGACCCTTAATAAAAGCTTTTTTACATTTTTATAAAGAGTCAGATAGTGAGTTAACTAGTGTAGCTGTCGCTTACTACTGGTTAATATCGATTTTTCCGCTAATCATGATAGCGGTCAACATCCTTCCCTATTTTCAAATCCCTATCGCTAATTTTTTAATTGCACTTAAGGAATTTCTACCCGATTCTATGTTTGAAGTGATTGAAAAAATTGTTCGTGAAGTTCTTACGCAACCATCGACGGGATTACTTAGTTTTTCAGTTTTATCAGCTCTATGGACTTTTTCAAAATCAATGGATTTCCTTCAAAAGGCTTTCAATAAGGCATACGGTGTTGCAAAAAATCGAGGACTTATCAGTCATCAGCTTATGTCCTTACTCGTTAGTTTTGGATTACAAGTCCTCTTTGCTTTAGCATTGTTCTTGAGTATGTTTGGCCAAATGCTCTTAAACTTTCTTAAGAACTATTGGCAATCTGATAGCATTTTGTTTGATTATATACAGGATTTTACAGGTCCTATCATCTACATACTTCTGTTTGCCATCTTGGTCATGCTCTATTACTTCTTACCAAATGTAAAGGTAACTAGTATTCGTTACATTCTACCTGGTAGCATCTTTGTACTAGTGACACTTATGCTATTTTTGAATATCTTCTCAACATCTATAAACACATATGTTAATCATCTTGTCGATGTCCGTTTTTTCAGCTCTATTATCGTGGTTGTAATTATGTTTTGGTTTATTTTAATTGCCAAAGTTCTAATCCTCGGGGCTGTTATCAATGCCAGTGTGCTAAGTCTTAAGGATCCGAGATATAAGATTCATTAGTTTTGTAAGAACATAAATAACATTTTTAACTATTATTTAAAGACTGGATTTAAAAGGTTAATTAATCAAAGGACTAAGATTTCTTTTATCAAAACTTTATGATACAATAATGATATGATTTTAATAAAACTTGCTTCCGTTTTACTTTTGGTTTTAACCATAGCTTTAGCTATTATTATTAGCAGATTTTTTAAACTAAAGAAAAAAGGTATTAATTTTGCGGATTTAGCCTTTCCATTTTTAATTTTTGAATATTATTTAATTACTGCAAAGGCATTTACCCACAATTACCTCCCTGTACTTGGGATAGTTTTGTCCTTACTAGCAATTATTTTAGTCTTTTTCTTTCTTATCAAAAAACGTAGTTTTTACTATCCGAAGTTTATTAAATTCTTTTGGAGAGCCGGTTTTTTGATTACTTTTATAATTTATATCATAATGATTGTTCAAATCTTTTTGATGGCATAAACCATAATTTCATGCATTTCATTTTGAAAAATAGAAACAAAGCACTTACTTTACAAGTGCTTTTCTGATATACTTAGTATGTTAAAGATCATTATAAAAAAATTAAATAGGAGAATAATTTAGTGAAAAAAACAATTATGGCAAGTGCCATCACACTTTCAGTTTTAGGATTGACTAGTCCTGTTTTTGCTGAAGATTCTAAAATAGTAGAAACTACTATCAGGGATAAGGCAACTGAAGTTAAAGAAAAAATAGAACTGCCATCGAGTGAGGAACAAACAACAACTACAAACACTCCTCCTGCCAGCAAACCTAAAGAAGAAGCTAAAGTATCTGAGACAAAAAAAGATGGATGGATAAAAGAAGATAATCAGTGGCGCTTCTATGAAAATAATAAACCCGTCACCAAATGGAAACAAATCCAAGGTAAATGGTACTACTTCGACAAAAATGGGAACCGCCTTAGCAATACTACCTTTGATGGCTATGCATTTGACAATGATGGTGTTATGTCTAGTGGAGGTTGGATTAAGTTAACTGATAAATGGTACTACTCAAATTCTTCTGGTAAAATTTCTCAAGAAAAATGGGAAAAAATCGGAAATTCTTGGTACTATTTCGACAAAAATGGGATTATGTTGAGCAACACAATCTTTAATGGCTATCTTTTCTCAAATAGTGGTGCTATGGCCACTAATTCTTGGGTAAAGATTAACGAACAATGGTACTATGCTCAAGCATCTGGAAAACCAACTCAACTAAAATGGGAAAACATTGGAAACACTTGGTACTTCTTTAACGCTGAAGGTGCTATGGCCAGCAACCAATGGAAAGGAAACTACTTCCTTAAAGCAAGTGGAGCTATGGCTAATAAAGAGTGGATTTTCGACAAAACTTACAATAGCTGGTTTTATATAAAAGCTGGTGGAACATATGCAGCAAATGAATGGATTGGTTCATATTATCTAAAATCTGGCGGTTATATGGCTAAAAATGAGTGGATTTATGATCCTTCTTATAAAGCATGGTACTACCTAAAAGATGATGGTGTCTATGTCACTGGAAATCATAAAATCAATGGAAAAACCCACCAATTCCAAAGCAACGGAAAATGGATTGCGGAACTTTCAGGAACTCCAGCATTTGAAAAAGGTAAGTATACCAAAGTTATTTTCTTAGATCCAGGTCATGGTGGTCGAGACTCCGGTGCATTTTACTATAACATTGCTGAAAAAGACTTGAACATGCAAATTTACAAAAAACTTCGTAAAGAACTGGAAGGACTTGGATACACTGTTCTAACTTCTCGTGAGAGCGATGTTTATGTTGATTTTGTAACTGAGCGTTCAAAAATGGTCAATAAGACCAATGCTGACATGTTTATTAGTATTCACTTCAATGCTACAAGTAGTTCTGCTTCGAACATCAGTGGTATTCAAACATATTCTTATGAACAAAACCCTGATTACCCTACAAAGATTAATTCTCAATGGCATAATCATCCAGACCGCATTAGTGAGAGCAACCGCTTAGCAGCAGCTATCCATTCTTCACTTTTAGCTGAAACAGGTGCCAAAAATGCTGGACTACTGCATGGTAGTTTTGCTGTTCTTAGAGAAACTAATAAACCTGCTGTCTTACTTGAATTAGGATACATGAGTAACTTCGATGAAAATCAACGTATCCGCAATGATGCCTATCAAAATAAACTAGTTAAAGGTATCGTCAAAGGTATTCAACAATACTATGCTGGTAAATAAAGCAAAAAGCCCCGAGATAACTCGAGGCTTTTTCATATCAAACACCTAACTTTATTAGATCTTTGAATGAAAAAGTTCGTTTTTTAAAATTATAAATACTTGACAATATATACATATATGATACAATTAAAATAATAAGGTTCGCCTTAGAAATAAAATGAAAAATTAAAGAGGAGATAAAACAATGAAAAAAGTTTTATTAACAAGTGCATTAGCATTGTCAGCAATCGCTAGCGTTTCTTATGCAGCTACTGAAGTTCCTTCTATCCCAGGAGTAACCGCTCCAACTTCTGGAACAGTTACAAAGGCAAATGCTGCTAATAACCATAACAACCGTTTTGGTTTCGCAGTTTCTCCATTAAACAAGAAAGCTTTCAGTTTTGCAGGTGCTAAGACTTATCCAGCTAAGCCAGTTGCAGGTACTGATGGAAAACCTTTGGATGATTCAACTCGTGCGTTTGGACACAACACTCGTTTTGGTGCAGGATTTAACGCTGCTAAATCAGCTACTCCAGCTCCAGCTAAACCAGCTACTCCAGCTCCAGCTAAACCAGCTACTCCAGCTCCAGCTAAACCAGCTACTCCAGATCCAAAAGCAATTCCAGGTGTAACACGTCCAGCTACAGAAATTGTTACAGAAGCAGGTGCTGCAAATAACCACAACAACCGTTTTGGTTATGCTGTTTCAAAACAATATGATAAAGCTTACAGTGTATCAAGTGCTGAAACTTATCCAGCTAAACCAGTTGCGGGTACTGACGGTAAACCTTTGGATGATGCAACTCGTGAGTTTGGTAACAACACTCGCTTTGGTGCAGGATTCAACAAATAATCTAAGCTATTTATCTATTTTAATTAACTCTTAATAGCTTATTAAAAAGAGAAAACCGATTTGGTTTTCTCTTTTTTCTTTTTACTCGACAAAATTTATCTGTTCAACTATTCTGTTTAGAAGATTTATATATATACCTTAGTGTTCGTTTGTTTATAATGGTAAAAAACTTATTAGACTTTCATATCTTTATCTGGAAATAGAAAACTAATCCCCACACAGGCCAGTACTCCGGCACCAATCACTAAACCATTTGAAAGTGGCAAGATGTCAAAAATAGCATTTGCAATGATAAAGGCAATAATCAAGCTCATGAGACTGGCCTTATAATCTTTTTTAACCAAATTCTCAAGAGCAAAGAATAAGAATAGACCTACTGGAAAAAGTGCCCAGATGTTAACATCCAAACTTGGCCATCCAACTAAACCAAAAAATAAGACTGCTACTGCAATGATTAAAAATCCGATACCTAATACTTTTTTCATGATATTACCTCATTTTCTTTTTTGTTAGGAAGCTTCATCTCCCTTTGACAATTACTACTATAACAGAAATAAAAATCGCAAACAATAGGTTTTGCCTATCTGGTAGATTTGGCAGATTATGTGGTCAGAATTTTATAAAAAAAAAAAGAAGCCTGTCCTGAGACTAGGCTTTATTTATTTTTAAGAACCTGCACTTTCGTATGCGTCTAATCCCCTATCCCAGAGTTTCAGAGAGATGCAAAAGAAGATAAGAGAAATCAGAATCAAACCACCAATATTAAAGAGTCCATCCTTTCCTTGCAAGAAATAGCTGGCAGGATAGTAGGCCGTAAAGGCGAAAGGTACAATAAAGCTAATTAACCAACGAAGGAGCGAATTGTAAATAGAAATAGGATACTTGGCAAAATCATTAAACATATAGAAAATGTAAATCATGGCACCTGACTGCTTGGTCCAAAAAGCGATGCTGGCTGTAGCAATTTTCAAGGAAGTATAAATCAAGGTCGCAAAAGGAATACAAACTAGAAAAATCAGGAATTTTGAAAGAGTCCAAGCAATGCTAGTCACTGTTGTACCTAATAGAATGCCACCGACCAAGAGTTCACCCAAGGCATCAATCTGAAAGGTCTCAACGAGGATGTGAAAGAGAGGATTGATAGGACGAGTCAGATACTTGTCAAACTCCCCTTTTCGAACTAGTCGTTGACCTAAAGCCCAGAGATTGTCAAAAAAGAGATGATCTAATCCCTTTGGAATTAAGGAAAATCCATAGATAAAGGCAATTTCTTGAAAAGTCCAACCTTCTAGGGAGGGAATGTGTTGAAAGATGACATTGAGAAACAAGAGGTTCAGGCCTTGAGTCAGAAAGACTCCCAACACACCAACCACAAAATCTACCTTGTATTCCATGATTTGCTTGATGTACTGTCTGATAAAAATCAGATGCATGCGTTGATATTTTTTCATACTATCCTCCTTGAATGGTGATAAATGACTGGACTCGTTTCCAAATCAACTGAGACAAGCCCACCATCACTATAAGCCAGAAAAGCTGAAGCAAAAGTGCTTGAAGAATCTGACTAGCATCGTATTTCCCAACAATAATCATGACCGGAGTGTAAATTAAGGATGAGAAAGGTAAGAAGGACAGAATATCTGAAATGACCTTTGGAAAGAAAGCCAAGGGAATCAAACTCCCAGACATAAAGGCCACTATGGAAGTCTTAAGTAGGTTGGAACCCCAAAGATTTTTAAATACAAAGGCTGAAAATCCAAAGCAGATATTAAAGAAAAAGTTAATCAGATAGGCCAGCGTTAAGCTAAAAAGATAAAGGGTAGTTAGTCCCAGCACTTCTACAATCCCTTGCCCAGATAAGATTTTCATCAAAACAATGACACTTAAAAATGGCAGTCCAACAGAGATAAAAATCAACCACTTGGAACCAAGCTCCGTAAAGAGGTAAGAAGCCGCAAAATGCACTGGTCGCAACAAGCGCATGATAATGGAACCATCCTTGACCTCATCACCAATCATAAAGGAAGAATCCGACCTAGTCAGAAGATTAGTCACAAAACTCATGATGATGTAGAGGGTGATATCCGCCATACTGAAGCCCTGAATCAAAGGCTCCTGGGAGGAATCAAAGACAGCCTTCCATAGATAAAAAGCCACAAAAGCACCCATGACATCGCCAATCCGATAAAGAATAAAGTTGACTCGATAGCTAATCAACTCCTGAATCCCTGCATTGATAAAGGGTTTATAACGTCTCCACAATTTGACCATCTTAGAGCTCCTTTCGATAGAAGCGACGGATAATATCTTCAATATCCGTATCTACCATCTTCAAATCACGGACCTCAAAATCAGATAAGGTTTGCTTGATAATATCAGCTGATTGGTAGCGGGAACTATCAAATTCAATAGTCAGGTTATTTCCTTGTCTATCAATAGATATATCAGGTAAGCCTTCATAATGAGAAACGAGATGACTTTGACCTGGCTTCAGATCGAAGGAGAGAGTCTTCATCTTGCCAAAGGTCTCCTTGAGCTGGCTCACCGTCCCATCAAAAATCTCCTGCCCCTTGTCAATCATAAAAATCCGATCACAGAGTTGCTCAATATCGCTCAAGTCGTGAGTGGTCAAGAGAATAGTTGTCTCTTCCTCCTGATTAATCTGGGTAATGGCCCGACGAATGTTGTCCTTGACCGACACATCCAAACCTATAGTCGGTTCATCTAAAAAGAGAACTTTGGGATTGTGAAGCAAGGAAGCCGCAATATCCGCCCGCATCCGTTGACCTAGTGAAAGAGTCCGCACAGGATCCTTGATAAATTCCTTCAAATCCAAAACTTCATTCAAAAAGTCCATGCGCTTATGGAAAAGCGAGTTTGGCACATCATAAATCTCCTTCAAGACCGTGTAGGTCTCTTGTAGTGCCAAATCCCACCATAGCTGGGTGCGTTGTCCGAAAACGACTCCAATATCCTTGACATAATCTTGGCGATTGTCCTGTGGAATCTTGCCGTTAATCCGACAAAAACCAGATGTCGGTTTTAAAATCCCTGTCAGCATTTTGATGGTGGTTGACTTCCCAGCACCATTTGCCCCGATAAATCCTAAAATCTGCCCCTTGGGCACCTCAAAGGTCAAATCTTTGACCGCTTCAAAGGTCTGTTTTTCAGGATGAATAAAGGAGCGCAAAGCTCCCTTCAAGCCCGGTTCCTTAACAGTCTTCACAAAATTTTTCTGAAGATGTTGCACTTCTATCATTGCCATATCTATCTCCCTATCGTAAGAAACAACATTGTATTTTTGACTACAAATATTCTAAATCCTTACTTTCTACACCTTCTCAATATTATTACAGAAGGATTTATACCAACCTATTATAATCCAATAAAAAAAGGAATGCAAGCGTTTGCTTATAGATTATGAAACTAGAGATTTCTCTCTTAAAATAATACTTTTAAATCAAAAATTATGTTTAATAGTTTCCTTAAAACACCAAAAAGACCTGCCCTTAGGGGCAGGTTACGAATTGTAAAAAGCAAACTATTTTGATCAATATAATTCACTATTTAATCAAAGAACTAATCTTTCATAATTCTTTTCACAATCCCATTTCTATCAATTAGAAAACAATCTGGAAAGGTCATCTGCTCCCATTTTTCATAATCAAAACTGGAATCAAAGTGATGTAGTAGTATTCCTATTAAATTCCCGTGTGAACTAAGTAAAATCGTTTTTTCTGAGTATCTCTCTTCCAATTCCATTAAAAAATTTAGTACTCTAACTAGTGCATCTTGATTTGATTCCCCTTCTGAAAGAGATTCACTGGGATTTTGCCATAAATATTTAATACTGTCTTCAAACTCAGAATCTTTTATAAAGGTTGAAGATAATTTTCGCTCTCGTAACCGATTATCAAGAACTATTTTATCAAATTGAATTGGCGAGCTATTAATCGTTTCAAATGCTCGTTTATAAGGACTAGAAAAATAATAATCAATATTAAAAGAATTCAAAAAATCTAACTGATTAAGAGATGAAAATCCTTTTTCTGACAAAGTTCTATTAAAATCATCACTTGAAAATCTTGAATGAGCATGTCTAAGTAAAATATAAGAATTATTCATAAGTCATTACCTTTCAATTATTATCATCAGTCTCAATGGATTTTTAAGCCCTCAATTATTCTCTAAAAATTCTTTAATGCGAGAAACAATAGCATCGCTTTGATAATGATAGAGGTCATGAGGCGCATCCATATAGACAACTTGAACATTGGACTGGTCACTAGAAAATTTCTCTGCATAATGCTGCCATTTTGATTGGCTAAAGGTCGTGCCTTCACCATTAGAGACCAGGAGTAAGGCTGGAATTTTCGGATTAATGCTAGATGGAACTTTCTTGGCATTTTCCTTTGCCAAACGGGATTCATGAAGCATGGCTTGTGACATCAACTGCTTATATGCTAGTAATTTATATTGTTGCCATTCAGCATCAGTCAGAGTTGGATTTTGTATGTAAAAGGATTCAGGGAAATAACGTAACAAGCCAATCTTGCTACTCCAATAAGTCACAGTAAGTAAAGCTTGATTATCCTTTAAATCCTCATAACTTGCTGGTAATGCCCAATCCAGACCAACCAAGGCTTTCACTTCATCAGGATACTTTTCCTGCCAAGCCAGACTTTCAAGACTAGCCATTGAATGAGAAACAATCACATAAGGCCCCGAAACTTCGGCTTGAGACAAAGCTTGACGGGTCTCAGAAAGAACCGTCATCACATCTCTTGATTGATCACTATCTTCACTAAAACCATATCCCGATCGCTCTACGACGACTACTTTGTATTTTTTGGATAGGGAATCTGTTAGATTCTTAAAGTCTAATATAGGTGAAGCAATTCCAGCACCAGATAGAAACACTATTGTCTCTGGACCATCCCCTTCAACGTAAACATTCATTTGGTGCCCATTGACAAGAACTTGTTGTCCCACAGGTGTTAGTGAGGCTTGTTCCTTTTCCAAACTGATACGATGAAAGATGAATGTTGCCCCTAAAAACAAAAGAATGAAACTAAGAAAGCCAAGACTCCATTTTTTCAGTTTTTTCATAGCATTATTGTACAAAAATTAGAGTCTTTTAGCAACTTTAGATAGCTTCTTTCCCAACATATTCTCTATAGTTTCAAACACAAAAAACCCACCCAATGGGTAGGTTTCTGTTTTATATGGTTAAGCTAGATTAAGCTTTACCTTCTGAACCGAATACGTCGATACGTTCTTCAACTGATGCCTGGATAGCTTTGACACCGTCAGCCAAGAATTTACGTGGGTCGAAGAGTTTCTTCTTGTCGTATTCTGCTTCGTTTGCTTCGTAGTCACGAGCAAATTTACGAGTTGCGTTAGCGAATGCGATTTGGCATTCAGTGTTAACGTTAACTTTAGCAACACCAAGTTTGATAGCTGCTTGGATTTGCTCATCAGGAATACCTGATCCACCGTGCAATACGATTGGGAAGCCTGGAAGAGCTTCTGTCAATTTTTGCAAGTGGTCAAGGTCAAGACCTTCCCAGTTTGCTGGGTAAGGACCGTGGATGTTACCGATACCAGCTGCCAAGAAGTCGATACCAGTTGCAACCATTGCTTTAGCGTCTTCGATTGGAGCCAATTCACCTTTACCGATGATTCCGTCTTCTTCACCACCGATAGTACCAACTTCAGCTTCTACTGAGATACCTTTAGCGTGCGCTTTTTCAACAACTTCCTTAGCCAATTTAAGGTTTTCTTCAACAGGAAGGTGTGAACCGTCAAACATGATTGAAGTGTAACCAACTTCGATACACTCAAGTGCATCTTCGTAGTGACCGTGGTCAAGGTGGATAGCTACTGGTACAGTAATACCCATTGACTCAACAAGGTTAGCGATCAAGTTGCGAGCAACTTTGTAACCACCCATATATTTAGCAGCACCCATTGAAGTTTGGATCAAAACTGGAGCTTTTTTAGCTTCTGCTGCGCGCAAGATAGCTTGAGTCCACTCAAGGTTGTTTGTGTTAAATCCACCAACTGCATAACCGTTGTCACGAGCTGCTTGGACAAATTTTTCTGCTGAAACGATTGCCATTTGTCAGGCCTCCTATATATTTTTTGGGACATCCCATTACATTGTTCATTTTATCACTTTTTGATAAAAAAATCTAGTTTTTCCCGTAGTTTCGTCTGAATTTCTTCTATTTTAAAATATGTAAACTCTTTCTAAATCCCTTTATTCCGGCTTTTGAAGAAGATTCATATAAAATACCAAGTGATCTTCATATCTTTCAAATCGATAATTAATTTCTTCATTTTCTAATAAACTTTTGACCACGAAGAGCCCCAAACCAGCTCCCTTACTTTGGCGACTAGAGGATGTGAAGGATTGTTCAAATTTATCTTGCTCCTCAGGTGTACAGGTGTTCTCAATAAAGACCCAACCATCCTTTGTACCAATTTTTAGATAACCACCTTGGACAGAGTGTTTCACCGCATTACTGATAAGGTTGGAAAGAATCAGCTTGAGTACTGAAGGATTTAGATAAACGAGCTGATCAGTTAGTTGGTTCTCTACTGAGATTTTTCTCTCCTTGGCTAACAAGTCATAGTCCTTCAATAGAAGATTGGTCATATCCAGAAGATTGATTTCTTCCTTCTTATCTCGCAATTCCTGTACCGAAGAAAGGGATAGAATTTGCTGGACATGGTGACTTAAATCATCCACAATTCCTAAAGAAACTCCAAGGTAATGGTCTCTATCTTTATAACGTCCGATATTGGCTTGCATATTTTCCAGAAGAATCTTCAGACTAGCAAGAGGTGTCTTGAGCTCATGGGAAGCTCCTCGCAAAAACTCAACCTTCATCTTTTCTAGTTGGAGAATGGCTTCATTCTTTTCATGTAAGTCTGCAATAACGTTCAAGAGATGCTGATAGAGGCTATTGATTTGTTCCTTGAGATCCCCAATCTCGTCCTTAGAATCCACGCGCAGCCTAACTTCTGCATCCAAGTCCATCATCCGTCGAGTCACTCGTTTGATTTCCAAAATAGGAGCAACAATGGTTCTCGCATAGATAAAGGCGATAAGGAGTGAAATGATAAAAGACGCTAATAGCGTATAAGGCAAAAATTGCAGACTGATGTCTTCTGCTTCTTTCTGCAAATCCATTGAAGCCAAAAACTGCAAGGTCATCGTCTGACCATCCTTAGTTTGAACTTCTCTTTCTTCAATAACCAATGAGGCTGTCTGACGCTTCCTATCTAGTGGAAGATTGTCATTGACCTCCAACTTATCCTGAGTCATCTCTCCCTTAACAGCTCCCTTAATATCACTACTTCGAGAATAGAGTTCAAGGACTTCTTGGATAGACTGATTGTCCTTGCCTTGAAGGGATTGAGCAATTTCTGTAGCCTTTTGCCCTATACTCTCCTGACGGTGACTGAGATAGGTTGATGGAAAGAGGAAATAGATGGCCAAATGCAAACAAATGACCAAGGTAGAAAATACCGAGAAGGTATAAATAAAAATCTTTTTAAATAAACCTGAACGTTTCATTTTCTCTCCAATTTATAACCAACATTGCGGACAGTAAAAATACAGTCTAAATCTAATTTTTTCCGTAATTCCTTGATGTAAACGTCAATAACACGATCAAAAGGTACTTCATCTGTCAATTTCCATACGGCATCGATAATCTGCGACCGAGTTAAGGCTCGACCTTCATTTTTTACGAGATAGTCTAAAATTTCCAGTTCTTTTGCATTCACTGCAACTTCTTGTCCAGCTACTTTGGCGCTATAGCTGTCAAAGTCTACCTGGGTGTCTCTATAGGTAAAAATACGATCAGTAGCATAATAACGTTTAAAGATGGCATCCACTCGTACTTTTAACAAAGATAGAGAAAAAGGCTTTTCCAAATAACCATCAGCTAATGCAGCAAAGGCACTCATCTTATATTCTTCGTCCTGAAAGGCTGTCAACATGAGGACTGGAACTTGACTAGACTTACGGATTTCTGACAAAACCTCTAAACCATTGAGTTTCGGCATTTGGATATCTAATAGAACCAAGGCAACTTGGTGATTCGAAAATTGTTCTAAGGCCTCAAGGCCATCTGCTGCCTGAATGGTTTCATAGCCACAATCCGTCAAATAATCACTAATTCCCTCGCGAATCATATCTTCATCTTCTACAATTAGAATTTTCATATAAATCCTTTTCTAACAAAAATGCTACCTATATTATATCTCATTTGAGTGAGAATAGGTAGCAGGTTTTTTTATTCACTATCTATCAAAAGTTCTTTTGGTTGTTTAAAGAGGAGATTGCTGGAAGCAAGTGCCATAACTAGTACTACTAGAACCAAGCCAAGTACAAAGATGATAGCAAAGTCAGAAGGTTGAATGGATATATCTAAACTTGAAAGAGTCTTGCTAAAGCCGTCAACTTCTGCACCGCCACCAAGATTAGAGGCTTGGGCTGCCTTACTAGCTTGCTTAGCCACATCTGATGTGACATTTGCAAGAACTGTATTTCCAATAGCACGAGCAGTATAGTTGGCTAGGAAGTAAGCTGAAATAAGTGCTGGAATAGCAATCATAACTGCTTCTGTGATAAATTGTCCTAGAATACTTGCTTGTTTAAGACCAATTGAAAGGAGAATTCCAACCTCTTTACGACGGGCGTTAATCCAAAGTGTGAGTAATAGACCAAGTAGGAGAACTGAGAAGCCTAAGCTACCCCAGAAAAGCAGATTAGCCATCTTGTACATGCCTGAGATAGATTGTTCGAGAGCAGGATAGTTAGATGAACTCTTAATCAAGGTATACATCTTCCAGTTGATACCGTTGATAGACCCTAATTCTTGCATGACACTATCTAGGTTCTTATCTCCAGCTACAAAGAAGGTCGCATCTCCATAAATAGCTGTATCTTCTGTATAACCATAGAGCTGGGCAGCTGTGTGAATATCTGTGATAGCTGTATTCTCATACAGTTCTTGTGAGTAGGTCACAGCAGATTTATTATGTCCATCAAAAAGTCCTTTGATCGTGACTTCTACTGTTTCCTTGGCTCCTTTTTCATTATCTGCATCGTAGATATTGGAGTTGAGTTTGACCTTGTTTCCTACTTTCCAACCGTGTTTAGCAGCCAGGTCTTTATGCATGAGAATCTGGTATTTGTCATCGTTTGTTAAATGTTCTCCTTCGACCAGTTTGTAAGAGCCTGACACAAACTTGTCTTCTTTAGAAGAGTCATTGACTCCTGTTATCATCAAGCTACTTCCAAAACGTTGAGCTCGATCTGCAGTTAGATTTTTCTTGGTTTCAGGCGTTTCAATCAGTTCATAGCCTGTCAAATCACCGATAGCATTAATCCGTTTGATGTAGGATTCAATGGCCTTATTCTCAGTAATTTTTTTAATATCTTCACCCTTGATATTCCCCGCACCACGTGGAGTTCCTTGATTGACCCTGCGATTGATTTGCATGGAGAAACTATTGGTGATATTTTTAAAGGTTTCTTGAGAAGCCTTGGCTGTCGCACCCTTGATAGACAAGCCGACCAAACTCAAACTAGCCATCAAGAGAATGATAAGAAAGATCACAATAGACTTGAAAAATTTTCTTGTGACGTAGGCAAATGCGTTGTGTAACATAAGATTCCTTTCTAGATTTACTTCCGTTTCTAATATGTTTAAAAGTTTTAGTTACTGTTTGTTCTTATTTCAGTCAGTTTCTTATCCTTCAATTCAAGTGTAATATCTGACGCTTGAGCAACTTCCTTACTGTGGGTCACAACAATCACACACTTGCCTGTTTTCTCAGCAAGAGATTTGAGGAGTTCGATGATATCCCCAGCTGTCTTAGGATCTAGGTTTCCGGTTGGTTCATCTGCTAAAATCACTGGCGCTTCAGATACAAGGCTACGAGCAATGGCAACACGTTGTTGCTGCCCACCTGATAATTGGAGAACATTCCGCTTGATTTGACTTTCATCTAAACCAAGTTCAAGAAGGGTATCCTTGCTAGCTTTTTTATTAACCAAGCGGATATTTTCCAATGGAGAAAGATAATCAATCAAGTTATAGTTTTGAAAAACTAGCGAGATATGGTGCATTCGGTGATAAGAATATCCTTGTTCACGAATATCCTTGCCTTCGAATAGGATAGCACCTTCGACTGGGCTATCAAGTCCTGCTAATAGAGATAAGAGTGTTGACTTCCCAGCTCCTGATTCTCCGATAATACTATAAAACTTGCCTGGTTCAAAATCGTAATTGATTTTATATAATACTGCTTCTGCAGTGTTTTTGTAACGATAAGTAAGATCTTGTAATTGTAGTAAAGTCATGATTTCTCCTTCATTAACTAATAGATGATAAAATTTCCTTAGGTGATTTTCTAAATAAAAAGATAAAACAAAGTGCAACTGACAAGCAGCTAATCACAAGGAGAAAGACATAAGATTCTCCAAATGAAAGAAGACTGGTTGAAAGATTAGTTGCTTTTGCCAGAGTATCTTGTAGTGCAGCTTGGTCACCGCTTGCTAGTACAGTTATCAAGAGATAGGAAGTAATAGCATTTCCTGCAAGAAATGCTGGTAAAATTGCTGCCAATGAAACCAGGATAACTTCCAGGCAGAATTGGCTAAAGATTGCTATTTTTCCTTTTCCTAGCGCCAATAAAATACCAACCTCGTAGACTCGCTCTCGTAACCAAAGTGACAAGACCAAGACCAGAGCTCCTACACCAGCAATCATAATGCCATAGAGGAAAATTTGTAGGAAGGTTTGGAAGGTCGAAACTGAATCCTTGATTTGTTCAAAGGCCTTATTTTCCTTTTCCACTTGAAAGCCTTGATTTTCAAGAGATAACTTTTCAACCTCTTGAATGATGCCTTCCATATCTTTGGGATTTTCAAGATAGAAACGGGCTGCAGTGACTTGATCTTCCTTATTCCCAAGAAGAGTTTGGCTACTTTCGTAGTCTGTATAGACTGTATTTTCACTAAAATCTGATGATAGACCGGTAAACTTCTCTTGCTTCTTACCAGTGAAAATACCCACGATTTCATAGTCTAGCTTTTGTCCACTATTTCCTTCTACTTGACCAGGATTTAAGCTAATCTTATCTCCTACTTTTAGATTGTTTTTATTTGCTAAATCTTCATGGATTAAGATTTTTTTGCTATCTCCTTTTTGGATATGCCTTCCTTCTTTAAGGGTAA
Organism: Streptococcus timonensis; assembly: GCF_047463455.1. GTDB lineage: Bacteria > Bacillota > Bacilli > Lactobacillales > Streptococcaceae > Streptococcus > Streptococcus timonensis_B. The sequence continues at coordinate 50,890 of NZ_JASHDV010000002.1, forward strand.
AGGCAGAGCTAGTAAAGGAGACATCCTTAGAGGAATCTTCTAAAGCTATCAAACTGATGAGATTTTTTTCAGCCTCTGTCAAATCATCCCTTTGGATACTTTGTTCTCCAGTAACGACTTCTTTGTCAGTTAACTTGGCTATTGTTTCTAGCTCAGGTGAAATCTTCTCAAGACCCTTTATCTTTTTAAGGTCATCTAGTTGAGACAGTTGAAAAGTCTGATCTGCTTCGATTCTTTTAATCGAAAAAGATGTATTCAGTGAGCGATAGAGATTGTTTTCTACTGTTTTGTTGGACTTCATAAGCGTCAAACAAGCCGATATTCCAGCCAATAAGACAAATAGAATCAAGAATAATATGAGACTTCTCAGTCGTTTTCTGCTGACGTAAGCCCAAGCTCTTTGAGTGGGATTCATATAGCACCTCCATATTTGTAAAACCATTATAATATTCAAATATGAAATGTTTATGAAATAAGAAAAATTTCTGAAATAAAATAAGCCAGTATTTCTACTGACTTTATATTTATAAATCACCCAGATTAAAACAGAGAAAATGCAGCAACTATCCCAGAGAAAATGTTAGCTAATGCATGTATGATCCAACTTGTTAAAATAGACCCTCCAGCTTTTTTCTCATTGACAAAACCAAGATAAGCAGCGATTACTCCTGTAAACAAGGTAATAAAAAGAGTAATTCTTATAGATACAAGTGAGGCAAATAATATTCCATGAAGCAAACCAAAAGTAATAGCTTGTATCGTATTCGCAAAGAAAAATGGCATATGATTAACTAATCGTTTTAATAAAAACCCTCTGAATAAAAGTTCCTCAGGCAAAGAAGTCTGAAAAAAACTATAAATTAGTATACTTGGCAAAGCTTTAAGACCCATATCGGAAAATGCCGAAGTAGCCGTTTCTATACTACGTGTTAGAGGAAAGATAAACATAGAAAAAATTGTAAACAGGAGAAAGCCACCAATTATCCATGCGATAAGATAAGAATCTTCAACCCTTTTAATAGCTTTTAAACCAATCCATTCCCCAAAAGATACTTTACCTCTCACTATTAAAAACCACCAGATATAAGGTAGTATAATAACAAAAAGAAATTGAATTAAGGCACTTATGATTCGTTGTAGTTCATTAGCCATAACAATTCTCCTTTACATATTTGAAAAACTAATTTTAAATCAGGAAATACAAGACTTAAACTATAAAAGCTTTCCCGATAATAACCGTTATATACTAGGATAGATTAAACTTTTCTAGACTACTACCTCTCTAATTTTTCAATACTGAACTTTTTGCCATCTTTCCTATCTATATTATAGCACTTTTTAAAATAAAAAAACATACCAAAAAACTAGCTTGTATGTTTTTCACTATACATCTTTCAAAAAAATAAAAAGCTAGCCAAAGCTAGCTCACTATTATGCGGAGAGAGGGACTTGAACCCTCACGACCTAAAGCGGTCACAGGATCCTTAGTCCTGCGCGTCTGCCAATTCCGCCATCCCCGCGTCGATTACTTTACTAGTATATCAACTTTGAAAAAAATTGTCAAGACTTTTTTCAGATTTTTTCATCTTGAAATGTATTATTCTGTAATTTCAAGCAAATTTTCATCAACCAATTTCGCACCAAGTGTATTCTTGAAATGTCCAAGTGCAAAGGCATGATTTTCAGGCCAAATGGATGCTACTGCTGGTTTCACAACTTCTATCTGGTAACCAAGATTATAAGCATCAATCGCCGTATGCAAGACACAGATATCTGTAAGAACTCCTGTCAAAATGACTGTATCAACTCTACGCTCTCTGAGACGAATATCCAAATCAGTCCCAGAAAAAGCCGAGTAATGACGTTTATCCATCCAGAAAACACGACTATTTCCAGCATGCTCCTGATAAAAGTCTGCTAACTTGCCATACAGATTGCGTCCACTTGTCCCAATAATATTATGTGGCGGGAACAGCTTACTTTCAGGATGAAAGACATCATTTTCATCATGAGCATCGATGGTGAAAAAGATATAATCACCACGCTCAAAAGCCTTCTGGGTCACCGCATATATATCATCAGATATTGCTTGAGCTGGAGCACCCGCAGTCAGTTTCCCATGATCCGCTACAAAATCTTCTGTATAGTCAATAGAAATTAAAGCCTTAGTCATTAATAGTCCCTCTTTTTCACTTCTTCAAAAATATCTGGAATTAAAACTTTGAGATAAGTTCCTTTCATACCAAGAGAACGACTCTCAATAATCCCTGCAGATTCGAGTTTACGAAGAGCATTAACAATTACAGAACGAGTGATACCGATACGGTCAGCAATGACTGAAGCTGTTAATTGACCTTCATTACCATTTAATTCAGCTAGAATAGCCGATACTGCTCTAAGTTCAGAGTAAGAAAGTGTATTGACCGCCATAGTTACAGCCGTACGACGACGAATATTTTTCTCATCTTCTTCACGTTGGAAGTTTAAGAGTTGAATTCCTACTACTGTGCTGGCAATTTCAACAAGGATTAAATCCTCATCTTCAAACTTTTTATCATTACGCCATATAATCAATGAACCTAAGCGAATCCCTGAGACATGAATTGGTGCAATCGTTGTCAAACCATCTGGGAAATCAGAACGACTCTCAGTTGGGAAAATTGTCAAATCATGCTCTACTGGAAGATTGGCCTCCGTATCGTAGATCATGTTTGCACCTTGCACATAATCTTCTGGGAAAGTCTTTGATTGGAAGAAATGCTCTACTCGGTCATTATTAGTTTTGTAGCGCATAAAGTAGCCCAACAAACGACCCTTGCTATTCACAATACAAGCGTTACAGTCAATAATATCTGCTAATTGACGTGTAATGGCATTATAAGGAAGCTCATCTTGTAATTGCTCCTCCGAACGCTTTAAAATTGATGTGATTTTTCTTGTTTTTTCTAATAAATGTGCCATTTTTTACCTCGCATATAATCGCTTCCATTATAACATAGAAAAGTCTTTATTTCAATAATTATCTGAAAATTGCTTATTGCATCACAATTCTTTTATATTCGCAATTTTTTACTGTTTTTTTAACATTTATAATTGACATCCATTTATTTTTTTGATAATATAATATTACAAGATAACAAATTTATAAATACAACTTCAAGTATAACTTTTTCTACTTTAATTTAGGTCTCCTTATATATAAAAAGCGATTCACAAAGTGAACCGCTTTTTATTATTTATCACCCTTGTTACGAATAACAAAGCCTGTTTTCTTCTCGCTTGAAGTATTGCGTGGTTTTTTATTATCCTTACGGTAACGCTTCTCTTTATCAAATCGATCATTTGAACGTCCACCTTTACGATATTCATCACGACGTCCATTGCCACGGCGTTCACGGTCTCTACGGTCGTCACCACGACGGCCTCCTCGACCACCCTTGGCTTTGCCTCCGAAGCCACCACCAGATGGTTTAAATGGTAACGGTTTTTCACGCGCAATCTCAACTTCTGGAAGACTGTCTGGATCTTGGACAGTCAGACTCAAGATATACATGGCCAATTCTTCAGGACTAAATTCAGCTGCTAATTTACGGGCATCTTTAGCAAATTTATCAAAGTTGCTACGAATGGCTTCATCAGCAAAGTCACGCTCGATTTTCTTAAGAGCAACCTGCTTCTTAGCTTGGAAGGCTTCTTCTGCACTTGCAGGTTTGAGACCTTTCATGCGTTTCTTAGTCAAGTTCTCGATGATTTGAAGGTAGCCCATTTCATTTGGAGCCACGAAGGTAATAGACTGACCTGACTTACCTGCACGACCTGTACGGCCGATACGGTGAACATAGCTCTCAGGATCTTGAGGAATGTCATAGTTGTAGACATGAGTCACACCTGAGATATCTAAACCACGAGCTGCAACGTCTGTTGCAACAAGGACATCAAGATTTCCATTTTTAAAATCACGAAGGACACGAAGACGTTTGTTTTGGTCCAAATCTCCATGAATCCCTTCTGCACGGAAGCCACGGATCTTCAGACCACGAGTCAATTCATCTACACGACGTTTAGTACGACCAAATACGATCGCCAGTTCTGGTTGTTCCACGTCCATGAGACGAGTCATGGTATCAAATTTTTCTTGTTCTTTAACTCGGATATAGTACTGGTCAACCAATTCTGTTGTCAACTCTTTAGCCGCAATCTTCACATGCTCAGGTTCTTTCATAAACTGGACCCCGATACGTTTGATAGCTTCTGGCATGGTTGCTGAAAAGAGTAAGGTTTGACGATTTTCTGGGACACGAGAGATAATGGCTTCAATATCCTCAAGGAAGCCCATATTAAGCATCTCATCTGCTTCGTCAAGGATAAGAGTTTCAATATCCTGTAATTTCAAGGCCTTGCGTTTGATCAAGTCTAGGAGACGACCAGGCGTTCCAACTACGATATGAGCTCCTGATTTAAGAGCCTTAATTTGTTTTTCAATACTTGAACCACCATAAACAGAACGGACTTTTACACCCTTGCTTCGACCAAAACGGAAGAGTTCTTCCTGACTTTGCACTGCTAGTTCACGGGTTGGTGCAATGACCAAAGCTTGAATAGTTGCTTCTTCTGTACGAATTTTTTCAAGGGTTGGCAAGCCAAAGGCCGCTGTTTTCCCTGTACCAGTCTGTGCTTGACCGATAACATCTTTTCCTTCAAGAGCTAAAGGAATGGTTTGCTCTTGGATAGGACTTGCTTCTACAAATCCTGCTTTCTCAATTTCTGCTAACAAATCAGCAGAAAGATTAAATTCATTAAATTTCACGTATTTCTTCTTTCTAAAGGTGGTGCGAAGCCACCCTATAGCGCTTAGTTTATACTTTTCTTTTCATGACGTATTTTCATATCTTTATATGAAAGATCGTGTTGCTTCTTTTCCACAAAAGAAAAGTACTGCTTTCTTTGCAACTTATCTAGTATAACACAAGAAGGGGTTAAAAGATAGTCAGACCCTCTGATTAAATCATGTAAACGATTTTTCTATCTTTTGGGCTCAATTCCCAAAAGAATTCTCGAGAATATTTTGTCCTTTTTTTCCCGTAGCAGATTTGTGCAAAAGTTTTTTTCTTGTGCTAGAATGAAAATCAAACAGGAGGATTTAAAAATGTTAACATACGATTTAATTGTCATTGGATTTGGTAAAGCAGGTAAAACTCTTGCTGCTAAACTGGCTTCAGCGGGTAAAAAGGTTGCCCTTATCGAACGTAGCAAAGCTATGTACGGTGGAACTTGTATCAATATCGGTTGTATCCCGACTAAAACCTTGTTGGTTGCTGCTGAAAAGGACTTGTCATTTGATCAAGTCATGGCTACAAAAAACACTGTTACTACACGCCTCAATGGTAAAAACTATGCGACTATTGCTGGTACAGGAGTTGATATCATTGATGCCGAAGCCCACTTTGTTTCAAACAAGGTAATCGAAATTCAAGCTGGTAATGAAAAACAAGAACTAACAGCTGAAACTATCGTCATCAACACTGGTGCTGTTTCAAACGTTTTGCCTATTCCAGGCCTAGCTACTAGCAAGAATGTCTTTGATTCAACTGGTATCCAAAACTTGGAACAACTACCAGAGAAACTTGGAATCCTTGGTGGTGGAAATATTGGTCTTGAGTTTGCTGGTCTCTACAATAAACTCGGAAGCAAGGTAACAGTCTTAGATGCTCTAGATACTTTCCTACCTCGTACAGAACCTTCTATCGCAGCTCTTGCTAAGCAATACATGGAAGAAGATGGTATTGAATTACTTCAAAATATCCATACTACTGAAATCAAAAATGATGGTGACCAAGTCCTTGTTGTGACTGAAACGGAAACCTATCGTTTCGATGCCCTTCTCTACGCAACAGGACGCAAACCAAATATAGAGCCACTTCAACTTTCAAATACAGACATTGAATTAACTGAACGCGGCGCTATTAAAGTAGACAAACACTGTCAAACAAATGTTCCTGGTGTCTTTGCAGTCGGAGATGTCAACGGTGGACTTCAATTCACTTACATTTCACTTGATGACTTCCGTGTTGTGTATAGCTACCTTGCTGGTGATGGCAGTTACACACTTGAAGACCGCCTTAATGTGCCAAACACTATGTTCATCACACCTGCACTTTCACAAGTTGGTTTGACCGAAAGCCAAGCCGCTGATTTGAAACTTCCATATGCTGTTAAGGAAATCCCTGTTGCTGCTATGCCTCGTGCTCATGTAAATGGTGACCTTCGTGGAGCCTTCAAAGCTGTTGTCAACACTGAAACAAAAGAAATTCTCGGTGCAACTATCTTTTCAGAAGGATCACAAGAAATCATCAATATTATTACTGTTGCTATGGACAACAAGATTCCTTACACTTACTTCACAAAACAAATCTTCACTCACCCAACCTTGGCTGAAAATTTGAATGACTTATTTGCGATTTAATAATAGAAAGCAGTCCGATAAAGGGCTGTTTTTTTCTTATCTAAAATCTCAATTCTATCTTTTCCATCTTTTATGATATAATAGAAACATGAAACTTGAAACTACTTTTGGGCTCCTAGTTGGACGTTCTTCTCACTTTATTTTAAGTCGTCTTGGACGTGGAAGTACCCTCCCAGGAAAACTTGCCCTTCAATTTGATAAAGATATTTTACATCATCTAGCAAAAAACTATGAGATTGTCGTGGTAACTGGTACAAATGGTAAAACTTTGACAACAGCACTTACTGTCGGGATTTTAAAAGAAGTCTATGGCCAAGTATTAACCAATCCAAGTGGTGCCAACATGATTTCAGGAATCACCACTACTTTTTTGAATGCCAAATCTTCTAAAACAGGTAAAAACATAGCTGTCCTAGAGATCGATGAAGCCAGCCTCTCGCGTATCTGTGACTACATCCAACCTAGTCTTTTTGTGATTACTAACATCTTCCGTGACCAGATGGATCGTTACGGTGAGATTTATACTACCTACAAGATGATTTTGGATGCTATCCGAAAGGTTCCTACTGCTACGGTTCTCCTTAATGGAGATAGCCCACTTTTCTACAAGCCAGCCATTCCTAATCCTATTCAATATTTTGGCTTTGACTTAGAAAAAGGGCCAGCTCAGTTGGCACACTACAATACCGAGGGTATCCTATGTCCTAATTGCCACAGCATTCTCAAATATGAACTTAATACTTATGCTAACTTAGGAGCTTATATCTGCGAGAATTGCGGATGCAAACGCCCTGATTTAGACTATCGAGTGACAGAACTGGTTGAGTTAACCAACAATCGCTCTCGCTTCATTATTGATAGCCAAGAATACGGGATTCAAATTGGTGGACTCTACAATATCTACAATGCCCTTGCTGCTGTTGCTATTGCTCGCTTCCTCGGAGCTGAGCCACAACTTATCAAACAAGGATTTGATAAGAGTCGTGCTGTCTTTGGACGTCAAGAAACCTTCCAAATCGGGGATAAGGAATGTACACTCGTTCTTATCAAGAACCCCGTAGGAGCTACTCAAGCGATTGAGATGATTAAACTGGCTCCATATCCGTTTAGTTTATCAGTTCTTCTTAATGCATTCTATGCAGATGGCATTGATACCAGTTGGATTTGGGATGCTGACTTTGAACAAATTACTGATATGGACATTCCAGAAATCAACGCTGGGGGCGTTCGTCATTCTGAAATCGCTCGTCGTCTTCGTGTCACTAGCTATCCAGCTGATAAAATCACTGAAACGAGCAGCTTGGAACAAGTTCTTAAAACGATTGAAAATCAAGACTGCAAACATGCTTATATCCTTGCGACCTACACAGCTATGCTTGAATTCCGAGAATTACTAGCTAATCGTCAGATTGTTAGAAAGGAGATGAACTAATGGTTTATACTTCACTTTCATCAATAGACGGCAACTATCCTTACCAGCTAAATATAGCCCATCTTTATGGCAATCTCATGAATACCTACGGAGATAATGGGAATATCCTCATGCTCAAGTATGTAGCTGAAAAGCTTGGTGCCCATGTGACAGTTGACATCGTTTCTCTCCATGATGATTTTGATGAGAACTACTATGATATTGCCTTTTTTGGTGGTGGTCAAGACTTTGAACAGAGCATCATTGCTGGTGATTTACCTGCTAAAAAAGATAATATTGACAACTTTATCCAAAATGATGGTGTCGTTCTTGCTATCTGTGGTGGCTTCCAACTATTAGGCCAATACTATATTGAAGCTTCTGGCAAACGTATCGAAGGATTGGGTGTTATGGGACACTACACACTCAACCAAACCAATAATCGCTTTATTGGTGACATCAAAATTCATAATGAAGAATTCGATGAAACCTACTATGGTTTTGAAAACCACCAAGGCCGTACCTTCCTTTCCGATGACCAAAAACCATTGGGGCAAGTTGTCTACGGGAATGGAAATAATGAAGAAAAAATCGGTGAAGGTGTTCACTATAAAAATGTTTTCGGTTCTTATTTCCACGGACCTATCTTATCTCGAAATGCAAATCTAGCCTATCGCTTGGTCACTACTGCCCTTAAGAAAAAATATGGTCAGGACATCGTCCTTCCAGCTTATGAGGATATTCTTAGCCAAGAAGTTGCTGAAGAATATGGCGATGTTAAGAGCAAAGCTGACTTCAATTAATATTTAGATTCCAACATGCTATGAGCTGTTGGAATTTTTTTAGGCTCTTTTCTTCTTCTCCCTTGCTTTTTCTACTATTTTTTGCAAAAATAGAGGGGTAGAAAGAAGGTAGCATATGTCTAAATTACAACAAATCTTAACAAATCTTGAATCAGAAAAGCTAGACGTCGCTGTCATATCTGACCCCGTCACTATCAATTACCTCACTGGTTTTTACAGTGATCCACACGAACGTCAAATGTTCCTCTTTGTCCTTGCAGACCAGGAACCACTTCTCTTCGTCCCAGCCCTTGAGGTTGAGCGTGCAACAAGCACTGTCGCTTTCCCAGTTGTTGGTTATGTGGACTCTGAAAACCCTTGGAAGAAAATTCAAAATGCCTTGCCAGAGCTTGATTTCAAACGTGTAGCAGTTGAGTTTGATAATCTCATCTTAACTAAATATCACGGTTTGAAAACTGTCTTTGAAAGTGCTGAGTTTGAGAACTTAACTCCATTGATCCAACGCATGCGCCTCATCAAATCAGCAGACGAAGTGCAAAAGATGATGGTTGCAGGTGTTTACGCCGACAAGTCTGTTAAAGTTGGTTTTGATAATATCTCTCTTGATAATACGGAAACTGATATCATTGCGCAGATTGACTTTGCTATGAAACGTGAAGGCTATGAAATGAGCTTTGATACCATGGTCTTAACTGGTGATAATGCTGCAAATCCACATGGTATTCCTGGAGCTAACAAGGTTGAAAACAATGCCCTTCTCCTCTTTGACCTCGGTGTGATGGTGAATGGTTATGCATCAGATATGACTCGTACAGTCGCTGTTGGTAAACCTGACCAGTTCAAGATAGATATTTACAACTTGACTCTAGAAGCTCAACAAGCTGCCCTTGACTTTATCAAACCTGGTGTAACAGCTCATGAGGTTGACCGTGCGGCTCGTGAGGTTATCGAAAAAGCCGGCTACAGTGAGTACTTCAATCACCGTCTCGGTCACGGTATCGGTATGGATGTCCACGAATTCCCTTCAATCATGGAAGGAAACGACATGGTCATCGAAGAGGGTATGTGCTTCTCAGTTGAACCTGGTATCTATATTCCTGGTAAAGTCGGTGTCCGCATCGAAGACTGTGGAGTTGTGACCAAAGATGGCTTTGACCTCTTTACAAGTACCAGCAAAGATTTGCTTTATTTTGGTTAAATAGTATTTTATAAAAAATAAGATGGAAAAGTGAGACTTTTCCATCTTATTTTTTGATTTGATAATAAATTTTATCAGCTATATAACCTTTTCGTTCAACTGCATTTGGAATCGTCTTCCAAAAAGTCATTCCAGCATTTTCCATGACACAACCAGAGGCAGGATTTAAACTTGCATAGCAAGCATCTACCTGGTCAAAACCAATCTCATCCAAACAGTATGATAAAACAGCCTTCAAGGCTTCTGTCATGATCCCTCGTCCCCAATAGTCCATCCCTAAGATATATCCAATCTCACAGCTAGATTTTTCTTCATCCATACTGACCAGACTAATATCTCCAATGACATAGTCTGGATTTTCTTTGAGACAAATAGCCCATTTGTAATAGTTAGGATTGTCATAGGATGCTACCCAATTGCCAATAGAGTTTCGAGTCTGTTCAACATTCAGGTGTGGATCCCAAGTAACATAGGTTAGATTATCTAGACGAGAAGCCCAATTCTCAAACATAGCTTGAGCATCACCTTCACAAAAGCGTCTCAATATCAACCGTTCGGTATGTAGTGTCTTTGTACCAATAGACTTCATAATACAACCTCACTTTCCTATTTCATGTCAATATGAGAAAAAGGTCCCCCGGACCTTCCTCGTTCTCCTGTTTCTAGACTCGGGGTAAAAACCTCCCCCGGAGGTTTTTACTCCCAAAACGTATCAAACACTGTGATTGGTAGGTGACGTTTGTGTTGACCTTTATACCACCATTTTTCAATGATTGCTTGAGCTTCTGGACTGATCTGTTTACCTTCAAGATAGTCATCAATCTCTGCGTAAGTTACACCTAGTGCAACTTCATCTGCCAAGCCTGGTTTTTCTTCTTCCAGATCTGCGATTGGTACTTTTTCATAGAGTGCCGGATCAGCTCCAAGCTCAATCAATAGTTGTTTTCCTTGACGTTTGTTGAGACGATAGAGAGGAAGAATATCCGCTCCGCCGTCACCGAACTTAGTAAAGAAACCTGTGACATTTTCGGCAGCATGGTCAGTACCAATAACGGCTCCACTATAGGAACCTGCTATGGCATATTGAGAAACCATACGACTTCGAGCCTTGATATTTCCTTTGTTAAAGTCTGTCATCGAACTTCCAGTAGCCTCTACCGCCGCTGCCATAGCATCTACTGACTCTTTAATATTCACTACTAAACTGACATCTGGTTGAATAAATGCTAGAGCTTTTTGAGCATCATCCTCGTCGGCTTGAATCCCATAAGGCAGGCGAACTGCGATAAATTTATAAGAATCATCTCCGGTTTCAGCTCTCATTTCTTCCATAGCTAATTGGGCAAGGCGACCAGCTAAAGTCGAATCTTGACCACCAGAAATCCCCAATACAAAAGTTTTTAGGAAAGGATGTTTCTTTAAATATCTTTTTAGAAAGTCAATCGAACGACGGATTTCTTCCTTGGCGTCAATCACTGGTTTTACACCTAGTTGCTGGATAATGGTTTCTTGCAAACTCATTCTTCTTCTCCTTCGCCTAGAGCTTCCTTACGCATCTTATCAATCAAGTCCATCTTGTCTTGCCATACATCACGAGCCAAGTCCACAGGGTAATGTTGTGGGTTCAGTACGCGTTTGTATTCATCCCAGAGCTTATCAAATTCCTTACGAGCATAGGCTTGAATTTCAGGCAGACTTGGTAAGTCATAAACCAGCTTACCTTCCTTGAAAATGTCTACCAAGAGTGGAACAGCATCAAAATTACGGACAGTTTTCTTGATGTAAGTATAGGTTGGATGGAACATCTTGATTTCAGTCATGCTAACAACATCGACACCATCATAGGTAATATAGTCACCTTCTGACTTGCCTTTTTCACGACTGGTGATGCGCCAAACTTGTTTCTTACCTGGTGTTGAAACTTTCTCTGCGTTATTTGAAAGTTTAATGGTATTGCGCATATGACCATTCTCGTCTTCAATAGCAACAACTTTGTAAACTGCTCCAAGTGCTGGTTGGTCATAAGCAGTGATGAGTTTAGTACCTACACCCCAGACGTCAATCTTAGCTTTTTGCATCTTGAGGTTAAGGATGGTATTTTCATCAAGATCATTGGATGCATAGATCTTAGCATCCGTAAATCCTGCTTCATCCAGTTGTTGACGAACTTTTTTAGAGATATAGGCCATATCTCCAGAGTCAATGCGGACACCAAGGAAATTAATCTTGTCACCAAGTTCACGCGCAACCTGAATCGCTGCTGGAACACCGATGCGAAGAGTATCGTATGTATCTACTAGAAAGACACAGTTTTTGTGCGTTGAGGCATAAGCCTTGAAAGCCTGATAATCATTTCCATAAACTTGTACTAAAGCATGGGCATGAGTCCCTAAAACCGGAATACCAAAGAGCTTCCCTGCGCGTACATTACTAGTTCCATTGGCACCACCAATAACAGCCGCACGAGTTCCCCAGATAGCTGCATCCATTTCTTGAGCACGACGTGTTCCGAATTCCATCAAAGGTTCATCATCAATGACTGAACGAATACGAGCCGCCTTAGTCGCAATCAATGTTTGAAAGTTGACGATATTCAAGAGGGCTGTTTCAACTAATTGACACTGAGCCAAAGGACCTTCCACTTGAACAATCGGTTCATTGGCAAATACCAAGTCTCCTTCTTGAGCAGAACGTACAGTCAATTCCAACTTGAGATTACGGAGATATTCCAAGAAGGCACCATGATAACCAAGTGATTCCAAATAAGCAATATCGCTCTCAGAAAAGCGCAGGTTTTCTAAGTAGTTCACAATTCGTTCCAAACCTGCAAATACAGCATAACCGTTTTTGAAAGGTTGTTGGCGGAAAAAAACTTCAAAAACTGCTTTCTTGTTATGAATGCCTTGGTCGAAGTAAACCTGCATCATGTTAATCTGATACAAATCTGTGTGCAAAGTTAAACTGTCATCTGGGTACATATACTGTCCTTCTTCCCTATTTGTAAAAAGATGAAAATGTTTCTTCTTTTCTCATAATTTAGTACTATTATAACACAATTTATCGATATTGATAAAAAGCTAACAAGCTATTCCATGCTCTCGAGCTTATCCATATCTTTTTCATACTTTTTCTGAGCCCATTCACCATAACTTTTTAATCCTAAGTTTCCAATAAAGACCCAAGGAAGATAAAGGAGATATGTAATGACCCATGCATAAATATACTTAATATGTAGAGGGTTGTGCTGATAAATTTCGATATTGAACTGGTAGTTCTGTAGCATCAAGGTAGCTGTAATCACTAGAGTTAATAATAGGCAACCTAAAATTGTAAAATGAAAACGACTATAGTAGGTCACACCGAGATTGCGAGCACGATTGATAAAGTAAAAATTCCCTATGATAATAATAGCGAGAAGCATGCTAGGATTAAAAAAGCTTGGTGCTAACACTGATATGAAATAAGCTAGAAACAATAATCCGATAGAAATATGAAAACTCTCTGCACCAGCTTTATTCATCAGTTGTTCTTCTCTTTCATCCAATAATTGATAATAATAAAATCTATTTTTCATCTTCTTCCTCCCAAAATAATTGATCTAAAGTTTTCCCTAAGCATCTACAAATGGATTGGCAAAGGGAAAGACTAGGATTGTATTTCCCAGCTTCTATTAAACCGATAGTTTGTCTAGTCACACCCACAGCTTCTGCCAAGTCACCTTGTGTCAGTTCAAGCTCCACTCGAGCGAGTTTTAATTTTAAATTCTTAGCCACTTCTTACCTCCTTTTAGATTTAAAAAAGTTTCGCTTCTTTCCAAGTTCATTATATCATATAATTTACATTATGCAATATATATCTGTCATTTTGTACGATTTTTTTAACAAAAACTCTCTACCAACTAAATGATAGAGAGTTTTCAGCTTATTCAAATTTTTTCAAAATATCTACAACGTCACTTCTCTGTTTGACTTGATAGGCTTTGATGCCTAAACTTTCAGCCATGTTAGTGTTGTCTGCTATATCATCAAGAAAGACACAATTTGCTGGATCCAACTGATATTTACGGAGGATTTCTTCAAACATTTTTCGATCAGGTTTGATAGCCTTGATATCACAGGAAAGAACAAAACCATCTAAAATCTTTTCTAGAGGTGCTAGTTGATCTTTCAATAATTCATAAAAAACTGGTGAGGTATTAGATAGGACAAAAATACGATGGCCTTTTTCCTTTAAACGTGCAAGAAGCGGAAAGACTTCCGTGTAAATATCGATATAGGCAGGCCAGTTCCAAATGACTTCTTCAACCTTTTTCTGATAGCAATCTCCTAATAGGGATAGAATCTTATCAACCAATTCTTCTCGACTCAAAGTCCCCAGGTCCAATCGTTCCCATAAACCTGACTGGAAAATCGCCTTGTCTAATATCAGATAATCTTTTTCTGTTTTAGCCACAGCTTTCAAAATTTTATCCTTGTTCCATTCCAATAGAACATTTCCCATATCTAGTATGATATCCATTAGCCTATCTCCATCATTATGTATCTAATCACTTTATTTCATTCCCAATTTTAATTTACAAATCTTTTTGATAATAGTGTCTTTGTCCAGTGAAGGGATAATCCTTCAATGTAAAAACTTCCTTATAGCCATGCTTTTGGTAAAAGGTTGGTGCTTGAAACTGATAAGTATTTACAAAAGCAAAGCAACAATTTCTCTTCTTAGCTTCACTTTCTGCCCGCTGCAATAGTTGGGAGCCAATTCCTTGTCCTCGCAAGTCTTCCTTCACAAATAAATACTCGATTTCTAGCCAATTTCCAAAGGTCTCTGCTACTAAACCAGCCAGGAGTTCACCGCTATCATCTTCAACGTAGAGGTTAAGTGGCTCACTTTCAGCTGCTTCCCTTTTGGAACGATTATAAGAGCGAACCAACTCTCCAATTTTTTGCGCTTTCTGAGACTCTGTATTCTCCAATCGAATGTGCATCAAACCCTCCTCAAAGACACTTACGCCTTGATTATATTCCTATTTTAAAGAACTGTCAAACTAAAACTCACCAACCTGAGTTGATGAGCTTCTGACTTATTTTCTAAACTTCCATTGGCTGTAAATCCCAAAAGCGACAATCCAGATTGCTGAACCTCTAGCTCCCATTACAGTTGATTCTTGTAAGAAGAGAGTTCCAAATACAAAGATAAAGAAGAGCATAGTCAGAGGATTTAGCAAGCGATATTGGGGCATGAGATAGCCATCTGCCATAAAGTCCATAGACTTACGATATTTGAGATGGGCTACCATGATCAAGATGTAGATAGCGATATAAACACCTGATGAAGAAGCTGTAATCAAAGCAAAGGCATCTGATACGCCAGGAAGTACATTGATGAAGGCTGCAAGACCAATCAAAACGGCTGAAGCAATGATTGCATTCTGAGGAACGTTGTGACGTGAGAGTGTATCTGCTTTGATAGCTTTCAAGAAACGGTTTGGTGAATCATGAGCAATTTGGTACAAGTGTCGCCCTGTTGAGTAAAGGGTTGAATTCAAGGCTGATGCAGCTGATGTCAAGACAACGAAGTTAATCAAGGCTGCTGCCCACTTAAGACCAACAAGTTCAAATACCGTTACAAATGGTGAATCTGTCGCAGAAAGCTCACGCCAAGGAATAATAGACATGATAGCTAAGAGAGCTCCACCGTAGAAAAAGATAATTCGCAAGGGAATTTCCTTAACAGCCTTAGGCAAGACTTTTCTAGGGTCCTTAGTTTCAGATGTTGTAACACCGATAAACTCAATCATCAAGTAAGCAAAGAAAACCATTTGAAAGGCCATGATAAAGTTTATTCCTCCATTTGGGAAAAGGGAGAATTGCTCACTGATATTGATAAGGCTTGCTGATCCATAAGGAGTTTTAAAGCCAGTCAAGACCATAAAAATACCCGTCACAATCATGGCAAGAATAGCAACGATTTTAATCATGGCAAACCAAAATTCCACTTCACCAAATATTTTAACTGCAATCAGATTGACCAACCCTAATATTGTTAAAAAGACAACCTGAATCAACCAAAATGGCAAAGACGGAAACCAAAACTGAACATAGTGAGCAATAGCTGTAATCTCTGCCATACCAATAAAGACTACTGATAACCAATAAGACCAAACCGAAAAATAGCCCCATCCCTTACCTAGATAACGAGTAATAAAATTGATAAAGGTGTGTTGCTCTGGATCCTGGTACAACATTTCCCCGATAGCACGCATCATGAGATACATGAAGCCACCTGTAATCATATAGACCAAGACTATCGAAGGTCCAGTTAAACTGATAGACCGACCAGCTCCAAGAAATAATCCCGTACCAATCGTTCCGGCAATGGCCATAACCTGAACATGGCGATTGGTTAAGCCACGCTCCATTTTACTTTTCTGTTTGTGCTTTTTTTCTGAATTCATATAATCTCCTTAATTTTTAGAATTAAGAAAAGGAGTGATAGGAAACGCTTTCCCTAAATCTACTCCTTCTTTTTTTCCTATTAAACGGTTTTTTCAACTTTTAAGATTTTAACATCGTAGCTACCAACTGGTGTTTCAATAGTAGCTGTATCACCTTTTTTCTTACCAATCAAGGCTTGACCAATTGGGCTTTCATTTGAAACTTTTCCTGCAAAGGCATCTGCCCCAGCTGAACCAACGATGATGTATACTTCTTCATCTTCTTCGCCAATTTCTTGAATAGTTACAGTTCGACCAATAGCAACCTCATCTTGAGCAACAGCATCACTGTTAACAATTTCAGCATAACGGATTTTAGTTTCCAAACTAGAGATTTGTCCTTCAACAAAGGCTTGCTCATCTTTTGCTGCTTCGTACTCACTGTTCTCTGACAAGTCACCATATGAACGTGCAATCTTAATACGTTCAACAACTTCTGGACGACGAACAAGTTTCAACTCTTCTAATTCTTTTTCGAGTTTTTCCTTTTCTTCAATCGTCATTGGGTATGTTTTTTCTACCATTTTTCTCAACTTTCTTTTACTTATCTATAATATTTTATTCGTTAAAGCAAAATTATGTGGAAAACCACATAATTTTAGTTTGCATTATTTGATTGTTTTAGTTTACTATTGATGTGCTCTTCAACGTTCTTATCATGTTCTTCTTTCGTTGCTGCAAAGTAGACTTTTCCATCTTGAACATTCGCAACAAAGAAGAGATTATCACTCTTAGTTTGATTGATACTTGATTCGATGGCATCTAAGCTTGGGCTATCAACTGGACCAGGCATTAGGCCAATATTCGTATAAACGTTATAAGGTGAGTTGATTTCTGTGTTAATAGCCACATCATCAGCAAGACTGATTTTTTGACCAAGTTTACCTTCTGCATAAAGAATAGCGATATTGCTTTGAAGTGGTATGCCGAGATTCAAACGGTTATAGAAGACTCCAGCGATAAGCTTACGATCTTCCGTTTTTGCCCCTTCCTTCTCTACAAGTGAAGCAATAGTTAAGAGTTCATTTACTGTTAGGTTCTTTTCCTTGATAGTAGCATAATGTGGAGAGAGGTTTTTGTCCATTGTAGCAAGCATTTCATCAATCAAGCTTTCAATAGTTGTGCTCTCTTTAATTGTATATGTTGCTGGGAATAGAAAACCTTCTAAGCGATAACGAACACCACTATCTTTTGCAGGTAAACTTTCAAGAAGTTTTGGATATTTTGCAACCTCTTGAGCAATAAAGTTTTCATCTTGAACTTTAGCCATAAAAGCTTCAGCAGTCAAAGCTTCTTTAAAGTCACCTTGTAGTTGACCAACAGCTTGGGAAATCTGTTCAAGAGTGTAGCCTTCAGGAATAGTTAGATTTGCAAAGATTACTTCTTGAGGCTCTGGAGTTCCTCCTACTTGTAATGCTTTAATCAGATCTTCAGTACTCATACTTTTCTGTAAATTAAAATAACCAGATTTTAAATCCGAATAATTTTTATATTTTACATATGCTGTAAAAAGTAAACCATGTTTAACCAAACCTGATTTCTCAAGTATTGAGCCAATTTCTTGACTATTAGCCCCATTTGGAATATAAACTTTTACAAATTGCTTAGAAGATGAATCTACAGGTTGCAATGCTGACTTAGCATAGCGGTATCCATAAAAACCACCTACTCCAAGAAGAGCGAGTAGAATAAGTAAAGTTACTAAAAATCGTACAAAACGAAATTTCTTCTTTTTCTTAGTTGGTTTCACAGAATCTCTACGGCTACGTCTAGGGGTATCTGTTTCCTCTGAGCTTGAATCTTCTTGAACTGGAATCACAACAGTTTCTTCTTCAATATTAGTCTCAAAAGTGTTTTCCTGATCTTCAAGTTGTGAATCAACTTGTGTTTGGTATGACACTGTAACTCTAGTAGGTGTTGAATCAATTTCCTCTTCCACAACATCAGGTTGATTATACTCAACAGACTCTACTGAGTCTTCTTCGGTAGCAAACGAACGAGGTGGAACGCTTGGTGCATTAGCAATCAATTGATCCACTGCAGACACAGAATTAGCAATTAATTCTTCTTCTGCTGTTTTACTTTCCAGTTTTTCTTGTTCTGATGTATAAGTATTTGTTAAAGTTTCAAATAGGTCACTTGTAGGTTCTGAAATCCTATCTTCTTTTTTTAGTCGTTCTAAATCTCGCAAAATTTGCTCTTTAAAACTTAGCTTTTCTTCTTCTCTTGAATTTTCGCTCAAAGGTATTACCTCCTTGTTGATAATCCATAATATTATATCTTAAAAACCAAATAAAAGCAACTATAGTTGGCTGTCTAAAACTTTTTCTCATTTTGCCAGACCATATTATACCATTCTTCTCCTGCAAACTTAGATTCAGATTTTCCTTCATTGATAAATCCATGCTTTTCGTAGTAGCTAATAAGATAATCATGGCAAGTCAGATTGATACCTTGGCGCTCGTGCTCCAGAGCAATGTTCTTTAAAGCTGTCAATAATTTTCGGCCAAGACCTAGAGATTGAGCTTCCTTAGCAACAGACAAACAAGTAATTGAAATGTAGCCACCAGAATGATGACTGTGGTCTTCAATTTCTTCTGTAAAAGATTTATCTTGCAAATATCTATGTGGCACTACAGGTCCTTCAATATAGCCTAAAATATGGCCGTCTTTTTCAGCAACCAAAAAGCTTGTCTTAATTTCTCTTAAATGTGCTTCAAAAACAGTACGTGGAATCGCTTCTTCCACAGAGAAGTTTTCCAACTCAATTTCTTGAATACGATCAAGATCCGCCAGTCTTGCTTCTCTGATTATCATATTTCCTCCTGATAATACGGATTATCCCAATGCATATGAAAATAAGGATCACTGCTGTTTTCCGATTCAGCAAAGCCATGTTCGATAAATGCATTAATCTCAAAATAAGACAGCATTTTATCAGTGCAGGGAAGATAAAGTCCGGATT
Organism: Streptococcus timonensis; assembly: GCF_047463455.1. GTDB lineage: Bacteria > Bacillota > Bacilli > Lactobacillales > Streptococcaceae > Streptococcus > Streptococcus timonensis_B. The sequence goes on from NZ_JASHDV010000002.1 coordinate 70,223, forward strand.
TATTGGTTAAACGACTACTCTCTTTCAAAGCTGCTAGTAAAAGTGTCCCAAATCCTTGCCCTCGATAATCAGGATGAATCACCAAACTTAAAATGATAATAGGCACTTTACTAATAGAATGAACGTAGTCTATATCAAAAGCTGAATCCTTCGAACTTGTTTCAGTTAAATCAGCTCCTATAATAAAACCAATCACCTGCTCCTCAAGGCTAGCTAAGAGAAAAGTACCCGCATGGTTGCGGATACGTTCTTCTATCATTTCTTTACTAATATTTCTGCAGGAGTCAGCATTCTTTTCTATAATCAAGTAGATTTGATCCAAATCAGATGCTTGAGCCTCCCGAATTGATATTGGAAATTCCATAGTTATTCCTTACTGAACATTACTTGTCAAATTTGACAAGAGACGTTCGAATGAGTATTCATATGATTGAATGTCACCTGCTCCCATAAAGACGTATACAGCATTGTCATGGTCTAAGAGAGGAGACACATTTTCAACAGTGATAACTTGATGTTTTTTATCAATCTTGGCTGCTAAATCTTCAACCTTAACATCACCATGGTCAACTTCACGAGCAGAACCATAGATTTGTGCTAAGTAAACTGCATCAGCCTGGTTCAAAGCTTGTGCAAAATCATCCAACAAAGCAATAGTTCTAGTAAAAGTGTGAGGTTGGAAAATAGCAACGATTTCCTTACTTGGATATTTCTGGCGAGCAGCATCCAAGGTCGCAATAATTTCAGTTGGATGGTGGGCAAAATCATCAATAATTACTGTGTCATTAACAACCTTCTCTGTGAAACGACGCTTAACTCCACCAAAGGTATTCAAATGCTCACGTACCAAATCTAGATCAAATCCAGCTGTGTAAAGTAAGCCAATCACTGCTGTGGCATTCATGATGTTATGGCGTCCAAAGGTTGGAATATGGAATTGACCAAGATTTTCTCCACGGAAATAGACTGTAAAAGTAGAACCTGTCGTTGAACGAAGTAAATCGCTTGCTACAAAGTCATTGTTTTTCTCTTCAAAACCATAGTAATAAATTGGAGCATTGGCAGTAATCTTACGTAGCTCTTCATCTTCACCATAAACAAACAAACCTTTAGTAATTTGTTTTGCATAATCATTAAAGGCATTGAATACATCCTCTAGACTAGTAAAGTAGTCTGGATGATCAAAATCGATATTGGTAATGATGGAGTATTCTGGATGATAAGGCATGAAGTGACGCTCATATTCATCTGATTCAAAAACAAAGTACTTGGCATTTTCAGATCCACGACCTGTACCATCTCCGATTAAATAACTTGTATCAGTGATATGTGATAAAACATGTGATAGGATTCCCGTCGTAGAAGTTTTACCGTGGGCTCCGGCTACTCCCATGCTGACAAAGTCACGCATAAAGTTTCCAAGAAACTCATGGTAACGTTTATAGCTAAGGCCGTTTTGGTCTGCATAAGCGATTTCAACATTATTATCAGGACGAAAAGCGTTTCCAGCGATAATTTCTAAATCTCCCTGCAAATTCTTCTCATCAAAAGGAAGAATAGTAATCCCTGCTTGCTCCAATCCACGTTGTGTAAAATAGTACTTGTCAACATCAGACCCTTGAACCTTATGTCCCATTTGATGTAACATCAAGGCCAAAGCACTCATACCTGATCCTTTGATTCCGATAAAATGATAGATTTTTGCCATCTTATTCCCCTTTATTATTCTGTTATATTTGTCAAGTTAAGTTCTTGAGCAACTTTTCGTTCTTTTTCAGCTTGATTTTCTTTTTTGTTATATATTTGGCTTTTCTTCAAGAAATCAAAATTGTTTTTCTTTGAACCTAGATTATCCTCTTTAGAAGACTTTTGTATCTGAACTATATTCTCAGCCAAAATGTAATGACTTTGAGTCAATTTTTTACTGTATTTTGTATATTCTCCTGGATTCTCCTTTTGGAAAGGAGCCGTAGGCTGCTTCGATGGTTTAGCAATCTTAGAACTTTTATGGCGTCTTACATGCGTAATATCCTGTGTCAGATAACTAGCTGAACGTTTTTTCTTCAAATCCGCTCTTGCTTCTTCGCGAGCCAATTCAGCATAGCTTTTTTCTGTTTTTTCAGAAACTTGCCTATTATGTTGTTGATTCGAAGGTTTATCCTTAATAATTGGTGACCACTCTAAGTAATTCTTGTCTTGGTAGTCTCCCTTGATATTACTAATAAAGTCTGATTCATCATATAAGTTCATGACTGGCATCTCTGATAGCATGATCTCATCATCTGATATTATTGGAAACCGTTTTTGATTCATTTTTATTTCCTTTCAATACTCCATTATAGCGTAAAGTCCTGATTTTTCAAGTCTTGTCTTACGATATTCCTAAAATTTCCCTGATTTCATCAAGAGACAGACTTGCACGAGACTCAGTTCCATCCAAGACCTCTGAGACTAGATTCTTTTTCTGTTCTTGTAGTTCCTGAATCTTCTCCTCGATAGTGCCACGTGTTACCAATCTATAAACCTCAACAATCTTTTCTTGGCCCATTCTGTGTGCTCTACCAATAGCTTGAGATTCGACTGCAGGATTCCACCATAAATCAACCAAAATGACCGTATCAGCTCCTGTTAAATTTAGACCAACTCCTCCAGCTTTAAGTGAAATTAAGAAGACATCCTTCTCACCTTGATTAAATTCCTTAGTCATCTCTTGACGTTCCTTAGAAGGTGTAGAACCTGTTATTTTAAAAGATGATAAACCTAAACTAGGCAGCTCTTTCTCTATAAGATCCAACATACCTCTAAATTGAGAAAAAATTAAAACCCTGTGACCACTTTCGGAAATCTGTATTAGAAGATCACGCAAACTATCTAACTTGCCACTGGCCCCTTCATAATCATCCATAAACAAGGCTGGTGTATCACAAATCTGACGCAGACGCATGATACCCGTTAAAATATCTACACGGTTTTTTTGAAATTCTGTCTCTGTCACTTGGACCAAGCGCTCCTTCATCTGTTGGAGTTGCGCTAGATATATGGCTTTTTGTTGGTCTTCAAGTTCATTTTTATAGACTACTTCTATCAAGTCAGGTAACTCTGATAGAACTTCTTTCTTCTTGCGTCGCATAACAAAAGGTTTAATAAATTGAGATACCTGCTCTGCAGATAATTTCATAAAATCATTTTTTTCTGGTAGTAAACCTGGCAAGACGATTTGGAAAATGGACCACAGTTCTCCAAGATGGTTTTCAATTGGGGTTCCTGAAAGAGCAAAGATTGATGGTACGAGAAACTGTCTTAAAATTTTAGCAATCTTAGTTTGCGCATTCTTCATCACTTGCGCTTCATCTAAAAATAGAAAGTCAAAAGACATCTGCTTGTATATGTCACTATCCTGACGGAAAGTTGCATAACTAGTAACATATATCTGATGTTTTTCTGCCAAAAGTGATTCTCGATTCGGTTTAAGTCCGTGGACAACGACCAAGTCTAAATCTGGTGCAAATTTTTTGAATTCATCAGCCCAATTATAAATTAGACCAGATGGAGCTAAAATTAAAATTCTACTATCTTTCTTAATCTGGCTACTAATAAAGGCGATACACTGCAAGGTTTTCCCTAAACCCATATCATCAGCTAAAACACCTCCAAAACCATAGTGATGGAGCATCTGAAGCCATTGAACTCCCTTTTTCTGATAGTCTCTTAATTGAGCTTGAATTTCTATTTTTTGCATGGGAAACTCCTCTGGATGTTTCAAATCACGCGCTAAATCTCGAAATTCATCCGATAAAGAGATGTTCTCTTGATTTTTAAATAGCTGAGATATGGTATAAGCCAGAGACTTGCGTGCTCTAAAGGAACCATCTCCAATCTCATCGATACCCAGATCTTCTATTTCCTGACGAACTTTTTTGGTCTCCTCATCAAAAAAGAACACTTCATTAAATGAGTTAATGTAAAAATCTTGATGACTAGCCAAAGCTTTCATAGCCAAGTCAATATCTTCTTTAGTAATTGCTTGAAAATCAAAATGAATATCTAATAAATTTCCCTGTGAAGAAACCTGAATCTGAGGTTTTTGAACTCGATAAAGTTCTTGCAACTTTCCAGAAATAGAAACTTCTCCAAACGATTGAAATTCAGGGATGACCTTATGAAAGAAAGTAAAGATAGCCTCAGATTTAAGAGCTTGACGCCAAGATTGAAATTCTGCCTCAAATCCAGAGGATAGAGCTAGTTGAAAAATCTTTTGTTCTAACTGAATATCGCTTGCAAAGGGGAGGGATTCTAGTTCTCTACGAGAGGTTATAAGACAAGATTTATAGTCAAATGTCATATCCAATCGAATGGAACCATCTTCTTCTCTATCAAAGTAAAAAAAGGGTTGAAAAGTTCTGATTTGAAGACTCTCTGGAGCTACTACTTTCCCTATTTTGCAAAGTTGAACTAATTGAGCAGCAAAAAAGTCTCGATCACTTTTATCAAACTGCAGAACTTTTCTCCCCTGATTATTCATAGGTAATTTTACTATTTTATCCAATAAACTAGCTTGCTCTTTTGACAAAAGATAAAAAGTACCTTTATGAAACAGAACCTGACCTCTATAAAACGAATTACTTCGCTTTTCTTCAGTAATATCCATCTCATAATAATTTGGATTATCCATAATGTTAAAGGAGATAAAACCTGATGCTCCATCAAAATCTTGAAACAAGATATGATGATAAGCTGCGACCTGATGCTCAAACTGAAAATCGTCTAACTCCATTAACAGGTTTACACCTTGCTCAAAAAAGGTTAATGGAAAATAAAGATGGCGCCCTTGATTTTTGAAGAAAAGGTTAGCATCTGATTGGTCTTCTATTAATCCCTGTAGAAAAACCAAGAGATTTTGGCTACTATCATCAAACTGAGAAAGTTCTATAGCAGATTCATATGTTTTACCAATCATATATCCTTTATGATTTTCTATAACCTTTAAAAATAAAGGAATGTCACGTATGACATAATATTTTTCAAATGGAGAAAGCCCTATTTTTAAAGTCCAAATAATACGATTAGTCCCTGCCTCTACCTGTCCATGTACAGATATTTGATATTTTTTAGGCAAATTAGGAGTTTGGATCATATCCAAGAATTGCTTCCCAAAAGACACTTGAGTCTCAACTTCTTCTTGTTTTTCCTGTCCAGTCTCTAAATTGATATAAATTTTACGACCCTTTTCATCATTTTTAAGATAATGCTCCAAGGCCGCTAAATGAACACAGTAACCTCTTTTTTGAAAAAAGTCACAGCCGCAGAAAACCAAATCATCATCTAAACTATAGCGAATTTCTTCCTCATCTACTCGAGCAAAAAGACGAGTGTTTTTTTCTTTGATGATTTGAACCTTTCCAGTTTCATAAAGTTCTATTCCTTCAGTACGAATCTTCCCCGGAATCAATTTAGCCATATTTTCCCCTTTACTTTATCTCTTTATTATACCATATTTCTCCCTATGAAAATAGCCTTCTAGGATACTTTAGTCCTAAAAGGCTAGTTTTTAAACTTTAGCAAAAATGGTTACAATTCGTTGACAAACTTCTTCTAAAACTGATGTTGGCATGGCCACATTGAGACGAGCATGCTGGGCCCCTTCCTCACCAAAGTCCAAACCACGGTTTAAAATGACCTTGGCTTCTTTTTTCAATAGTCCCTGCAGATCCTCTTCTGACAAACCATAAGCTGAAAAGTCAAGCCAGACTAGATAGGTTCCTTGAGGTTTCATGACCTTGATTTTAGTTTCCTTCCCAAATAAATCAACTAGATAATTGATATGATTTTCAATGACTTCTTTGAGTTCCCCTAACCAATCCTTACCATAACGATAAGCCGTTTCTGTAGCCAAATAGCCTAATCCTGATATTTCATGCTGGTTATTAGCAAGTTGACGTTTTTGGAATGCCATTTTTAACTTGGGATTCTCAATAACGACATAGGAATTTTTTGTTCCTGCAATATTAAAAGTTTTAGTGGCACTGCTCAGAATCAAAGAGAAATCTTTAAAAGCTGGATTAACAGTATTGAAAGAATGGTGTTTGTGACCAAATAGGGTTAAATCTTGATGAATTTCATCTGATACTAACAGGACCCCGTGTTTTTGACAAAGCTGTCCAATTTTCTCAAGCACTTCTTTTTCCCAAACACGTCCACCAGGATTGTGGGGGTTGCAAAGTAGATAAAGTTTTACGGTATTCTCCACCAAATCTTTCTCCAATTGCTCAAAGTCAATCTCAAAGAGTCCATCTTTTTCCACTAGAGAGTTGGTGACCAATTTTCGGTTGTTGAGCTTAATACTACGGGCAAAAGGTGGATATACTGGTGTGTTAATAAGCACGGCTTGGCCTTCATTGGTATAAGCTTGAATGGCTGTTGAAATAGCTGGTACTACCCCTTCGATAAAGACTAGAGCATCCTTATCAAAGCGATAGCCGTGCTGTTTTTCCTCCCAGCTTTGAACCGCTTCAATCAATCCATCACTAGCATAGGTATAGCCATAGACTAATTGCTCAGCATAGTCATGGACAGTCTGACGAATCTCAGGTAACACTTCAAAGTCCATATCAGCAATCCAGGCTGGCAATACTTGACGGTCAGTCTCGGCTTCTTTCCATTTGTAGGTATTATGTCCAAAACGATTGGGCAAGGTCGTAAAATCATATTTTCCCATAGTCTTATCCTTCCAAGGCTTGACGCAAGTCTTCAATCAAATCTCTAGCATCCTCAATACCAATGGATAAGCGTAAGAGATCATCTGTCAATCCGTAAGAATGACGAACTTCTACAGGAATATCTGCATGGGTTTGAGTGGTTGGGTAGGTAATCAGACTTTCTACACCACCCAGGCTTTCAGCAAAAGAGAACACTTTCAAGGTATTTAAGATATGAGGAATACGCTTCTCATCAGCCACTTTAAAGGAAATCATTCCCCCACGACCTGTATACAAAACTTCTTTGACAGCAGGTGATTGTTCCAAAAAGGCTACAATCTCTTGAGCATTAGCTGTTGAGCGCTCCATACGAAGTGATAAGGTCTTGAGACCACGAATCAACTGATAGCTATCAAATGGTGACAAAACGGCCCCAGTCGTATTGAGATTGTAGAAAAGTTTTTCATATAGTCCTAAACTATTAGTTACAACTACACCTGCCAAGACATCATTATGTCCTGCAAGGTATTTGGTTGCTGAATGAAGGACAATATCAGCTCCTTCTTCTATCGGGCGTTGGTAAATAGGGCTGTAGAAGGTATTATCCACCACAACTGTCGCCCCTTTAGCATGAGCTAATTTTGACAATTTTTCAATATCAAATTCCAACATCAAAGGGTTGGTTGGTGTTTCGATATAAAGTACATCCACATCCTTTTCTAGCTCAGCAATCAACTCTTCTTCTGTGTTGGCATAGTTAAAGTGGAAACGTCCTTCTTGCTCCACTTGATTGAACCATCGGAAAGAACCACCGTAAAGGTCACGGACAGCCAAAACTTTGCTGCCTACCGGAAAGACACTAAAGGCCAAGACAATCGCAGACATACCTGAACTAGTCGCTAAAGCATACTTGGCGGATTCAATAGCTGCCAAGACTTCTTCCACTTTACTACGAGTTGGATTTTTAGTACGTGTATAGTCAAATCCTGTTGATTTTCCAAATTCAGGATGTTGATAAGTCGTTGAAAAGTGGATTGGTGTAACCAAAGCACCTGTCGTTTTATCTGATTTAATACCTGCTTGGGCTAAAATTGTGTTGATGTGAAATGATTTGCTCATACTTTACCTCCAAATCTATAGTAACTATTGTACCACTTATTTTGGATCCTTCGTTTTCTTGTTTTCAAGAGCTAGTTATAGTTTAAAACTATATGAAAAACGATAACCTCATCAAAGATTACCGTTTTTAAATTTAGAGTCATTATTTAACGTGTTTAGCTAATTCTTCTTGGGCTTTTTTATTAGATTCTTCTTTTTCTTTCAGCCATTTTTGTCTAGCTTCTTCATACTCCGCCGTTGTAACAACCTTATCTTGCAACTTAACGTATTTGTATGATTCAACACCTTTATTTCCTGCTTGAGAGAAGGCAGCAGAGAATGGTACAGTTCTTCTCAATCCAGGAGTTCCACCTTGAGAAACGTTTGGAAGAGCAAGCGCACTGTCAACTAACCAGGCTTGAGCTTCAGCGTACTTATCATAACGTTTGTTCAAAACTTGTTCAGTATTAGCTTCTTCTAACATCTTAGTATAGACATCCAAACCAACCGCAGTTGCTTTAGCATTGGTTTCACCAGGTTCTAGACCAAGGTTTTGCAATGAGCCACCACTTGTTAAACTTAGAGTATCAAGGTAGGTTGATGGATCTTGATAGTCAGGTCCCCAACCACCGTTATAGAGGTCATAGTCTTTTTGCGCTGCCGTATTTGCTAGATAACCAATACTATCCATTTCTTCTGTAGTCAGCATTTGAATATCGATAACGACATTATCTGCACCTAGAACAGATTCAATAGACTGTTTGAAAGAGCTTGCCTCTTGGACACCCTTCTTAAAGGTTTGGTCAACTGGTAAATCCAAGTGAATTGGGAATTGAACACCTTTGGCTTCAAGTTCTTTCTTAGCTTGAGCAAAGACTTCCTTAGCTTTATCAGCATTGTAGTAGGCATCTTGCGCATCATCAAAATTCATATTTTCCCATACTTTTCCGTAGTTAACCATCTTAGAAGCAACTACATCACCAAAGTCTTTTCCTTCAAGAGTTACAAATGTTGGTGGAACAAGCAAGTTTCTGATAATCTTAGTTGCTCCATCTTCCCCTTGAGATTGAGCACCATAAGCAGTACGGTCATAGGCAAAGTTGATAGCTTGACGGAATGATTTGTTTAAGACTGCTTCTTGTTGGGCCATCTTTTCAGCGTCTGTCGTTTTTGATGTGTGGTTATATGATTTCCTATCTAGGTTAAAGTTATAATAGTAGGATGTCGCATTTTGCATACTATAAATGATGTTATCTTTATATTTTTCTTTTACTCCAGAGAAGCTTGAGCTATTTGGATAGAGACGCGCAAAACTATAGACACCCTCGCTAAAGCTACGAACTAGAGAATCTTGATCACTACCATCATAGTAGGTCAATTTAACTTCATCTACGAATACATTTTTAGCATCCCAGTAATTTGGATTTTTCTTGTATTCCATGACAGATTTAGAAGTGAAAGACTTGAGAATAAATGGACCGTTGTACAAAAGATTTGCTGGATCCACTTTACCGAAGTCGTCCCCCTGAGAATTCAAGAAATCAGCATTAACTGGGAACAGAATGGTTGCAGTTGTTTTTGAATTCCAATAAGGTTCTGGTTTTGTCAAGGTATATTGAACTGTTTGGTCATCAATAGCCTTAACTCCAACTGTTGAAAAGTCTGTTGTTTTTCCGTTGATATAATCATCCAAACCTGCTACAGAATCTTGTACGAGGTACAAAGCTTCAGATTTTTTATCCGCAGCATATTTCAACCCTGTCACAAAATCTTGCGCAGTAACTGGAGCATACTCTTCTCCTTCAGATGTATACCATTTAGCATCCTTACGAAGTTTATAAGTATATGTCAAACCATCTTGGGATACAGTCCAATCTTCTGCCAATGAAGGAATATAATTTCCATACTGGTCATTTTCCATCAAACCATCCACTAAGTTTGTAGCAACATCACCAGTAGTTGCACGGTTTTCTAAGAGATAGTTCAAACTAGAAGGATCGCTTGCGTATACATAGTTGTATACTTTAGAAGAGCTAGTCGAATTACCACAAGCTCCCAAAAGCAAACCAGCACTTAAGACGACGCCTGCTAACGTCAGGTATTTTGCCTTAGACTTTTTCATAAACAGAACCTCCAAATTTAAATATTTGTATCATTATACAGCTAATGTTTTTTTTAGTCAAGTAATTATGTTTAAAATTTTATTTTTTTCTACATTTTTTATATTTTTTTGTATTTTTTCAAGAAAAAAAGAACAATTTAGACTTTTTTACATAAAAAGTTCAAATTGTTCGTTTTATTTATAAACTGTTATGATAATTTTAAACGTGCACGTAAGCGATCTGCTTTAGCTGGTCCAATGACCTTATCCAAAAGTCGAGTACGTAGACTCAGAACACCATAGACGCCTCCTCCCATAAGGCCAATGATAGCAACATAAACGAAGCTCCATAGACGTCCAGTTGGTTGGAAGAAAAATCCTATTATCCATTGTATGAAACCAACTAGCAGGAACATCACTACGGTTAGGATAGAAATTAAGATAGTTCGTTTTAGAACAATATTTCGACGGATACCCGTCACCTGGCAAATATCACGGTACATTAAAACATTTGGAATAATCAATCCGATTGTTGTAGAAATTAGCGGACCGTAACTGTGGAATAGAGCAATGGCTGGAAATTGTAAGACCAGCTTTGCGAGCGAACCATAGACAAAGTATAAAACAGCCTTGCGATTTCGGAACATAGCTTGAAGCATAGGTGACAAGACCATGTATAAACCGAGGATAGTTGACTGCAAGACTGCAAAGACAAACAAGCCCAAAGCCAAACTATCAGGTTTACCGTAAAAGACTGTATAAAGAGGGACACCAACCATGACTACTCCAACTGTTGCAGGTAGTAGGAATAAGAAGAGCATGGTAATACTATCTTGCACCAACCGAGAAGCTGCTGGTAAATCACCCTTGACATAGTTCTCGGTCAAGAGGGGCAAACCAACGCTACCGATTGATACTCCTACGGAAATCAAAATCATGGTGATTTTGTTAGGATTGGCAGAGAAATAAGAGAACATAACAACCAAGTCTTCATTGCTATAGTTAGTCAACCAAGTCATGGTATTAATAAAGGTCATCTGGTCTAAAATTTGGAAGAGCTGAATTGCTGATCCTGTTAGGATAAATGGAATAGCTTCCTTAATCGTATCAATCAATAGACGCTTGCTATTTATTTTATCTCTTGTTTCAAAGACTTTTTGTAGCAATCCTTCCTTAAATAGGAAATATAGAAGTACTGCAAAACTCGCCATCATCCCAATAAAGGCCGCAAAAGTAGATTGAGTAACTGCTGATAGATAATCTTTTGAACCGAGCTTCATGATGATAAAGGTTGCTAAGAGCATCCAAATAACACGGATAACCTGCTCAGCAATTTGACTCATGGCATAAGGTTTAAGATTATTCAACCCTTGGAAAAATCCACGGATAACACTCATAGACGGGAAAATCAAGACAGCCCAAGATAGGCTCTGCATAATTGGGATTAACTCACTTCCAACACCTGAAAGGTCTGCTAACCACGGAGCCATGAAATATAAGATTAGGGCAAAGAAAACACCTAATCCTGTCATGAAGCCTAAGAAACTACGAATTAAGGCAAAACTATGCTCTTCCTCATTCATGGTATTATACTTAGCGACTTGCTTTGCGACTGCAACAGGAATACCCGCAGTCGAGATCAATAAAAACCATGCATAAATATTATAACCCATGGTAAAGAGCCCATTTGCCTTAGCGGCATATGTCCCCATCCAAATATACCAAGGAATAATGTAAATAGCCCCGAGCAGGCGGCTGATAAAATTACTAGCCGTTAGCCAAGCAGTCCCTCGCAACATCTGGGCTTGCTGATGATTATTTTCGTTAGACATAGCTTCCTCATTCATTTTTAATCACTAGGAAAAGTTCCTTATCTTCCATTATAAACTTTTCCTTGTTACTTGTAAAATTCAGACTTTCAGTTTACAATAGAAAGTATGATAAAGATTGAAACTATATTAGATATTTTAAAGAAAGACGATCTCTTCCGTGAGATTATTGACCAAGGACATTACCATTATTATCACAGTGATGTCGTTTTTGATAGCATCTGCTACGATAGCCGAAAAGCTCAAGAAAATAGTCTCTTTTTTGTCAAAGGAGCAGCCTTCAAAAAAGAATATCTGTTTTCAGCTATCGCACAAGGGCTTGGTTGGTACGTAGCTGAGCAGGACTATGAAGTCGGTATTCCCGTTATCGTCGTTAGCGATATTAAGAAAGCCATGAGTTTGATTGCTATGGAGTTTTATGGCAACCCTCAGGAAAAACTAAAACTCCTTGCTTTAACTGGTACTAAAGGAAAAACAACGGCAGCTTACTTTGCTTATAACATCTTAAATCAAGAACATCGTCCAGCTATGTTGTCAACCATGAACACTACTTTGGACGGTAAGACTTTCTTTAAATCTGCTCTAACAACTCCTGAAAGTATTGATCTCTTTGAGATGATGGCGCAGGCAGTTGACAATGGAAGAACTCATCTTATTATGGAGGTATCCAGCCAAGCCTACTTGGTGAAACGGGTCTACGGCCTGACCTTTGATGTCGGTGTCTTCCTCAACATTAGTCCTGACCATATTGGTCCTATTGAGCATCCGACCTTTGAAGATTATTTCTATCACAAGCGTCTTTTGATGAAAAATAGCCGAGCAGTTGTCATTAATAGCGATATGGATCACTTCTCTGTTCTGAAAGAACAAGTTGAGAACCAAGACCATGACTTCTACGGTAGCCAATCAAGTAATCAAATTGAAAACTCTAAAGCCTTTAGCTTCTCCGCTACTGGTAAATTAGCTGGAGACTATGACATCCAGTTGATTGGGCACTTCAACCAAGAAAATGCAGTCGCTGCTGGACTTGCTTGTCTTCGTCTAGGTGCTAGTTTTGAAGACATCAAAAAAGGGATTGCGACTACTCGCGTACCTGGTCGTATGGAAGTTCTCACACAGAAAAATGGCGCAAAAGTTTTCATCGATTACGCCCACAATGGTGACAGTCTTAAAAAACTTATTTCTGTTGTTGAAACTCATCAAACTGGAAAGATTGCTTTAGTTCTTGGTTCAACTGGAAACAAGGGAGAAAGTCGTCGTAAGGACTTTGGACTTCTCCTCAATCAACATCCTGAAATTCAAGTCTTTCTAACAGCTGATGATCCAAACTATGAAGATCCGATGGCCATTGCAGATGAAATCAGTAGCTATATCCATCATCCTGTTGAAAAGATTGTCGATCGTGAGCAAGCTATCAAGGCTGCTATGTCTGTTACAAGTCAAGAACTGGACGCTGTGATTATCGCTGGTAAAGGAGCTGATTGCTACCAAATCATCCAAGGTAAGAAAGAAGACTATCCTGGAGATGCTGCTGTTGCAGAACGTTATCTATAGTATATTTAAAGAAGGCTAGGAAAATTCCTAGCCTTTATTTTTTTATAAAGATGAAGCGTTCTTTATCAAATTCTACAGCCAACTCATATTTCCCATCTTCATTTTGAATGATGTAGTCCAATAAAACTAAACTATCGACAAAGATATCACGACGTTTCTGCATGAGCTGGTCTTTTTTTAGAAATTTAAGCAAAAAGGTTGTCATATATTTGAGAGCATACTCAGGGTTGACATCCCCCAAAACAGCATAGAGTTTCTGCTGATCTTCTGTCAGCGAATACTGGTGCTTAACCTTATAAAAGTAATTAGACAAGGTCATCTTTTCCCGAGCAAAATCCGTATACTCTTCTAGGATAGCTACATTTGTTTGATTGCGCAATTCAGTTTGAAAATGTTTCTCCAGGATTTCTTGATAGATGGGACTATCATCTCTTACAAAGACTTCTTGGTCTAGTGCAAGAGATTCTGTAGATTCTAGAAAGGGGAGATTGAGATAATAGCGTTTATTCTCTCTCAAGATCAAACCCGCTTTAATGTAGTCCTCCAAGAGCTTGTCAACTGGAACTTCTGGAAACTGAGCCTTAATTTCGCGTAGAATAACATCATCATGCTGATCAAGATAGTCCACCAAGTCCCTAAAGAATGGCTGCCGTGTCAATCGTGATGGATTAAAAATCTGAATCATGAAGATTCCTTTCTTTACATACTAAAAGTGGAGAGGCTGCCAACTGACTGGGATTGGTCCCCGGCTGGTTCAGAGGCACAGGAAGTTCGAGTTTCTGGTAATACTCCCTCCAAAAATCACTGATTTCCTGTGTATCATCCCCAAACTTCATGGGAATGGTCTCAAAAATAGGGAGGATTTCTGCTACAAACTGGGAACAATAGAAACCATCTCCATCTGGGTAAAAGGAAGCATTGTAGGGAGCCCCTAAAAGACTCTCTGCTCGCTTTTTGACCTCTGTACAATCAATCTGCTCATAGTGATAAAAATCATAGACTTTTTCAGCTTCAAAGAAGTCCTCAGAAGCCTGGGCAAGGACACCACCTTCTACCGTGGCATGATAAATCTGTCCGTCCAAAAAGATGGCTACATGGCTATAGTTTCCAGTAGATGCCTGGATAGCCTGCCCCATTTCTGTATCTTCTCTCACAAAAATCAAATCGCCATTTTCTAACATACTTCTCTCCTAGCAAAAAAGGAGTCGAAACTCCTTTTTAACAATGGTTTTCCCCATCTATGATTATGCATTAAAGCTTTCTGTCAGTTGAGGTACAACTTGTTTCTTACGTGAAACAGCACCTGGAAGGAAAGCATGGTTGTTTTCTAGTTTGAAGTTAAAGGCTGCTTCTATCTTGTCCATATTAGCACCAAGAGCCAAAATTTCTGAGTTTGAGTTGACGATGTCTGTAATCATCAAGACAAAGTCAGAGTAGCCGTTAGCTGCATTTGCGGCTTGGATGGCTGCTTCGATTTCTGCTTGTCGTGCCAATACTTCAGTAATATCAACTGTATTCACTTGAGCCACACGGACATTGTTTCCATTAAGTTCAAATGTCTTCGCATCGATATCAATCAATTCTTCAGCAGATTTGCTTGCTAAATTTGTACCAGCCTTGAGCATGGCAAGACCGTATTCTTCCAAGTTCACACCAGCCAATTCAGCCAATTCAAGAGCAATGACTTTATCTGATGGGTGAGTGGTTGGAGATTTCAAAAGAAGAGTATCTGAAATCAAACCTGATAGCATCAAACCTGCAATTTCTTTTGGAACAGCTACGCCATACTCTTTGAACATGCGGTAAACGATAGATGATGCTGATCCAACTGGTTCCAAACGCATGTAAAGTGGGCTTGCAGTTTCAAAGTTAGCCACACGGTGGTGATCCACAACACCGTAAACCTCTACTTCAGCGATATCTGATACTGATTGTTGGAATTCATTGTGGTCAGTCAAAATGACTTGCTCTGCACCTTCTGCTTTAGCAGATGTAATCACGCGCGGTGCTTCCACACCAAAATAGTTCAATACGAAAGCTGTTTCTTCATTTGGAGTTCCAAGAGCCACCGCTTCTGTATCCAAACCGTATGCTTCTTTTGCAAGATAAGCAAAAGCTACAGATGAACCAATAGCATCTGAGTCTGGATTTTGGTGACCAAATACTAGAATCTTAGACATGATAATACCTCGTTTCTTTATTCTCTTTATTGTAGCATTTTTTTCGCTTTTTGACAAAAGTAAGAGGAGTCAAAGGACTCCTCATTACAAGTCAAAAGAATCGACTAAATTTCTATTTTGATTCTCTTTGAAATAATTTTCTTTTTGCATACGTGTCTTGCGCTTGAAAAGAGCTTCAGCAGACATGGCCTCTTCCTTACTATCAAAACCTTCTGCAAATATGAGTTTTACTGGCAAGCGAGCGCGTGTATATTTGGCTCCTTTACCGCTATTGTGAACGGCAATCCTTTTCTTGACATCTGTTGTATAGCCTGTATAGTAGGAACCATCACGACACTCTACCACATACATATAAGCCTTATGATCCATAGTAAATCTCTTGAATTTCTGGTGTATAAGTACCATCACTATTATGAACAATGAGTGGTGGTAAAACCTTAAAGCCACTAGTGGACCCATCCTTGATAGCTTCAATCAAAAGCATATTGGCTTCCTTTTCCCGTTTAGGGTAAACAAATTGCAGACGTTTTGGAGCCAGATTATGCTGTTGGAGCGTAGCTAAGATATCTAATAATCGATCAGGACGATGAACCATAGCCAAACGCCCATTTGATTTGAGAATACTCTGGGCACTACGACAGATTTCCTTAAGATTGGTCGTAATTTCATGCCGAGCTAAAAGGTAATGTTCGCTTTCGTTCAGATTAGAATTTGGATCTACCTTAAAATAAGGCGGATTGCACAAAATCAAATCAACCTTACTCCCCTGAATGTAGCTAGGCATATTTTTCAAATCATCACAAATAACCTGCATCTGCTCTTCTAAGCCATTTAATCGGACTGAGCGTTCTGCCATATCTGCCAGGCGTTCCTGGATTTCCACAGAGAGAATTTTAGCCTTGGTGCGACTACTGGCAAATAGTCCAACAGCTCCATTACCTGCACAAAAATCCACAATTAACCCATTTTTAGGAAAGCGAGGAAAACGTGACAAAAGTACACTATCCACCGAATAGCTGAAAACCTCTCTATTTTGAATAATCTTGATATCTGTAGAGAAGAGTTGGTTAATCCGCTCTCCTGATTTTAATAATTGTTCTTCGTTCATACTTCTATTGCCACAAATTTAATAATATCAAAGATGGTTAGAAATTTATCAATTACTGTTTTTCTTTAAATGCTCCAAGGCTTCTCGAGTCCAAACAGGCATCATGCGACCAAGCGGTGCAAAACCATGTTTGATGCGATCATTCGAAAAACGTCTTCGTCTAGGAAGTTGATGTTTTTCTTCTTCCAAGGTACGAATGGAAAGGCTAGCCTTCCCTGTATATTCGTCAAAATCTACTACTTGTACCTGGACTTCATCACCGATCTTTAAAACCTCGTAAATATTTTCGATAAATCCTGTCCGAATCTCTGAGATATGAATCAGTCCAGTCACTCCTGTTTCTAACTCAACAAAAGCTCCATAGGGCTGAATCCCAGTAATACGGCCATTTAGCTTATCACCGATTTTCATTTTAGTCCTCAATTTCAATAGTTTCAATTACGACATCTTCAACTGGCTTGTCCATTGCACCTGTTTCGACACCTGCAATTGCATCAAGAACTTCATAAGAAGCTTCATCCGCAAGTTGACCGAATACTGTGTGACGGCGGTCTAGATGAGGAGTCCCACCTTGTTCAGCATAAATTTCCGCAATTGGTTCTGGCCAGCCACCGCGAGCAATTTCTTTCTTAGAATATGGCAAGTGTTGGTTCTGTACGATAAAGAACTGGCTACCATTTGTATTTGGCCCAGCATTAGCCATAGAAAGGGCTCCACGGACATTGTAAAGTTCTTCTGAAAACTCATCCTCAAAAGACTCTCCGTAGATAGACTCTCCACCCATACCAGTTCCAGTTGGATCTCCACCTTGAATCATAAAATCTTTAATAATACGATGGAAAATCACACCGTCATAGTAACCATCTTTTGATAGAGCAATAAAGTTGGCTACTGTTTTTGGTGCGTGATCAGGAAAAAGCTTAATGCGCATATCCCCATGATTTGTTTTAATGGTCGCTAAAGGACCTTCTACTGCTTCAATGTCTATTTGTGGAAAATGTAATTCTTTTTCTACCATACCAAATCCTTCTAAGGCATCAAAGATGCCATCTTCTTCTAATGTTTTTGTAATATAATCTGCTTTTTCTTTGATTTTATCATGAGAAATTCCCATAGCAACACTAATGCCTGCATAATCAAAGAGTTCTAAATCGTTAAGACCGTCCCCAAAAACCATAACGTTTTCAGGTTTTAAACCTAATTGGTCTACAACTTTTGCAACCCCAGCTGCCTTTGAACCGGAAATCGGCACAACATCTGATGAATGTTCATGCCAGCGTACCATACGCAAAGTCGATGCTAAACTGTCAGGCAAAATCAAGTCATCTCCCTGCTCCTCAAAGGTCCACATCTGATAAATATCTTCATTTTGATAAAAATCACGGTCCACCTCTAAATTAGGATAAATCGGGTCAATTGCCTGGCTAATCATCTCTGTTCGCCTTGATAGTCTAGCAGCATGACTACCGACCAAACCGTAGTCAATTCCTACTTCCTTAGTCCAAGCAATATACTCTTCAACCTTATCTCTAGCAATTTTGTTACTATAAATGACATTGCCCTTTTTATCCTCAATATAGGCACCATTCAAGGTTACAAAGAAATCAGGTTTGAGGGCTTTAATCTCTGGTACGACGCCGAAAATACCTCGACCAGTCGCAATTCCTGTCAAGATTCCTTTCTCACGCAATTGTTGAAAAATCGTTGGAATAGTAGTTGGAACAAAACCTGTCTTTGAATTTCGTAAAGTATCATCTATATCAAAAAAGATAATCTTAATCTTCTTAGCCTTGTATCTTAACTTGGCATCCATTATAATACCTCCTTCAATTCACTCTTTCAATTATACCATAAAGTAGAGAATTCCCCTATCTTCAAAGAATTTTGCTACCTCTTATTCGAATTCCTTAGACAAGTACAAAACTAAATCATCATTGTTTTGACTAGTTGCATTCATTTCCAAGGGTTGATTTCGATACCAGACACCCGTCCCATCTGGAATATAGCCTCGTTTGATGTACAATCTTTGGGCGGGTCCATATCCTGAGTGCAAGCCTACGCCTAGACTTACCTTGATCGAAACAAGCTCGACTCGTTTTTCTGCTTCTTCTAGCAGTTGACTCCCAACTCCTTGATTTCGAAAAGGCTCAAATACATTAAAATCTGATAATTCTGGATAGACTTCTGCAAAAGGACCATGTTTAGCAGAGGGCAAAATGGTAATGTAGCCCGCTACAGCACCCTCAACCTCTGCAACTAAGACCTCTCTCTCCCCACTTTCTTGCTCCTCAAAGTATCGAGTTAAAACCTCCTCTCTACTTGGCCAACCTTGTCTGATAAATCCTCGAGATAGATATTTTATGTCAGATTCTTGCATTTTTCTAATTGAACATGTCGTCTTCATAAGCTTCTCCTTTATAGCTTTCTCCTACCATTATAGCACGATAATAAAGATTAAAAGAAAAAACCTAGTAAGACAAAAGAATCTTACTAGGTAAACAGGGAGTCCTGTAAAAGTCTGATAAAAGACACGCCTGAACAAAAAAAAGAGGTCCACTGGACCGAAAAAAAGACCCGTAAGGGTCTTTTCTTTAATCTTCGTTTACGAAAGGCATCAAAGCCATTACGCGAGCGCGTTTGATAGCTGTTGTTACTTTACGTTGGTTTTTAGCTGAAGTTCCAGTTACACGACGTGGAAGGATTTTCCCACGTTCTGAAACGAAACGGCTAAGAAGCTCAGTATCTTTGTAATCAACATATTCAATTTTGTTTGCTGCGATGTAATCAACTTTTTTACGGCGTTTGAATCCGCCACGACGTTGTTGAGCCATGTTTTTTCTCCTTTATAGTATTAATTGTCCATTAGAATGGTAAATCATCATCTGAGATATCCAAAGGATTTGTTGCTCCGAATGGATTCTCATTACGTGAAAAGTCTGGTACTGAATTTGTAGGTGCTGCAGGACTAATAGTTGGTGCAGAATAAGATCCACCAGTTTGTCCTTCACGAGCACTACGGCTTTCCAACATTTGGAAATTTTCAGCTACGACTTCTGTCACATAGACACGTTGTCCTTGCTGGTTATCGTAACTACGAGTCTGAATACGGCCTGTAATCCCAACAAGAGAGCCTTTTTTAGCCCAGTTAGCAAGGTTTTCAGCCTGTTGGCGCCACATAACGACATTGATAAAATCAGCCTCACGTTCGCCATTTTGACTCTTGAATGTACGGTTTACTGCAAGAGTAAAAGTCGCAACTGCTACATTTGATGGGGTATAACGTAACTCAGCGTCACGTGTCATACGCCCTACAAGTACAACATTGTTAATCATAGTTTACCTTCTTACGCGTCAAGTTTGACGATCATGTGACGAAGAATGTCAGCGTTGATTTTTGAAAGACGGTCAAACTCTTTAAGAGCTGCATCGTCGTTAGCTTCAACGTTAACGATGTGGTAAAGTCCTTCACGGAAATCTTGGATTTCGTATGCAAGACGACGTTTTTCCCATGCTTTTGATTCAACAACAGTTGCACCGTTGTCAGTCAAGATAGAGTCAAAACGTGCTACCAAAGCGTTTTTCGCTTCTTCTTCAATGTTTGGACGAATGATATAAAGAATTTCGTATTTAGTCATTGATATGTTCCTCCTTTTGGTCTAATGACCCCAAGACATTGCAAGGGGTAAGTGAGGTTTGCTCACAATAAACTATTATACTAGAAAAAAATTTTTTTAGCAAGCAAAAAAGGTGTTTCTAATTTATTTTTTAAAGCTTTTTAGCAGAAGTTCGAGATATTTCCTCTACTTGAATATTTTCTGCTTCAAATTTTTCTTTTAGGAATGGAAGATCAACCATTCCATCGATTTGCACCTCAATAATAATTTTACCGTCCTTGCGGGGTACGTTAATAGTATGTGAGATATTAAGATTTTCTTCAACGATCAAAGAAACAATCTTGCCTAGAACTCCGACCTCATTTTCAGTGATAAAACGAACACGAATTCCTTCTTCTCCATAACCTGAAACCTCTAGAAAAGCTCTGAAAACATCGCGATCTGTAATTACACCATAGAGCTGACCGTTATCCATAACTGGTAGAATACCAATTTTATTTTTAAGCATGAGATAGGTTGCATCTTCTAGACTAGCGTAGCCTGAAACGGTTATGACATCACGAATCATGACATCTTTTACCTTTGTTTTGTTAAGCAGATAATTCATCTCATAGATTGAAAGACTTGTAGCTTTAGATGGACTAGCTTCAGCAATAGTACCTTCTGTCACCAATCCCACTAATTTATCATTCTCAATAACAGGGAGACGATGCAAACCTTGTTCACGCATTAAGTCTGCCGCATGAGCTATTGTTGTATCTGGACTGATATAAACCACCTTACGTGTCATAAAATCTTTAACTGCCATAGGACTTCTCCTTTATATTTATAGTTTTATTATACACCTTTTAAAGAAAGCAATCAAACGCTTTCAATTCTTTTTCAAGATTCAGAAAACTCTGATGACCTTACAAAAAAGAGCTCCTAAAATGAGCTCTTTGAATGAAAGAAATATTCTTCATTCATGTTTTACCTTGTCTGGTGAAAGAGTGGATTATTAGGCTCTCTCTATCCGCCGACTAAAAAGGTCCCCCGAACTAATGTGGATTACTTGCGCAATCCTTATTCGCAACCTAAACTAGTATCCCAGACTAGTTTAGCCACCTAGATATGCTTTTCTGACTTCATCTGATGCAGCAAGTTCTTTTCCTGTTCCAGAAAGAACAATCTTACCTGTTTCTAGTACATAGCCTCTATCTGCAATAGCAAGTGCTTTATTAGCATTTTGCTCAATCAAGAGAACGGTTGTCCCTTGCTTTTGAATATCTTGAATTATATCAAAAATTTCTTGGATAAAAATCGGTGCAAGTCCCATTGATGGTTCATCCAAAAGAAGGAGTTTAGGTGTAGACATGAGTGCACGCCCCATGGCAAGCATCTGTTGCTCACCACCAGATAGGGTAGCAGCATCTTGATTTTTTCGCTCTTCCAAACGTGGGAAACGTGAAAAGACTTTCTTCAAATTCGCTTGATTCTCTTCACGATTTTTCTTAAGAAAGGCTCCCATCTCCAAGTTTTCCATAACAGTCAAACCTGAAAAGACATGACGTCCTTCTGGAACCTGAGAAAGACCTGATGCAACAATTTTCTGAGCAGGCATCTTTTGAATTTCTTGCCCTAAAAACTCAATTTTCCCAGAGCTTGGACGGACCAAGCCTGAAAGGGTACGAAGAATGGTTGTTTTACCAGCTCCATTTGCTCCGATAAGGGATACTACTTCTCCTTCGTTTACTTCAAAACTCACATCACGAACAGCTTGGATCATGCCATAATGCACTGATAGATTTTCAACTTTTAACATAGACATTAGGCTTCACCTCCTAGATAAGCTTCGATAACTCGTTTATTGGCCTTGATTTCACTAGGCGTTCCGTGAGCAATCAAGCGACCATACTCAAGCACATAGATACGTTCAGTAACGTCCATTACTAAGTTCATATCATGCTCAATCAGCATAATCGTAATGTTAAATTCATCCTTAATACGACGAATCAACTCTGTCAATTCAGCTGTTTCCTGTGGGTTCATACCCGCTGCAGGCTCATCCAAAAATAGAATTTTCGGTTCTGTAGCGAGGGCACGAACGATTTCCAAACGGCGTTGTTGACCATAAGCTAAGTTTTTAGCTAAAGTATCAGCATCCCCATCCAAATCAAAGATTTTAAGTAAATCGATTGCCTTAGCTTTTAATTCTTTTTCATTTTTATAAAATGTTGGCAAACGCAAGAAACTAGCAAAAACATGCTTTTTATGGTGATTGCCAAATGCAATAAGAACATTATCCAAAACAGTTAAATCTTTAAAAAGTCGAATGTTTTGGAAAGTACGCCCTAGGCCAAGAGAGGCAATTTTGTAAGGTTGCTTACCATTTAACAAGTGACCATCTAATGTAATTGTTCCTTCACTTGGCTCATAAACACCTGTTAAAAGGTTGAAAAGAGTTGTTTTCCCAGCTCCGTTTGGTCCAATCAAACCAACAAGTTCACCTTCATTCAATTCTAGAGTTACATCTCCAACAGCTGTTAGACCACCAAAATGCTTGGTTAACTGTTTTACTTCAAGTAATGCCATTAGTTTTGTTCCTCCTTCTTAGTTTTTTTAAAGAGACGAGATAGACTTAATTCCCATGTTCCAAGAAGGCCACCTGGTCTGAAAATCATAACAAGCACCAAAGCCAAAGCATAGATGATCATACGAATACTTGCTACATCCTGCAGAATCATATTAATAATTCCCAATACAATAGCTGAAACAATAGCACCTGTAACAGACCCCAAACCACCAAATACAACGATAATCAAGATGTTAATAGAGTTAATAAAACTGTAATCCTTAGGTACAACAGAACCAATAAATCCGGCCTGAAGAGATCCCGCAATACTTGCAGTCATAGCACCAAAAACAAAAGCGATAATTTTGATTTTTGTTGTATTGACTCCAACTGATTCTGCAGCAATCTCATCTTCACGAACAGCTAGAGTTGAACGACCAATCGGACTTCGAAGGAAGTTTAGAGTTGCGATGGTGGTGATAACTACAAAGAAGTACACCATTTGCCAATTTGTAAAGTTTGGAATACCCAGAATACCAGCTGCTCCATTAGTAATATCTCCACCGTTGACGATAAAGATACGAATGATTTCAGCAACACCGAGTGTTGCAACTGCAAGATAGTCCCCCTTCAAGCGAAGAGTTGGAATCCCAACGACTAAAGCCACTAAGCCTGAGATAAGTGCTCCAAGTAGCATAGCTCCAAAGAAGGCTCCATAAGTCGGAGATTTAGAACCAATAATAGCCGCTGCATAGGCACCAATAGCCATAAATCCAGCATGACCTAGTGAAAATTGCCCAGAGAAACCAACAATCAGATTAAGTCCCACTGCTAGGATAATATTGATACCAATTTGTTGTAGAATTTGAATGTAAAAAAGATTTAGTACTCCGGCTGAAACAAGTGCGCTAATCAAGCCATATCCTGCCAACAAAAGGAGCAACCATAGAATATTAATTTTTAAATTATTTTTCATTGTTTACACCTTCTCTTTCACATTCTTACCAAGAATACCTGCCGGACGAACAATCAAGATTAAGAGTAAGATACCATAAACAATAGCATCGCGGAAATCTGACATTCCAAATGCTGTTGCAAAAGTCTCTAATAATCCGATTACAAATCCTCCAAGAGCTGCACCTGGAATAATTCCAATACCACCTAAAACGGCAGCAACGAAAGATTTAATACCAGGAGTCATCCCCATCAATGGTTCCAATGAATTATAGTAAAGGGCGATAAGGACACCAGCAGCACCAGCTAGAGCTGAACCCAAAGCAAATGTAAAGCTGATTGTACGGTTTACGTTGATTCCCATCAACTGAGCTGCATCACTATCTACTGAAACGGCACGCATGGCTTTCCCCATCTTAGTTTTTTGTACAATGAGTTGCAAAAGAACCATCAATACAAGTGACACACCTAATATCATTAACTGAATATTTGTCAAGCTAATTGGCCCCAAGTCGTAACGGACAGTTTGAATGGCTTGGGGAAAGGCACGTGTATTGGCACCAACGAAATAGACCATCCCGTACTCAAGCAGGAAAGATACCCCAATCGCTGTAATCAAAACTGAGATACGAGTTGAATTTCGTAAAGGACGATAAGCTAGAAACTCAATAACAACACCAAGAATAGCTGTACCGACCATAGATAGAAGTAGGGCAACAAAGAAATTTAATTGTAGGTAATTAATCAAGAAATAGCCCATGAAAGCCCCCATCATATAAATATCGCCGTGGGCGAAGTTGATGAGCTTGATAATTCCATAAACCATGGTATATCCAAGGGCTAATAATGCATAAACACTACCCAGGATTAAACCATTAACAAGTTGTTGGAGCATGTAGTTCACTCTTTCTAATATTATTTTTGTATATAAAATTGCTTCTAAAATACCGAAACAGGGAGTGAGTAAAAAGCTCATTCCCCATTCTCGTTATCTTAAATTTATGGTTGTACGACTTCTGCCGCTTCAACTTTACCATTATTCATAGTCATCATGAATGCAGTTTTAACAGTGTTGTGATCTGCATCGAAGCTTGTTTTTCCTGTTACTCCCTCAAAGTCTTTAGTTTTAGCAAGATTATCTTTAAGTTCTACAGATGTTTTAGCACCTTTTGCTGCATTTGCTACAAGGTAAACTGAGTCATATGCAAGAGCTGCAAAAGTTGAAGGCTCTTCATTGTATTTAGCACGGTAAGCTTCTAGGAAGGCTTTTGCCTTATCAGAAACATCAACTGTTGATGAGAAACCAGAGATGAAGTAAATGTTTGATGCACGTTCTGCTGTTGCTTGTTGAACAAACTCTTCACCATTAAATCCATCACCACCGATGATTGGTTTGTCAATACCCATACCACGAGCTTGGTTTACAATTTTACCTGCTTCAGTGTAGTAACCTGGTAATACGATTGCATCAAATTCTTTATCTTTGATTTTTGTAAGAGCTGCTTGGAAGTCAGTATCTCCTGATACAAATGTTTCATCAGCTACGATTTCACCTTTAAATGATTCACGGAAAGCTTTTGCAACACCTTTAGCATAGTCACTTGAGTTATCAGTATACAAAACAACTTTCTTAGCACTCAATTTATTAGCTACATAGTTTGAGATGATTTTACCTTGGTAGCTATCTTGGAATGTTCCAATAAATAGGAAGTCTTGTCCTTTGGTCAAACCATCTTGAGTAGCACTTGGCGAGATTAATGGCACAGCAGCTTGAGTAGCGTTTGCCACTGCAGCAGCAGTTGCTCCAGAAGTCGCAGGACCTACGATAGCTGCTACTTTTGATTGAGTAACAAGGTTTGTAGAAACAGAAGCCGCTTCAGCAGTTTCAGATTTGTTATCTTTATCTACAACTTCGATTTGTTTTCCATCAACACCACCAGCA
This sequence comes from Streptococcus timonensis, assembly GCF_047463455.1. GTDB lineage: Bacteria > Bacillota > Bacilli > Lactobacillales > Streptococcaceae > Streptococcus > Streptococcus timonensis_B. Next base: position 95,849 of record NZ_JASHDV010000002.1, read on the forward strand.
GCATTGATTTGATCAACTGCAAGTTGAGCACCCTTTTGTTCAGATGTACCGTAAGCAGCTACTGCTCCAGTCTCCTCAAAGTTGAAACCAATTTTAATAACTTTTTCATCTACTGGGTTACCAGTTGCATTCGATGCTCCTGATTTCACTTCACCACAAGCTGTTAAAACAGCTACACTTGCAAGTGCAACAAGCGATAATGCGAATTTTTTCTTCATAATTTGTCTCCTTCTTAAGTTCATTTTTAATGACATGTTAAGAATATACCGAATTATCAGAAAATTGTCAATACTTTTTTGTATTTTTTTAAATGATAACGTTTTCTTCCTTTCGATAAAGGTTTCCAACAAAAGGAGTTTCTAGTTCTTGAATGTGGCAAACTCTTACTTTTTTAATAAATTTTTCTTTTTCTAAACGTTCTACCAATTCAGCTACTTCTTCTGTTGGTACATAAAGCTGTATATAACGACGCTTTTTAGAATGGTAACAGATATCTCCAAAACTTTGGAGTTTTTTTACATCACGATTATAATAAAGATAGACAATCAGACCAGAACGATTCTCTTTTTCAAACATAATATAGCTTCCTTTTAAAAATCTTCCTTTTATTATATCAAAAAAAGCAAACTCAGTCGAGTTTACTTTTAAGGATTATTAGTTCAAAGAATTATTTGCCATAATCTCGTCAATGAAACCATATTCTAATGTTTCTTGAGCACTCATCCAGTAATCACGTTCAGCATCTCTATGAATTTGCTCAACAGATTTACCAGAATTATCTGCAAGAATTTGCTCCAAAGTCTTACGGGTTTTAAGTAAGTGTTCAGCGGCAATAGCCATATCAGTCTGCTGAGTACCGCCACCAGTTCCACCCATTGGCTGGTGAATCATATACTCTGCATTTGGAAGCATGAAACGTTTACCTTTAGCACCACTAGATGCAATGATAGTTCCCATTGATGCTGCCATCCCCATGACAATAGTTTGGACATCAGCCTTGATAAAGTTCATGGTGTCAACAATCGCCAAACCAGCTGATACAGAACCTCCAGGAGTGTTTACATAAAGGTAAATATCTTTTGTACTATCTTGCGCATCCAAGAAGAGCAATTGAGCAATGACTGAGTTTGCCATATTGTCTTCGACTGGTCCAGTCAACATGATAATGCGATCCTTAAGAAGTCGTGAGTAAATATCATACGAACGTTCTCCACGACTTGTTTGTTCAATAACTACAGGAATCATTCATTTCTCCTTTTGATCTTTTAAATTTAGTAGTTGTCTACTGACAATGAGGTTATTATACCTCGTTGGTCAAAAAAGGTCAATTTTTTGATGTGTATAATCCTCTTTTTGTGTCCTACTTAGTTCCGAACAAGCGGTCCCCAGCATCACCTAAGCCAGGAACAATATAACCATGTTCATTCAAGCGTTCATCCAAAGCTGCTGTAAAGATTTCTACATCAGGGTGTGCTGCTTGAAGTGCCTTCACACCTTCTGGAGCTGATACAAGGCAGACAAACTTGATGTTTGAAGCTCCACGTTTTTTGAGAGAGTCAACAGCCAAAATCGCTGATCCACCTGTTGCAAGCATAGGATCAACTACAAAAATTTGACGTTGGTCAATATCTTCAGGTAATTTTACCAAGTATTCTACTGGTTGAAGGGTTTCTTCGTCACGGTACATACCAATGTGACCAACTTTTGCTGCTGGAACCAAACTCAATAATCCATCAACCATCCCAATACCTGCACGCAAGATAGGTACGATTGCTAATTTTTTACCAGCCAATTGTTTTTGAACTGTTTTAGTGATCGGTGTTTCGATTTCTACATCTTCAAGTGGAAGATCACGAAGCACTTCATATCCCATCAACATTGCAATCTCATCTACTAGCTCACGAAAAGCCTTTGTAGATGTGTCAGTACGACGCAAGATTGACAGTTTGTGTTGGATCAGTGGATGATTAATAACTTCAATTTTTCCCATTTTCTGAATTCCTTCTTTCAATTTATTCTTCTTATTATATCAAAAAATGGTTTAAAAATCTTTCTAAACCATTTATTTTTTTATAATTCTACATCAAATCTGCTTCTTTAAGAGCTGCTTGAACTGTCTCAAGTGGCAAATGTGTTAATTCCGTCTTTTTTTCTTGGTAAAGGTATTGGGCATAATCATCCATGCGGTATTGGTTGATATAAACAACACGTTCACAACCTACTTGAAGCAACTGTTTTGTACAGTTAAGACAAGGAAAATGCGTAACATAGGCAGTGAATCCTTTTGGAATACCTCGTTCAGCGCCTTGTAAAATAGCATTCACTTCTGCATGAAGAGTTCTAACACAATGTCCTTCTATCACAAGACAATCATGATCAATACAATGCTCAGTCCCTGAAACAGAGCCATTATATCCCGTTGAAATCACTTTGTTATCCTTTACAAGAACAACCCCAACTTTTGCACGTTTACAAGTTGATCGATTGGCAATCAATAAGGCTTGAGCTGCAAAGTATTCGTCCCAGGCAAGTCTTTTATCTGACATCATTTATCTCCTAATCGTCTATTTTTTAAAAAATGGTAGGCGTAAATCTGCAATCTTTTCAGCGGGTACCTTCATCCCATCTTTAATCCATTTTATAAGGACTGAGACAATAGCCGAACTCCAGAAAGAATGAAGATAAGAGCTGACTCCTTTTGACTTTCCATAGTATTTTTCTAGAAATTCTTGCATGGCTTGCACAAAGATTTTTTCTAAGTGATAGTCTAGGGCAAGCTGAATAACTTTGGCTTCTTTCTTGGCTTCTCTAAAGAGGTGAACCCATACGAGATAAAGGTCTGTTTTAACATCGTAATGACTCAATTGCTCCATTATGTTATGGACGCTACGTTTAAAGACACTTTCTAAAATCTCTTCTTTTGAATCATAATTTCGATAAAAAGCTGCACGAGAAACGCCAGCACGCTTGACTAACTCAGAAATGCTAATCTTAGCCAATTCCTTTTTCTCTAAGAGTTGCAAAAGAGCTGTTTCAATCGCTTCTCTGGTTAGCAAATTAGATTCTTGATTTGATTTTCTTAGGTTTTCAAGCGATTTTTCAGATATTTTACGTTCAGACATAACAATTTCTTTCTACTTGTGACAACAGAGATGTACTACTTTTGTTTCAAGAGCTTTCATGATATAATTGTAAAAAAAGACAGAACCTTTGTCAATGTATAAGTGATAAAGATGGAGAATTTCTATGACATGGAAGATTGTAGCTGACTCTGGTTGTGATTATCGTCAACTGCCAAACCTTGCGATTGATACTGAGTTTATCAGTGTCCCACTAACCATTCAAGTGGCTGATCAGATTTTTATTGATGATGCTAATCTTAATATCGATCAGATGATGGAAACCATGTATGCAACTTCTGAAGCTTCTAAATCAGCCTGTCCTAGTCCTGATGATTACTTACGTGCCTTCGATGGAGCAAAACATATTTTTGTTGTGACTATTACAGGAACTCTGTCTGGTAGCCAAAACAGTGCTCAACTTGCAAAAAATATTTATCTTGAGGACCATCCCGATACTAAAATCCATGTGATTGACAGCCTTTCAGCTGGTGGAGAGGTTGATCTCTTAGTTGAAAAGCTAAACGACTTAATTGAACAGGGATTATCATTTGAAGAAGTTGTCCAAGCAATTACTGCTTACCAAGAAAAAACAAAACTTCTTTTTGTTCTTGCTAAAGTAGATAATCTGGTTAAAAATGGCCGTTTGAGCAAGCTAATCGGTGCGGTTGTCGGACTACTTAATATTCGAATGGTTGGAGAAGCAAGTGAAACTGGAACCTTAGAGCTTCTCCAAAAAGCTCGTGGTGCTAAAAAGTCCCTTCAAGCTGCATATGAAGAAATCATTAAAGGTGGCTACGCTGGTGGACGTATTGTCATGGCTCACCGCAGCAATGAAAAATTCTGCCAACAACTCTCAGAACTCTTGCGAGAAAAGTACCCGCAAGCTGAAATTAAGATTCTTCCAACTTCTGGACTTTGTAGTTTCTATGCAGAAGATGGCGGACTTCTCATGGGATATGAAATTGGTTAATCAATCAGACAAGAGATGACTTATCATCTCTTGTTTTTTTTATGGTACAATACTCTTATGAAACATTTTGATACTATTGTCATCGGAGGTGGTCCTGCTGGTATGATGGCTACGATTTCCAGTAGCTTTTACGGTCAGAAAACCCTCCTTATCGAAAAAAATCGGAAACTCGGAAAAAAATTAGCTGGTACTGGTGGTGGTCGCTGTAACGTAACTAATAACGGAACTCTTGATGACCTACTAGCTGGCATACCTGGAAATGGGCGCTTTCTATATAGCGTCTTCTCCCAGTTTGACAACCATGATATTATTAACTTTTTTACGGAGAATGGAGTAAAACTCAAGGTTGAGGACCACGGCCGTGTCTTTCCGGCCAGTGATAAATCTCGTACCATAATCGAAGCTCTGGAAAAGAAAATCACTGAACTTGGTGGGCAAATTGCTACTCAAACGGAGATTGTTTCTGTTAAAAAGGTCGACGACCAGTTTATCCTTAAGTCCGCAGACCAAACCTTCACTTGTGATAAACTCATTGTCACAACAGGTGGAAAGTCCTATCCTTCTACTGGGTCAACTGGTTTTGGCCATGAGATCGCTCGTCATTTCAAACACACTATTACCGAGCTTGAGGCAGCCGAGAGTCCATTATTGACGGATTTCCCACATAAAGCCTTGCAGGGGATTTCCCTAGACGATGTTACCCTAAGCTATGGCAAACACATCATCACTCATGATTTGCTCTTTACCCACTTTGGTTTATCTGGTCCTGCTGCTCTGCGTATGTCTAGCTTTGTCAAGGGTGGAGAAATTCTCTCCCTAGATGTCTTGCCACAACTTTCTGAGAGCGACTTAGTAAATTTTCTTGAAGAAAACCGTGAGAAATCCTTGAAAAATGCCTTAAAAGCCATGCTCCCTGAACGTCTAGCAGAATTCTTTGTCCAAGGCTATCCGGAAAAAGTCAAACAGCTAACTGAAAAAGAACGCGACCAACTTATTCAGTCTATCAAGGCTCTTAAAATCCCAGTAACTGGTAAGATGTCCCTTGCCAAGTCATTTGTAACTAAAGGTGGTGTCAGTCTCAAGGAAATCAATCCCAAAACTCTGGAAAGCAAGCTGGTACCCGGACTCCACTTTGCAGGGGAGGTGCTAGATATCAATGCCCACACGGGTGGCTTTAACATCACTTCTGCCCTTTGTACTGGCTGGGTGGCTGGAAGTCTGCATTATGATTAAAAATAAAAGGTTATAAAGAATGAATAGAAGAGAAACAGTCGAATTTGTCAATATGTGTATGATTCAAAACGGAGACAAGGTTCTGGTTCAAGACCGAGTTAGTCCCGACTGGCCTGGCATTACTTTTCCTGGTGGTCATGTTGAACGTGGCGAATCCTTTGTCGATGCTGTCATTCGTGAAGTGAAAGAAGAAACTGGTCTGACCATTTCCAAACCCCAACTCTGTGGTATCAAAAACTGGTACGATGACAAGGATTTTCGTTATGTCGTCCTCTTTTACAAGACAGAACACTTTGCTGGTGAACTCCAGTCCTCAGACGAAGGGAAAGTTTGGTGGGAGGATTTTGACAATCTATCTCATCTAAAACTTGCTACTGATGATATGTCTGATATGCTTCGTGTTTTTCTTGAAGAAGATCTCAGTGAGTTCTTTTATTACAAAGAAGGTGACGATTGGTTTTATGAGTTGAAGTAAAAAATAGGCTAGGAATTTCCTAGCCTATTTATTCTCCATTTGTCTGAACGTAAGCTGCAATCACATCTGATGTGTACTGGGCTGTTCCAGAACCAAACTTGTCAATGTTTTCCTTAAACTCTGGGTTGTAGACGTAACCTTTACCGATATGACCGAATACCTCAATAGAGCAGTCAAATCCATAAGTACGGATGGCTTGCAAGAGTTTAGCAGCTTGCTCTTGGTTTTCGGCCGCTGTTGCAGGCAGACCAGCTTGAAGGTTTTGTGCCAAGGCTTGAAAAACTTGGTTGAAGGCGGCTGTGGCCTCGTCTTCACGACCCTTTTGTCGCTCGAGGGCTTGATCCATAACTTCTTGCCCATATTTCTCTACCGCTTCTTGGTGGTATTTTTGATTGTCTTGGTAGCTAAATCCAGTGAATTTTTCTTGAATGGTCATTTTTATTTCTCCTTTTTGTTCTTGAATGGTTTTTTGTAAGGTTGAAATCAAGGTGTCTAGATGTTGCCTTTCTCGAGTTAGGTAATCCAACTGTCTTGCCAAATGTGGTAACAAGTCCGTCTTTTCTTCCTTCAATAGCTCTGCTATTTTTTCTAAAGAAAAGCCTAGATACTTGTAATAGAGGATAACCTGAAGTCGTTCCAAATCATCCTGACTATAGGTTCGATAGCCGTTTTCCGACTTTAAAGGAACCAAGAGTCCTAACTTATCGTAATGGTGCAGGGTCTTTACAGAGACACCTGAAAGCTGCGCAGCTTCTTTGATATGGTACATGATTTTCTCCTTACAAGTATAGTATAACCCCTCCCCTTAGGTCAGAGTCAAGTGGTTTTACGAAAAATTTTTAACTTTTTGAGAAAGGTGTGAAAACTTGAAAACCGCTTTCTTGACAGGCATCAGAAAACATGATAGGATAATCAAGTCTATCAATCAAAAATAAAGCTCAAAAGAGCAATTGAGAGAAGGCTATTTGACAACTCAAGTAGCCTTTTCTTATTTTAGAAAATAGATTGGAGTTTAACGATGTCTGAAAAATCGCAATGGGGCTCAAAACTGGGCTTCATCCTTGCATCTGCTGGTTCTGCTATTGGTCTTGGAGCTGTATGGAAGTTCCCTTACATGACTGCTGCCAATGGTGGTGGAGGATTTTTACTAGTCTTTCTCATCTCGACACTATTGATTGGATTTCCTCTCCTCTTGGCAGAGTTTGCCCTTGGTCGAAGCGCTGGAGTATCAGCAATCAAAACTTTTGGAAAGCTTGGAAACAATCAAAAGTACAACTTTATTGGTTGGATTGGTGCCTTTGCTCTTTTCATCCTTCTCTCATTTTATAGTGTAATTGGGGGTTGGATTCTAGCATACCTTGGTATCGAGATTGGAAGATTATTCCACCTAATCGAAAATGGAGATTATGCCCAGCAATTCTCTTCCATCATTTCTAATCCAGTTATTGCCTTAGGAGCCCAAGCTACCTTTATCTTCTTGAATATTTTCATCGTTTCAAACGGCGTTCAAAAAGGAATTGAAAGAGCATCTAAGGTTATGATGCCCCTACTTTTTATCATCTTTGTCATTATTATCGGGCGTTCTCTCAGCTTGCCAAATGCCATGGAAGGTGTGGTTTACTTCCTCAAACCGGACTTCTCAAAACTGACAAGTGCTGGACTACTCTACGCTCTGGGGCAGTCATTCTTTGCTTTATCTCTCGGTGTTACAGCCATGTTGACTTACGCTTCCTACCTAGACAAGAAGACCAAGCTGGTCCAATCAGGTATGTCCATCGTAGCCTTGAACATTTCAGTTTCTATCATGGCAGGACTTGCGATTTTCCCTGCTATGTCAGCCTTTAATATCCAATCCGAAGGTGGACCAAGTCTCCTCTTTATCGTGTTACCACAACTCTTTGACAATATGCCTTTTGGTACGATTTTCTATATTCTCTTTCTCTTGCTTTTCCTCTTTGCGACAATAACTTCTTCAGTCGTTATGCTTGAGATTAATGTTGGTAATATCACCAATCAGAACAATAATAAGCGCAATCAATGGAGTCTAATTTTAGGTATCATGACCTTTATCTTTGGTATTCCTTCAGCTCTTTCCTATGGTCTTATGGCAGACGTCCAAATCTTTGGAAAGACCTTCTTTGATTCCATGGATTTCCTGGTTTCCAATCTCCTTATGCCTTTTGGTGCCCTCTGCTTGTCTCTTTTTACAGGTTATATTTTCAAGAAAACATTAGCCATGGAGGAACTCCATCTTGATGAAAGACCATGGAAACAAGGACTTTTCCAAGTCTGGCTCTTCCTACTTCGCTACATCATCCCAATTATCATCATCGTGGTCTTTATCGCCCAATTTATGTAAATACAAAAAAGGACTTGAGAATCAATCTCAAGTCTTTTCTTTTTATGGATGGCTTACAATTAATTCTAAATCTGATCCTTCCAAAGTCCAAGCTTCAACATCACTTGGCAAGATAAAATGGCTACCTTTTTGGATAGGATATTCCTTACCGTCTACAGTCAATTTCCCTTGACCAGCCAAGACACTCAACAAGCTGTAGTCAGCTGTCTTTTCAAAGTCAACTTTTCCTGTGATTTCCCACTTGTAAACTGCGAAGAAATCATTAGACACAAGAAGAGTTGAACGCAGGTCATCTGCTTTAATAGTCACAGGTCGGCTGTTAGCAGGCTCACCAATATTTAAAACATCGATGGATTTTTCAAGGTGAAGCTCGCGCAAGTTGCCATTATCGTCCTTACGATCAAAGTCATAGACACGGTAAGTTGTATCACTAGACTGTTGCGTTTCAAGGATCAAGATACCTGCTCCGATAGCATGCATAGTTCCACTTGGTACATAAAAGAAATCTCCAGCTTTTACAGGAACTTTTGTTAACAAGGAATCCCAGTTTTTATCTTCGATTTGCTGGCGGAGTTCTTCTTTTGACTTGGCATTGTGACCATAGATAATCTCTGAACCCTCATCTGCAGCGATGATGTACCAGCACTCTGTCTTTCCAAGTTCGCCTTCATGCTCTAGTCCATAAGCATCATCTGGGTGAACTTGAACACTGAGCCAGTCATTGGCATCAAGAATTTTGGTTAATAGTGGAAATACTGGTTCCGGACGGTTACCAAATAACTCACGGTGTTCCGCATACAAAGTAGCTAAATCGATTCCCTCAAAGCGACCATTGGCTACCTTAGACACACCATTTGGGTGAGCTGAGATTGCCCAATATTCTCCGATTTTTTCGCTCAGAATGTCGTAACCAAACTCATCACGTAGCTTAGTCCCACCCCAGATTTTTTCTTGCATTACAGAATTTAAAAATAATGGTTCTGACATCTTGATCTCCTGTCTGATTTTTCTCCCTTCATTATAGCAAAAAAAGAGTTCAAGTTGAACTCTTTTTCTTATCTTATAAAGTAGAGAGAAGATTTTATAAAAATAGTAAATAAATCCCCTCATCTATTGTAACTTTTGTCGAAAACACACCACTTTGCTCTTATTTCATTCGATAAAAATCAATGACTAGACCAGCAGGGCCACTTACTAGCAGGGATTCGGTTCCCCAATCGGTTACAACTGGGCCGTTTAAAACCTGGATACCAAGTTCTTTCAACCGTTTGTAGTTCTGGTCTACATCCTCAACCTCGAGATGAAGAATGATTCCTGACTGAAAATTTTCCAAAGGTATCAAATGATTTTGTGATAACATGAGGCAGTGACTGCCAATCGTGAACTGAGCAAAACCATCATCAACATAGTCTGCCTTCTTATCCAAAATACGCTCCAAGCTAGCACAGACTTGGGGAACATCTGAAACGATAATATCTAATTGATTTAGATTCATTTACTATCCTCCATAAAAAGACCGGATTGCTCCGATCTTTTAAGTTTCTCTCTACAAAATCAAAGAATATAATCTACAATATTTACATTTGATTTTCGACGAGAGGAATTATTTGATTGCGCGTGATTGCAAACCTTCTTCTTCCAAGAAGAGACGGAATGGTACAAGCTCTTCAGCTTCGTACTTTTCCTTAAAGGCTTTGATCGCTTCTTCTGAGTGAAGTTTTGGATCCAACTCAAGTACTTCTACTGGAAGTGGACGGTGTTGAGTGATGCGAGCATCTATGACAACTGTTTTACCTTCTTTGTTCAATTTAACAGCTTCTGCAACAACCGCATCGATATCTTCGATACGATTTACAGTGAATCCTACAGCACCTTGCGCTTCAGCGATTTTAGCGTAGTCAGCATTTGTGAAGTCTACACCAAACAAGTGTTTGTTTGTGTCTTCGTATTTGTTCTTGATGAAGGCATATTCATCATTTGAGAAGACAACGTTGATTACTGGGAGGTTGTATTGAACGTTAGTGATCACGTCTGGGTAGCACATGTTGAATGCACCATCACCCATGATGTTCCATACTTGGCGATCTGGATTGTCTTTCTTAGCGGCAATACCACCAGGAAGGGCGATACCCATTGTCGCAAAGAGTGGAGATGTACGCCACATGTTCTTAGGTGTCATGTGAAGGTGACGAGTTGATGTTTGAGTAGAGTTACCTACGTCGATTGAGTAGATTGCATCTTCATCAGCGTATTTGTTGATAGCGTTGTATACTTGGTACAATTGAAGCGCACCCTCAGTTTTACCTTCGAGTTTGTTCATGTAATCGCGCCAGTTTTGGTTGTTCTTAACATTTGCACGCCACCATGGAGTAGATTCAACTGGGTTTACTTTATCAAGGATAGCTTTCGCTGCTTGACCTGCATCACCAAGGATTGAAGCGTCAAGGGCGTGACGTTTACCAAGTTTGTATGGATCGATATCCACTTGGATGAATTTTTCAGTGTTTTTGAATGCTTCGTATACTTCAGCAAATGGGAAGTTTGAACCAAGGAAAAGAACTGTGTCTGCTTCAAAGACCACTTCGTTGGCTGGTTTCCAACCAACACGGTAAGCAGAACCTGTCAAACCTTCGTAGTTCCATTCGAACGCTTCGAAGTTTTTACCAGTTGTGATGATTGGTGCTTTGATTTTACGTGACAATTCAGTGATTACTTCACCAGCTTTCACACCACCGTAACCAGCGTAGATAACTGGACGTTCAGCATTGTTCAAAATTTCAACAGCTTTGTTGATTTCAACTTCGTTCAAAGCAGGAGCGATGAATGAACGCTCGTATGAACCTGAACCGTAGTATGAGTTTTCGTCGATTTCTTGGAAACCAAAGTTTACTGGAATTTCAACGACAGCTGGACCTTTTTTAGAAACGGCAGCACGGCAAGCTTCGTCAATCACTTTTGGCAATTGCTCAGCGTAAGCTACACGTTTGTTGTATACAGCGATACCGTTGTACATTGGGTTTTGGTTAAGTTCTTGGAAGGCATCCATGTTCAATTCATTAACTGGACGTGAACCAAGGATAGCAAGGAATGGAGTGTTATCCATCGCTGCATCGTAAACACCGTTGATCAAGTGAGTAGCACCTGGTCCACCTGAACCAACCGCAACACCGATAGATCCGCCAAATTTAGCCTGCATAACCGCTGCAAGAGCACCTGTTTCTTCGTGGCGAACTTGCAAGAAACGGATATCTTTGTCTTCAGCCAAAGCATCCATTAATGAGCTAAGTGTTCCTGATGGGATACCGTAGATAGTGTCTACGCCCCATGTTTTCAATACGTTAAGCATTGCTGCAGAAGCAGTAATTTTACCTTGAGTCATTAAAACTCTCCTTCAAAATAATTTCATATATTTACAAAAAGCGCTTTTATATAGTAATTGAAAGCGATTCTGTAAATTTACAATCCTAATTTATCACATTTGATTTTAGATTTCTAAGTATATGCTCAGAATACTCCATTCTCTATTACAGTACAGTTTGAAAGCGTTTTGAAAATCTGTTTTAGAATAGCAAAAAAAGCGGTTAAGACCGCCTTTTTTTACTCAATGGAAATCAAAGAGCAAACTAGGAAGCTAGCCGCAGGCTGTACTTGAGTACGGCAAGGTGAAGCTGACGTGGTTTGAATTTGATTTTCGAAGAGTATTAATCGACTTTAGTAAAATTAAGCATAAGAGAGCTGATCAGAACAGAGACTGAACTAAAGGCCATGGCCAATCCTGCAAGTTCTGGATTGAGCACTAAACCAAGTCCTGAAAAAACTCCTGCCGCAACTGGAATACCGATGAGATTGTAGATAGAAGCCCAGAAAAGATTGAGTAGAATACGATTAAAGGTCTTCTTACTCATATCAAAAGCACGTGCCAATCCTAGTAGATTATTAGTTGTAAGAACAAGGTCTGCTGATTCAATGGCAATATCTGTCCCAGAGCCCATGGCAATTCCGACATCCGCTACACTGAGGGCTGGCGCATCATTGATGCCATCTCCAACAAAGGCAAGTTTTCCATTCTTTTGAAGCTTGTGAATTTCATGCGCCTTTTCCTCTGGCAAGACATTTGCGATTACTTCTTCGATACCAATTTGCTCTGCAATCGCATGGGCTACTCCAGCATTATCTCCAGTAAGCATGACCGTTCTAAGACCACGTTTTTTCAATTTAGCAATGGCTTCCTGAGCATTTTCCTTAGGGACATCCTGCAAGGCAATTAAGCCTTTTAACTGACCATCCACTGATAGGAAGACAACTGTTTTTGCTTCTTTCTCAAGCAAATCAAATCGTTCTTGATAATCATGTGGAATAGCAAGGTCAGCTAAGAGCTTAGCATTCCCCAGCAAGACTTGCTTACCATTAATAATCCCAGTCACACCTTTTCCATGCAAGGCTTGGAAGTTTTCCACTGGGTAAAGGCTAATTCCTAGTTCAGATGCACGATTAACAATAGCTTGAGCTAGCGGGTGTTGAGATACATCTTCCAGTGAAGCAGCCAAACTTAGCACTTCTCCTTCATCTCCGATAACATCTGTTACCACTGGTTTGCCTTCGGTCAAGGTTCCTGTCTTATCAAAAACAATGGTTTGGACTTTTTGGATTTCCTGTAGAACTGTACCATTTTTGAGAAGAATCCCCATCTTGGCACTTCGTCCTGTTCCAACCATGAGTGCTGTCGGTGTCGCGAGTCCTAGTGCACAAGGACAGGCAATTATCAAAACAGCAACTCCGTAGAGAAGCGACGTCACAAAGCTATCTCCTAGGAAAACAAACCAAATCCAAAAAGTAAGAAGTCCTAAAATGACAACTGCTGGTACGAAAATCCCAGAAATCTTGTCGGTCAAATCTTGAATAGGAGCACGACTCGTTTGCGCTTTTTTCACAAAGTCCACAATCTGAGCCAACATAGTCTCAGAACCAACTTTTTCAGCTCTAAAGATGATCGTACCACTATTATTGATGGTTGAACCAATAACAGCATCTCCAACTGATTTATCGACTGGAATACTTTCCCCAGTCACCATTGATTCATCAATACTCGTTTCACCTTCTAACACAGTCCCATCAACGGCAATTTTTTCACCTGGTCGAACGCGAATGAGATCCCCAACTTTGACTTGTTCTAGAGGGATTTGAACATAAACATCATCACGCAAAACCTCTGCTGTTTTTGCTTGTAGGTCTAATAATTTTTCGACTGCTCGCGAAGCATTTTTGCGCATACGTTCTTCAAATACTGCACCTAAAAGAACGAAGAAGATGATAAAACCTGCACTCTCAAAATATACAGGTAGGCCTGCAAAGAGAGCGAATAGACTGTAGACATAGGCTACCAAGGTTCCTAGAGCCACCAAGGTATCCATGTTGGCATTATGTTTTTTAAAACTAGCCCAAGCACTTCTAATATAGGGAACTCCAGCTACCAGCATAATGGGTGTTGTAGCTAAGAAGGTTCCCCAGTGCATGACTAGGTGACTGATACTGCCAGTCAGCATACCAAACATGAGGAGGACTAATGGTAGGGTAAAAATGCTGGTAATCCAAAAACGTTGTAAAAGACTGAGAGACTTTTTAGTTTTTTCAACAACGGTGTAGGTCCCCTTTTGCATCTTCATACCACATGAAAATTCATGCTCACCCAAGTCTTGAGGCGTAAAGCGAATGACTTTTTCCTCGTCTTGAGCGATTGGTTCTAGAATCCCTTCTTCTTCGAAGAGAATCTCTTTATAACAGTTTGAAGGTGTCACACGATGAAAGGTAATCTCAGCAGGAATTCCTTTTTGCAGTTGAATATGGGCTGGATGGTAGCCTTTTTCTGCTGTGATACGGATTTTTTGCACACCATTTTCAAGGCTTGCCTTTACAATTTCGGTCATAGTCTTCTCCTATTCTACAATCATCTTACCGTGCATCATATTCATGCCACAAGAGAAACCATATTCTCCTGCTTCTTCAGGAGTAATCTCCACTACATATTGGTCTCCCATAGGCAGATCTGCATGCACTCCAAAGTCTGGAAAAACGATTTGATCCAAGCAAGGTGAAGGATCTTTTCGATCAAAAATAATACGAGCTGGTTGCGATTTTTTAAGGATAATAGTTCCTGGAGTGTATCCCCCCATGACTTCCACTCGAATTTCTTGATAGCCATTCTTTTGTTGGGCTCTCTTAGCATCTTCTTGCGGTTTTTTGAAAAACCAAAAGAGGATAAAAGCAATCATTCCTAAAACAACAATAGATACAAATAGATTTAACATAGCGTCTCCTTTACATACAATTACATCTTACTTCTGTTACAGCACTTGCTTTTTTCTTTGAAATCACTTCTTCCAAGCCTTCCAAATCAGCTAGGGTAAAGTCACATTCTTTGATCAAATCGGCAAGTAACTGCTTCATCCTGCGGGAACAAAGCTTGTCTTTGATATCCTGAACCAATAAACCTCTACTGTCGTCTAGAGTTAAAAGGGCCGAATAGACAAATGATTTACCCTGCTTTTCCCGAGTCAAACATTCTTTCTCCACCAAACGGGCCAAGAGTGTCTGGATCGTGGACTTGGACCAGCTAAACCTTTTCTCTAATACTTTGATAAGATCGGTACTAGTCTGCTCTCCCTGCATCCAGATAATCTTCATGACCTGCCATTCTGCGTCCGAAATCTGCATTGCTATCCCTCCAAAATCTACATTTGTCAATTATAAATATAAGTATACTCTTAAAATCTACATTTGTCAACTAAATTTCCTAAAAATTTTAAAATAGTTTAAAATGTATTAAAATTCTTTCTTATATACTCGTTAAGTTCACTTTTTAAACTCTCTTTCATGTTTACAAAGACATAACTCAAAAACCTCCACTTGGAGTGGAGGTTTATTTTACTACTAATACAATTTTAAATCATGTGAATCAGCTGGGAAACTTGGATCATATGGATTGTGACGAAGCTTGAATCGTTTCACATCTTCAATTGTCTGTGTTCCAGATAACTGCATAACTGTCTTCAATTCATCATTCAAATGTTCAAAGACTTGGCGTACACCAACACTACCACCAAGGGCTAAACCATAAATGACAGGTCGTCCAATGGCTACTAAGTCAGCTCCAGAAGCCAAGGCTTTAAAGACGTGCTGACCACGACGAACACCAGAGTCAAAAACGATTGGCACACGTTTATTTACTGCTTCAGCCACTTCTTGTAGCGAGTCAAAAGCAGCCGGTCCACCATCAATTTGTCGACCACCGTGGTTGGTTACCCAAATACCTGAAGCTCCTGCATCCAGTGAGCGTTCAACGTCTTCTCGGCATTGTGGACCTTTGACATAAACAGGAAGTCCTGAGTATTCTGCGATAAACTCAACATCTCGTGGAGATAGGCGTTGTTTGGCTGATTTATAGACATAGTCCATTGACTTACCAGCACCTTGAGGTAGGTATTCTTCTACGATAGGCATGCCAACTGGGAACACAAAACCGTTGCGTTTGTCTACCTCACGGTTACCTCCTACTGTCGCATCGGCAGTCAAGACAATAGCCTTATAACCTTCTGCCTTGACGCGATCCATAATGTGACGGTTAATGCCATCATCTTTACTAAAGTAGAATTGGAACCAATGAGGTGTACCTTGAAGGGCTTGAGAAATTTCTGGCAGGTCAACTGTTGAGTAGGAGCTAGTTGTATAGAGTGAACCGAACTCGTGTACTCCACGCGCAGTCGCAACTTCTCCTTGCTCATTAGCTAGTTTATGAGCCGCAACAGGTGCCATAATGATTGGTGAAGATAGTTTTTCACCATCAAATTCAATCTCTGTGCTTGGATTTTCCACATCACATAAGGTTCGAGGAACAATGAGTTTGTGGTTAAAAGCTCGGATATTCTCTCTCAAAGTAAAAGTGTCCTCTGCACCACTCGCAATATACCCAAAAGAAGCTTTGGGAATAACTTGTTGGGCCATAGACTCCAAATCATAGGTATTTATAAAATCTACAGGTCCTTCTGCATTGCTTGTTTTATATGACATCAATAGTCCTCCTTAAACGTAAACGTTTACTTTTGTTTACTAGAATAGTTTAAACCTTTTTCATGATGTTTTCAAAAAATTTGTCTGTACTTTTCATCATAAAGGTAAACAGATTAAGAACTAGAAGTTAAAGATGATACAGATTCACTCCGCCTATCCTACCCTAAACAGAGACTATGGTTATAAACCTTCCATTAAATAAAAAAACTCAGGTAGTTCTAAGAATACCTGAGTGTTTTATCATAAATTTTATAATTTGCTTTTAAATGCCATAATTTTTAAAATTTAATTATTGGTAATTTTTTACAGTATACAAAATTTATCGTATATGTTTTTTTGAAAATTGATAATTTTTATAAGTACCGATAATACTTCCTACACTTAAACCAAATAGAATAAAGATAAAAATCGCAAACCCATCACCGATTGCTTTAATATTAAATAGATGATTAAATAGTAAAAATAGAGGTACAACAATAGGGAGCAACACACTACTTACAGCTGCACGTCGCATCTCCTTTGTCTCTCCTGTAATAAACCAAGTAAAAGGTAAAAATCTCATCCAATTTAGATATTCTTTTTGTTGCATTTTTTCTTCAAACAAATGAGTAAATAGGGCATAAAATGGTAATGCGATGTAATAAGTTACTTTAACCAAGAAGTACATTGCACCAATAAATACTGCAACTCCCCACCACATTCCTTCTATTGCTTCTTCGTAATCTCGTTGATATTTTGGTTTTCTAGACATAATAGTTCTCCTTTAGTTTTTTATCCATTATTTCATTAAGTTTGTAAATGTATTGATCGTTGTCAATTTATTATTGTAACTAACTTGTCTTTGTAACTCTTGAAACTGTTGTCTTAATTGCTCATTTCTCTTCAATTCTTCATATAAGTTTTGAGCTTGTCCTATATCATAGGCTCTTCCTTGATCTATCAAATTAATCATATATATAAAAGCACTATAATGGACATCCAAGCCAGCTTGTTGTCTTGCTGTAACAAATGGAAGACAATTTATTTTTCCTATAAAATAATCTCTAGCATTAGTAACTTCATTTTGTAGCTGTCGAATTTGTTCAGCTTTTGGCTTATCCTTCTTTACTCGTTGAAAAGCAAAATAAATTGGAGACCAAAGAATAACCCACATAGCTATCCAAACAGTATATTCAAACGGTCCACTTAAAAAACCCAAGCCAGAGCTACTAAATTCACCAAGTCTTTCTTTGTAGGCTACTAGAAACAAAGATCCTAATATCCTAACAACCCATCCAAATCCACTAAGTTTAACATTAATCAAATCAACATATTTACTATCTAAATTATAGAAATACTGCGTTGCTATTTCAATACGTTTTGACCAAATTGCAGCATCAATGAGCAATTCTCTACTTCGTTCAGGCTCTTCAAGAGTTGAAACATGTTCTTGAATTACCGTCTGGTATGGTTGGGGATTAGCAATTGGGTAGTATTTATAAGTTTTACCTTCTTTAGTAATGATTTCCATTGAATGGTATTCCCCATTATCAAATACTTCTGACCAACGTTTATTAGGTAACCTACCTCTCGCATATGCATCCCAAATTGTCCAATCATTAAAACTTGCTGATTTAAACTCTTCAGGAATAATCCCTAAAAAATAATCTAATTCCTTCTCATCCTGAGATATAGCCCTATTCATATATATTTCTCCTTCCATACCTATTTTAACATATTGTGGTTATATACACAATATGAAGAAGTGCTTTTTTTACTTATAATTAAGTTAAAGGAGTTGATAACGATTATCAGTTTTAACCCCCTTTGGGCTACGATGAAGAAAAAAGAAATTTCTCAATATAGATTATTAAAATCAGGGATTGACAACAAAACTCTAGATAGTTTGAAGAAAAATAAAAACATAACTTTACTGACACTAGAAAAGCTATGTTGTATTTTAGATTGTCTTCCAAATGATATCGTAGAATTTATCGAAGAAACTCCTGACTACAATCAAAATCAATAATGGCATCTTGGTTAGTTAAAAGATTTAATGTAACTAAACAACTAAATAGAGTTATTTAACCAATAATTGTGATAAACTCTTTATTAAATTATTCTAGAAAAAACACATAAAATATAGATTTGAATTATCTTATTTTATGTGTTTTTTTATTTTAGATATAATATTTAAGTTCAAATTAGAGTTTAAGTCTCTATAATTTCAATATATTAAACTTTTTGCCAATTTTCTTGGTCTTCTTTAAAGCGTTTTAAGAGGTCAAGTCCTTCTGGTGTGATGTAACCTTCTTCTTGGGCTAGGTGGATAAGCTCACTGTAGTTTGAAAGTGTCACCAGTTTGACACCAGCATCCGCAAAGTTTTTATCTGCTTTTGGTAATTGATAGCTGAAAATTGCTACAACACCAAGTACATCAGCTCCTTCACGTTTGGCAGCAGCTACGGCTTCAAGAACTGATCCCCCTGTTGAAATCAAATCTTCAACAACGACCATTTTTTGGCCTTGGGCTACACGACCTTCGATTTGGTTTCCAGCCCCATGGTTTTTTGGTTTGCTACGGATGTAAGCAAATGGCAGATTCATCTTATCAGCGATGATGGCACCGTGTGGGATACCCGCAGTCGCTATTCCTGCAATCACTTCAACTTCTGGGAATTCTGCCTTGATGGCTTCTACAAAACCATTTTCAATCAAGGTACGTGTCTCTGGGTAGGCAAGTGTTACACGATTGTCCGTATAAATCGGTGACTTGATACCTGATGCCCAAGTAAAAGGTTCTTCTGGTTTGAGGTAAACAGCTTGAATTTTCAATAGATGGCTAGCAATGTCTTTAGCAAGTGTCATGGGATTCTCCTTTGTATTTTAAACTATATTCTTATTTCCAGTCTCGTGTCCACTCATCCTTTATGGCATGATAAGCTGCTACTGGATCAGTGGCTTGAGTGATTGGTCTTCCAACTACGATAAAGTCACTGCCTATTTGATAGGCATCAGCAGGTGTCATGACACGTTTTTGGTCTCCAAGAGCAGCTCCTGATGGACGGATTCCAGGTGTCAAACAGATAAAGTCTTGACTGGTAGCTTCCTTGATGAGTTTGACTTCCTGAGCTGAACAAACAACTCCATCCAAGCCTGCTTCAGCAGTCTTTTTGGCATAATGAATGACAGATTCTTGAAGACTGGTTTGGATATTTTGAAAGTCTCTCATTTGCTCTTCAGAAGTTGAAGTCAACTGTGTAACAGCAATCAACTTTGCCTGATTTCCAAGTCCTTCACGCGCCGACTTCATCATTTCAACACCACCAGCTGCGTGGACATTGGTCATATCAACTCCTAAATCAGATAAAACTCTCATAGCCGATTTTACTGTGTTAGGAATATCATGAAGTTTTAAATCTAAAAAGACACTATGCCCCAATTTCTTCAGATATCGTACAACCTCAGGACCAGCTGAGTAGTATAGTTCCATTCCAACTTTCAAATACAGTTTTTCCTCACTAGGAAAGAGTTCCAAAAAATCTTGAACTTCTTTAAAACTTGGAAAATCCAGAGCAATGACTGGGCGACTTTCTCGCATATCTTTCTCCTTTTGCTTTATTTCAAATCCAGTTAATTCCTTTGGTAAATAATACAAAAAAGGAACCTGCTACAGCAAGGTTCCACGAAAAATGGGTAGTCTCCACCCTTTCACCGTCTAACCTTAGCTGCCTCTCTGGACTGCTTTAAAGGTTTTTTATTATTCTATTATTTAAAGCGGTACTTGTCAAGTAAAAACAAGTAACTGAACGAATCATTTGAAACTTAGCGACTCTGTGTTGTTTGAGTCGTCTGTGTTGTTTGATCTTGATTTCCTTGCTCAGCTTGTTTTTTCTTCTCTTCTTCCTGCTTCTTCTTTTCCTCTTCTTTGGCTTTGACTCTTTCGTCATCCAGAGCCTTATCCACTAGACTATAGCTATAGATACCGACCTCCATGTCAATACCACTTGGTACGGTTAATTGAGGTTTTATCTTGCTATAATATGGTAATTTTTTACCTAGTTCTGATAATGGTACCAGTATCTCATCTGTATCGTGCATTGTGATTTTGAGGAGGTCGCTGGTGACTTTACTTGGTGCTAATTCAATCTTATCAATGGAATCCTTAATTTCGGAGCTCACTTTTGATAGCTCTGAAATCAAAGTCTTGATTTGTTCTTTGTTCGTAAAAAGAACTGATATAAAAGTTTCAGGCAGATCACTTGGACTCACAGCGGTTGATTCAATTTCACCACTGGATAAAATTGGATAATAATTCTCTCCTGATACAGAATAGGCTACAATCCCAAATTCTTTAACTTCAATTGTAAATTTTGTAGGGAATTTGTATTGAATAGAAGCTGATTCAACCCAGTAATTGGATTTGATCAATTCAGCATGCTTATCTTTATTTAGAATCAAACTAATAGTATAGTCACTCTCACGAATTCCTGAAGCCTCTTTTATCTGTTCAGCATTCGTTTTAACTGTACCTGTTACCTCAATTTGTTTAAGGGTAGCAAAAGGAGTCAGAAGGTAGATTGATAAGAACAAGATCAAAAAGCTCGGAACTAAAATAGAAACTGCACGCCAAATATGAACAGACCGAATTGGAGGTTTAGAAGTTTTGGGCTTCTTTTCTTTCTTAACTTTAGATCTTTTTTCTTTATTCTTATCTTTACTACTTGAATCTATTGAAGATATCTTTTCTGTATCAGTCTGTTCCTCTTGTTTTTCTTGAACATCACTGGTATCAGAATCTTCTTCCTTTTCAGATTCCGTATCACTTTCTGGTTCAGAATCAACATCGGCTTCCTCATCCGAATCTGTATCAGCTGTATTTTCAGCACTTTTTGCTTCCTCTTCAGCCTTTTTTTGAAGATACTCTTGGTGTTGCTTTTGCCATTCTGATAATTCTTGATCGCTCTCCTCAGAAGAAGATGATGGCATTTTTTCTTCCTCTGCGCTTGCTTCAAGTTCTTTTTGTTTAGCCTCTTCTTCAGCTTTTTTTTGAAGATACTCTTGATTTCGTTTTTGCCACTCTGACAATTCCTTGTCAGGAGTTTGCTTTTTCTTTTTTTCCTTTGACATCAATTTTCCTTATGATAAATCTTTTTTAAGTAGCTCATAAAAATCCGCTACAGATTTTAATTCATGAGAATTCCTCATCGTGTTTTGATAGATTTCTTTGTTATTTAGAAGTAGAGTTACTTTTTCTTCCAAGCTTGATAAATTCAAGTCACTTTCTTGTAACTCTTCTGCATATCCTTTTTTCACAAAGTAAGCTGCATTTTCAATCTGGTCTCCACGACTGGCTTCGCGACCAAGTGGCACAATAACATGTAATTTAGCCATAGCTAACAGCTCAAAAAGTGTATTGGCACCACCACGAGTAATGACAACATCTGCCATATTCATGAGTGGTTGATAGAGTTTAGTGACATAATCAACTCGATAGAGATTTTTGCTCAGTTCATTCAAGCTAGAATCTCCAGTTAGGTTAATGACATTATAGCGACTAGTCAGCTCATTTTTATAGTCTGTAACCAACTGATTAAAGACACGCGCTCCAGCAGACCCACCCACAAATAGAAGAGTTGGTAGTTTGCTGTCGAAACAAGTCCGGATATCGACCATAATCTCTGGCTCTTCTATAATTGGTCCAGAAACCTTGGTCACTGCTCCTACATGTTCCACCTTAGTAAGACTAGCGGGTTGTTCAAAAGTAGAGTACATCTTAGTCGCAAACTTATAGGCTATTTTATTGGCCAAGCCCATTGATAAGTCTGACTCATGAATAAAGACAGGGACTCTAGATAAACGGGCTGCAATAACGGGGGGTACAGATACAAATCCTCCCTTTGAAAAGAGGGCATGGGGACGAATCATAAGCATGATAAAGAAGGATTGGACTATTCCCCAAGTAACTTTAAAAACATCCCACATATTCTGCCAAGAGAAATAGCGACGCAATTTCCCAGTAGCAATAGAATGGAAGGTCACATCAAGACCTGACTTGAGGATTTCTTGGTGTTCGATTCCATGTTTATCACCAATATAGTGGACTTCCCAGCCATCTTCGATGAACTTGGGCATCAATAATAGGTTAAGGGTAACGTGTCCTACCGTCCCCCCGCCTGTAAAGACTATTTTTTTCATATTATCCTTTTAACTCCGCAACTGTAGCAAGGAAAAGATCTCCACGAACTTCAAAATTGGCATACATATCCCAGCTTGCATTGGCTGGACTGAGAAGAACTACATCTCCTGCTTCTGCAAGTTCATAAGCCTTGCGGGTTGCATCTGCAATATCCGTCGCGTCGACATAAGCCACACCAACCTTATCCGCTGCACGTTTGACACGCTCTGCAGACTGACCGAGGATGACCATTTTCTTAAGTCCAGTAATGTCTGGTACCAATTCGTCAAACTCATTGCCACGGTCTAAACCACCCGCAATCAAGATAACCTTGCTATTATCAAATCCTGACAAGGCTTTTTGAGTTGCTAAGATATTGGTTGACTTACTATCGTTGTAGAATTTTACACCCTTAATTTCATCTACATACTGGAGACGGTGCTTGACGCCACCAAAAGTTGACAAGGTTTCCTTGATGGTTTCATTATCAACGCCACGCAGTTTAGCAACGGCAATGGTTGCAAGAGCATTTTCCACATTGTGGCTACCTGGCACACCAATCTCATCAGCTGCCATAACTTTTTCGCCACGGAAATAGAGTTGACCATCTTCTAGGTAAGCTCCGTCAACCTTTTCAATCGTTGAAAAAGGTACAACTTTTGCTTGAGTTTTTGTTGCCAGCTCTTTGGCTAATTCTTGATTAAAATTCAAAACTAGGTAATCTGAATCCGTCATATTATTTTGGATATTCCACTTGGCTGCTACATAGTCTTCAAAAGAACCGTGATAGTCAATATGAGATGGAATCAAGTTGGTAATGACTGCAATCTCCGGATGGAATTCTTGGATTCCCATTAATTGGAAAGAGGAAAGTTCCATGACAAGGGTATCCTTATCTGTGGCAGTTTGAGCCACTTGACTAGCAGGATAACCAATGTTACCTGATAAGAGGCCATTTTGCCCAGCTGCAGTCAGAACTTCTCCAATCATGGTTGTGGTCGTAGTCTTACCATTTGAACCAGTAATACCAACAATGGGTGCATCAGAAATCAAGTAGGCCAACTCAACCTCAGTCAAAACTGGAATGCCTTTTTCTAGTGCTTTTTCAATCATCGGATTGCTATAAGGAATTCCTGGATTTTTTACCATAAGTGCAAAATCTTCATCCAATAATTCCAAAGGATGGCCGCCAGTGACAACCTTGATGCCCTCTTCCAAGAGACTTTGAGCAGCTGGATTTTCCTCAAAAGGCTTGCCATCATTTACAGTGACGATGGCACCTAGCTTGTCCAAGAGACGAGCTGCAGACTCACCTGATTTAGCCAAACCGAGGACTAATACTTTCTTATTTTCAAATTGATCAATTCGTTTCATATCTAGAACTCCATTTCTACTCTTACTATTTTACCATTTTTATGAAAATAAAAAAGCCACAAAGGGCTTTCTTATTTGTTTTTTGTTATAAAAAACCTATTCTACCGACTTGAGGGCTTCTAGCATATCGACCTTTCTGAGATAGTGATTGACAAAAAATCCAAGTATAGTCAGAATAACACTGACGGCTAGGACTGGAATCAGATATACTTCCCAGCCCACTTTTGGTTGAAAACGGAAGGTTCCTGGTGCTATCATTTGAATTAAAAATTGATGGAGATAATAACCAGATATTAGGCCTAAAATCATTCCAACCAGTGACAGTATGATAGTCTCTCTATAAATATAAAGAGTTACTTCTTTATTGTGAAAACCAAGGACCTTGATGGTGGAAAGTTCACGAATTCGTTCAGCAACATTGATATTTGTCAGATTATAGAGAATCACAATAGCTAAAAGCACCGATACCAGTACCAAAATTGCCATGGTTTGGTTAAGGGAACTGGCAAAACTTTCAAAAAGTCGAATGGTAGAAGCATTTTGTACAACACCAGCAACAGCTGGTTGCTCCATAAATTCACCCGCAATTTTTTCAGTATTGCCTTCACTTTTATCCTTGAGTTGGACAAGATAGGTATTCATCTTAGGAGTTTGACCATAAATTTTCTCATAGGTTGCTTGGTTCATATAAACAAAGTGCCCTACATAATGCTCGGTAATAGCTCCTACTTTAAAAGTTTTCCCATCGATTGTAAAGTTGTCTCCAACGGAAACTCCTGCCAACTGGGCTAATTTCTCTGTCAGAACAACTCCGCTAGATAAATCAAGTTTTTCCCCATTATTTTCTAAAAGTACAAATGGGGACAGGTCATCCTTATCTGTCACCAAGATGGTCACTGTCTGAATTCCAGCCTTGACGGAATACTTTTCCTCCACCTGCTTAGAGTATATCAAACGATAATTCTCTACGTCATCACTTTTCAATTTTTGTTCTAACTTGCCCTTATCAGAATCAGAGGCCCGAGTATTAACAGAGAGAACCATCTGATATTGTTGCAGGTCATTAAACTGCCTACTAGCCACTCCAACCACAGAAGATTGAATACCAAGCCCTGCAAAGAGGAGAGCCACTGAACCTGCAACCCCAAAAATTGTCATTAACATACGCAGCTTATAGCGAAAGATATTACGAGCCGTAACCTTTTGAGTAAAGCTCAAGCGTGACCAGATAAATGTGATGCGTTCTAAGAGAATTTTAGAACCCTTGACTGGAGGCTTAGGTAATAATAATTTCGCTGCTTCTTCATGCAACTCTCTACGAGATACAAGGTAGGCTGGTAGGACACTAGCTAGCAAGCTTAAGCCTATAGCCAAGCAACTATAGGTCCAGTAGAAATACTGCTGACTCTCACCAACAATCATTCGCTCAGTGATGATATGGGAGATTGTAGGTGCTAGGATATAATGGCCAATCAGAATTCCTAGAAGGGTTCCAAATGTTCCAGCTACTAGACCATATATCACAAACTTGGCGATAATATCTCTGCTACGGTAGCCTAGAGCTTTAAAGATACCAGCATTGGTTCTTTCCTCGTCTACAAAACGAGTCATGGTAGTAAAGGTCACCATGGCTGCAACAACATAGAGAACGACTGGAAAAATATTGCCAACTGCCCGAATGCTCATGGCTGAATTACTATACATGAGATAGCCTTGGCCGGTAGGAGAGCTTTTTCGATTGTATACATGATAGGTTGGCTCTGTCAGAGCATTCAACTCATCCTGACTGGTCTGCCATTTAGCCTTTTCCTCAGTAAAATCCTTTTCAGCTTGGCTTAGTTTTTCCTTTTCTTGTTTCAATTGTTCTTTGGCTTCTTCTATCTGACTAGATGCTTGACTTTTGTAGGGTTCTGGTAGTTGGCTTAACTGGGCCTCTTGACCTTTAAGCCTACTTTCGATTTCTTGTAAACGTTTCTTGCCAGCTGTTAAGTTACTCTCCGCCTCATCCAGTTTTTTCTTCCCGTCGTCTAGTTTTTCTTGAGATTCCTCTTTGATTTTCTTTAAACGGGCTTGACCATTATCAGCAACTAGTTCCTTTAGAGTCTCCTCTTCTTCCTCTAGCTTCTTTTCGTAATCACTGGAAAAAGGATTGATATCTGTCAAACTAGTAAAATGAAGGCGGGCAATCGTGTAAACAGAGCTCTTAAAGATATCTTTTGTTACAACTCCATAGGCTGATAAGTTCCCATTACCACTGGCTGAACTCCCCATATCCGTCTTTGAAAAAATATCTGGAGAGTGGATAAAGCCTGTAATGGTATAACTTTCCCGCTTCAACTGAGAATTGCTAGCATTCTTTTGGCTCAGATGAATGACTTGACCAATCTGATAGCGATCTTTCCAAAAGTCCGCCAAGGCCAATTCATCCTCTTGCTCAGGCAATCTACCTTGAGTCACCTCAAATTTTGAAATATTTTCGGTTTTAGAAAAAATCCGTATGGCTTCTTGACTACCTTCTAGAGTCAAATCCGTCATATAACCAAATTCGACATCTACTCCTGATAGAGTTTGCAATTCTTCCTGATCTGCCTGATCTAGACCATAATCTGCTATGACAGTAATATCAGCCAGATTGGCTTTTTGAATATAATCCCATGCTGTTCGCTCCATATTTGGACTGGCTACCTTGAGACCGACCAAAGCCAAGGAACCCAACATCATCAAGGTCAGTATAGAGAGAAAGCGTCCCTTTGAACCTTTGAAAGACTGGAGCAGATCTTTCCAATATGTCTTTCTTTTCATCTCAGTACTCCAAATCATCAATATCCTGTGGTTGAGGATTGATAACAACACTCTTGACACCAGCATCGTGCATCTGAATCACGCGATCAGCTATAGGAGCTAGGGAAGCATTATGCGTTACGATGATAACGGTGGCCCCTTTTTTACGTGACATATCTTGAAGAATCTTTAGAACCTGCTTACCAGTCTGGTAGTCCAAAGCTCCCGTTGGTTCATCACAGAGGAGAATTTTAGGATTTTTAGCCACCGCTCGAGCAATGGAGACCCGTTGTTGTTCACCACCTGACAGCTGGGCTGGAAAATTATTGAGACGGTGTCCTAAGCCAACATCCTTTAGAACCTGTTCTGGATTCAAGGCATCAGCAACAATTTCTGAAGCTAGCTCAACATTTTCCTTAGCAGTCAAGTTAGAAACCAAGTTGTAAAATTGAAAGATAAAGCCAACGTCATCTCTACGATAGTTAGTTCTCTGATGAGAAGTGAAATTCGAAATATTGGTTCCATCAACCCAGACTTGTCCCTCATCATTGGTATCCATTCCACCAAGAATATTCAAAACTGTTGACTTCCCTGCTCCAGATGCCCCGAGAATAATGACTAGTTCTCCCTTTTCAATCTCGAAGTTGACATCTCGATTAGCTACGATTTCTGTATCTCCAGTATGATACCTCTTATAGCTGTTTTTCATTTCAATATAAGCCATCCTATCTCCTCCTCTTCCCCTATTTTCATCTTTATTATAACTCTTCTGAGAATAAAAGCAAATATAAGATAGAAAAGAGAGAACACTTTGGTTCTCTCTACTTTGATTTACACTATATTTTAACAATCACTTGTCACCTTAAAGTGTAGACGGTATTCCCCTAGAATATCTCCGTTTTCAGCCTTAACGACAACTCGAACTGGATCCCCTTCACGAACACTTGGAATCACTGTAGCAATACCATTATCTGATACACTTGCTGTTACAGTTGGTGCTTGGTCTTCTTTAGCTTCTAGATAATAGTCAGTCAAGCCAGGGTTAAAGTTTGTCAAATCTTTTCCATCTACTTGGATTTGAGCTTGAGCTTTCTTAGCTGCAGCTACTTGTTTAGAGAAGATTTGAATTTCTGTAATAGAAGTGCCCCATTTACCATCTGGTCTAACCATACGGATACGAACCGCATAAGTGTTGACTTTATCAAAGCTAAAGTGAGTCATTTCTCCAGCTCTCACTTGATCTGGAGCTTTAAGATTTGTCACTTGTTTCCAGTTATTGTCATCGTTAAAGACGTGGTCTTCACTAGCTACAAAGCTTGGATTCTTAGGAACTGTTGGAACATCTGTTCCTACATAGTATTCGATGACATAAGACTTAGGTGCACCAACACCGTGGTCTTCGTGGAAGGCAACATTGAGGTTGTCAACCGAACGTTTAGACAGGATACCAGAATCACCAAAGAGAATTCCTACCGATGCTTCACTTGTACGTTTCCAGTTTGTCCAGCGGTTTGCCGGTTGATCATTAAATGAGATTAGTTTGTCATTGACATTGGCTACTGAGTCACTTGGATTTGAGTCTGATGCAAAGGCAAGTGGCAACTCTGAACCTGTCCACTGGTCAGAAATGTTAGCACCAGTTTCTGTTTGAGCAGACACACGAACATGAAGTTTTGTTGGTAATTGAGTCCCTTCCACATGCCCTGTCACGGTAAAGCTGCCTTCATTTGCATATTGGCTTGGATCAATAGCATCCCAAGTCACTTTAGCTGAAGATACTTGGCCATTTGAGTGGTAAGTACGGACGCTTTCTGGTAATTGAGGAGCTTCTGAAACCGGAGTTGTTGTAGTCACTTCTTCGACCGCAATGATGCCTTCTACAGAAACTTTAGCATGTGCTTCGTTTTCAATTCCTTCTACTTTACCTAGAACATCAAAGCTATGGTATTTATCAAGGTCTTCCTTAGCAACTGCTTGCCAAGTTACCTTGTGAACTTTTGGAAATCCTTTATCGTACTCTACCGTTACTGTATCAGGTAGACTTGGTTCTTGGTTCAAACCTGTCACGACGCTAACTGGACGAATGGCTTTGACAACTTTACTTTCTGTATTTGCTTGAATATTCGAGTTAATGTGACCTTCAGCTCCTTCAAATTGAGCTTTCAGAGTTACTTGACCAGGTTTGTGTAATTCAAGCATACCCTTACGAACGGCTACGTCTCCTTCACCTGTAGTTGAGAAGGTCACCTTGTCGGCTTTCAAGACTGCCTGAGTACCATCTTGATAGTGAGCAAATACCTTGATGCCAACTGTTTGATCTTCTTTCAGTGCATCTGCATTTTCTACTTCTAGGCTCAAACGTTTAATCTGCGGAGCTTCTTGTAAGAATTGGATAGCATACGTTTGAAGTGCTCCACCATCATTTGGTTGAACATAAATGCTTGCACGCATACCATTTGCTTCGTTAGCTTGAATAACTGTTACTTGAGCATTTTCAGCTAAAGCTTTGACTTCAGGTAAAGCAGTTCCATAAGCAAGTTTATGGTATAGAACTGGATGGTCAGTTGAGAGACCTTCTACTGTTTGGTCTGCTACTGTTACAGTCGGTACTACTGGACCAGCAGGTTGACCTTCGACAACTACGAATGTAGCTGTGGTTTCATCATCACCTGAAATTCCTTTAACCTGAATGCGAGAACCTGGGATAGCTAGTTTAGCTTGATCTTCAGATGCAACTTCCCACTTATCAAGGTCATAACTTCCTACAGTACCATCTGACAAAACATAGGTAACAGATGGATCAACCGTACTTAGATCTGTAGTTGGTGCAATTCTCTTAACTACAGGCAATTCTGCTTCGAGTGCCAAGACTTCAACACGCGCTTCTACATCGCGACCATCTGCCACACCTTTAACAGTAAAAATACCAGGTTGGTTGACATCAACTGCTGACCATTCTACTGGAAGTTTTGCACGACTGCCATCACTGTAGATAAATCCTACTTTTGAAGGCATTTTCGCAGCTTGACCAATTACTGTACGAACTTTAGGAACCTCTGTACCTAAAACAGTCTTTTCCTCTTGGTCTTTCTTATCTGTGAAAATGGTTGTTTGACCAGATTTCAAGAAATCAGAGTGAGCAGTCAAGGTTAATTTACCTGCTTGCTCGGTTGATTTAACAATCACAACACCCTTACCATTAAAGGCCTTGCGAATCCATGAACCGTCTGCTTGTTCTTTGTAACGTTCACGACTGGCTTGTTCTCCGTTGTCTACACCGACAATCTGACCTTGTCCATGCAACTGGAAGCGAACAAGATTATTGGCTGTAGGAACTACGTTACCTTTACTGTCAACAATTTCGTAATAGATATAAGTAAGGTCTTTTCCATCAGCTGCGATAGCATTTTCTTCCTTGACCAAACGAACTCCTGCAGGTTCTCCAGCAGTCACAATCTTATCACGAGCAACAATATTCCCAGCTTCGTCACGAGCTACTGCTTCCAAAGTACCAGTTTCAAAAGCAACCTTCCATTCAAGGTAAAGTTCATTAGCGTTGGCACCTTCTTGGTAAGTGCGTCCATCGCTTGTTTGTTTTTTAGTAAATGTCTTCTTGCCTAGAGTTTCACCATTCAAGTATAGTTCTACACTTGCAGCGTTAGAATAGGCACGGACTGGAATATTACCATCTGCATCCGCTACATTCACTTTTAGAGTAGGATTTTCCCAGTTCCAGTGAGGAAGCAAGTGAACCATTGGTTTCTTCTCAACAGAAATCCATTGGCTTTGATACAAGAAGTAGTCATGTTTTGGAATACCAGCTGTATCTACGATACCAAAGTACGAGCTTTTAACCGGTGTGTGGTTTTGGTTATGCCACGGAGTAGGTTCACCGATATAGTCAGTACCTGTCCAGATGAACTGACCTGCATAGCCAGCATTGTCACGGTCAAAAGTCCAAGATGCAGTAGCTGTTTTACCCCAACCAACACGGTCGTTACCGTAGTCTGATTGCTCATAATGACGGTAAGCTTGATTGCTATGTACCAATTCACGTTCTGGGCGGAAATAACTTCCACGTGTACGAGTAGCTGAAGACGTTTCAGATCCGTAAATCAACCAATTTGGATGTTTAGCACGAAGCTTCTTGTAGTTATCTTCTGAATAGTTAAATCCAACCGCATCAAGTTCATTGGCAATCTTTTCATGGTCACCACTACCATCACCAAAGCGGAACTCGTCTGCTCCCATAGTGACATAGCGTGTCTTATCAACAGCCTTAATAACTTGAACCAAGCGTTTAACTGTTGCTAAAGAACGAGGTTTTCCGTCTGCTTCACCGATTTCATTACCGATAGACCACATAACGATAGCAGGGTTGTTCTTTCCTCGTTCAACCATGGTACGAAGGTCAAAATCAGACCATTTTTCACCTTTCTTAGCATCTGGGTGAGTAGCATCTTTGTCAAAGAAGCGACCGTAGTCATACTGTTTCTTACCACCATACCAAGTATCGAAAGCTTCTTCTTGGACCAACAAACCAAGCTCTGCGGCAATTTGTAAAGTTTGCTCACTAGCTGGGTTGTGAGTTGTACGGATAGAGTTGACACCCATATCCTTCATTTGTTTCAGACGACGGTATTCTGCCTTATAGTTTTCTTCAGCACCCAGAGCCCCGTGGTCATGGTGAAGAGAAACCCCATGGAATTTAATGCGTTCACCATTCAAAGAGAAGCCTTCATTTGGTGTCCAGTTGTAATAACGGTAACCAAACAAGTCCTTCTTAGCATCGACCAATTGACCATCACGATAGACACGAGTCACCAATTCGTAAAGAGCTGGTTTGTCGCTATGAACTGTCCAAAGTTTTGGTTTATCAACTTGTAAAATAGCATTTAAGCTAGCTGATTGATGAGCTTTCAATACTTGACTAGCTGTACGAACTAGATCCGTTACAGCTTGACCATTACGTTCGATAATTTGGTATTCAGCAAGAATTTCATGATCTTTATCATCAGTATTGACAATCTTACTTGTTACATGAGTATCAACCTTGCCATTCTGTTGTTTTTCAAGGTCTGGTGTTAAGATAGTTGTTCCATTTTTCTCAGTATGGACCTTATCTGTGACTTGAAGGGTAACATCACGGTAAATCCCGCTTCCTGAGTACCAACGGCTACTTGGTTGTTTGTTGATGGCATGCACTGCTACGATATTCTCGCGACCGTCTTTATGGAGATAGTCAGTGATGTCATATGAGAATTGGTTGTAACCATTTGGATAGTGACCAACTAGCTGTCCATTTACATAAACCTGAGAATCCATGTAAACCCCATCAAATGTGATACGAACATTCTTATTGAGGTCTTCTTCATCGAGTTTAAAGGTCTTACGATACCAAGCATCACCACCATTGAGTTGCCCACCTTCGTTTTGGGCAGGTGAGTCATGATCAAAGTCATTGTAGATACTCCAGTCATGAGGAAGGTCTAATTTCTTCCAGCTTGACAAATCAGTATCTGTTTTAATAGCATCTTTAGTATTTGCATTGAGTTTGAAATACCAGTTTTGGTTGAATTCTCTTTCTCGATTATCAATCAATAGGTTTACCCCTCCTTGCTCTTTTTTCTTCTTTTGTCCTAATCTTTACTCATATTTTATACAAATAAAATAGATACATCAATAGTTTCTTGTAAAAAGCATACTTGAGACTATGATTCCTAAAATTAGTAGAAAATTATGAATACAAATAACTGTCTTAAGGTATTTTTAAAGGAATTGCTAAATCATATACAAAATAAAAGGTTGTTTATCTGTGTGAAACAACCTTTTAAAATATTCATTACTAATATAGTTTAAGAGCCAAGACGAACATGCTACTCCGAAATATAAATGACAAACCCATCTTTCAAGATGACATACTGTCCATTTTCCATCTGGCAATAACTCGCTAAATCAACTGAATCTCTATCTAAAGTATATTTCTCAGAAGACTGATTAAAGATGGCTTGAACTTCTTTTCCTTCGTGGCTCCATTTCAAGGCAAGAACATCTGGTTTCACTTCTTCCAAACTATAGGAACCGTGCTGAATAATACTAGCAACTTCTTTACGGAGCTGTATCAATTGCTTCATGAAGTTTAGCATGTCATTATCCTCAGACACACGGTCCCAAGGCATGACTCGGCGGCAATCAGGATCTGGCCCGCCAATCAGTGCTAGCTCTGTTCCGTAATAGATACAAGGAGTTCCTTTTTGAAGATAGAGGAAAGTTAGGGCAGCCTTGACATGCTGGATATTTCCATTGGCAGTTGTGAGGATACGCTCTGTATCGTGAGAATCTAAAAGGTTAAACATCACTTCTGCGATTTGTTGCTTATAGTACATAGATTGGCTGTTGATTTCGGAAATGAACTGCTCCGTCTTTTTTGTCTGACGCAAAAAATAGTCCTTGATACTTTCAGAGAGTGGATAATTCATAACCGCGTGGAACTCATCTCCTTGTAGCCAAGGCTGAGAAGTATGCCAGATTTCACCTAAGATATACAAATCAGGCTTTTTAGCGAGAACTGCCTTTCTAAAATCTCTCCAGAACTGGTGGTCAATTTCATTAGCAACATCCAAGCGCCAAGCATCGATATCAAAATTCTCAATCCAGTAGGTCGCAACACTCAAAAGATAGTCTTTAACTTCAGGATTGGCTGTATTTAACTTAGGCATATAGCTAGCAAAGGCAAAGGTATGATAAGGTAGTTGTCTTGGATTCTGAAGTTTATCCTCAGTAACTGGAAATTCTTGAATATGGAACCAATCTTTATAAGGGGAATTTTCTCCATTCTTTAGAACGTCCTGCCATTGGGCTGACTGATAACCGATATGATTAAACACCGCATCAAGCATGATCTTAATGCCACGTTTATGAGCTTCATCGACTAAATTACGAAAGACTTCCTTATCTCCAAAATGACGATCAATCTCAAAATAATCCGTCGTATCATACTTGTGATTGGTCGTTGCTTCAAAAATCGGACATAGATAAAGTCCAGTGATTCCCAAATCTTTAAGATAGTCTAAATGGTCAATAATCCCTTGTAAATCTCCACCAAAAAAGTCATCCCTGTTAGGCGCAAGCTCAGCATCCCACTCTCGAGCTCCATCTGGAGTTAGATTAGAATTTCCATTCGCAAAGCGTTCTGGGAAAATCTGATACCAAACAGTATTTGAAACCCAGTCAGGAACTTGGCAACCATCGATTTCGTGAATGTAAGGAAGTTTGAAACCATTACCTTCAGCATACAAGTTTTCTTGAGTATGTTCCACACAACCCTTATCACCATAGAAGACATCCTGATCTTCCTTATCAAGAAGTTCAAAGAGGTACTGAATGCGTGCAAAATTAACTGATACTGTGACCTGCCAATAATCAAACAAGGCGTCTGAGGTTACTTTAGTCATTTCTTTCTTGGCTTCATACTTATCCTCAATGAAAATAAAGGGGTCGCCATAGTGCAATATGACCTTCTGGACATCATCTTTCTTTGTTCTAATTCGGATATGTAGCTGATTTTCCTTGTAAAGATACGCATACTCTGATTCTGGTCTATGATAAATGGCTGTTAATTCCATGTCTTGTCTCCTAAATAATCATCATCAACAAAAAAATGCAAACGTTTTCGTAATTGCTAGTTCTAGTATACTACTTTAAGATTCGATTTACAATACTGGGTCAAATTCCGCAAGAAAACAGCTCAAAATAAATTCTGCAGACTAATCCAGAAATTTCAGCACCTATCAATAAAAAGCTCCTAAATTCAGCCTCACAATCTAGTCAATCCGACAAAGGGCAATTTCTTTTAAAACTCTGCCGTACAGGAAGGTTAAACAAATGTTATCTGTTATATTTTGAACTTGATACATTTGTCCGTTCATATGATCTCATCCATTATCTCTTCAATCAACTCCGTAAGACTTTCTGCTACATAGATAATTTCATCAGGATCATGGATGTAGCAAATAACCTGACCTTCCTGACCCTCCTGGTCTGGATCAAAATCCAGCATAAGATAACAAGAGTCACAATACTGAGCAAAAGGAAGCCATTTTTTATTAAAAAGATAAGGCTTAATTCTACTATCACGCATATTTTCTAGGTCTTGACTAGAAAAATAGTCGGGAAATTCTGTTAACAGAGCATCTCTATTTTGAAAGTATTTTTTACAATTCTCAATTTCCTGTAGACTCATGAGAGAAAAAGTCAAATCTCTCTGGTCAATTACACAAGGTAAAATAGAGAGGTACTTACTCCCATTTTTATAACTATAAAGCTCTTTGAAGTCACTAGGTAGACGAATACCAAATATTTCCTCAAAGGCTTGAAGCTCTTCCTCAGAAGCACCAGAAATGCCCTGATAATCTTCCAGATATCCTTCCTCTACAGGATCATCCAAATCCCAGTCTTCAAAACACTCACAAATATAAGTTTCTATTTTTTTAACTTGGTCAATTAGTTGCATCATTTCACCTTGAGTTCTTTATTTTAACTAGCTTCAAATTCCTTTTACCGCTTATAACTTGTTTTTTCTAGGAGAAGGGGTTCAGGATTTTGCTTTATCCAAGCAAGAGCTAGCTGACACAAGCGGTCTAGGCGAGGCTCGTCATCAAAATCTTTCCCATGAATCTGACCAATAAGCTCTTTAGTCTCTGCTAATTCTTGTTCTGAAAGAGAGCTTCCTAGAGACAAGTATTGAGGGAGAGCCTGAAGCATTTTTCTATAGTCCCTGTCCCAGTTGACCCCACCATTGCGGTCCAGTTCATCTCGGACTCGACCTGGTATACGGATAACTTCTCCCTGAACAGTTTTGGCTGCTCCACTTGAAGGAATCAAGAAAGACCATAGTTCCTCATATTGTTCCTCCCAGCTGCCTTCTTTTACGAAAATCGGAGAAACTCCATCGTGGGTTATTCGTTTGGCTACCGGCTTGACATCAAACAAAGCATAAAGTTTTTCTAGACCCTGGTCTGCGGCTTCTAGATAGTCGGGATTGATCCCTTCTCTATGAAATTCAAAATCCTTACCAATATTTTCAACCATTTCTTTCATAGCAGATGTTTTCTTGGCACCTGCATCCAGCAGCATAGAGGCAATTTCAGCTGTTTGGGCAATATAGATTCCTCTACAGACAGTGAGTACGGAGTCTAGTGGGGTCTGTCCCCTATCATTTTTAGGGTTAACATTTGCTCCCTTTTCTATGAAAAGTGCAACGGTCTTAGGATGAAAAAACTGAGCTGCCACATGCAAGGGTGTATTGCCATAAGTATTGTTTTTTTCAATGTCTGCACCCAATTCGAGCAAGAGTTTTACAGTCTCTCTTCCCATGGTTGCCTGACGGTACAAAGGAGTCGCTCCATAATAATCAGGGATATTGATATCCAAGCCCTCTTCTACAAGCCAAATAACCAGTTCATCAGGTACACCACCGAAATGGAGAGCCGTACTTAAGCTATATCTACCATCATGGGCAGTTAACTCACACTTATCATATACGGCCTTTAATTGGTCAATATTGCCATCAGTTAGTAGTTCATTAAAGTCCTTGGGTAAGGTAACTCTTTTCTTTTTTGCCATTTTTTCTCCTGTATCCATGATTCTATCTTTTTGTACCTAGATTGTACTCTAAGTATCTTCTAGATCTCTTTTATTTGTATTATACCCTAAAAGCTATGAATAGGCACGAATAAGCTTGATTTCTGACTTTAAAACACTCTTCTTTCAAGAAATTATATCAAAAAATCTATTCCTTAAAGGAATAGATTTTTTACTTATAATTAAAAGTTTCTCCCGCCAACTTATCGGCTAACTTAGGGGAGAGGGTATAAAATTTATGAGCTAAATGTAGCAAGGCTGGGAGATTGAGCTCGCGTTTGTTTTTGCCTATGGTCTTAACAATTTTTTTAGCTACTGCATCTGGCTCGAGTAGAAAGCGGTCGACCGATTTGAGGTAGGTCCCATCTGGGTCTGCCTGGTCAAAAAATCCTGTACGGATAGGTCCTGGATTAACAGTCGTCACATAGACACCATAGGGCATGAGCTCAAGGCGAAGAGCATTTGAAAAACCAATGGCCGCAAACTTGGTCGCAGAGTATAGACTAGACTTGCCAGTTGCTATCAAACCTGCCATGCTGACGATATTGATGATATGGCCTTTTCGAATCTCCTTCATACGAGAAGCAACCAAACGAGACAGATTCATGAGAGCAAAGGTGTTGACTTCAAACATTTGATGAATGTCTTGATTAGAAATCTTGTCAAAAT
This sequence comes from Streptococcus timonensis, assembly GCF_047463455.1. GTDB lineage: Bacteria > Bacillota > Bacilli > Lactobacillales > Streptococcaceae > Streptococcus > Streptococcus timonensis_B. Next base: position 132,695 of record NZ_JASHDV010000002.1, read on the forward strand.
CTTCAAAAATTCCGTAACCAGCGTTGTTAATTAAAATATCAATCTTGCCATAACGCTGATAGAGTTCAGCAACTAGTTCTTCTAATGCTTGAGCGTCGGTAATATCAATTTCAATCAATTCTGCCTGAGGATGATTTCCGTATAACTGAACTAGTTTCTCCTTATTTCTACCTAGCAAAATGAGTTGGTCATCTGGCAAGAGTTTGACCATTTCTTGGGCTAGACCACCGCTAGCACCTGTGATGAGAATAGTAGACATACTTTTCCTTTCTCAATCTTCTAGATTTCCACTTCTTCCAAATCTTTGACCACATGAACATTTTCAAAGATACTAGAGGCATCCTTTTTAAGCTGGCTAATGTCTTTTGAAAGGAAGCGTGCACTGATATGGTTGAGTAAGAGGCGTTTAGCTCCTGCTTCTACTGCAACCTGTGCAGCCTGCATATTAGTTGAGTGGCCATGATTGCGGGCAATCTTTTCGTCTCCCTTGCCATAAGTAGACTCATGGACAAGAACATCTGCATTGACTCCAAGACGCACACTAGCATCTGTTTTTCGAGTATCTCCCAAAATGGTAATAATCTTACCAGGTCGCGGTGCTGAAATATAGTCTGCTGCCTTGATCTCGGTACCGTCTTCTAAGACGACATCCTGACCGTTTTTGATTTTTCCAAAGAGTGGTCCAAATGGCACACCAGCAGCCTTGAGCTTTTCAGCATCCAAGGTTCCTTCTAAATCCTTTTGCATGATACGATAGCCGACACAGAAAATAGTGTGATCCAACTCTTCTGCATACACAGCGAATTTATCCGTTTCAAGGATTTTCCCAAGAGAATCTTGGTCAAATTCATGGAAATGAATCTTATAGGGTAGACGAGAACCAGAGACACGCAAACTAGTCAAGACAAATGACTTAATACCTTGGGGACCATAGATTTCCAAATCCGTCTGCTCTTCATTGGCCTGAAAGGCACGACTAGAGAGAAATCCAGGCAAACCAAAGATATGGTCTCCGTGTAAGTGGGTGATAAAGATTTTGCTGATTTTTCGTGGGCGAATCGTGGTTTCTAGAATGCGATTTTGCGTTCCTTCGCCACAGTCAAAGAGCCAAACTTCGTTAATCTCGTCCAAGAGTTTCAGGGCAAGGCTTGAAACGTTGCGGGCTTTAGAGGGCTGACCAGCCCCCGTTCCTAAAAATTGAATATCCATTCGATACTTTCTAATTAATCAAAATATAACATAGCAGTGCGGTTTTCTGAGCGGTAATAAAGCTTACCAGTAAAGGCTTTAGCCTCTTGTAGTAAATCTTCTTGACTATAGCCTTTGAGACGCTTGCGACCATCTGCTAAGTTCTCCAAGTCAGTTAAAGCTGTGAGATTTTGAACGGTAACAACTTCCTCATCTCCGACAGCCTTCATGTAAATCTTTCCAGACTGCTCAAAGATCAGCTGATGAGGAAAAATCTGAGCAATCTCAAAGAGTAATTCATCTGTAATTATCTCCTTAGCTTCTGAGAAAATACGACCTTGTCCATCTTTCTCGTAGCAAAAACCAAAAGACTTTCCTGAGAGATTAAGGCGGATAAAAGGTTTGCTTTCTTCAGTGAAACTTGGCTCAACATTGTAGAGGTTTAGTTCTTTACTGACTTCTGCAAAATAATCTGTCGCAGCTTGAGGACTCTTTTTCTGGTAGAGTTCTGCAAAGTAAGCATTGACCACGCTTGGTGGAGGGGTGATGAGAGCTAGCTGCTCCTCTTCAGACCTACCAGCTAAAAGCTGATCCAGATAGACCTTGTCTAGACTTGTATAGCCACCATACTTGAGTGCCATAGTTTTTATATCAGTCATAAAATTCTTCTAATCTCCATTTATTTTTCTCAGAAATGTATCCTCTAATGACTTCGCCGTCATCTTGATAGTCCCGTTCTTCAAGAATCGCGACACTTTCTAAGTCGTGAATCTTGTAGGACTTAGAAAAAGGCACGCGTAGCGTAAAGGGTTCAAAAATTTCCTTGATCTTATCTAGCAATAAAGCCTGCAACTGCTCACGACTATCTTTAGATTTAGCAGAAATCAATGCATAAGGCGTTTGGGTAGGTGTGAAATCCTCCACTAAATCCGATTTATTGTATAGAGTTAGGCGAGGAATATCCTCCATATCCAAGTCTTTCATGATGGAGAGGACTGTTTTTTCATGTTCCTCATGATAGGGATTGCTAGCATCTATGACATGAACCAAGAGGTCTACATGCTTACTTTCTTCCAAGGTTGACTTGAAACTAGATACTAACTCTGTCGGTAAGTCTTGAATAAATCCAACGGTATCTGTCAAGGTTACCTGTAGATTGCCTCCAAGATGGATGCTCTTAGTCGTCGCATCCAAAGTCGCAAACAACTCATCTGCCTCATACTGGGTCTTGCTGGTCAAGGTGTTCATAATAGTTGACTTACCAGCATTGGTATAACCAATCAAGCCAATCTTAAAGGTGCTTGACTCCAAGCGTTTTTCTCGAACTGTCGCCCGATTTTTCTCAACCACTTTGAGTTGGCGTTCGATATCTGTGATTTGGTTGCGAACACTACGACGATTAAGTTCCAGCTGGCTTTCACCTGGACCGCGGGAACCAATTCCCCCTGCCTGACGGCTGAGCATAATCCCTTGACCGACTAGACGAGGTAGGAGGTATTTAAGCTGTGCCAGATGAACTTGGAGTTTCCCTTCATGGCTTCTAGCTCTCATGGCAAAGATATCCAAAATCAACTGCATACGGTCAATAACTTTAACACCCAAGACTTCCTCTAAATTGACATTTTGACGGGGTGTCAGACGGTTGTTGACGATGACAGTCGTGATTTCTTCTGCATCCACCATTTGAGCAATTTCTTCCAACTTACCAGACCCAACAAAGGTCTTAGAATCGTATTTTTCTCGTTTTTGTCTGTAGCTATCCACTACGACTGCTCCAGCCGTCTTTGCTAGACTAGCCAGTTCTTCCATGGAGAGGTCAAAATTGTCCATGCCTTGGAGTTCAACACCAATCAGTAGGACTCGTTCCTCTTTTTTCTCCGTTTCAATCATTTAAAAACTCCTCAATCTGGCTTAAAATGCGGTCTTGCACACCTGATTCTCCTATCTGATAAAAGGTCACCTGCATGCGATTACGGAACCAGGTTAACTGACGCTTGGCAAAACGACGTGTTGCCTGTTTAAGACTCTCACTAGCTTCCTCCAAGCTTTGCTCCCCTCTAAAATAAGGAAAGAGTTCCTTGTAACCAATACCTTTAGCAGCCTGCACATCAGGATAATGATCAAATAGCCACTTGGCTTCATCCAACAGTCCCGCTTCAAACATCAAATCCACACGGCGGTTAATCCGATCATAGAGTTGACTACGCTCATCATCCAGACAAATAATCAGCGCTTCATAAGGGCTATCCTGATTTTCCAAATTTTGACCAAAATGGGCAATTTCCAAGGCACGCATAGCACGACGACGGTTAAACTGGAGAATTTCAAGGCCCGCTTGAGCCACCAGATGAGCTAATTCCTCATCTGAATAATGCTCTAAACTAGCTCGGTAAGCTAAAATATCCTCATAAGGAGCATCACCACCTAGGTGATAGCCTTCTAGCAAACTCTGGATATAAAGTCCTGTCCCACCTGCTACAATAGCAAGTTTACCACGATTTTGAATATCCTCAATGGCCATCTTGGCTTCAGAAACAAAATCAAAAGCCGAGTAAGACTCGGTTACATCTCTCACATCAATCAAGTGATGAGGGACAGTTGCCTGCTCCTCTGGACTAGCCTTGGCTGTTCCAATATCCAGTCCTCGGTATACTTGTTGGCTATCCCCACTGACTACTTCGCCATTGAAACGCTTAGCAACTTCAATGGCTAGGGCAGTCTTTCCAACAGCTGTTGGACCAACAATCACAATTATTTTGCTTTTCATCGTTTTTCCTTGAAAAATTCCCATTTTTTCGTTACTATTATTATATCACAAAAAGCACAGTCAGAAAAATGCTATCTTTCTAGCTATTTCTGCCTGATATATAAATTAAAGGAGGAAGACTAATGGCTAAAGGTTTTGCTAAAGGTCTCGTAACAGGTGTTGCAGGAACTGTCGCTGCAGTAGCAGGTGCAGTATACGCATTTAAAAAACAAGTGATTGAACCAGAAGAACAAAAAGCAGCTTTCATCGAAGAAAACCGTAAAAAAGCAGCTCGCCGTCGTGTATCACGTTAAAAAACAAAAGAAGTTGGAAATTCCAACTTCTTTTTATGTTCTTAAATAGCCAAATCAAACTTCAATTGCGGTTTTACAGGATCATAGTCAACCAACTCAAAATCCTCTGCTTTAATATCAAAGAAATTTGTCTTGTCTGGTACATTCAAGACCAAACGTGGTTGGCAATTTGAAGGTTGACGACGGAGCAATTCCTCCGCTTGTTCAAATTGATTATCGTAGATGTGAAGGTTGTTGATAAAGTAGAAGAATTTCCCAACCTTCCAACCAAAATGTTTAGCAATCATCATTTGAAGCGCCACATACTGCATGGCATTGATATGGTGAGCAACTAGCATATCATTAGAGCGCTGAGTCAAGGTCGCATCCAAATAGATTTCCCCATCTACTCGACGGACATCAAACATAGTCTGAAATGCGCATGGAAGGAGTCCATCTGTTTCCTCAAAAGCTTGGTAATCCCAAAGAGAGATGATATTGCGACGGTTCCAAGGATTGGCTTCCAACTGCTTTAGGATTTTATTAATGATGTCATGCTTCTTAACCACAGCCCCATAACGCTCACCAATGGTCCCTGTGTCTCCCACTTCCCAGTCATTCCAGTAGTGAACATTGTACTTGTCATTAAGAACTTCTAAACTATTAGACTGGTCTTGATAAATCCAAAGCACTTCTTTTATAGCTGATTTGATAGCAATTGGACGCAAGGTTGTAATTGGAAATTCCCCCTTTGACAAATCATACTCTGCAAAAGCTCCAGTTACATACTTAGAGTTGGCAACTGTTCCGTCCTTATACTTGGGACGTGCTTGCTCAGAAAAGACACCATCATTCAGGATTCGCTCGATATTCTCTTTAAAAATCTTATCTGCTTTTGTCATTTACTCTCACCTCAACGTTTATTCTTAACTAGTATAGCATAAAAAAAGAAAGGAGGAAAATCACTAGCTTTAAGTTAGTGTTTTTCTCCTTTTTACTTTTTATTGTAATACAAGGGATGCTGCCCCAATAACTCCAGCGTCATTTCCTAGAGTCGCAAGAGCCAATTTAGTTGTTGTGCGAACTTGTGGGAAGGTATTTTCATCATAAACTTTTTGCACGCCTTGAAGAAGGAATTCTCCGGCAGCTGATACACCACCACCAATAACGATTGTTGATGGATTTAGGATGGAACCAATGTTGGCACATGCAATACCCAAGTAGCGTGAGAAGTTACGGTAAACGATTAAGGCAAGATCGTCCCCTTCTTTTGCCAAGTCAAAGACAGTTTTAGCAGTTACTTCTTCACCATCATCAATTAAGCGTTTTAGGGTTGCTTCGCCTTCATACTCATCTGCGTAACGACGAGTCAAGTTGACAATACCTGTTGCTGAGGCCACTGTCTCAAGACATCCTTTTTTCCCACAAGTACATGCGATTGGTTGGTCAAAGTCAACTGTGATATGTCCAAGTTCACCTGCAGCACCTGCAACACCGTGAAGCAATTTACCTTCTGCCACGATACCGCCACCAACACCTGTACCCAGTGTCATAAAGACAACGTCTGGTTGGTTTTCACCAGCACCCATCCAACGCTCACCAAGAGCAGCTACGTTAGCGTCGTTATCGATAAAGAATGGAATACCCAAGGCTTTTTCCATCTTTTCTTTGATTGGTTGAAGAGTTTTCCAGTTAAGGTTATAGGCTCCGATAACAGTTCCATTTTCACGGTCAACCACACCCGGTGAACCCATACCAATCCCTTGGAAATTTGCTGCAGACAATCCAAGCAATTCAAAACGATGTTGAATAGATTCAATCATATCATCTACGATATGGCTTCCTTCATCCAAAATGTTAGTTTTGATAGACCATTTTTCTTGAATTTCTCCCTCTTGAGTTAAAATTGCAAACTTGACAGAAGTCCCACCAAGGTCAATACCAATAATCTTTTGACTCATCTTTTTCTCCTTATCTTTAATTGAAAATGCTTACAGTTCTAGTATAACAAAATCTGCCAATCAGTGCAAAGGTTTGCATTAGCTTTCCAGAATTTTTTATGTTCTATGGTTTCCACAAACCAGAAGCATCTACATAATAGCGTCCGCCATCCACTCGCTCATTTTTTGCCATTTTACCATCTGATTTGAGATAGTAGTTTCCTTGCCAAGCATTACGAGCATAAGAACCATCTGATTTTAAGTAGTACCAAGATTGGTAAGAATAATCATAGATCCACTCACTCTTAGCCATTTTACCATTTGACTTGAGGTAGTATGCACCTTGCCAAGTATTATGCGCATAAGAACCGTCTGATTTGAGATAATACCAGGATTTGTAGTAAGAATCATAAATCCATTCACCCTGAGCCATTTTACCATCTGATTTGAGATAGTAACTTCCTTGCCAAGTATTCCGTGCATAAGAACCATCTGATTTGAAGTAGTACCAGGCTTGGTAATAGTTATCATATACCCACTCATTCTCAGCCATTCTTCCATCTGATTTGAGGTAATAAACTCCCTTCCAAGTATTTGTTACTGGTTGCCCATTCTCAGAAAAATAGTACCAAGATCCATTTTGACGATCCCAGCCACTTACAACTGCTACACTAGAGGTAGGTTCTGTACTATTTGGGGCCACGCTATCAGGTGCTGCACTGCTAGTCGCTTGAGATGTACTCGTCTTCTTCTCTTTTAAAACTCCTTTGGGTGCATTCTTAGATTCACAGGCTATCCCATCATGATCTTTATCTAAAGCAGCAGAATAACCTGGTTCTCCTCTATGAATATCCGCATAACCATTCTCCCAAGCTTCCTTACAGCTTGAAAAATGGATACTTTCATCTGCCACAACAGGTTGTAAAAACAAAGCTAGGGCAGGTAAAGAAGCTAAGCCTAGTTTTAATAAATGACGTTTGTTCATGATTTTCTCCTAAAAATTATAATATCAATCTCAATATTATTCTATCAAACTTGTTTCAGCAATTCAAGAAAACTTCTGGTTAATTCTGCAAACTCTTTTAGTTTTGCCTTATTCAAAACATGAGGGCCATCAGGGATAATCTGAAACTTAGTTTCATTTAGTTCTCCTTTACTGACAACTCATACAAGCCTCTAACTGCATTACAGCCATAGACAGCTTCTGCCTGTGCCAAATCTTCTAAAGTCAATACCTTTTCTTCTACCTTTCCGCTCTCAAGCAAGTGTTGACGATAAATCCCCGGCAAAATACCGAGAGTGCTAGGCGGGGTATAGAGCTTGCCATCAATTTTCAAGACTAGATTACCAATAGAGGTTTCCAACAATTTTCCATCAACAGTGTGATAGATGGTTTCCTGATTTCCCGTTGTCAAATGTGGGCGGTATGTCGTCTTAAAGTAGGTAAAGGTCTGCTGTAAATCAGCCTCTTGCAGACAAAGTTTAGCCTGACAAAAAGTTGGACTAAGTTGTGTTAATACTTTTCGTTCGATTTCAATCTCTCCAGATTTTCTGAGACTGATTCGCAAACGGTAGTCTTGATGGAGGTCACAAAACTGGCACTCCTCCTCTAGCTTTAGTTTCAAAACTTCTGGGTCAAATGGATAGGCAAAGTAACGACTAGCCTTTTGTAGTCTTTCTAGATGTTGCTTTTCAAAGAGCAAGGTTTTCTGGCTAATTTTTCCAGTTGTAATCAATTGAAAACGAGGCTGTTTTCGGTAAAGAACAGCAGCCTTTTGATGGACTTCGCGGTATTCTGACTCCCAAGTGCTATCCCATGTAATGCCTCCACCGACTCCATAGATGGCTTGCCCTCCATGCAGTTGAATGGTTCGAATGGCGACATTGAAAATCCGGCGCCCATTTGGAAGCAAGAGACCAATCGTACCACAGTAGACTCCACGCGGTTGAAGCTCTAAATCCTTGATAATTTCCATAGTTGCTATCTTGGGAGCTCCTGTGATGGATCCACAAGGAAAAAGCGAACGGAAGATCTCAACTAGGTCAACATCCGGTCGTAACTGACTCTTGATGGTCGAAGTCATCTGCCAAACTGTAGAATACTGCTCTACTTGGCATAAACGCTCCACATGCTCACTCCCCACCTCAGAAATACGATTCATGTCATTTCGCAAGAGGTCCACTATCATCATGTTTTCTGAACGATTTTTGGGATCCTGTTCCAACCAAGCCGCCTCTTTCAAGTCGTCATCGTCAGTCAGACCACGTTTAGTCGTTCCCTTCATTGGGCGAGTTGTCAATTCACGGCCATTTTGTTCAAAAAAGAGTTCTGGACTCATGGAAATCACTGCCATGTCGTCATGTTCAACATAGGCATTGTATCCCGCTTCCTGCTCTACAACCATACGATTGTAGATAGCAAAAGGATTGGCACTTAAATTCTGTTTGAGTTGGACCGTATAATTGACCTGATAAGTATCGCCTTGTCGTAAATGATGGTGAATCTGAGCAATAGCCTTTTCATATGCCTCTGGAGATGTTACTTCCTGCCAGTTTGATGGCAAATCCACCTCCTCATAAGTCAGAGGAATGCTGGATGTTTCAACACTGTCATGAACGGTGAAATAGAGGAGATACTCTCCCAGTAAGGGAGCTTTGTGGACCTCTAAATTTTCCTCAAAAGCAGGTGCAGCCTCATAGCTGACATAACCAACTACATAATAGCCATTCTCTTGGTAGCTTTCCACCTGTGCTAGCATGTCTGCTACTTCTGCTAAATCTCTCGTTTTTAACTCTTTGATAGGCTGGGTAAAGGTGTATCGCTCGCCCAAAGCCCTAAAATCAATCACTGTTTTTCTATGCATATCCTAAGTATACCATAAAAGCCAGCCCCCAAAAAGGAGATCTGGCTTTTTTATGATTGATTTAAATATCGAAGTTTACTCTACATAATCCAACAAATAACCATAACCTTTTTCTTCCATTTGATCTTTAGGAATAAAGCGAATGGACAGACTATTGATACAATAGCGTAAGCCTCCCTTGTCCTTAGGCCCATCTGTAAAGACATGTCCTAGATGAGAATCGCCAGTTCTACTTCTGACTTCTGTTCTGACCATATTGTAGGACTTGTCTTCCTTGTAGGTCGCAACATCTGGACTGATAGGCTGGGTAAAGCTTGGCCAACCACAGCCCGATTCAAATTTATCTTTCGAAGAAAAGAGGGGTTCACCTGTCGCCACATCTACATAAATACCTGCTTCAAATTTATCCCAGTAACGATTTGAAAAGGCACGTTCTGTTTGACCATTTTGAGTCACGGCATACTCCTCTGGAGACAAAAGTTTTTTCAATTCATCGTCGCTCGGTTTTGGATATTGACTTGCATCAATAACAGGATAGGCTGCTTGATTGACATTGATATGACAATATCCATTAGGGTTTTTCTGGAGATAATCTTGGTGGTAGTCCTCAGCCACAATAAAGTTTCTTAAGGCTTCCTTTTCAACCGCTAGAGGTTGGTCGTACTTCTTAGAAACTTGGTCAAAAACTTGGTTGATGACTTCTAAATCTTTCTCATCTGTATAGTAGACACCGGTTCGATACTGGGTTCCCACATCATTTCCCTGCTTATTTTTACTGGTTGGATTGATAATGCGGAAATAATGAAGCAAGATTTCTTTTAAGGAGATTTGATTGGCATCATAGGTCACATGAACAGTCTCAGCATGCCCGGTTTGGCCAATCAATTCATACTGGGTTGTTTCTCCTCTACCATTAGCATAACCAGAAACAGCATCTGTCACACCCGCTACTCGTGAGAAATACTCTTCGACTCCCCAGAAACAACCTCCAGCTAGATAGATATCATGTAGGTCAGCATCTTTACTTGGCTCAGTTTTTTTCGTGACTTTTTGCCCTTGACTAACTGCTGCCCTCTCGATTTGAGAAGTATCAGTGTAACTTGCGCTTCTTTTTTCCAAAAGAAATAAAACTCCTAGAACAAGGAAAATAATGATTCCGATCAGTAAGATTATTTTTAATTTATCATTCATGAGCAGCCTCTAATCTATGCTTTTCAAACTCTCTAAAATACTTGCCTTATCCATAAAGCCCGGCTGGGTCTTAACTAGTTTGCCTTCTTTATCAATAAAGGCTTGAGTCGGATAAGATCGAACTCCGTAACTTTCCAAAAGTTTACCCGAAGGGTCTAAAAGGACAGGGAGATTTTTATAGTCCAATCCTTGATACCATTTTTTGAAGGCTTCTTCTGATTGCTCGCCTTTTTGACCAGGAGAAACGACTGTCAAGATGACATAGTCATCACTTGCTTCTTTTGCAAGTTCATCGGTATCAGGTAGACTGGCTAGACAGACAGAACACCATGAAGCCCAAAATTTGAGATAGACCTTTTTGCCTTTGTAATCTGATAGGCGATAAGTTTTCCCATCAACCCCCATTAGTTCAAAGTCTGGAACTTCTTCCCCTTTTCTTGCTACCTGAGAGCTAACTTGCGCTTGTTTGTCTCCATTTTCGCTCGTCGTCTGATTTTTACAAGCTGACAGACAGAGCAGACTAGCGCAAACCAATACAGATACTTGCCATGTTTTCATTTTCATTACCTTTACAACTCCTCATATGAATATAGATATTGATTTTATAGCTCTATTATATACCTACCATACTAAAAATACTTGAAATCTGTTTGGAAAATTCTTAAAACTCTTGGGAACCCAAAAACTCTCACCTGCTAAGCAGGTGAGAGTCCATTAATTATCTAAAAATAGAAGTTTTAAAGCTATCTGTTTGTTGAAGAAGTTTCTTAAAGAGTTTTTCTTTAAGTGATACGGTGTTATCAAATTTGACAGAGCCCTTACTTAGAGTAGCCTTATCTTTATCAACTGCTTCAGCAAATGCACGCTTCAAGTCTTCATAGCTATTGTATGTTTTACCATCGATTTCAATAGATTGAATTCCTTTTTTAGCGTTATTCACTACTTCTTCGAAGTAAGCTTTCTTCCAATCTTCGAGATTGTTAAATTTTCCATCAGAAATCTTGTTAATGATGAAGTCATCACCTAGAGTATCTTTACCAGCTTTTTTAGATTCAGCTTTTAGCATGTTAGAAGCATAGTTCAGGAAGCCTTTTTCATAGCCATAGTAACCCCAGATTCTGAAAGTATTGTGTTTGAATGACATAGCTCCAGGAGCACCTTCACTGGTATTTCCACCATAGATACCAGTCATCATCGGTACAGTAACATAAGCAGAATCAAAGTCAGATGGATTATAAACTCTGTTACCTGGGCCACGGTTGGTCATGAAGTTGTTAGTTACTAGATCATCTACTGTACGTAATGGAATAGCCTTTTCCTCATCACTCAAAGGACGTACCTTATCGAATTGATTCTTGGTATTATTTCCTCGGTATTGTTTGTCTACCTTCTTGAACCAAGCGTTGTTTAAATCTTGATTTGCCTTATCCAGGACAGCTTCTCCTTCAAGATAATCCAGAAGCATGAGGGTGTCATTATAACCCTTCATGTAACGATCAATTTCGTCACGGGACTTCAGATCATTTGGATTAGTGTTATACCATTGATTTCCATCGTTTGGACGTTCATAGGACATGTTGAGACCAAGGGCTTTGTATTCTCCATTTGGATTTGATACAGACGGAGTTTGTAACATTCCTTGAGCAAATGCTTCAAGATCTGTTCCTTCACGGTGTCTTGAGCCACCTAGATAAACCATTCGGTCATTTACGTGAGTCGTTTCGTGGGTAAAGGCAGACACACCAAAATCACTAATCATATCCGTCACCATAAAGAAGACAGAATCATCTTTATATGGATTGGCATAAACACGAGCTACAGCTCCCATGCGCCAATCAGTCGCATGGTAACGGTCGGTAGGTCCATACAATTCACGGATAGGTGCCACATCTTTACCACCATTTGTATGACCATAACGGTCGGTACTGATACCTTTATAGTTTTGGTTATCCAAAACTGGTGTTGGAACCATGTTGTTGCTCTTCAAGAGTTGATTACGGACTTTATCCAGAGATAGACGTGACCAGAAATCTAGGTAATTCTGTTGCCCTTTCGCAACCTTATCAATTTCAGCTTTGAAGGCATTACGCTCTGCTTCAGTGTTCTTACCATATTTTTCAAATGAACTATAGGCCATGGTGTTATAGGTTGAAATTAAGAACATATGGGCATCTTTTAAGTTCAAAAGTGGTAAAATCATCTTGCCATGCATATCATTATTTAAGCCTTCGTAAGCTCTATGTTTCTTATCTGCAAAATCAGGATTTGTTGTTTTTGGCTCCACGATATAGACATTATCTTTAGTTGCTTTTATGAACCAATCATTCAAGTCTGTATCTTTTGTGAAGAGTTCCATGTTATATTTGAGGAAGTCATTTAGGTTGCCAGAAAGAGTATGTTTAGCAACTACTTCACGGAAGGCATCATGTGTGCGAGTTCCTTTGACATAGTCTTCTTTTGAACCAATTTCAATCAAACGGTCTAATACATTGACGTTCTTACCATAGAAGTCTGGCTTGAACAACATGAGTTGCTTGATATTGAAATCATCAAACTTCACTCCGTAATAACGGTTCAGGTAAGATAGACCAAGAAGAACCGCTGCCTTGTTATCATCAATTTTCTTGATCAAAGCACGCTTAGCAGCCTCATCTGTGTTTAATTGATGATCTTCATTTTCAACCAATTGCTTGACAAATTTAGTAAGATTATCCTTGACTTCTTTGAAGGTTTCTTCTAGATAAAGATTCTTAATAGCATTAACTTTGTTTGGACCAGTTCTACCAAGGTGTGTGTAGATTGGATCAGATTGCAATTCTACAGGACTTAATTTTTCAACAATAGCATTGATGAGATCACTACGGTCTTTGTCAACCATGTTTGGAGTGTAAACAACTTCACCAAGTTCTGCAATACCATACTCTTTCACTTGTTTGACTTTAGAGTCTTTTGGCGTAATGCTAAAGACATCTTTTGTCTTATCTGCATAGTGGATCATAATATGATCAGCATCAGCTAATTCCGTCACAAAGGTATTGCCCTTCATGGCAGTGACAGACAATACTTCTTTAGTTAGGAGAGGACTTCCTGCAGCAAGTTTATTCCCTTGGTCGACAATCCACTCTTTATTATAGAAAGGTTGAAGTTTTGCGATATTACGGTAAGCTAGCTCACGATTCACATCATAACTATCAATTGCTTTGTATTGATCGTCTTTATTAAGACTATTATTAAGCTTGTCTTCAATAGGTTTGCTGCTGGTAAATTTATCAGCAGTGATTCCCATCGCTTCAATTTTCTTCTCGGCTTCTGCTAGTGAGATACTTGGAATTTTACGTGAATTGTTAAAGGACTTCTTGCCTTCACTCACGCCATCAACACTATAATTACGTTTGGTTCTTGAATAGGTGAAGTAGTCGTCAGCATCAATATCTGAGTGACCAAATACCATCTCTCCAGTTTTGACTTTCATCATAGTGATGTTGTCTTCAATAGTACCTAAGGCCCAGTTGGTACCCAGCAATCCACCAGACTGAACAGCTTCTTTTAGTTCGATAGAACCTTTAGCAACTGAATTTCTTAGGACTCCTTCTTTACCAACCGTGTGGTTATTAGCACCATTTTGAGATGAATAGACTAGTCCTGCAGCTTTTGCTTTATTACCAGTAATTTCAGCATCAACGTATGCTTTCTCAACAACACCCTTCCAGTTTTCACCAAGAATACCAGCTAAATAGCCTCCTCTATTGCCAGCAGCGTGAAGTTTACCGATAAAGGCGACATTACTTACTTTTCCACTACCATCAATTTTATTGATAATACCAGCTACATCATTGTTACCAACAACACTTCCGGTTACTTTGACATTTTCAATAGTTGCATTGTTTTTGATAACACCTGCGATCGGTGCTACTCGATCAACTCCAGGCATATCAATATTGACATTTTCTAGTAAGAGATTCTTAACAGAACCACCTTCAATGTTTCCAAATAATGGTCTAGTGATATTATGAATAGCAAATTTATTGCCATCAGTACTTCCCAATGAACCTTTAAAGGCATTGGTTACATAAGATTTGCCAGCAGCTGGTACATTATTAGCATTCATATTGCTACCAAGTTTAAATGTACCAGTAGGATTGGCTTGCATAGCTTTTACAAGTTCATTAAAGTCGTAGTAAACATCACCTTCGTGAGCTTTTGGCTTAGGTAAATAGTGTACATACTCTTCAGTGAAACGATTCTCTGCAGTACGTTGAATCAAATCTGGTGCTTTAGCAGTTACTTTGTATAGTTTATTTCCATCTACAGTAACTTCTTCGATTTTATCAACAGCTAGTTTCGTAACCTTGTTATCGTAAGTCGTAACTTTTAAGTAGTAAGGCTTAACATTCGATGGTTTCTCGGACAAAAGACTACTATCGGTCTCATTACCTTGGTCATCCACACTGATTAAGCTTGTTTCCTTAATATTTTTGACTTCAACTTTTTTAAGGTCGATTCTCAGTGGTTCTTCTTTAAGAACTTCTTCCTCGTCACCATTACCACGATCATACACCATAGTCGTCGCAAGTGTATAATCCTTGTAATAATCTAAATCAGCTAAAGCTGTCGCAAGATTAGACTCTGAAATAGCAAATGTCTTAATAACTTGATCGCCTTTTTTCAACACTGCTTGAATAGACTTGATAGTCACTCCATCTGGTTTTTTAAGGCTATAAGTTGCTTTTGCACTTCGATTCAATTCTTCTGTATCAACTTTTGTTAATGTCAGAGTAGGCTTTTCTAATTCCTTAGTACCTGTTTTGATAATGTGGTCTTGTACCTGTTCAACAATTTCCTCTGAAACAGTAGGGGCATCTGCAGTTTTCACACCCTTGATAGTCTTGTAGACTTTGGTAATTTTCTTCTTACCATTCTTACCTACTTGTGCGACTGTTTCAGTACCCTTGAGAAGACTAGAATCTTGCTCAGTTACCGTTTTAAAAGGAACTTCTTCAACAGAAACTTCTTCGGTTTGGCCTTCAATTGGTTTGGTTCCACGACTGATTTTTTCAGCTACAGGAGCCTTAACAACTTCCGTACTAGTGGTGATAGCTTCACCAACTTTCTCCCCATCTACAGTTTTATAGACACGATGTATGAGTTGACTACCAGCTTCACCCTTTTGAACGACACTTTCTTCGTCTGTATAGCGATTAGAATCCGATAGGTACTCAGTAGAATATGGAATTGTAACAGTTTCTGATTCAGTCACGGTTGACTCTGTCACATTGTATTCTGGCAAGCTAGGTTGAATGAGAGGTTCACCTTCGTGTCCTTCTTCCTGAGTACCTTTAGCTGTTATTTCATCTGTATAAGCTGGAAGTTCAGGTTGGATTGGTGATTCGCCTACATGACCTTCTTCCTGAGTACCTTTAGCTGTTACTTCTCCTGTATAGGCTGGGAGTTCAGGTTGGATTGGTGATTCGCCTACATGACCTTCTTCCTGAGTACCCTTGGCTGTTACTTCTCCTGTATAGGCTGGAAGTTCAGGTTGGATTGGTGATTCGCCTACATGACCTTCTTCTTGAGTGCCCTTGGCTGTACTATGCTCTGGTAGGGCTGGCGGCTCTGGTTTGACAGGGGATTCATCAATAGGAGCTTCTTCTTGGGTGCTCTCTGTTGTTTCTTCACTTGTATGAACAGGAGGTTCTGGTTGAACGAGAGATTCGCTTCCTTTAGTTTCTCCCTGTGTTGCTGTAGTTGTAGTTTCTTCGCTGTAGGTTGGAAGCTCTGTTTGAACGACGGTTTCACCTTCACGAGCTTCTTGTGTCACTTTATCTGTAATCAAGTTGTTGTCTTGATTATTTTCAGGCATAGAAACCTTCAAATCAGCTTCTTTGAAGTAACCAATGTAGTCATATCCATCAATTTGAATGACTCCGTTGGCTAAATCTTCTTGACTACAAGCAGAGATTGTTTGGTTATAAGATAAAAGAATTTGATTTTCAAAAGCTTGAATAGTCTGAGGAATGAAGTAGCTACCTCCAAGTGCACCAATAAAAAGAATACCTGCTATCTTGTTAGGTCGCTTCTTAGAGATTACTAGTACAGCTAATGAAGCTGTTGCAAAGCCAAGACCAACGAGACCTAGCTCTTTACTTCCAGTATTTGGTAGATATTGTGTATGAACTTCTTTTTTTCTATAGACAAGATAAACAACATCATCTTGTTTTAAATCAGAAGGGAGTTCCTTATGAATAAGGGCCTTTTCAGCTTCTGTCAGCTCTTGCTCTGCTAAATAGCGATAGTGTATCTGATTTGGCTCACAGAATTCATCGGCCACTACTTGGTCAACCATAAGGTTGTTAGCACCAAAAAGCAAGGCCCCAATGACAGCAGAACCAACTCCGACAGAGAACTTTCTAATAGAATATTTTAAAACCTTTTCAACTTGTTTCTTTTCCATTTTACAATTTCCTAATATAATCTTGTGGGTATTGAGCACGCGCTCCTCCAATAAGCTTGGGACGACTAGCTAGTGCAGTTACATGAGCTTGGCCAATCTCTTTCAAAATTGGTCGAATTGGCACCTGAACATGTTTGACATGCATGCCTATAGAAGTATCACCAATATCTAGACCTGCATCTGCTTTTATAAATTCGACTTCAACTGGATCTTTCATATACCGAAAGGCTGCCAATTGACCAGAACCTCCGGCATGTAATGTAGGTAGTACACTGACTATTTCCAAATGGTATTTGATGGCAACTTCTCTCTCTACTACAAGGGCTCGATTTACATGTTCACATCCTTGAACAGCAAGATGAATCCCTTTAGATGATAGGATGTCTAAAATCTTTTCGACAATTAGTTCCCCAATTTCTTGACTGGAGGCTTTTCCAATATGTCCTCCTATCACTTCACTAGAAGAAAGCCCTAAAACGAAGATAGAGCCTTCATGCAGACAAGCTTTAGCTAGTACATCCTCAAGGATTTCCTCTACCTCTCTTTGTATCCTTACTTGGTCCATAGTTCACCTCACTTACACCATTCTATGATACCGTTTTTTCAGCATTATAGCAAGATATGTGATGCAAATAAGATAACTTTCTAAAGCCTATAATGTCTGCGTATTTTGACGACAATTTTTATCTCATTTCAGCTTAATTCTTAAGGAATTTTCAGCTCTAATTATATCTAAAATATATGAGAAAATTAAAAAGCAGAGATCAGTCATTCTCTGCTTCTTTATTCTTATTGTACCTTTTGTAGCCCTTGCACGGCATCATGGTTAATTAAGATTTGACCATACTCCTGCAATACTGAACGACTCAGATCACTATCATCAGCATACTCTCTCATTCGGGCTAATAGCCAAGCAGGATATGGTTTAGGATGATTTTCAATATCTACTAGGATTGTTAAATAATATTGATTATTCATCTTATAGAGTTCCGAAGTCTCCATCTCAAAATCCACTGTCTTTGAGAAAGAGACTAAGCTTGCCAAATTGTCAAAGTGGAGAATATAGTAGATATAGGGCTCTTTAGTGGACTCTTCTTGGAAATCCGAAGCCTCCTCTACATCTCCTTCGCTTTCTTCCACTTCCTCTTCCTCTTTTTCAACCTGTTCCAAAGACTGAATAGCTTCAATGTCGTCTTTTGTTTTCTCTGCAAGAGTTTTTTCTAAAGTTTTCAAAAACTCATCTGGAGACATTTTTGACAATTCTTCCATGTCCGGAAGATCCGCCAAATCCTCAAAATCCAAATTCTGATCAATCTTAGACTTGGTCACAAAGACATCCACTTTGTCAGGCTTAGGAGTCACTCGAAAACTGAGCATTCCTGTATCCAAGAAACTGTCTGGCATCTCTAACTCATCCAAGATAGCATAAAAGAACTCTTCTGTTTTTTCTTGTGGAACAAGAAAATCTGCGATTTCCATTCCTCTATCCATCAAATCTTCTAAAGACATGGTAATTTTTAGTGTGGTATCACTGATTTGTTTCATTTTCATATCTAGTAACCTCATACTTTCAGTTCTATCTATTATACTAGATTTTAAAGATTTTATCAAAAGAATGACGTTGGAATGTGATATAATACTAGTATCTATTTTAGTATGTAAGAAAGAAAATTTCATGAAAAATATAAAAATTAATGCGTTGGCTAGCTTACTGGTCAATATTCTAAACATCGTCTTTCCCCTGATTACAAATCCTTATCTGACGCGGATTCTTAGCAAGTCGAATTACGGTTATTTCAATACTGCCAATACTTGGGCCAGTTTTATCATTCCCCTCGCTGCATTTGGAATATACAATTACGGTATTCGAGCGATCAGTAAAGTCAAGGATGATAAAAATCAGATTAACTACGTCTTTTCTAAGTTATTCTATATTTCCCTAATTACTTCTATTCTGACAACTGCAATTTACTTCCTCTTCATTCATTTTGACACCAGTATTGTCAATCTAAAAATCTTATACTATATTCTTGGAATCCAAGCCCTCTTCCAATTTCTGAATATCGAGTGGATGAATGAAGCCTATGAGAATTATTCTTTTATCCTATATAAAACACTAGTTATTCGTATAGGAATGTTAGTTGCAATCTTCGCCTTCGTTAAGTCACCTGATGATATTGTTCCTTATGCCACAATCATGAGTGCGACAACCATTATCAACTATCTACTCAGCTTTCTTTGGATTAAACGAGAGGTTTCCTTCGTAAAGATTGAATTCATCGAGCTCCTTAAAGCATCAAAACCTCTTCTCACTATGCTCCTTCTAGCAAATGCCAATATGCTCTATACTTTGCTTGATCGCATGTTCATCACTAAAGGACCTGACGAGAATTATATTTCATACTACACTATTGCTTCAAGTATTGTTATGCTAATTGCTAGCGTCCTAAGTGGAGCTATTAATGTTAGTATCCCTCGACTTGGTTATTATCTAGGAAAGAAAGATTATCAATCATATAAATATCTTGTTAACCAAGGAGCTTCTCTATTCTACTTCCTCATGATACCAACTAGTATTGGAATTATGATTCTGGGAACTTATGCTGCAGTAATCTACTCTTCCGAAAAATATATAGAAGCTGGTATCGTAACAAGTGTATTCGCGTTTCGAACAATCATCTGGGCTATTGAATTAATCCTTGGAAAACAGATTATTTTTATCAATGATCACGAAAATCGTTTAACAGCCTTTTACTTTATTGGAGGTGGAGCCAATGTGATTCTAAATTCACTTCTCCTTTTCAATAACATTTTTACTCCAGAATACTACATTGGTACAACAATTATTGCCGAAGCAATTGTAGTTCTACTTGAAA
Organism: Streptococcus timonensis; assembly: GCF_047463455.1. Classification (GTDB taxonomy): domain Bacteria; phylum Bacillota; class Bacilli; order Lactobacillales; family Streptococcaceae; genus Streptococcus; species Streptococcus timonensis_B. The sequence goes on from NZ_JASHDV010000002.1 coordinate 152,244, forward strand.
TTTATTTTATTCAGAAACACAAATTATTAGAATTAAAAGAAATTTTTACAACTCTGGCTCGATATACAATCGTGTCACTAGGTTTCATTCCTATTTATTATATCTTTAAAACCATCTTCCAAGTTCATAGTTACACAGTCAATGTGAATATGCTCAGTATGGTTTTATGCACGGTAATAACCTGTGGTATTTATTACGGATTCACACTCTTTGTTTTAAAAGACAAAACCCTTCACTATGCACTCGGTTTAGCGCGTGCCAAACTTAAAAGAGGATAAAGAAAAACACCTTTAAAGGTGTTTTTCTTTATTTTTAAATCAGATAATATCTAATTTTTTTCTTCAGTTGTTTCTGATACTAGTTCTGAAGCCTGATCTTTTTCATTTACGACAGAAGAGTTTTTCTCGATATTGATCTCTTTTGTAACAGCCTGATTTGTTTCAGTGACTTTGTCCTGTTTGTGTTCATCCTTCGTCTCTTGAGTTGTTTCCTCAGATTTACTTGTTGACCAAACTCCTTCTGCATTAACCTTGTAGCCATCAGGTGTTGTGCCATTTCTTAAAAGTGAACCATCTGTTTGGAAGTAATACCATTTACCATCAAGTTGTTTCCATCCAGTCTGCATAGCTCCATTAGCATCAAAATAGTAAGTTTCATCATTTACTTTATGGATTCCTGTAGCCATCTGACCAGTTTCAGTATCAAGGTAGTACCAAAGACCATTTTCTTTGAGCCAACCTGTCTTCATTGCTCCACTATTTGTAAAGTATCTGTATGAGTCATCGAACCATTTCCAGCCTGTTTGCATGGCTCCACTCGCATTTAGATAGTAGCGAGTACCTTCGATTTCTTGTAGGCCAGTTTGCATGATACCTTCTTTATCTAGATAATACCAAAGGCCGTTTTCGTTGAACCAACCTGTTTTCATAGCTCCACTGCTTGTGAAGTAGCTATAATGATTATCGAACCACTTCCAGCCTGTTTGCATAGCTCCACTTGCATTTAGATAGTAGCGAGTGCCTTCGATTTCTTGCAGGCCAGTTTGCATAATTCCTTCTTTATCCAAATAGTACCAAAGACCATTATCTTTGAACCAACCTGTTTTCATTGCTCCACTGCTTGTGAAGTAACTATAATGATTATCGAACCATTTCCAACCTGTTTGCATGGCTCCACTTGCATTTAGATAATAGTGAGTGCCTTCGATTTCTTGCAGGCCTGTTAGCATAATTCCTTCTTTATCTAAGTAATACCAAGTATCTTTATCCTTGATCCAGCCTGTTTTCATTGCTCCGGAACTTGCAAAATAGCTCCAATGCCCTCCAATCAAGGCCCAACCTGTTTGCATAACTCCCTTATTATCAAAGTAGTAGTGTACTCCATTGATTTCCTTTTTACCAACTATGTGTTTTCCATCTTCATCAAAGTAGTACCAGTTTGATTCAATTTTTTGCCAACCAGAGCCTGTCTCATCCGTCTGTAAAGCTCCACTACTTGCAAAGAACATTTTCTTACCATTAAAGACTTGTGAGCCAGTAAGCATTTTACCATCTTTATCGAATAGGTACTTTTTACCACCTATTTCAGCTAGCTGATCATAACGTCTTGCACCATCTGATTGGATATAATACCATGCATCATCATGTTTAAACCATCCACCTGTCTGCATTTTACCATCATCGTTAAGATAGTACCAATTTCCTTCGAGATTTACACTACTATCTTTTAAATGCAGCCAACGGCTAGTTTGTTTTTGTCCTTTTCCGTTAAAGAAATAAGTTGCTCCATCAATTTCTTGCCAACCAATCGCCATTTGTCCATCTGAAAGACGATATTTCCAATATCCACCTTCCTGATACCAATTCGCATCAACTTTAGGAATATCAGGGAAAGAATTTGAGACATTAGTAAATCCTTGATTACTAATATCAAATACTGTTGCATCTTGAGTTTTGCTAGATGCACGGACAACCTGGATGTTTTTCTCTTGAAGATAATTTTTTGTCGAAGCAAGGTTGATATCTCCTCCAGTAGTTTGGATAATCATGCTTGGAGAAAGATTATCGATAAAAGCTTTAGTATTTGATATTTTGGCATCATAGTGGTGATTCCATTTCATCATGTCCACTTTTCCAATAACTGGACCTAACTTATCCTCTGCACCTTCAGCATTATCTAGGTCCCCTCCTAGGTATATTTTCTTTCCTGCGACTGTGACAACTGCAACGATTGAATTGGAGTTATCATCAAGAACTTTTTTAAGTTTCCCGTCTGGTCCATACTCATTTTTATAATTATAGAGTTGGATATCCATGTTTCCTAACTTGAAATGGCTATCCTCATCCTTTATATCTTGAATAAGAGTTACACCTTTACTTTGTGCTGCACGGAGGGCATTATCGTAATTAAACAGATTATCCCACAATCCCCAAGAGCTTGTAATTCGTTCATCAGCATATTTTTTCAGATAGAATCTATCCACCTGATAGCGACTAAGAACTTCATCCGCTGCCCCAATATGGTCGCTATGGACATGAGTTCCTAAGATAAAGTCTAATTTTTTAACTCCGACTTGGTCAAGATGACGAATTAAGCGATCTTCCAACACTTGATAATTTCTCATGGAAATTCCCCAGCGATTTGGGTATCGTGTATCAGTTCCATCAGGAAAATCGTAATCTTCTCCCATATCAATCAGAGCGTAATGCCCATTACTTTCTAGTAATATAGCATCACTTCCTGATTTAGCTTTTGTATTGATAAAGTGAATCCGATCCCCTGAACCAGTTGAAATAGTATCAGCATTAACCGATATAGACTGACTTGCTAATACGGTTAACAGTAGAGAACTACATAAAAGTGTCTTTTTTATCTTTTTCATAGCACACACATCTTTCTTAATGATTATTAAAATACTTTATTTGTCAATCCAATAATTCTTTTCATTCCCTGGTGTCTGTTGGTCAGCAGGGGGTGGAGTCATATAATCTTCACCAAACTCATAGACAAGAACCTCATGATATCTTCTAGGTACTTTTAAGATTAGATTTTCATATGGCATATCAATTGTATCATATAACCATTCTTTTTTTATACCGGCTGGATAGTAAGAGTCATAAGTTGAACAAACTAAGTCTGTAGAGTTTTCAACACTGTATTTTAAGGCAAGTTGTTCTAGCTTTTGATTCCAGAATTGAGGAGATGTAAATCTGAATATTGCTGACGCAATATATCGAGGAAGATTTTTAATCCCTCCGTTTTCGTATTTAATTCCTTTAAAGTTTAAAGACGATAGACGAATTAGTTGTTTATAGAGTTTCATTTTCTTACGATCTTGTTCATCTGTAACAAGACCATCGTACGGGAAGACATCTACACAAGTTCCAAGAACAACACTTGAATCTAAAAGATTCGAATCTCTCCGTGTTCGAATATCGTAAACACGCATATAACTATATGGATAACCTTTAGTTTCTCTGAAAGAAATCAGCTTATAGTATGGGTGATCATCATTTTTTAGAACAGCATATAACTTTTCAAATTCATCTCTAGCTAACGAAATGTCTGTATCATCATCCCAAGGAATAAAACCTTTGTGACGAACTGCTCCTAATAAAGTTCCAAAATCGATAAAATATTTGATATCATGTTTTTCACAAACTTGGTGTAAGTATTCTAGAATTCCAAGCTCAATTTGCTTGATTTCTTCAAGTCTTAAGATTCTTTCTGACATTATTTGTCACTCCTAATCTTTACTTCTTTTTTATTTTAACAAAAATCTATTACTTCCCTATAATCTTCCACAATTTGAAATCATGGTGAGATACTCTCTGCTCAACTGGAGGTAACTGCATGTAATCTCCATAATCTGAAGTTAGAATTTCATGATAATGTTTTGGAATCATAAATTCCTTACCTTCAAAGCTACCACTTTCAACTTGTTCTACCCATTTACGTTTCCAAACAGGCTTATTCATATCTTTATAAATAACATAGTCTACAAGTTCATAATCTTCTACTTTTCTAGATTTAGCAAGCTCATCAATTTGGGCAACATACTTATTTGTGTTAGTGAAATAAAAGATAATAACAGAAATATAGCGGATAATTGAATTTACTACACTTTTAGTATTCGTAATTCCTTTGAAAGTGTAACAACTTAATTGACGCTTTTTAATAATCTTAGTCATCTTATCTTTAAATGCCTGATCATCTTCATACCCGTCAACAGGGAAAATATCAACATAAATTCCCATGTCTGAATCAATTCGAACATCTTCTTCTACCAAATAGGTATGATTATCTTGAACTTTCATGAATGGATAGACATAGTTGACATTATTTTTATAAGACATTAATTCATAGCGCTCGTCTGGATGTGCAATCATATAATCTTGCAGCTTTTCGTAATCATCACGAAGCATACAAATATCCATGTCATCATCCCAAGGAATAAAACCTTTATGACGAACAGCCCCAATTAAACTACCATAGGACAAGAAGTATTGGACACCAATTTTATGACACACGTCATGGATATACTCCATGATTCCTAACTCCATTTGTTGAATTTCAGAAATATCTGTTACTTCCACGTAACGGATATTTTTTTCTTTCTCACAAATCATTAGACCATATCCTACCACTAACCAGAAAATGATGTTGATGAAGTTAGTCGAATACATAATTTGACTTTCAAACAGCTGACCAAATAAAATTCCAAAGAATAGAATCATAATCAGTTTTTCACTATTTTTCTTTGATTTAACCAAATAAGAAACAAATCGGAAACCAACATAAGCAACGATAAGTACGAAAGAAATTAGACCCAAGAATCCAGAACTCACAAAAATAGTAACAAAGATATTGTGGAAATTACCGCCAATAAGCGAGTTTTCAATTTCAAATTTACTAAAATACTTTGTATAATAATCTGAAACGTTTCGAACACCATAACCAAATAGAGGTCTAGCACTTCCCATTTTGATTGCGTTTTTCCAAATGTAAGTTCGCCCACTTGGAGTCGTTTCAATCAAGTGAAGTTCTCCATTTTTCTTAGCAACATCCGAATCAGTTTCAGAATAAGATTCACCTTTTTCTAAATCTATCACAGTAGCTTTGGCAGCCGAAATATAAACAGAAGTGGCATAACTTATTCCAATGTTTGCACCCGTGAATAGTAAGGCAGCCACTAGAAAAGTGACCCACTTTTTAACAAGATTTCCTCTGGTTACAAAAAGACAATACATACCAAGCATCAGTATGACAGATAAGAGAGCTCCTCTACTCTGCATAGTTGCAAAATAAACTAACTGAATGACATTATTAATTTTAAGATAAACAGAGTATTTGCTTCCCTTATGAATTAAATACATAGCAAAAACTATACTAATGTATGAGAAAATTGCACTAGCATTTGGGTTGACAAATCCCCATAATCGTCCATTCATTACTCCGTAATAATAAGAATTCTCTCCAATTTGAAATAAAATTAAGACTCTTGAAAGTAATAAAATAAAAGCAAATATAGCCGAAGTAAAAGAGACAATCTGTATGGTTCCTGCAATCATACCTAGTAACTTCCTTAGCTGATCAGGTTTTACCATGGTAAATAATAAAACATAAGCCAGCATAAAGAAAATTTCAACCATATTTCCAAGCAGGTGCCCAGAACGATTAATGAGCGCTGATAAAAAGTGGCTACCTACTAAAAGACCAAATAGGGTAAGAAACTTTTTATCTATCTCTATTCGTTTCCAATTAAAAAATAAAGTTAAACAAATTGACAGAACAACGATTGCTGAAAGTCCCTTATAGACAGGGTTGGTTACTTTATAAATTAACGAACTCATACTTAAAATCGAAATGAAAACAAAAAGATACGATATCCATAGTTTTGATTTTTCAAAGCATTCATTCATTTTTGAAAAATTCATTTTCAACTCCTTTAATGACATTATTTATTCAAGCCTACAATTTGTCTATAAATCCATGGAGAAATTCTTAGTGACAAAATGGCTATTTTCCGAAAACTAGTAAAATAAGGATCTCTCAATATTTCTGAGATATGACTAAGTATCCACTTTCTCAATTGAGTTTTCTCTTTTTTATATTCTGTCGAATCTGTGAAGATTATTTTATCGTAGACTGTAATATAAGACCAAGATTCTCTATTTACTAATTCGGGTTTCAATTGAGGGAAACATTGATAAACTTTAGGAATAATAATTTTATATACTTCTATAGTATCAAAAACATGACTATTCACAGATGTAGTTGCGCTTCCCTCTCTATGGTCATAATAGTATATTGGTTTATCTATAAAAACACTATTACATTTTGTTTCAAGTAAAACTTCTGTTAAGAATAGAGCATCTTCTGCTAAATGATAATCTGTACTGAATCTAAAATTTTCGATCAATTGCTTATTAAATAATTTTGCAACAGGGAAAAAAGAAGTTCGAGTAGTCATCAATAATTCTTTCATGGTTTGCTCAGCAGACCATATTGACTCTTGACCTGAAAATTCAGGCAAATCTGTTATCTGACCATTTTTTACATGATGCACACGAGCAACTGAGAAACCAACAGAAATATCTGATCTTACTGCGCTTATTAAAGTTTCCAAGTAATCTGGCGTAATATAATCATCACTATCAATAAAAGTAATCCATTCTCCAGTTGAGTTTTTGATACCTACATTTCTAGCATTGGAGACTCCAGCATTCTCAAGATGAAAAACCTTGATATTCTCATTTTTAGAAGCCAGTTGATCACATAAGTCACCACTCTTATCTGTCGAACCATCATTTATAAGGAGCAATTCAAAATTGGTATAAGTCTGTGTCAGAATTGACTCTACACAGCGTTCCAAATAAGCTTCTACATTATAAACTGGAACAATGATACTAATTTTTTCTTGCATTATATTCTCCCATATATTCTCTATAACTCTTATCCATATCAGCGATTACAGCATCATGATGAGGTACTTGCTTGTCAGCTGGTGGCGGTGTCATGTAGTCACCAAAAGCAATGCTAAGATAAGCATCATAACCAACAGGAATAGGCATTTCTGTTCCTTCGAATGGTAGGAATATGTTGTCTTCAAAGGCCTGAATTGGATATTTGTTTTTCATATAGCCAGGGCCTGAACATAATTCTGTAATGCCATCACTTTCAGAAAGTCCATACTTGGTCATTTCTTTCTCAGCTTTTTTCCAGATTTGGTATCTTAGAGATTTGGGTGTCATACCAAGTAAAATTGCACTTCCCCATTTCATGAGAGCTCCATGCTTTTCTGGAATGGTTTGTGCACAAAATAGAGAATAAATCAAAGCCCAACAGACCTGTTTCTTACGCTCTGCTGGATTTTTAGGGTAATAGTCCAGAGGTAAAACGTCCAAAGCTAAGCCGTGAGGTAAATCCAAATCTTTCTGATATGGTTTGATACAAGTCGTTTCCTTATCTCTAATGGTAATGAAAAGATTGCGGTCAACATAATCTTTACTACTCTTTGATAGGAAATAACGCTGATCAGCATAAATAGGCCACAACTCTGCTAATTTTTCATAATCCTTACGTGGCATAAAAAAATCTAAATCATCGTCCCAAGGAATGAATCCCTTATGACGTAAAGCACCGATAGCACCTCCGCCACACAAATAACAGAGCAAATCATGCTCCTTACAAAAGGCGACAAAATATTCAGCCATTTCTAAACTACGATCCTGAATAGCCTTTAAATCACTCATCTCTTTCCGGTCCTCTTCTATAGAATGGTATCATTTTATTATACCATAAAAAGTGCCTATTATCTTATCCATTCATAAGAAAAATCAAAGCCCAATCACCTATCATAATAGATGCATTAGCTTTGATTTTACTATATTTTTTATCTCAATCCCATTTGGGCAAGCTTATTTTTATAAGCGTTTTGATCTACACGAAGGGCTTGACCACCGTAAACATCAAATTCGTCTTGCCAATCACCAAGTTCTGGTACTGTTACTCTCTCAATACCATTTTGAGCTCCATCTAAAATAGACAAGCCATTAGTTAGTAAGAAAGTATACGGAAGGTTTGTTGACGTCATAGAAAATACTTTCCCAAGAGCTTCTGAACCAGTGAATAGTTTTGTCGGGTCCTTAATTTGTTGCAAGATTGCTGACATAACCTGTTGCTGTCTCCGTGTTCTACCGTAATCACCTTCATCATCATCACGGAAACGGGCATAGTTAAGTAATGTAGAACCATTCATTTGTTGCTTACCAGCTCGAATAGTTTGGGTTGGAGATTCAGTTGCAGTCGCATGTAGATCATCACCTACAGTAGCTTCTGTGACTGGGACACCATTTAAGGTTGAGAATTGCGCATCGATGGTAACTCCATCTGGAAAAAGAGTATCAATTGCTGTGGCGAAGGCTTGGAAATCTACAAGAGCGTAATATTTGATATCCAAGTCAAAATTATCCTTGAGGACTTTACGTACTCTCTCAGCTCCTTGGTTCCCTTCCTGCTCTCCCAATTCATATGCCAGATTCAATTTATGATCGGCTTGTCTCTGACCATCAATAACTTGGCTATAGCCATCGATATAGACTAAGTTATCTCGCATAAAACTAACAAGTTTAATTTTTTTATCCTTACCACTGACATTCAAAACCATAATGGAATCTGTCCGTGTTTCTGCACTATTCTGTCCAATACGGCCATCCGTACCCAAAATCAGAATATTAACCCCATCACGAGTATCCTGCCCATTAAAGACTTGAACTTGAGCCGCTTTTGCATCTTTTGGCTTATTATTTTCCCTTGACTGAAAACCTTTTAAAAACATAAGAGTCATCCCTATTGCTACAAAAAGTAAAATTGTAAAAATCCAAGCAAACAATCGCTTAAAAGAGAAGCGACGTTGTTTCTTAGGTTTCTTAACTTTTTCTTTCTTTACTTTTTGTTTCTTAATTTTTTGCTTGGGAACTTTATGACGAGAGCTACGACTTCGATTTCCATAACTTGGAAGGCCTATGTTATTGGTTTGTTGAGGCAACTCCTCTAGTTCTTCATAGGGTTTAATCTCAGAAACTTTCTGCTGACCTTCTAGTTTACTATGCAAAAAATCAAATTCTATTCGTTCCTTTTCATTTAAATAATGAATATTTTTTAAGAGATAATCATAGCGTAGTTTTTCGTGATGAGATAGAGGATTTTCTCTAGTCATAGATTCTCCTTCCCTTTATCGTGTATAGTATAAATAGGGTAAGCTCCCAAAATTTTATATTGGATTCCAATAGCTTCTAATTCTTCTCTTGCAAAATGAACTAAATCTTTATCTCTATAATCAACATCGATAATAAAGAAGTATTCACCAAGAGCAGTTTTAAGGGGGCGACTCTCAATCTTTGTCAAGTCTATTCCTCGCCAAGCAAAGGTCGAGAGCGCCTTATAAAGAGCGCCAGGTAAATTGTCTGGTAAGGTAACTGCCAGACTCATTTTTTCTGTTGAGAACTGCAAAGCTATCTCCGGTAATTGTGCACCTAAGACCCAAAAACGAGTAAAATTAGCTTCCATCTCTTGGATATCTTCAGCAATCAATTCTAAACCATATTCATCAGCAGAATTTCTCGGAGCAATGGCTGCAAATGGTTGATCTGGATGTTCTGAGACAAATCTAGCTGCATAAGCTGTACTTGCTGTTACTTCTAATTCAGCATTTGGAAAATGCTGGTCGATATATTTTTTTCCTTGTGCAAGTGCCTGCGGATGAGAAAATATTTTTTCGATGGTTGAATGCCCAGAAACAGCCATTAACTGTTGTTGAATCGGTTGTACTATCTCTGCAACAGCCTGAATTTTCGCTTGATGATAGAGATAGTCTAAGGTCTCATGGACACTTCCTTCAATGGAATTTTCAACTGGGACAACAGAATAATCAACCAAGCCCTGTTCGTAAGCCTTGATGACATCTGTGATATTTGAAAATGGCTCTAGTTCCTCGTTGGGAAAAGCCGTTTGCACAACATGGTGCGAAAAAGATCCCTTGGGACCTAGATAGGCAATTTTCATCTCAGTTCCTCTATAATTTCTTCTGGACTTAATGTTGCTACATCTACAACCTGACTAGCCACTTCTTCATACCAAGCTTGTCTTTCTTCAAAAATCGCAGCCAAATCTTCCTTGCTATTCTTTAAAAATAGTGGGCGTTGATTGTTCTTATCGGCTGAAATTCGCTGGTAAAGGGTCTCAAAATCTGCTTTTAGGTAGATGTTGTCTGGATTTTCCTTCAGTAAATCACGATTTCTAGAAGAAACAACTACTCCACCACCTGTTGAAATGACTAGATCTGTTTTTAGCAAATCAGCTAAAACTTCTGATTCCACCTGACGAAAGGCTGCTTCCCCCTTTGCTTCAAAAAACTCAGCTATGGACATTCCAATACCTTGCTCAATCACAGCATCCATATCCACAAAATCAGGATCTAGTCCTCTGGCAATAGTAGATTTACCTGCTCCCATAAATCCTAGCAATACTTTAGCCATGAATCAGAGTCTCCAAATCATTGAAAAAACTTGGGTAACTAGTATTGATGGCTTCTGCACGGTCAAGTTCTACTTCTCCATCTGTTACTAAGAGGGCTACAATAGCCGTCATCATCCCAATACGATGATCCCCAAAAGTATTGATCCTAGCTCCATGAAGAGCAGACTGCCCCTTGATAATCATTCCATCCTCTGTAGGTGTAATGTCAGCCCCCATGCTATTTAAGGCATCTGCAACAATCTGAATACGGTCTGTCTCTTTGACTTTAAGTTCTTCAGCATCTTTGATAACCGTCACTCCCTCTGCTTGAGTCGCAAGAAGGGCAATAATTGGTAATTCATCTATCAGGCGTGGAATCAAGGCTCCGCCAATCACTGTTCCCTTCAAATCTGAAGTTTCAACAGTCAAGGTAGCAGATTTGGCAATTGGGTCTATTTCAGTAATCTCTAATTTTCCACCCATAGCCCGAATAACATCAAGAATCCCTGTTCGTGTTTCATTGATACCAACGTTCTTAAGTTCCACTCGAGAATTTGGTACAATCAAACCTGCTACCAACCAAAAGGCTGCACTAGAAATATCTCCTGGAACAACAACCGTTTGTCCACTAAGTTTCTGTGGTCCTTGGACAGTGATTTTCTTACCATCGACACTTAACTCCCCACCAAATTGACGCAGCATATCTTCTGTGTGATTACGTGTGCATTCTTTCTCGATAATGACTGACTGCCCTTGAGCCTGCAAGGCTGCAAAAATCAAGGCAGACTTGACTTGAGCAGAGGCGATTGGCAATTCATAATGTATAGGAGTTAATGTTTTTGTTCCTTTTAAGTGCAATGGTGGCAAGTCTCGTTCTGTTTGGCCAGAAATGCTAACTCCCATTTTTTTCAGGGGAAGAGTCACTCGGTCCATAGGGCGTTTGGAAAGACTGTCATCTCCAAACATCTCTACTGCAAAGTCTGCGCCAGCAAGTACGCCTGAAATTAAACGAATAGAGGTCCCAGAATTCCCCATATCGAGAGCATTCTGAGGGGCTTTCAATCCATTCAGCCCAACACCTTGAATGGTAACGACACCGTCTTTGTCTTCAATATCAACGCCGAGGTCACGAAAAACTTGCATAGTTGATAGGACATCTTCACCACGCAAGATATCATAAACCTTAGTCTCACCCTCAGCTAAGCTTCCAAAAATAATCGATCGATGACTGATGGACTTATCTCCTGGTACCCGAATAGAGCCGTTCAAGTGGCTAATAGTTGTTTTTAACTTCATACTAGACCTCATACTGACAATACTTTTTCTTATTTTATCATAAGAAGTCAGAAATTTCTTAAAAATTCCTGACTTTATGATAGTTAATAATATTTTTCAATACACTTTTACCTTTTTGATTTATTTCAACCTAAAGATCTTTAATAGCAATTCTTTTTCACTTTCAATTTACCAGCTATCTGAAGAGCCACCACCATCAAATCCTCCGCCATCCCAATCATCAGAAGACCAAGATGAACTAGAACTACCAGTATCATATCTAGATGTAGAAGAATCAAATCTACCATAAGAGCTTGACTGTACTCTTTGTGAAGCATAGTAGCTTTTTTTGAGCTCGGAAGTCCAAGAAGCATTCTTCACAAAATCTTTATCGTTTGGATAGAGTTTTCCCTTCCCATTATAAGAGTATTGAGAGCGGTTCAGCCTATCTAGTTGCTTTCTTTTAACTTCTGTGTAGTATGCTTCTATCAGTAATGTAGTCCAAGTATCATTAGGCAGAAAACCTTTTGAGTCTGGATAGAGTTTGTTATATCCTGCGTAGTTATACTGAGACCTAATTAAACGCTTATTTTTTTTATAGTCCGATTTACGTTCTTCAGTCCACGTATCGTTAGGTACAAAGTCAGGAAAATCTGGATACAGCTTACCCTTTCCCTCATACTCATACTTAGAAAAGCGGCATCTTTTTAAGTAATGGAACCAAATTGCTAAAAGTGCATAAACCAAGAAAATTAACGGCATGTACTTAAGGCCTATCTTAAGGATTCCCAAAATTATTGCTATGTATTTTAAGCTTTTTGGAAGCCGAGTATTATTATTCTCCTTCTTGTTTATGATTTCAGCTTTTCTAGACTCTGCTTTAGAAATGCCTACTAGAATTCTGTTAAGAGCATCAGTATATTTCCCTTCTTTCATGTAAGGCTTCGAATCATTTAGTAAAGAACTGGCCTTCGAGTCAGGTAGCCAAATTGCTGCTTCGTTGGATGTTTCAATACGAAACTTCCTATCCTTTATAGCAATAGCGATTAAAATTCCACTGTTGGAATCTTGTTTCCCAATTTTCCATTTGCGTGCAACTTCATTGGCTACCTCCTCGATACTGGAACCGTCCAGGGTATCTACAATGTAAATACCTACTTGGGTCTCACTTCCAGCATTCATACTCTCTAACGTTTCTGCAACACTAGTGGTTAAATAACCATTAGGATCGTATATACCATTTAAAGGTCGATCTGGAACAACCATATTAGCCGCCACTAGTGGCATAAAAAAGAATAAAGGGATAATTAAGAGTAAAATTAACTTTTTCATAGGAGATCCCCCACAAGACTAATCAGTTAAATTGATTTTTAGGGACAAACTTTGCATCTTTCTCTGTTCCAATTAACTCAGCTCTATAGTTAGAAACCTTCAAATATGTTTTGAATTTTGATTATTAGTAAAGACAATCATTCCCACAGTCATTATTAAACAGACCAGGCTAATAATTCTAGCTTATACAGTAGTTATCGATAATAAAAATACGATTGAGAAAATACCGATAAATCATAAACAAAATAGATTTTTTATTTTAGCAATTCTGAAATCGGTTCAAAAACAATTCGTTCAATATCTGATAGATAAATAGACAATTGTTGTTGTTTGTTAAAGAAACTTGAAACTAGGTCGTTCCCTTCAATTTGCTTACCAATAGAATCAATTTTTTCTTGGAAAGATCCATCTGGCATCTGTCCAGTTTGTGCCATGAATTGGATTTCTTGTTGGAAAGCAATGTAATCTTCGAAGATTTTATTAGCTTCTGCATCTGCATGGATAGCATCTTTTGCTTCTTTAACAGCCTTGTATTCAGGTAATTCGCGTAATCCGCGACTTAGTTCGTTTGCACTATCATAAATATTTGACATGATTTTCTCCTTATTTGATGACTACTGTGTAGTCAGTATTTTCTGTAATCACATGCTCAGCTCTTTCCAAATCCTGAGCATTTTTAAATGAAATTTGTAGAATCCCATGAACATCTTCACGATTTTCTTCATTGATGTGGATATTAACTAGGGAAGTTCCTCTTAATAGTTCTAAGATGCGTAAAATCACATCCTCCTCATCGGGAATATCAACAAACAAATCATAAGAACTATCTACTCCTCCACGTTTGTGGATTTCCATAGCCTGTCTGTGTTCACGCGCTTGATTGAAGAAATTCCAAATCTGGCCCTCGTCTTCATCCCTGATTGCCTGACCTATCTCATCCAAACGCCCCTTGAAATCCTCGATCCGTTCAATAATGGTCTCTCGATTGGATAAGAGGATAGAAGTCCACATACCTGGTTCACTCTCAGCAATCCGAGTCATATCTCGAAAACCACCTGCGGCAAAGCGTCCAGCCAACTCATGTTCTTGGGCATAAAGGGCCGTCTGCTCCATTAAACCAGAAGCCAAAATATGAGGAAAATGGCTGACTTGAGAGGTTACCTTATCATGCTCAGCCGCATCGATTTCAATGAAACGAGCATGGAGACCTGAGAGTAGATTTTTCATTTCTTCGAGCGTATCCGAAGTTGTCAGACTAGAAGGAGTAAAGATGTAGTAGGCATTTTCAAAAAGATTGACATCGGCAGAGGCAGCACCTGTCTTGTGACTCCCTGCCATAGGATGTCCACCGACAAATCGAACAGACTTCCCTGCAAAATTTTCCTCTGCTGTATCCACAATAGTCGACTTGGTCGAACCTGCATCCGAGATAAGAACCCCTTCTTTCAAGTTCAAGCTTGCCAACTCCTGAATAAAAGCAATGGTTTGCTTGATGGGCAGGGTCAGTATGATGATATCAGCTAGGGGAGCGAAACTGGCAAAGTCATCCGTCGCTCGGTCAATCATTCCGCGCTCCAATGCAATATCTCTTGAAGACTTGCTTCGATTATATCCTAAAATTTCATAATCGGGATGATCTCGTCTAATCCCCAAAGCCATCGAGGCCCCTATCAAGCCAAGCCCTGCAATATAGATGGTTTTTGACATAGGAACCCCTTAAAAGTTCTTGCTGTATTCACGGTGTTTATCCACCGCCTCTTTTAATTCTTCTAAATTATCAGATGAGAATTTTTCTAGAATTTCCTGAGCTAAGACAGTTGCAACTACTGCTTCCATTACTACCCCAGCAGCAGGAAGAGCAGTTGGATCACTTCTCTCCACAGTTGCCTTATAGGGTTCATGGGTCTCAATATCCACGCTCATCAATGGTTTATATAGAGTGGGAATTGGTTTCATAACGCCACGAACAACAATTGGTTGTCCATTAGTCATACCACCTTCAAAACCACCGAGATTATTGGTCCGTCGTGTATAGCCATCTTCTTGTGACCATAGGATTTCATCCATGACTTGACTACCCTTAAGATAGCCTGCTTTAAAACCAAGTCCAAACTCCACACCTTTAAAGGCATTGATAGAGACAACAGCTTGTGCCAATCTAGCATCTAGCTTTCTATCCCATTGGACATAGGAACCAAGACCGACTGGAATTCCTCCAACAACGGTTTCCACAACACCACCGATGGTATCACCATCGCGTTTGATTTGGTCAATATAATCCTTGATTTCTTGATCACGTTCTTGGTTAACGATAGAAACTTCTGACTGAGCAGCTAGTTTCTTAATCTCTGCGACTGTCAAGTTTTCTGGAACATCGATTTCTTTTCCACCAAAAACCACAACATGGTTAGCAATTTCGATATCAAGCTCAGCCAATAGGCGTTTAGCCACAGCCCCAACTGCTACCCGCATAGTCGTTTCACGGGCAGATGAACGTTCCAGGGAATTTCGCAAATCATCAAAGCGGTATTTGATACCTCCTACCAAGTCGGCATGACCTGGGCGAGGATGAGTGATTTTTCGTTTGCTTTTAAGTTTATCCTCAATATCCTCGGCAGACATGATATCCAGCCATTTTTGGTGGTCTTTGTTAATGACATCCATGGTGATAGGAGCCCCTGTCGTCTTTCCGTGACGAACACCAGAAGTAAAGACAACCTGGTCAGTCTCAATCTTCATACGACCACCACGACCGTAGCCACCTTGACGTCGCTTAAGATCCTCATTGATGTTGTCTGCAGTCAAAGGAAGGCCAGCGGGAACTCCTTCGATAATAGCCGTCAGACGCGGTCCGTGTGATTCTCCTGCAGTTAAATATCTCATACCTTCTCCTTATTTTACCAAGTAGTCTGTCATTTCTTCGAGAGAAACTGGGTGAATGGTCGCTGAACCAAGTTCTGGCACCAAAACTAATTTCATGGTATTACCACGCGCTTTTTTATCATGAATCAAAGCCTGATAAAGCTTATCAACATCCCAGTTTTCATAATCAACAGGAAGGCCAAATTTCTGACACATTTCTCGGATGGACTGGGTGATTCCTTCTGGCATAAGACCTTTTTTCTCTGCTACTTTAGACACCTGAACCATTCCCATGGCTACAGCTTCTCCATGCATGACACGTCCATAACCGGCAGTTGCTTCAATAGCATGGCCGATTGTGTGACCAAAGTTGAGATAAAGGCGAATACCATTGTCCAATTCATCTTCAACAACCATCTTGCGCTTGACCTGACATGAGTTCTCGATCAAAATTTCGGAATTTTCCAGAATGCTCTCAACTGAACCATCCATTTCAGATAATATGTCCCAGAGTTCTGTGTCTTCGATTAGGCCATACTTGATGACTTCACCCATTCCCTCAATCAATTCTCTTTTTCCCAAAGTTTCAAGGACAAGTGGATCAATCAAAACTCCATCTGGTTGGGCAAAAGTTCCCACCATGTTTTTTGCAAAGGAAGTGTTGACTCCTGTCTTACCACCAATAGAAGAATCAACCTGGGCAGTTAAACTAGTTGGAATTTGAACAAAATGAATTCCTCGCATATATGTAGAGGCTACAAAGCCTGCTAAGTCTCCAACAACTCCACCACCGAGGGCAACGATGCCATCACTACGAGTTAAGCCTTGTTTGACTAAAAATTCATAGACTTTCTGAACAGTTGTTAGGTTCTTTCGTTCCTCACCTTCTAAAAAGTCAAAAACCGCTACTTGAAAACCAGCATCCTCAAGACTGAGTTTTACTTTTTCTGCATAGAGAGAAGCCACACGGTTATCTGTTATAAGGACAACTTTTTGCGGCTCCCATAAGTCTTGCAACCATTTACCGGCCTGAGATAGAATCCCCTTTTCAATCTGAATATCATAAGGATGGTGTGGAATGTCAATTCTGATTTTCATACTAGTGGCTCCTATTCTTTATTGATATTTTTCTGTTAAGGCCTGCCAAATTTCATCTGTTGGCATATCCTTACCTGTCCATAGTTTAAAAGCCTCTGCTGCTTGATATAGAAGCATACCGAGTCCGTTAATAGTCACATTTTCCTGGCTTCTAGCCCATTGTAAAAATGGTGTTTCAAAAGGCTGATAAATAATATCTGCCACCAAGACTTGTGGAGGCAAATTCAGTTTTATAGGGACTGGTGATGATTTTCCGTCCATCCCTAAACTAGTAGCATTAACCAGTAAGTCAGACTTAGCGATTATTTCTTGTAAGATTTGAACATTTTCTAAATCATATAAGTCAACTTTAAAACCTGTTTCCGCCTGCATTTTTTCAAGATATACTCTTGTTTTTTCGATAGAAGACGAGCGAACAAAAACAGAAATCTGACTAGCACCGTCTAAAATTGCCTGAGCTAAAATAGATTTAGCAGCTCCACCAGCTCCCAACAAGGTCATTCTTTTTCTAGAAATTTCAAAAGAAGGCAAGCTCTTAAAGAATCCCTTGCCATCTGTATTATATCCAACTAAAGTCCCAGCTTGATTCACTACTGTATTCACAGCACCAATCAGACGGGCCTCCTCACTCAACTGATCCAAATAAGGAATCACTTGCTCCTTGTAGGGCATGGATAGATTGATTCCAAACATCTGGTAGCGGCGAATATTGGCAACTGTTTCATATAAATCAGTCGCTTCAACTTCCCACGCTAGATAGACACCATTGGTCTCTGTTGCCTGAAAAGCACTATTATGAATGAAAGGAGAAATAGAATGTTTGATAGGATTTGCAACGACAGCAGCTAGACGCGTGTAGCCATCAATCTTCATTCAAAATCTCCCGAATTTTTTTCATATTAGACAAAGAAATCTGTCCTGGAGCACTAGCTACATCTAAACTTGCAAAAGACCAGCTAGAACCCGTAACATCCGAAGTAATACGAGAAACCTTACCTACTTTCCCCATAGATATAGTCACATATTCTTGTTCAGGATTAAGAGTTTTGAAACCTCTAGTAAAGTTCATCAGGTCTAATACATCTTGTTCAGTATGGGCCATAACTGATACTTTCACTACTTTTGGATTCAGGCTAGTTAGTTCAGACAAGATTTCCATCATATTTTCAGGTGTTTCTTGGAAATTATGATAACTCAAGACTAAATTTGGGAAATCCAACATCTGATCAAAAACATCCTTATTCCCAAAATACTCAAAATCTACATATTCAGGTTGATAGAGCTGGGTGACATCCTTAATAACTTGAACATATTCTTGAGCTGATAAGTCAATCTCCCCACCCTCACTACGAGTACGCAGGGTAAAAAGTATTTCTCGTCCTGCAAATTTCTCGAAAATAGCTGGTGCAACTTGTAAGATTTCATCTTTTGGCAGAAAATCAGCACGCCATTCGATGATGTCTGCATCTTCATAACGATTTGCATCAATTGCTTGCGCTTCCTCTAAACTCTTTGGCATAACAGAAACGACTAATTTCATTTAGTTACCTTCATACTAATCACCTTGAGGTAATTACTACTTTCATCTTTTTTGTTATAAACAAAGTCTGCTGGAAGTCCATATTTATCTAGTACCTGATAAGTCCTTCCTGCAAATCCTTTATCAATTTGTTCTGTAAATTTCTGGCGGGAAACATTGGCAGCATTGGTACTTGCAATGATGATTCCTCCCGGATTTAAAATATCAAGACTTTGGGAAATCAACTTGTGATAGTCCTTTGCTACTGAGAAGGTTTGTTTTTTATTGCGAGCAAAGCTTGGTGGATCTAGTACAATCACATCATAGCTCAAACCTTTACGTTTAGCATATTTGAAATACTCAAAAACATCCATAACGATAAAACGGTGGTTATCCAGACTCAATCCATTTGCATTAAAATGGGCCTCCGATAACTCTCTAGATCGTTTGGCCAGGTCAACAGAGGTTGTTTCACTAGCACCTCCCATGGCTGCTGCAACTGAAAAAGCTGCTGTATAGGAAAACATATTCAGTAGTGATTTCCCCATAGCTAAGCCATCCACTAAACTACCACGAACATCATGTTGGTCTAAGAAAATACCTGTCATCAACCCGTCATTCATAAAGACCTGGTAAAGGACTCCATTTTCTAGAACTGTAAAATTCTCCGGTGCTTCTTCCCCATAAATATGAGCCGACTCATAGTCCAATCCCTTAAATCGAATCTTCTCATAAGCACCCAAAACTTCTGGGAAAACTTGAGAAAATGCAGCAACTATCTGCTGACGCAGTTGATAAACATAAGAGTTATACCATGAAAAGACAAGGTAATCCCCATAAAGATCCAATGTCAAGCCACCGAATCCATCACCTTCTTGGTTAAATAAACGAAAGGCAGTCGTCAAATCATTCTGATAATAAGACTCACGTTTATCCTTAGCTTTTTTAAAAAGTGTTTCAAAAAAAGATTGATCAAAGGAAATATTTTGACCGGTTACAAACCAACCAATTCCCTTATTCTGGGATGATAGATAAGCCTTACCTAAGAATTGCTTACCTTGGTTATATAGCTCAACTTCTATATCGGTTTCAGATAGTTCTGGAAAATCTTCTTTCTCCAAAACAACCTGCCCCTTATGTATTTTTTTTTCAACACCTCGGCTGACCAACATTTTTTTCATAGATACTATTATACCAAATTTTGTGACAATTCACAAAATAGAAATTATTTAACATTCTATAATATATCAAGATTTGACGCATAGAAGTGAGGTGATTTGCAATTCTTCTTTTATCATAATTCTAATCCTAACCTGTAAATTCTAAAAGGAATAATGCCCTAAAGATATTTTTAATGAGCGCAAACGTTTGCGTAATTTAATCTCTTATGCTAGAATATAATTCATCACTGAAAAGCAAGAGGACTATCTATGCAAAATCAAACTCTTATGCAATATTTTGAATGGTATCTACCTAGCGATGGACAACATTGGTCACGTCTAGCTAATGATGCTGAACACCTAGCTCACCTAGGAATTAGTCATATTTGGATGCCACCCGCTTTTAAAGCGACAAACGAAAATGATGTGGGATATGGAGTCTACGACTTATTTGACTTGGGAGAATTTAATCAAAAAGGTACAGTTCGTACTAAATATGGTTTCAAAGATGACTATCTCCATGCTATCCAAACTTTAAAATCATATGGTATCCAACCCATGGCAGATGTCGTCTTAAATCACAAGGCTGCTGCAGATCGTTTAGAATCTTTCCAGGTTATAGAAGTCGCTCCTGAAGATAGAACTATTGAATTGGGCGAACCTTTTACCATTAATGGCTGGACAGGTTTCACCTTTGACGGAAGACAAAATACCTATAATGATTTTCAATGGCACTGGTATCACTTTACAGGGACTGACTACGATGCCAAAAGACGCAAGTCTGGTATCTACCTTATACAAGGTGATAATAAAGGATGGGCTCAAGAAGAACTAGTGGATAACGAAAATGGGAACTATGACTATCTCATGTATGCTGACATTGACTTCAAACACCCGGAAGTTATTCAAAATATCTATGATTGGGCTGACTGGTTTATCCAAACAACTGGTGTAAGAGGTTTTCGTTTAGACGCTGTTAAACACATCGATTCTTTCTTTATGGGAAACTTTATCCGTGACATGAAGGAAAAATACGGCCAAGATTTCTATGTCTTTGGGGAATTTTGGAATCCAGACAAAGACGCTAACCTTGATTACATAGAGAAAATTGGAGAGCGCTTTGACCTTGTCGACGTCCGTCTCCATATGAATCTTTTTGAAGCCAGTCAGGCTGGTACTGATTATGATTTACGAACCATTTTTGATGACAGCTTAGTTCAAATCAAACCAGATCGAGCTGTAACCTTTGTCGATAACCATGATACCCAACGAGGACAAGCCTTAGTATCTACTGTTGAAGAATGGTTCAAACCCGCCGCCTACGCTCTCATTCTTTTGCGAGAACACGGCCTACCATGTGTCTTTTATGGTGATTACTACGGTATTTCTGGACAATATGCCCAAGAGGATTTTAAAGAAGTACTCGACAGCCTTCTAACAATCAGAAAAGATTTGGCATATGGAGAGCAAACTGACTACTTCGATGATCCTAATTGCATCGGTTGGGTCCGTTCAGGAGCTGAAAATCTGTCTCCACTTGCCATTCTAATCTCTAATGCCCAAGAAAATTACAAAACCATGTTTGTAGGCCAAGAGTGGGCTGATCAAACCTTTGTTGATTTACTCGGTAATCATTCTGCTCAAGTAACTATCAATTCAGATGGATACGGAGTTTTCCCAGTAGCGGAACGTTCTCTCAGCGTTTGGGGACTTGCTAATTAAAAACAAAAAACTTGCCAATCAGGCAAGTTTTTTTATTATTCATTATTAGTCTTTCCATAGATCCATGGCATTTTTAAAATCAGATGAAACCTGAACATTTTGAGGGTTTGTTGCCTCTCTCTCTTGACGTTTCGCTTCTACCTGGGCTACACTCCTAATCCCTTCATGACGCCAGTTTCGTAGGATAGCTTGGATATATTTCCAATTTGATTTCCCATTCAAAACAGCTTCACGCAAGGCTTCCTTTATCAAGTCTGCACTAGTTCCATCTTCCTTTAAACTTTTCTCTAAATCTTCAATTTCAAAAGGACTCAAAAGACGACCTAGTTCTTGTTGGAAAGTGTCCACTAAACTCTTTAAATCATTTTGAACAGGTTGCACTTGATTGAATTCTTGTTTTTCAAAAATCTGGTCTAAGCGCTCCAAGGCAAGAGTTGCATCGAAGATTACTTCTATTTCGCCATTAAGTTCAATGGTTCGGTATTGAAGCAACCCTTTCTCAGTCAATCGTGAAATAGCCTGATTGACTTCAGTGACATTTTTGCTGATTTTTTCAGCAATCTGACTTGGAGACAATTCACCTAAAGCCGTTGTATTCTGTAGGTAAAAGAATTGCCAAACAAGAAAGTCCTCGCTAGATGAAAAGAGTTGATTATAGTGCAATAAGAGCGCACTTGGTAAAACTAAATTTCCAGATTTAAAAGCATCTAAATATGTCATAATTCCTCTTATAAATATCCAAAATGAGAAACATCGTCTTCTACCCTCTTCCAGTCAAAAGGTGTCTCCTGGTATACTGCATAATTCACCCAGTTACTGAAAAAGAGAGCTGCTGAAGAACTCCACAGCATACAGGGACGAGTATGGATATCATCATTTTTAAAATAATTCTCCGGTATATGAGGGTTTAAACCAGCATCCAAATCTCTAAAGTATTCTTTAGCAAGAGTATCACGATCATACTCCAAATGTCCAAAACTATAAACTTCTCTTAAATCTCTACTAGCGAGGATTGATACTCCAACCTCATCACCAGATGCCAAAATCTCTAAATTGGTATGATTCAAAATATCTTCTTTTAGGACCTCTGTATGTCTAGAATGTGGGGATACATATAAATCATCAAAACCTCTCAACAACAGATGACTATCCTTTAAAACATTCTGAGAATATATTCCGGATATTTTTCTGTCCATGTTGTATTTTTTTACACCATAACGGTAATAAAGTCCTGCCTGAGCACCCCAGCAAATATGTAGAGTTGAAAAGACGTGACTCTTAGACCATTCGATAACTTTGGTAAATTCCTCCCAGTAGTCCACTTCCTCAAAAGGTAGATGCTCTACTGGTGCTCCTGTAATAATCATCCCATCAAAATACTGGTCTTTGACTTCCGAGAAGGTCTTATAAAAAGTTTCCATATGCTCGGAGCGAGTCGTTTTAGACTGGTGACTTTCCATATACAAAAAGTCAATATCCAACTGGAGTGGAGTATTTGCCAAATGCCGTAAAAGTTGTGTCTCTGTCACAATTTTTTGGGGCATCAAATTTAAGATAAGAATTTTTAAGGGGCGGATATCTTGGTGAGCCGCCCTTTGGTCATCCATGACGAAAATATTTTCCGTTCGTAAAATATCGACTGCTGGTAATTTTTTTTCAATTCGAATCGGCATGGAAATCTCCTTACAATATCAATACTGGGTACGTGTTAAACTGTTATGACCAATTGGATTTTCCAAATGGCAACTTTCTTTCCCTTTATTATACTGTAAGAAGGTATAGTTTTCAATTATAGTTTTTCTCTAACTAGATATAGCCTTATTTTATATCAAATGACGAGAAAACAGCCCCAAGGACTGTTTTTCATTAATAATGCATGAGCACTTTATAGTCGTAATCTCCAATTGCATCACGGCCTTTGAGGTCATCAAGCTCAATCAAGAAAGCACAACCTGCAACGATACCACCTAATTTTTCAATCATTTCGATTGTCGCTTTAACAGTACCACCTGTTGCCAAGAGGTCATCTACAATAAGAACACGTTGGCCTGGTTTGATAGCATCTGCGTGCATGGTCAAGGTATCAACACCATATTCTTTTTCGTAGTCAGCCGAAATCACTTCACGTGGCAATTTCCCTGGTTTACGCACTGGTGCAAAACCAATTCCCAACTCAAAAGCAACTGGACATCCAACGATAAATCCACGCGCTTCTGGTCCTACGATCATATCGATCTTTTTGTCAGTAGCATATTGAACAATTTCACGAACAGCATAACTGTAGGCATTTCCATCTGCCATCAATGGGCTGATATCACGGAAAGTAATTCCTTCTTGTGGATAATTTTCAATACTTGCAATGTAATCTTTTAAGTTCATAGCGTTTCTTTCTTTTAAAGTTTTTACTCCCTATTATACCATAATTCCTAGAAAAGCAAAATAGAAAGAAGCCTTGGAATATCCTTCCAAAGCCCCTCAGTCTTTCATAAAGTTCGGAGATTCGCTCGCTCAATGAAATCTTTACTTCTTTTTGCTTTTAGAAGTTTGATTCCGTTGACAATTCTGTTGGATGCGCCACTCTCGCTCAAAGTAAGACATGGTTTCAAATACTCTCTCTGGCAAACCAACATCCAGCAAATAGATTGGGATTTTCAAAACGTTAGAATGTTTTGAACTTGTAAATCTACTTCGAAGACGATACCAGAAAAAGTTGGATTTTAAAAGTTCCTTGTCATAAAATTGAACCTCAATCATATAAAAATCCCTTGCATTTCTACTACCCTTAATTCTCGTGAGAGCAAACTTTTCTACCTGTTCCCAAGAATAAAACTGCCAGTCTTTCTTTGGATGTGGCTTATAGAAAAAACCTTGAGCCGTAAATTTCAAATACTCTTTATCAGAAAAAAGCCGTCGCAAATGTTGATACAAAATGAAGCCAACGATGAGGATTAAGAAACCAATAAAGAGAATTAAAGCCACCAATCCCATAGGTGCTTCTTCGGGATAGGTTAGTAAAAAGGAAAGAATCCAAAGTAGAAGAGCCAATTCTAGTAGGTAAAGAATAAGGCTCAAAACGATTTTCTTACTACTCCATTTAATAATTGTTTCTTCCATTAGACTAACTCACTTAAATACTCATAGCGTTCATATTTTTCAAGCAAGACTTCATTCTTTTCATCCAGCTCTTTTTGAAGGGTAGCTAGTTTCCCAAAGTCAGAACCAGTTGCTAGCATTTCTTCCTCTATAGAAGAGATGCGGTTTTCCAAGGCTTCGATGTCACCTTCAATACTTGCCCACTCCTGCTTTTCTTGGTAGGTCATCCGTTTCTTCTCTTCACGGACTTTGACTACTTTCTCCTTTTCAGCCTTTTGAACTTGGCTTTTTGTTTCTGCTTCAAAGGCCTTTTCATCTAGATAGTCTGTGTAATGTCCAAAGAAAGGACGGATGGTCTTATCTTCAAAAGCGAGAATCTTCGTTGCTACCTTATCAAGGAAATAGCGGTCATGACTAACTGTCAAGACTGGTCCTGCAAAACCTTGTAAGAAATTTTCTAGAACCGTTAAGGTCGCAATGTCTAGGTCATTTGTTGGTTCATCTAATAAAAGTACATTGGGCTTTTCTAAGAGAAGTTTAAGGAGATAAAGACGTTTCTTCTCTCCCCCTGACAGCTTCTCAATCAAGGTACCGTGCGTTGAACGAGGGAAAAGAAATTGTTCCAGTAACTCAGCAATAGATGTCGTAGTACCACCGCTAGTCTTAACCTCTTCTGCCACTTCCTGCAGGTAATTGATAACCCGTTTACTTTCATCCAAACCTTCGATTTGTTGAGAGAAATAAGCGATACGAACTGTTTCACCGATAATAACTTGTCCTTCAGTAGCTTCAAGTCTTCCCGCAATAAGATTGAGAAGAGTTGACTTGCCAACACCATTATCCCCGACAATTCCGATACGATCTTTAGCTTGAACCAAAAGGTTAAAATGTTTCAGAATCGGTTTATCGTCATAGGCAAAGGAAACATCCTTAAACTCGATGACCTTTTTACCGATACGGCTAGTTTCAAAATTCATGCTTAAGTCTGTCTCAACGCTAGTATCTGAAACTTCCTTCTTCAAGTCATGGAAACGATTAATACGCGCCTGTTGCTTGGTTGCACGAGCTTGTGGTTGTCTTCTCATCCAGGCTAATTCCTGTTTATAGAGTTGTTCCTTTTTGTGAAGAAGAGCTGCGTCGCGCTCATC
This sequence comes from Streptococcus timonensis, assembly GCF_047463455.1. Taxonomy (GTDB): domain Bacteria; phylum Bacillota; class Bacilli; order Lactobacillales; family Streptococcaceae; genus Streptococcus; species Streptococcus timonensis_B. The sequence goes on from NZ_JASHDV010000002.1 coordinate 177,971, forward strand.
CTGTTCAGCCTTGAGACGAACATAGTCTTGGTAATTTCCTTGATATTCTGTCAAACCTGCTCTGTCCAACTCAAAGATTCGCGTAGAAAGAGCATCTAGGAAATAGCGATCGTGGGTGATAAATAACACTGTTTTCTTGGAATTTTTCAAGAAGATGGTTAGCCACTCAATGGTCGCAATATCCAAGTGGTTGGTAGGCTCATCAAGAAGCAAAAGATCGTGATTTCCAAGAAGGACTTGCGCCAACTGAACCCGTCTACGGAGACCACCAGACAGAGCTCCAACAGGAGTTGATAAGTCCTGAATACCTAGTTTACTGAGAACAGTCTTGACCTGACTTTCGATTTCCCATGCTTGGAGAGAATCCATCTCCGCCATGACCCGTTCTAGACGCGATTGCTTGTCCTCACTGTAGCTGAGCATAAGCAGTTCATACTCCCGAATCAACTGGATTTCCTTGAGGTTACTGGATAAAACAGTATCCAAGACAGTCTTGCTATCATCAAATTCCGGATTCTGGGTCAAATAACCAATCTTGTAATCACTCTTTGCTGAAAAAGGGCTAATATCGCCATCAAAACCTGAAACACCTGAAAGCACATCTAGAAGGGTTGTCTTTCCTGTTCCATTGACACCAATGAGTCCTATGCGATCTAAGTCGTGGATGATAAAAGAAATATCCTTAAAAACGGTCTTGTCACCAACTGATTTGCTTAGTTTTTCAACGATAAAATCACTCATTTTCTCTCCCTTAAGTATGCATGAATGGCTTCCACTTCATTATCTAGATTACCATCCACAATAGCGTACTCAATTTCCTCTAAAACATCTCCTAATTCTGGACCTGGATGATAGCCATATTCCTTGATGAGAATGCCACCATTAATTTGCATTTCTTTCTTATCATGAATAGTCAAGCTCTCGTAGGTTTCTGTGATCGCTTGTGGGTTGACTTCCTTCCCTTGAGCTCTGCGAAGATTTTCAGCCTGTAGAAGCAAGTCCAAATCAAAACGGTAACAATCACGTTTACCGAGTTCCCCTTCTTCTCGGAGAGCCAAAATAGACAGCAAATCCTGTACCTGCTTGGCAAATTGGCGTGAAGTCTTCCAATGTTTCAAAAATTGTTGAGCATCTTCCACTTCTAAAACCCATAAAAGTGCTGCCCAAGCTTGCTCAGAAGATTCAAAAGTAAAATCTTTTTCTAAATCAAACAAAGACTGGAGTTTCTCCTGACTGCCTACCATATCTGGAAGATAATCATAAACTTGACTCTCAATCATAGATGATAAACCTACTCGCCAATAGGGAGCCAGTAAAAGTTTATCAAACTCGACAAAGGTGCGCTCCACAGAGATTTTTTCTAAAAGTGGCGTTAAGGTCTTCATCGCTTCAAAGGTTGCTTGCTCAAGTTCAAAACCTAGACTGGCCTGAAAGCGGAAACCACGCATGATGCGTAGCGCGTCTTCATTGAAACGTTCACTAGCTACACCAACTGCACGCAGGACCTGATTTTCTAAATCTTTGAGACCATCAAATAAATCGACGATTTCCCCTGTCTCATCCAAGGCAAAGGCATTGACTGTGAAATCTCGGCGTTTGAGATCTTCTTCAAGTGAACGAACAAAAGAAACAGAACTTGGTCTCCGATAGTCTACATAGACATCTTCCGTCCGAAAAGTGGTGACCTCGTACTCTTCATCTCCATCTAAAACCAAAACGGTCCCATGCTCAATGCCGATATCAGCTGTGCGTGGAAAAATCTGCTTAGTCTCTTCAGGATAAGATGAAGTCGCAATATCCACATCATGGATGGGACGATTGAGTAGGGCATCCCTAACAGAGCCACCCACAAAATAAGCCTCAAATCCTGCTTCTTTAATTTTTTTTAATACTGGTAAAGCCTTCTGAAATTCAGAAGGCATTTTTGTTAATTTCATAGTAAGTGTTCTAATCCATAGACAAGCTCATGACGCTTGACAACTTCTTTGATTCCCAAATTCACTCCTGTCATGAAGGAGCTACGATCATAGGAGTCGTGACGTAATGTCAATCCTTCTCCCTGATTTCCAAAAACAACTTCCTGATGGGCCACAAGACCTGGCAAGCGAACTGAGTGAATTCTCATACCATCAAAGTCGGCTCCACGGGCTCCAGCGATGAGTTCCTCTTCATCACTAGCACCTTGTTGAATAGACTCACGAACTTCAGCCATCAACTCAGCTGTTTTGATTGCTGTCCCGCTCGGAGCATCTTTTTTCTTATCATGGTGAAGTTCAATAATCTCCACATTTGGAAAGTATTTAGCTGCCTGTGCTGCAAATTGCATAAGTAAGACAGCACCCAAGGCAAAGTTGGGAGCAATCAAGCCACCCAAGTTTTTGGAACGAGAAAAATCTTTTAATTCTTCGATTTCCTGACTAGTAAAGCCTGTTGTTCCAACTACTGGAGCAAAGCCATTTTCAAGAGCAAAACGTGTATTTTCATAGGCAACAGCTGGTGTTGTAAAGTCCACCCAAACATCTGCCTCAAAACCTGCCAAGTCATTCTTATCATTGAATACTGGAATTCCTTGCCAGTCAGATGCAGACTCAAAAGGATCCAAAACGGCTACTAGTTCCAATTCAAGATCAGACAAAACCATCTGACAAGCAGCCTGACCCATCTTACCCTTAAAACCAGCAATAATCACTCGAATACTCATCTCTACTCCTGTCTAAGATACAAAGGACGTTAGCTGACCATGAAAAATAGGGACTGGCGCTGATTTTCCATGAAAGGCAAGTCAGGCATCTTTTTTCAAGAGGCAGATAGTCCGTGTTCAATTTTAAGATACAAAGCCTGTAAGAACAATCTAGACGATTGGTGTATAGCTCAAAGCAATACTTCCTTCACCAAGGTGAGTCCCAATAACACTACCGAAGGTTGCTATTGAAATATCTGTAGCTACACCACCATCTATCAAAAGCTGGCGCAAATCTGCTGCTTTTTGAGGGGCATTCCCATGAATCACTGTAATCCGGTAGTTACCGTTACTGGTTGCTTCTTTGACAATTTCAACCAGACGTTTTGTTGCTTTCTTCTCTGTACGGACCTTCTCATAAACTTCGATAACACCTTGGTCATTGAAATATAAGATTGGTTTAATACTAAGAAGGTTTCCTAAAATAGCTGCGCCATTTGATAAACGACCACCCTTCACCAGATGATCAAGATCATCCACCATGATAAAGGCAGAAGTATGTTCAATCTGTTCAGTTACCTTCTCTAAGATAGACTCGAAGTCATCTCCTTGCTCAACCCACTGGAAAACACTTTCCACCATAAAACCTAGTGGAGCACTTGTAATGCGAGTATCAGGAAAAGCAATTGTTAAACCTTCAAATTCATCCTTCATATACTGGATATTTTGATGAAAGCCTGAAATACCAGACGACAAGAAGAGTCCTAAAGCATGAGTGTAACCTTGTTCTTTCAAGGAACTTAGAATCTCATCCAATTTGGCAATACTTGGTTGACTGGTTTTAGGTAGTTCAGATGAACGAGCCATTTTTTCATAAAATTCTTGAGCGGTTAGATTTACACCTTCAACGTACTCCTGTCCGTCGATATTCACAGGAATGTCAAGCACAAATAAATCGTCTTTCCGCAAGGTTTCCGCTTGTAGAAAAGCAGATGAGTCTGTTATGACCGCTAATTTCATTTTTTTAAAACTCCAAATTAATTCCTGGTAAATCTAGTGCAATTTCCGTTACTTCATAAGTCAAACGGTTTAGCATATCCAAAGAAGGACGAGCAAGCATCTCAACTTCTTCTTGACTAAAGTCACTTGGTTGATCCACAATACGATCTTCCACATGGTTAACTTGAGAAATAGTACCACTAATAACAAATTTATCAAAAACAATCATAAAGCTTAAAATAACAATAAGAGATGTCACTTGATTTTCTTGATCATGTTGAAGTAATTGGAAATTGACATCAACCTTGGTTTCAGGGACACCATTTTCATTTTCCCATTCGAAATTACGAGCATCAAAATGATACTGACTAACAAATTCTTGTTCACGTTTTAAATTCATATTTATCTCCATTGATACAATTTACTTTGACATTGTACCATATTTCCAAATTTTCTGCTGAATTATCTAAATTCCAATCTCATCTTTAACAACCGCAGCTATAGTGTCCACATAGTAATCTACAGCTTCAGTTGTAGGTGCTTCTGCCATCACACGTAAAAGTGGCTCTGTTCCACTTGGACGGACAAGAATACGGCCATTTCCTGCCATTTCTTCTTCCATCTTATCGATAATAGCCTTGATAGCAGGAACTTCCATAGCTTTTTCCTTCATGGCATTCTCTACACGAATATTAACTAGCTTTTGAGGATAGATAGTCACTTCTGATGCCAATTGAGATAAGTTCTTACCAGTTTCCTTCATGATTTTAGTTAATTGAACAGCTGATAATTGACCATCTCCCGTTGTGTTAAAATCCATCAAGATGACGTGACCAGACTGCTCACCTCCAAGGTTATAGCCAGACTTTCTCATTTCTTCAACTACGTAACGATCTCCAACTGCAGTAACAGCTTTGTTAATCCCCTCTCGATCCAAGGCCTTATGGAAACCAAGATTAGACATGACTGTTGTCACAATTGTGTTTTGGGCCAACTGACCTTTTTCAGAAAGATACTTCCCGATGATATACATAATTTTATCACCATCGACAATCTCTCCATTTTCATCAACCGCAATGAGACGGTCACTATCCCCATCAAAAGCTAAACCAATAGCTGACTGACTTTCTTTCACGAGCTCTTGCAAAGCCTCAGGATGTGTAGAACCAACATTCAAGTTGATATTAAGACCATCTGGAGTTTCCCCAATAATAGTCAATTGAGCTCCCAAATCTGCAAAAATCTGACGAGCACTAGTTGAAGCTGCACCATTAGCAGTATCCAAGGCCACTTTCATTCCTTCAAGTGGAGTTCCTGTTGAAACGAGATATCCTTCATACTTGCGTAGTCCTTCTGGATAATCCACAACAGAACCTAAACCTTCTGCACTTGGACGTGGAAGAGTATCTTCACTCGCATCCAACAAAGCTTCGATTTCTGCTTCCTTATCATCATCTAACTTAAAGCCATCACCACCAAAGAATTTAATACCGTTATCAAGAGCTGGGTTGTGGCTAGCTGAAATCATAACACCTGCACTAGCTCCTTCCGTTTTAACTAGGTAGGCAACTGCTGGAGTTGCGAGAACACCAAGTTTGTATACGTGGATTCCTACTGAGAGGAGACCCGCAATTAAAGCTGATTCAAGCATTTCACCTGAAATACGTGTGTCACGCCCTACAAAAACTTTTGGTGCCTCTGTCGCATGCTGACTGAGGACATAACCCCCAAATCGTCCAAGTTTAAAAGCCAATTCTGGCGTTAATTCTACATTAGCTTCTCCACGGACACCGTCCGTTCCAAAATATTTACCCATGATTATTATCCTTTTCTAAGAAATGTTTTATTGTTCTTTTTTTGCAGTATCTGTATTTACATCCGAATTCGTTGTAGACGAATGAGTTGTTGTAGTGGTCGAACTGCTTGTATTTCGAACTGGTCTTGTTACAACTTTCATTGTTGTCTCAGACGGAGTAATTACAACAGGGAGAACTGTTCCATTTTTATCTATAGCTTGTAAAGGTACGGAATTTGAATAGTTCCCAGTTAGTCTCTCGCTAGTCGGTAACATAGCAACAATTTTATCGATTTTAGATAAGGTATCCGCATCGCTTGTTACCGAAACCCGTTCATTTGAAATAATGACACCATCAACGACGATGCTGTCGTCAATTTGACTATAATCAATTTGTGGAATGACTGGGACATTATCCCGTGTGACTTTTTTCCCAATCTTGACTGTTATTTTCTGAGGAGTTGCAACTGCTGTTAATCCACTCGGAAGATTCTCAATAGTTAAGGGAACTTCAATAATTCCTTCTGTCGCTTGAGTCAAGTCGGCTGTTACTTTAAATTTACGAGTGCTTTCTTTCATTTCGCTGGCCAACGTAACACGATTTGATCCTGTCAAGAAGACGGTAACCTCTGAACTAAAGCCACTGATAAAATACTGGTCACTATCATATTGAATATCAATAGGTACATTTAAAACTGTATTTGTATAAGTTTCTGTCTTCGTAGTTCTGGCATTACTATTATTTTGATAATTGATAGATGTCGCATATACAAATAAAATACATGCAAATAGGAAAGAAGTGATAATGTAAAGACTATTCCTTTTCATGTTTCCAACCTCCTAGTACACGTTCTATCAGGCTTGCTTCTTGTGTGGTTACTGGGACAAGAATTTTTCGCAATTCTGCTTCAAACTCTTCAATGGTCAGATCGTGTTTAAAGACACCGTTATGAGTAATAGAAATGCCACCAGTTTCTTCTGAAACAACAAAGGTGAGAGCATCAGAAGCTTCTGATAAACCAATCGCCGCACGGTGACGAGTACCAAATTCCTTTGAAATTCCCGTATTTTCGGTCAAAGGAAGATAGGCCGAGGTTACAGCTATCCGGTCCCCTTTAACAATCACTGCACCATCATGCAAAGGAGTATTAGGAATAAAAATATTGATCAAAAGTTCTGCTGAAATTTTTGCATCTAGAGGAATCCCAGTCGAAATATATTCTTGTAAGGTTCTGACACGTTGAACAGCTACCAAGGCTCCTATTTTACGAGGGCTCATATATTCAACTGATTTAACGAAAGCACGAATCATTTGTTCTTCTGAACTAATTGGAGTACTAGAAAAGAATTCTGTTGCACGACCCAATCGCTCTAAACCAGTTCGAATTTCTGGAGAAAAGATGACAACTGCAGCAATAACCCCATAGGTAATCAATTGGTTAATCAACCAAGAAATAGTCGTCAAACCTAAAAAATTAGCTAATATTTGAGCTGAAATAAAGACTAATACCCCACGAACTAGAATCATGATTTTAGTTCCTGCGATTGATTTTGTAAATTGATATAAGATGTAAGTAACAATCAGAATATCTATCAGATTGATCACTATACTCCAGGGACTGGTAAATAAACTGGACCAGTATTGGGGATTAGATAATTGTTGGAAATTCATCCAAGGTCTCCTCCGCGTAAAAAAAGCTTCTCTTCATTATATCATTTTCTGTAAAAATTTTCTTCATCCTACATTATTTTACATTGTCGGAAAATATGATAGAATAAGAAAATAGAAAACACAAAGGAGAAACCATGTCTCAACTCTATGACATTACCATCGTTGGAGGTGGTCCTGTAGGCCTGTTTGCTGCATTCTATGCTCATCTACGTCAAGCCAAGGTCCAAATTATCGACTCTCTTCCACAACTAGGTGGTCAACCCGCTATTCTCTACCCTGAAAAACAAATCCTTGATGTTCCTGGTTTTCCAAATCTAACTGGAGAAGAATTGACAAGTCGTTTGATTGAACAACTCAATACCTTTGAAACAGCTATTCATCTAAATGAAACTGTCATGGATATTAAAAAGGAAGATGACCATTTTAGCATCAAGACCAACAAAGGAAGTCACCTCACAAAAACTGTCATTATTGCCATGGGGGGAGGAGCCTTTAAGCCACGTACACTGGAATTAGAAGGTGCTGAAACTTATGAGAACATCCACTATCATGTTTCTAATATTCAGCAATATGCTGGACAGAAAGTAACCATTCTTGGAGGTGGTGATTCTGCCGTCGACTGGGCTCTAGCTTTTGAAAAAATTGCTCCAACCACTCTTGTTCACCGTCGAGATAATTTCCGTGCCCTTGAACACAGTGTGAAAGCTTTGCAAGAATCATCTGTTACCATCAAAACACCATTTATCCCAAGTCAGCTTGTGGGTGATGGACAAACTCTCAATAAGCTTGAAATCACAAAAGGTAAATCCGATGAGAGCGAAACCATTGAAGTGGACCACCTCTTTGTCAACTATGGCTTTAAATCTTCTGTCGGTAATCTTAAAAATTGGGGATTAGACCTTAACCGCCACAAGATTATCGTTAACAGCAAGCAAGAATCAAGCCAGTCAGGAATTTACGCAATTGGAGACTGCTGCTACTATGAAGGTAAGATTGATTTAATCGCTACTGGTCTAGGGGAAGCACCAACTGCTGTTAACAATGCCATTAACTACATCGACCCAGAACAAAAGGTACAACCAAAACACTCAACAAGCTTTTAAAAAAAACAACCACGGATATATAATTCGTGGTTGTTTTATAATTCGTCTGCTAGTTTGTTTAATTTCCTTAGTTTATGATTAACACCACTCTTGGTCATTGGATTGCTAAGACTATCTGCCAACTGCTGGATAGAATAGTCTGGATGTAGAATACGCAAACGAGCTACTTCCTGCAAATCAGCGGGTATATTATCCAAACCAATTCTATCATTAATTTTACTTATATTATTAATAGTCTTCATACTGGCAGATATAGTTCGAGCAATATTTGCAGTCTCTGCATTATTGGCACGGTTGAGGTCATTCCGAGTTTCTCGTAAGATTTTGACACCTTCAAAAGTATCACGCGCCTCCATAGCTCCAATGACGATGAGAAAGTCCATGATGTCCTCCGCACGTTGAAGATAGGTTACTGCACCTTTTTTTCGTTCGATTACCTTGGCATCTAGTAAAAAATGCTGGAGGAGTGAAGCAATCCCTTGAGCATGATCTAAGTATACTGAACTGATTTCAAGCTGATACTTCCCTGATTCCGGATCTCGAATACTCCCGTTTGCCAAAAAAGCTCCACGGAGATAGGCACGCCCTGCTTCTTCATCAGCTAGAATTTCAGGCGCAATCCCTGTTTCTAGCCCAAAGAAAGAATCAGCTAGATGCAAGTCACTCAAGATTTCTTGCACTCGCTCATCTGTATAAACAGTATAAACACGATTCTTACGGAGATTACTTCTTTGATGGTGACGAACCTCCGACTTAATTTCATAAAAGTATAAAAAAGATTCATAGAGATGTCGAGCTAATTTAGGATTCTCTGTTATAACCGATAAAGTTAATCCTGAAGAAGACAAACCTATGCTCCCAGACATCTTTATAATGGCTGAAAGTTCCTGTCGACTCAAATGATGTCGGCGGAGAATTTCTTCTTTTACTGCAACTGTAAAACTCATTTTCTTACCTGTATAATTCGCATCAATTCATCTACAATTAAGTCACCATCGTGAAAAGCACCACCGTTTTCCAAGCGAAGGAAATTAGACGAAATCACACGTGGCACCTGCTTGCATAGACCAGCAAAGTCATGTTCAACCTGCACTAAATATTCATCAAAAAGATTGGTATCCATATAGTCTCTTGGAACTTTTTCAATATTAACCAAGACAGTATCTATAAAAGGTCTACCAAGATGTCTCTGCAAGACCTCAACGTGGTCACTATCTGTAAAACGTTCCGTTTCTCCACGTTGAGTCATAATATTGCAGACATAGGCAACTTCTGCCTTAGTTTCTAAAAGAGCCTGTCCAATTTCTTCAATAACAATATTTGGTAAGATTGATGTAAAAAGTGATCCTGGTCCTAAAACAATCATATCACTTTCAAGAATCGTATTGACTACACGTCTACTAGCTTGCGGCTTTTCATCATCGAGTGTATTTGATACATAGACATAGTCAATCATCCCCGGATGATCAGCAATATGACTTTCACCAGACACTTCTGTCCCATCTTTAAAGACAGCATGAAGGGTCAAAGGATGGTCACTAGAGGGATAAATCTTCCCAGTCGTATGGAAAAACTTACTCAGTAATTGCATAGCATTATAAGTTGAACCTTGCATCTCTGATAAGCCTGCAATAATAATGTTCCCCAGTGGATGACCAGCAAAAGCACCTGCCTCATCAGAAAAGCGATACTGAAATACTTTCTCATAAAACTTTGGCATATCAGACATAGCTACGAGGACATTTCGAAGATCTCCAGGAGGTGTTAATTGTTGGATGTTTTTTCTTAGTTCGCCTGATGAACCTCCATCATCTGCTACTGTTACAATGGCTGCAATTTCGACATCTTTTTCCCGTAAACTTTTTAGGATAACAGGAATCCCTGTTCCTCCACCAATCACCGTAATTTTGGGTTTTCTCATGAACGGTTTACCGTTTCCTTTCTTCGATCTTTATCACGATGACTCTCGTTGACGGGCCACTTTTTAGCTAAATCATTAGCCAATCGTTTCGCAAAAGCAACACTTCTGTGTTGACCACCAGTACAACCAATAGCGATCGTCAAAACAGACTTCCCTTCTTTTTTATAACCTGGTAGGATTGGTTCAACCAAGGCTAACAAATGACGGTAGAAATCTTCAGATTCATCATGATTCATAACATATTCATAAACCGCCTGGTCCTCACCTGTCTGATTACGGAGCTCTGGAAGGTAGTAAGGGTTTGGCAAGAAGCGAACATCAAATACCAAATCAGCATCAATTGGAATTCCGTATTTAAACCCAAAAGACATCACCTCGATTCGGAAAGACTGCGTTTGTTCTTGGCCTGAAAATTGTTCTGCAATGGTCTTGCGGAGTTCACGTGGAGTTAACTCTGTCGTATCTACCACATTTTGACTCATATTTTTCAAAGGCGCCAAGAGTTCGCGTTCCAGCTTGATCCCGTCCAAGATACGACCATCTGCTGCTAGTGGGTGACTTCTTCTAGTTTCCTTATAGCGTGCCACCAATTCTTTGTCAGCAGCATCCAAAAAGAGGATTTTAAAGTCTAAATCATCTTGGTTTTCCAGCTCATCCAAGACAGCCTGAATCTCTGAGAAGAAAGAACGACTACGCATATCCACCACTAGGGCTAACTTGTGGTCATCGTCCTTGGTCTCGACCAACTGCAAAAACTTTGGCAAGAGAGCAGGCGGCATATTATCAATCGTAAAATATCCTAAATCTTCAAAGGATTGAATGGCTACAGTTTTCCCTGCACCACTCATTCCTGTTACAATCACCAGGTGAAGTTGTTTCATTGTCATCATAGTCTCCTTATATCAAAAGAAGTTTGGAAGAACCAAACTTCTACTAGCTTATCCAATCTCTGCGATGACTTCAATTTCGACTTTTACATCGCGAGGAAGACGAGCTACTTCCACAGCTGAACGAGCTGGAAACTCCTTATTAAAGGCTGTTTGGTAAACCTCATTAAAAGGAACAAAGTCGTTCATATCACTCAAGAAGCAAGTTGTTTTAACAACATGGTCAAAATCTGTACCTGCTTCTGCTAAAATAGCTCCAATGTTTTTCAAGACTTGTTCTGTCTGTTCTTGGATTGTTTCTCCTACGATTTCTCCAGTTTCAGGAGATAGAGGTACTTGACCGCTAGCGAACAAAAGGTTGCCAACGATTTTCCCTTGAACGTAAGGTCCGATTGCTTTTGGAGCTTTATCTGTATGAATTGTTTTTGCCATATGTATTCCTCATAATTTTTCTAAAATAGCATCCCAAGCTTGGTCCATTCCTGCTTTTGTTACGGATGAAAAGAGGATAAAATCATCACTTGGATCAAAGTTTAATTTCTTTTTAATAGCTGATTCGTGCTTGTTCCATTTTCCACGCGGAATCTTGTCTGCCTTGGTCGCCACAACGATGACAGGAATCTCATAATACTTAAGAAATTCGTACATCTGCACATCATCTGCTGTCGGGTCATGACGAAGGTCAACGAGACTAACTACCGCACGAAGATTTTCTCGAGTAGTCAAGTACTCCTCAATCATACGCCCCCATTTTTCACGTTCCTTTTTGGAAACACGAGCATAACCATAGCCAGGCACATCCACAAAACGCATCTTGTCATCAATATTAAAGAAATTGAGTAGTTGTGTTTTTCCTGGTTTTCCAGAGGTACGAGCTAGATTCTTACGATTAAGCATGGTGTTGATAAAGCTTGACTTCCCAACATTTGAGCGACCTGCAAGGGCAATCTCAGGAAGTTCATCCTCTGGATAGTGGGACTTATTTGCAGCACTCAGCAAAATCTCAGCATTGTGTGTATTGATTTCCATAGTCACCTCTAGGCTGTCTCTAGGATTGGTTTAGCTGTTCCGTCAACTGCTTCTTTTGTGATACGAACAGTTTTCACATTTTCTTGACTTGGAACCTCAAACATAACATCTAGCATGGTTTCTTCGATGATTGAGCGAAGACCACGGGCACCAGTTTTGCGTTCAATAGCTTTGTTAGCAATTTCCTGAAGGGCCTCATCGTCAAATTCAAGCTCAACATCGTCATATGAAAGCAAGGTCTGATATTGTTTAACCAAGGCATTTCTTGGTTCCTTCAATATGCGAACCAAATCATCTACAGTCAACTGCTCAAGTGCAGCAAAGACAGGCAAACGTCCAATCAACTCAGGAATAATTCCAAACTTTTGAATATCCTCGGCGATGATTTCTTGCATGTAAGAGCTGTTCTCATCAATAGCTTTATTGTTTTGGCCAAAACCAATGACTTTTTCACCCAAACGCTGTTTGACAATTTCCTCGATCCCATCAAAGGCACCACCTACAATGAAGAGAATATTTTTGGTATCTACTTGGATCATCTCTTGTTGCGGATGCTTACGTCCACCTTGTGGAGGCACACTTGCTACTGTACCTTCGATAATCTTAAGAAGGGCTTGTTGAACACCTTCGCCAGAAACATCACGTGTGATGGAAACATTCTCACCTTTCTTGGCAATCTTATCAATTTCATCAACATAGATAATTCCACGCTCAGCTCTCTCGATATTAAAATCTGCAGCTTGCAAGAGTTTGAGAAGAATGTTTTCCACGTCTTCACCTACATAGCCAGCCTCAGTTAGAGCCGTAGCATCAGCGATAGCAAAAGGTACATTCAAACTTCTAGCAAGTGTCTGAGCAAGGAAGGTCTTCCCAGATCCAGTTGGGCCAATCATCAAAATATTAGACTTTTGTAGATCCACATCTTCTGATTCTTCACGATTGTCGTGGAAGTTGATTCGTTTATAGTGGTTATAAACCGCAACAGCCAAGGCACGTTTAGCACGATCTTGACCGATGACATAATTATTTAAAATGTTGAGAAGTTCAATTGGTTTTGGAACTTCTGAAAGATCTGTTAAAACTTCTTCTGCCAACTCTTCACGGATAATCTCCTGAGCTAGCTCCACACATTCATTACAGATAAAAGCATTGTTACCTGCTATAATCTTTTGCACTTCATCTTGGCTCTTGCCACAAAATGAGCAATATACCATCATATCATTTTTTCTATTTGTCGGCATGATTTCCTTCCGTCCTAATCATTGATTCTCTCTAAAATAAGGTCATATAAAAAGCATGAATACTATTTACCAAGTTGGTAAAAGCATTTAGCCATAGCAGAACAGCAAGCCCAAATCTCTTTTTACGAAAAGCTTGTCCCCCAGCTATAAGGCAGACAGCACACAAAAGAGCTGTAAAAAAACCAAAAACACTGCGTTCCATTAGACTCCCTTTCTTTCTCTATATTCTATGGTGAAATCATAATTATTTTTCTCATCTTTAACAAAGCCCTTGCTAGCAACCGTTTCAAATGCAGTCAAGTCAAAATCCTCTGGGAAATATGTATCTCCCTCTACTTGAGCATGAATTTGTGTCACGATAATCTCATCTAAATAGGCTTCAAAGAGCTGAAAAATCTGCTTCCCTCCGAGAATGTACAGATTTTTCTCTTGATTTTGGTACCAGCTTAATACAGACTTAACATCCTGGAAAACCAAAGCACCATCAATCGTTTCCTCTGGATTACGTGTTAAAATCAGAGTTTCACGGCCTGGTAATAAACGTCGTCCCATTCCATCAAAAGTTACACGCCCCATTAAAATAGCGTGATTCAATGTTGTCTCTTTGAAATGCTTTAACTCGGCGGGCAAATGCCATGGTAGACGATCTTCTTTTCCGATTACGCCCTTTTGGTCTTGGGCCCAAATCGCTACGATTTTCTTTGTCATGCTTTCATCCTTTTCATTGATAGTTCTATTTTATCAAAAATCTCTAAAAAAGACTGTTTTGGAATGCCTTCAGAGAGAGAAAAAATCCGTAGTAAATGATCTACGGATTTTTTATTTACCTAATGCTTTTTACAAACCAGGTGCTTGTCCTAATTCTGCCGCAAGCATCCAGACTGTTTTTTCAAGGTCAGCCTTAGCACCAACGAAGATATCATTAGTAACATCATTACCTTCCTCATCAGTTACATCCAATGCTTTTTGGAAGAGTGTGATGAGGTAACGATAAATAGATAGAACACGCTCTAAACTTTCTTCTACGTTACGGAATTCTCCAACTTCTTCTTCGATTTCACTGTGTTGAAGGAATTCTGTCAAAGTAGAGTAAGGTTTGCCACCAAGAGTGATCAAGCGTTCGCTGATTTCATCAAGGTAACCATCAAGGCTATCCATGTATTCATCCATCTTAGGATGCCATACCATAAAACCACGTCCACGCATGTACCAGTGTACTTGATGAAGAGCGATATGCGCTACGTACAAGTCTGCCACGGCTTGATTCAAGACTTCCTTCGTTTTTACTAGCGTTTCAGGAGCTGTCTTAGATAATGTTGTTACATCTTTTAATGCATCTTTTTTCAATTCAACCATTTTTCTCACCTCGTAAAATTATTTTTGTAACCATATTTATTGATTACTACCTTAGTATACTACTCCAAGTAGACAAAAGCAAGGAAATTAACTCATATTAAAAAAGTTGTAATTTACTGATAATTTAAGAAAATGAGTGGCTATTTATCCTAGCTATTTTCTCTGTTTTTACTAGAAAATTGACTTTGATAAAGATCGTAATAGAAACCTTTCGCAGCCAAAAGACTTTCATGATTTCCCTGTTCAATTATCTGTCCATCTTTAAGTACCAAAATCTTATCAGCTTCCTGAATTGTCGAAAGACGGTGAGCAATGACAAAGCTTGTTCTTCCCTTCATCAAACGCTTCATAGCTTTTTGAATCAAGAGTTCTAAACGGGTGTCAACTGATGATGTCGCTTCATCAAGGATTAGAATTTTTGGATCTGCCAAGAGGGCACGCGCAATGGTTAAAAGCTGTTTCTGACCAAGAGAAATATTACTTGACTCTTGGTTCATCTCCATGTTATAGCCTCCAGGAAGAGTGCGGATAAAGTGGTCTACATTAGCAGCCTTAGCTGCTTCAACGATTTCCTCATCTGTTGCTTCAAGGTTCCCAAAGCGAAGATTTTCCTTGATGCTACCTTCATAGAGCCAAGCATCCTGTAAGACCATACCAAACTGGCGACGATAGTCCTGACGAGATAAGTCTCGAATATCTTGACCGTCCACTAAAATAGCTCCAGCAGTTACATCATAAAAACGCATGAGAAGGTTAATCAAGGTTGTTTTTCCTGCTCCAGTAGGACCAACAATGGCTACCATCTCTCCTGGTTCAACATCCAGATTGAAATTGCGAATCAACGGTTTGTTTTCTACATATTGGAAATCAACATTTTTGAAACTAACTTGACCTGTCAATGGTGCCAAGTCTTTTACTTCTGTATTTTGAACTTCTTCCTGTTCATCTAAAACTTCAAAGACACGGTCAAGCGAAGACTTGGCGCTCTGCATTTGCCCTGCTAACTGGGTGATGTTTTGGATAGGTTGGCTAACTTGCCAGACGTATTGGACAAAGGCCTGCATATTACCAATCGTCAAACGCCCCGCAATAACCTGTATACCTCCTAAAACTGCAACAATCAGATAAGTCAAATCTGATACGATATGTAGAGCAGGCATCATCAAACCTGAGATAAAGCTAGCCTTAAAGCCAACCTGTTGCAATTCATCGGTAATCTCTGCAAATTCCTGCTGAGAGTTTTCTTCACGACCATAGAGCTTCAAAATATTAAAACCTGTCAAGTTTTCTTGCACAAAACTATTCATGCGTCCCAAGATAGCCGCCTGTTGTTTAAAATAAGGCTGGGAACGATTCATGATGGTCTTAGCTCCAAAATAGGTCACTGGAATTGATAAAATAACGATCATCGCTAACTGAAGATTCAAGTATAATACCATTCCCATTACTAGAAGGATCGTAAATACAGCATTGACAATCTGTAAGAAGGATTGCTGAAGAGCATTGGATACAGTCTCTACATCACTGGTAAAACGTCCCAGCAAATCTCCAAACTGATGCTTATCAAAGTAAGATACAGGAATACGATTGATTTTTTTATTCATTTCTCTACGCAAATCCTGTATCATTGACTGCACAGCATTGGTCATAAAATAATTAGAATAATATGAACCTAATTCGTAGAGGACCCCTCGTAAGAGGTAGATGACCAAAATGATTGCAATATAGCTAGTATTAACTCCAGCGCCTGCAACTCCTTTAGCCATGTCAAGGAGATTAGAGGTTAATTCTGTAATGGCAAGCCCTAAGACAAAAGGCTCAATAACACTCATAACCGCACTCAGAATCTTAAGAAATACTGCGAGAAAGATAGAGAAACGGTAGGCTTTTAAATAGCTCCATAGACGAGCTAAACTAGATTGTTTTTTCATCCTTTACCTCCTATTCTTCTGTTAGGGACGCATTTTTTAGTTGCGACTCTGCAATTTCTCTATAGATGTCATTGGTTGCCATCAATTCCTCATGGCGACCACGTCCAACAATTTCTCCCTTATCGAGGACGATAATCTGGTCAGCGTCCATAATGGTTCCAACCCGCTGGGCAACAATTAAGACCGTTGCATTTTGAGTGACTTCCTTGAGACGACGACGTAAAATAGCATCCGTACGATAGTCCAAGGCTGAGAAAGAATCGTCAAAGATATAGATATCCGGCTCTTTGATAACTGCTCTGGCAATCGATAAACGTTGCTTTTGTCCACCAGACAGGTTACTTCCACCTTCAGCTAGATGGGTTCCAAAACCTTCTTCTCGACTTTCGATAAAGTCTTTGGCTTGGGCAACATCGGCTGCTTGATCCAATTCTTCACGACTAGCATCCTCTTTCCCGTAACGCAGATTTTCAGCAATCGTTCCAGTAAAGAGCAAAGCTTTTTGAGGAATAAAACCAATCTTTTGACGAAGGGACTTGAGTCTGTATTCCCGCACATCAACTCCATCAACCTTGATTTTCCCCAAGGTAACATCATAAAAACGTGGAATCAATTGAACCAATGAAGACTTCCCAGAACCAGTCGAACCAATAAAAGCAATGGTTTCTCCTGGTTTCGCACTAAAGGAAATATTATGTAGAACCGGGTTCTCTGTCTCTCCAGGATAGGCAAATGTCACATTTTCAAATTCTAGGTAACCATGTGTTTCTGTCTCTCTGATGCCATTTTCATTTGGATCAATGGAAATGGGCATATCCATAATTTCCTTCAAGCGCTCACTGGATACGGCAGTACGTGGATACATGGTAAAGAGGCTAGACAAGAATAAGAAGGACAAGAGGGCATGGAAACTATACTCAATAAAGGCTACCAAATCCCCAATCTGCAAACTTCCTTGTTGGAGAGGATCTAGAGCAAACCAAACAATTGCCACAATCATAGCGATAATGATTTGTACAAAAAGAGGTTCGGTCAAGCCTGTCAATTTAAACAAGCGGCTCGAATTGTCAGCATAGATTGCATTTTGCTCTGCGAAGCGTTCTTCTTGGAATTCTTCTCGCGCAAAGGCTCGAATCACTCGTAAGCCCATCAAATTCTCTCGGACATATTGATTAATCTTATCCAGTGTTTTCTGTTGTTTTTCTGATAGGGGTCGAGTTCTTACAGCTACATAGACAACAACGACTGCTAAGAAAGGTACTGAAAAAGCTACAATCCAAGCTAGTGATGGACTAGTCAAGAAAATCATGAGTACACTAGAGAGCATCATCATGGGAGTGATAACACCCAACTTAAGCGTCTGCTCTGCAAACTGCATGAGAACAAAGGCATCACTGGTAATCCGAGTAACTAGTGATGATACACCTATTTGTTCGTATTCGTGATGAGAATACTCCTGTAACTTGGCATAGACATCATTCCGCATATCCTTGACCATATTGGTGGTCAGTTTACTAGCAGCATAAGATAGTACAATTCGTCCAAATGTTCCCAAAACGATAATGACTAGCATAATCATGGCCCAAAAGTAAAGTTTTTCTTGATTCCCCTGATTAATCCCTTGGTCAATCATGCGAGCCAGAACTGTTGGTAAGCCTAGATTAACAAGTACAAAGAAAATAGCCCCAAGAAAGTCCAGGATAAGCCACTTGGGATAGCGTTTGAGATAAGACCAAATATAAAGCATAATTCTCCTTTCTTTTTCTTCTAAAATGCAGAAAAGAGCGTGCTTTCGCACGCCTTTTTACTAAAAAGAAGACAGGCAGTCTTAACCTCGAGAGAGGGAACTGTCTGTCTCAGATATTTGAGGCTTATTTTACAAAGTCAAGCAATGCCAAGAAGCTTTCTGGATCAAGTGATGCACCACCTACAAGAGCTCCGTCAACGTCTGGACAAGCCATGTATTCAGCAACGTTTTCAGGTTTAACTGAACCACCGTATTGAACACGTACTTTATCAGCAACTTCTTGACCGAAGTCAGCAGCTACTACGTCACGAACAACTTTACACATTTTTTGTGCGTCATCTTGTGAAGCAGATTTACCAGTACCGATAGCCCAGATTGGCTCATAAGCGATAACTGATGAAGCTACTTGCTCGGCTGTCAATCCTGCAAGAGCAGCAGATACTTGAGCACCTACGAATTCAGCAGCTTTACCAGCCTCGTAAGTTTCAAGTGACTCACCACAACAGATGATTGGAAGCATACCGTTTGCAAAGATTGCTTTTGCTTTTTTGTTGATATCTTCGTCAGTTTCATGGAAGTAGTCACGACGCTCTGAGTGACCGATAACAACGTAGTCAGTACCGATTTCTTTCAAAACTTGTGGGCTAGTTTCTCCAGTGAAAGCACCTGCATTTTCAAAGTAGCAGTTTTGAGCTACAACTTTAAGGTCAGTTCCTTTAGCTGCGGCTAATACAGTTGTCAAGTCAAGTGCAGGAACTGCAATACCAGCTTCAACAAGGTCTGATGAAGGAAGTTTTGATGCAACTGCTTCAACGAATGCTTTTGCTTCTTCTGGGTTTTTGTTCATTTTCCAGTTACCAGCAATAAATGGTTTACGTGACATTTCACTTACCTCGTTTTTTCATTTTATTTTCTATTTATTTTATCATAATTATAGGGAGCTTGCAAATCTTACTCTGTAACCAGAAAGCTGATTTTCAAAAATTTTCGAGCTCTTGTTTCTATATATTTGATGATTTGCGCTTGGTCAATTTGACCACTGCTTCCGTTCGTGCAGTGTGTGGAAACATATCAACGGACTGGATATAATTCAGGTCATAGACTTCTACCAGACGGACTAAATCACGCGCCAAGGTAGATACATTGCAGGAAACGTAGACCATCTTTTTAGGAGCGTATTTAACGATGGTATCCAAGAGCTTGTCATCTAAACCTGTACGCGGTGGATCAACAATCAAGGCGTCGGCACGATAGCCTTCCTTGTACCATCTAGGAATAATCTCTTCTGCTGTCCCTGCCTCATAGTGGGTATTGCTATACCCCATACGCTGGGCATTTGCTTTGGCATCCTCAATAGCTTCTGGAATAATATCCATTCCTCTTAAGCTTTTGACCTTCTTGGCAAAGGCAAAACCAATGGTTCCAACACCACAATAGGCATCAATCAGGTGGTCTTCCTCAGTTACATCCAAGGCCTTAACGGCTTCACTATAAAGAATTTCTGTCTGTTCAGGATTGAGCTGATAAAAAGCTCTTGGTGAAAGAGAAAATTCATAGTCTAGAACACCTTCGCGTATACTATCTTGACCCCAAATAATTTCTGTCTTGTCCCCATAGATTTCACTGGTTTTAGCAGTATTGGTATTGACAGCCACTGTCACGATTTCTGGAAAATCCTTAATGAGATCTTGCACAAAGAAAGTCAGATTTAATTGGCGATTGGTCACAATGATAATCTGAACTTGCCCAGTTTTCCGTGCTCGACGAACCATGATAGTCCGAACTCCCAGAATTTTCCGTTCATCTGTAATCGGAATTTGATGATAGGTCAAAAGCTCAGCAATGCGATTGGCGATAGACTGCGTCTCCTTGTCTTGAACCAGGCAGTCTTTTAATTCAACGAGATAATGGGAATTCTGAGCATATAAACCTGCCTTGACTTGACCCTTAAACTTTCGAGTTTGGAATTGTAGTTTAGCTCGATAATACTTAGGTTCCTGCATACCAATTGTTGGTCTAATCTCAAAGTTTTCATAACCTGCAGGTGCAAATTTTTTCAGAGCTTGATGAAGGAGATCTGTCTTGAACTCCAGCTGCTTGTCGTAGTGTAGGTGCATAATTTGACATCCACCACATTCATTATAAATGGTGCAGGCTGGAACCACTCGAAACTTAGATTTTTTATTGACCTCAAGGAGTTTAGCTTCAACGTAGTTACGCTTAACAGAAGTCACCTGACAATAGATATCTTCACCCTTGAGAGCACCTGGGACAAAAACGAGGGTTTTCTGATAAAAACCAATACCTTCCCCATTAATCCCCATGCGCTTAATTTTTAATGGAATTTTTTGTCTGACTTTTAAATTCATATCCCTATCTTATCATAAATTGCGCTATAATAGAAACATGAAAATCACAAAACTAGAAAAGAAAAAACGTCTCTATCTGCTCGAGCTTGATAGCGACAAAACCTGCTACATTACAGAAGATACCATTGTTCGCTTTATGTTGACCAAAGATAAGGACATTAGTCCTCAAGAGCTTGCAGAAATTCAATCCTTTGCACAATTCTCCTACGGAAAGAATCTAGCCCTCTACCACTTATCCTTCAAGGCTCGTACCGAAAAGGAAGTCCGAGATTATCTTGTTAAACATGAGATTGATGAGAAAATCATCCCCCAAGTCATACAAGCCCTCAAGGATGACAACTGGATCAATGACCGTCAGTATGCTTATGCTATCATCAATTCCAATCAGCTTTCTGGTGACAAGGGAAGCTACATGCTGATACAAAAGATTTCTCAAAAAGGAGTTGCTAAGGCCGTTATCCAAGACGTCTTACAAGAATTTGAAATGACGGAAGTCGCAGATCGAACAGCCGAAAAACTACTTAAAAAATACCAGGGTAAGTTACCTGCGCGTGCTCTACAAGATAAGATTATCCAAAGTCTAACCAATAAAGGATTCTCATACTCAGAGGCCAAAACAGCCTTTGACCAATTGGACAGCCAGGTTGAAGAAGAAACCGTTCAGGAACTTATTTTTAAAGAGTTAGACAAGCAGTATCGGAAATATTCACGAAAGTATGAAGGATACGAACTCAAACAACGCTTAACTCAAGTTTTAGCACGAAAAGGCTTTGATTTTTCGGACATAGCCAGCGCTCTCAGAGAATATCTTTAATTTTTTTCACGAAAAATGGGGATTTTAAACAAAAATGTGATACAATAGTAAGCGATAAACTTATAAATTGTAGAAAGTTGGTTAGTTATGAAACTTCCAAAAGAAGGCGACTTTATTACAATTCAAAGTTATAAGCATGATGGGAGTCTTCACCGCACTTGGCGAGACACCATGGTACTAAAAACAACAGAGAACGCTATTATCGGCGTCAATGACCATACACTCGTTACCGAGAGTGATGGCCGTCGTTGGGTGACTAGAGAACCGGCTATTGTTTACTTTCACAAGAAATATTGGTTTAATATTATCGCTATGATTCGTGATAATGGTATTTCCTACTACTGCAATATGGCAAGTCCATACTATCTAGACGAAGAAGCTTTAAAATACATCGACTATGATTTGGATGTTAAAGTTTTTACGGATGGTGAGAAACGCCTCTTGGACGTTGAGGAATATGAACGACATAAGCGAAAAATGAAGTATTCTTCTGACTTAGACTATATTTTGAAAGAGCATGTCAAGATTCTTGTTGATTGGATTAACAATGAACGAGGCCCCTTCTCAGAAGCCTATGTCAATATTTGGTACAAACGCTACGTAGAACTAAAGAATCGGTAAAGTTGTCAAACTAGGGTATCTGCCCTAGTTTTTTTATAATCAAAAAAACCTGCCTAATGTGGCAGGTTTTCGTCTAAATATCTAACTTCGTAACAGTGAACTTGATATGCGAATAGTCTTTTTCGATATCCTTATCTACCATAAAGGCTGTTGCGTCCTTCTTGACCTGTACCAAGTCAATGTTCTGTGCTTGAGCGGCATAGACACAGCCACAGTAACATTGGCGATAAATGTCGTACTCTTCACACATTTCTACAGAGCGTTTGTAACCTTGATTTTTCTTAAAGTCACTTGGAAGATAATGAGTGGTGTAGATTTTCTGTACATCAATCCCAATACTATTGATAGTTTGCGAATTTTTATGAGGACTGATAGTCAGGGCTGAACCAAAGTAGTCAAAGCCCAAGTCCATAGCTACTTGAGCTGTCTTGTCCAAACGATAGTCAAAACAAACCTTGCAGCGATCCCCGCCTTCCGGTTCTTCTTCCAAACCTCGGACCAGTTTACGGTATTCATTTGGTTCATAGGGAGCTTCTAGGTATTGGACATTGTTACCAGTTCGTTCATTAAAATCACTGACAAACTTTTTAGTCACATAGGCACGCTTATGATACTCAGCTTTAGGATGGATATTTGAATTAGCAAAATAAATGGTCACATCGGCATACTTAGTCAAGTACTCTAAAGTGTAGGTACTGCAGGGAGCACAACAGACGTGCATGAGAATAGTTGGTCTCTCTTCATTTTTTTCCCAAACTTGGACCATTTTTTGCATAACACGGTCATAGTTGATCTTTTGATTGGGATTCATCTTGCTTAGAATTTCTTCTACATCAATCATGCTCTTCTCCTTTTCTTCTTGTTATTGTACCACAGGATGCTACTTTGGGCAAATAGGGTTTCGTGCTTTATTCAGCTTTTAAGTCCTGATTTAATAGCTTGCCCATCCTTTTTAGACTGATTATTAATATAGGATAACTTAAAAGCAAGATAAGGCCTAGAACTAAAAAGACAGCAACAAGACCCCAACGATCAATCAACCAACCTGTCAATGGGAAAATGACAATCATCGATAAACTAAAGAGCATAGAATTGATACTAAGCATAGTTGCTCGTACACTGGACGGTAAATAGCCTTGTAAATCATTGAAATAGATAGGCTGATAAACTGCATAAAGTGTATTGGTTAAAAGATATACAAGAAGAAAAGCAAAGGGCGTTCCAGAAAACACCAATAGTAGGGACAAGCCCGTTAGTGCAACAAGAGTCGGAAAAACTCGATTGCTATTCCATTTTTTGCCAATTTGACTAGCTACATAAACTGCTATAAGATTTAAGCCACTACCAATCAGCATGACCAGCGATACCTGCCATCCTGCTAAGTCACTTATTTTTTGCTGATAGTAAAAGTAAAACATGCACATGAGTGTTCCAACTAGCTGATAAGTCATCATCCAATAAAAGAGTACTGGCTTTTCATGCCATTCTTTTCGAACTTGCAGGACAATCGTTTTAAAGGTTAATGCTTCATTTTTTTCTCTCTTAGCCATTGGTTCTTTCATCAAATAAATCAAGATTATAGAAAGAAAAGATAATCCAATAGCAATTAGATAGGTCCAAGCCAATGCTCCGTGAATAAAGAAGCCTGCCACAACTGTACCTAGGGTTCGGGTGACTTCTGCCACACCAGACAAAAAGCTAGAAATCTGAAGATAACGGTCTTTTTGACCCGCTTCAACCGCCGAATCATATAAGAAAGCGGTGCTGGTTCCCGAATCAAAATTATAGGACCAAGCACTGACCATCATGGCAAGAGCATAGATCCAAAAATTCCCCTGACCAAATAAAATCAAGATAGAGGATACAATACTGGCCAAGCGAGCCAAATAGAGATTGGTCTTGTAGCTAAATCGATCGGCCAACATACCAGACGGAATTTCACATAAGAGGCTTGTCCCGTGAAAGATACTTTCTAATAGACCGATTTGAAGTAAGGAAAGACCATTCTGAATGAAAAATAAAATCCAAAAACTGGTAATTCCAAAATAAGATGTAAATTCCAGTCCTGCTAGGAGTGAAATATTGCGTTTGTAAGTTCTTTTAAACATTGTTTTCTCTCTTTCAATATGTATTATGACTGTTTCTAAAAGACTTACTGAGATTTGCCTACATTTTCTCCACCTCTTTCATTTAAAGTAAAAACGCCATCTGGCGTTTTTTTATAGTTATTAAGGTTTAATACGGTGCAACATACGTGGGAATGGAATAGCTTCACGGATGTGTTTAGTTCCAGCTGCGAAGGTCACCATACGTTCGATACCGATACCAAATCCACCGTGTGGAACTGTACCGTATTTACGAAGGTCAAGGTAGAATTCATATTCTGTACGATCCATACCGAGTGATTCCATCTTAGCTACAAGGGCATCATAGTCTTCCTCACGCATTGAACCACCGATGATTTCTCCGTAACCTTCTGGTGCGAGCAAGTCTGCACAAAGAACACGATCTGGGTTATCAGGAACTGGTTTCATGTAGAAGGCCTTGATGTCTGCTGGGTAGTTCATGACAAAGGTTGGTACACCAAAGTGGTTTGAAATCCAAGTTTCGTGTGGTGAACCGAAATCATCTCCATGCTCAAGATGTTCGTAGTCAGCATCTTCGTCGTTCTCATGCTCTTGCAAGAGATCAATCGCTTCATCGTAAGTAATGCGTTTGAATGGCTCAGCAATGTAGCGTTTCAAGAGCTCTGTATCACGTTCCAAGGTTTCCAAGGCTTGAGGAGCACGATCTAGAACACCTTGAAGCAACGCTTTAACATAAGCTTCTTGCAAGTCAAGTGACTCGTCGTGTGTCAAGTATGAATATTCAGCATCCATCATCCAGAACTCAGTCAAGTGACGGCGAGTCTTAGATTTCTCTGCACGGAATACTGGACCAAAGTCAAAGACGCGACCTAGAGCCATAGCACCTGCTTCAAGATAAAGCTGACCAGATTGACTCAAGTAAGCTGGTGTTCCAAAGTAGTCTGTTTCGAAAAGTTCTGTAGAATCTTCTGCAGCATTTCCTGAAAGAATTGGGCTATCAAACTTCATGAAGCCATTCTTATCAAAGAACTCATAAGTAGCATAGATGATAGCGTTACGGATTTGCATCACTGCTACTTGTTTACGTGAACGCAACCACAAATGACGGTTGTCCATCAAGAAATCTGTACCGTGTTCTTTTGGAGTGATTGGGTAATCTTGAGATTCACCGATCACTTCGATGTCTGTAATATCTAATTCGTAACCAAATTTAGAACGCTCGTCTTCTTTAACAATCCCTGTCACGAAAACAGATGTTTCTTGGCTTAGGCGTTTGATGGTGTCAAATTTTTCAAGACCTACTTCTTCCCCAAATTTTTCGATAAAGTTTGGTTTAAAAGCAACTCCTTGGAAAAAGGCTGTTCCGTCACGCAATTGCAAGAAGGCAATTTTCCCTTTTCCTGACTTGTTAGCAACCCAAGCACCGATAGTCACTTCTTGACCAACGTAGTCTTTTACTTCGATAATTGTTACACGTTTTGTCATGTTTTATCTCCCTTTTTTCGTTTAACTTGTCCAAAGACATTATTACTCATTATTGTACCACAAATAATGCCTGATAGCTAGATTCTATCAGAGAAAAATCTCCGGTTTTATCCAAAAAAATCTCCGTCAAGACGACGAAGATCTTATTTTTATTTTTCCATAAATTGGTGCAAGCGACGAATAGCTTCTTTGAGTGTATCTAGGTCTGTCGCATAGCTGAGACGGACATTCTCTGGTGCTCCAAATCCTGCTCCTGTAATCAATGCCAGACCAACTTCCTCAAGAATAGCCGTTGTAAATGCCGTTACGTCTGTATAGCCTTTCATCTCCATAGCTTTTTTAACATTTGGGAAGAGGTAGAAAGCTCCTTGCGGTTTGACAACCTCAAAGCCAGGGACTTGGCACAAGAGAGGATAAATGGTATTGAGACGTACCTCGAAAGCCTGACGCATGGTTTCTACAGAGTCTTGCGGTCCAGTTAGCGCTTCAATCGTTGCATATTGAGATACAGCTGTTAGGTTAGAAGTTGTTTGACCAGTCAATTTGCTCATAGCAGCAATAATTTCTGGATCACCTACTGCATAACCAACACGCCAACCAGTCATAGCGTATGCCTTAGACACTCCATTGATGACAATGGTTTGTTTGCGAATAGCTTCTGATAGACTAGAGATTGGGACGAACTCATTCCCATTATAGACCAAACGACCATAAATATCATCGGCCAGGATGAGAATATCATGTTCAATAGCCCAATTTCCAATGGCCAAGAGTTCCTCACGAGAATAGATCATCCCAGTCGGATTAGATGGTGAGTTTAGTACCAAGACTTTAGTCTTATCTGTGCGAGCTGCTTCTAATTGCTCCACAGTTACTTTAAAGTGATTGTCTTCCTTGGCTTGGACAAAGACTGGAACACCACCAGCCATTTTAACCTGGTCCCCATAGCTGACCCAATATGGTGTTGGAATAATGACCTCATCGCCTGGATTGACCACAGCCATAAAGAAAGTATAAAGGGAGAACTTGGCACCTGTAGCAAAAGTGACTTCATTTGCTGCCACAGAATAGCCATAATAACGTTCAAAATAAGTATTAACTGCTGCCTTTAATTCAGGTAAACCTGAAGCTACTGTATAAAAAGAAGCACGTCCATCTCGAATGGCTGCAACAGCGGCATCTTGAATATTTTCAGGAGTATGAAAATCGGGCTGACCTAAAGTTAAGAAAAGAACATCTTTTCCTTCAGCTTTTAACTTCTTTGCTCGTGCATCACTAGCCAGAGTGACACTTTCTTCCATTTCTAAGACACGTTTGGATAATTTCATTGTTTCTCCTTTTCGACTAAGGCACCAGATTCAAAACCTACCAGATAATAGTCTCCTCCAGACTTGATTTCCCAGACAGGCTTATCAGCGTACCGTCCAAAAGTAATCTTGTCGATCTCAGTTGCTCCTTTTTCTCTGACAACTGCTTCTGCTTTTTCTTGAGAAGTACCATTTTCTAGTTGATAGATATAAATGTTATGACTATTCTTTTCAATTAAAACAGCAATTTGTTTTTGATGTTTATCTTGACCAAGAACGCTATAATAGCTTTCCAAGCCATTAAAAAAATCAACTTGAGTAACTGTTTCCATATCGGTATACTGCTTAGCCAATTTCTCTCCTTCGGTCTTTGCATACTGATATGGTTGCATACTAATCCAAATCAGATAAAGAAAGGAGAATGTCACGGCTAGAGCCAGTGTGGTCAGTCCGATACTGTACTGAAAGAATAAGGTGTTTTTTTCTTTTTTCTGTCTCTTTTTCACTCGTCTATTTTACCATCTATCCTAGTGAATTACAAGTGAATTAAGGGGGAGATTCTTGAACTCAAACCTACTTTCAGGCATTCAAATATAAGCTCCAACTATTGAGCTATAGGCTTTTCTTTATCTACAATCTCATGATTGATACTTCAAATTTTATACTTTTTTATATTCTGAGCAAATTTCTTGCAAATGACTTTGTTTTGTTGTAACATATATTGTAACAACAGAGTAATTCTGATTTAAATTTAAAGGAGACTCCCTATGTCTAAAAAAGTATTATTTATCGTTGGTTCACTTCGTGAAAGTTCTTTCAACCACCAAATGGCACTGGAAGCAGAAAAAGCTCTTGCAGGAAAAGCTGAAGTTAGCTATCTTGACTACTCCGCAATTCCTCTATTTAGCCAAGATCTTGAAGTTCCAACTCTTCCAGCTGTTGCAGCTGCGCGTGAGGCGGTTCAAGCAGCTGATGCTATCTGGATCTTTTCTCCAGTATATAACTTCTCAATTCCAGGAACTGTAAAAAACTTACTTGACTGGCTTTCACGCGCCATTGACTTGTCTGACACTCGTGGAGCATCTGCTCTTCAAGATAAGATTGTTACAGTATCATCTGTAGCAAATGCAGGTCATGACCAACTCTTTGCGATTTACAAAGACCTTCTACCATTTATCCGTACACAGGTTGTTGGTGATTTTACCGCAGCTTGTGTCAATGATTCTGCTTGGGCGGATGGTCAATTAGTCCTCGAAGATAGCGTTGCTGCTTCTCTAGAAAAGCAAGCTGAAGATTTACTTCAAGCTATTCAATAATAAAAAGGATAGTAGAAAATCTCATTTCTACTATCTTTTTGTTTATTCAACAAATTCTCCGATCATACTATGTTTTAATGGCAAACTACACATTACCAAAAGGAAGATGAAGGAGGACTGAATCCAAAAGAGGGCCAAATCAAAAATTCCATGCACAGCAACTACTGTTAAGAATGAAAGATAAAGACCAACAATCGGACGCTTGCTCGGCTCCTGACTCATATCAATTAATTTTCGGATTGGGTCTGAAGAAGCAATCCCTAATAATACCGTTCCTACCACACCGTAACTCAATATCGTATCAATGTATATACTATGAGCATGTTCGTGATAAGGAGCAAAAATACGAGGATAAGAGTGCATATAGGTTAGAGGCCCCTCACCCCAGAAGGGATTTTGTTTGAATAAGGTCATACCTGCATTCCAGATCGACACTCGTTCTTCCATAGACGAATCGAGCGTTCCCATTCGAACTCCCAAATCACTGGAGAAGAGAAAGGCAAGACCAACAGCAAAGACTCCAATACTGAGCCAGAAGGCACGCCAGTTTTTAATGGTAGTGAAAAGATAAATAATCGCACCAAAAATAATGGCTGGGAATGCTGTTCTATTTTGGGTGAAATTTAATCCAAACAAATTCGCAAAAATTGCAATCACTGAGAAAATTCTCAACCATCTCAATTTAGTTGTACTGATTAAGTAAAATCCAATCATAATACAGAAGCAACAGATAATTCCATAGTAATTAGGATTAAAGAAGGCTACTTCTGCTCGGTTCTGATGCCAGACCTGCATCTTAGGGGATAAGAAAGTATAATCAAATTTCTTTACAATTTGAAAATGCTCTAAGGCTGCAAAAACAGCTGCTAGCATGCTGAGCGACAAGATTCCCTGCAACATGAACCTAAAAAACTTTGGTGTGAGATGCGCCTGATAATAGTAAAAGAATATGGCAAAGAGGAACATTGCCAGGGTTGCTACCATTCCCATTAGGTTTTGAGCTAATAGAGAAACGCCTCCACTATACGCAATAAATAAGAGTAATACAAAATGATTGGAAAGATGCTTTAAAATTCCCTTCATCTCTCCAGTAATAACTAGACCTATTAGATAAGAGATGAATATGATTAAGAAAAGATAAAACGGTAAAAAGATACTGAGAATGACTCCCAATAAGATTAATTCTCTCTTCGAGAACCCCTTTAACTTTTCGATGATACCTATTGATTTCACAACAGATCCTTTCTCTCTGAATCCTAAAACTCAGATTTACACAAACTATTTAAATATTTTACCACTTTTTAAATGATTTGAAAACTACTAACTCTAGGGACATACAACTAAAATATAGGTAAAATAATTTGTTTCTAGATATTCCATCCAAAGTTCTAATACGACTATGAAAATATGATAAAATAAAAGCAAGTATTCAAGAAAGGGCTGAACATGAAATCCTATCAACAAGTTTACAATATACTAGTTACCGAAACAGATTACTTAAGTGGAGAAAAAATTGCTGAGAGATTAAATATCTCCCGAACTGCTGTGTGGAAAGCCATCCAACGTCTCCAACAAGAGGGGCTAATCATTAACAGCATCAAGAATCGTGGTTATAAACTTCTTCAGGGGGACCTTATCTTGCCACAAGAAATAGAAGCCAAGAGTCCGATTACTGTTCAGTTCAAACCCGTCACCAAATCAACTCAAACCGATGCTAAAGAAGCCGTAGAAGCAGGTAGCACTGGTGATACTCTCTACCTCTCAACTAGTCAAACAGACGGGCGTGGTCGCTTCCATCGCCCCTACTTTTCCCCTCCCCAAGGAGGAATCTATATGTCCCTCCATATCAAACCCAATCTCCCTTATGACCAGTTGCCTCCATATACACTCCTAGTTGCAGGAGCTATCTACAAAGCAATTAAAAATTTAACCATGATAGATATCAGTATCAAGTGGGTAAATGATATTTATTTTAATAATAAAAAGATTGCCGGTATTTTGACAGAAGCTGTCACTTCTATAGAAACTGGGCTAGTTACAGATATCATCATTGGTGTTGGGCTAAACTTTTCTATCAAGGATTTCCCAAAAGACCTAAGAGAAAAAGCAGGAAGTCTATTTCCTAATGAAGCTCCGATTACTCGAAATGAACTGATTGCTGAAATCTGGAAATGTTTCTACGAAACCAATTCCGATGAACTGCTTCATCTTTACAAGACTAACTCTCTAGTCCTTGGAAAAGAAATTCATTTTAAACAAGGAGAAGAAACTCTCTCTGGTAAAGCAACTAGTATCTCAGATAAAGGTGAACTCCATGTAGAGCTAACTAGTGGTAAAAAAATATGGCTCAACAGTGGAGAAATCTCCCTAACCAAATGGTAAATTGTTTTTCAAAAACAAAAAATCGACCTTAAAGGAAGGTCGATTTTTCATATATCTGTTTATTTCAAACGCTCAACATCACGTGCAATCACAAGTTCTTCATCAGTCGGAATAACAAGTACACGGACTTTAGCTGCAGCTGTTGAGATATCTCCAGTTACACCAAAGACATTTTTCTCTGGATCTACATCACAGCCAAACCATGAGAGTCCCTCAATAACATCTTTACGTACTAATGCAGAATTTTCACCAACTCCTGCAGTAAAGATAATAGCGTCTGCACCATTAAGAACTGCAAAGTATTGACCGATATGTTTTTGAATGCGATCCACATACATTTCGTGAGCTAAGATCGCATCTTTGTCACCAGCTTCAACGCCAGCTTCTACATCACGCATATCACTAGACTTACCAAAAATACCTTGTAAACCTGACTCACGGTTCAAAACATTGATCATGTCTTCAGGTGTATTAAAATCATTTGTATGTTCCATAAGGTAAGGAATGATAGCTGGATCGATATCACCAGTTCTTGTTCCCATCATCACACCTGCAAGTGGAGTGAATCCCATAGATGTATCAACAGATTTTCCACCCTTAACCGCAGTAATAGAACCACCGTTACCGATATGACATGTGATTATTTTTAATTCTTCTAGAGGACGTCCCAACAGTTTTGCTGCTTCTTGAGCTACGAATTGGTGGCTAGTTCCGTGAGCACCATATTTTCGAACTTTATTTTCTGTGTAATATTTAGTTGGTAGTGGGTAGCGGTAAGCTTTCTCAGGCATAGTTGAGTGGAATGATGTATCAAAAACAGCAACACTAGTTACGTTTGGTAACAATTCCTTGAAGGCGCGAATTCCGGCTACGTTAGCTGGAGTATGTAGTGGTGCAAGTAGACCCAACTCTTCGATTTGAGCCAATACATCACCTTCTACTACTACAGAGTCTGTAAAGACTTCACCACCAGCAACAACACGGTGCCCAACTCCTGTGATTTCATCGTAAGATTTGATAATATCAAAACGAATCAAGTCATCAAGCAAAATTTTAACAGCAACAGTATGATTTTCAATATCAGTGATTTCTTTTTCAGCACGACCATCGAATTTTACTGTTGAGATAGAATCTTTCAAACCAATGCGTTCAATTAAGCCTTTAGCAAGAACCTGTTCTTCTGGCATTTGATACAGTTGCCATTTCAAACTTGAGCTACCGGCATTAATTGCAATTGTTTTAGACATAATTTTTCCCCTTTTTAAGCGTTTTCAACTATTATATCAAATCTCAGTTCAAATTTCATGAATATTGACTCCAAATTTGAAACTTTTCTTTAAAGTCTGCCAATTCCTGAGAATCACGTAGATTACTTAGTGGATACACGAAAGGTTCTACGGTTTTTGAGCCTTTCTTTTGCAGAACAAAAATAGCCTTAGCATTGCTACCTTGACTAAAGAGATTTTCTGGCAAAGTAATCATGGCTACAAGTTGAGCATTCTTCGTTAACCAAAATTTTAAAAGATTGCTTTGAGGACTGGACAGAAGATTACTAGGAGCTAGAAAAATTGCAAATCCTCCATTTTTAAGATACTTAAGCGATTGTTCCATCAATAAATGGTGAGCGTAAGTATGTTCGTCTGACGCCGCAACTTCATAACGTGAGGCAACTTGATCATCTGGGTAGTAACCGATAGGTAAATCACTAACAATGATATCACTTTCCTTTAAAATTTGTGGTCGCACTGCATCCCCCTGAACATAAACAGCTGGAAGACCGATTACCTCTGTAATACTAGCAGCCAAATCAATTAAAAGATCATCAATTTCGACTCCTAAATAATCAACTTTTTTATCAAGCGAGGTCAAAAAACTTGCACCCAATATCCCCATACCAGATCCTAATTCTAACAGATTTAATTCTTGGCCTGGCCATAGTTCCTCAATTATAAAAATAAGCAACAAGGCTACTGTATCCGGTGTAAACTGGTGATTTGCTTGAAGGGGTTCTGTCTGAGCAGCTTTCATCAAGAGAAACTGATAGGTTCTAAGCCACTCCTCTTTTCTCAGAGCCAATCTCTTTAAAGATTTGTTATTATCCTTAACAACCTGAAGATTAGTTTGCCCATCTAGATAGATGCTATTTTGCTCAATCAAGGCATCGTAAAAATTTGTTGCCAAATCATTTTGAATGATTTGAATGTTCTCTAATAAGTAGGTATATGCTTGTTCAATTTTTTCAAAATCCATATTCCTATCTTATCAAAAATGCTCCTTTTTTTCCATTCTTCCTTATTAGAAAAAACTTAAAAAGCCACAAGAATCCTTCTTGTGGCTTTGCATTATTCTTTATTCTTCTTCATCTTCGGCATCTTCGGCATCTTCATCGTCTTCTTCAACGAGTTCGACATCTTCTCCAAGATCGTCTGGTGCGATTTCGTTAATCTCAGCATCGTAAGCTTCTACTTCGTTTTTCTCATCATCTGGATTATCATCATCATAAGAAAGTGCTGGATCTTCTTCGTAGGCGTCCTCATCCTCTGGATCATCTGCACTGTAATCAATGGCATCTGCATCACCATCCATAAAGGCATTAACACGTTTCTTCTTAGCCTTAGGTGCTACTTCTTCGTCATCGCTTTCTTCTAGGGCAATGATTTCCTCATCGATTTCGTCAACTCCATACCAAGAACGAAGTCCCCATTTGTTATCTCCGAGAGAGATGAAGCTTCCGTCAAAGTTTAACTCTGTATAGAACAAAGGTAGTGCTTCACGAATATCGCTATTAGAGGTACCCAGATAGTTTTGGATTTCATTCACTAAATCGCTAAAATGCATTTCGTGGTCACGACCACGAAGTTCTAGGATGGCACGAGCCACCTCAATCATAGATAGTTCACTTTTTTCTTGCCCAGCAAATACTTCTAATTCCAAAGCGTTTCTCCTCATTTTTTAACTACTAACACCAGAGCAAACAAACTCTGGTCTCATTTTATCATGTACTCCTTATTGTACGATAATTTTCCTTATTAGTCAAAGGTTTAGAAAAAATTAATGTGAAATATTTTAGCTAATTAATACTCAATGAAAATCAAAGAGCAAACTAGGAAGCTAGCCACATGCTGCTCAAAACACTGTTTTGAGGTTGCAGATGGAAGCTGACGTGGTTTGAATTTGATTTTCGAAGAGTATAAAAGACCTGCAAGCTACACTCACAGGTCTGATACTTTATTTATAGTTTAAAGCTCGTTTTAAGGTTTTCCAGATGCCTAAATCATCCGTTTGAAGGACTAGACTAGCATAGATTCTTCCGATAAAGACTGTTCCAACTACTGCAAAAACAACAGTTATGCCAAGGGAAATCCAAGATTCTAAACCATTAGCGTAACCATTAATGGCTCTAAAAGGCATAAAGAAAGTAGAAATAAAGGGAATATAGGATCCAATTTTCAAAATCAGATTGTCTCCTGAAGCACCTAGGGCGGTTACTCCAACGAACCCTCCTATAATCAAGAGCATCAAAGGTGACAAGGCCTTACCTGCATCCTCAGGACGAGAAACCATAGAACCTAGGAAGGCTGCTAAAACTACATACATAAAGAGACTGACCAAGACAAACAACAAGGTATTGACCGAAAAGGCTTCTCCCAAATGGTTTAGAACACCTGAATTAGCCATGAATGGCATATCTTTAAAGAAGAAAATAGCTCCTAGTCCACCAAAAACGTAAATGCCGATATGAGTCAATATTACAAAAAGCAAGGCAATCATACGTGCATAGAAATAATGACTGGCACGAATGCTTGAGAAAACTACCTCCATGATTTTAGTACCTTTTTCACTAGCCACTTCTTGAGCAGTGACACTGGCATAAGTTATTAAAATCATATAAAGGAAGAATCCAAGTCCAGCTGCTGCAATGGTTTGGACCATCTTTTTGTTCTCTTTGGCTTCATCAATTTGCTCTGTAAATTGAACAGTTTGTGCCAAACGTTGTTCCTGTTCCTGAGACAAATTTGCTTCCGAGCGATTAAGTTGGTATTGGAGCTCATTCAACTTAGTTGTCACGGCTAACTTAATACCACTTTCTAATGAAGTCTCACCATGATAGGTTGCCTTAAGCACACTATCCTCCTTATCAATAATCAAATAACCCTTGATTTCTTCATCTTTGATAGCTGCCTGAGCACTGGCTTCATCCTTATAATCAAAGTTGATTCCATTGGTCCCCTTTAATCCTTCCGTCACTGCTGAAACCGAACTAATCACTGCAATCTTATTATTTTGAGCCAAAGAAGACCCTTGCAGATACCCGATACCTCCTGAAAGTCCAAGGAACAAGAAAGGCGAAATAACCATGAAAAAGAAACTCCAAGATTTGACGTGTCGCAAATAAGTTTCTTTAATAACTACCCACATATTTTTCATACTTCCACCCCTGATTCTAGTTTAAAAATTTCATCGATTGTTGGAGCTTGCTGGTCGAAGGTCGCAATATAGTGTCCTTGGGTTAAAATCTCAAAGAGCTCCTGTCCAGCATTTTCATCATCTAGAATTAGCTTCCAAGTCCCCTGCTTGGTCAAGCTAGCATGAGTGACATGAGGAAGACTTTCCAATTCTTCCTGACTCTTTTCACTTGCAACAAAGAGGCGCGTTTTTCCGTATTGATTGCGGACATCTTGAACTGGTCCATGCAAAACCACACGCCCATCGCGAATCATCAGGATATCATCACAAAGCTCTTCAACATTGGTCATGACGTGATCTGAAAAAATGATAATCGCTCCACGCTCTTTTTCTTTTAAGATAACGCGTTTGAGTAGTTCGGTATTGACTGGATCTAGGCCACTAAAAGGTTCATCTAGAATGATCAGATCTGGTTCATGCATCAAGGTGATAATTAACTGAATCTTCTGCTGATTCCCTTTTGAAAGGCTCTTAATTTTGTCTGTCAGTTTCCCCTTGACTTCCAGTTTCTCCATCCATTGAGGGAGTTTTTCTTTGACTTCTTTAGCGTTCATTCCTTTTAACATTGCTAGGTAACGAACCTGCTCTAGAACTGTTAACTTAGGCATGAGACTACGTTCTTCAGGTAAATAACCAATCTGGGCATAGGTTTCCTGCTCAATTTCTTGCCCATTAAGCCTAATCTCACCCTGATAATCCAAAAATTTTAATATACTATGAAAAATGGTCGTCTTCCCAGCTCCATTTTTTCCAACTAGACCTAAAATTCGTCCAGGTTGAGCTTGAAAGTCAACACCAAACAAGACTTGTTTGGGACCAAAACTTTTTTCAAGATTGCGGATTTCTAACATGATCCACCTCCTATTGTTTCTACACTCATTATACTCCTTTTTTTGGGCATTACAAGGATTTATGTACATTTTTAAATCTTGGTTTTAAATAAAGATATTTACTGGATTGAGAATTTATTTGCTCTTCCCCAAATATCTTATTCCTCCAGTTTTTAAGTGATAAATATATTGTACTCATTTCTTGATAAATTCGTTGACAATGTCCTGAATTGTTACTAGAAATCTTCATCATCTTGTAGCTTATCGAACTTTTTTGTGATATATTTATGATAGAAAATGGATTATCATAGACAAGGAATTTGATATGAAAAAAAGACTTAAACTCGAGCCAAACAACAATAACTTAATCATTTGGGAAGCTGAACACCCAAAAGCCATTCTTCAGCTTGTACATGGGATGGTAGAGTACATAGAACGATATGAAGAATTTGCTCTAGCCATGAATAAAGAAGGTTTTACTGTTATTGGTCATGATCATCTCGGTCATGGTTTTACTGCTCAAGATCCAAGTCAGCTCGGAGTTTTTCCCGAATCTCCCGAGGAACTCATCGATGATATTGAAAGAGTGACCTCCTTTATTCAAGAAAGCTATCCTGGACTCCCTATCATCCTTCTAGGTCATTCTATGGGTTCTCTTATGTGTCGCTATTATGTAGCTAAAAGAAAACCACCTATCAATGCCCTGATCATCATGGGAACTGGCCAACAACCTCAATTTCTGACTAGTTTCGCTCTCATCCTAACAGAATGCATCCGACTTATAAAAGGGGATAAACACCGTAGTAAACTACTGACCTATCTATCAACTGATAGTTTTAATCGAAGTATTAAGAATCCGAAAACATCTGTAGATTGGCTCTCGAAAAATGAAGAATCCAACCAAGCTTATCTGAAGGATCCATTCTGTCAATTCATTCCTACTATTCCTATGTACAGAACTATTTTTTACTTCTCTAATCAAGTAGCTAGTAAAAAAATGATAGCCGAGATTCCAGTCCAACTTCCTATTCTCGTTATTTCAGGACAAGAAGACCCTCTGGGAGAAAATGGTAAAGGTATAGAAAGATTTGTAAAACTCTTAAAGGCTTCACATTCAAGAGTCAGCCTTCGATTAGTTGAAGAGGCTCGTCATGAAATTCTGAACGAAATCAATCGACATGATACTTACCACTTCTTAGCTGATTGGATGACAAAAAACATGGATGGCTAGCCCGCTTTTAGCAGTATTAAATAGGACTTAATTTCTCCACCAAGTTGATTAAATCATCAAGTTAAAACTTGATGATTTTTTGTACTAAAAAATCCATCCTTAGGGATGGATTTTAAACTCTTAACGCACTTCTGCATTCACTTTTTCTTCGAGTGATGCTTGGATTTTTTCCATATAGCGTGCGACTTCTTCGTCTGTCAAGCTATCTTCTGGATTTTGGAAAGTCAAGCTATAGGCCATGGACTTCATACCAAGTCCTAGTTTTTCACCTGAGAAGACATCGAAAAGTTTGATATCTGTCAAACGTTTCACGCCAGCAGCTTTGATGGCGTCTACCACATCTTGGTGAGTCACTTCTGCCTTGAGGAGAAGAGCGATATCACGGCTGACTGCTGGGAATTTAGTAATTTCCACAAAGGCTGCTGCTGGTTGAAGGGCTTCTTCAATCGCTGAAAGGTTAAGCTCCGCTACATAAGTCTCTGGAATATCGTAAGCCTTAGCTGTCACAGGGTGCACTTGACCGAGGAATCCAAGAACTTGATCACCAAGTGAGATCAAGGCTGTACGTCCTGGGTGAAGACTCTTGATCTCTTGCGTTGCTGTATAGGTCACTTCAAGACCCAAGCGAGCAAATAGAGCTTCCAAAATTCCCTTAGCATAGAAGAAGTCAACTGGAACAGCTGGAGTCTGGAAGTCTTTTTCAGCGACTAAACCTGTCAAGGCAAAGGCAAAGCTGTTGATTTCATTTGGCAATTCTTCTTTTGGATTACCGATTTGCTCGAAGACTTTTCCAATCTCATAAAGAGCCAAGTTTTTATTCTTACGTGCTACGTTGTAGGCAACTGTATCCAAAATACCTGAAACCATATTTTGACGGAGAACTGAACGGTCCACAGTCATTGGCCACATGAGCTCCGTTAAGTTGCTTGGTGTAGTCGTAAACTCCACTGCTTTTTCAGGAGTTGTCAGAGCGTAGGTGATGATTTCTGTCAATCCAGCACCTTCTGCAATGGTACGAACTTGACGACGCAATTTTTGTGTCGCTGTTAATTCACCGGCTGTCCCATCATCTTTTGGAAGACTGGTTGGCAAGCGATCGTAACCATAAATACGAGCGATTTCTTCAAAGAGGTCCGCTTCGATAGTGATATCCCAACGGCGACGTGGAACGCTAACTGTGAAGGCTTCAGCATTTCCAGAAAGGCCAAATCCAAGACGACGGAAGACTTCCTCTACATCCGTGTAGGAAAGCTCGGTACCAAGGACACGGTTGACGTCTGCAAGAGTAGAAGAAACTTCCACATCAGAAGTGTCCAAGTGGCCTGCTGAAACGATTCCCTTCCGTACTGTCGCACCAGCCAATTCCGCAATCATGCTTGCTGCTGCATCAAGGGCTTCATTAACGGTTGCCACATTGATGCCTTTTTCAAAGCGAGAAGATGATTCAGAACGAAGGTTGAGGCGACCACTTGTCTTACGGATAGATTTGCCATTGAAGACAGCAGCTTCAAGGACGACACGAGTAGACTTTTCAGAGATTTCTGTAGCTTGTCCACCCATGACACCTGCAAGGGCTACTGGTTTGTCAGCGACCGTAATCACGAGGTCACTTGTTTCCAACTCACGTTCTTCCCCGTCCAAGGTCACCAATTTCTCACCTGCACGCGCTTCACGCACACGGATATTAGATCCTTCAAAGGTATCCAAGTCAAAGGCATGCATAGGCTGACCAAAGTAAAGCAGGATATAGTTGGTCACGTCAACGACATTGTTAATAGGACGAATGCCCTCGTTCATGAGGAGGTTTTGCAACCATTGTGGACTTGGTGCGATGGTCACATTGTCCAAGATACGGGCTGCATAGTAAGGAGCCTTGTCTGTGTCAATGCTGACAGAAAGAGCATCAGTTGCAGCTTGATCAGTTTCAGTCAAAGTAAAGTCTTTAAAGTTGACTGCCTTGTCATAGATAGCGGCTACTTCATACGCCACTCCACGCATAGAAA
This sequence comes from Streptococcus timonensis, assembly GCF_047463455.1. Classification (GTDB taxonomy): domain Bacteria; phylum Bacillota; class Bacilli; order Lactobacillales; family Streptococcaceae; genus Streptococcus; species Streptococcus timonensis_B. The sequence goes on from NZ_JASHDV010000002.1 coordinate 217,244, forward strand.
GAGCATCTGCACGGTTTGGAGTGATGGAAAGCTCGATGATTTCATCATCCAAGTCTAGATAGGAGAAGACTTCCTCACCTGGAACAGCAGTTGCTGGCAAGATTTGGATCCCATCTGCAAATTCTTTCGGTACAACGGAGTCAGAAATCCCTAATTCACCAAGTGAGCAGATCATTCCGAGAGATTCCAAACCACGGATTTTCCCTTTTTTGATCTTGTAGTTATCAGCAATGCGTGCACCTGGAAGAGCTACCATGACCTTGATGCCAGCACGCACATTTGGTGCTCCACAGACGATTTGACGAGCTTCTTCTTCGCCAACGTTAACCTGACAAACATGAAGGTGAGTTTCGGGCACATCTTCGCAAGACAAGACCTCACCGACGACAATTTTTGAGAGACCAGCAGCAGGTGATTCCACACCTTCTACTTCGATCCCTGTGGTTGACATTTTTTCAGCCAACTCTTGTGATGGTACATCAATGTCCACCAATTCTTTTAACCATTTATATGATACTAACATAATTCTGATTGTAAGATCTTAGCAAGCAAGACCTTTTCAATTCCTTTCTTTTTCTTCGAGTCAGTCCTCACCATTTCTCAGCGAGAGAAAATGACTAGAACTGTATAGGACTGTGTTTCAGGTTTCAATCTTATTTAAACTGTTCTGAGAAGCGGACATCTCCTTGGTAGAATCCACGAATATCGTTGATTCCGTAACGGAGCATAGCTACACGTTCTTGTCCAAGACCAAAGGCAAAACCAGAGTAGACAGTTGCATCGATACCACTCATCTCAAGGACACGTGGGTGAACCATACCGGCACCCATAATCTCGATCCAACCAGTTTTCTTACATACGTTACAGCCGTCTCCTCCACACTTGAAGCATGAAACATCTACCTCAACAGATGGCTCAGTGAACGGGAAGTAAGATGGACGTAAACGAATTTGACGCTCTTCACCAAACATTTTTTGTACAATCAACTGGAGGGTTCCTTGAAGATCCGCCATAGAGATGTTTTTCCCTACAACCAATCCTTCGATTTGGTGGAACTGGTGACTATGAGTCGCATCGTCCGTATCACGACGGAATACACGCCCTGGTGAGATCATCTTCAAAGGACCTTTTGAAAAATCATGGGCATCCATAGCACGCGCCTGAACTGGAGACGTGTGAGTACGGAGCAAGATTTCTTCTGTGATATAGAAAGTGTCCTGCATATCACGAGCTGGGTGATCCTTTGGAAGGTTCATACGTTCAAAGTTATAGTAGTCTTGTTCAACTTCAAAACCATCCACTACTTGGTAACCCATCCCGATGAAGATATCTTCGATTTCTTCACTAGTTTGTGTGAGGATGTGACGGTGACCAGTCGCAACTGGACGACCTGGAAGCGTAACATCAATGCTCTCACTTGCTAGTTTAGCTTCCACTTTCTTTTCTTCCAAGAGCTTAGCTGATTCTTCAAATGCAGCTGTCAAAACATCACGAGCTTCATTGACGTGTTTTCCGATAACAGGACGCATTTTTGCAGAAACATCTTTCATCCCTTTCAGGATTTCAGTAAGGGAACCTTTTTTACCAAGGACAGAGACGCGCAATTCTTGCAGCTCTTTTTCATTTTCAGCAGAAATCTGCTTCAAGCTAGCTAGCGTTTCTTCACGAAGCGCTTTTAATTGTTCTTCAATAGTTGACATAATTCCTCCATCAGTCTCTCGTAGATAAAAAGAAAACCACATGCCAAAAACTCCACACTCGGAGCGTTGACACGCGGTACCATCCGTTTTTATCTGACAAGTCAGACCTTTATTTCTGAATCCATAGGCAAGTGAATTCACCCAGCTTTCATATAGAGAGCTTTCAGTCACGGCTCTCCTCCCTGATATACTTCCCCTGAGATACTAGTCTTGCAGATTCCTATTTAATTATTATTCATTTTATCAAATTTCAAGCATTCTTGCAAGATATTTTGCGACTAATCAACATAGTCCCCACCTTCAAAGCCGTAATACTCTTCCAAGCTGAGACCACTTGCAGCGATGTCCTTGGCTTCTTTGCCAACATAGCGAAGATGCCATTCCTCAGCCATATAGCCTGTTTCTTTTTCCTTACCTTTGAGATAGCGAACGATGAAGCCATAGTCTGCAGCATGGTCCAATAGCCATTGAGCAGCCTTTTCTTCAGTCACTAAATCTCCATTTGTTCCAATTAGGTCAAAAGCAAGGCCAGTTTGGTGTTCACTATATCCAGGTCGTGCAGAATAGCGGTCAGCCTCTGCCTTTCCGTCTTGGTTGACATAGTCCTGATAAAGTTGAGTTTGAGTTTCATAACTTCTGAAACCACTATAGTGGTCGCTGATTGGGAAACCTGCTTGCTGCATAGCTGCAATGAGTTTTAACAGTTCTGCCTTTGCGGTAGGATTTTCTCCAGGATTGTAGTCTTTTGACATAGGATAATGCTTATTAGCGACAACAATCTCATCGTACTTGCCTTGAATGCTGTAGTGATCTCCTTTGTTGACTACTTCTGCTTTCTTTTGACTAGCTGCCTGAGACTTACTTCCCACAGTTCCTTCTTGGAAAGTTTTTTCTTCCGTTGAAGTCTGAGTTTCTGAAGTTGCTGGTTTTTCTTGCGAACAAGCTGCTAATGTCAATGCTAATAATCCTGATAATACAAGATATCTTTTCTTCATCTTTAATCCTTTCATTTTACTATCTGGTTTAAAGTTTCTGATAATGTCGCAATCAAGTTTTCCAGTCTCCGGTCTTTAACGTGATATTCCTCAGCAACCATTTCTTCCCATGGGACCCACCAAACTGGGCCACGACCGTTAAGCCCGTGTCCCTTCATATCACCCTCTCGTCTCGGAAAAATATGCCAGTGAGCATGTGCATCCCCATTTCCTAACAACTCTACATTCATCTTTTGAGCAGCAAAAGCATTAGAGACAGCTTCTTGGACCAAACTCATTTCCTCTAAAAAGCGAAGTTTGACAGTTGGATGTAGATGATGTAATTCTGTAACATGTTCCTTGGCTAAGAAGAGAGTATAGCCTTCAAAATACTGGTGGTCACCAATTACGACATATCCTGTTTCTAGTTCCTTTACAAAGTAGGGATTTTCCCCTGCCTTAATCCATTCAATTCGTTGACAAATCAAGCACATCTTAGTCCACCAAGTCACTCTTGAGGTAAGCATCTACCATACGCTCAGTAGCCACTACAGAATCAATATGAGTACGCTCATAAGAATGACTAGACTCAATTCCTGCTCCTAGAAGAGCGTGCTTAACCTCTGCTCCAGCTGACATGGCTGCAGAAGCATCCGAACCGTAAAATGGATAGATATCGAGTTTAAATGGAATGTCTTGCTCTTTAGCTAAAGCAACTAAATGTTGACGGAATTCATAGTGGTAAGGACCCGAAGCATCTTTGACACAGATAGAGACTGTGTACTCGTCCGTCTGCTGGTCATCTCCCATCGCTCCCATATCTACTGCCAGATATTCGACAACTTGACTAGGGATACTTGAGTTAGCACCATGCCCCACTTCTTCAAAGACTGAAAAAGCAAAATGCGTAGTGACGGGAAGTTCAACTCCTTCTTCTTTATATACTTTGAGGAGATCGAGGAGGATAGCAGCACTGACCTTATCATCCAAATGACGCGATTTGATAAATCCTGAATCAGTCACGACAGTTCGTGGGTCAAAGCTGATAAAATCACCAACCTCAATACCGAGTGCGCGTGTTTCTTTTTCGTTGGTCACTTTTTCATCCAAACGCACTTCCATATTGTCCTGAGTGCGTTCAGCTGTTCCCGCATCCTTATAGACATGGCAAGAAGTTTGGTGGATCAAAATCGTACCTGAAACTGTTTTTCCTGTACTAGCCACATGGACCATACAGTTTTCGCCTTCAATCATGTTCCAAGGATAGCCACCGATACGGTCCATTTTGAGACGACCGTCTGGCTTAACAGCGCGAACGATAGCTCCCAAGGTATCCACATGGGCAGTTACATAACGCTGCTTCTCATCGTTTTTACCTTTAACAGTAACGTTGACACCACCTTTGGCAGTACGGATTGGTTGATAACCTAGTTTTTCAAGAGTCTCGACCAAATAATTCGTAATTTCACGGGTAAAACCTGTTGGCGACGCGATAGCAGTTAGTTCTTTAATATATTCTACAGTTTGATTCATTTCTTCACCTCTTCCTAATATTATATCACTTTTCCCTTTTTAGGTTGAGCAAAAATGAAAAACTTAGATAATTTGATTGCAAAATTAAGCTGTGATATAATGAAGTTAGTTCTTAATTATGAAAGGAAAAGACATGAACAAATATTTTAAAATGACTCTTTGTGTAGCTTTACCATTAGCTATCTTGTTGGGATGTTCAAAACAATCATCATCTTCATCAACTAGCTCAGCAAAAGGTGAAACTACACAGGTAGACTCTACTAGCCAACAAACTACAGAAAACAAATCTGAAGTAAAAACAGTGACCTTTGTAAATGATACTCATAGTGATCTTAATTCTACTTTAACATACACTGTAGATGGAGATAACGTATTGAAACATTCAGGTCATAACGTCTATGACCCAGAGGCTATCGGCACTACTGCAGAAACTCTTAAAGCATCCGTTGAAGAAGCTTATAAAGGCTATGAAGGCCTCAAAGGTGTTACTCATAGCATTGAGATTAAAGACGGCAAAGTCGTTCAACATACTGAAATTGACTTCACAGTTGCAAGTCTTGACGAACTTAAAAAAGCCTTACCAGATGAATACTCTGGTATTGGTGACAGTGTTAGCTTTAGCGCTTCTGAGAAAATGTTAAAAGATCTTGGATATACTGAAAAAACTAACTAAGATCATTTTCAATAATAAAAAACCTCGGCTAATGCCAAGGTTTTTTATTATTCCATTTCAAAGGCTTCACTTTCTTGTTTGTTTGGAAGAACAAGAGAAAGTAAGATACCGATAATCGCTGGAATTAACCAAGGCAGTGAAGCATTGGCAAATGGTAAAGAATTGATCAGATTTGTAAGAGTTGCAATCTCAAACGAACTTGCTAATACGCTAGTTACGGCAATAGCTGTAACAAGAGCCATTGTCAATTGCATCCCTGGTTTTGAAAGTGGTACAAATTTGTTAACAATGACAATCATGACAATGGTAATAGTAATTGGATAGAGGATTACAAGAACAGGAACTGAGTATTTGATGATTGCATCAAGACCAAGGTTGGCAATAGCAAATCCAATCAAAGTAAATACAGTCGCATAAATCTTGTAGTCAATCTGCGGGAATCGCCCATTAAAGAACTCGGCAGTAGATACAATCAACCCTACAGTCGTTGTAAAGCAAGTAACGGTTACCATGGCTGCAAGGAATAGTTGAGCAGTCGAACCAAAGATTTCTTGAGTCGCTTGTGACAGGATATAAACCCCTGGGGTTCCACCCTTCATCGCTTCTTCTGTTACTGGGAAGTGATTTCCAAGGAAACCTAATCCGATGTACAAAGCGCTAAATCCGAGTGCTACGACAATACCGACTACCCAAATGGTTGAAATATACTCTTTTTTGCTTGAAAATCCAAGTTGTTTCAAGGTTTGAACCGCAATTACACTAAAGGCAACTGAGGCAAGAGCATCGAGAGTATTGTAACCTTCTAAGAACCCTGCACCAAAGGCTGAAATTTGATAAGCTTCAGTAGCCGTTTGTGGTGCATTGGCTCCATATTTGAAGGCACCTAGAATTACCAAGATGATAATTAAAAGAGCAAATACTGGAGTCAAGATACGACCAATACGATCCAAAATCTTTGAAGGATTGAGTGCGATTAAATATGCTGCAACAAAGTAGATAAGTGTGAAGACAATCAAACCTAATCCCTTATCTGCTTCAGCCAATAGGGGACTAATCCCGACTGCGTAAGATGTTGTCGCTGTACGTGGAATGGCAAAGAATGGACCAATCGATAAGTACAAGGCTGCCAGATAAATCGTCGCAAACAAAGGCGAAATCTTTTTAGAGATTTCATAGATATAACCCTTTGGATTCAAAGTACCAATGATTAAGGTTAAAACGGCAATCCCAACACCCGAAAATACAAAACCTGCGATGGCAGGGAGAAATTGTTCCCCAGATTGAGCACCTAGGGTAGGGGGGAAAATCAAGTTACCCGCACCAAAAAATATTCCAAACAGGAGTAACCCTGTTAAAGCACCTTTTTTAGCCATAAACTCTCCTTATATAAAAAATAAAATACTTTCTTAGTATAACATGATTAAAAGCAAGAAAAGGCTATCATAAAATAATTCTAAAATGTTTTCAATTTTCTGAACTATTTTGTTTAAAAAATTCCTTGGAGAAAAGACTCTATTTCCTTTCTCCAAGGAATTTATTTTTTATTCAAAAGCATCCATACCAGCTGGAACATTGACGACATCATAACCCTTTTCTACTAGAAATTGACAGGCATGAGCTGAACGAATACCTGACTTACAAATGAGATAGTAGGTCTGATTCTTATCCAAGACTTCATAGGTGTCAGCCAAAGAACTCAAGGGAAGGTTTTGAGCACTTTCAATATGCACCTGATGAAACTCTGCTTCTTCTCTCACATCAATAATGGTCGAACAGCCATTCTGACACAGTTTGTAAAAATCCTCAAAAGCGATTTCTTTCATCTCTATTCTCCAATTATTTTCTTTACTCTCTTTTTCAAATCAGGCAAAACATCTGCTTCAAACCAAGGATTTTTTTTCATCCAGATTTGATTTCGTGGGGATGGGTGTACCAGAGGAAAAAATTCTGGTAAATAATCCTGATAGTGACAAACCCGCTCTGTTACTTTACCACTAACTTTCTCATTTAAATAATAGGCCTGAGCATACTGTCCTATCAAGAGCGTTAATTGAATATCTGGCAACTCCTTCAAAAGTTTTGGATGCCACTTCTCTGCAAAACCTGAGCGAGGTGGTAGGTCACCAGATTTCCCATGCCCCGGAAAATAGAAGTCCATGGGCATGACTGCAAAGTAACCTGAATTATAAAAAGTGTCTTCATCTACACCCAACCACTCTCGCAAGCGGTCGCCACTTTTATCCTTCCAGTAGAGTCCTGCTTCTTGGGTTTTGAGACCAGGTGCTTGACCGATGATATTGATGCGAGCTGTTTGTGGTGCTGCAAATAGAGGCTCTATCCCCTGCTCTGTATAGCTTTTATTTTGCGGATCTTCCATGATAGCTTGTTTGATTTTTTGAATTTCTGACATGGATTCTTCTCTTTCTCTAGCAATTTCAAAAAGAAGTCTAAGAGTGAATCTCAGACTTCTAAATGATTATTTGATCAATTCATAGATAGCTTCAGCGTAGATGGCTGCCGCACGGAAAAGATCGTCCAAGGCGATAAATTCATTGGCTTGGTGCATGGTATCGATAGAATCTGGGAACATAGCACCATAGGCTACACCACGCTCCAAGAGACGGCCAAATGTTCCACCACCGATGACTTGTTCGTGACCTTGAAGACCTGTTTGTTTTTCGTAAACATTCAACAAAGTTTGAACAAGTGGATCTTCCATTGGTACATAGTGAGGTGTGTGACCATGTTCTGATAAGCTAACTGAAACAACTGGCAAGGTTTCAAGAACTGTCTTGATTTGCTCTGGGCTTGTTCCTTTTGGATAACGGAAGTTAAGAGCAATGGTATTGTCAGCACTTGCTTGGTCAAAGCGGAAGACACCAGCATTCATAGAAAGGGCACCCATTTTTTCATCCACATGAGCAACCTTCAAATTTTTACCTTCATGGTCATTCAAGAGAATCTTACCAGCAATGTCAAGGTAGTCTTTTGCAGGACCTTCAAAGGCAAACTGGCTGAGGAAGAGAGCAAGATAAGTCGCACCATTGATACCTGATGCAGGCATAGCACCATGGGCAGATTTACCGATAATCGTAACCTTGTACTTGCCGTTCTCTTCTTTGATTTCTCCTCTAAGCTTGTGTTCTGCAACGAAGTCGTCTAGCTTAGCTTGCAAATCAGCCAAGTCACCTGAAACAACAGCCGTTGCTGATTCAGGAACCATATTTTCACGTAAGCCACCAGTAAAGCTGTGAAGACGAGCTGCACCAGTATTTTCACCGGCAAAGTGGAGATATTCTGTGATATTCCCTTTTTCACCATTGATGATAGGGAATTCAGCATCTGGAGAGAAACCAAAGTCTGGTTTTGCTAGTCCTACGTGGTCAAAATAGTAGTCCATATCAGCCCAGCCTGATTCTTCATCAGTTCCGACAATAAAGCGAACTTTTTTAGAAGTTGGAAGGCCAAGCTCTTTAATGATTTTCAAACCATAGTAACAAGCCGTTGTAGGACCCTTGTCATCTGAAGCACCACGCGCATAGAGGCGACCATCCTTGATAGTTGGAGTGTAAGGATCGGTATCCCAACCGCTACCAGCTGGCACCACATCCATGTGGGCAAAGATTCCAAGAACTTCTTCTCCTTGACCAAACTCAAAATGTCCTGCATAGTTGTCGACATTTTTTGTTGGATAGCCATCACGGTCTGCAATTTCAAGGAATTTTTCCAAAGCTTTCACTGGCCCTGGTCCAAAAGGATGTTGCGCATCAGCCTTGCTATCGTCACGTTCTGAGTTGATTTCCAAAAGACTGAACAAGTCAGCCAAAAGGTCTTCTTTGCGTTTTTCTACTTCTGCTGTAAAATCAATTGTTGTCATTTTTTCTTCCTATCTTTTTTCGATAATTTCATCAACTGGCAAGCGATAGCTTGGTTCTAATTTTTTGTCTGTGTAACCTACTGTAATCAAAAGTTCTGGGCGAAAACGTGCATCAATGTCTAAAACTTCATTAACTTTTGATTTGTCAAAACCAAGAATAATATTTGAACCAATTCCTTGGTCTGTAAGCGCCAAGACAAGGTTCATAGCAACGAGACCTGCATTGAGGGCTAGGTAGTCACTGATTTGCTGTTCATTGTATCGAGTATACTCAGCTGGGAGATTTTTCAAGAAGTATTGAAGTTGCTCTTCAGAAAAATTCTTTGCTCCTCCAATGCGTGCAATCTTACGCGCACGTTTTGGTAAATCTGTATCTGAAAATAAGACGATCGTTACGGGTGCTTCTGAAACTTGGTCAAAGTTCGTACCATAAGCCAATTTGGCTAGTTCTTTATTTTTCTCACGAACGACAACAAATTTCCAAGGTTGGATATTGTGAGCACTTGGTGCTAAAGTAGCAATCTCAATAGCTGTACGAACATCTTTAGGATCTACAGGCTTATCAATAAATTGCTTTGTCGCATGACGTTTTTTATTTAACTCAAGAAATTTCATAATTGATTTCCTTTTCTATTTCTACTGCTTCCATTTTACCACATTCTGAAAGAGCTTGCAGAGATTTTTCATTATTCAGAGTATCAAATATCTATCAGCTATTAAACTACGACTGATTCTTAATCTACTCTATTCTAAAAAATCATTTTCCAAAAAAAAGCAGGCGATGCAGCGCCTACTTTATCGATATGTTATTGGTCCAGACCAAATTTATGAGCCAGATTCTTTATGATGTCACGATAATAAATTACTTCTTTAAGTAAGTACGTACGATTTGGTTCTGGCATAAATGTATCATCAGGTCCATAAGTTGATAAATGTTCATTGTACTTTTTTGTTGAAGCTTCTAATTGTATAGCTTCTAATTTAGCTTTCGACCTCTCAAACTCTTGCTGCTCTTCTGGTAGAGAAGCTATTCTTATATCCGAAATTTTATAGGCGATTGCATTCAGTCTAGGCATGAGCTGCTTCATTTCACCAATTTTCTTGGCCTTATTAATTTCTTCATCAGTTAAAATCGAAAATTCAGAAGTTTGAGTTTGCGTAATCTCAGTTGTTGATGAATCTATTGTTGTTACTACTGTGGTTGATTCATTACTGGTAGACTTTGATTGTTTATTATTAGAACAAGCTACCAAAGTTGAAACCATTAAAACTGCTAGTCCAATAGTGACAATTTTTTTCATAATCATCTCCTTAAAATCCATTTACTAACCTATATTTTAATATTTAATACCCTTGACGTCAAAAATATATGCTAGATTTTTGTTTTTTTATACTACAAACTAATAAGGAAAAACATAATCATTCTCTATCATTTCCATAAAAAATATATATTGGATATCTAATTGATTGTCTGGTAAGCTAGGTATCATGAGGTAAAGGAGACACACATGAAAAAATTATTCTTATTATTAGCCATTAGTCCCTTGTTGGTGGCCTGTGGACAAGCCAAACAAGATAGTACTTCAACTTCCACTGCTAGCCCTAAAACCATTGTCGTAGCCACTGCCGGAGACATCCCACCTTTTGACTTTGAACAAGATGGTAATTTAACTGGATATGATGTTGAAGTTTTAAAAGCAGTCGATGAAAAACTAGACCAATACAAGATTGAATTCCAAAAAACAGCCTGGGAAAGTATCTTCCCTGGAGTGGATGCCGGCCGTTACCAAGCTGCTGCCAACAACTTGAGCTATACCAAAGAGAGAGCCGACAAATATCTCTACTCACTACCTATCGCTAAAAATCCTTTGGTTCTCGTGAGCAGAAAAGACAAGGCTCTTACTTCTCTCCAAGACATCGCTGGTAAAACAACTCAGGATGATACAGGAACTTCTACTGCCAAAGTCGTTACAGACTGGAATCAAAGCCACTCCGACAATCCTGCAACCATCCAATACTCTGGTGAGGATGTGGCTAAGCGCCTGACTGACCTCGCTAATGGTGAGTTTGATTTCCTAGTCTTTGATAAAATCTCTGTTCAAAAAATTATTCAAGACCGAGGTTTAGACTTGAACGTAGTCGACTTGGAAAGCAACGACAATCCAAACAACTACATCATCTTCTCAAGTGACCAAAAAGAATTTAAAGAGCAATTCGACAAGGTCCTCAAAGAACTCTACCAAGATGGAACCCTTGAAAAACTCAGCAAGACATACCTCGGTGGTTCTTACTTACCAGATCAATCTCAATTACAATAAGATATATTAAAAACGATTGGCTAATCCAATCGTTTTATTTAGTATTTGTTAGTTAAAGCACCTTTTACAAAAAATCAAAATAATTCTTGACATCCTCGACATATCCATGCTTTTCAATTAAACTAGCTAACAAATCTCTATTATGCCCCCGATAGTTATCCTCGCGTCGTAATTCTTCATACATTTCGATAAAAGGAAGTCCTTTGGTCTTAGCTGATTCTAGCTCTGCTTCATAATCATAAGCAACCTTACGAAATTGGATATTGACCAATTCACCATTTTCAACTTCAAGCAAGGCATACTGGGCTCGGTGATTTTTCAGCCCTACCCAGTCAAAATAAGGCATACCAATCGAACCTGGATTGATGATTTGTTGACCTTGGCTACCATAGCGAAGCAACTGCTTGTGAACATGACCATAGACGGCTACATCAGTAGTTTCATCAAGTAACTGGTCAAATTTTTCGGTATCATTTTCAACCAGCAAATCACCACCATAATTTTTCTCAGGTAAATTATGTGAAAGAGAAAAGCGCAAGCCTTCTACTTCTTTCTTGGCTACCATAGGTAGATTTCTCAACCAATCAATATGCTCTGGGTTTAGACGCTCCATCAGATACTGAGTCATCCTGAGAAACTGAATTTCTTCGGGATTTTCTAAACCATATTCCCCATCTAAAGCCTCTAAAACACAATCATCCCAGTTTCCTCGAACGCATGCTGTAAGGGGTAGGTCCTTCAAAAGATCCACCAAGTCATTTGCTCCCGGCCCAGGAAGAAAAATATCTCCCAAGAGCCAATATTCAGTTGCTCCCAACTTTTTAGCGTCCTCAAGCACTCCAGCTAAGGCGGTCGTGTTGCCATGAATGTCTGATAAAATTGCAATCTTATGGTTCATTTTCTGCTCTTTCTTTATTGGATAGCATTCAGGGTATCCAAATCACTATTATTTTTCTTCATTATAGCATAAAATCGCTAGAAGATTTTCACATAGAAATATTATCACCAAGATTCTTTTAGAAATATGTCAAAAATAGTTGACATTTTGTTTTGAAAAGAATATACTATAGTCAAATATATGCGACACGTTCTAAAAAGGAGAAAGAATGAACCGTGTGAAAGAATTCCGCAAGGAACTGGGAAAATCCCAACTTGAACTTGCCAAAGATATCGGTGTCTCTAGACAAACCATCAACATGATTGAGAATGACAAGTACAATCCTACCCTGGAACTCTGTCTCAATCTCGCTCATAGCCTCCAAACAGACCTCAACAGTCTCTTTTGGGAGGACGAATTTTAATAAGGAGAAGAAAAATGAAAAAAGAAACTCTCACTGAAAAACTCATCAAACGCACATATGGCATTTCTGGACCACTTGATGAACACAAACAACGCGAGGCTGACCGCATTGGAAATAAAATCTTTATGGTTCTCTTTTACCTCATGATTTTTGGAAATCTCATTCCCTTTGTCCTTTCTTATAAATATCCCCAAATTGTCGCTTTCGGATATCCAATCATTATTTTTATGATTTCCATGATTTGTGCAATCTATGTCACCACTCAAACTAAAAAAACTGGTATTACTGCTATTGACCCTGATATGTTGAACCAGAAAGAAAAGAAACAGTTACGCTACCCTGGCCTTAAAGCCGGACTTGTCTATGGAGTTTTGATGTTCTTTGGAATGCCTCTTCTCAATGTCTTAACGGATGATAACAAGAACTATCTTAGTTACCTTTTCAATCTAGGCCATTTCACATCAATCCTTTTCGCAGCTTTCTTCTTCGGATTGGTGATGCAACTTGTCGTCTGGCTTCGCATTCGAAAAGCCAAGGAAGATCAAGACGACTATTAGGAGGAAACTTATGAAATCACTAGTAACGTTACTTACCTATCATCTTTTGTTCAGTTCTCTACTCGCCTTCATCATCATTTCAGGGAACTTGCCCATCTACGATACAGTCCTTGTTCTTGTCTTTGTTCCAGCACTCAACAAAGGACTGACTTATCTAAAGATAGATTCCCAAAAAACGCGCATACTCAACTTAGCACTATGCTTTATGATTATATCCTTGCCACAACTGACGGTTATTTCAAGCGATTGGAAATATTATTTACTATTCACTATCGCTACCCTTTCTTCTATCACTTATCTTTATTATCTCTATCAATTCGTAAAAGAACCAAAGTAACATCGTTCATTTAGGAGAAATTATCCATGCAAAAAGAAGATTTAACAACTCGCTTACTTCGAAATTTCTTTCATATCCAAGGCCCCTTTGATGAATGCCGTCAAGAGGTTATCTACAAGGCTTGCGCCCGTTCCATGGTCCAAATCTTTTACTCTTCCTTCTTTCTCTTCCTGTTCTATATTTTGTTTGGACGCTTTATAGAAATTGTTCAATCGGTTATGCCCTACATCTATTTTGGACTCATTTTGTTCATGAGTATAAAAGCCCAAAGAGCTGTCAAAGAGCTGAATCTTGAAAAGGATGATAAATCAGAAATCATCTACAAAACTTACAGCAAACACCAAATAAAAGTTCGTAGTTGGTTGGTATTTATAATTATTGAGATTGGCTTATTTGCCCTGCTACTCTTTCATAAACTCTTCGTTCAGCAGGTACCCCTTTCAACATTCTTGGAAAAAATCATCCAAACAGAGATAATGATCCCCTTACTGGTCTTTGGTCTTAGTATTGGAGCCATCTTTGGGACTATGACTTATTGTTTTTTATCCGAACATGAAGAACAGTAGGAGAAAGCTGATCTAATTGATTTACACGTTCAAGATAGAACAACCCCTAACACTTCTCCGTGCTAGGGGGTCTTTTATTTTCTTAAATATCTCACATATTCTACTAATACGTAGATGAGGATTGTTAAACAAATGATAGTTTCTAACCAAACGAGGAGGTTAAGAACTTGAAACTGTAGGATACCCTGGGCCATTTTCAAGGAAGTTGCCGTGATGATAGTTGGGAAAGTTAGGGCTGAAAAGGCTGGTTGGAAGCCCTGTTTTAAAATTCTTGGCAAGCGACTAAGGACAAAGAAAAAGAAAGTCTGTGATGCAAGGACCATGACCAGCAAAATCCAGCTAGGAAGGTCTGGACCTCCTATCCGAACTAGTGCTGCTAAAAGGAGAGAAAATGGAGCACAATAGATCCCTTCTTGCCCTAGTAAAGCTAGTGGTAATGGATTTCTTTTCAAATCTTGATAAATAAGAGGATAAAGGATAAGGGTTAAGATAAAACCAAAAATCCAAGCTCCATAGGCAATCCCTATAATACCCACCACTGGGTAGGTCAAGCTCGCTACTGCTATACCTACATAAAGAACCGTCCAAGTTGGTGTTGCACTGGCCCTTTGTTTAACCAAGACATAGTTCTTTGTAAAGTATAAGATGAGGTAAACATCTAGAAGAAAAGCAAACCACCAGAGAATCTGTGCAACAATGCTCATGTTCGGGGGTAAGATTCGTAATAAATACGTTGATAAAATCATTCCTGCCATGGGAAAGGTTGCCATTCCTGACAAAACAGGGGCTTTCTTTAATTCTTGCTTACTTTCATGCCAGTTATTGAGGTGGCTCACCAAAAAATAAAACCATAAAATCAAGCCTGACAAACTAAAGATGTGTGATAAAAGCGGAAAAATATCCAAGATGAGATTTCCTGCTCCAGCCAATCCCAATAAGCAACCTGAAAAGGCTAAGGGGAGTTTTTTCATACCAACCTCCAAAAATGACGTTACTATCAGTATAGCATAAATAAACCTCAGCTAGACAAGCCTTCATCAAATTTTTTGCTATAAAACGATTGCCCACTTTTAAAATAGTCACTAAGAATAATGATTGAAATTGATTCATCAAAAAAAGTACTTATCACTTGATAGGTACTCTTTTGACATTTCATTCTATAGCTTGGTTAACCTTTAAAGGTAACGATAGTCGCTCCAGAACCACCTGCATTTTGTGGCGCATAGCCAAAGCTCTTAACTTGCTTGTTTCTTTGGAGATATTTGGTTACTCCTTCACGAATGACTCCTGTACCGATACCATGGATGATGTCTACTTGAGCCATGTTGTTGAGTAGAGCTTGGTCGATAAAGGCATCCAATGCTTCCATAGCTTCCTCATAGCGCTTGCCTCTGAGGTCCAGTCGAGCCTGTGGTGCTTTACCAGCAGCACGCTTGACCACGTTAACTTGTTTTTTCTTGACTGGTGCTTCTTGCTGAGCCTGAACCAAGTCAAACTCTCTTTCCTCAAGGGTCATCTTGATCAAACCAACTTGGGCTTCCCAACGTCCATCCTTGAGTTGATTGGTCAAGGTACCTCGTTGACCATAGCTTAAAACGATGATATCATCTCCAACTTTTGGAGCTCGTTTTTTCTTGGCTTTTTGGAGGACCTTATTTTTGGAAAGATCAACTTTTTCTGGTGCTAACTTCTTGAGCATGGCCTTGGCTTCGATAATCTCATGTGGTTTTAGTTGAGATTTGCTGTGAAGGTTTTTAAGAATATCATCACTTTCAGTCAGAGCTAATTCAACAATCTCAGCAGCTTGTTCACGCGCCTTATTGAGTTCTGTTTCCTTCTCACGATTTAGCTCATTGTAGAGTTTTTTAAGAGCACGATTCATCTTGAGGTTTTCTTGCTCGACTTGGCGAATATTCTCAAGACGTTTGCGGCTTTCAAGTGTCTGCTCTTCCAACTGCTCTATAATGCGATTGACATCATTGTCTTGATTAATCTGCTTGCTAGCGTCACCTACGATAACATCTGACAATCCTAGACGTTTAGCAATCTCAAAGGCATTGCTTCGACCAGGAACCCCTTGCATGAAACGATAAGTTGGACGCAAGCTAGCTGTATCAAACTCCATGCTGGCATTTTGAACATAGGCTGTCTCAATGCCATAGGCCTTGAGTTCAGGATAGTGAGTGGTCGCCATAGTCTTGACCTGACGCAAACGCAAGTCTTCTAGGATAGACATGGCAAGAGCAGCCCCTTCTTGGGGATCTGTACCTGCTCCAAGCTCATCAAGTAGCAAGAGCGAGTTTTGATTGACCTTACCAAGAATATCAACAATATTGGTCATGTGACTAGAGAAGGTTGACAGGCTTTGCTCAATGGATTGTTCATCTCCGATATCCGCAAAGATCTCCTCAAAAATTCCCACACGACTGCCCTTATCGGCCAAAATCGGCAAACCTGACTGGGCCATCAATTGCGTCAACCCTAAGGTTTTGAGCATAATGGTCTTACCACCCGTATTGGGACCCGTGATAACGATGGCTGTTAGATCCTTACCAAAGTGCACATCATTAGCAACAGCATTTTTCACAAGAGGATGACGAACATGAAGGAGTTGAATCTCCTGTCCTTCAGAGACTTGTGGAACCACTGCTCCTGTCTCCTGGATAAAGCGGACCTTAGCCCGAATCAAGTCTAAATGCCCAATAATCCATGCATCATTTGCAATTTCAGCTGCGTGAGGTCTTACTCGTTCAGAGAGTTCTTGGAGGATACGCATCATCTCATAGCGTTCATCTGCACGAAGACTAGCAATTTCCTCACTCAGCTTGACCACTTCACGCGGTTCGATATAGACAGTATTACCACTGGCAGAAATATCATGAACGACACCAGAAATCTTGTTGCGATAGGTGTTTTTGACAGGAAGAACTTGTCTTCCATTTCGACTAGCGATGATACCTTCTGTCAACATTTGCGTCTTTTGTTTGAGGAGGTCTTGTAAGACATCACGAACTTGGCTCTCGCTATCATGGATTTTACGGCGAATCCGTGCTAATTCTTCACTGGCAAAATTCTCGATAAAGCCTGCTTCATTGATAGCTTGGAGATTGCCCTGTAAATGTGGGAAATCATGAAGTTTCTCAAACCAACTTGCCAGGTGGTCTAAGCGTACATTTTCAAGATTTTCATAAAAACTTTTTAATTCACGACTAGCTAAGAGGACGCGTTTGAGCAGAAGAAATTCCTCGATGTTGAGGTCTGCTCCCATCTCCAAACGCTTGCAAGTTGAGGCAATTGCTTTTGTAGTCAGAATGCTAAAATGAGGATGCTCAACAAAGAGCTCCTGCATCTCCTTCATCTCTGCAAAGGCCTGTCTAATTTTATCAGCTTTATCTGTCGGGACTAGCTCTTTTAACTGCTCTAGTCCTTGTTCCGTCAAAATATGAGGTTCAAATAGAGCCTTGACCTTGTTAAATTCTAGTGTTTCTAGTATTTTTGTATTCATGTTCTTTCCTTAATAGACGAGCAAATAGAACGGTCAGCAAGAGTTGGATTTTCTCATTACAGTGACTATTAAGCTCATGGAATTGTAAACAAAAGGCTAGGAAAATTTCCCGCCCTTTTTATCCGATTAATTTGGTTACCCAGATTTGTTTAATAAAGTCAGTAGTAATTGGAATACTTTGAATCATATGTTTAGCTACTAAACTTTTTTCGAGTGAATTTTGAACGACTTCCAAAGGAACTGTTGCAAGAATGGTCAATATCATCTGGAGTACAAACAAGGTCACTCCAACCGATAGAACTCCTGCACCAATACGGAAGTATTTGCCATCAATCTTTTCTGTTGGTATTAGATTTACAAAGAGACCAAGTAAACGACCGATACTATAGAAAACCGCAAAAGCTAGCAAATAACCGATACCTGCATAAAAGACTTTGTCCAATTGAAAGAGCTGATCCGATGGGAAGAAGAAAGTACCAGTTCCTTCCTTAGGATTAGCATAGGGAATTAACAAGTGAAATTTTTCCCCTAGAGACTGGTAAAAATTGCCAGCAAAATAAGCTGAGACAATCGTTGCCACAAGATAATAAACTTGTAGGACCAAGCCTCTGCGATAGCCGATATAAAAACTCCAAGCAAGAATTAATAAGAGAAGAAACGAAATCATAAGGGATCCTCAATCTTACTTTGTTCTTGTTTAGCCGCAACAACTTGATATCTAAGTGCTTCTAATTGCTGCTCCTTATCATCAAATTCAATCTCACGACTCAACTGTGTTGATAAACAATTGATTGCTAATAAAATAGCTAGAGTCTCATCATCAGCTCCAGGCATTTGCTCTTTAATTGCTTCATATTTTTCTGTAGCAACCTTTGCTACTTCCTCCATAAAGAGGTTATCATGCTCTGTCGTTAGAGTTAATGTCTTTTTACCAAATGTAAATTTATATCGATTTATATTTGCCATAAAATTCACCTCACGATATTATACCAAATTTCACTTAGTTTGTCAGTTTTTACCAATTCTCCTGCTTTTATGGTACAATAGAGACTATGGCAAGTATAACACTAACACCAAGTGAAGAGGAAATTCAGAATTTTGTAACACACTATCAAAGTTCTCTGATTCCTAGTAAAAACCCTTATATACGTTACTTCTTTAAGCTTCCCGAGGCTAGTATATCTGTCTATACTTCTGGAAAGGTTCTCTTTCAAGGAGAATCTGCTGAAAATTATGCCAGCTTTTTTGGTTACCAAACCAATCAAGAAATTAGTGGCCAAGATTGCCCTTTAATTGGGACAGATGAGGTTGGAAATGGTTCCTACTTTGGAGGATTAGCTGTAGTGGCATCTTTTGTAAGACCAGATCAGCATGACTTTTTACGAAAACTCGGGGTTGGAGATTCTAAAACACTAACTGACCAAAAGATTCGTCAGATTACTCCACTTCTTAAGGAAAAAATCCAACATCAAGCACTACTGCTTTCTCCGAGTAAATATAATGAAGTCATTGGCGAACGCTACAATGCTGTTTCTGTAAAGGTTGCCTTACACAATCAAGCGATTTTTCTCCTTCTTCAAAAGGGTGTTGAGCCTGAGAAAATTGTTATCGACGCCTTTACCAGCCCACAGAACTATGATAAATATCTGAAAAATGAGGCTAATCACTTCTCAAACCCAGTAACCTTGGAGGAGAAAGCTGAGGGAAAATACTTGGCTGTAGCTGTCAGTTCTATCATTGCGCGTGATCTTTTTCTTGAAAACTTAGAAAATCTTAGTCAGGAGCTTGGCTATCAACTTCCAAGTGGTGCTGGAGCAGCTTCTGATAAGGTAGCTAGTCAAATTTTACAAGCCTATGGTATAGAAGGTCTTAACTTTTGTGCCAAACTTCATTTTAAAAATACTGAAAAAGCTAGAAAACTGCTAGAAAGGTAAATCATGAAATTCTTTAAATCATTTTTAAAAGAGTGGGGAGGTTTTTTCCTCATTCTCGCACTTATTGGTCTTAGTCGAGTCTTTCTTTGGAGTAATGTTCGAGTTGAAGGACACTCAATGGACCCAACTTTAGCTGA
This sequence comes from Streptococcus timonensis, assembly GCF_047463455.1. Classification (GTDB taxonomy): domain Bacteria; phylum Bacillota; class Bacilli; order Lactobacillales; family Streptococcaceae; genus Streptococcus; species Streptococcus timonensis_B. The sequence goes on from NZ_JASHDV010000002.1 coordinate 236,656, forward strand.
CAACGAGATTCTATTTGTTGTTAAACATCTTCCAGTAGATCGCTATGATATTGTGGTTGCACACGAAGATGCCGAAAATAAGGATATTGTCAAACGTGTTATCGGCTTACCAGGAGACAAAATTCGCTATGAAAATGATAAGCTCTACATCAACGATAAAGAAACAGAAGAGCCTTATCTAGCAGAATACCTCAAACGCTTTAAAGAGGATAAGCTTCAATCTACCTATACAGGTAGTAATTGGGATGGTAAAAAAGGAGAGTATTTTAGAAGTATTGCTGAAAAATCTCAAGCCTTCACTCTAGATGCTAATTTTAACACTAGTTTTACCTTTACTATTCCAGAAGGAGAATATCTTTTGCTTGGGGATAATCGTCTTGTATCCAATGACAGTCGTCATGTTGGAACCTTTAAAGCAAAAGACATTGTTGGGGAAGCTAAATTCCGTTTCTGGCCAGTAGACCGTATCGGAACATTCTAAAAACACTAAGAGGCCGAGACATACCAATCTCAGCCTCTTCTTATTCTATTGAGGATTTCTATGGAAGTATATTTTACAGGCACTATTGAGCGCATTATCTTTGAAAATATTAGTAATTTTTATCGCATCCTACTCATAGAGATTGAAGATACCAATGCTGAAGACTTTGATGATTTTGAAATCATCGTAACTGGTACCATGGCTGACGTTATTGAGGGTGAGGAATACACTTTTTGGGGACAAATTGTCCAACACTCAAAATATGGTCAACAGTTACAAATCACTCGCTACGAGAGGGCAAAGCCGACTAGCAAAGGTTTGGTTAAGTATTTTTCAAGCAGCCACTTTAAAGGTATTGGTCTTAAAACGGCGCAAAAAATTGTGGATATGTATGGTGAAAATACTATCGACAAAATTTTAGAGCATCCTGAAAAACTCCAATCAATTTCTGGATTATCTGCTAAAAATCGAGAAGCCTTTATTTCTACACTCCGTCTCAACTACGGGACAGAAATGGTCCTGGCTAAATTAGCTAATTATGGTATCCCTAATAAATTAGCTATTCAAATTCTAGATGAATACAAGGAAGAGACCTTAAATGTCGTTGAAAATTATCCCTATCAGCTAGTAGAGGATATCAAAGGATTGGGCTTTACCATTGCCGACCAACTAGCGGAAGAACTTGGTATTGAAAGCAAATCTCCGGAACGTTTTCGTGCTGGAATCATTCATAGACTTTTGAATTCATGTATGGAAAGTGGCGATACCTATGTTGAAGCAAGGGACTTACTAGAACAAACCATAAACCTTCTAGAATCCTCTCGACCAGTGGAACTAGATCCTAATCAAGTTGCCCTCGAATTGTCACATCTAATCGAAGAGGACAAAGTTCAGCAGGTAGACACTAAAATTTTTGACAATAGTCTCTTCTATGCAGAAGAAGGCATCCACAAGCATCTAATGAGAATCCTTGAAAGAAAAGAGGACAAAGACGAGAACAAAGAGAGTATTCAAAAATATATTTCAACTGTCGAAAAAGAACTTGGCATTCAGTACGATACTATTCAAAAACAGGCCATCTGTGATGCAATCCAAAACAAGGTCTTTATCCTAACAGGTGGTCCTGGAACAGGAAAAACTACTGTTATCAATGGTATCATCGCAGTTTATGCACTTTTAGAAGGACTGGACCTGAAAAAAAAGAGTAGTCTTCCAATTCTTCTAGCTGCACCAACTGGTAGAGCAGCTCGTCGAATGAACGAGTTAACTGGTTTGCCTAGTGCTACGATTCACCGACACCTGGGTATGACCGGTGATGATGATACAAGTCACCTGGAAGATTATCTAGATGCTGACTTTATTATCGTAGACGAGTTCTCTATGGTAGATACTTGGCTAGCCAATCAACTCTTCTCAAATATCTCCTCTACTAGTAAAATTCTCATCGTTGGAGATAGTGATCAGTTGCCTTCTGTCAGTCCTGGGCAAGTCCTAGCTGACTTACTCCAAATTCCAAGTTTACCGCAAACACGATTAGAAAAAATTTACCGCCAGAGCGAAGAATCAACCATTATCACTCTTGCTAGCCAGATTCGTCAAGGAATCTTACCTGCAGATTTTACGCAGAAAAAAGCAGACCGTTCCTACTTTGAAATCGCTAGTAATCATATCCCAGCGACCATTGAAAAAATCCTAGACGCAGCTCTCAGAAGTGGTATACCCGCTCGTGATATCCAAGTTCTAGCACCTATGTACCGAGGAACAGCAGGAATCGATGCGATTAATCAACTCATGCAAGAACTCCTCAATCCTCTTCAAAAGGGACAGATTAGTTTTGAAGCTACTCAATGGAATTATCGTACGGGAGATAAGGTTATTCATTTAGTCAATGATGCAGAAGTCAATGTTTTTAATGGAGATTTAGGCTACATTGCGGATCTCATTCCTGCCAAATACACCGAGTCCAAACAAGATGAGATTGTCATTGATTTTGATGGCAATGAGGTTTCTTATCCTCGAAATGAATGGTACAAGATTCGCCTAGCCTACGCCATGAGTATCCATAAGTCGCAGGGAAGTGAGTTTCCCGTCGTTATCCTTCCCATTACCAGTGCCAGCAAGCGTATGTTAGAGCGTAATCTTATCTACACCGCCATCACCCGTGCCAAAAGTAAGCTAATTTTATTAGGAGAATTACAGGCCTTTGACTATGCTACCCAACACATGGGAACTTCTCGCAAAACCTATCTAATAGAACGTTTCATTGAACTAACTGAAACCTCTGAAGAAGTAAATGAGCCTATTTTTGAAACAAGAAATCAGATTAACCCCCATCAATCTTACATCCTAACCGAAGATAACTGGACAAGCATTCCAGCCATGATTGGAATTAGCCAGGATGACCTTCAAGAGTTTTTCGGAAAATAACATACAAGAAAAGCCCACCGGTTTCGGTAGGCTTTTTACTTTATAAAATTATTTTACTGTTGCAGTGCTTGTGATCAATTCAACAGCTTTTTTGATTGTGATATCGTGTTTCAACATATCTGCTGAAAGCAAGCTTTGTACTTGGGCAACTTCCATGTTATAATCTGCAGCCAATTGCTCGATTTCTTTTTGGATTTCTTCTTCAGTAGCGTCAAATCCTTCAGCTTTCGCAACTGCTTCGATAACAAGGTTAGTCTTAGTGCGTGACTCAGCTTCTGCTTCGTATTGTTTGTGAAGGTCTTCTTGAGTAGTTCCAGTGATTTGGAAGTACATGTCAGGGTTGATACCTTGACGTTGCAAGTTTCCAAGGAATTCGTTTACTGAACGGTGAACTTCTTCGTGAATCATTTCTTCTGGAAGTTCTACGATTTCAGCATTTTCAACAGCTTTATCGATTGCAGCACCTTCTACAGCATCTTTGTATGCTTCTTCTTTAGCAACTGCCAATTCTTTACGATATTTTTCTTTCAATTCAGCAAGAGTTTCAACTTCTTCATCGATATCTTTTGCAAGTTCATCGTCAAGAGCTGGAACTTCTTTCGCTTTAACTTCGTGGATAGTTGTTACGAATTTAGCTTCTTTACCTGCAAGTTCTTCTGCTTGGTAGTCTTCTGGGAATGTTACAATTACATCAACAGTTTCACCAGCTGAGTGACCTACCAATTGGTCTTCGAATCCAGGAATGAATTGACCTGAACCAAGTCCAAGAGAGAAGTTTTCACCTTTACCACCAGGGAATTCTAATCCATCGATAGAACCAACGAAGTCGATAACAACAGTGTCGCCATCTTCAGCAGCACCTTCTTTGATAACCAATTCAGCCAAGTTGTTGCGTTCACGTTCGATGCGCTCTTCAACATCAGCGTCAGTTACTTCTTTATCTACATCAACTGATACTTCAAGGTTTTTGTATTCACCCAATTTTACTTCAGGTTTTGTAACAACTTCAGCAGTGATAACCCAATCTTGACCTTTTTCCATAGAAGTTACGTCAATTTTTGGTTGAGCAACTACTTCAAGTCCAGCTTCTTTAACAGCTGCTTCATAAGCGTCTGGTAAAAGAGCGTTCATTGCATCTTGGTAAAGTGCTTCTTCACCAAATTTTTGGTCGAAGATAGGACGTGGAAGGTGACCTTTACGGAAACCTGGAACGTTAAGAGTTTTCTTTACTGAGTTAAATACACGGTCCAATTCTGGTTTGATTTGGTCTTGAGAGATAGTGAAAGTCAAGACACCACGGTTTGTTTCTTTGTTTTCAAATGATACAGACATTCTGTCATTTCTCCTTAAAATTTTTAATACAGTCCATTATACCATATAGTAGCGAACTTTTTCAAGTAATGGATGCGCTTTTCGTCCATGCTTCAGTTACATCCTATGTCCCCTAAAATTCATCAGAACCCACTAAATGATGTTGAAAAGCATAAACTGCTGCCTGGGTACGATCACTGACCTCAAGTTTGGCTAGGATATTGGAGACATGGGTCTTGACTGTCTTAAGGGAGATAAAGAGCTCATCTGCAATGCGCTGATTTTCATAGCCCTTAGCAATCAGTTGAAGGACATCGCGTTCTCGCGCAGTTAATTCTTCGTGAAGTTCCATATGATTGCGGTGGTATTCTACTTTCTTACTCACCTCTTGTTCGATAGCTAGCTCTCCAGCTACCACCTTTTGAACAGCATGAAACAATTCATCAGCACTTGACGTCTTGAGCATATAACCTCTGGCCCCAGCATTCAATACTGGCATGATTTTTTCATTGTCTAGATAAGAAGACACAATCAGGATTTTAGCCTCCGGCCATTCTTTGAGAATAGCTAGAGTTGCGTCAATTCCATTCATTTCAGGCATGACAATATCCATAACAATCACATCTGGGCGAAGAGCCAAAGCCATGGAAATCCCTTCGACTCCATTAGTTGCTTCTCCAACAACCTCTACATCATCTTGTAGTTCAAAATAACTTTTTAATCCAAGACGCACCATTTGGTGGTCATCTACTAATAATAGTTTCATTTTATTTCCTTTTGTTAGTTAGTCAATCAAGCAAGGGTATGCGAATATCCACTGCCAAACCCTGCTTCGGCGCTGTTAATAGTTGTATACTCCCTGCCATATCTTCCACTCGTTCTTTGATATTTAGCAGACCATAGCTCAGTTCGTCACCATCATCTAGCTGAAAACCACGACCATTGTCTGCCACCTTCAACTGCAATTCAGTTTCAGTTTGATAAAGGTAAACATCTAGACAGGAAGCTTGAGCATGGCGAAGGGTATTACTGATCAATTCTTGTACAATACGAAAGATATGTTCCTCAATCTTTTTAGGTAATTCATCTACCTCATATTTAAAGCTGACTTTGAGTTCACTTTTTTCTTCCAATTCTTTAAGAAGCAACTGAATCCCCTCAACCAGACTCTTTTGTTCCAGTTCTATCGGTCGCAAATGTAAGAGTAGAATACGCAAATCTCTTTGAGCTGTTTCTAAAATAGCAGTCACACTCTGAAGCTGAGTTTGCATCTTCTCTCTATCTAATCTTGCAGCTTGTTGACTGAGTCCTGATAAAATCATATGGGCAGCAAAAATTTCTTGACTGACCGTATCATGCAAGTCACGCGCGATTCGCTTGCGCTCCTTTTCAATTATCTCTTCTTCTTTGACTAAAACCTGATTGTCTGCTTTTTGGATGGCTTCTGTCAATAAACCGAGCTTACCTGATAAGTTTCTAAAACTTGCGTCTAAATCAGCATCTCCAAGGCTTTTAATATCTTTACCAGCTAGCAGACGTTTAAGATTTGTTTGGATTCTTCTTCTTGAAATTTCATCAACCATTGTCCAAAATAGGATCAATAAGAAAGCAAGGGCAAGACTAAACATCAAAGCTAGAAATAAGACTTTTTCTGTCCTTTCTAAATCTTGGAAGAGAGAAGTCCACTCCAAATCTAAGACCTTAAAAATGCTTCGAAATAGAAAGGCAACAAAGAGAAATGAGGTGAGTCCAATTAAAATATAGGGTTGCTTTTTCATCCTCTCACCACCTCAACATCTCCAACCATGGTTGTCAAAAGAATCTTCACACTCTTGGGACTCTTGAGATAATCTCTGGTTTCTTGATGAAATTGCTCATTACGTAAAGCACGTTTAGGCTGGTCAAAGAAGGTTAAATCTCCGTACAGAGAATTGACACTGAGGCTAACTTCTACATCCACTGGTACGATAATTCTAGTCGTACCGACCAGTTTTCTCAAGATGATGACATTATCATGATTGCTCAATATCACGTGCTCTAGATGAATGGTATCCTTCCCCATAAGACGAAAAAGATTGATATCATCAAAGCGACAAGTCTGGTAACTTGAAAAATGGTGGAGATTTCCAAACCAGCGATTTTTCTCCCTCTTCACCGTCACAACATCTTCAAAGACCAGATTGGTTTCTTCTCTTTCCTGATTCATCATAGGGTAAAGCAGGAACAGGCTGTATAGCAAGGCTACAAAGATAGCCATAATGACAAAGGGATTAAGCATAATTATAAAGAAAAATAGGATGGTTACGGCTACCAAAAAGAAATTATTGCCTTGTCTGCCAGTATAGTATCGAATCAGAAGTAAGAACAAGAGTAAAATAAGTAGGAAACGGGAAAAATGCTCTGATAGCATCATAATCAGAGCTCCTGTCAGCAAACAAGCTTCAATAAATAGAAAAATTTGAAATTTTCTCATGTATCCATCCTCTCCATTTTATTTTATCACAAATCCCAAAAGTCACATCAGTCTGAAGATGGAAAAAAGGCGTTGATTACGCCTTTTTCATTTGATCTTTTGCTTCTTTTAATTTTCCATATAAGAGATAGTCGACCTCTTGTAAATCCTCAATTCTTTTACAATTAAGGGCACACATAATCAAGCGTAGGTCTTCCTTCCAACCTTCAACAATAGCGATAACGACATCTACTGAGTAATTCTCAACCAGCTCTAACATGGTACGTGATAGACCAACCGCCTTTGCTCCAAATACTAAACACTTGATAATGTCTAGTGGATTGCGCACTCCTCCACTAACCAAAAGCTCCATCCTATCTTTCCAGTCTTGGGCATTTAGAAGGGCTTGCATGGTTGATTGCCCCCAATCATTGAGGTAGTCCCGTTGACCACTACGACGATTTTCGATATAGGCAAAGCTAGTTCCTCCACGGCCAGACAAATCAACCGTACGTATGCCTATCTCGTATGCCTTAGCAATGGTCTTCACATCCATGCCAAAGCCGACCTCTTTTAAAACAAGGGGAACAGAGATTTGATCAGCATAATCTTTCAGATTGCTTTGCCACAATCTAAATTGACGCTCACCTTCTGGCATGAGCAATTCCTGCATAACATTCACATGAACTTGCAAGAGAAGAGGATTCATCTCTTTTACCGTTTGTATCCCCAATTCAACAGGCTTGTCTAAGCCAATATTGGTTCCAAAGAGGAGGTCTGGGTGATTTGACTTGACAGAGAAAGAGTCATCCGATGGATCCTTAAGTGCCGCACTGTAGGAACCTGTCACAAATAAAATTCCACAGGCCTCAGCCACCTGAGCCAATTTTTGATTGATTTCTCTGCCCCGATCACTCCCACCTGTCATGGCGTTAATATAAAAAGGAAACTCCCATTTGCGCCCTGCAAATTCTGTCGAAAGATCAATCTCATCTAAGTCATATAAGGGTAGTGAGGAGTGGATTAACTCCACCTCATCAAAACTATTATAAGAACTTTTTTGTTCAAGGGCATAGCGGATATGCTCATCCTTCCGATTTATCGTCATCTCCTATCCTTTCTTGATATAAGAGCTCAATCCCTAGATCAGCCCATCGTTTTTTCAGTAATGTAGTCGAATCTTGGTCAAAACTGAGGGCTATCCCACAGTCTCCACCACCAGCTCCACTACTTTTAGCGACAGCTTTCAAGTCTCGACTGGCATCTTTTAATTGTCTGAGCGAAGGTGTGTAAATATCTGAACTCAAGCCTTCTAAAAGTTGGCTGGCTTGTTCTAGCAAGTCAATAATGGTTTCTTCTTGACCTGCCTCCAAAGTCTTTACCAAAGAGCTCACAGTTTCTTTCGAAGCCTTTAAAAAGCTAGTGTTCATATTATTCTTGATTTGCTTGACCATGTGACTAGAGACAGCCACTTCCTTGGTCCAACCCACCAGAAAATCAAATTTCAAGGCCGGTTCAACACTCCTAATAGAAAGGCCCCAGTCACGTGCTAATACAGTTGGCAAGTCTTCTTTGTCTAACCATTGTGCTACTGTTTCTCGATTAAACGACTGATAGAGGACTAGGTCTTCTGAAGCGATACAGGCAATATCTCCCATAGAACCATTGTCCCCACGTTTAAGAAGTACAGCACTAGCCAGTTTAAATAAGAGGTCTCTTTCAGCTGGTCTTTCATAGAAAGCGAGCATAGCCTTGATGACCAAGACAACGACGCTACCACTAGAACCCAGTCCAAACTTCTTGCCTTCACGCTCCATTTTCCCACGAATGTCTATGGAAAAAGGACGCAAGTCACCTCCTTGGGCAGTTAGATACTCCTCCACCAAGGCAACTGTTTCTTGAATCAAAGCATAAGAAGAATCCGGTCGCATGTCTACACTATATGTAAACATATCTGAGTAGAGTCGATAATCATCAGACGCTTTAATCTCAGCCGTCATATAGATGGGAATAGCCTTTATTAGCGCCAACTGTCCTGGTTCTAAAATGGCATACTCCCCAGCCCAATAGAGCTTCCCACAAGTTTTAACAATCGTCATCTTGGCCCAAGTCCTTTGTCTTTGAAACGATTAAGCGATAGCGCTGACCTAAGAGTTCTGATAGATGTTCCAAGTCCTCTTCCAAGCAAAGAACCTTGACATTAGGGCCCGCATCCATGGTAAAGTAGCAAGATTCACCTTGTTTACGTAGCTGACGAACGAAATCCATAGCCTCATAACTAGCATCTGTCAGATATGAGAAGGATGGAGTTGCGGTCTTTGTCGTCGCATGCATAGCTAGAGCATTCTTCTCTGTTAATTCCCCAACTTTTTTAAAGTCGTTTTCCTTGAGATAGACCAACATGTCCTCGTAGTCTTGTTCAGATTGACGAATCCACTCTTCAAAAGTCGTCGAAGTTTCCACACAGAGTTTCATCCCATCTCGACTAGAGATTGGTTTTTTTTGATCTTCCAAGACCAACATAATCATAGCGAGTTTCAATTCAGTCTCGACAGGATAGATTTCTCCACTATCCTTATCCCAAGCTGCTAAGGGACCATAAAAACTACGAGATGAAGAGCCCGATGCAAACTTAGCTTCCAAAGCCAAATCTTTACGATTTAGTCCTAATTGGAAATAGGCATTGCAAGCTTTTACCAGGGCAGACAAACCACTGGAACTTGAAGAAAGACCTGCCGCTGTTGGCATATTGTTCTTGGTATCGATACGAACAAAACCTGCTCCTTCAGGACGGTAGCGATCAATAATTTTACTCATCTTTTTATGTTCAGCTTCATTTTGTAACTGACCATTGATGTAAAAGGCATCCGCCTTTGCATCTGCTGGTAAAGGAGAAAGTGTCGTCTCCGTATACATATTTTCTAAGGTTAGAGAGATACTGCTAGTTGCAGGAACCATCTCTTTTTCTGCTTTCTTTCCCCAATATTTGATAATGGCAATATTGGCATAGGAACGTACTGTTACAGGCTTTCGATCCATGTCTGAACAGCTCCTTTCTCTTCTAATCTTTCTGCTAGTTCTTGCGCTCGGTTTACATTAGCAACCAAGGCGATAATGCAGCCTCCTAAACCACCACCACTCATCTTGGCACCTAAAGCTCCATGTTCGAGAGCAGTTTCAACCAAGGCATCCGCTTCAAGGCTACTAACTCCTATTTCTTTTAGATTTCCATGTGCTTTTGTTAAAATCTCTCCCAGCTTCACGGCATCTTTTGCCTTTATTGCTTCTTCTGCTTGCTGGGTCAACTCTCCAAGTGCATACAAGAAAGGTAAAGCTTCCTTACCCTTGCTCTCTACAACTTGGATAGCTTCACGAGTGTGTCCATAGACTCCTGTATCTGCAATGATCAGATAAGCTGACAAATCCATGGCTAATTCTTCAAAACCTACATTTTTGATAAAACGAATAGGCTGGTCACTTAGGCAAGTCTTAGCATCCAATCCACTAGGATTCATATGGGCAATCATCTCCGCCCGATTGACCAAAATTTCTAAAACATCATGCGGAAGTTCTGTCTGGTAATAATCAAATACCGCTCGAATGGCCGCAATACTTATGGCTGCTGAAGATCCCATCCCCCGTTTTTCTGGAATAGCCGAGTCAATTTGACAACGAATGCAAGCATCCTGTATATTTAGATACTCAAGGGAGGCATAAACAGCCATGGACAAGGTGTCCTCTTCAAACAGACGCCATGGTGTCGCTGCTTGAATCACCCGACAAGTCACTTCAACCTCTAAAAGAGGCAAAGAGATGGCCGGGTAACCATAAACCACTGCATGCTCTCCTATTAAAATAATTTTACTATGTGCCTGACCGACACCAACTTCTTTTGTCATTTAATCCTTCTAACAGACGAAAAGCGTCTTTTTCTAGATAAAATTTTAGAACTTTATTCCTTTCTATTTTATTATATTTTCACAAAAAAAGCGATTGTTTCCTTCACAATCGCTTGTTTTCATTACTGGACCCACTCGCCATTATAGTTGACGTAGTAGCCTCCTACTGTAGTATTCACAGCTAGGGTACCTGAACTATAGGCATAGTACCATTTACCATTAACTTGGAACCAGCCTGTCTTCATATCGCCATTGCTTGCATTGAGATAATACCAAGTTGAGCCATCTTGAAGCCAACCTGTCACCATAGCTCCTGATGAACGAAGATAGTACCAATCGCCATTGATAGAAGCCCAACCTGTCTTCATATCCCCATTTTCAGCATCAAGATAATACCAAGTGGAACCTTCTTGGTACCAGCCAGTTGCCATAGCTCCTGATGAACGAAGGTAGTACCATTTTCTACCAAGATATTGCCAACCAGTTTGCATTGTAGCAGTTGTTGGATCTAGATAGTACCAAGTTGAGTTATCATTTGTCCAACCACGCACTAGCTCCCCAACCGTTAAACTGTCGATACGAGCATCAAAGCCACCGGCCTTCAGTAAATAATACCAGTGCCCCTCGTCATAAACCCAACCAGTTTTTAAAGTGTGATAACTACGATGATCTTCAAAATAATAGACTCGTTTCTCTGCTGGGCTATCATATTGTTCCCCATGATGTTTGTTGGTATTTGAAGCAGTTTTTGCCTCTAAAACTTGCTTACCAACAAATTCTTGTAGTACCCCATCTTGATTAAAGTAGTACCATCTTGGCATTGGCATAAATTCCAACCTCATATCATTAGGATAGGGACCAATGGTACTTCCTTTAGATGGAAACGGGATATATTGCCAGCCGACAACCATCTCTCCCGATACATGATCAAAATAATAGTACTTGCCATCAATCACTCGCCAAGTCGTTTCTTTGATGTCACCCTTCTTGTAGTAGGTTCTACCATTCTCTTGGACAAATTGCCAGCCTTCCGAATCAGTGTCATCTGCTAATACTGTACTAGTTGCTAATAGACTAAAGAAAAAAACTGCTAGTCCAACTTGCATTATTTTTTTCAAAAATTTCATTCTTTTATCCTCCAAAATGATTGTAGCAAAGACCAAACTATATGTCAATATATATAGAATCCCCAAAAAAACAGTTGCATTCCTGCAACTGTTTTTCTATTCCTGCATGGTATAACCTACACCACGAACTGTTTTGATATAGCTTTTTTGGCCTTCCACATCAATTTTACTACGTAGATATCGGATATAAACATCTACAATATTGGTTTCTGTAGCACTTTCATACTTCCAGACACTTTCCAGTAATTGCTCACGAGTCAATACTTTTTTACTTCCCATAAGCGTAGCTAGAAGATCGTATTCTCGACGTGTGAGAGCAATCAACTCATCTCCACGATAAACTGTATGATTGGCAACATCTATCCTAAGATTACGATAGCTGGTTGGTATCTTCATTTGACCACAATGTTGGTCGATAAAATCACGGCCACGGAAAATAGCTGAAATTCGCTCTACCAAATTTTCTATAATTACTGGTTTATAGATGTATGAAACTGCAAACCGCTGAACAACTTCTAGCACATCCTGCAATTCTTCTACGTGATCTAGAACCATGATGACAGATGCGGGCTTTGTTAGACTTAATTTGTCTGCAAATTCCTGCGCTGTCATATCTCCCAGATTAACATTTAATAAAATCAAATCATAATCTGTTTGAAGAGCCATGGAAAGAGCTTTTTGCCCTTTTTCTGCCAAATCAACTCGGTAATGCTCTTTTTGGAGTTCTAAACTTAAAAAATGAGCTAGACTTTTTTCTTTTTCAAGTAATAAAATCCGTTTCCCCATAGTTTGGCCTACTTATTTTTCGTCGTACCAAGAATAGTGGAAAGTACCTTCTTTATCTTTACGTTGGTATGTGTGAGCACCAAAGTAGTCACGTTGCGCTTGAATCAAGTTTGCTGGAAGGTCAGCTGAACGGTAGCTATCAAAGTAAGTGATGGCTGCTGAGAAAGTAGGTACTGGTACACCTGCTTGAACAGCAAGAGCTACGATATCACGAACAGATTGTTGGTATTTCGCAGTTACATCCAAGAAGTACTCATCCAAAAGAAGGTTAGCAAGATCTGCATCACGGTTGTAAGCATCTGTAATCTTTTGCAAGAAACGAGAACGGATGATACATCCATCGCGCCAGATAGATGCGATATCTGCAAATGGCAAGTTCCAGTTATTTTCTTTAGAAGCTACACGCAATTGCGCAAAACCTTGTGCGTAAGAGATGATTTTTGAGAAGTAAAGGGCTTGGCGGATCTTTTCGATCAACTCAGCCTTGTCTCCTTCAAATTTGAAAGCAGCTGGTTTTGGAAGCACCTTGCTAGCGTGTACACGCTCTTCTTTGTAAGTAGAGATGTAACGAGCAAATACGGACTCAGTAATGAGTGACAATGGTACACCAAGGTCAAGCGCTGATTGGCTAGTCCATTTACCAGTTCCCTTATTTCCTGCAGCATCTAAGATATAGTCTACAATTGGACCGTCTTGACCTTCATCATCTTTACGGCCAAGAATATCAGCAGTGATTTCAATCAAGTAGCTGTCCAATTCGCCCTTGTTCCACTCAGTAAAGATTTCAGCCATATCTTGAGCTGAAAGGCCAAGCAAGTGTTGCATGAGATCATAGCTTTCTGCGATCAATTGCATATCACCGTACTCGATACCGTTGTGGACCATTTTCACGTAATGACCAGCTCCATCAGGACCGATGTATGTCACACATGGTTTCCCATCTTCTGGTGCTTTTGCAGAGATTTCTTCAAGAACATCTGCTACCAATTCATAAGCTTCTTTTTGCCCACCAGGCATGATAGAAGGACCTTCAAGGGCACCTTTTTCACCACCAGAGACACCAGTACCGATAAAGTTAATACCAGAGTTCGCCAATTCTTCATTACGACGGATAGTATCTTTGTAGAACGTGTTTCCTCCGTCAATCAAGATATCACCTTTATCCAAGTGTGGAAGAAGGGCTTGGATGGTTGCGTCTGTACCAGGTCCTGCTTGAACCATGAGCATGATACGACGTGGTTTTTCAATTGAGTTTACGAAGCTTTCGATATCATAGCTTGGCACAAAGTTCTTTTCAGGATGGCAAGCAACAACATCTTCTGTTTTTTCTTTACTACGGTTATAGATAGCAACTGTATATCCACGAGATTCAATATTAAGGGCAAGGTTACGACCCATTACGGCCATACCAACAACACCAAAGTTTGCTTTTGTCATGTGACTCTCCTATTGTTTGATTTATTTATTTTATCATGTTTCAATTCTAAAAGAAAGAATTTGATAACTAGTCTCCTAGTAGTCAAGGTCGTTAGCGTGACCAGAACCATTTCCTACAAAGTACCCTGTTTTACAGTTAAGAGTAAAGAGATAGGTGCCGTCAGGTCTGTATAGGTTGTAATAGCCATTACCATTAACAATATTAACACGTTCTAGGATATATTGATTTCCAGTAATATAGCCACGTGCTCGTGAAGTAGCAAGGATTTGTTCAAGGACACCATCGTTAAACTCCCAAGCTGGATTACCACTATCACTAATGGCCGACTGGTTGAATGGAACACGACTCACACTTCTCTGCAAGTTCACACCTTCGCTTGACAATCCACTATTAGCAGCATTATTGCTAGAAGCTGTTTCACGTGCTTCTGTAGATGGAGTTGATTCAGTTTGACTTGCTGTACTTGCTTCGCTAACTGTTGTAGTTTCTGTACTTGCTTGTTGACTCTTACCTAAACTAATAGCTTTGTCTAACAGTTTGTCAATTTCTGTATTTCCAGTTTTGACTTCAGTGAATTTAGCATCAGATTTAACTTTTGCATTTGTGTCCAAAACTCCATCTGTAATAACTGGTGTTTCAAACTGAGCATTTATATCTTTAATTGCTTTAATTTGAGTTTCAAGGCTGTCATATTTTGATTTTACAAGAGAATATTCTCTTGCTCCTTCAAGTTTCCCTAAGAGATCTTTCAGCTGACTTAATTGGCTAAATTGGCTATTTTTTAAAGCAGTTTTATTTTCGTCAGTATAGAAAGTATCGTATAGAGTGTTGAATTGATCTAAAACAGCTTGGTTGCTTACCAATCCAGTTTCTGCAGATTGAGATTGAATCTCCTGAGATGAGCGTGCGATTTGTTTGTAGATATAGTAGCCACTTCCGAGAATGAGCAAGAATAGACAGGCAAGAATACTCAAAATCACCCATTTCTTTTTACTTTTTGGCTTCTCGCTACTTTGGGCAGAACGAGACAAAAGTACAGCTTCTTCATTCTCCTCTGAAAGCACAGGTTCAGGATTTGTTGCTACTGCAACTGTTTCAGAATCATCTTCAAAAGCTGGATTTTCTAGTTCTTCAACTGCAGGAGCAGATTCAACTACAGGAATTTCAGTTGTTTCAGTTAAATCTTCCTCTGAAACCTTGTCTGTTTCCTCATCCTTAATATTTTCTCGGACTTCTTGAATCAAATCATCCAAACTTTGAGTAGTTTCCTCTTGCTTAGCTTGCAAATTTTCAAATTTATCAGCTTCAATTTCATCACGATGCTGTTTGATATATTTATCGAGAATAGTATCATCTGGAGTTACGCCAGCTTCTACCTCTTCTTTTTTACGAATAACTTGACCAACTGTTAAATCTTTTGCCTCTTCAAAATCGAGTTGTGATTCACGATTTACATTTTTATGGTGATGATGTTTTTTCTTACTCATTTTAATCCCTTTCTGCTGCTACGTCTTGTCTTTTTACGCGTTGCCCAAAATATTGATACAAATCAACCTTAAGAGTACCGTTATATAGTTTCCGTTTTTTATCTGCCTGACTACCATATTTACTTTCAAAAGCTTCATCACTGGTCAGGATAAATTTACTCCAAGTTTTGAGTGGAGCAAATACCTCTCCCATCTCTGCATAGAGCTTTGTTACTCCTTCATCATCTGATAAGCGTTCCCCATATGGTGGATTCGAAATAATAACTCCATTAATCTTATCTGTTCGCAAATCCTGCACGCGCATCTGCTTAAAGTGGATATCCTTAGAAACCCCCGCAGCCTGAGCATTTGCCTTAGCAATTTCCACCATGCGGCCATCGATATCACAGCCCATGATGTCTAGCTCAATCTCATGATTAATCTTCTTGCTAGCTTCCGTACGAATCTCCTGAATCAAACGATCACTAACCCAATTCCATTCTTCGAAAGCAAAGGAACGGCGTAAGCCTGGCGCCATATTACGAGCAATCATAGCTGCTTCAATACAGAAAGTACCTGAACCACAGGTTGGATCAATCAGTGGTTTATCAGAGTACCAATTTGATAATTGTAAAATCGCCGCTGCCATGTTCTCTTTGATTGGAGCCCCACCTTTTTCCGTACGGTAGCCACGTTTGAAAAGACTAGAGCCTGTTGTATCAATCATGACCGTCGCTACATCTTTAAGAATTGAAACCTCGATTTTAAACTCTGGACCATTCTCCATCAATGGAACACCTTCTGGACGAGCGTAATGTTTTTGCAACTTCTTCACAACTGCTTTTTTAGAAATAGCTTGTACACTGGGTTCATTATGAAGTTTTGACTTGACACATTTTGCTTTTGAAATTGGAAAACGCGCCCCTAGTGGAAGATAGTTTTCCCAGTCGAGTGCAAAAACTCCTTGGAAGAGCTCTTCAAAGGTTTTCGCCGGAAATGTTCCAACAATTATCTTAATTCTATCTGCAGCTCTCAGCCACAAATTGGTTTCAATAATTGCCTTTACATCTCCTTCAAAGCGAACTCGACCATTTTCAACTTGGCAATCATAGCCTAGTTCTCGTACTTCACGACCCACAACAGCTTCTAAGCCTGCTGCTGCAGTCGCGACTAAAAAAAATGTTTGTTTCATGTCAGTCTTTAAAGACCTTTCTCTTGTTCACTTTAAAAAATGAGGTTGAGAAACATTTCTCAGCCCCAACCTATATGCAATTTTCTATAAGCCATGTTTTGTTCCAGAAATGACTAGGATCATTTCCTTCGATAATCATCTGTCTACCACTAGCTGTATCTACAGATAGCAGTCAGAGTACTACGTTCGTTTCCGCGTACTCCATGCCCCGACCAAAATTTGGGTTGCTAGCTTGAGGGGTTTACCGCGTTCCACTCTTCCTGTTTCCAAGAAGACTTCGTCACTGTGGCACTTTCAGAGCTACTAAAACATATTCGAAAACTTAGTCTATTCACTCGCCGTAACGATTTCTCGTCCCTAGGCTTATTGTTTCGCCTAGCACAAACACTACAGGCATCACAGCCTGTGCTAGCATGGACTTTCCTCATGGAAAAATAGTTTCTCCACGCGATTATCCAAAAATTGCACAACTGGATGATTCTTAAGCTTCTGAATTATCCACTATTTGTTTACCGAAGACCTCTTTTTCAAGACGATTCAAGCGTTTTAAGATATCAAAGTTTGTCATTGAAGTAGTGCTACCCAATTCAAGAGAATCTGATTGCGTTGGCGCCACTTGATTTTTTTTCAACAATTCTTCTTTTAGTTCAGCAATTTCTAAACGTAAAGACTTGACCAAAGCAGCATAAGTTTCATAGTCTTTAATAACATCATCTAAAAACTCATCAACCTCTACCTTGCTATAGCCTCTTACTTCTCTTCCAAAATCCTGTTCAAAAATATCTTTTGCTGTAAAAACAATACTCGACATGTCTCTCTCCATTCTCAGTTACTAGTATTATTATATAAAAAAAAGCAATCAAAAAGCAAGGTCAAAGGCTCATTTTTCGGAAAAATTTTCAGCTATTTCGTTTAATACGTCAAATGTTAATTTTTTTGTAACATATCTGTCTTTCTTGTTCATCAATTCGTAAAAAAACTTAAGCTTCGTTTCGTTTTCTTCATCATAAAAAAGGTAGGCACCGTCCGTATTTTCTAACAAAAATAATTGATAATCCCGAAGTTGTCCCTTATGTTCATACTTAGGATAGGCATATTTGACAAAATCTACTTGTTTAAATGCAGTAAGTTTGATCTGATTAGCTTCGTTCCAATTTGTACCATGTGTTTCAAAATCAAAGATTGTCGCAAGCTGAAATCCATAATCCTCTTTCATTTCCTTAGCTACCTCTAAGACCCAATATTCAAAGCCTAAACTTCCAGTGAAGACCAGCCATCTTAGACCTTCCTCAGCAAGCTTTTCCAAATCATTTCGTATAGCTTTTTTGATAATTTTTAATCGAATATCCTTATCATTAAATATTCCTAAATCAAAGGCAGAATAGCCAATTATCAAGGCTGTATGCATTTTTTAATCCTTTCCGAATACTTTTATGGTATAATAGAGTGATGTTATTGTACCAATAAGGAGAACTATGGTCAACTATCCACATAAAATTTCATCAAATAAAAAACAATTAACCCCATCACAGACCAAAAATTTCGCGAATCGGGGTATGAGTTTTGAAAAGATGATTAACTCAACGAACGACTATTACTTAACCCATGGAGTGGCCGTAATTCACAAAAAACCAACGCCCATCCAAATTGTTCGTGTTGATTACCCCCAGAGAAGTCGAGCAAAAATTGTTGAAGCTTACTTTAGACAAGCATCTACAACTGACTACTCAGGAGTTTATGAAGGATTTTACATCGATTTTGAAGCTAAAGAAACGAGGCAAAAAACTGCCCTCCCTATGAAGAACTTCCACGCTCATCAAATCCAACATATGGAACAAGTTCTTAAACAAAAAGGAATTTGCTTTGTCTTACTTCATTTTTCTTCTTATCAAGAAACGTATTTATTACCGGCGATTGATCTCATACACTTTTATCAGCAGGATAATGGGAAAAAATCAATGCCGCTTGATTATATACGAGAGCACGGGTATGTGATTGAACAGCATGCTTTTCCTCAAATTCCCTATCTCGATATCGTCAAACAACATTTACTAGGTGGTAAAACAATATGAACAAACAATTTTTCCTGCGCATAGCTAAGTACTTAGGGATTGGATTTTTAACAATCTTTCTCACAATAGTACTAATCGGCGGAAGTATCTTTCTCTTTTACGCAGTGCAAGCTCCTGAACTTTCCGAAACCAAGCTAGTTGCAACAACTTCAAGTAAAATTTATGACAATAAAAATGAACTTGTAGCTGACTTAGGTGCTGAACGTCGAGTAAATGCTCAAAGCAATGAAATCCCTACAGATTTGGTCAATGCGATTGTGTCTATAGAAGACCATCGTTTCTTCAACCACAGAGGAATTGACAGCATCCGTATTTTCGGAGCCTTCTTAAGAAATCTTCGCAGCAATGGTCTTCAAGGTGGTTCAACCTTGACTCAACAGTTGATTAAATTAACCTATTTCTCAACTTCAACTGCTGATCAAACTATTGCACGTAAGGCGCAAGAAGCTTGGCTAGCTATCCAATTGGAAAGAACTGCAACCAAGCAAGAAATTCTAACTTACTACATAAATAAAGTCTATATGTCAAACGGTAACTATGGGATGCAGACCGCTGCTCAAAATTACTACGGCAAAGACTTAAAAGACTTGTCCATCCCTCAATTAGCTCTTCTTGCTGGAATGCCTCAAGCACCGAACCAGTATGACCCGTATTCGCACCCTGAAGAAGCGCAACAACGCCGAGATCTTGTATTGTCAGAAATGCAACGCCAGGGTTATCTCACATCAGAGCAATACGAGACAGCAATCAATACACCTATCACTGATGGTTTACAAAGTCTTAAAGGAAGCAACACCTATCCTCAATACTTAGATAATTACCTTAAAGAAGTCATTGACCAAGTTGAACAAGAAACTGGCTATAACCTCTTAACTACAGGTATGGATATCTATACAAACGTCGACCAAGATGTTCAGAAGAAACTATGGGATATTTATAATACTGATGAATATGTTCAATATCCTGATGATGATTTCCAAGCTGCTTCTACTATTGTAGATGTTACTAATGGGAAAGTTATTGCCCAGCTTGGCTCACGCCACCAAGCTAGTAACGTATCATTTGGTCTCAACCAAGCAGTTGAAACCAATCGTGACTGGGGTTCTACAATGAAACCAATCACAGACTATGCTCCAGCACTTGAATATGGAATTTACGATTCTACTGCCTATATGTTGAAGGATGTTCCTTATAATTTCCCAGGTACTAATGATCCTGTCCTCAACTGGGATAGAAGTTACTATGGAAACATTACTCTCCAATACGCTATTCAACAATCTCGAAATGTTCCAGCCGTTGAAACACTGGATAAGGTTGGCCTTGATAGAGCTAAAACATTCTTAAATGGTCTTGGTATTGATTATCCAACTATGCTTTACGTTAACGCCATCTCAAGTAATACGACTGAAACAGGTAAGCAGTATGGAGCAAGCAGTGAAAAAATGGCTGCAGCTTATGCCGCATTTGCGAATGGTGGTACTTATTATAAGCCAATGTACATCAACAAAGTAGTATTCAGTGACGGAAGTTCTAAGGAATTCTCCGCTCCTGGAACTCGTGCTATGAAAGAAACAACAGCTTATATGATGACCGAGATGATGAAAACAGTACTATATTATGGAACCGGTACTGGTGCTTACATTTCTTGGTTACCTCAAGCGGGTAAAACTGGTACATCAAACTATACTGATGCTGAAATTGAGAATCATATCAAAACCGATCAATATGTCGCTCCTGATGAAATGTTTGTCGGCTATACACGTAAATACTCAATGGCAGTATGGACTGGTTACTCCAACCGATTGACACCAATTGTTGGTGACGGATTTAGAGTTGCTGGTAGCATCTATCGTTCAATGATGGAATATCTCGCTGAAAATGATCACCCTGGTGATTGGACAATGCCTGAAGGTCTTTATCGAAGTGGTGGATATGTCTTTAAAAATGGCGCTCGCAATAACTGGACGAATCCAACAACCCAACAACCTATAGTGACTGAGGCCCCAGTCGTTTCTACAGAAGACACAACTCAAGAAACGACTCAAGAAACAACAAACAATGCAAATAATTCAAATAATTCAAATAATGCAAACAACGCAAACAACGCAAATACTAACGAGCCGAACATAAATAGAAATCCTCGATAAACCAAATTCTTTTAGAATATAAAAAAATGGAGTTAGATAACTAACTCCATTTTTTTATTTTACATGGTTAGCAAGATCTTCTTGCGCTTTTTTATTAGATTCTTCTTTTTCTTTCTTCCATTTATCTTGAGCTTTTTGATATTCATCAGCAGTTACTGGTTTATCTTGAAGTTCAAGGTATTTGTACAAGAGGGCTTCACTCATACCCTTGTTACCTGAGTAGGCAAATGGAAGGGTGAATGGTACCATCTTAGACAACATTGGACGTCCAGTTTGAGAAGTTGTTGGGATAATCAAGGCGCTATCTGTCAACCAAGCTTGGGCTGCAGCATATTTATCATAACGTTTTGAAACATCTGTGTCTTCATTTCCAGCTTCAACAACCATCTTTTCGTAATCTTCCAAACCAACTTGTTTGGCAGCAGCGTTGTTTGTACCAGCATCAAATCCTAGATAAGTCTTGGTATTTTCACCAACAGATGGTTTGATGATATCAAGGTAAGTAGATGGGTCAATGTAGTCTGGAGACCATCCAACGTTATCTGAGAGATCCCAATCTTCTCCAGCAGCTGTTTCAGCAAAGTAGGTAACATTTAAGACTTCATCTTTTTGAAGTTGTTGAATATCAATAACGACATTGTCAGTTCCTAATGTTGCTTCAAGTGATTGTTTCAATGACTGAACACGTTGAACTTTTGTAGTATTAGTTTGGTCAACTGGCATATCCAAATGAATTGGGAATTGAACGCCGTCTGCTTGGAGAGCTGTCTTAGCTTTAGCTAATTCAGCTTTTGCTTTTTCTGGGTTATATAATCCATCTTGGGCGTCATCTAAGTTGACATCTTTCCATTCATCACCATAAGTGACCAATTTTTCTTTGACTAACTCACCAAAGTTTTTACCATCTGCTTGTACGAAAGCTGGCGGTACAAACAAGTTACGAAGAAGTTTTGTTGCTCCGCTTTCTCCATTGACTTGTGATGCATAGGCTTTTCTATCAAAACCAAAGGCAATCGCTTGACGGAAATCTTTATTGAGAAGAGCCTTCTTAGTTGATGTCTTTTGCTCATCTGTAGTCTTAGAAGTATATTTGTAAGACTGACGGTCGATATTTGTCCCAACCAAGAAAGTAGCAGAATCTTGTGGTGTATAAACGATGTTATCCTTAAACTCTTTTTCAAGTTCAGGATATCCTGCACTTGTTGGGAAGAGACGAGCCATTGAGAAGCCGCCATCCTTAAAGGTGTCTGCAAGTTTTCCTGTATCTTGACCATCCCAGAATGATAGTTTTACTTTATCAATATGAACATTGTCCTTATCCCAGTAGTTTGGATTCTTTTCAAATTCTACTGAAGATTTTGCTACCAATGATTTCAACAAGAAAGGACCGTTGTAAAGAATACTGCTTGGATCAGTTGCTTTGGCAAAGTCACTTCCTTTAGAAGTAAGGAATTCTTCATTGACTGGTGCAAGAATACCCATGGTTGTCTTAGAGTTCCAGAAGCTTTCTGGTTTATTCAAAGTGTATTGAACCGTCTGATCATCAATTGCCTTGATTCCAACTTCTGAGAAGTCTTTTACTTCACCTTTGACATAAGCGTCAAGACCTTTAATGGATTCTTGAACAAGATAAAGGGCTTCTGACTTATTGTCAGCTGCATATTTAAGACCTGTTACAAAGTCTTGAGCTTTCACAGGTGCATACTCTTCACCTTCAGAAGTGTACCACTTAGCATCTTTACGGATTGTATAAGTGTAAGTCAAACCATCTTGAGATACTGACCAGTCTTCTGCCATAGATGGCACGAAGTTCCCGTAACGGTCATTCTCCATCAAACCGTCAACAACATTACTTGTGATATTAGCAACCGCAGCCTTACCTGTTGTCAGATAGTTGAGGCTGTCTGGATCTGTTTCATAAACGTAAGAAAAAGTCTTCTCACCTTTTGCACTAGAGCCTGAACCTGAACAAGCTGCCAAAACACCTGACGCTAACAGAGTCACTCCTGCTAGGGCCATTACTTTTGAAAATTTCATAATAAACTCCTTTTTGACTTTTTATACATTATAATCTCTTTTATGACAACTGTCAATAAAATTGTCTGAATTTTTTAAAAAATACAACTTTTTTAACAAATCATACATTGAAGCATCCTCAATAATCAGTTTATCTATCGATAAATATGTTTGAAACATTTATCAAAATAAGTCTTTATGGTATAATGAAAGAAGAAAGTTGAAAGGAAATACCATGTCAAAAGAAGTTATTGTTGAAAGTTTTGAACTAGACCATACGATTGTAAAAGCTCCTTATGTCCGATTGATTGGAGAAGAGACTGGACCGAAAGGAGATATCATTTCTAACTTTGATATCCGCTTGGTTCAACCAAATGAGGACTCTATCCCTACTGCTGGACTTCATACCATTGAGCACCTCTTGGCTAAACTAATCCGTACTCGCATCGACGGTATGATCGATTGTTCCCCATTTGGTTGTCGTACAGGGTTCCATATGATTATGTGGGGACGTCATTCTAGCGCTGAAATCGCAGCTGTCATCAAGGATTCGCTGAAGGAAATCGCTGAAACAACAACTTGGGAAGATGTCCCAGGAACAACCATTGAATCTTGCGGAAACTACAAGGATCACAGCCTCTTTTCTGCTAAGGAATGGGCAAAATTGATTCTCCAACAAGGAATCTCAGACGATGCCTTTGAACGTCATGTCATCTAATAATAAAAAAAGAAACCAGCTTTTGAACTGGTTCCTTTTTTTATTTTCAAAATCTTGATTTAGGCTTTTTCACGAATGACCAAAACACCATCTTCCATGTCAGCTTCTAGGTGTTTAGCATCAAGATTATCCAAGTGGAAATCTGTCACTTTATCTCGGATTTGTTGTTCAACCACACGACGGAGTGGACGAACACCCATAACCTCATCGTAGCCTTCCTCAGTCATGTATTCTTTGGCAGCATCGCTCACTGTCAAGTCGATATCTTTCTTCGCAAGAGTTTTGTTCACTTCTGCTAACATCAAGTCAACAATCTTAGAAAGGTCTTCCTTGCTCAAGTGTGAGAATTCGATGACAGCATTGAAACGGTTGAGGAATTCTGGACGGAAGTATGGTTTCAATCGATCCATGAGTTCTGGTTTATCAGCATCTTCTGTCAAGTTAGCTTCGTAACCAAAGCCTGCGTTTGAAGTTGCGATAATCACCGTATTCTTGAAGTTTACAGTGTTACCTTGACCATCTGTCAAACGACCATCATCCAAAACTTGGAGGAGAAGGGTGATAACTTGAGGGTCAGCCTTTTCAATTTCGTCGAGAAGGACGATTGAGTATGGGTTACGGCGAACACGTTCTGTTAAAGTATTGCTATTGTCATCATAACCAACATAACCAGCTGTTGTACCAATCAATTTAGATACGGCTGTACGGTCGCTATATTCTGACATGTCCAAACGGATAATGGCATCTTTAGTACCGAACATATCAAGAGCCAATTGTTTAGCCAACTCAGTTTTACCAACACCAGTAGGTCCTACAAAGAGGAAGCTACCGATTGGACGGTTACCTTCATCAAAACCAGCACGGTTACGACGGATAGCTTTTGCTACTGCTTCAACAGCCTTGTCTTGGCCAATAACTTTCGTTTGCAAACGGTGACCCATATCTTTCAATCGTTCGATGTCCGTAGCTCCCATTTGAGATACTGGAATACCAGTCATCCGTTCGACAGACTCAGCTACATCATTTACAGTAGCTGTAACCTTGTGATCTTCTGTATGATTAGCAATTTGCTTTTCAAGCTCTTCAATACGGACTTTTGCATTTAGAGCTGCTTCGTAATCTTCTTTAGCCGCAGCTTCTTCTTGTTTAGTTTTTTCCGCTTGAATTTCGTGCTCAACTGCATGTACATCTGTCACTGGATGTTGTGCTGCCAAGTGAGCAGCTGTCACATCCACAAGGTCAATAGCCTTATCCGGCAAGCTACGTTGTGGAATATATTGAACAGAGTAATCAACGGCAGCTTTCAAGACTTCATCTGGCAAAATAACATTGTGGTGTTGTTGATAAAGATCTCGAATACCTTGAAGAATCTTGAAAGTATCTTCAGCAGATGGAGCATTAACCTTCACTTCGTTGAAACGACGAGCAAGGGCTGCGTTTTTCAAGATGGTATTACGGTATTCATCTTGAGTAGTTGCACCAATCACTGTCAATTCACCACGTGAAAGAGCTGGTTTCAAGATATCAGCAAGACCTTTAGACCCTTGACCATCACCTGTGCTACCAGCACCAAGGATTTGGTGAATTTCGTCGAAGAAGAGGATAATATTTCCAGCTTCTTTGACTTCGTTTACCAAGTTTTGAATATTTTCTTCAAAGCTACCACGGTATTGAGTACCAGCTTCAAGTCCAGAAATATCAATCGAGATAATCTCTTTATTCTTGATAGCTGCAGGAACGTCACCGTTTACGATAGCTTGGGCCAATCCTTCTACTACTGCAGTTTTACCAACACCAGCATCACCGACGAGAACTGGATTATTCTTTGTGCGACGAGAAAGAATTTCAGAAGTTTCTTGAATCTCCTTATTACGTCCAATAACCGGATCTAACTTACCTTCACG
Source organism: Streptococcus timonensis (assembly GCF_047463455.1). GTDB lineage: Bacteria > Bacillota > Bacilli > Lactobacillales > Streptococcaceae > Streptococcus > Streptococcus timonensis_B. The sequence continues at coordinate 262,092 of NZ_JASHDV010000002.1, forward strand.
TGCTTCTGCTGTTAAGTTACGTCCAAGTTTTGCAAGAATCCCATCTTGTTTCATACCTTTACCTTGAACGTATTGAGCTTGTTCACTTCCTTCGCTTGGAAGTTGACCGGTTTGACGGTAAATAACGAATTCTTCAGGTGTTACTTCACGGCCATTAATCAAGTAACGACGATTTTCTGAACTGTATCCACGCATACCACCCATCAATTGGTTAAATAAATCATCCATGTTGTTAAAGTTATTAAAGTTGTTATTCATATTTCATACCTCGTTTGTTTTCAAATTTACTTAGTCAAAACAATTTGACTTTCTCTGACCTTTGTTTCAAAAAATTTAGACTAGCTATTTGCTACTCTACGTATAATTTCAGGTTTTTCTTTATCCAATACAGGTTTTGCGATTGGACTTCTAAAAATACTAATGTTAACCATAGGTTGTACCTCTTTTCTAGGTTTTACCCATACTTTGATCTTAAGATAGCATATACAATCATCTTAAAATCAAGGTTTTCTAAGGACTTTCCTTATCCTTATGTTCATAGTTTATCACTTTAGTCAGTAATAGTCAATAGATTTGACCAATTTTGACTAATTTTTTTCAAATATTTTTTTATAGCAAAAAAACCAGTCAAAGTGACTGGTTTTTGATTTATTATTTATGAATCTTAGCTCAATGCATCATCCATAGAAAGAACTTCGTGGAAGACACGTTGTGTCAATTCAGTTTTTTGTTCTGGAGTAAGGTACTTAGTATTTACACAGTATCCTGAGATACGTACGATTACGTCTTCACCTGACATAATCTTTTCGTAAACATCGTTCAAGTCCATAACGTTCAAGTTAACGTGTTGTCCACCGTTTTCAAAGTAACCATCAAGGATTGTTACCAAGTTTTCTACTTGCTCATCATGAGTCTTACCAAGAGCACGTGGTGATACTTGTGTAGTCAATGAGATACCATCAGCTGCGTAACCAAAGTCAAGGCTAGCAAGTGAGTTCAAGTTTTGCAACCATCCACCTTTAGCTTTGTTAGATGGGTTAGCACCTGGTGAGAAGAATTCAAGTTTAGACAAGTTCACAGAACCATCTTCGTTGAGGAATACACCTTTGTGGACTGGTGAGTTACCAGTTTGTTTAGAGTAAGCAACGTTAGATGTGATTGTAAGAAGTGAAACTGTAGCTTCAGCGTCTTTGTATAGTTTGTGGCTACGTAGACGAGTTGTATAAGCTTCGATCAACCATTCTGCCAATTCGTTTGAACGTGGGTCATCTTCACCCCAACGTGGGTATTCACCGATTGTTTCGTAATCGTAGATGTAACCATTTTCATCACGGATTGGTTTAACTGTAGCGTACTTGATAGCTGACAATGTGTCAACAGTGTTTGCGAATCCACAGATACCGAATCCCATGTTAGCACGTTGTTTAGTTGGCAAGAAGGCCATTTGAACAGCTTCGTAGTTGTACTTGTCAGTCATGTAGTGGATGATGTTCAAAGCATCTACGTAAGTGTCAGTCAACCAGTCAAGAGATTTTTCAAAGTTAGCTTTAACTGATTCGAATTCAAGAACATCGTCAAGAATAGGATCAATGTCAAATACTTTGTAGTCTTTATGTACATCGTCATATCCACCGTTCAATCCAGTAAGAAGAGCTTTAAGAACGTTAACACGAGCACCGAAGTACTGGATATTGTGACGTTGTTCTTCGTTTTCAGGGTCAAGTGGAGATACACAACATGAGATACAGCTCATTTCACCGTATCCATCTTTAGCCATTGTTGTTACACCTTCGTATTGGATAGAAGAGTGCTTGTGGCTCATGTGCATACAGTAGCGACGGAAGCTATATGGCAATTGGTCAGTCCAAAGAACTGTCAAGTTTGGCTCTGGAGAGTTACCGATATTGTCCAAAGTGTTCAAGAAACGGTAGTCCATCTTAGTAACACGGTGACGACCGTCGTTACCCATACCAGCCATAGAAGTTGTGATGAAGGTTGGGTCACCTGAGTACAATTGGTCATAAGCTTTTGTACGACCGAATTTAACTGTACGAAGCTTCATAACGAAATCGTCAACAAATTCTTGGATTTCTGATTCAGTAAATGTACCACGAGCAAGGTCACGTTCAGCAAAGATATCCAAGACGATTGGCACACGACCTAGAGATGTAGCTGCACCGTTGATAACACGGCAGACAGCCATGAAGGCAATGTTTACCCATTGGATAGCTTCTTTAACGTTCATCGCTGGTTTACGAACGTCAACTCCGTAAAGGTCACCTAAACGAACAACTTCTTGTAATGCTTTGTATTGAAGGTTGATTTCTTCACGAAGACGGATTGTTTCTTCATCGATTTCTTTGATAGCATTCCAATCATTCAATTTTTCTTGCATCAAGAAGTCAGCTCCATAAAGAGCAAGACGTGCGTACACACCAATGATACGTCCACGTGAGTATGAGTCTGGAAGACCAGTTACAGTGTGGGCGTGACGAGCACGAAGAATGTTAGAAGTATATGCACGGAAGATACCATCGTTTACTGTTGTAACGTATTTAGTGAAAATTTCGTGAACAGCTGGATCTGGCTCATAACCGTTTTCTCTCAAAGTAGTTTCAGCCATACGGATACCACCTTTTGGCATGAAGTTCAATTTGAAGAGTTCATCATTTTGGATACCGAAGATCAATTCGTTTTCTTTGTCGATAAATCCAGCTGGAATATCAGCAATAGAAGTTGGACGAGTATCCATTGGGAAACGAGTTTCTTCGTAGTGTGCTTTAGTTTCTTCTACGATTTTTTTGATGTGAAGTGAACGTTCTGTTGGTCCAGCAAGGAAACTTTCATCTCCATCATATGGTGTGTAGTTTGCTTGAACGAAACGAGACACACTTACTTTTTCTTTCCAATCAACACCTTTGAAGCCTTCCCAAGCTTTTTCAAAAATGTCTTGTGCTTCAACGACAGTCTTAACTACCATGATATATCCTCTTTTTCTAGTAACAAGAATCTGTTACATTTATATGCTAAGTATACCACACGGTAATCGTTTTCAACAAGAGAAAAGTACTACTTTTTAAAGTTTCTTTACTAATACAGCACCTATTATTATATAAACTGTATTATATTTTTGAAAAGAAAACCACTCTTTTACATTTTTTCAGAAAAAGAGGTATAATGAATGAAGAAAAATGCTTACTATAGGAGTTGTCATGCTTATTTTCCCACTTTTAAATGACACATCTCGAAAGATTATCCACATAGATATGGATGCTTTTTTTGCTGCAGTTGAAATAAGAGATAATCCAAGATTAAAAGGAAAACCAGTTATCATCGGTAGTGATCCAAGAAAAACAGGTGGACGCGGGGTCGTTGCAACCTGTAGTTACGAAGCAAGAGCTTTTGGTATCCATTCAGCCATGAGTTCAAAAGAAGCTTACCAACGTTGCCCTCAAGCTATCTTTATTCCTGGAAATTATGAAAAATATCTTAAAGTAGGGCAGCAAATTCGAGAAATCTTTCTACGCTATACTGATTTAATTGAACCTATGAGCATTGACGAAGCCTATCTTGACGTAACAGAAAATAAATTAGGAATCCGCTCTGCTGTCAAAATAGCTCGTCTAATCCAAAACGATATCTGGCAAGAACTTCATCTCACTGCTTCTGCCGGCGTTTCTTATAACAAATTTTTAGCTAAAATGGCTAGTGATTTTCAAAAACCACAGGGTTTAACTGTCATTCTTCCTGATCATGCAGAAGATTTCCTCAAACAAATGGATGTTGCCAAGTTTCACGGTGTTGGTCGAAAAACAGTTGAAAAACTTCATAGTATGAATGTTTTTACAGGAGCTGACCTCCAAAAAATTCCTGAAACTACTCTTATTGATCACTTTGGCAGATTAGGCTTTGATCTTTATCGAAAGGCACGTGGTATCCACAATTCAGCTGTCAAACCCAATCGAATTCGCAAATCCATTGGTAAAGAAAAAACTTATGGAAAATTACTTCGTTTGGAGGAAGATATAAAAAAAGAGCTAACTCTTCTATCTAATAAAGTAGCTCTCAATCTTCAAAAACATAAAAAATCTGGTAAAATTATAATTCTTAAAATCAGATATGCTGATTTCTCCACTATTACAAAAAGAAGAACCCTTAAAGAAGTAACACAAAACACAGACGACATCGCACAGACTGCTATCCAACTTTATGAATCTCTTGTTGAAAAAGACAAGGCTATCCGATTGTTAGGTGTAACAGTAACTGGATTTTAAAACCTTGAAGGATTACTCCTTCAAGGTTTTCTTCTTATATAAATAGACGTACAAAACTATAAAGTAATAAAACACTACCTAGGAAGATACGGTATTTCCCAAACATAGTGAAATCATGCTTTTTGACGTAACTTGTCAAGAAACGAATAGCTACCATACTAACCACAAAGGCCACAGCCATAGCAACTAGGAGTAAGAAAAATTGACCAAAGCTCAATACTTCTCCTGCCTTGATGAATTTAAAAATCTTCAAAGCACTGGCTCCAAACATCACTGGAATACCCAAATAGAAAGTAAACTCAGTTACCACTGAACGACTAGTTCCATTTAACAAACCACCAATGATTGTGGCACCAGAACGACTAGTTCCTGGTAAAAGGGACAAAACTTGGAAAAATCCAATATAGAGGGCTGTTTTATAAGGTAATTTATCTAAATCAGTAACTGTTGGCTCAATTGCTTGCACTTTGTTACGTTTTTCAAGAAAGATAAAGGCTATCCCATAAACAATCAACATAATGGCTACTGAAACCTTGTTATGGAAATAGGTATCAAACCAATCATCAAACTTAAAGACTAAGAGAAGAGGAAGAGTCGCCACAAAAACTTTGGACCATAACTGCCAAGTTCTACGAACTTCGGCTTTTTCTTTACCTGGTTTGAAAGGATTAAGTTTATTAAAGTAGATAACCACAACTGCAAAGATGGCACCAAGTTGAATGACTACGTTAAACAAAGACTTAAAAGCTTCAGTTTGGTCTTTATATTTGACGAATTCTTCCGCTAAAATCAAGTGACCAGTACTTGAAATCGGCAACCATTCCGTAATTCCTTCAACAATACCAAAAAAGATTGATTTTAAAATTTCAAAAAAATACATAGATTACTCCTTTTTTCTGCTCTCTATTATAGCATAATTTTGAGTTCTGTGTTAGGTTTTTTAGTAGGCTCTACACTACCGCTACCTCCAGAGAACTCTTCTGCGGGATCCCAACTTCTTCATTGTTAAATCCCTCTCAATTTGTTTACATTCTATCATTTTATATATCAAGGCTTGCTTGTATTGAAAATCTCGCCATTTTTAGATACAATAGAGGGAGTCACTTTTAGACAATAATAGGAGAAAAAATGAAGAAACTAGTCTTATCAATTATTGCAGGTCTTGCTCTCATGCTAGGTCTGACAAATGTTGTCCAAGCAGATGAGTATTTACGGATCGGAATGGAAGCTGCATACGCTCCCTTCAACTGGACACAAGACGATGACAGCAATGGAGCTGTCAAGATTGACGGAACTAACCAATATGCTAATGGTTACGACGTGCAAATTGCTAAAAAAATAGCCAAAGATTTAGGGAAAGAACCACTGGTTGTGAAAACAAAATGGGAAGGTCTTGTCCCAGCCCTAACTTCTGGAAAAATCGATATGATTATCGCGGGTATGAGTCCAACCGCTGAACGTAAACAAGAAATTGCTTTCTCAAGTAGTTACTACACAAGTGAACCTGTTCTCTTGGTGAAGAAAGACTCAAGCTACGCTAATGCTACAAGTTTAGCTGATTTTGAAGGTGCTAAAATCACTTCTCAACAGGGCGTTTATCTTTATGATTTAATTTCACAAATTCCAGGTGCTAAGAAAGAAACGGCCATGGGAGATTTCGCTCAAATGCGTCAAGCACTTGAGGCTGGTGTCATCGATGCCTACGTTTCTGAACGTCCTGAAGCTTTAACTGCAGAAGCTGCGAACTCTAAGTTCAAAATGGTTCAGTTAGAAAAAGGTTTTGAAACTGGAGAAGAAGACACAGCTATCGCAATCGGTCTTCGCAAAGATGACGAACGTATTGGCCAAATCAATGCTAGCATCGAAACCATTTCTAAGGATGAACAAGTTGCACTAATGGATCGAATGATTAAGGAGCAACCTGTTCAAGCTACAACTACTGAAGAAAACAGCAGCAGTTTCTTTGCTCAAGTTGCAAAAATTCTATCTGAGAACTGGCAACAACTCTTACGAGGAGCCGGCATCACTCTCTTAATTTCAATCATCGGTACTATTGTCGGTCTAATCATCGGACTTGGTATTGGTGTGTTCCGTACTGCCCCACTATCAGAAACAAAATCTGTAGCATTCTTCCAGAAAGTACTTGGCTGGTTGCTAAACGTCTACATTGAAATTTTCCGTGGTACTCCAATGATCGTTCAATCTATGGTTATTTACTATGGAACAGCCCAAGCATTCGGAATTAACTTGGATCGTACCCTTGCTGCTATCTTTATCGTATCTATCAACACTGGTGCCTACATGACAGAAATCGTTCGTGGTGGTATCCTGGCAGTTGATAAGGGACAATTTGAAGCTGCGACAGCTCTTGGTATGACCCACAATCAAACCATGCGCAAGGTAGTTCTACCTCAAGTCGTTCGAAATATTTTACCTGCAACTGGTAATGAGTTTGTTATTAACATCAAGGATACTTCCGTACTGAATGTTATCTCTGTTGTGGAACTTTACTTCTCAGGAAACACAGTAGCAACTCAAACATACCAATACTTCCAGACATTTACAATCATTGCAGTAATTTACTTTGTCCTCACCTTCACAGTAACTCGTATCTTGCGCTTTATCGAACGTCGCATGGATATGGATACCTATACTACAGGTGCTAACCAAATGCAAACGGAGGATTTGAAATAATGAAGCAGCCAATCCTTGAAATCAAACACCTTAAAAAGTCCTATGGACAAAACGAGGTCCTAAAAGATATTTCCCTTACTATTCACAAAGGTGAGGTTATTTCTATCATCGGAAGTTCGGGTAGTGGAAAATCAACATTCCTACGTTCGATTAACTTACTTGAAACCCCGACTGAGGGAGAAATCCTCTATCACGGTGAAAATGTACTTGAAAAAGGCTATAACCTTACTCATTATCGAGAAAAACTAGGTATGGTTTTCCAATCCTTTAACCTCTTTGAAAATCTAAACGTGCTAGAAAATACAATCGTTGCCCAAACAACTGTTCTTAAACGTGAACACGCAGATGCTGAAAGGATCGCCAAAGAAAATCTTGAAAAAGTTGGTATGGGAGAGCGCTACTGGCAAGCTAAACCTAAACAACTTTCTGGTGGTCAAAAGCAACGCGTAGCTATTGCTCGTGCACTTTCTATGAATCCTGATGCCATCCTTTTTGATGAACCGACATCTGCTCTTGACCCTGAAATGGTTGGAGAAGTTCTTAAAATCATGCAAGATTTAGCTCAAGAAGGCTTGACCATGATCGTTGTAACTCACGAAATGGAGTTCGCACGCGACGTTTCAAATCGTGTCATCTTTATGGATAAGGGTGTTATTGCTGAAGAAGGAAAGCCTGAAGATCTCTTTACGAATCCTAAAGAAGAGCGAACAAGAGAGTTTCTACAACGCTATCTTGGATAAGAAAAAGCTGCAAGGAAGCAGCTTTTTTTATTATCCATAGAAATGAAAAGGCAGACTCTTTTTATGAATCCGCCTGTATCCAAAGACTAATCTTCAAATTTTTCATGGTTTTTATCATAGAAATCAATTAATCCAAGGGCAGTTTCAAAGGAAATATTTTTCACTTTCGCACGTCCTTGAGCTAAAGCAATGATAGACATCTCACGCGCATTCGTTTCCTTAGAGATACGATACCCTGTAATTTTCTTATCACGAACCCAGCTGACAACTGATTCTACTTTTTCGAAGTTAGATTTAGCCATATTTCTTCTCCTATTTTATTCTTTACAATTTTTTATTGTAAACGTTTTAATAGTGTTTGTCAATGAAAAGGCCTTCATCAATAAAATAAAAGGTTAAAATCCTAATTATTTCGCTTTTAAAGCTGATAATATATGGGTTCTTATATCTTCAACTCCATTAGGATTTGCTGGCAAGAATATTGTATTATTGCCTTGTTTGTCGGCGAAATTATTCAATGTGTCTAAGTACTGGTTGGTTAATAGGATTGACATGATTTGTTCTTCTGTTAATTCTACGTTTGCTCCTTTTAGCTCAATAATAGAATCAGCAAGTCCATCAACAATTGCTTTACGCTGTTCTGCAATTCCTACACCATGTAGGCGATCTTTTTCTGCCTCTGCTTCAGCCGCTGTAACAATCTTAATTTTATCTGCTTCAGCCAATTCTTGGGCTGCTACTCTCTTACGTTGAGCAGCGTTAATTTCGTTCATAGACTGCTTAACTTCTGCATCCGGCTCTACTTTGGTAATGAGCGTCTTAACGATAATATACCCATACGTTGACATTTCTTCAGCTACTTGTTTTTGAACTTCTAATGCAATTTCATCTTTTTTCTCAAACAATTCATCCAAAGTTAACTTTGGAACAGATGAGCGTAATGCATCTTCAATATATGATTTAATCTGAGCTTCAGGTCTCATTAATTTATAGTAAGCATCTGTAACATTTAGTTCATTTACACGGTATTGAGTTGCGACATTCATGGTCACAAAAACGTTATCTTGGGTCTTTGTTTCAACCACGATCTCACTCTGTAAAAGGCGAAGCTGCACACGAGCAGCAATTTTGTCAATGCCAAATGGAGCTCGTAGGTGAATACCACTATTACTTAACTTCTGATATTTACCAAATCGCTCGATAATGGCAACAGACTGTTGACGAACGACATAAACAGAGCTTACCAAAATAGCTCCTACAATCAGCATTAGAATAATTAGAACAAGTATTACTTGTAAAACCATGGGAATCTCCCCCTTTCTTCACTTACATTATAGCACTCGTAAATAGGTTAGGCAAATATTATGATAAAAATTTAATAGTATATTAGACAAGCATATTATATAGGGTCTCATTACCATTTAAATTAATATAAGCTGGATCAAATTTTTCCATACGACGAATCAAGCTGGCATAATCATGCTTATCTGACAAGGCAATACCGATTAAAACCGGCCCTGTACCCTTGCTAGCTCTCTTGATATATTCAAAACGAGTAATATCATCGTTAGGACCTAAGATATCATTAACAAATTCTCTAAGAGCTCCTGGACGTTGTGGGAAATTGACGACAAAGTAGTGTTTAATTCCATCGTAAATCAAAGCACGCTCTTCCATCTCGGGCATCCGGTTGATATCATTATTCCCACCCGAAATAATACAACAAATGGTCTTACCCTTGATGTAGTCGGATAAAACTTCCAAGGCAGCAATGCTAGTAGCTCCTGCCGGCTCTGCTACAATTCCTTGTTTAGAGTAAAGGTCAATTAAGGTCTCAGAAATCAATCCTTCATCAACACCAATAAGGGTTTCAACATGTTTACGTGTCACTTCATAGGTCAATTCCCCAACTTTTTGGACTGCAATCCCATCAGCAAATTTATCAATATCTTTTAGCTTAACAGGGCCACCAGCTTCAAAAGCAGCTTTCATAGAACGAGCGCCATTTGCTTCAACACCGATGACATCTATCTCTGGATTTGTTTCCTTTATATAGGTAGAAACTCCAGCAATTAATCCTCCTCCACCAACAGGTACTAGGACAGTATCGAAAACAATAGATTCCTTGTGTGCAACTTCTAAGATTTCATAGGCAACAGTACCTTGACCAGCTTGGACATTAGCATCATCGAAAGGATCAATAAAGGTACGATTTTCTGCTATTGTAAATTCCTGCGCTGCTTTAGCTGAAGCATCAAAGGTATCTCCTACCAATTTAATGGTCACGAAGTCTCCCCCAAAGAATCGAACCTGTCCAATCTTTTGTTGTGGAGTTGTAATTGGCATAAAAATGGTTGCTGGGATTTTCATTTCTTTACAAGTGTAAGCAACACCTTGGGCATGATTTCCCGCTGATGCACAGACCACTCCACGCTCTCGCTCATCTTTACTGAGTTGAGAAATAGCATAGTAGGCCCCACGGATCTTAAAAGAACGCACTCGTTGAGCATTTTCTTTTTTTAGATAAATTTTAGCACCATATTTTTCCGACAGATAATGATCATATTCTAGTGGAGTTTCAACCACCACACCATTCAAAACTTTATGGGCTTTCACCACATCTTTTGCACTTATCATATTTTCTCTTTCTTGAAAGGATCTAAAATGTGAAAGCGAGCTCGGTCCCCCCAACTCGCCTTCTTCTTTACATATTAGTTATAGATTTTAAAGGCATCATCGTCATTTTTTCCAACGAATGGCATTGCTTTACGCAATTCAACACCGACTTTTTCAATCTCAAGGTCAGCTGCTTGTTCACGGTAGGCAGTCAATTTTGGACGACCAGCTTTATAGTCGTTCACGAAATCATTTGCAAATTTACCATTTTGGATATCAGCAAGAACAGCCTTCATATTTTCTTTGACTTGGTCAGTGATCACACGTGGACCTGAAACGTAGTCACCATACTCAGCAGTGTTTGAGATAGATTGACGCATTTTCTTGAATCCACCTTCGTAGATTAAATCAACGATGAGTTTCATTTCGTGAAGAACTTCGAAGTAAGCCAATTCAGGGGCGTAACCAGCTTCAGTCAAGACTTCAAATCCTGCTTCCATCAAGGCAGTCAAACCACCACAAAGAACTGCTTGTTCACCAAACAAATCTTCTTCAGTTTCTTCTTTGAAGCTTGTTTCAAGAAGCCCAACGCGCGCTGAACCAACACCCTTAGCCCAATCCATAGCGATATCTTTAGCATTTCCTGTTGCGTCTTGGTATACTGCATAAAGCGCTGGAACACCAAATCCTTCTTCGAAGGTACGACGTACCAAGTGACCTGGCCCTTTAGGAGCACACATGAATACGTCAACACTTTCTGGAGCTTTGATGAATTCAAAGTGGATGTTGAATCCATGAGCAAAACCAAGTGCATTACCAGCTTCCAAGTTTGGAGCTACTTCTTCTGCGTAAAGGTCTGCTTGAATTTCATCTGGAGCCAAGATCATGATGACATCAGCCAATTTAGTTGCCTCTGCTACTGTGTATGTGTCAAATCCATCTTCTTTTGCCTTATCAAATGACTTACCTGGACGTACACCGATAATCACATCGTGACCTGTATCACGCAAGTTTTGAGCGTGAGCATGACCTTGTGAGCCATACCCAATAACTGCGATTTTCTTGCCATCTAGTGCTGCTACTTTTACATCTTTTTCATATTCCATTTGTACTGCCATTGTTTTCTCTCTTTTCTATATTTTCTAATTGTCACTTAGGACTTTATTGTTAATCACGAGTAAATCCAGTTGCACCCGTCCGAGCAATATTTCTAATTCCATATGGTCGAATCACTCGCAACAAGGCTTCACTCTTTTCAGCATTACCAGTCATTTGAATGGTAATAGAGCTTGGCGCCACATCAACTACTGTCGCACGGAAAGGTTGAATAATTGCCAAAATCTCTGCCCGTTTTTCTGCTGGTGCCGAAACCTTTACTAAGATCACTTCACGCTCTAAATGAGGATGGTCTGTAATGTCGCGAACACGAATCACATCAATTTGACGATTGAGTTGTTTAATGATTTGCTCCACTTCATCATGAGAAGCTACATCAATAATAATCGTAATTCTTGAAACATTTGGATCCTCAGTCGCACCGACTGAAATACTCTCAATATTTACCTGACGGCGCGAAAGCACGCCTGTGAAACGGTTGAGTACTCCTGAGCGGTTTTGGAGTCTAGCTGTTAACATTCTACGCATTAAACTTCACCCCCAACATCTCATGATTACTCTTACCAGCAGGAACCATTGGAAGAACGTGTTCCTTGCGGGAAATATCTACCTCTATAAACATCGGTACATCTTCTAGAATAACCTCTAAATCCTTTTCAAGAGTTTCTGGATTATCAAACTTATAGTTTTTTATACCGTATGCTTGAGCCATTAATTGGAAATCAGGAAGTGTATCAAATACAGACTCCGAAGTTCTTCCTTCATAGAAAGATTCTTGCCACTGACGAACCATACCTAATGAGTGGTTATTAAGCATAATAACTTTAATTGGTACTTTATAGATATTTAAAATAGCTAACTCTTGGTTGGTCATCTGGAAACCACCATCTCCCACAAAGAGTACTACTTCCTTATCTGGATTTGCAATCTTTGCTCCAATAGCTGCTGGTACTCCAAATCCCATGGTTCCTAAACCACCTGAAGTTACAAGTTGACGCTCATTTTGATAGGGATAATACTGAGCTGTCCACATTTGGTGTTGCCCAACGTCTGTAACTACGATGGCATCACCTTTGGTCAATTCCCCAACTCGTTCAATAACTGCTTGCGGTTGAACGACACGTTCTTTTTTATCATAAGAACGAACACGGTTTTTATCCTTGGTTACCTTATCAATCCATTTTGTTGTGTCATTGTGAACAATAGGCTCTGCAAGGAGCATTTCTAAAGCTTTCTTTGCATCTCCAACCACTGGTATATCCGCACTAATTATCTTACCAATCTCTGCTGCATCGATATCAATATGGGCAACCTTAGCATTTTTTGCAAAAGTTTTTGGATTACCAGTCAGACGGTCATCAAAACGGCATCCAATACTGATCATGAAATCAGCCTCGGTCATTGCAATATTGGCTGCAAATGAACCATGCATTCCACCCATACCTAAGAACAGCGGGTGACTGGTAGCAATAGTTCCTTGTCCCAAAAGTGTTGTTACAACAGGAATTTGATAGCGTTCTGCAAATTCATTTAATTCTTTAGAAGCTTCAGCATAACTAATACCACCACCAGCAAGTAGAACTGGTTTTTTAGCTCTTGATAAGTGCTTCAATATTTTTTTAATCTGCATCTCATTCGGTTCAAGAGTTGGTTGGTAACTAGGAAGAACGACTTCAGGCGAATAGATAAAATCTGTCTCCAAAGCTGAGACATCTTTTGGAAGGTCAATAACAACTGGTCCTGGACGACCTGTAGTTGCAATATGAATAGCCTCCGCAACAATTCTTGGAATATCTGCAGTTTCACGTACTTGATAGTTATATTTGGTGATTGGCATAGTAATACCAACGATATCTGCTTCTTGGAAGGCATCCTTACCAATACCAGGACGCGCTACCTGACCTGTAAAAACTAAGAGTGGAACGCTATCACTCATAGCATCTGCAATACCTGTAATTGCATTAGTTGCTCCTGGTCCACTTGTGACGACCGCAACACCAAGCTTCCCTGTTGATTTAGCATATCCTTCAGCTTCATGAAGACAGCCTTGTTCATGACGGCCAAGAATATGACGAATACCTTTAAAATTATATATGGCATCATATAGAGGTAAAACTGCCCCGCCTGGATAACCAAAAATTGTATCAACGCCTAAGTCACGAAGTGTTTCTAAAACTAAATCCGATCCTGTCTTAGGAGTTTCTAAAGTGATTTTCTCCATTCTTCCCCTTTCTCTTCTCTTAAAATGACTTGTTTCTATGATACCATTTTTTCAAAAATTTTCAATAGAAAAGAAACAATTTTCTGAATTTTCTATATAGACGATTTTCAATATCAAATTAAATTAGTAAAATTTTATATTATGACGACAAAAAAGGTTGAGGTAAATCTACCTTCAACCTTTTTGTTTTAAATTTTATACTTATTAAAGTGAGTTAACGTCAACCTTGATACCAACACCTTGAGTAGTTGTGATTGTCAAGCTTGTTACGTAAGTTCCTTTAGCAGTAGCTGGTTTAGCTTTTTGGATTGTTTCGTTGAATGCTTTGAAGTTTTCAACCAACTTGTCAGCTTCAAATGAAACTTTACCGATGATAGCTTGTACGATACCTGCACGGTCTGCACGGTAAGTGATTTTACCACCTTTAGACTCTTCAACTGCTTTAGCAACGTCCATTGTTACAGTACCAGTTTTAGGGTTTGGCATCAAGTTACGTGGTCCAAGGACACGTCCAAGACGTCCAACAAGAGCCATCATGTCAGGTGTAGCGATAACTACGTCGAAGTCCAACCAACCGTCGTTGATTTTAGCAACAAGGTCGTCTTCACCAACGAAGTCTGCACCAGCAGCTTTTGCTTCTTCAGCTTTTGCACCACGTGCAAATACAAGAACGCGAGCTGTTTTACCAGTACCGTTTGGCAATACCATTGCTCCACGGATTTGTTGGTCAGCTTTTTTTACGTCAATGTTCAAGTTGTAAGCAACTTCTACAGTTGCATCGAATTTTGCAAAGTTAGTTTCTTTTGCAAGAGCTACAGCTTCTTCTACGCTGTATGCTTTTGTGCTGTCGATTTTCTCAAGAGCAGCACGAAGTTGTTTGCTTTTTTTAGCCATTTTCTATTCTCCTTGTAAGTGGTTCAATCGATTTTCATCTCCCACGTCACTTCTCGAAATGATGAAGTCTTGCGGGTTATCTTGGGATGTTATTGATTAGTCAACAACGTTGAATCCCATAGAACGAGCAGTACCTTCGATCATACGCATTGCAGACTCAAGGTTTGCAGCGTTCAAATCTGGCATCTTAGTTTCTGCAATTTCTTGTACTTGCGCACGAGTAACTGAAGCAACTTTTGTTTTGTTAGGTGTACCTGATCCTTTTTCAACACCTGCAGCTTTTTTCAAAAGAACAGCAGCTGGTGGTGTCTTAGTGATGAAAGTAAATGATTTATCTTCGTATACTGAGATAACAACTGGAATGATCATACCAGCTTGATCAGCTGTACGAGCGTTGAACTCTTTTGTGAATCCCATGATGTTGATACCAGCTTGACCAAGAGCAGGTCCAACCGGTGGAGCTGGTGTAGCTTTACCAGCAGGGATTTGCAATTTTACAAGTTTTTCGACTTTTTTAGCCATTTTTAAATCCTCCTTTGTGGTTTTGGCGGTAATGATAAGATTTTTACCTCCCACAAGTATGTTTTACACATACCCTACTATTATACACTAATCTATCCCAAATGCAAGAGAAAAATTCTATTTTTAGAGAAATTTTATAACTGAATTTGCCTATCATTTCGATTTTAAAAGTGTTGCAAACTATGAATTTAAAAACCGCTCTATTTTTGAGCGATTTTTAAAAATAATTTAGCCTAGTTAGTGTCCAGTTTTAAGAGAAAGCCAACCCCACTTTCAGTCCTTCTACTTTCCACAAATCCAAGAGATTCAAAACATCTTCTAGAGATAGGATTAAAAGTGTAGATTTCTTGAACTTTCAATTCTGTCCATCCCCTTTGACGAGCTAGATCAATCAAAGCCTTCAAAACTTTGCGTCCAAGTCCTTGATGCTGATAAGTTGGATTGCCAATCACAATAGGAAGATTCTCCTGAGATAAGGTGACATCACCAATTGGAAACCACTCCCCCTTTTCTCGAAACTCAATCCAGAACAAATTCCCGTTACTTTCTAAATAGGAATACATGGTATTTAATTTTTCCAAACTATAGGGTATTCTAATGCCGTCTACAAGTTCTACCAAATCCACATCTTGATACCAGCCCAAAGCTGCATCATGATGATCTGCTAAAAAATAGGGAACTAGACGTAAGGAATCATCTATCTGAATGATTTTTGTCATCATTTTCTACTCCTAATACTAGCTCCGCTGCTTGATTAAAACCATCACACCAGTTATACCATTTTGCTTCATACTCATCTTGAGGTAAGATACGATTTTTTAGATCTAAAATAGAGTAAATCTTTCTTTCCTCACAAGCTTGCGCATAAAGATGATAGATTTCATCACCACCATCTTTATCAAACTCAGCAGAAATCGTATCCTGACCTAGCAACAATGCCTGATAAGCTCTGTGATGCCCGTCTGTAATTAGCAAACGATTTCCAAATGCAAGAACACTGATTGGATTAATACTTGGCTTTTCTACCGACTGATAAAGCATCTGAATATCTTGCAACTTCTTCTCTGATAAGTAAAGTTGACTCGGATGAAGATCCTTTATGTTGACTTCCATTTCTTTCTCCTCAAGAGAATTTGATACCTACTTCTGCTTACCTGTAAATCTCCACTGAAAGCGCAGCTTGTCGTAAAAAGGAAACTCAATAAACAAGATTCCTAGACCTAGACTCAGGCTTGCCAGAACATCTGATGGATAATGGACACCAAGATAAACTCTAGAGACAAGAACACTAACTAGGTAAAGTCCTAATAGTCCTTGCAAAGCTAGCTTTGTAGTAGTGTTTTTCACTCTCTGACCTAGGATAATGATCAAGGAACCGATGAGTAAAGTCACCGCCAGTGAATGCCCACTTGGGAAAGAAAAACCCTTTTCCTCCACTAAATGTAAAATATCTGGTCGTGGACGTTGATACAGGTGTTTTAAGGACACAATTAAAATACCGGCCAGACCAAGATTTCCAGCTACCAATAGGCTCTCAGTTTTCCACTTTTTCAGGTAAAAGATAGCAATCAAAATAATAGCCCAACTAATGACAATAGGTAAATCAATCAGACGTGTAATTCCACGAAAAATCAAAGTTAAGGTCTCGGGTAAATCACCTCGAATAGCTGTTTGAACCGAGGAGTCCAATGTTACCAGTTGCTCTGGATAAAACTTAACGACATAACCCAGAATTACAAATAGTAAAAGGGCAAAAGAGCCCTTTGTTAAATATGTTTGTTTATCTTTCATAACGTTTTAAAGTTACCTTTAAGAAGACATAAATCAACCAAAATGCTAGTGCAAAGATAACACCTTCAATTAAGTTAAAAGGTAAAACCATTGTCAACAGATAGTTGCTTAGTCCTAGAATTTTCTCAATATCAAAATTAGCAAATTTAGAATATAAGGGAACTGCATACACATAGTTAAGAACTAGCATAGCCAAGGTCAAACCAATCGTACCAGCTAGGGAAGCTAAAGCGAAACGAATTGGTGTTCGATCTTTTTTCCATATCAAACCAAATGCAAGAACAAAAACTCCTAAAGCCACAATATTCATCGGCAAACCGATATAGGTGCTGACTCCTTGATTATTTAAAATCAACTTAAGCAAGGAACGAAGTAAAATTATCACAAAAGCTGCGGGTAAATCAAGCACAATCAAACCTACTAAAACTGGTAATATGCTGAACTCAACTCTTAAAAAGGACGCCGCAGGCAAGAGTGGAAAGTCAAAGTACATCAACACAAATGAAAGTGCTGATAAAATTGCAATGGTCGAAAGTCGACGTGTGTTTGTCATAACAGGTTCCTCCAATTTTCTATAAAATCAGAAGAAGTTGGAAAGTCCCACCCTATCTAACCACTCAACTATATCAAAAATAATCTATTAGTATCAAAGAACACCAAAAGAACTTTCTATACACTTAAGTAGAATAGATAAAATTATTCTTTCGTCTTCTCCCATCCAGACTATACTGTCGGTTGTGGAATCTCACCACATCAGCTTGCGCTCGCGGACTTCTTTTAGAGTATGGAAATGGAGATTTTTCTTTTAGACTAGGCGACAAGCTATAGGCATAACTTTTGGTTAGGCAAAGCTTGGCAACAAAGTATAAAAGGAAAAGAACATTTCCGACTAAAAGTCACCGCCGGTCGGGAATCTCACCCAGCCCTGAAGACCCTTTTATCATAACAAAAAATGCTTGCAAGTGCAAGCGTTAAGTATTCGCTTTCATGATTATTTCAATTTGTCAGTCTCATAGGTATGAACCAAATCCAAACCGGCAAAATTCTGTTGACGCAAAGCTTCGTAGACAATCATGCAGACAGTGTTGGAAACATTGAGACTACGAACATGTTCGTCGTTCATTGGTATTCGAAGTGCCTTTTCTGGATGTTCTCGCATGAATTCCTCGGGCAAGCCTTTATCTTCCCTCCCAAAAAGGAAATAATGATCCCCTTCCGTTGTAAAATCAGCGTCCGAATAAACCTTTTCTGCAAACTTGGAAATCAAGTAAAGCTGCCCATCGATTTTCTTTACAAAATCAGACAAACTATCATAAAAATAGATTTCAAGCTTATCCCAATAATCCAGACCCGCACGCTTCATTTTGCGATCATCGATAGGAAAACCCATGGGCTTGATAATATGAAGAGGACTATTTGTTGCTGCACAGGTACGCGCAATATTTCCTGTATTTTGTGGAATCTGTGGTTCAAATAATACAATGTGGTTTGTCATAATTTGCTTCCTTTTATCATTGCAAAAAAATAGCCACACTGCCCGGAGTCAAGCTCAGCAAACAGCGTGGTTAAGGCATCGTTAACTTACCTCACAACAGGTTTGAAGTAAATCAGCGAAACTACTTTCTTAGTATATCACTTTCAGATTGATTGTCAATAGAAACGTCTTGAATTTTTCACTTTTTTCACAAACATATTTGCATAGTCAGTAAACACTCTAACAATTATTAAAATCGTTATATCTCAGAATACCATATCTTGAAAAACAATGAAAATTTATAGGAAATAAAGATTTTTATGATTTGACTTTTAAGATTAGGAAATGTCTCGGAATAGATAAAAATAGCGGTTCTTAAGTGCATTTTTTTATAAAAAAGAGTATGATAGAAACATATTGAAAAAGTAGGTTAAATAACTATGAAAATTATCCTTGTCGGAGGGGGAAAAGTTGGTTCTGCCCTCTGTAGCTCTTTAGTAGCAGACGATCATGATGTCGTCTTAATTGAGCAAAATGAAACAGTCCTTAATTACATGACAAGACGTTTTGATATTATTGGACTTGCAGGAAACGGAGCTGACTTTGCTATTCTAGAAGCGGCTAATGTCCAAGATTGTGATATTTTTATTGCCATGACCCAGTACGACGAAGTCAATATGGTTGCAGCTGTTCTTGCTAAAAAAATGGGGGCAAAAGAAACAATTGTCCGTGTACGTAATCCTGAATATTCCAATCCTTATTTTAAAGAAAAGAATATTCTTGGATTCTCCTTGATTGTTAATCCTGAATTACTGGCAGCTCGTGCTATTGCCAATATCATAGACTTCCCTAATGCTCTTTCAGTCGAACGATTTGCTGGCGGCTTGGTCAGTCTAATGGAATTTATTGTCCGAAAAGATAGTAATATCTGCCAAATGTCTATGGCTGATTTACGTAAAAAATTTGGCAATGTCATTATTTGTGCTATTGAACGTGATCACAAACTCATGATCCCTAGTGGTAACATGATTCTCGAAGATAAGGATCGAATCTTTGTTACAGGGGATCGGATTGACATGATGCTCTTCCATAACTACATCAAATCTAGAGTTGTTAAAAGCTTACTAATCGTAGGTGCTGGAAAAATTGCTTACTATCTCTTGAAAATCTTGAAAGACAGTCGTATCGAAACAAAAGTTATCGAAGTCAATCCTGAAAGAGCAGCCTTTTTTAGTGAAAATTTCCCTAAACTATACATCGTTCAAGGAGACGGAACTACCAAGGATGTTCTCTTAGAAGAAAGCGCTCAACACTATGATGCTGTCGCTACTCTAACTGGGGTCGATGAGGAGAATATCATTACCTCAATGTTCTTAGATAGTATTGGAGTTCAAAAAAACATCACTAAAGTTAATAGAACTAGTCTTTTAGAAATTATTAATACCCCAGATTTTTCAAGTATCATCACGCCGAAGACGATTGCTGTTGATACAATCATGCACTTTATCCACGGGCGAGCCAATGCCCAATATTCTGACCTTCAAGCTATCCACCACCTCGCTAACGGTCAGGTAGAAACTATACAACTTCTTATCAAAGAAGAAAATAAAATGACAGGCAAGCCTTTATCAAATCTCAAATTTAAGAAAGATATCTTGATTGCTGCTATTATCCGAAATGGAAAAACCATCTTCCCAACGGGAGAAGACACTCTTGAAGTGGGAGATAAATTGGTTGTCATTACCTTACTATCAAACATCACTAAGATCTACGATCTGTTAGAGAGGTAAGCCATGAATAGAAGTATGATTCGCTTTCTTCTCGCAAAACTCCTCTTAATTGAAGCAGTTTTGCTGCTAGTTCCAGTGGCTATTGCTCTATACTACCAAGAATCAGACCAGGTCTTTATCGCCCTTTTTTCTACTATTGGTATTCTAACAGTACTGGGTGGAGCAGGGTTTATCATTAAACCAAAAGAGAAACACATATACGCAAAAGAGGGAGTCTTAATCGTTTCCCTCTGCTGGATTCTCTGGTCCTTCTTTGGTGCTTTACCTTTTGTATTTTCAGGTCAAATTCCGAACCTGATCGACGCATTCTTTGAAATCAGCTCTGGATTTACAACAACGGGAGCAACAATTTTAAACGATGTGTCTGTCCTAAGTCGCTCTCTATTATTCTGGAGAAGCTTTACCCACCTCATTGGAGGAATGGGGGTACTTGTCTTTGCCTTAGCAATTATGGATAACGCTCAGAACAGTCATATGGAGGTCATGAAAGCTGAGGTTCCTGGACCTATTTTTGGAAAAGTAGTCTCAAAACTTAAGAACACCGCACAAATTTTATATGTACTTTATCTAGCTCTCTTTGTCCTCTTTATCATTCTTTATTACATGGCAGGAATGCCACTCTATGACAGCGTCGTTATTGCTATGGGGACTGCTGGTACTGGTGGTTTCACTGTTTATAATGATGGTATTGCTCACTATCAAAGTTCTTTAATTACCTATCTCACAAGTTTTGGGGTCTTAGTATTTGGGGTCAATTTCAACCTCTACTACTATCTCATGCTACGTCGAGTAAAGGAATTCTTTTTCGATGAAGAGCTACGCGCATATTTCCTAATTGTTATCACTGCTACCGGTCTCATCACTTTAAACACACTCCATCTTTATCATAGCCTTGCAGATAGCTTTGAGATGGCTCTCTTTCAAGTTTCAAACATCATCACTACCACTGGTTTTGGTTATGGAAATACTACTAATTGGCCACTCTTCTCTCAATTTATCCTCCTCTTATTGATGGCTATTGGAGGTTCTGCTGGTTCAACAGCTGGTGGTCTTAAGATTATTCGAGGACTCATTATGGCAAAAATTGCTAAAAATCAGGTGTTATCAACTTTATCACCTCACCGTGTCCTCACTCTCCATGTAAATCAAGCGGTTATTGACAAGGATACCCAGCACAAGGTTCTCAAATATTTTGTGATCTATGTCATGATTCTAATCGGCTTGATTTTCATCATCAGCTTAGATAATAATAATCTGTTGATTGTCACTAGTGCGGTATTTAGCTGTTTTAACAATATCGGCCCTATCCTTGGCACAACAGCAAGTTTTTCAATCTTTAGTCCTTTCTCAAAGATTTTGCTTTCTTTCGCTATGATTGCTGGGCGACTTGAGATATACCCTATCTTACTGCTCTTCATGAGAAGAACTTGGTCTAAACGATAAGAAGAATGAAACTAAAATCCTCTCAAATTCGAGAGGATTTTTATACATTCATTTTGTGGTATCAGATAGAATACTTCCCGCAAATATGTTATAATAAAATAAATTTTCAGGAGGAACTTCAATGAATTTTTTTAAAGATTATCGCAAACGACTTGCATGGTTTGGCATTTTACTGGTAGCCATCGTTCTTTCACAGACCCCAATGGCACTTCTAGGTTTGCTAGCCCAAACTGAGATTCCTTCCATCTGGTCTGGAATCATTATTAGCCTTGTTTCTATACTTGTTTTATCTATCTTTTTGTATGGCGCTCATAAAAGTGAGCTTTTAGTGATTAAGAAAAAACTCTTTAGTATCAACGATTTGCCTAGAATTGCCTTGAGTTACCTAGCTATCTTTGTTGGAAATCTCATAGGTGGCATCATGTTACAATTACTTAATCAAACAACAACTTCCAACCAACAAATTCTCAATAATCTCTTCTCTGAAAGCTCACTTATTGCTATGTTCTTTCTAGTCGTTTTAATTGCGCCGATTTGTGAAGAGATTATCTGTCGTGGCATTATCCCAACCAAGCTCTTCCAAGGCTATGAAAAAGTGGGATATGTACTAGGGTGGCTACTCTTTCTCCTAGCTCACGTTCCTTCAAATTTCCCGTCATTTATAATTTACGGTTGGATGTCTGCTGTCCTAACTTGGACCGCATACACAACGCGTCGTTTAGAAATGTCTATCGCCATTCATATGGTCCTAAACAGTGTCAGCTTTATTTTGCTTACCCTAGTAGTATTATTATCGAGATATATCGGCATGTAAACTAGGACAGGAAAAAACTTAAAACAACTACTTAAAAACCCATGAATATTACTATTCATGGGTTTTCTATCTGTTACGACGTAAAACTTTACTAGTGGAGCGCCTATCCAAGTTCCATAGAAACTTGGCGTTATTTACTTAGATTGTTACACAACTACATAAATTTACTGAACTACGACACGGAGTTTGGCAAATCGATTATCTTTGCCAAACGGGGTAGTAAGGCAGTTAGCTAGTTAGCTTCCTTTATGTTACGACGGCAAAACCCACGAATCGATACTATTCGTGGGTTTTACTTAGTGAAGCGTTTAGGTAAACACTCTTAGCGCTTAGTGTTTATTAGATTACGACACTCAGTTTTACAAATGGATTCCATTTGTAAAACTAAGTTAGTGAGGCAGTTAGGCAAGTCTTATAGGACTTGCCGTAATCTACTTAAATTGCTTTGCAATCAAGTAGACTTACTGAATCACATCTTTTCTTCCAACTCCACGTCTGGATACTTGTCCGCAAACCAGCGAAGGGCAAAGTCATTTTCGAAAAGGAAGACAGGTTGGTCAAAGCGGTCTTTGGCCAAGATGTTTCGACTTGAAGACATACGCTCATCCAAATCCTCTGGTTTAATCCAGCGAACGGTCTTTTTACCCATTGGGCTCATAACGACTTCTGCATTGTACTCATTTTCCATCCGGTGCTTGAAGACTTCAAACTGCAATTGACCAACGGCACCTAACATGTATTCACCTGTTTGGTAGTTGGTATAGAGCTGAATAGCTCCTTCTTGTACCAATTGCTCGATTCCCTTGTGGAAGGATTTTTGTTTCATGACGTTCTTAGCAGATACCTTCATGAAGATTTCAGGGGTAAAGGTTGGCAGTGGTTCAAATTCAAATTTGTTTTTGCCAACTGTCAAAGTATCTCCCACCTGATAAGTACCAGTATCGTAAACCCCGATAATATCTCCTGCTACGGCATTGGTCACATTCTCACGACTTTCTGCCATAAACTGGGTAACATTTGATAGTTTAGCACTCTTACCAGTACGAGGAAGATTAACACTCATACCACGCTCGAATTCACCCGATACGATTCGAACAAAGGCGATACGGTCACGGTGACGAGGGTCCATGTTGGCTTGGATTTTAAAGACAAAACCTGAGAAATCCTTATCATAAGGGTCGACAAGTTCACCGTCTGTTTTCTTGTGCCCATGAGGTTCTGGAGCAAACTTGAGGAAGGTTTCTAAGAAAGTCTGCACCCCAAAATTAGTCAAGGCCGAGCCAAAGAAGACTGGTGTCAAATCACCTGCAAGAATGGCTTCTTCTGAGAATTCATTTCCTGCTTCATTCAAGAGTTCGATATCCTCTTTCACTTGTTCGTAGAATGGGTTGCTAGCAAAGAGTTTATCGCCATCTTCTAGGCTGGCAAAACGTTCAGCTCCTTTGTAGAGTTCCAAACGTTGGTTATAGAGGTCGTAGAGCCCCTCAAAGGCTTTCCCCATCCCGATTGGCCAGTTCATTGGGTAGCTAGCAATACCTAGGACTTCTTCCAATTCTTGCAAAAGGTCTAGTGGTTCACGACCATCTCGGTCCAACTTATTCATAAAGGTAAAGACTGGAATCCCACGATGTTTAACAACCTCAAATAATTTTTTGGTTTGGGCCTCGATACCCTTGGCAGAGTCCACTACCATTACCGCAGCATCCACCGCCATCAAGGTACGATAGGTATCTTCTGAGAAATCCTCGTGCCCTGGAGTGTCTAGGATATTTACGCGCTTACCATCATAGTCAAACTGCATCACAGATGAGGTTACCGAAATCCCACGTTGTTTTTCAATGTCCATCCAGTCAGATTTGGCAAAAGTCCCTGTTTTCTTCCCTTTTACGGTACCTGCCTCACGAATTTCTCCCCCAAAGTAGAGCAATTGTTCAGTAATAGTAGTCTTACCCGCGTCTGGGTGAGAAATGATGGCAAAGGTACGGCGTTTCTTAATTTCTTCTTGAATAGTCATAAGTTCTCTTTCTTTCTACTTTTTTAATTATTTCGACTTTTAATCACTCTTTGTTACATTGGACTCTAAGATTCCTTTCAACACTCCATTATATCGGATTTTAGAGAGTTTTTCAATCGCTTATAAAAGAAACAGCAGATCAAGATAGTTGACCTACTTTTGAGATTCTTTTGTTCAATATTTATTTTATATCGCTAGTTACAATCTCTTCAAAATTTAATTGTTTCTAAAGCAATTTTCTTTTTCCAGCGTTTCTTAAACAAAATATCAAAGAGTACTAGAGCTGAAGATAGAATGATAGAAACCATAAGATACTTTATCCATAAAGGAGCGTTAGGAATAAAAGGTGTCGCATTCAAAAGCCCATAATTCCCTCCCGTTACTTGGTTGACCCCTACTAAAAATAGATTGAGAATAAAGGTGTAAGCGATAATTCGATACTTTTTAAGTAAGGTCTTATCGTAGTGATTCATGAGATAAACCAGAGAATTAACCAAAAGAGCGTAATGTCCAATCAAGAATGAAAAGCTGGTAATATGCGGAAAGTCATAAGGATCAAAGACTGGATAACCCAAGGCAAATACTGCCCCGCTAGCTCCCAAAAGTGCAAAATACTGCTTGATTTTCCACTTATCTGGCAGAAAAACAACAGCAAACATGGCCAAACGACAATGGTAAAGAGGTAGGCTGTTTGAAAACGGAATGCTAAAACCAATATACCAAGTGTAAAGAGCTAATAACTGGACTATTTGAATCCCTTTAAAGAGTTTAACAAATGTTGAATTCTCGTGATAAGCAAGTGAACCGTAAATAGATAAGGCAAGTAACAAAATGATTACCCCATACCAGATGATAGAGATGGCAGGCGGTGCAGTCGATTCAGTTGTAAAAAAATGATTCATAAAATCTCCTTATGGTAACAAATTTCAGATTTTTGTCTTCCTGATTGTATGTTTATATTTAACAAGTTGATTGATGAGGATGATAACTCCTATCATCAAGCTGGTCACTATCAAATAGTTAAGCAAACCGCCATGATCCCCAATCACAGGAGGCTTGCTCATAAAGCCATAATTCCCTCCTGTTGAAAAATTAGCTAGAAAGATAATAGCATTGATACCAAAGGTCATCTGACAAATCTTCCAAATATCCCTATTTTCAACGTGATAATATCTAACAAGATAAATCAAGCAGTTAGCCAAGAGGGCCCAGTGTCCGAAAACATTGTTCACCGAGGAAACATGGGGGAAGGGAAAAGGATAAAAAACTGGATAAACTAAAGCCATGATAGAACCAAAGACTCCCAACAAGGCAAAATATTGTTTAAAAAATGTCTTATTTGGAGCAAAAAGAATAATCCACATAGCCATGCGGCTATGGTAAAAAGGGAGAGCCTCAGACAGGGGCAGGCGCGCCGAAATATACCAAGCGTTGATAATCAGCAATTGGATCAATTGTCCCCAATACCAAAAATCTCGATAGCGCTTAGAAGAGGTATAACGAATCGATAAAACGGTTATAACTACTAAAGACGTAGGTAATAAAAAGTACCAGGCTCCCAAGTGTGGAGGGACTGTTTTTTTACTGGTAAAAAGCAACTCCCAAAGCGTCATGTTTCATCCTTAACATGTTCTAGTTTGATTAATTCTACATCCTTTTTACCAACTAGAAACTACTGTTATTCTTTCTACTGATTTCAACCATTATATCGAATTAAAATCCTTTTTTCAATTTCTATTTCTTTTCAGCTTCTCTTGCCTTATTTATAGGAAAATATGGTAAAATAGAACAGATAAATAATCATCATTTCACGAAAGGATATCCGATGAAAATTACGCAAGAAGAGGTAACTCACGTTGCCAATCTTTCAAAATTAAAATTCTCAGAAGAAGACACTGCTGCATTTGCAACAACACTCTCAAAAATTGTTGATATGGTCGAATTGTTAAGTGAAGTCGACACAACTGGTGTCGCACCTACTACAACTATGGCTGACCGTAAAACTGTCCTCCGACCTGATGTGGCTGAAGAAGGAACAGACCGTGACCGCTTATTTAAAAATGTGCCTGAAAAAGATAACTACTATATCAAGGTGCCAGCTATCCTAGATGATGGAGGAGATGCCTAATGACTTTTAACAATAAAACCATTGAAGAGTTGCACAATCTCCTTGTTTCTAAGGAAATTTCAGCAACTGAACTAACTCAAGCAACTCTTGAAGATATCAAATCTCGTGAGGAAGCCCTTAATTCATTCGTTACTATCGCTGAAGATCAAGCTCTTGCACAAGCTAAAGCCATTGATGAAGCTGGAATCGATGCTGACAATGTTCTTTCAGGGATTCCCCTAGCTGTTAAGGATAACATTTCTACAGATGGTCTCTTAACAACAGCAGCCTCAAAAATGCTCTATAACTACGAACCTATCTTTGATGCAACAGCTGTTGCCAATGCAAAAGCTAAGGGCATGATTGTCGTCGGGAAAACCAACATGGACGAGTTTGCCATGGGTGGATCAGGCGAGACTTCTTACTACGGTGCTACTAAAAATGCTTGGGATCACAGCAAGGTTCCTGGTGGATCATCAAGTGGTTCAGCTGCAGCAGTAGCTTCTGGACAAGTCCGTTTATCACTTGGTTCTGATACTGGTGGCTCTATCCGCCAACCCGCCTCCTTCAACGGGATTGTTGGTCTCAAGCCAACCTATGGAACAGTTTCACGTTTTGGTCTTATTGCATTTGCTAGCTCATTAGACCAAATCGGGCCTTTTGCACCAACCGTTAAGGAAAATGCCCTCTTGCTTAATGCTATTGCTAGCGAAGATACTAAAGACTCAACTTCTGCCCCTGTCCGCATTGCTGACTTTACTTCAAAAATCGGTCAAGACATCAAAGGCATGAAAATTGCTTTGCCTAAGGAATATCTTGGTGAAGGGATTGACCCAGAGGTTAAGGAATCTATCCTCAACGCTGCTAAGCACTTTGAAAAACTCGGTGCTATCGTTGAAGAAGTTAGCCTTCCACACTCTAAATACGGGGTTGCAGTATACTACATTATTGCTTCTTCAGAAGCTTCATCAAACTTGCAACGCTTTGACGGAATCCGTTATGGCTATCGTGCAGAAGATGCAACTAATCTTGATGAAATCTATGTAAACAGCCGTAGCCAAGGTTTCGGCGAAGAAGTAAAACGCCGTATCATGCTTGGTACTTTCAGTCTTTCATCAGGTTACTATGATGCTTACTACAAGAAGGCTGGACAAGTTCGCACCCTCATTATCCAAGATTTCGAAAAAGTCTTTGCGGATTATGACTTGATTTTGGGACCAACTGCTCCTAGCGTTGCCTACGACTTGGATTCACTCAACCATGATCCAGTTGCTATGTACTTGGCTGACCTTTTAACAATTCCTGTCAACTTGGCTGGTCTACCAGGGATTTCTATTCCTGCTGGATTTGTTCAAGGTCTACCAGTAGGACTCCAATTGATTGGTCCTAAGTATTCAGAAGAAACAATCTACCAAGCTGCTGCTGCCTTTGAAGCAACAACAGATTACCACAAACAACAACCCGTGATTTTTGGAGGTGATAACTAATGAACTTTGAAACAGTCATTGGACTTGAAGTCCACGTAGAGCTCAACACCAATTCAAAAATCTTCTCACCTACTTCTGCCCACTTTGGGAATGACCAAAATGCCAATACAAACGTGATTGACTGGTCTTTCCCTGGGGTACTACCTGTTCTCAATAAAGGTGTTGTCGATGCTGGTATCAAAGCAGCTCTTGCCCTCAACATGGACATCCACAAGAAGATGCATTTTGACCGCAAGAACTACTTCTACCCTGATAATCCTAAAGCCTACCAAATCTCTCAGTTTGATGAGCCAATCGGTTACAACGGCTGGATCGAAGTGGAACTAGAAGATGGTACGACTAAGAAAATTGGTATTGAACGTGCTCACTTAGAAGAAGATGCAGGTAAAAACACCCACGGTACAGATGGCTACTCTTATGTTGACCTCAACCGTCAAGGGGTACCATTGATTGAGATTGTATCTGAAGCAGACATGCGTTCACCAGAAGAAGCCTACGCTTATCTAACAGCCCTTAAAGAAGTTATCCAATATGCTGGTATTTCTGACGTTAAGATGGAGGAAGGCTCTATGCGTGTGGATGCCAACATCTCCCTTCGTCCTTATGGTCAAGAAAAATTCGGTACCAAAACTGAGTTGAAGAACCTCAACTCCTTCTCAAATGTTCGTAAGGGTCTAGAATACGAAGTGCAACGTCAGGCTGAAATCCTTCGTTCTGGTGGTCAAATCCGCCAAGAAACTCGCCGTTATGATGAAGCTAATAAAGCAACTATTCTCATGCGTGTTAAGGAAGGTGCTGCAGACTACCGCTACTTCCCAGAACCAGACCTACCACTCTTTGAAATTTCAGACGAGTGGATTGAGGAAATGCGCACTGAGTTGCCAGAATTTCCAAAAGAGCGCCGTGCTCGCTATATTTCTGACCTTGGTTTATCAGACTACGATGCTAGCCAGTTGACTGCCAATAAAGTCACTTCTGACTTCTTTGAGAAAGCTGTTGCCCTAGGTGGTGATGCTAAGCAAGTCTCTAACTGGCTCCAAGGTGAAGTAGCCCAGTTCTTGAATGCTGAAGGTAAGACGCTTGAACAAATCAAATTGACTCCAGAAAACTTGGTAGAAATGATTGCTATCATCGAAGATGGAACGATTTCATCTAAGATTGCTAAGAAAGTCTTTGTCCACCTAGCTAAAAATAGTGGAGGTGCTCGTGAATACGTTGAAAAAGCTGGTTTAGTTCAAATTTCAGATCCAGATGTTTTGATTCCAATCATCCATCAAGTCTTTGCCGATAACGAAGCTGCTGTTGCCGACTTCAAGTCAGGAAAACGAAACGCTGACAAAGCCTTCACAGGATTCCTCATGAAAGCAACCAAAGGCCAAGCCAACCCACAAGTTGCCCTCAAGTTACTTGCTCAGGAATTAGCTAAATTAAAAGATAGTGAATAATTATTTCTAAACAGAACTGACATAAGCTGTTATAGATTTATACAGTATGAATGTCTTAAGCTTTGCATCCACATAGTTAGGAGACATATGAAAAAGATATATACTCTTATCGCTACTTTCCTACTACTTCTGCTTGTGACCCCAATGCAATCCATTGATGCTGGTGTTGGCCATTCTCGAAGTGGTAGTAGTAGCCGAAGTAGCTCCAGTTCCAGCTCCAGCTCTCGATCTCGATCGAGTTCAAGTAGTAGCGGAAGTCGATCAGGTGGTAGCTCTTCCTACAGAAGCAGTTATAGTTCGAGTGATAGTTCCTATAGTTCTAGTTCCTTTGGTCCTGGAATGAATGGTGTGATAATTATCATTATCATTATCTATCTCATAGTAATTCTTATCAAATATTTTAATAGTCAAGACTCGTATCACAAGCCATATCGTAGGCCAACACCTGTGAAACATGTCCCTGTGCCACCTGTACATCGTCGAGTTGAAAACAATAACCAAGCTATTGATCGTCTTAGATATTATGATCCAAACTTTGATGCCTCTACCTTCACTTCTTGGGTTAAAGAAGTCTATATCCAGTTGCAGGCTGCTTGGACTAAAAAAGATTGGAATTTGGTTCGATCTCTTGAAAGTGCTAGTCTCTATTCACAACACAGTTCTCAACTTGAAGAACATATACAATCCCAAACAACTAATGTTTTGGAACGTGTCTATGTTGAAAATGTTAGAATCAAAGATTTTATTAGTAATCCAGATGGAAACGATACTTTGGTCGTTATCTTATCGTCTACCTTGAGAGACTATGTCATCGAAGATAAGACTCGTAAGGTTATCGAAGGAGATCCTCAACAAGATCTATTTACAGTTTATCAAATGAACTTCATCCGCAAACATGGTAGCCAAACTGAAAACAATGTTCAAGATGAAGCTGTTAGCGACCACTGTCCAAACTGTGGTGCTCCACTTAGAATCTCAGCTATAAGTCAATGTGATTATTGCGGAGCTGAACTCACACGTAGTCCAAATCAATGGGTTCTTGATACCTATGAAGTTGTGGATGAAGACGAACTTTATAATTAGGAGGAAATTATGGGATTTATTCGTGCTGCCCTTTCAGCTGGGCTAAATAGTTTTAATGATAGCAAATTCAAGGAAGCCGTTGTACTTCCAGACCATGTCTCTTCAGACGTCATGGCCATCAAGGGACAATTGCTTACAAAAGATCCTGACGGTAGTTCAAGACAAAGCAACCAAAATACTGGTCTTTTAACAGACGGTTCTGTTGTTATTGTCCCTCAAGGATATGTTGCTGTTCTTGTCAATAACGGTACCTTCCTAGGGGATGTACTTGAAGCCGGAAGCCATGAATGGCGTGCAGGTGATAACGCTTGGCTCCTTGAAAAAGGTGGAATCAAGGGTACTTGGGAAAACTTCAAAAACCGCTTCTCTTTTGGTGGACAAGTCATTACTCGACAAGAAATCATCTTTATCCGTATGCAACCAATTGCAGGGAATAAATTTGGTACCCAAAATGCTGTAGAGTATTTCAGTGAACGTTACCAACAATTACTCAACATTCGTTTTTACGGATTATTTGATATCAAGGTTGCTGATCCTGTACTTTTCTATGTCAGCTCTATCAGCCAACAAATTGAAGATCATAAACCATTTACAATCCAAGATATTGCTCAAGGAACACTTCGACAAAATATCTCTCCAAAAATCGCAATTGCTATCGCTAAGTATACCAATGAAAACAGAGTTGATATCTATAGCCTCAATGCCAACCAAGATACTTTCAATGAACTTGCTAAACAAGAAGTCAACAAGGTATGGACTGGTCTTTACGGTATTGAAGCAACCAATATCCTTCTTGAAGACTTGAGTTATGACCAAGAAAGTCTTGAAATTGTTCGCAAACTTGATAGCGAACTAGTTGCCATGAAATACAACACGATTGAGATTGAAGAACGTCGTGCTCGTAACGAAGCTCTCATTGCGGCTGCCAATAATGAAGGCAATGGCAATGGTATGAACATGATTATGGGAATGAACCTAGGACAAACCCTCGGTGGTCAAATCAACCAACAGGCCCAACCTATGAATCCAAATCAAAGCTATACTCCGGTACAACCCGCTGATCCAAACCAAGCTGTTACTCCCGTACAAACTGCAAATCCTGAACAAGTTGCTAGCCCAGTACAATCTGTTAATCCTGAACAGACTATTATCCCCGAACAAGCAAGTAACTCAGTGGAACCTACTCATCAAGAAGTAACAAGTTCTGCAGAAGAAACCACTAAACCTGAACAATCAACCAATTCAGAACAAACTGCAAATAAAAACTTTTACATCGAAGTGGATGGTAAATATGTCTTGGTAACCAGAAATGAAAATGGGGATATTGTACCCGTCAACTAGTTCTTCTTCTCTGACATTTGAGAATTCTGGGCTATTATGATACAATAAAGAGTAAACTATTTATAAAAGAGGTATAAACATGATTGAAGCAAGTAAACTAAAGGCTGGTATGACCTTTGAAACAGCTGACGGAAAATTGATCCGCGTTTTGGAAGCTAGCCACCACAAACCAGGTAAAGGAAACACTATCATGCGTATGAAATTGCGTGATGTCCGCACTGGTTCTACTTTTGAAACAAGCTACCGTCCAGAGGAAAAATTTGAACAAGCGATTATCGAAACTGTGCCAGCACAATACTTGTACAAAATGGATGGAACAGCTTACTTTATGAATACTGAAACATACGACCAGTATGAAATTCCTGTTGCTAACGTTGAAAACGAATTGCTTTATATCCTTGAAAACTCTGATGTTAAAATCCAATTCTACGGAACTGAAGTAATCGGTGTAACAGTACCTACAACTGTTGAATTGACAGTTGCTGAAACTCAACCATCTATTAAAGGTGCGACTGTTACAGGTTCTGGTAAACCAGCAACTATGGAAACTGGTCTTGTCGTGAACGTTCCTGACTTTATCGAAGCTGGACAAAAACTTGTGATTAACACTGCTGAAGGAACTTACGTTTCTCGCGCTTAATCTATAGAAAGAGGTCATTCTATGGGAATTGAAGAACAACTAGGCGAAATCGTTATCGCCCCACGTGTACTTGAAAAAATCATCGCTATTGCTACTGCCAAAGTAGAAGGAGTCCACTCTTTCTCAAATAAATCAGTATCTGATACTATTTCAAAACTCTCACTTGGTCGCGGTGTATATCTAAAAGAATCTAACGAAGAATTGACAGCTGATATCTATCTCTACCTTGAGTATGGTGTTAAGGTACCTAAGGTAGCAATGGCTATCCAAAAAGCCGTTAAGGATGCGGTTCGTAATATGGCAGATGTCGAAATCTCTGCTGTCAACATTCACGTTGCTGGTATTGCGCCAGATAAAACACCAAAACCAGCATTAACAGATTTGTTTGATGAGGACTTCCTCAATGACTAGTCCATTATTAGAATCTAGACGCGAACTACGTAAATGTGCTTTCCAAGCACTTATGAGTCTTGAATTTGGTTCTGATTTAGAGACAGCTTGTCGCTTTGCCTACACTCATGATCGTGAAGACGAAGAGGTAAAACTCCCTAGCTTTCTTACAGATCTAGTATCGGGTGTTCAAGCTCAAAAAGAGGATTTAGATAAACAAATTACTCAGCATTTGAAAACAGGTTGGACAATTGATCGTTTAACCTTGGTTGAAAAAAGTATTCTACGTTTAGGAGTTTTTGAAATCACTTCCTTTGATACTCCTCAACTCGTGGCCGTTAATGAAGCTATAGAGCTTGCTAAGAATTTTTCAGATCAAAAATCTGCCCGTTTTATCAACGGACTCCTCAGTCAATTTGTAACAGAAAAAAATTAAATACAAGAAAAAGTGTTTGACAAATGTCAAACACTTTTTCTTTGCTTCACTCTATCTAAAAAAACGATCATAGATTAAATTAGAAAGCAACAACCAGATGAAATCTGCATGAATGAGAAAGTTAATAAAAATATGGCACAGGATTGTGATTTTTAGATTCTTTGTCCAGCGGTAGACTAGGGCAAAGAAAAGACCGGAAAAACTATAAACCATCAAACTGATAGGGTCACGATGAGACAATACCAAATGACTGAACCCAAATATCAGAGCTGATAAGATAACATCCAAGTAATACTTGGACTTAGGGAAGAAGGTATTCATAAAATAGCCTCTATGAACAATCTCCTCCAATATAGGTCCCAAAATGACAACTGAAACAAAAGAGAAGCAAGTCGTTAAAATAGTAGATTCCCCACTGATGGAAATGACTGAAAGAAGGTCTTCAAAGATATAGTGATTATTAATGAAGTGACTAAACTGTAAGTAAAAAGCACTTAAGAACTGACGGATAAAATAAGTAGCCACTAGACTAACTAAAAGGTAAAAGAATCTGGATTTCTTCGAACCCTTTTTCTCAAAAATATAGAACATTTTTTTCCTTTTAAGCCAATAGATAACTAGTCCTAAAAGAGCTAGTTGCTCTACTGCTACAATAATAGAATAGCCATCCATACCCCAGACAAATAGCTTAGCCAGATAGAGACTACTGTAGTCTAGTAGATAAATTGATAGAAATACCAGTAATGTATAGATTCCTAATTGGCCTAGTTTTTTCATACTCACTCCTAACAATCTTTGTTAACTTATTTTCATAGCATATATATCTTTTATTATGTTAACAGTTGTTTTCCTTAAAGTCAATTTTTTATTCTGAAATTTCAGTATTTCTTGTCGCAATAAAAGCTAGAACTTTTTCCTAGTTCTAGCTTTCTTTTTAATATTTTCTAAAGCGTTGGTATCGTTCTTCCAATAGCTTCTCTAAAGGAATAGATTTTAATCTCTCCACTTCTAGCTCTAGTTCATTTTTTACATGAGCTAATAAGTCTTTACTAGTGAGACCACTTTCTGAAATAACCTTATCGACAACTTCCATCTCTAAGAGTTCATGAGATGTAATTTTCATTAGTTCTGCTGCTTCCATAGCACGACTGCCATCTTTCCAAAGGATAGAGGCAAAGCCTTCAGGACTGAGAACTGCATAGATGGAATTTTCCAGCATCCAAACTCGGTCAGCTACTGCAAGTGCAAGAGCTCCACCAGATCCACCTTCACCGATTATAATTGCGATGATAGGGACCTTAAGATCACTCATTTCCATGAGATTTCGAGCAATCGCTTCTCCTTGTCCACGTTCTTCTGCTCCTACTCCGGGATAGGCACCCGCAGTATTGATAAATGTCACAATTGGACGGCCAAATTTTTCAGCCTGTTTCATCAAGCGAAGGGCTTTTCGATATCCTTCAGGATGAGGTTGTCCAAAGTTACGGTTGAGATTATCTTGTAAACTTTTACCTTTTTGTATGCCTACTACGGTTACTGCTTGGCGACCTAACCAACCGATTCCACCGATAATAGCACCATCGTCTCTAAAAGAGCGATCCCCATGTAATTCAATAAAGTCATCGAAGATTCCCACTGCAAAATCCAGAGCAGTTAATCTACTTTGTTCACGTGCTTTTCTGACAATTTTTGCAATCTTCATCTGTGACTCCTCCCATGTAGTCTCACTAATCGAGAGATCATATCTGGTAGTTCTCTTCGTCTAACAATCGCATCCACAAAACCATGTTCCAGGAGAAATTCTGCCTTCTGGAAATCCTCTGGCAAATCTTCTCTCACCGTGTTTTCAATAACTCGGCGACCGGCAAAACCAACTAAACTTTGAGGTTCTGCTAAGATGATATCTCCCTCCATGGCAAAAGAAGCCGTTACACCTCCTGTTGTAGGATCAGTAAGAATGGTCAGATAAAAGAGACCTGCCTTAGAATGACGTTTCACAGCAGCAGAAACCTTGGCCATTTGCATTAAGCTCATAATACCTTCTTGCATACGAGCTCCACCAGATGCTGTAAAGAGAACGACAGGTAATTCCTCAAGAGTTGCAAATTCAAACAAACGAGTGATTTTTTCACCAACAACTGTTCCCATAGATGCCATAATAAAGTTGGAATCCATGATTCCAAGAGCAACTTTTTCACCCTTAATCAAAGCAGTTCCTGTAACAACAGCCTCATCTAGCCCTGTTTCCTGACGAATTTGGGCTAATTTTTTACGATAATCAGGGAATTTCAAAGGGTCTTTAGTTTCAATTCCAGTAAACATCTCTACAAAACTATTGGGTTCAACTGTTAAATCCAACCGTTCTTGAGCAGAAATACGGAAAGTATAGCTGCAGTGGGGACAGATACGCTCACTTCCCAAATCTTTTTGATAGATAGTGTGTTTACAAGCTGGACACTTAGAAAACAGTTCATCTGGCACTACTGGTTTAGCTTGCTTTTTTTGCGTACGATTAGGTGTAATTCGAATATATTTATCTTTTTTACTAAATAGAGCCATACATCCCCCTTTTCAGTCTCATACTCTAGAATACTTATTTTTTAGCTTGATAATTTGGTAAGAAGGTTTCCATCAAGAAGGAGGTATCATAATCTCCTGCAATTACACGACTATCTGAAATCAAATCCAATTGAAAATTAGTATTAGTCTCCACACCTTCAATTTCAAGCTCACATAGAGCACGTTGCATTTTCATCAGTGCATCAAAACGATTTTCACCATGAACAATGACTTTAGCAATCATACTATCATAGTAAGGTGGAATAGTATAGCCTGGATAAACTGCCGAATCTACTCTCAAGCCTACACCACCACTAGGAAGATAAAGATTTTTTATCTTACCTGGACTAGGTGCAAAATTAAAAGCTGGGTTTTCTGCATTGATACGACACTCAATGGCATGTCCTTTTAGAACAATGTCTTCTTGCTTTAACGTCAAGGGATGACCAGCCGCGATACGGATTTGTTCCTTGACAATATCCACACCAGAAACAAATTCTGTGACAGGATGTTCTACTTGGATACGAGTATTCATCTCCATAAAGTAGAATTTACCAGTTGCTTCATCTAGTAAGAATTCAATGGTCCCAGCATTTTCATAACCAACAGATTCCGCCGCACGGACTGCTGCAGCACCTATTTCATTACGGAGTGTCTTACCAATCGCAATAGAAGGGCTTTCTTCTAAAACCTTTTGGTTATTCCGCTGAAGCGAACAATCACGCTCACCTAGGTGAATAACATGTCCCATTTGATCAGCAAGAATCTGTACTTCAATATGGCGGGCAGGATAAATCACGCGCTCTAGGTACATAGCACCATTACCAAAGTTTGCTTTGGCTTCACTAGAGGCTGTTTCAAAGGCTGATACGAGATCGTCTGCCTTTTCAACCTTACGAATTCCTTTACCACCACCTCCAGCTGAAGCTTTCAGCATGACAGGATAACCAATTTTTTCTGCAATAGCCAAGGCCTCTTCTGCAGTATGGACTTCTCCATCTGAACCAGGAATGACGGGTACATTAGCCTTAATCATTTGAGCACGGGCGTTAATTTTATCCCCCATGACATCCATTACACGAGCTGAAGGACCAATAAATTTGATACCGACTTCTTCACACATAGTTGCAAATTTGGAATTTTCACTTAAAAAACCAAATCCAGGGTGAATAGCTTCTGCCTCGGTTAAAACTGCAGCAGATAAAATAGCATTAATATTTAGATAAGACTCTGTTGCCTTACCAGGACCGATACAAATAGCCTCATCAGCTAAAAGTGTGTGTAGAGCTTCTTTATCAGCAGTTGAATAAACAGCAACTGTTGCAATTCCCAGCTCTCTTGCCGCTCGAATAATTCGAACTGCGATTTCTCCACGATTAGCAATTAAAATCTTTCGAAACATGGATAACCTCCTAGTTTCCAATTGCAAAGGTTAGGGTTCCACTTGCTGCTAGCTTACCATCTACTTCTGCCTTCGCTTCTACTACTGCGATTGTACCACGACGTTTGACAAATGTAGCGGTCATGACTAATTGATCACCAGGTACAACTTGCTTCTTAAATTTGACCTTGTCCATACCCGCATAGAAGACGAGTTTCCCTTTGTTCTCAGGTTTTGATAATTCTAAAACGCCTGCTGTTTGTGCCAAGGCTTCCATGATCAGTACCCCTGGCATTACAGGGTAGGCTGGAAAGTGTCCGTTGAAGAAAGGTTCATTAATCGTTACATTTTTAATAGCAACGATTGTATCTTCACTGACTTCCAAAACACGATCAACTAAGAGCATGGGATAGCGGTGGGGCAAAGCTTCTTTAATTCCTTGAATATCAATCATTTGATACGTACCAAGCCTTTCCCAAACTCAACCATTTCTTCATTTTCAACAAGAATTTCTGTTACGACACCGTCTTTAGGTGCTGGAATTTCGTTCATAACCTTCATAGCTTCAATGATGACCAAGGTTTGGCCTTTTTTAACAGTATCTCCAACACTCACAAAATATGGTTTATCTGGTCCAGCAGCCAAGTAAGCTACCCCAACAAGGGGACTCTCTACAAGATCACCTTCAGCTTCTTGATACTCAACTGTTGATTCTACTTGAGTTTCTTCTGCTATTGGTGTTGAATTAGTAGCAACAGATTCTATTGATTGTTCTTTGGCAATCGCTTCAATCGGCTGATGGGAATGAACTGTTTGAACTGGCTGAGCAAATTCTGAAACCATTCTTGCTTCATTCTTACTGAACTGCAATTCGTCCCTTCCATTTTTATAAGAAAATTCTCTCAAACTTGATTGGTCAAATCGAGCCATCAAATCTTTGATTTCATTTAGATTCATCTTTACTTATTCTCCCAACGTTTGAATGCAAGGACTGCATTGTGTCCACCAAATCCAAAAGTATTTGAAATAGCATATGGAATCTCACGTTCCAAACCTTGCCCAAAGATAACATTTGCTTCAATATAGTCAGATAATTCTGTTGTTCCTGCAGTCATAGGTACATAACTATTTCGCATTGCTTCAATCGTAGCAATAGCTTCAACTGCACCTGCAGCCCCAAGCAAGTGACCAGTAAAAGATTTAGTTGATGATACTGGAACTTCTTTGCCTAAAACAGCCACAATAGCACCACTTTCTCCTTTTTCATTAGCTGGAGTTGAGGTGCCATGTGCGTTGACATAACCAACCTGGTCTGGACTGATTCCTGCTTCTTCTAAGGCAAGTTTGATAGCCTTGATAGCTCCCTTACCTTCTGGATGAGGTGCTGTCATATGATAAGCATCACAGGTATTTCCGTAACCAACAACCTCTGCCAAGATAGTTGCTCCACGCTTCTCAGCATGTTCTAAACTTTCTAATACTAGCATACCTGAACCTTCACCCATGACAAATCCATTACGATCCTTATCAAATGGGATAGAAGCACGAGTTGGGTCTTCAGTAGTTGATAAGGCTGTCAACACTTGGAAGCCAGCGATTGCAAAAGGAGTAATAGAAGCTTCTGATCCTCCAACTAACATGATATCTTGGAAACCAAATTTGATAGAACGGAAGGCATCTCCGATAGCATCATTTGATGAAGCGCAAGCTGTGTTGATAGATTTACAGATACCATTGGCACCAAAGCGCATAGCTACATTTCCTGCAGCCATATTTGGCAAGGCTTTGGGAAGTGTTAATGGTTTAACACGTTTTGGCCCTTTTTCGTGAAGTCGAAGGACTTGGTCTTCGATTTCTCTGATTCCACCGATACCTGATGCAACGATGACACCAAAGCGGTCTTTATCAAGTGCTTCTACGTCAAGATTAGCATGGCCAACTGCTTCTTGAGCAGCATACAAGGCATACAAAGAATAATCATCGAAACGATTGGTATCTTTTTTTACAAAATATTTGTCAAAAGGAAAATCATTAATCTCTGCTGCATTATGGACGTCAAAAGCACTGTGTTCAAACTTGGTAATCTTATCAATCCCAATCTTTCCAGTTTTTAGACTATTCCAGAATTCTTCCGGTGTATTGCCAATCGGAGATGTTAATCCGTAACCAGTTACTACTACTCTATTTAATTTCATTATTTCACCTCTACTTTAACGATTATTGCATGGTTAGTCCACCATCAATAGCAATGACTTGTCCTGTTAGATAATCTTGACTTGCAAGAAAGACTGCCACATCTGCAACTTGTTCTGCTTGACCAAACTGTTTCATTGGAATTTGTGCCAACATTGCATCCTTGACCTTATCACTTAAAACAGCTGTCATATCTGACTCAATCATACCTGGTGCAATGGCGTTTACCCGAACATTACGTCCAGCAACTTCACGCGCTACAGACTTAGTAAATCCAATTAGGCCTGCCTTAGAAGCAGCATAGTTTGCTTGACCAACATTCCCCATTAGACCAACAACACTGGACATGTTGATGATGGCACCTTCTCGAGCTTTAATCATCTGTTTCAAAACAGATTGGGTCATATTGAAGGCTCCCGTCAGGTTAACTTTTAACACTCGTTCAAAGTCCTCTTCTGTCATCTTTAGCATGATTGTATCTTGGGTGATTCCTGCATTATTGACCAAAACATCGACAAATCCGAGTTCTCCAATCGCTTGGTCAACCATTCTCTTGGCATCGGTATAGTCTGATACATCTCCAGAGATAGCAAGGACCTTAACACCGTATGATTTAAAACTAGCTAAGAGCTCCTCGGAGATTTGACCACGGCTATTCAAGACTACATTGGCACCCATGCTAGCAAATTTATGAGCTATTGCAAGACCGATTCCACGGCTTGAGCCTGTAATAAAGACATTTTTATTTTCTAGTTTCATGTTTCTCCTTTCAGGACTTCACTATCTCAGTTAGTTATTAATAAGTATTTCTAAACTTGCTTGATCTTCCACATTAGCTAAGTCAGCCGTTCTATCAATTTTTTTAACAAAACCTGATAAGACTTTTCCTGGGCCGACTTCGATAAATCTCGTCACTCCTGCTTCTTTCATAAGAGCAATACTCTCATAAAAACGAACCGGTTCCTTCACCTGACGTGTCAAAAGTTCAACTATTCTATCTTTTTCCATTATTTTAGCTTCTGTATTGCCAACTAAAGGACAATTAAACTCGCTAAACTGAACATCAGTCAATACCTCGGCTAATTTCTGACTAGCAGGTTCTAGCAAAGCAGTATGAAAAGGACCAGACACATTAAGTGGAATCAAACGTTTAGCTCCAGCTTCTTGCAAGAGTTCAACTGCACGATCTACCGCAGCTATCTCACCTCCAATAACGATTTGATTTGGAGTATTGTAGTTAGCAGGAGTCACAATTCCGATTTCTGAAGCCTTTTGACAGACTTGTTCAATGACTTCAACTGGAGTATTAAGGACTGCTACCATCTTGCCTGAACCTGCAGGAGCAGCTTCTTCCATATAAGCTCCACGCTTGGCAACTAAGGCAATGGCCGCTTCAAAATCTAAAGCTCCACTCGCTACAAGAGCAGAATACTCACCCAAAGATAATCCAGCCACCATATCAGGCTTCAAGCCTTTTTCGACTAGCAAGCGATAGATAGCAACTGATGTAGCGAGAATAGCGGGCTGAGTATAGCGGGTTTGGTTTAACTTATTTTCTTCTTGATCAATGAGCTGACGAAGGTCATAGCCCAAAACTTGACTTGCCTTGTCAATAGTTTCCTTTACAACAGGGTAGAGGTCATAAAGCTCTTTTCCCATGCCAAGATACTGGGCTCCTTGACCAGCAAACAAAAAGGCTGTTTTAGTCATTTCTTGTAACTCCTATCCAACGAGAGGCTTCTTCTTGAATTTTTTTGGCTGCACCATAATAGAGATCTTTAAGAATTTCTTCGACAGTCTCTTCCTTAGATACGAGACCTGCAATTTGTCCCGCCATTACCGAACCACTATCTACATCTCCATGAACGACAGCCTTAGCTAGCGCTCCAGCACCCATCTGTTCAAACACTTCCAAATCAGGATTTTCCTGTTTAAAAGCATTCTTTTCAGCCTGTTCAAAATCACGAGTTAATTGATTTTTGATAGCACGGACTGCGTGTCCGAAGTGCTGTGCTGAAACAGTAGTGTCAATATCACGAGCTTTTAAAATTTTAGCCTTATAATTTGGATGAGCATTTGATTCCTTAGCTACTACAAAACGTGTCCCAACTTGAACAGCTTCTGCACCTAACATAAATCCAGCAGCAACACCTTCACCATCTGCAATACCACCAGCAGCAATCACTGGAATAGACACAGCTGCGGAAACTTGGCGGACTAAAGTCATAGTTGTTAATTTACCAATATGACCTCCAGCTTCCATCCCTTCTGCAATAACCGCATCTGCACCAATCTTTTCCATACGTTTAGCCAGTGCCACACTAGGCACAACAGGAATAACTGTAATCCCTGCATCATGGAAACGTTCCATGTATTTGCTTGGGTTCCCTGCACCTGTAGTTACAACCTTAACACCTTCTTCAATCACAAGGTCTACAATGTCTTCAACAAATGGAGACAAGAGCATAATATTAACACCAAAAGGCTTGTCTGTCAGTGATTTAATTTTATCGATATTTGCCTTAACGACTTCTTTAGGTGCATTTCCACCACCTATAATTCCTAGTCCACCAGCCTTGGATACAGCTCCAGCCAAGTCACCATCAGCAACCCAAGCCATTCCACCTTGAAAAATAGGATATTTAATATTCAATAGTTCAGTGATACGTGTTTTCATTTTGCCTCCAATTTTATTGCTCAGCTAATAGTTTGAAGGTTCTATATTTTGAATTTCAAACTATTAGCTAAACAAGAGGGAGTGGGTTACCCCTACTCCTTCCTAGTTTATGTTAATTATTTTGTTTTTTCTTCAACGTAAGCAACCAAGTCACCTACAGTTTTCAAGCTATCTTCTGCTTCAATTTGGATGTCAAAAGCATCTTCAATTTCTGAGATAACTTGGAACAAGTCCAATGAATCTGCATCCAAATCCTCGAAAGTAGACTCAAGTGTTACTTCTGATGCGTCTTTTCCAAGTTCCTCAACGATAATTTCTTGTACTTTTTCAAATACTGCCATGATAGACTCCTTTTAAATATATATATTTTTTATAAAAATGTGTTCACCACATGATTACCTAAAGTGTAACAATGAGCGTGCCCCATGTCAAACCTCCACCGAAGCCTGCCATGAGAATCGTTTGACTTCCATCCAAAAGGATTAAGCCTTCTTCAACACACTCAGAAAGTAAAATCGGGATACTTGCCGCACTGGTATTTCCATACTTTGTCATATTAGCAGGCAATTTATCACGATTAACCCCAATCTTTCTAGCCATTTTATCTAAGATACGATCATTGGCCTGATGGAGTAAGAGATAGTCCAAGTCATCTGTCGACACAGGACCCAAATCAATTGTCTCTTTTATTGATTTGGAAACATCTCGAATAGCAAAGTCGAATACTGCTCTACCATCCATTTTTAAGAAAGCACTTGCTTCTTTTTGAACGGAAAAGGGTGATGTCAAAGGTGTTTCACCGTAAGTCAAACACTCACCTCTAGCACCATCGCTATGTAAACTCTCCGCTAGAAAATGATTGGTTTTAGCTGATTCTAACAAAACACCACCAGCCCCATCTCCAAAGAGAACAGCTGTTGACCGGTCAGACCAATCCACTGATTTCGATAAAGTTTCAGCACCAATAACAATACCTTTTTGATAACGACCCGAAGATATCAATTTCTCTCCAGTTGATAGCGCAAAGATAAATCCACTACAAGCTGCCGTCAAGTCGAAAACAAAAGCTTTAGTAGCTCCAATTTTTGCTTGGACTAGCGCAGCCGTTGAAGGTACCATTGAATCCGGTGTTACAGTAGCAACAATAATAAAGTCTAGTTGCTCTGCCAAAAGTCCAGCTTGGTTAAGTAAACGTCTAGCAACTTCTGTAGACAAATCACTAGTGGTTTCTGTCTTAGAAATATGTCTTTGTTTTATACCTGTCCGACTGGAAATCCACTCATCACTTGTATCCATAACTTGAGCTAAATCATCATTAGCGATTATCTGCTCTGGAACATAATGAGCTACTTGGCTTATTTTTGCAAAAGCCATTATTTCAAATCCTCCAAAAATTGATAAAGATTAGTCAAGCCTTTGCCCATAACATCTATTTCTTCTGGACTCATGCCATCAATAATTTTTTCCACCATTGCTTTGTGGAAACGTTTATGAAGACGATGGACCAAACGACCTTTCTTTGTCAAATGTAAATATACAACCCGACGATCTTGGTCTGATCGGATTCTTTCAATATAACCTTTTCGCTCCAAATTATTCAAACAAGTTGTTACTGTTCCAAGAGTTACCATTAATTCTTTAGAAACAAAACTTGGCGTTACATCTGAAAAATTGCCAATTACATCAATCGTATGCATTTCTTTGATAGAGATGTCTTTAAAACGACTCCCTCTCAAACTCACTTCTTCAATGACTAGTACATTATTAAAAATAGATGTTAAGTATTCATTGATTAGTTTATAATCCAATTCTCAACCCTCCTTCACAAAAAAACTTTTATAATCAAAGCATTTGATAATGGAAGTATATCAAACTTTAAAGGATTATGCAAGTTTTTTATTTTCCTAAAAACTTAGGACGTCGTCTTTCCGAATGAGCCAGAACTCCTTCTTTAAAGTCTTCGGTGTAGGCCAACGATTTTTGTAACTCCAACTCCAAGCTAGCATAATCTTGCCATTGTTTAAATTCACTTTCCCAGACTAGCTTTTTAATTGCTGCATAAGAGTTAGATGATCCACGTTTCAACTTCTTCAACAATTGATTTCTTGTTTTTTCTAACTGATCACTTGTACAAACACGATAAACGGCTCCTGCTTCAAAGGCTTTCTCAGCTGTAAAAGCTTCTCCTGTCATAGCTAGTTGAGTTGCTCGAGTAACTCCGAGTGCTCTTGTTAGCAAAAACAAACCACCAGCATCCGGCGCTAATCCAACACCAACAAAGGCTTGAATAAATTTTGCTTTATCAGTTGCAATACAGAAATCAACAGCCAAGGCCATGTTGGCCGCGGCACCTGCTACAGCTCCGTCAACTTCCATAATGATAGGTTTAGGAATTTGCTTTATTTTAAAAGAAATAGTATTAACAAGCTCAGCAATTTTTCCTAAAGATCCGATATCATCCTCATCGACAGCACG
This sequence comes from Streptococcus timonensis, assembly GCF_047463455.1. Lineage (GTDB taxonomy): Bacteria > Bacillota > Bacilli > Lactobacillales > Streptococcaceae > Streptococcus > Streptococcus timonensis_B. Next base: position 306,709 of record NZ_JASHDV010000002.1, read on the forward strand.
TTTCATTTCTACCAAATCGCCTCCGACAGAAAATACTTTTCCTAAGGCATTGATCAATATGTAAGAAACTGCTCCATCTTTTTCAGCTAGGTTCAAAACTTCTAAGATTTCTTCACACATTGGGATATGGAAACCATTTGCCACTTCTGGACGATTTAAAGTAATGATTGCTAGATCATCTTGAACTTGATAAATAATATGATTCATATCCACTCCTTTTCATTTACAAAGCTATTTAAATTATTTTATTGTCAAATTATATCTTTTTATCAATTTTTGTTCAAGGAAAAAATAATTAAAAGTGTATCAGCCGATTTTTTTGCTGTTTTGTAATTAAACTATCAAATTCTAATAGACAACTTATAAATCTTTAACAATATCTTAGATTGAGATTACCTTCCACATCCTCGATTGAAAAAAGGTTCTCTTTCTGCTATAATCGTATAAAATACTTACTTTAGGAGTACTTATGAAGGTTGTAAAATTTGGAGGAAGTTCACTTGCCTCTGCTAGTCAGTTAGAAAAAGTTTTAAATATTGTAAAAAGCGATTCTGAACGTCGTTTTGTAGTTGTTTCGGCTCCAGGAAAACGTGATTCTGAAGATACTAAGGTAACAGATGCCTTAATTAAATACTACCGTGACTATATTGCTGGCAATGATATTAGTAAAAGTCAAAACTGGATTATCGATCGCTATGCTGCCATGGTCAGTGAATTAAAACTCAAACCAACAGTACTAGAGAAAATCTCAAAAAGTATCCGCGCTCTTGCAACCCTTCCGATTGAGGACAATGAGTTTCTTTATGATACCTTCTTGGCTGCAGGGGAAAATAATAATGCTAAGCTAATTGCTGCTTATTTCAATCAAAACGGAATTGAAGCACGTTATGTTCATCCAAGAGAAGCTGGAATTGTAGTTACTAGTGAGCCTGGAAATGCTCGTATCATCCCTTCAAGCTATGACAAAATTGAAGAACTCAATAATAGTTCAGAAGTTCTTGTAATTCCAGGTTTCTTTGGTGTGACTAAAGAGAATCAAATCTGTACCTTCTCACGTGGTGGATCTGATATCACTGGTTCAATTATCGCAGCTGGAGTTAAAGCTGACCTTTATGAGAACTTTACTGATGTTGACGGTATTTTTGCTGCCCACCCTGGTATCATTCATAAACCACACTCAATCCCTGAATTGACTTACCGTGAAATGCGTGAGTTAGCTTATGCAGGTTTCTCTGTCCTTCATGACGAAGCACTCCTACCAGCCTACCGCGGAAAAATCCCTCTTGTTATCAAAAATACCAATAATCCTGACCATCCAGGAACACGTATCGTTCTCAAACATAGCGATGATAAATTCCCAGTAGTTGGTATTGCTAGTGACGCTGGTTTTGTCAGCATCAATATGTCCAAATATCTCATGAACCGTGAGATTGGTTTTGGTCGTAAAGCCCTTCAAATCTTAGAAGATCTTAATATTGGTTGGGAACACATGCCTACAGGTATCGATGACCTGTCTATCATCCTTCGTGAACGTGAACTCACACCAATCAAAGAGGAAGAAATTCTCCGTCAACTCGTTCAAAAAGCTGAAGTTGACCATGCTGAGATCGAACACGATCTCTCTATTATCATGATTGTTGGAGAAAAAATGAAGAGTCATATCGGGGTAACTGCTACAGCTACTCGTGCCCTATCAGAAAACAAGATCAACATTCAAATGATGTCTCAAGGATCAAGCGAAGTTTCTATCATGTTCGTTGTTCAAAAAGACCAAGAAAAAGCTGCCATCAAGGCTCTATACCATGCCTTTTTCGGTGAAAGTAAGGAAGATTAAACATGGCACAATCTCTCAACAAAGTCATTGAACTTCAAACTACTGGAACCTCTTATCTAACCTTCTCAGGTAAGGTAGGAAAATTTCTAGTCGGGGATAAAGCCTTAGAATTCTATCCTGATGTCAATGTCGAACAATTTATCCAAATCCCCTGGTCTAGTATAAATCAAATAGGAGCCAACGTATCTGGTCGTAGGATTAGTCGACACTTTGAAGTCCTCACGGACAAAGGTAAATTCCTCTTTGCTTCAAAAGACTCTGGAGCCATCCTTAAGATTGCTCGGGAAAAAATCGGAAATGAAAAGGTTGTAAAACTTCCAACCTTACTCCAAATCATCGGTCGTAAAATCAAAAATCTATTTGCAAAAAAATAGAAAGTTTAGTATAATCATAGAAACGGATAAGTAGATTAATCCCTTCTTTCAGAAAGTCTGCGGGTGCTGTGAGCAGATAGAAGAGTTAATTGAAATTCTACCGTTGTTTTAAATCAAATACACAATCAAGTGCACATCTGTGAAGTTGGATGGAACCGTGGCTCTGCCACTCCAACACTTTGTCAGGTGTGCTTTTTTCATATAAAGGAGGACTTATGTTAGATATCAAACGAATTCGTACAGATTTTGAAACTGTTGCTGAAAAACTAGCTACACGTGGTGTAGACGCTGCTATCTTGAATGAGATGAAAGAAATCGATGCGAAACGTCGTGACATCTTAGTCAAGGTAGAAACCCTTAAGGCAGAGCGTAACACAGTCTCTGCTGAAATTGCTCAAGCTAAGCGCAACAAAGAAAATGCAGACGACAAAATTGCTGCTATGCAAACTCTATCTGCTGAGGTCAAAGCGCTAGATGCTGAATTAGCAGAAATCGATGCTAAATTAACAGAATTCACTACTACTCTTCCAAATATCCCAGCTGACAGTGTTCCTATTGGAGCAGACGAAGATGATAACGTAGAAGTTCGCCGTTGGGGAACTCCTCGTGAGTTTGACTTCGAACCAAAAGCTCACTGGGATCTTGGTGAAGATCTTGATATTCTTGACTGGGAACGTGGTGGAAAAGTTACTGGAGCTCGTTTCCTCTTCTATAAAGGCCTCGGAGCTCGCTTGGAACGTGCTATTTACAACTTTATGCTAGATGAACATGGTAAAGAAGGCTATACAGAAGTCATCACACCTTACATAGTCAACCATGATTCTATGTTTGGTACCGGACAATATCCAAAATTCAAGGAAGATACTTTTGAACTCAGCGATACCAACTTTGTCTTAATTCCAACTGCTGAAGTGCCTTTAACTAACTATTACCGTGATGAAATCATCGATGGCAAAGATCTACCAATCTACTTTACTGCTATGAGTCCATCTTTCCGTTCTGAAGCTGGTTCTGCTGGTCGTGATACTCGTGGTTTGATCCGTTTGCACCAATTCCACAAGGTAGAAATGGTGAAATTTGCTAAACCTGAAGAATCATATGAAGAATTGGAAAAGATGACAGCCAACGCTGAAAATATCCTTCAAAAACTCAACCTTCCATACCGTGTCATGGCTCTTTCTACAGGAGACATGGGCTTCTCAGCTGCTAAGACTTACGACTTGGAAGTTTGGATTCCTGCGCAAGATACCTACCGTGAAATCTCAAGCTGTTCAAATACAGAAGATTTCCAAGCACGTCGTGCCCAAATCCGTTACCGTGATGAAGCAGATGGTAAGGTTAAACTTCTCCACACCTTGAATGGTTCTGGACTTGCTGTTGGACGTACCGTCGCTGCTATTCTTGAAAACTATCAAAACGAAGATGGTTCTGTTACTATTCCTGAAGTCCTTCGTCCTTACATGGGTGGAGCTGAAGTTATCAAACCATAAAATAAACAAGAGGAAGCATAACTTCCTCTTTTTAAGTGATTCAAAAGAAACAGGTAGAAATTATGATTTCTACCTGTTTTTATTTATTAGTAACCACCCATCATTGAAGGATCCATAGCTGGAGCTGGTGCTACCGGTTCTGGCTTGTTAGCCACAACGGCTTCTGTTGTCAAGATAAGACTTGCTACTGAAGCTGCGTTTTGAAGGGCTGAACGGCTAACCTTAACAGGATCGATAATACCTGCTTCAATCATGTTCACCCATTCACCTGTCGCAGCGTTAAAGCCTGTACCAGCTTCTGCATTTTTCAAACGATCGATAACGATTGAACCTTCATAGCCTGCATTATAGGCAATTTGGCGAACTGGTTCTTCCAAGGCACGAAGAACAATGCTACGTCCTGTTGCTTCGTCACCTGTCAATTCTAAAGCTTCAACAGCTGGAATGACATTCACTAAGGCAGTACCACCACCTGCAACAATACCTTCTTCCACTGCTGCACGGGTAGCGTTAAGGGCATCTTCGATGCGGAGTTTCATCTCTTTCAATTCAGTTTCAGTTGCAGCACCAACCTTGATAACTGCTACTCCACCTGATAATTTAGCCAAGCGTTCTTGGAGTTTTTCACGGTCGAATTCTGAAGTTGTTGTTTCGATTTGTGTCTTGATAACAGCTACACGATTAGCAATTGCTTCAGGATTACCAGCACCTTCTACGATGACTGTGCTATCTTTATCAACAGACACTTTAGCTGCTTGACCTAAAGCTTCGATGGTAGCATCTTTCAACTCAAGACCAAGGTCTTCGGTAATAACAGTTCCACCTGTCAAAATCGCAATATCTTCCAACATCGCTTTACGACGATCACCGAAACCAGGAGCCTTAACAGCAACTACGTTGAAAGTTCCACGAATCTTGTTCAAAACAAGAGTTGGAAGAGCTTCACCGTCAACATCATCTGCAATAATCAAGAGCGGACGACTGCTTTGAAGAATACTTTCTAAAAGTGGCAAGATTTCTTGGATATTTGAAATCTTCTTGTCAGTGATTAAAATGTATGGATTTTCAAGGTCTGCAACCATTTTTTCATTATCAGTAACCATGTATTGTGAGAGGTAACCACGGTCAAACTGCATTCCCTCAACCACTTCAAGCTCGGTTTCCATTCCACGAGACTCTTCAATGGTGATAACCCCATCTTTACCAACTTTTTCCATGGCTTCAGAGATATATTCACCAACTTTTTCAGAACGAGATGAAACGGCGGCAACCTGCGCAATCGCTTCTTTGTTAGCAACAGGAATGGCATTGTTCTTCAAGGCTTCCACAGCAGTTGCAACCGCTGCTTCAATCCCTCGGCGGATACCAATTGGGTTTGCTCCAGCAGTAACGTTTTTGATTCCTTCTCGAACAATTGCTTGAGTCAAGACAGTTGCAGTTGTTGTCCCGTCACCAGCAATATCGTTAGTTTTAGAAGCTACTTCTGATACCAATTTAGCACCCATATTTTCAAAATGGTCTTCCAATTCAATTTCTTTAGCAATTGTTACACCATCATTGGTAATCAATGGTGAACCGAATGATTTTTCAAGAACAACATTACGGCCTTTAGGTCCCAAGGTTACTTTAACAGTGTCTGCTAGGATATCAACACCTCGGACCATAGCTGAACGAGCGTCTGATGAAAATTTAATGTCTTTTGCCATACTTACCTTCTCCTTCTATTCTTCGACGATTGCCAAGATACTAGCTTCACCCACGATGAGGTATTTTTCATCCCCATCTTTAACATCAATACCCGCATGAGCTTCAACTAAAACCTGATCTCCAGCTTTTACACTCGGAGCAACTAACTCACCGTTCAAGGTACGAACACCTTGTCCAGTAGCCACTACTGTAGCTGTTTTAGTCTCTTCTTGAGCTGATTTTGCGAGGACAAAGCCTCCAACAGTTGCTTCTTTTTCTTCAATTTTCAAGACCACACGGTCGCCTAATGGTTTCAACATTTGTCTTCCTCCATAATACAATCATATTGTTAGCACTCTTTGTATATGAGTGCTAAACCATAGTTCTATTGTATCACTTGGTCAAAAATAGTCAAGAAAAAAGTCTGATTTATAGCATAAAAAAGAGAGTGGGACAGAAATCGGTAATTCGTTAGAATTTGATTTCGTCGTCCCACCTCCGAACAGTTTAGTAGGGCTGTAAAAGCTGATGAAATCAGCGTAGTAGAGCCTACTCAACCACTGCGTCTAGCTCGACAACCCAAAGACAATTGAGAGGCTAGGACTTTTGTCCCAGCCTCCTATCATTTTAAAAGGGAAGTTCCTCCTCTTCCAAAACCAAATCTGCTAGATCTTGGCCAGCATTATTTTCACGCATAGCACGTTGAGCACGACTTTCTAAAAGTTGGAAGCCTGTAGCGAGAACTTCGGTCACATAGTTGGTCTGACCATTCTTCTCGAACTTCCGAGTACGGAGCTCCCCATCGACAGAAATGAGACTACCTTTGCTTGCATAGCTAGCCAAAGTTTCAGCCAATTTCCCCCAGACAACAATGTTAATGAAGTCAGCTTCACGTTCCCCATTTTGGTCCTTGAAACGACGGTTAATAGCAATAGTCGCACGAGACACTGACTTGTCATTGTTGGTTTTGTGCAATTCTGGTGTAGACGTTAAACGTCCAATCATGATAACTTTATTATACATTTTTCATCCTCCTACTTATCTATTCGAAGGAAAAGAAAAAAAGTTACAAGATTTGTAACTTTTTTAAAAATAATATTAATCTCTATGAATCATAAATCCAGTTGCTTGTTGATTGGCCATGATGGTCATATCTGTGATTTGTACTCGTCGTGGTTGACTGGTCACATAAACTACAGTATCAGCGATATCTTGCGCCTGCAAAGCTTCGAGTCCCTGATAGACCGTCGCCGCCCGTGCATCATCTCCATGGAAACGGACTTTTGAAAAATCAGTTTCTACAATTCCTGGTTGAATAGTGGTCACCTTGATATCTGTCGCAATGGTGTCAATCCGAAGCCCATCTGAAAAAGTTTTAACTGCAGCCTTGGTTGCTGAATAGACTGCTGCACCAGCATATGCGTAAATCCCTGCAGTAGAACCCATATTGATAATATGCCCTTGATTAGCTGCTACCATGGAAGGCAAGAGACAGCGTGTAACCGCCATTAAACCCTTGACATTGGTATCCAGCATGGTCAACATATCCAACTCTTCATAGTCTTGATAGGGAGCTAGGCCTAAAGCAAGTCCAGCGTTATTGACCAATATATCAATCTGACCCACAGTTTTTAGAATATCTGAACAGACAGTCTTAACCATGCTCATATCCGTAACATCTAAAGGAAAGGTCCAGACTTTTTGATTTGGAAAGATTTCTGCAAACTCAGTTTTGAGAGCTTCAAGTCTTTCTGTTCGACGTCCTGTGAGAACAATATTTTCACCTTTTTCTAGATAGGCACGCGCGATTGCTTCCCCAATACCTGATGTTGCACCTGTGATCACAACATTTTTTGCCATCTTACTTTCTCCTATCTAGTTTAATAGATACTAGTTACCAATTAAGCTGTCCAGTGTTTAGCCGGATCAAATGGAGTTCCTACAACTTGGTCTTCTGATAATTCAATGACACCACGTTTTTGGGGAGCATTTGGCAAGGCAAGTTCACGAGGACTACACATCATCCCAAAACTCTTTTCCCCACGAAGTTCCCCTGGGAAAATGAGATTGCCTTTTGGCATCATCGCTCCTGGAAGAGCTACAATGGTTTTCAAGCCGACACGCGCATTGGGAGCACCTGCCACGATTTGTACTGTTTTGTCATTCCCAACAGCAACTTGACAGATATTGAGGTGATCACTATCTGGATGTGCAACCATTTCTACAATCTCACCAACCACAAATTTTGGTTCCTTGTCGTTGATGATTTCTTCAGTAAACCCTTGAGCCTGCAATTCTTGGTTCAAACGTGCTACTTGGCCGTCAGTTAAAAAGACTTGCCCGTGCTCAGCGATCTCAAACATGCTAGAAATTTCAAAAATGTTCCATGCGACAGTTTCACCAGTTTCTCTTAGAAAAACACGCGCAATATTACCTTTACGCTCAACATCTAGTTTGGCATCTCCACTGTTTTTCACGATGACCATAAGGACATCGCCTACATATTCTTTATTGTATGTAAAAATCATTCTTTTCTCCTATTTCAAACTTGCTAAAAAGTCATTGATTTGACCCTTGGTTTTACGGTCGCGATTGACAAAACGTCCAATCTCCTTGTCCTTGTCTAAAACAACAAGACTTGGAATCCCGTATACATCCCAAAGTTTAGCAAGTTCCATGTACTCATCTCGGTCTACCCGTATAAAAGTGAACTCTGGATTTGCCTCTTCAATCTCTGGCAAGGCAGGATAGATATAACGACAATCGCCACACCAATCCGCAACAAAAAGGAAGACCTTCTTGCCGTCCTGCTCTACTATATTTGCTAATTCTTCTATATTTTTAGGAGAAATCATAAGACTTCCTCCTCGTAAATGAGATCTTCATCTTCATAGACAAAGGTATAGTGACGACCATCTTCAAAAATGACACCACCAACAAGGCGTTCTAGGCTACTTTCGTATACTTGGACATAGAGAGTCCCAATCTCACCCATTTCTGAGAAATAGTCACGCACAATAGCAGTTAACTCTTCCTGTATTTTCATGAGTTTGTGATCATCGGCTACTTTCTTAGCACCAAAGGCAAGTGCTCCAAGCCCTGCCACGACTAAACCTGTTTTAATAATATTTTTCGTTTTCATGCTAACATTGTAACACAAAAAGGCTCAAGGAACAATGAAAAAGAGAGTGGGACAGAAATCGGTAATTCGTTAGAATTCGATTTCGTCGTCCCACCTCCGCACAGTTGAGTAGGGCTGTAAAAGCTGATGAAATCAGCGTAGTAGAGCCCACTCAACCACTGCGTCTTGCTCGACAATCCAAAGACAATTGAGAGGCTAGGACTTTTGTCCCAGCCTCCTTTCTAATTTCTAAACATTAATAATTTCTCTCACCAAACAAACCTTCTGGTAAATCATGGAATCCCTTGCCTGCCTTGAAGTTTTCAAACTTACCTAGTAAGAACTGGTAGGCGTCCAAGCGACTCTCGTAGCGAATCATGGCATCTTTAGCACGCTCATCTTGATCTTCTTCATAGACTTTTTGACTTTCTTTGAGGGCCATTTCATTAATCATGATTTGGGTATTGACCCAAGTTTCAAATTCTTTCATAAATTCTTGTTCGTAACTCATTGTCTCTCCTTATTCTATTCCTCGATAGTAGTCTGTATCAATCTCACGGTAAGGCTGAATATCCTGAACATATTCCAAGACTCCTTGAAATTCTCCTGCTTCATCGTGTACTGCGGCATAGGTAATGTGGACAAACTTACCTCGTGACTCGGACTTGAACCACATCTCGTACTTGTCTTTTTTCCCCTCACGAAGACCTTGCATAATCGTTTTGACTTTATCCAAATATTTTGGTGGGTGGCATAGTTCGACATTTCGTCCAACTTGAGACGGTGTCCTCTTGAAAATCATCTCATCTGCTGGCGTATTATCGTTATAATATTGGAAGATATCATCCTTATTAACAAAGGTAATCTCCATCGGCAAATGATCAAGGATAAGATTCGCCTGTTCAACTGATAGATAACCATTGCCAAAAGCCTGTTGGCTATTACGGTCTAGCACTGCTTCCTTTTCCTTAGGTGTAAAGGTAATAGTAAACTGCCCTTCTGGCGTATCAATCACTTGCTGAACTTGTCCATCTACAGTTTCTAGCTGAATTGGTTCTTCTACACTTTTTCCCTCAACAAAACTTTGACGTTCTGGAATCCATTTCTCAGACGGGCGGATAATGGCATAGCCATAGGCGTCACTTTCCTCGGCAATCTGAATCCAGTCATCCTGGGTAAAGGATTCGAGCAGAATCATGAGAAGGATTGATTCTTCCTTAAATATCATACTTTCAAACTCTGTCGCAAAAGTTTCAAAAGCTTCTTTTACGGCGGAAATCGGTACTTCTGGGAGCGACTTAGCTGCCACTAAAGCTGTTTGAAAGAGATCCCTAATCTGATCATCCACTCCCCACATAACTTTGGGAGGTGAATCATGACCATAACGTTCCATGACAGGAAAGAAGAGCTCTTCCTTGCGCTGGTAGTGAATATCAAATTGACCAACAAGCCCCATCTGACGCACCAAACCCTTACGCATCTCCGCCAGCATTTCCTCGTCGTCCACAGATTCATAAGTCGAGAGCAATCTACGGACCCGAATCAAGGCAGCACGGAGAGCTAGATTTTCATCCTTAAAGACACGCACGGGATGACCTGGATGCTCTGTATCTTCAACTTCGACACCCTTAACAGCATTTTTAAAAAGATTAGCATGCACATCACAGAGTTCCATGACATCTTCAAAGGTCACGCCAGAGTCAGAGTTCATCAACTCGTGCTCCATAAGGGAAATTTCAATAGCAGATACACCTGTAAAAGTAGCATCAAATCGTTCCTGAACGGACTCTGGAGAAGCTCCATTATGCAATTCTAATAAAATATCCCGCAGGATATGAATACGTTCATCTGCCATTAGTCTAATCCAATCACTTCATAACCATTTGCTTCAAGCGTACGCACAATCTTATCCATAGGAGTTCCCTCCAACTTAGATCCCTGTTTGAGCGATACTTTTCGCCCTACCGTATTTCGCATCAAGGGATTTGCAAGAGGTTTAAAACCAAGCTCAACCAAAATATCTAAAACTTCTGGATGTTTATCCACCACTTCCGCAACTGGAATTGATACATCGATTATATTGTCCATGAGAACCTCCATGAGTCTATTTCTAATCATTTAACTGTTTTTATTATACCATAAGGAACGGGATTAAAAAAACTAGCAACACAAGACTTGCTAGTTTCATCATATCAGTCAATTTCGATTACCTCAGCCTCTTTTCGAATAATTGCCATATCATTTTGATATTGCACTTCAGAATAGTTAACTAATTTGGATAATTCTTTTTGCAATCTTTCGCCCATGGGTTTCATAGTCGCATAGGTTAATCCCCCTGAAATAACCCCACCTAGAATAGGAATCGCTTTTCCCATTCCCTTTGCCAAGCCTCTCCTTGTAAGAGTAACCCCAAAAATTTTCATAACCTTTTTTAAAATAGGGTACCAGCCAGCCTTGCCTACGGTTTTCTGAGGTACTGTGGTCATTACATGTTTAGCGACTGTAACACCACCAGAACGAAGCAAGGCACCCGCTCCGTTTACCCCAAGCATGACCCCTAAATAAAGTAATAGTGTGTTTTTAGCTTCTTCACTTAAGTCATTTCTTGACGCCCAAAGATCATTAAATCCATAAATATATCCCAATTCTTGAGCTAATTTTAAGGAAAAAGCATAAAATTGGGCTACATCCGTTGGAATAGTAAGCGCCATTAGAATACCACCAGGTAAACCTGCTAGAACAGATGTTCCACTTGCTCGTAAAACATTATCTTTTATGCAGGACCTGGCTACCCTATCTAAGGTTTCCTGGGGTAATAATGAAGGAGGACCTTGTTCTAACAATTTGGCAATATCCTTCTTATCTAATTCTTTAGAGAACTTCTCCACTAAAAATTTTTCTCTATTTACTTTCACGACAGGAAGCTTTACAACTTGTTGTAAAACTTTTATAGCTATATCTTGTTTAGCCATCTATATCTCCATTTTATATTCAAGTTGAGCTTTATCATATCATACTATTAGAGATTTATACATTTTTTTAACCGACTTTTAAGAAGGGCAACTAATTAATCTATCATCATGTTTAAAGTAACAAAAAAGAGGGATTCCCCTCTTTTTCTTAGTTTTTATCCAGATTGCGTAACATTTCGTCAATCTTATTACCATATTCGATGGATTCGTCTTTGACAAAAGTTAAGTCTGGAATTTTGTATAAGGTCAAATTGCGACCAAGTTCACGTTTGATAGTTCCAGTTGCTTTTTCAAGCCCAATTTGGGCCTTTTGATTATCTGATGCAAGATTACTCAAAATAGTGTAGTAAACCTTAGCCATTGATAAATCACCCAACATCTGAACATCTGTAATGGTCACACCTTGGACACGGGGATCACGGACTTTCTTTTGCAAAATCTCATTGACTTCACGCTTGATTTCCATGCCCACACGGTCCGTACGGAAATGATTTGCCATAATTTTTCCTTTCTTTTTATGAGCTAAAAGCTAGGCCAGCAGACCTAGCTTTTTCTAAACTTATTGATTTTGTGTTCAAATTGGAACAAAGTTCAATTTGAACTCATCTACTTCTTTCGCCGTGGTGAAAGTGATGGGACTGAATTATCAGTCCCATCACAGGGGATTTTTGAGACACTAGGCTCAAAAATAAGCAATGAAACCATCGGTTTGCTTGCGTCCCTCACCACCTAAGGAAGGAGCAAAAATCTTATCTCTTAACTTCTTCCATGATATAAGCTTCAATCACATCATCTGTCTTGAGATCATTGTAGCCATCAATCATCAAACCACCTTCACGGCCGTTTGTAACTTCTTTAACGTCATCTTTATAGTGTTTCAGGCTAGCTAGTTCACCATCGTAAGTAACTACACCGTCACGAATAACACGGACTTTGGAGTCACGGGTAACTTTACCATTGATAACCATAAATCCACCGATAGTTCCCACTTTAGAGACTTTAAAGGTTTCACGGATGATTGCTTCACCAATAACTTTTTCTTCAAATTCTGGATCAAGCATTCCTTTCATAGCCTCTTCCATCTCTTCAATAACCTTATAGATAATGCTATGGAGACGAATTTCCACATCATCAGCATCCGCTTGTTGACGGGCTTGTGGTGTAGGGCGTACGTTGAAACCAATGATAAAAGCATTAGAAGCTTCGGCAAGAGTTACGTCAGACTCATTAATAGCACCGACAGCTGAGTGAACGATAGTAACTTTCACACCCTCAACATCAATCTTTTGCAGTGATGCAGAGAGAGCTTCAACAGAACCTTGTACGTCTGCCTTGATAATAACGTTAACAGACTTGAGTTCCCCAGCTTTGAGAGTATCAAATAGGTTTTCAAGGCTAACACGTTGAGTTACCTGACGTTGTTTCAATAAAGCACGTTTAGCACGTTCTTCACCCGCTGCACGAGCAGATTTTTCATCTTCATAAACGGCAAAGTGATCACCCGCCATTGGCGCTTCGTTCAAACCAGTGATGGAAACTGGTGTTGATGGTCCTGCAACCTTAACACGACGTCCAAGGTCATTGGTCATAGCACGAACGCGTCCGAAAGTATTACCAACAACGATCGGGTCTTGAACATTCAAAGTACCTTGTTGAACAAGAAGGGTTGCAACCGCACCTTTACCTTTATCCAAACGAGCCTCGATAACAGTACCGATAGCACGAACTGTTGGGTCAGCCTTAAGTTCTTGGAGTTCAGCTACAAGAAGGACTGTTTCCAACAACTCATCAATGTTTTGGTTAAACTTAGCTGAAATTTCTACGAATTCAGAATCTCCACCCCAAGCTGTTGACATAACACCATGTTCTGCCAATTCACCAATAACACGTTCTGGGTTGGCACCTGGTTTATCAATCTTGTTAATGGCAACAATAATTGGTACGTTAGCCGCTTTTGAGTGGTTGATGGCTTCGATAGTTTGAGGCATAACCCCGTCATCTGCCGCTACAACCAAGATTGTAATATCCGTTACAGAAGCACCACGTGCACGCATTGAAGTAAAGGCCGCGTGTCCAGGTGTATCAAGGAAGGTGATCTTCTTGCCATTCTCCTCAATCTGATAGGCACCAATATGCTGAGTGATACCACCTGCTTCTCCTGTCGCAACACGTGAATTACGTAGAGTATCTAAAAGTGTTGTCTTACCATGGTCAACGTGTCCCATGATTGTAACAACTGGTGGACGTTCCACTAGTTGGTCTTCGTTCAGATATCCATCTTCAGCAAAGAAACGCTCAATATCAGCATTGTCCACTTCAACTTTTTGTTTGGCTTCAATACCGTAATCTACCATGAGGAGTTCGATTGTTTCACCATCTAAAGACTGGTTTTGTGTCGCCATCACGCCCATCATGAAGAGTTTCTTAACAATTTCAGCTGGCTCACGTTTGATACGTTTTGCGATCTCCGCAACGGTCATACCATCTGTATATTCAAATTCTGTAGGCAATTCATGGAACTTACGCTCCGTAACAGGTTTTGGAGTCTGGTTACGGTTATTTTGTTTATTGCCTTTTTTATTTTTCTTGTTATTGTTCCAGTTACTATTTCTTTGATTTCTCACTTGATTTTGACTACTTCGATTCTTTTGTTGTTTTCTTGGACCATCTTCTTCGTGATCATAATCATCACGTTCTTTATCAGGTCGAGCTTGCTTTTTACGACGTGTATCCACTGCAGACTCTTTCACTACAGGTGCTACCTCTAAAACTGGCTGAGTTTGTTCAACTGTTTTGGCAGCTTCTTCAAAGATTTCTTCAGGTTCCTTGCGTTTGTTCGCTTGGGCTAAAGCCTCTTTTGCTGCTTGAGATTGCTTAAAGCGCTCCTCGCTTGAACGAGCATACTCTGCATTTTGCTCTGCTTTAAGGGCTGCTGCACGAGCCTTGAAGTCAATACGAGGTCCAGCCTGTTTTGGTCGATTATCCTCTTGTTGACGACGTTCATTGCCACGATAGCCTTGTCCTTGCTGTTTTTTCCCTTGATCATTGAATCGGCGATTTTCACGATTTCCATGTTCAGGTTTCCCAGACTTACGTTCATCTGTCTTTTGACGAGGACCGCCTTGTTGATAATCCCGCTTATTTCCCTTTTGTTGTTTACGACGTTCTGCTTGCTCTTTGGCACGGGCTTCACGCTCAGCCTTAAAGTTACGACTCTGAGGTCTAGCAACTACCTTGTCAGTCTTAGCTTGCTCTGAGACTACTGTTTGGGTAGCTTCTTTTACTTCCTCTTGTTTGGGCGCCACAGCTTTAGGTTTCTCCTTTTGTTTAGGAGTAGGTTTAAAACTTGCCACAATTTTAGCAGCTAGTGCTTCCTCTACGCTTGAAGCATGGTTTTTCACTTCCAAGCCCAACTCTTTTGCACGCGCTACAACTTCCTTACTTTCTTTTCCAAGTTCTTTTGCGATTTCGTACAATCTTTTCTTAGACAAATCATGTCCTCCTCTTCTATTCCATAAGAGACCTCATTTTCTTTGTAAATCCAGCATCTGTCACAGCCAGTACTTTTCTTGATTTTCCGACTGCTATGCTTAATTCCAGTGTTGAAAACACGGTAATAACTTCTACTTGATAATAACGACTTTTATCCTGAATCTTCTTGGTTAGATTTGGGCCAGCATCATGGGCCAGAAAAACCAATTTGACTTTCTGGTCTTGGATGGCCTTAACCACCATTTCTTCACCGGATATTATCCGACCTGCTCGTTGAGCCAATCCCAAGAGATTGCTTACTTTTTGCTTATTCAAGTCCTAACTCTCTTCTTTTAACTTTGTGATCAACATAAGCGATTAATTCATCATAAAAGCTTTCATCGACTTCCATACTAAAACTACGGTTAAAGACTTTTTTCTTTTTAGCCTCTAGGGCTTCTGCATTGTCTAGCTTGATATAAGCGCCCCGACCGTTGGCCTTGCCTGTTGGATCAATAAAGACCTGTCCTTCTTTGTTCTTGACAATACGTAGCAAATCACGCTTATCAATCACTTCATTTGAGACCACAGACTTGCGCAAAGGGATTTTCTTTGTTTTCATCTTTCCCTCCTCTAGCAACTTTTATTCTTCGATCAATTCATCTGCATCTGCGTAATCCACTTGACCAGCTTCTTCCATCGCTTCAAACTCACTAGCAGATTTGATATCAATGCGGTAACCTGTCAAATGAGCGGCTAAACGAACGTTTTGTCCACGACGACCGATAGCAAGAGATAGTTTATTATCTGGCACAACGACCAAGGCACGTTTACTATCATTTTCATCAAAGATAACTTGATCAACTTCTGCAGGAGCAATAGCATTGTAAATAAACTCAGCTGGATCTGCTACCCACTCGATAACATCGATGTTTTCTTCTACAGGTACCATACGGTCGCTCTTAGCATCGTAACGAGCTGGGTGGAATTTGCTAGTGATTTTCTTAATGTTAGCTCCACCACGTCCAACGATTGTACCAATAGCATCCACATTTGGATTGTGGCTACGAACAGCAACTTTCGTACGATCACCTGCTTCACGAGCAACACTCATGATTTCAACGGTTCCGTCATAGACTTCAGGAATTTCCTGCTCCATCAAACGTTTGATCATTTCTGGATGACTACGGCTAACAAATACGTTAACGCCACGTGGATTGTCCTCCACTTTGTAGACATACACATCTATACGATCATGAGAAGCAAAAACTTCTCCAGGAATTTGGTCTTGTTTTGACAATTGGGCTTCGATACTGCCAAGGTTGACATAGATGAAACGGTTGTCAAAGCGTTCTACTGTACCTGACATGATTTCTTGTTCATGTTCTTTGTATGTATTGTAGGTAATAGCACGTGTTTGCTTGCGCATTTTTTCCATGATGGTTTGTTTCGCAGACTGAGCTGCTACACGACCAAACTCTCCTGGTGCTTCTTCAAATTTGATTTTGTCACCAAGCTCATAGGCTGAATTAATGGCAAGAGCATCTTTCAAACTGATTTCCAAACGGCTATCAAATACTTCATCAACAACTTCGCGGACAGTGTAGACTGTAAAGTCACCTGTTTTTTCGTTGAAGTCGATAGCTACGCTGTCTGATTGACCATAGCGTCTACGATAAGCAGAGCGAAGTGATTCTACTACTGCGTCGATGATATCTTCTTTCTTGATTCCCTTGTCTTCTTCCAAAATGCGGAAGGCCTCTAGCATTTCTTTACTCATGTTTTCTTCACTTTTGAATCCTCAAAAGCTTCCTTTCTTTTCTATAGTTTTACTGCTAAACGTGCTTTTGATACCAAACTGTATGGAATGTTGACTGTTTTTTTACGAGTCTTGTCCATATATTCCATAGTTAATTCATCTTCTTCAAAGGAAAGCAAAGTTCCCTCAAAAACTTTCTGTTTATCAATGGACTGATAAAGACCAACATGGATATATTTCCCAACTGCACCAGCGACTGCTTCCTTTGTTTTCAAAGGGCGCTCTAACCCTGGACTAGTAATCTCAAGGAAATACTGCTCTGGGAAGGGATCCGGCTTGATGGTGTCTAGTACAGGACTGATAATCTCTGTCAAGTCTGCCGTGTCGTTCAAGGTGATTCCTTCAGGTTTGTCTACAAAAATACTAAGAATCATATCACTGCCAATCTTTCCATACTCGATATCAACAAGTTCAAAAGGTGTTTCAATGATAGGTTCTATGACTTCTCTGACTAATTCTACGATAGTTGCGATTGTGTCCACCTCCTCATGAGCAAGAGGCGAAGATATTTCTCCGCCTCACTTTCTCATATTCTTACTATAAGTATAGCACGTTTAAGGACCTGTGTAAAGCATAAGCACTTAAACTCCTTGATTTTAAGCTATTTCTTAAAATTCTGCCTCGACTCGATAGATAACCTGACCTTTGCTAGAGAATTTTTGCTCGTATTCAGTCATAACATTACCTTCAAAGTCGCTAGCATGCAAGTCCAACCAAACCCCTTTGAGCTTCATGCCATATTGTGAAAAACTTACTAGACTATATTCGAAGAGCCCTCGATTATCCGTTTTAAAATGAATTTCACCATGTTCTGGCAAGATTCGTTTAAAGGTATCTAGGAAACTCTTATATGTCAGACGACGCTTTTCATGGCGCTTTTTGGGCCAAGGATCTGAAAAATTCAAATAGAGGCGGTCAATCTCACCATCTTCAAAATAATTGGTCAAATCTGAGCCATCTACCCATAGGAGTTTGATGTTGGGCACTCCTACTTCTAGGACCTTGTCTAAGGCAAAACTTAAGACGGATTTTTGGATATCAATACCGATGTAATTGATATCCGGATTTTGTTTAGCCATACCTGATACAAAGGCACCTTTCCCACTTCCAACTTCAACATGAATGGGATGATTATTTCCAAACAATTCTCTCCATTTCCCTTTGGCTTCCACAGGATTTAGAACAACATACTGAGGATTAGCCTCTAGTAACTCCGTTGCTCCTTTACGATTTCTTACTCTCATTTTTTCTTTCCATACTTGTCTCTGAAAATACGCAAGGTATAAATTTCCCGATTAACATTATCTAAGTCTAGGTTTTCATAATATTTGGTAATCTGGTTTAAAAACGATAACTGAGCATACCAGATCAATTTATTCATGACCGTTTGATTGTTTTTATAACCGTAGTTGGTTAACCACTCTACCCACTGATGCTCTGGGATATAATGACAAAGCATATGCGCAACATCAAGCATGCGATCAGTTAGACGAACCGAATCCCAATCGACTAGATAAATTAAGCCACTATCTGTTTCGATCCAATTACTATGACGCACATCCCCATGGACAATTGTCGCATAATCTTCTCTGAAAGACGGGAGGTTTTCTCGCATATCCTTTAGTACCAATTGCAGATACTGATTGTTTTTCAGAGCATTTGGAGCTTTTTCAATCCAAGATTGAATTAAATCGAGAGGCGTTTCTAATTTATAACCTAAACGAGTCAACTGTGTCATTAAAGGACGAGAACGGTGCAGACGCGTCAAAATATCAATAATTTGCTTACGATTCATATCACTTGGAGTCAGGATTTTCCCTGTCAACCATTCCTGAGCACACATATCACGACCATCTGATAAACGACGACTCCAAAGCAACTGCGGAGCAATTTGTTCTCTAGCTAAACCAGATAGGATTGGAGAGGTATTCATTTTTACAAAAATACGCTTCCCGTCGGGATAACTCCCCATATAAGCCTTACCACTTTTCCCAGATATAGGGGTCAGTGTTAGCTCCATATCACCCAAATCCATTTCTTTCCTCCGTATCATATTTCCTTACTATTCTACTAGTTTTTAACCTATTCGTCAACCAATCTACCAAGTTGGTAAGGTATATAAAAATACTTGAAAGCTAAACTGATTCCAACCATGACAGGAAGGGCCAACTTATCGTTTATGACAATAATTCCAACCATACTTTCCAACAATAAAACAATGATTCCTATAGCTGAAACAATTGCTTTTAATCCTTTTTCTTTTTCTCCCTTTTCTAAAGGAAATAACTGCGTAAGATATTGATAATCAAAAGCATGATAAAGGGCAAGAAGTTGGAAAATTAAAAGATAGTTAAACAAAGAAACTATTGCAATAGCAATCCAAGACTGATCTATAAAAATCAAAGCCAGGATTGACAAAAGTAGAAGACGGATGCTTAGAGCAAATAGATCACCATTACGAAGATAAGAACGAAGATAAAGATTTTGCCAAATTTTTCCAGGGACTTTAGCAAGTGTTCTTAATAGAAAGTCTAAATAAGCTCGACGTTTAACACTGTTTGAAATTCCTTTAACTTGTGTAAATAGTGCAAAGAATCTAAGAAGAATTTGCTTTCTTTTGTTTTCTTGAAGAATCAGTAAGTCCCAGTCTAGTCCATTTTCCCTAAAAAAAGAATTTGCTTTTCTTTGAAAAAGCCAGTATTTCCCTGCCCCCATCATCAGTAGATAGAGTGCAAAAATTGGTAAACCAATCCCCATCGCTAAGAATAATGGCGCTAATAAGATTAAAAGAAAAGTCTGTACACTGAGCCAAAAAATAAATGATCTAAAGCTTTGCTTTTTGATGTGTTCTTTCACATCTTCTTCAGCAACGATGAGAAATAGTTTATCAGGTGCTTCTAGATAGGTTGCAATTCCTCCCCATACTAGTATGAGACCAGAAATAATCGCCAGTAAAAAAACAAGTGGCAGATGATTCTCAGGAAAATTTTGGAGAAGTTGATTGTACTGAAAAGCTAGAAAACCTAATAAGACCAGTAAAAATAAAACAAAATGATCATTGAGCACATATTTAAGGTAGCCTATACATTCCTTGCGAAAAATTTGCTTTCGCTTTAGAAACAAGTCTTTCATAGTTCCTCCTCTTTGGTTAAGGCCAAATAGATATCGTTGAGACTTGCCTCTGGCATATCAAAAGCTTGGCGTAGTTGAAGAAGATCTCCTTTAGCTCTTACCTGTCCTTTGTGTAAAATTACAAAAGAATCACACATTTTTTCTGCAGAATCAAGAACATGGGTACTCATGAGAATCGATTTTCCCTTTTTCTTTTCTTCTTCTAAAAGCTGAATTAAATCCGAAATCGCTAAGGGATCTAGACCTAGGAATGGCTCGTCTACTATAAAAAGACTCGGATCTACAACAAAAGCGCAGATAATCATAACCTTCTGTTTCATCCCTTTAGAAAAATGAACGGGGAACCAATCTAATTTCTGATCCAAACGAAACATCTTCAAAAGAGGTTCTACTCGTTCAAAAGCTTGTTCTTGCTCGATACCATAGGCCATAGCAACCGTCTCAATATGCTCTCTAAGAGTCAATTCCTCATATAAACTAGGAGTTTCAGGGATATAACCAATTTGCTGACGGTATTCACGAGGATTAGCTCGTAAGGTCAGGCCATCAATGTTGATTTCCCCGCTATAAGGCGTCAACAGTCCAATAATTTCGTTGATAGTAGTCGATTTACCAGCACCATTTAGTCCAATCAAACCAACCAATTTCCCACTTTCAACTGTAAAAGATACATCCTTTAAGACAGGGACATGAACATAGCCTCCTGTCAGGTTTTTTATTTCTAACATATTTTCTCCGAATTTGGTATAATGTAGCTATATTATATCAAAATTTAAGTCAGTAGAGGTGCTTTTTATGTCAGATTGCATTTTTTGTAAAATCATTGCTGGAGAAATCCCTGCATCTAAGGTTTATGAAGATGATCAAGTTCTTGCTTTTCTTGATATATCCCAAGTAACGCCCGGACATACCTTACTTGTTCCGAAAGAGCACTACCGTAATCTCCTAGAAATGGACCCAAATAGTGCTAGTTGCCTCTTCGCTCAAGCTCCGGTCGTAGCGAAAAAAATTATGGTTGCTACCAAAGCGTCCGGTATGAACATCATTTCTAACTGCGAAGATGTCGCTGGTCAAACGGTCTTTCATACCCATGTCCACCTCGTTCCTCGTTATAGTGCAGATGATGACCTCAAACTTGACTTTATCGCTCATGAACCTGACTTTGACAAACTTGCCCAAGTCGCTGAAACGATCAAAAACGCTTAAGGAGTTGCTATGAAACTATCTAATTTACTACTTTTTGCCGGTTCTGCTCTAGGCAGCTACCTTCTTACAAAGAACCGTGAAACCATTACCGAAGAAGTTAGCGATACTAGTTCACGAATCGAATCCATCAAAGACGACCTAGATATTATCCAAAATAGTCTTGAAGTCATTAACCAACAAAAAGAACAAATCAAGGAATACCAAAAGGATTTGACCTACAAGTTTAAAGTCTTGGAAAAAGATATCCAAACAAGACTCACTGTACTAAGAGAAATGCAGGAAGAAAATCAATAAGGCAAAGAAAGTCTCCTAGTTTCCTTATATCCTCTTAAATCCATT
This sequence comes from Streptococcus timonensis, assembly GCF_047463455.1. Classification (GTDB taxonomy): domain Bacteria; phylum Bacillota; class Bacilli; order Lactobacillales; family Streptococcaceae; genus Streptococcus; species Streptococcus timonensis_B. The sequence goes on from NZ_JASHDV010000002.1 coordinate 328,153, forward strand.
TTGGGTTACCAATTCCTAACAGAAAAGGGAGGGAATAAAATTGAAACAATTTTTAAAAGTTCTGATGCGAGTGGTCCTGATTATTTCTGGTTGCTTCTGTCTTCTTGTCGCCCTAGCATTTCTAATACTGTCCAATCTTTTCAAGGCCTCACCGAGTGACATCCGAGAAGGAAATGAAGCCTTAAAACAAATCTTTATCTCCCTTGACATGCCTCCTGAGAAAGTAGAATCAAATGGAAGTTATCAATTCGAGGGCGGGGGCTTGGATTTTTATGTGACTTTCTCAGACCAGGTTATCAATAGCCACCCCGTCCTTAAAGAAAGTCCAAACCTCACTAAAAACCGACTCAAAGTCTATGTTCTACAGACAGGAGATATTTCTTACTATAAAGTAGGGGATAACTTGTTCAATCACGGTTTATTGCAATTTTTAGAGAAAGAAAGTAGGAATTATTTACAAGAAATCGGAAAGAAACCAAATCCTAATTACTCAATTCTATATTGGAAGGATCAGGAGAGCCTAAAAAAGGGTGTCGCATTCTATGAAAAAGCGTTGACCCTGGTAGATCTTCAGGATAATTCGGCGATTAAGCATATTGATACTGTCACCGTGAAACCTGGTAAAGAAGCGGAAATCAAGCAACTGATCCAGGAAATGGATGAAGCTGGCTTGCTCACTCATAGACCTGAATAGCAGGATTTTTCTCAAACAAAACACAAAAAAGAGCCTCATGGCTCTTTTTGTTTTATTCACCCTCGAAGGCATCTTTTATATGGTCAAAGAAGCCTTTTTTCTTTGGATGTACTTTTAAATCACCCGCAGCTGCGAATTCTTTCAAGGCTGCTTTTTGACGTTCATTAAGTCCCGTTGGAGTAACCACGTTAACCGTTACATATTGATCTCCTACTACACCACCTCGAAGACTTGGAGCTCCCTTGCCACGTAGGCGGAATTTTTTACCAGTCTGCGTTCCTTCTGGGATGACTAACTCAACATCCCCATGAACTGTTGGAATATCTACTGTATCTCCAAGGGCTGCTTGAACAAAGTTTAAGTTCAAATTATAGAAGATTGTTGTCCCTTCACGCTCAAACTTATCGCTTGGTTCAACCGAAACGACTACATACAAGTCTCCATAAGGACCACCGTTAAAACCTGCCTCCCCTTGACCAGCTAGACGAATTTGTTGACCAGTTTCGACACCTGCTGGAATTTTTACATGGACACTATGAGCTTGTTTTTCATGACCTGTTCCATGACATGTTGTACATGGATCTTTGATTTCTTTTCCACGACCGTGACAGACATCACAGGTTACTTGGCGACGCATCATACCAAGCGGTGTTTGAGTATCGACGTTGATAACACCAGAACCGTGACAGCGTCCACAAGTAACTGGACTTGTTCCAGGTTTAGCACCTGATCCGTTACAAGTACGACAGCTTGATTCACGATTGTATTTAACTTCTTTTTCTGTTCCGAAAACAGCTTCTTCGAAGGTCAAATTAACTCGGTACTGGAGATCATCACCTTGACGAGGAGCGTTAGGATTGCGTGAAGCGCCACCTCCGCCGAAGAAACTTGAAAAGATATCCTCAAATCCACCAAAGCCACCTGCTCCGTCGAATCCACCGAAACCGCCTGCTCCACCAAAGCCACCGTTGGCTCCAGCCGCACCATATTGGTCGTAAGCAGCACGCTTCTGTTCATCACTTAAGGTCTCATAAGCTTCTTGAACTTCCTTGTACTTTTCCTCAGCACCAGGCTCTTTATTGATATCTGGGTGATATTTTTTAGATAATTTCCGATAGGCTTTCTTGATTTCATCTTGAGATGCATCTTTCGAAACGCCCAAACGGTCATAAAATTCAGTATTGTTCATAATTCAAGATACAAAGGGCGTCAAACGGACACAGCCATCTAGGAGTTTTGACGACGGACGCTTGCGTCCTAGAAAAAACTATCTTTTTGGCACAGTCCGTAGCCCGTGTTCAATTAATCGAACACTCTTTGTTCCTTTCTATTAGTATTGCGAAACGAACTAAAATATTAGCATCGTTCCATTTTACCGAAAAACAGAGGCTGGGTTGCAACCTCTGGATTTCTTACTATCATTACGACGTTCAAAAACAAAATCGATTATACTTTGTTTTTGAACTAGTAAGGCTGAATTGAGTTTCGGATTAAAGGAATCCTCAAATCTCGGAACCTTTCTTTATTTCAGGAGGTTCCGCTAAAACAATCCACTGGATTGTTTTACTTTTCAGTAAACTCTCCGTCTACGACGTCATCGCCTGTGTTTCCTGTTGCTTGTGCGCCTTCTGCTCCTGCTTGAGCTTGTTGCGCTGCTGCGGCTTGTTCGTAGAGTTTCACAGCTAGTCCTTGAGCTTTTTCGTTCAAGGCTTCAAGTTTTGCTTTCATGTCGTCCAAGTTATTGTCTTCTTGGGCTTTCTTAAGCTCCTCAAGGGCAGCTTGAGCAGCATCACGTTCTGCATCGAAGCCTTTGCCTTCAGTTTCTTTGATTGTCTTTTCAGTCGCAAAGATAGCTTGGTCTACTTCGTTACGAAGGTCTACTTCTTCTTTACGTTTCTTATCTGCTTCAGCGTTTGCTTCTGCATCTTTCATCATGCGGTCGATTTCTTCGTCTGTCAAACCTGAGTTTGATTGGATAACGATTGTTTGTTCTTTTTGAGTTCCAAGGTCTTTCGCTTTAACAGATACGATACCGTTCTTATCGATGTCGAAAGTTACTTCGATTTGAGGAATTCCACGAGGTGCAGCTGGAATATCAGTCAATTGGAAGCGTCCAAGAGTCTTGTTATCTGCTGCCATTGGGCGTTCACCTTGAAGAACGTGGATATCAACGGCTGGTTGGTTGTCTGCTGCAGTTGAGAAGACTTGTGATTTAGATGTTGGAATAGTAGTGTTGCGGTCGATGAGTTTTGTAAATACTCCACCCATTGTTTCGATACCAAGTGACAATGGAGTTACGTCAAGAAGGACAACGTCTTTGACGTCACCAGTGATCACACCACCTTGGATCGCAGCACCCATGGCAACTACTTCGTCAGGGTTCACTGATTTGTTTGGTTCTTTACCAGTTTCAGCTTTAACAGCTTCTACAACGGCAGGAATACGAGTTGAACCACCGACAAGGATTACTTCGTCAATATCTGACAAGCTCAAACCTGCATCTGAAAGGGCTTGACGAACTGGAACTTTTGTTCGTTCTACAAGGTCACGAGTCAAATCATCGAATTTCGCACGAGTCAAGGTCATTTCCAAGTGAAGAGGTCCAGCCTCACCAGCAGTGATGAATGGCAAGCTGATTTGTGTTGAAGTCACACCAGAAAGGTCTTTCTTCGCTTTTTCAGCTGCGTCTTTCAAACGTTGAAGAGCCATCTTGTCTGTTGACAAGTCGATACCATTTTCTTTCTTGAATTCTGCTACCAAGTAGTCGATGATTTTTTGGTCAAAGTCATCACCACCGAGTTTGTTATCCCCTGCAGTTGCCAATACATCGAAGACACCATCACCTAATTCAAGGATAGATACGTCGAATGTACCACCACCAAGGTCGAATACCAAGATTTTTTCTTCTTTGTCAGTCTTATCCAAACCGTAAGCAAGAGCCGCTGCAGTTGGTTCGTTGACGATACGTTCTACTTCAAGACCAGCGATTTTACCAGCGTCTTTAGTTGCTTGACGTTGAGCATCGTTGAAGTATGCAGGAACTGTGATAACTGCTTTGGTTACTTTTTCACCAAGGTAGTCTTCAGCGTAGCCTTTCAAGTATTGAAGGATCATAGCTGAGATTTCTTGTGGAGTGTACTCTTTACCGTTTGCAGAAACTTTTTCAGAAGTACCCATTTTAGATTTGATAGAGATCACTGTATCTGGGTTTGTTACTGCTTGACGCTTTGCTGCGTCACCAACGATGATTTCACCGTTTTTGAATGACACTACAGATGGAGTTGTGCGGTTTCCTTCTGGGTTTGCGATGATTTTTGATTCAGTCCCTTCAAGAACTGCTACTGCTGAGTTTGTTGTACCTAAGTCAATACCGATAATTTTAGACATATGTTTTTCTCCTTAAATTTTATATTCTATTTTTGATTTTTCTTAATATTCCCCTTTAGTGGTGGGGACGTGAGCAACTCCCTTCGGGATTTCATCACTTATTTTTGAGCCTATTGTCTCAAAAATCCCCTGTTTCAGTAGCACAAGCTACTGAAACTTTAACCACAGCAGGAAATATTTTCCTTGCAAGCCTCCGGCTTGCCTCTTATCTTTCTTTCATAGTTTAGTGTCATTTCGGACAAGTAATCTATTATGTTACGACACGAGGAGTCGGAACCACAGATTTCTGACTTATCGCTTAGTTATATACTACTACCATAGCCGGTCTTAGGATGCGGTCATGGAGTTTGTAGCCTTTTTGGAAGACTTGTGCGATGGTATCTGCTGGATGGTCATCATCAGCTGGAACCGTTTGGATGGCCATGTGGTAATTATGGTCAAATTCTCCGTCTGCTGGAATTTCTTCAATTCCTTCTTCTTTCAGAGCATGTACCAAACTTTCTTGGACCATTTCCAAGCCCTTCTTCACATCATCTGTCAACCCTTCAACAGCAAGGGCACGTTCTAGGTTATCCAATGATGGCAAGATTGCTTTTGCCAAATCTTGGCTGCGATAACGTTGCAAGAGTTGGCGTTCTTCGTTGGCACGGCGCTGAATGTTTTGCATCTCTGCATGAGCTCGAAGATATTTGTTTTCAAATTCTTCGGCACGTTCATTTGCCAAGTCCAGTTCAGACTTCTCAGGAGTTGTTTCTTCAGCTGTTTCCACAACTTCCTCTTTTTTTACTTCTTCATTTTTTATATCTTGGGCCATTTTCGCCTCCTTTAATGATTTCAATCTTAATTCACTTCATAGTGATTACTGCTGAGATAGCGGTAAAAATCCGTCAACTTCATGGTTAGAACTCGATTGACAACATTGAGTTGATTGACCAATTGTTGATAATCCAGATTTACCGGACCTATAATCGCAAGAATTCCAAATCCACGATAGGGAATCAGGAACTTACTGCTAATCACTGCTAAGTCAGCAAGACAAGATTCTTGGCTATCCGCAACTCGGACACTTTGCATCTGGTCGCCAATCAGATTCTCTCGAATTTCCAAAGCTACTTTTTGTGGCTGATCAAAAAATTGATAGGCCGCTAAATTAGCAAAATTCAAAAGATTGACTTTCCCAGAAACCACGATATTTTCATTGAACATTTCTTTGAAGATATGTTCGACGAGATCCATAACGTTGTCCGTCGTTGTAAAGTAACGTTGGATAATCTGCGGGATCTCTGTCCGAATCTTGTAGTGAATATCCAGAACTGTTTGCCCTAAGAAACGTTCCTGAATCATGGTCTTAAGTCTGTTTAAATCTTCCTGTAAAAAATTTCTTGGAATTAAAAACTGACTTGTAACTGTTCGTGACTCATCTAGGGTAAATACAGCTAAAGCGGTATGTTGTCCGAGGACAACAATATCAAAAGCTGTCAGCTTCTGCCTACTTGGTTCAACATCCAGTGCTACAACCGTACAACCACTCAAGTCTGACAAGATTTTCGTTGCCTCTTGAAGGATATCCTCAAGCTTGAAGAACTCCTGATCAAAAGCTTTTACAATCTCATAAACTTGATTCTCAGCTAAACGGTCGAAGGACAAGGAGTGTTTGACATAGTATTGAAATCCAGCCACACTCGGCATCCGACCACTGGAAGTATGAGCCTTTTCAAGCAAACCTTGCTTTTCTAGAGCTGCCATATCATTTCGAATGGTAGCACTACTAGAGTTGATAGACTCTTGCAAGGCCTTAGATCCAACAGGTTCGTGCGTTTTGGTAAAGATGTCAACAATCAGATTTAAAATATTCTGCTGACGTTCTGTAACCATCTTGTCACTCCTCTCTGTCAGATTTTTTAGCACTCTGTACATCCGAGTGCTAACTTATGATTCTATTATACACCCTTAAAAGAGAATGTCAAGACAAAAACTCAAAAAATTAGCACTCTTTTGTCAAGAGTGCTAAAAATCGGTCTGAAGACCTAGAAACTATTGTTAACCAACCAGATATTTCCTTCTAAGTCTGTAAAAACTATAGATTAGATAAGTAATCATGAGAGCATATAGGGCAAAAATAAGGAAGAAAGACTGAGAGAGACTTTCTCGAAACAGACTCATACAAACAACTAGACCGCCAGAGATAGCTACTGTCGATGTACGAAACCTAGATTTCACATTTTCCCATCTAAGACGATTGTCCATGAAAGATTGATCATTTAAATCTACATCACAAGTTGCTTTTTGAAAAACAGTATAAGAACAATTTTCCACATATTCCCATCCTCTATCCTTAATATTTTGTAAATCTACCTCATTTTTTCTAAGGTTGCTAGTATTCCACACATGGTAAATCACATCATCTGGTCGGCATTCTTCAAAATAGAAAAAGCCAAAACGATTCGATTTAAATTTCCAACCTTTCAAATGCATCTCATGCAAATAATCTTCTACCTTATCCAAATCAAAAATGGTAAACATTCGAAATTGTACTTTGCTATTCATTGTCTAACCTCCAAAATGGTTTTATTTATCAGATAATTCTTTCCACTTTTGAAACAATCTCCAAAAAATATAAGAAATCTGAATCGCGGAAACTATCAATAAAGTACAGTCTATGATAACAATCAAAAACATTCCCCAACTGAAATAACTTCTTCCACTGAGTAACTTTGAGAAAACCGGTAGTAGCACTGAAAAGAGAAGCAAAACAGGAAGCATCCGCATTGTTAAAATCTTCTTGACCATTGCTAACTTCCCGGCCGCGTCATTATAAATTTCAAACTCGGCATCCGACTCAACTCCAGAATAAAGCTTTCTAAAGTAGGAAAAACCATTAAAGTCTGTAATATGCTCCCAGCCACAATCTTTAAACAGTTGTAAATAGGAAGCTCTCTCTGACTTTTTTATAGGATAAAAGTCCAACTGATAAACCACCTGCTCCGGTTGGCACTTTTCAAAAGTATACTTAACCGCAATTACTAAGCTAGAGTAACTTACTTCCTTAAGTTTCCAGCCCTCAGCATGCATTTCCCTGAGATAGAGAGCCTCTCTATCATAATCTGCAATGGTACAAGTCCTATAAACAACTTTCTTTTCCATCAAAGCTCCTCCCGACTATTTCTGTAGAGCCGCTCAATACGTTTCAACTCAATTTCTAAAACTTTTCGACCCAAGTCTGTTATCTGATAGATTTTACGTTTTTCCTCTTCTCGGTCAAAGGAAACCAAGCCATCCTTTTCCATCTTTGACAGGGTTCCATACATAGTTCCAGGACTAATTGATACTTGCGAATCTGTCATCTCTTTGACCTTTTGTGTAATACCATAACCATGGTTCTCCTTTTGCAGACAGAACAGAATATAAAAACCCGTTTCAGTCATGGGAAGGTAAACCCGTCTAATCTTATCTGTTAATTCCATTTAACCAGACCTCCAATTCAGTTCGATGTATCGCACCTCGTTATACAAACTATATCACACCTCGATATAAATTGCAAGAAAAAAAAAGATCGTCCTCTCGGACAATCTTTCTGATTTATCATTAGTAAAGATCTAGATAGTTATCAATTTCCCATTGTGACACAAAGGTTGCGTAGCTTGCCCACTCGATTCGTTTGGCTTCAAGGAAGCTCGTATAGATATGTTCACCAAGAGCAGCTTTAACTACTTCGTCTTCTGTCATAGCTTTCAATGCGTTGTGAAGAGTTGATGGAAGGTCAGTAATGCCAGCCTCTTTACGTTCTTCTGCAGTCATGATATAGATATTTTCTTCGATTGGCGCTGGGGCTTCGATTTTATTTTCGATACCATGCAAACCAACTTCCAAAAGAACAGCCATAGCAATATATGGGTTAGCCATTGGGTCAACTGAGCGCAACTCAAGTCGAGTTCCCATACCACGTGTAGCAGGAACGCGGACAAGTGGAGAACGGTTACGACCAGCCCAAGCAATATAGACAGGAGCCTCGAATCCTGGAACCAAACGTTTGTATGAGTTAACTGTTGGGTTCATGATAGCTGTATAGTTGTAGGCATGTTTAATTAAACCACCAAGGAAATGATAGGCTGTTTCTGACAACTGCATACCTTTTGGATCTTTTGGATCAAAGAAGGCATTATTTCCTTCCGCATCAAACAAGGACATGTTGCAGTGCATACCTGAACCAGCAATACCAAATTTTGGTTTGGCCATAAAAGTCGCATACAAACCATGTTTACGAGCAATGGTTTTTACAACAAGTTTAAAAATTTGAATTTTGTCACATGCACGAAGAACTTCATCGTACTTAAAGTCAATTTCATGTTGCCCTACGGCCACTTCATGGTGACTTGCTTCAACTTCAAATCCCATCTTAGTCAATACGTTAACAATCTCACGACGAGTGTTGTCAGCAAGGTCTGTAGGCGCCAAATCAAAGTAACCACCCTTGTCATTCACCTCGAGAGTTGGGTCTCCATTCTCATCAAGCTTAAATAGGAAGAATTCTGGTTCTGGACCAAGGTTGAAAGATTTGAATCCTACTTTTTCCATGTGATGAAGAGCTCGTTTAAGGTTGCTTCGAGGATCTCCAGCAAATGGCTCTCCTTCTGTTGTATAGACATCACAGATCAATCCTGCGACACTACCGTTCTCATCTCCCCAAGGGAAGACAGTCCATGTGTCTAGGTCAGGGTACAAGTACATATCTGATTCATTGATACGAACAAACCCTTCAATAGAAGATCCATCAAACATAGCCTTGTTTGACAAGACCTTGTCTAGTTGTTCATCTGTAGCAGGAATTTCGACGTTTTTCATTGTTCCCAAAATATCTGAAAACATGAGGCGGATAAAGGTTACATTTTTTTCCTTAACTTCACGACGAATATCTGCAGCTGTGATTGGCATGGTTTTTCTCCTTATATATGACGACTAGCGGTTGCCTAACCGCGACCAAAAGGTGATTGTTGAGAAGCAAAGCGGCTTTGTTGGAGAACCTCATTCCGAAGCGCCCGACGCACTTCAGTTTGACTAACTGGTTTTCTAGATTTCGCTTCACGTTCAGCATATTTTTTCTTGATGGCAGCAATGTTCAGACCTTCAGAGATATAATCTTTAATCTCCAACAAGCGATCCATGTCATTCAAAGAATACATCCGACGATTGCCTTCGTTGCGGTCAGGTTTTATCAACTCTTGATCTTCATAATAACGAATTTGACGCGCCGAAAGATCGGTCAACTTCATAACACTACCAATGGGGAAAACTGCCATATTGCGACGAAATTCTTTTTCCTTCATGTGCACTTCCTCTTCTTTCTGTCTATTATAGTCTAAAAAAAATCAATCGTCAATTGTTAATGTTATATCTTGTGACATTATTTTATTTTTTCTGTATAAAACTCCGCAAGCGATCAATATCATAATTTACTAGAATTGCTACAAAAACACCCATAAAAGTCTCAAAAACTCGAGCAAAAACGTACAAAACAGTCTCTCCGCTCGGAATTGATAGGGTAATAATCAGCATGGCTGCAACTCCACCAATAACTCCTGACTTATTGTTCATGGCAACATTTGTCATAATGGTTAACATGGTACATATTGGAACCACAAGGAGAGTCACCCAAAAGGCTCCATGGAAAAAGTTGTTCAAGAGAAAGAAAATCAGCGCATAAAAACCACCGATACTATTCCCTAAAATACGTGATGTCCCAAAGTGGACACTCTTATCAAAGTCTTCTCTCAAACTAAAAACGGCTGTCAAAGCTCCAATCTGAAGCCCCTTCCATCCAAAAAAACCAAAAATCATGAGGACCAAAAAAACAGCGATTCCTGTTTTAAAGGTACGCATCCCCAACTTGAACTTGCTTTTATCAAATCTATACTTTTTAAAATAACTCATCGTTCCATCTTTCTTTTTTTCCATTTTATCATAATTTTACTTTTTTGAGAAAAGGATTCGTCAATTGAAGAAAACAAGAACTAAAAAGAGAAGGGTATAAACCCTTCTCATTATCAATTCAATATTCTATTTTTAGAATAAATACATGAAAGCCAAGGTCATGAGGCTAGCAAGTAATCCCACTCCCCAGAAGAAGAAATCGACCTTCCACTCACTCCAGGCTTGACCTTTACCTGATAATCCACCCAGCTCAAAATGGTGATGAACTGGTGTCATCCGGAAGATACGTTTTCCTCCAGTCAACTTAAAGTAGGCAACTTGCATCATAACTGATGTTGTCTCAAATACATAAATGATTCCAATCAAGAGAAGTGTCCACTCCTGGTGAAGGGCCATGGAAATAGCGGCCAACATCCCTCCAAGAGCAAGACTTCCGACATCTCCCATAAAAACTTTAGCAGGCTTATGGTTAAAGACAAAGAAACCAAGAAGACCACCACTCATGGCAAGAATCACTAGGAGAATATCCAATTGGTTTTGTACATAAGCAATGACTCCATAGGCAGATAGGCTAATCACTACTGAGATACTTGCCAAGCCATCAATTCCATCAGTCAAGTTAACAGCATTTGAAAAACCAACTAACCAGAAGAGAGCAAAGAAAATGTAAAGAAAGCCTAAGTGCAATGGATAACCAAATACATTTAAGACATCCCCTCCTCTTTCATAAAAGAAATAGAAGATAACCCCTCCTACTAACTGAAGCAAGAGCTTTTGTTTCGGATTGAGACCTTCATTGATTTTACGAAAAACCTTGAGGAAATCATCCAAGAAACCAACCAAACCATACAAGACCAGGATAAATAGAATCATCCCTAGATTGTTGGTCAATTGATTGGTCAAAAGTGCAAATACAAAGCTGACTAAAACACCTACTATAAGGAAAACAATTCCACCCATTGTTGGTGTTCCAGCTTTTGCCTGATGCTGTTTGACATCCTCGTGCATCTGCTGACCAGTGATTTGTGCCTTACGATAAAAACGGATAAAGGCTGGAATTCCAATGACCGTTAGAATAAAGGTGCACACTCCAGCAAGGATAGAAATGATCATACTAATCTCCTAAAGTTATTTTTATTTTCTGTAGATCTTTCAAAGTTGTATTGGTTCGAACACTTTGTTTTTTAACAGTTTCTCCACTACCTTCAAATTCAACTTCAATATTTAGCCACTTAGCTAACGTTTCAACATTTTGCTTCGTCCAACCATACAAATCCGGCATTTCTTCTACCTTATCAGAAAGAAGTAAGATTTGTTCATTAGCATCTAAATTGGTTCCCTCTGCTACTGAGCTTTCCTTAATTTTAGTACCTGAACCAACAACAATCGGTTGTACAAGGTTACGACGTAGTTCTTCTGACAATCCCCCAGGACTATAGTCTTTAGTCGAAGGCATTGCGTAGCTAGTTGTAGTTGTTACTTGATCTAAATTCTTAGCAGTTGATTGGAGATTAAGCAATTCTTTCATGGCCGAAGCTCTCTCAAGTATAGGATTGGCAAATTCACCAAGTATAGCCTGAGAATAATGTTCTGGTTGTTGAACTGTCACATAGAGAATAAAATCAGGATTTTCAGAAGGATGCATGGTTACTACAGAAAAGATATGATTGGTTTCCCCAACTAAGTATCCTCCATTTTGCTCATCAGCAATCTGCGCAGTCCCGGATTTCATTGCAACGTTTTGGTTTGGAAGAGTAATCACTCCTTTTCCAGTACTATGATTGTACATAGTTCCATAATAGGGATCCGTTCCCACAGTAACCATATGCTCTCGTGTCACGCTAGCTGCTTCCTTAGAAACAGGATTCCCCACTACTTCTTTTTTCGACTTACGAACCGTCTCATCATTTGGATCATATAAAGCACTGATAAATTTAGGCTCTAGCATAACTCCATCATTAGCAATAGCTGTAAAAGCTCTGAGCATTTGCACTTGAGTTACAGAAATACCCTGACCGAAGGAACTCATGGCAATATTGACAATATTGTCATCAGGCAATTGTCCACCATACTCATTACTCATCCCAAATCTTGTTGGAATTCCGAATTTGAAACGATTGAGATAATCCAACCAAGTTGCATCTCCCATCTTTTGCTCTAACAAGGTCATTCCGATATTACTAGAGTGGGCAAAACCTTGCGAGTATGTCATTATTCCACCACTCGTTAACCCTTCATTTACATCCCAGTCCTTGATGGTAGCATCAGCAATTTTTAATTCGGAAGCATTAAAAGACTCTCCTCCAGGGAATGTTTTATTGTCAATAGCGGCCGCCAGAGTCATTACCTTCATGGTTGATCCTGGTTCATAGTTACTTTGATACAGAAGATCACGCCAAACAAAGTTCTCATCCAACCCTTCTTTTGTATCTGCATCAAAAGTTGGCTTTTGTGTCGTTGCAAGAATTTCTCCCGTTTTGGCACTCACCAAGGTCGCAGTCATATATTTTCCCTTAACTTTTTCTTGGAAGGCATCCATTTGACTTTCCATGAAAGATTGTAAAGGACTAGATAGGGTCGTGTAGACGTCTTTCCCGTTTACAGTCTGTCGGGTAACTTGTTCCGTACCTGGAACAATATTCCCTAAACGGTCTTTTTCATAGGTAATGATACCATCTGTTCCCGCTAACAAGCTATTCAAGGAACTCTCGACACCAGACGTCCCAATGAGACTCTTTGAACCATCTTCATTTTCATGCAACTGCGCTAGTCCGATGAAAGATGAAGCAAATTTCCCGTTAGGATAGCTTCGATTTGGGCTAGTTGTAAAATCAACTCCCTCAACCTTAGCTGTTTCCAAATCATTTTTAATAGACATCATATTTGCATAAGTAATGCCATTTCCTTTAGCACCAAAAGAAACCTGCTTTAGATTAGGCTGAGAAAGTTGCTCCTTTACATAAGATTCTTCCATATCTAAATACTTATGAAAGACTTCCGCGACTTTGTTATACTGAGATTCTTCAACATAAAGAATCTCACCGTTTGCAGATTTATATTCTTTGTCAATTACCGCATAAACATTATAAGATGTGGCATCTTCTGCTATAGGTGTTCCATTACGATCGTATATGGTCCCCCTCTTTGCAGGAACTGTTCGTGTAGTCTGGTGAACCCTAGCTGCTTCCTTAACTAAGTTAACACCAAACTTTGAGCCTGTACCAATAATTACCGCAAAATTAACCAAAAAAACAGCAAAGAGAAAAACGGCCAAAAGGCTCAGACTCTTTCCCACTCGTCTGCGGTTTTCCATTGGAGATTTACGATTCTTAATGGCAAAGCGTATTATTTTTTCTTTCATAGTTTTCATCTACTACTCCGCCGATCGGATATTTTCATTATATAATTGTAACTCTTGCGAATCTGCAATACCTGTCAAGCGTTCTGACCGGATTAATTCATTGACTTCTTGCTTAGCATCGTCCAACTCGGTCTTCTTCTCCTCAATCTGAGCATTCACACTCGTCAACTCACTTTGGACTTGCAATAGCTTTGTTTGCATATAAACAACACTGATAGCTAAGACTAGGGCTGTAATGGCAATTGAAAGGTAAAAAGCCTTTTCAACCCGCGAGAATCTCTTGATACGTGCCTGAAGTAGTTGGCTAGTCGTTTCTCTTTTTTCTACCATTTTATCCTCTTACTTGTGAATTTTTCTAGCGACTCTTAGCTTAGCTGAATGGGAACGATTATTGACTTCCAATTCTTCCTTGCTAGGTAAAATCGGCTTGCGAGAAACCAATTCCATTTTAGGCTTGAGTTCATCTGGAATAAAAGGCAACCCTTTCGGAACTTCTACTGTCGAAGCTTCCTTAAATAGTTGCTTGGTCAAGCGATCTTCTAGCGAATGGAAGGTAATCACTGATATTCTGCCATCTAAAGCTAGCATATCTATCGCTTGCTGGATAGATTCATCGGCTGCTCCCAGCTCATCATTGACTTCAATACGAATAGCCTGGAAAATTTGCTTGGCTGGGTGCCCTTTTTTCTTAAGCTCCTTCGCAGGCTTTGCCGACTTGATAATCTCTGCCAATTCGGTTGTTGTCTCAATTGGCTTTACCTGACGAGCTTGCTCAATTTTGCGCGCAATCTGTTTAGAAAACTTATCTTCTCCATATTTGAAAAAGATTCGAACCAATTCATGATAGTCATAATGATTGACAACTTCATAAGCAGTCAAACTAGCTTCCTGATTCATCCGCATATCCAGCGGCGCATCCTTCTTATATGAAAAGCCACGTTCACGCTGATCTAGTTGCGGACTCGATACTCCTAAATCATAACAGATTCCATCTATTTCTTGGACCCCAGCTTCATGCAATCTAACCCTTAAGTTACGAAAATTGTCCTTAATAAAAGTGACCATCCCTTTTTCGATATAAGGAGCTAGACGTTTTTGCGCATTATCAATAGCGTTTTGGTCCTGATCAAAGGCATAGAGATGCCCTTTCTCACTTAGTTTACTTAATAAATACTCACTGTGGCCCGCTCCACCCAAAGTCGCATCAACATAAATACCGTCAGGTTTTACATCTAGCATATCAATTGTTTCATAAAGCATAACCGTTACATGATGAAATTCTTTAGTCATATCTTATCTATTTTACCATAATTCTGACAAGCTTGCACCCGCTAGACTACAAACCTTATTTCTTGTTATTCTTCGTAGTTGGCAAATTTTTCAGCAACTTGAGCTAGCCCCGAGTCTACTTCTGGATTTAACTGTCTATGAACTGCCTCTGCAACAGCTCTTGGTATGCCAACTTCTATAATTTCATCCACACTGGCTTCCTTAATTTTTGTTAGAGACTTAAAATATTTCATTAAATTCTGCTTGCGTTTGGGACCCAAACCTTCAATTCCATCCAATTGAGAGGAGAAGGAATTTTTAGAACGGAGTTGACGGTGGAAGGTGATTGCAAAACGGTGAACTTCATCCTGAATGCGTTGCAAGAGGAAAAATTCTTGAGAATTGCGAGACAACTCTACCACCTCAAGTGGGTCTCCAAAGAGCAATTCATGAGTTTGGTGCTTGTCGTTCTTTTGCAGACCTGCGATCGGAATATCTAACCCTAACTCTTCTTGAATGACCTGTTTAGCGATATTGACCTGACCTTGTCCCCCATCAATGACAATCAAATCTGGCGGTGTCAAACCGTCACGCTGGACCCGTCCATAACGTCTACGAATAACCTCTCGCATACTTGCATAGTCATCTGGTCCGACCACAGTCTTGATTTTATACTTACGGTAATCCTTCTTGCTCGGTTTTCCATTGACAAAAACAACCATAGCAGAGACTGGACTAGTCCCCATAATATTAGAGTTATCAAAAGACTCGATACGGACTGGGGTCGGAATTTGTAAAAGTCGCCCAAGATTTTCAATAGCCCCTTGAGTCTTCTCAACTGATTTTTCTAGCAGATTAAATTTCTGTTCTAAACTAACACGCGCATTTTTGACGGCTAGATTAACTAGCTGTTTTTTCTCACCGCGTTGGGGCTTGAGAACCTTTGTATTCACCAAAGCCTTGATAGCTTCTTCGTCAATATCTTGAGGAATCAAAATCTCATTTGGAACCAAGTGAGATTTTTCTTGATAAAACTGCCCCACATAGGTCAGAAAATCCTCATCAGGATCGTTGTAGTAAGGAAAGAGATTGACATCCCGTTCAATCAATTTTCCCTGACGGACAAAGAAGACCTGAACACACATCCAGCCCTTATCCACGTAATAGCCAAATACATCACGATTTTGAAGATCTTTTGCCATGACTCGTTGCTTAGTCCGAAGGGTGCCAATGGCCTGAATCAAATCACGGTATTCCGCTGCACGTTCAAACTCCATACTTTGGGCTGCCAAAGCCATCTTACTCTTGAGTTCATCAATGATTTTATCGTCTTGTCCCTTGAGAAAATCAGAGACTTCTTGGGACATAGCTTTAAAATAGGCTTCATCCTTGCGACAAACTGTATGAGCCATGCACTGGCCTATGTGGTAGTAAAAACAGACTTTCGAAGGTGGATTAGTACACTTTCGGAAAGGAAAAATCCGGTCTAAAAGTCTCTTGATTTCATTGGCTGCGCCCACATCCGGATAGGGACCAAAATAGAGTCCTCCGTCTTTCTTGACCTGACGGGTGATAATCAAGCGAGGATAGCGCTCATTGGTGATTTTGATAAAGGGATAGGACTTGTCGTCCTTGAGCATAATATTGTACTTAGGCTTGTTTTCCTTGATGAGATTAATCTCTAAAAGAAGGGCCTCTATATTAGACTCCGTAACAATAAACTCAAAATCCACAATTTCAGACACCAAGGCTTCAGTCTTGGTATCATGGCTCCCACGGAAGTAGGACCGCACCCGATTGCGCAGATTTTTAGCCTTTCCTACATAAATGATAGTGCCGTTTTTATCTTTGTGAATGTAACAACCAGGGCTAGTCGGCAAGAGCTCCAGTTTTGATTTAATCAAGTTATTCATAGTTCCATTATAGCAAAAAGCCCCCTGTATTGCTTAAATCAGAGAGCTCCAGTTTCCTTTGAAAATCAGTTATTCTCCAGACTCATATAGCTCTTGAACTGTTTTTACATCTTGAGCTTGGATACCATAATAGGAGCCTGCTGGTTGCATAACCGAAACTTCATTAGTATGTTCCAAACCAATGGCATGACCTAGCTCATGTTCTGCCGTATGCAAAATGCGGTCATACGTATAGCCATAATTTGGATTAGATAGATAGTAATGATTCAAACGAACGGTTACCGAAGTGAATTGTTTGGTTAGGAGATTTGTTTGACTCTCTGCCTCGCCAGCAACAGCTGTCGAACCATCGTTCATTTCAGTGGCTAAAATATCAGCTTGATTAGAATCATCTACAACTACAAAGTTAAAAGCACCTGTTTCATTCCAGTTGACAACAGCTTCAGCATAGGCCTTTTGGAAAGTGGTATCCATTTGAGAGTCAATATAGATAGTTGCTTGCGATTTTGGCCATTTTGCTCCTGAAGCTTGATGATTATCTATCTGAGACAGACCTTGTAATTTACCAGTTTCTTGCCATTGGTGCCAACCTGCTTGACCGACTTGGACCACTTTGCTAACTTGATTTAAAGTAGCAGGTAAATCACCTATCACATACCAGAGAATCCCAAAAGTGATGAGAATTAAGAAGATAAGGGTCCATACAAGGCGCCAAAACATACGCAAAATTCCTAGTAAAAATCGACATAAAACACGAATAATCCAGCCCATGATTGCCCACCTTTCTAAAAAATAAGAACCCATCTTTGAGTAATGGATTGCCATTCTAAAGATAGGTTCTCTATTTTACTGGAGAAAACTAAAAGAAATCTAAAAGTACTTCTTTTACTTATCTCCCCATTAATTTTTTCAAAACTTGTAAACACTTAAACTTGAACGGGTTTGGATAATATCGGAAAGTGCCTGGTTTACGAACAATATAGCCATTGAAATTCTGCTTAAAGCGTAGAACTCCATCGCTACCATCAAAGAGACCTTGGATACCAAAAAAGTTATATGTAGGAATATTCTTTTGTAATGCCTGCTTCATAGCATAATATTGAAGTAAAAATGGAGCAGAAAACTTTTGGAGATCAGCATAAGAGCCTCCGAACAAATATGTCGCTTCCGAGTTAGTATATATTATCAGAGCGCAAGCTAATAGGATTCTTTCTGAATCAGTAGGCAAAGTATTTAGAAAATCCAATTTCTTTTGTATCGCTTGATACTGTTGCTTGAAATTCTTTGACTTTTCATCAAGGCTAGCCTGTTTCATATTAAGAGCTTTGATTGATTGTTTAGGATTCACCTCTGCAATTAGAAAAGCTGCCTTATCCTCAAAAATATCATACAATTTACAGTAATAATCTAAATCCTTATCCTTAAAACCTTGCCTTTGCCCAGTTTCTTCAATAATTTTTTTGAATAGTGGAATTTCCTCTCTTTCAGCACTTCGAATGGTAACACCATAATCAAGTGAGGATTGAATGTTTCTAGAACTATTCTTATTAAAAGATTTCAACAAAGATTCTTCATCGAAACCTTTTAAATCTTTAACGTAGTGCCAAAATATTTCTCCGTTTGGGTATCCTGTTTTAAGACCATCAAATTGATATCCTAAACTACACAACTCTTGTACAATGCTTTTCTCTTCTTCATCTATTGGGTTGCCATCACTGTCAAAAGTTTGATAGGTCTCAAAAGGTTTTACAATCAACTCTAAAGCACCACTCTGTTTGGCATATTCCTTTAAATATTGATAAAATTTTGACAGTGCAGATTTTTGGGTATAAATAGGCCCAGAATTCAACTCCATATGAAGCCCACCTAGCATAGGCAAGCTATAAACCAGAGCCGCCACTTGGATTTCTCCTTCTTTCTTCAAAGAAAGATAAACCACTTGAGCCCCTCTAGCTTCTAACAGTTCCCCCATCTGAATAGACTGCATGAAAGAATAGCCAGGGACCTTTTCCGAATAACGTTGAAACTCTTCTTTAGTGAGTGTAATCAGTTTCATAAACTTACTTTCTATGATATTTTTTTCTTAGTGTCTTACGAATGTGATAAAAATAGTTGGTCAATCGATACAAAAAATTTAGAGGTAGAGTAAACTCTCCTACGTACTCTTGAACAACAGGACTAAAATTGGATTTAAAATCCGTTAACCCGTCATCTAAAGTACCTTCAATCCCTCCCATATTAGCCCATTTTTTACCATCATTAAAAGCATCCTCAAACACTTTTGGATAAAGCACATATTGAGGGTAGAATTTTTTAAATTTATCATCCATTCCAGCATAAAGCATCTCTAGTGTATCACCGAACGAAACAGAGAGCACTCCCGCTATAACTACTTCTTCTGGATATCTTTGAACAAGTTCTTGAAATTCTATGATGTATTTTTCAACAGATTTTTTCTGCTGTTGTAATTTGGTTAGACGTTTCTTTTGATATTCGTCTGTTTCAGACAAATCTTTTTTTATCTTGTTTAACTGTTCCCTATACTCCATTAGACGTTCTGGAATATTAATCTTTGCTAAATGTAAATACGAATCATGTCCATATGTTTCTATTAACTTTTGGAAATATTCCTGATTACGGAGTGATACATTTTTACGACGTTCCGTTAAAGCTATAATCGTTTCAAAATTTGAAATGTCTGACAAGCTACCCCGATAGGTAATAACTCCTCTCTTAACAGCATCCTTCATCAACCTCTTAGTATGCTTTGGAAAATCCGAATCTAAACCATCTTTTAGTATTCTATTAGCTTGATAACGTGGTTGTATAGTTTCGGACATAGCTATAGTCCTACCAGACCATTGACAATTTGCATCTTTTAAGTTTTGAATAGCTTCTATAGATGTACTATTCTCAGAAAATTCTTTAGAAGATTTGTCAATAGGATATTGTTTTAAGATCAGAGACGGATCAAATTTAATAAAAACAGACCGCCTACTAGTCCCAAATTGTTTTAAGCTTCTTATCACAAATGTTACCAAATCTTTATCTTGATAATCCATGATTGGTCCTCTTGGGATATACATCATAGTATATCCAAGTGGCAAATTTTTTATGAGGATACTTGCAACAGCTACTAATTCTCCATTTTTATAAAAACCTAAACGCTCATTCCCCCAATTATCTTTTACATTAGCCCAAGCACTACTTTGTAAAAGATTTGCCAATTCACTTTTTTTGACAAACTCATCATGTATTTCAGGTGAAATACCTATTTGATAATGATACATTGGCTGGTCCTTTTCCTAATAAATTTATAACATACCTATTCTACTACTTTTTTGTTAAAAAATAAAGAATTATAGAATCATAGAATCTTTATGTTCTCACGCCTAAACAGAACTTTAAGGATTATATAAGACGCTCTTCCAAAACAAAGTTGATAGGGAGAGTTGCTAAAAATCGTTCCAATTGTTTCTCCCAGTAATACCATTCATGGGCACCTGGACTATGACTATAGGTTACATTAAAACCTAGATTTTTGAGATTTTTAACTGCTAGATTATTAGCAGAATAAAGATAATCTTGTTCGCCACACCAAATCCAGAGTTTTGTCTTCTTATCTGACTTTTCAGCTAGGCTTTCCAGTGAATATGGACTACTTTCCCAATTTTTAATCTCACCAAAAATACCTTGCCAATATGTCCGATTCCCTAAATCTTGATTTTCTGGAGAAAACTCCTGAAAACTAAGGGCACCAGAAAAACTAGCTGCATAGGAGAAACGGTTAGTTGACAGAGCTAATTTGAAGGAACCATAACCGCCCATAGATAGTCCAGCAATAAAAGTCTTTTCACGTTTACTAGTCATGTTAGGGAAAAAGCGCTTCATGACTTTAGGTAACTCTTCTGATAAGGCAGTATAGTAGTTAAATCCATATTGGGTGTCGGTATACCATCCATTACTAGTATTAGGCATAACAACAATAAGATTAGTACCACGTAGCAAACGCTCAACATTAGTACGTTTGAGCCAACTATTATGGTTTCCAGACATCCCATGTAAGAGATATAGGACAGGAATATCTGTGCAATTCGGGTCTGTTACCCTAGAGCTATCAGGATACAGAACATTGACTCCCCATTCCATATCCAAAACTTCTGAGTAGTACTCAATCTTCATTACTGCCATTATTTTCTCCTTTTAGGTTTAAGATAAGAAAAAGCCGAAATTCGACTTTTTCTAGATCTTTATTTAATTATTATTTTGCTTCCATAACTACTGGTAAGATTGCTGGACGACGCTTAGTTTGATCAAAGAGGAACTTGGACAAACTGTCTCGAACTTTACCTTTGAGCTCTGACCACTCAAATTCTTCACCTTGTAGATAGTCTTCAACTGTTTGGTTAATCAGCTCTGAGCTCTCACGCAAGATGTCACGACTCTTCTTGAGATAAACAAATCCACGTGTGTGCACTCGTGCCTTGGCAATGATCTTCTTCTCACGACGGTTAACTGTAATCGCAACGATAAAGATCCCATCCTCCGACAAGACCTTACGGTCACGAAGAACAACATTTCCGACATCTCCAATAGCATTTCCATCAATCAGAATATCTCCCGCAGTGATAGCACCTGACGGAACAAAGTCACCATGTTCATAGGACATAGTACTTCCTTTTTTGGGAATGAAAATATGCTCTGGCAACATGCCAACTGCCATTGCCGCTCTAGCGTGAGCATCCAATTCACGATACTCTCCTTGAATAGGGAAGAGATATTGTGGTCTCAAAAGATTGATCATTAACTGTAAATCACGGGCATTTCCATGCCCTGATACACGTAGGCTTGATGTTATGAGTCGAACAATACCTCCTGCTTGGTAAATCATGTTTTCTACACGAGCCATAACAGCTTCTTTAGCAATTGATGGAGTTGTAACGATGTACACTAAATCACCATCCTTGATTTCCACATAGCGGTGGCGTCCAATAGACATCTTACGAAGTCCATTAATCGGCTCTCCCATACGTCCAGTCTCAAGAATAATCAATTCATGATCTTCAAAACGGGACATATCTTTTGGTTTAATCAATAAACTTTCATTAGCCAGCGATAACTTTTTCAAACGGATAGCTGTTCGCACAATGTTTTCAATATCAAAACCAGTTAAAACAACGCGACGTCCTGTCTCAGCAGCTGCATCAAAAACTTGTTGGATACGGGAAAGGTTACTCGCTACAGCAGCTACGATAATACGACCATCCCAATCAGCAATTGTTTGGGTGATTTCATCACCTACTTCACTTTCGCTCGCTACTTGAATATTACTGTCCGCATTAGCAGAATCACTTAGAAGTGCCAAGACTCCCTCACGACCAATTTCCGCCAAACGGCCAAAATCTGTTGCATAAGACTCACTGGCTGTTTGGTCAAACTTAAAGTCACCAGTATATACAATATTTCCTTCTGAAGTTTTTAAAACGACACCTAAACTCTCAGGAATAGAGTGGGTAGTACGGAAGAAGGAAACCTCTGTCCCACCGAAGTCAATTTCAGTATTCTCATCAATGACGTGAAAATCATCAAATTTCTTGACACTGTCATTACTCTTGACAAACAGTTTAGCTAGTTCAATAGTCAACTCCGAACCGAAAACCGGAACCTTAGCTTCTGTCAATAAATAAGGTAGTGCCCCAATCGCATCGGCATGTCCGTGCGTTAAAAAGACACCTGCAATTCGGTCACTATTTTCAAATAAATATTCCATATTTGGAATAACAACGTCAACTCCAAGCTGCTCGTTTTCAGGATATTTTAAACCTGCATCCAAAACAAAGATTGAGTCGTTAATCTCTGCGATATACATATTTTTCCCGTTTTCACGGACACCACCTAAAGTTGTTAATTTAATATTGGTCATTTTCCCTCCGAGGTATTACAATAACTTGTTTGTAGAGTTTTAAAAGCTCTCTTATTCTGAAAGTATCTTCTACTTTCTACCGAATCATTTCCTTTCATTATACCATTTTTTTACTGATTTTCAAAATGAAGGTTTTATTTCAACTAGATAAAATTCAGTCCTATAAAACGAAGCCTTCCCCTCTGTACTCTCTTTTCGATTCACTGTTTAAAGTAATCGGTTCTTGTACTCTCAAAAATGCGAAATCCCCCAAATAGCTTACTACAACAACTCTTATATCAGCATAGAGTTGCTATTACTCCTCACTCAGTTGAGACCAAAAAAAGATTTAGAAATTCTAAATCTTTTTTAATCATTTTTAGTTTGGGTAGATATAAGTGACTCTACCTAAAAATTCATTGGGATTAAAGTAGCCACGATAATTAGCAATTTGCTTTTGACGCTTGTAGTTTGATTCCAATACCTGGATAGAATTTTCGCTTTGTACATCTGTCACATAAGCAACATGCCCATATTCACCACCATCCCAAACGGCAATCGCTCCTGCTACCGGAACATTCCCTATTCTATAGCCTTGAGCACTTGCGTAGATTGCCCAAGTATTGGCATTCCCCCACCAGTTGCTAGCCCAAGGCGCCAATTCTTTCACACCCCACGTACACTGACCAATAGGATAAGAGTTCCCATAGTCAGTCGGAGTATTTTCAATAACATCTTCTACATCTGACACATCATCTGCAGTGCTAGTTGCCTCATAAGCTGGTGCATTATATGAAAAACTACCTTGAGATAAACCACTCACTTCCAGAATATCACCTGGGTGGATAGTGTCAAAAATGGTTTTCCCATTGTTAGCGGCCAACACATAAGGATCCATACCATGTGCACTAGCAATAGCAAAAAATGAATCCCCATTTTGGACAACGTAAGAATCTGCACTAACAGTTTGGGCACCAACTGTCGCCAAAATGGCAGTAGATGTCAAACCAAGAGTCAGTTTAGCAACTGTTTTTTTCATAATGAATTTCTCCCTTTTTAATAATTCCTATTTGTTTTTGTTGTTTATAAGGAAATCATACCTAATTTACATGTCAGATATTTTAGAGTTATATTTTAGTCATATTACAAATAATTATCCTTTTACTACACGACCATCAAAAAAACACAAAAAAGAGAGGGGAGAACAAAAAATAATCTTTTCTTTCCCATCTCTGAACTTTCATTACCAAATAAGAATGTAGCCTGCCCAATCAGCTACACTACATCAGATTTTTCTATCAAAAAAGAGGCTAAGCTCGGGTAGCGCAGCCTCTTTTTATCTATTTTTCCATTAAGAAATCATAAATTTCTTGTACCGTTCCCAAGGCCATCATTTCTTGGTCTTTAACGGTTTGTTTTAGTTGTTGATAAATATGACTTTCTGCTATATCCCTCTTTGGAGCTTCTTTATTCACTTTCATAATACCATCAGAAATCGTAACAAATCCAAGTTCTTCAAAAATTTGAATCATCTTAACTAGTAAGATTTGTTCAATTTTGAGATAGGCTGATAAGTCTTTTAATTTATAGCGAATATCGAATTCTGGGAACTGGTAGATGGTCTTATAGAGCTTAGCGAACTGCTCCCTTGTTCCATAGCCAGTCAAATAGTAGGGCTTATCGATATCATTTTTAAAGTAAATAGCAGAGAAGTCTTGTTCTTGCAATACTTGTTTAAGAAGACTGAGATCCTCGGGAATATTTTTTACAACGATTGCTGGGCTAGAAAACATTTCTGGCAAATCACTGGTAAAATCAAGGACAGGTACTCCCTCTGGTAGATTTATATTCTTACTACGAATATTAAAGAGTTGAACTCCATCAACACGCGCATCAACCATCATCAACTGCAAGGCTGTTTGTCCATTCCACTGATTAACGGATAGGGTAACTGCTAATTCCAAATCTTTAACTTGAGCAAACTCTGTTGCCAAGGATCCTTTGCCAAAAGCTACAACTTCAAAGCTTGCGCTCCCTTTAGATATTTTTAACTTCAGATGACTATCTGCCGCCCCCATAGAACGAGCATTATCAACTTGAAAATCTCGGATGTAAAAGACAGGTTTTTGATTGTCCATTCCAAAAGGAGCTAACCGTTCGAAACTTTTAACTGTTTCTAAACTCAGATTTTCCAAATCTAGTTCTTCGTCTAGATATAATTTACTCTTACCCTTAGCATCTATCCCTTTGTCTTTTACATAGGTTTCTAAAATTTCTGACAAGGCATCTAACTGTTCAACTTCGAGCGTCATACCTGCAGCACCTGCATGGCCGCCAAAGGCGATAAAAAGTTCCCGATGCGGGTCTAAAGCATCAAAGATATCCACTGCTTCTATACTTCGAGCGCTTCCTTTCGCTCGTCCATCTTCGATGTTAAGGACGATAACTGTTTGTCCAAATTCTTCAAGCAAACGCCCAGCAACAATACCTAGAACCCCTGGATTCCATCCCTCTTTTGCTAAAATTTGGACCTTTTTAGTTGGATCAAGCATCCCTTTTGCCTCTTCATAAATAGTCTGTACAATTTCCTTACGCTCCTCATTCTTCTCATTAATCATAAGGGCAATCTCATGTACTTCCTCATCATCAAAGCCAGCTAACAACTCAATAGCAGAATTAGGATCATCCAATCGTCCCAAGGCATTTAATCGAGGAGCTAGTTGGAAACCAACTGTCTCCTCTGTTAGATCATTCCCAGATATTCCTGCTATTTCAAATAACTCTTGAAGCCCAATTCGTTGAGTGTTGCGCAAAACTTCTAAACCGTATTGAACCATGATGCGATTTTCATCTGTTAAACTGACCATATCAGCAATCGTCCCAATAGCAACCAAGTCCAGCAATTCTATCTGAACTTCTTCTAGGAGAGCACAAGCCAACTTAAAAGCCACTCCACAACCTGCTAAATGTTTGAAAGGATAGTCTGCTTCAGGATGCTCCGGATGAACGATTGCATGAGCAGCTGGTAAGACCTCCGGTAGAGAATGGTGATCCGTTACAATAACGTCTACTCCCATAGATTGAGCCAAGTCAATAGCCTCATGACCTGCAACTCCATTATCCACGGTTACAATCAAGGATATCTCTTGTTGCTCAATGAAGTACTTGTAAACACTAGCATTAGGACCATAACCATCTGTAAAACGATTAGGAAGATAGACCAAGCACTCGGCTCCTAGTTGTTCTAATGTTTCTTTAAGGATAGAAGCTGAGGTCATCCCATCAGCATCGTAGTCTCCATATACGAGAATAAATTCACCCTGCTCTATGGCACGACGAATGCGATTCACTGCCTTATCCATATCGTGGAGAAGATAGGGATCATGCAAATCATCTAGACTTGGTGCCAAAAAACGAGACAAACTATCTTCATCCTTAATACCACGGCTAAATAATAGACGAGCAGCTTCAGGCCCTAGCCCAGCTTTCTTGGCGATTTTTGTAAAATCTGCATCCTCAACTTGAGGTGCAAATTGCCAATTATAAGTCGGAATAATCAAAATTCATCCACTCTTTCTTACGATTCTATCCTTTTATTATAACATGATTTCAAGTTTTTCTCCTCTTTATTTTCTTAACTCTTTCAATCAAAATCCCAAAAAACTCCTATTCTCATCAAGGTTTAAAAGCTATCCACCAGTTGATAATTCTATATCTTTTCAACAAGACGTAGCCAAAATTTTAAAACATCTTCTCTTTATGCTACACTATTGACATGGAACATCATTTTAATCATCGAGCAGAATCATTCGATTCTCCCAAAAATCAATTTCTAGCAGACCTTGTAAATGCAGAGATAAATCAACAAGTCTCTAATCTATCTACCAAATCAATCCTAGATTTTGGAGGAGGAACTGGACTTATTGCTATTCCTCTAGCTAAACAAGCCAAGTCAGTGATCTTGGTTGACATCGCAGAAAAAATGCTGGAACAAGTTCGTATCAAGGTTGAAAACCAAAAACTTGAAAATATAGACTTGATTCAACAAGACTTATTGATTAAGCCATTAGAGCAAACATTCGATCTCATTATCGTCAGTCGTGTTCTTCATCATATGCCTAATCTTGATTCCAGTATAGCTATGTTTAAGGAACATTTGACTCATGGTGGACAATTATTTATCGCTGATTATACTGTACCAGATGGAGAAAATCATGGTTTTATTATTTCTGAACTTGAGGAAACCTTAAAAAATCATAGTTTCTCAGACATTCAGACACAAATACTTTATAGTTCAGATCATCTTTTCCTTGATAAACCTTCTCAATTATTTCTTACTTCCGCAAAAAATGAAATCCCTTCAAAAGGCAGCCACTAAAAACAATCTCACTTTCTTCTTTCTCAAGTTAAAAAGCTTTTTAATCGCCTTTTTTTTCAAGTATTTCTACAAAAAACTCTCCTTAAAAATCTAGGAGAGTTTTTTATTACCAGAGTATTCCCTTATAAGAAAAGAAGAGAGCCAAACATAATAAAGCATAGAAAAAGAGGAACTAAATTCCTCTTAATCTTTAATTATTTTTTCTGCATCTGCCACTACTTGGGCCAGGCTAGTTTGACTTAATTCTTTTTCCATGGCTACTTGGATTTTATCTAATTTCTGATCTAAAACTCCATGGATATTGGCTCCAATTGGACAGTCAGGATTTGGTTTGTCATGAAAACTAAAGAGCTGACCTGTTTTCCCTAGACACTCAACAGCTTGATAAACATCCAGAAGACTAATATCCTCCATATTTTTAATAATTTCTGTTCCCCCAGTTCCACGTGCAACTGAGATTAATCCCGCCTTTTTAAGTTGTGATAAAGTTTTTCGAATAATGACAGGGTTAACTCCTACACTTGCTGCTAGAAAATCACTTGTCACCTTACTTTCTTTTCCTCTCAAAGCAATGATAATCAACATATGGGTTGCAATGGTAAATCGACTTGAAATTTGCATTTTCTATCCTCCTATCAAGCTGATATCCTCTCTTTATTATAACCCATCTAGTTGTAATGTCAAGAGTTACTACTGAGCCAATCATCTAGCTCCGCATCGTGTCCCTGATCTTGAGCAATCTCATGCAAAAAATCTTGATTATGGGTATGGTGGATGCCATTTACTAAACTTTCATAATAAACTTGATAATAGGGTAAATTCAAATCCTTTGCCAGCTGTAGTTCTTTCTCAACATCGTATTCCACACGCCTAAAGTCTACATCTTTCAAACCTTGTTCATCGAACTCTAAAATCATGTATTGGGCACGCAAATCCTTTCGGAGCTTGTCTGATAAAAAGAAGGGCTGCCCAATGGATCCTGGATTTAAGATTAGTTGACCGCCACTTGCATAGCGCAGAAACTGTTGGTGAATATGACCGTATACAGCTATATCACAGTCTGGATCGACGACTAAACGATCAAAGTCTTCTTGCTTACCTAGATGAATCAACTCTCGCCCCCAGTTTTTATCCGGCAAGTGGTGGCTGATCCCAACAGTCAAATTTCCATATTGGCGGTGAGTTTGCAAAGGATATTCTTGTAAAGCTTCAATCTCCTCTACACTAACCTCCTCCATGATATACTGACACTGGCGCAAAAGATAACGCAAACTTGGTTTCGTTTCATCTAATTTTCGATGACAAGCTCGCCATAGACTATATTCCCAATTTCCCAAAACCTGAGCAGTAATCGGTAAAGTTGATAATAGCTCTAAAATATTTTTTCGACCTGTACCAGGCATGAGAATGTCTCCTAATAGCCAATACTCATCAACCTCTAGTCGTCGAGCATCGTCTAATACTGCTTCTAAAGCTGTCGTATTCCCATGGATGTCTGAAAGTACCGCAATTTTTGTCATGATTTTTCCTCTTGTTTTTCTCTGATTTCATTATACCAAACCCCCTTTTAAAATCAAAAACCACGTCTTCTCCTATTGTTTTTTACTTTACTTTTTTAGTGAAAAGGGTTACAATGAAGATGATAAAAACTAAGGAGGTTTTTGCTATGACACAACGTTATGAAAACATTATGGTAGCTGTTGATGGCTCTAAAGAAGCTGATTTGGCCTTTGTCAAAGGTGTTCACATTGCACTCCGAAATCAAGCTAAATTGACCATTGCCCATGTAATCGACACTCGTGCCCTTCAAAGTATTTCAACATATGATGCTCAAGTATATGAAGAATTACAACTTGAAGCTCAAAACTTGATGGCAGAGTATGAAAAGCGTGCAAAGGATGTAGGGCTCAATGACATCCAAATTGTGATTGAAATGGGAAATCCTAAAACTCTATTAGCTAAAACCATTCCTGAACAAGAAGAAGTCGATTTGATTTTAGTTGGAGCAACTGGACTTAATGCCTTCGAGCGTCTACTTGTCGGTTCTTCATCAGAATATATCTTACGCCATGCCAGTGTCGATCTCCTGGTTGTTAGAGACACAGATAAAACTTTTTAAAAAGAATTAAAAAAGGAGCCAAGGCGCTCCTTTTTATTGTTTATTTTCTCTTTCTTTATGGCGTTCATAAGCCCTGATTTGACGTTCAAGTTCCTTCTTAATAGCTGGTTCTGGGGCATGTTTCTCCTCCCAACCTTCAGGTTTAAGAATCTTGTGAGTCACTGGATCAAACTGGGCCTTACCATCTGGGAAAATCTTGGCCATATTGGCTTGATGGACAATCTCAAAAATACGCTCTGGATCCACTCCCATCAATACAAAACTACCATAAGTAAAATATAGAGTATCAATCAAGGCATCGACTTGTCCAACCAAAGTACTTTCAGCCGGTATTTTTTGAGAAACTTTATCTGCTGATACATCAAGTGCCTGGTGCAAATCTTGTACAGCTTGTTGAAATTCCTCTTCAGAATTGCTTGCAGCACGGACAAATTCAACTAACTCTTCAACTTTGAATGCGGCTCGATGAGTTGCTCCTTTTACATCCCAAACTTTAGGCTCTTCCTGAGTTCTCTCATCCATCAAATGATGAAAGGCTTTAACCTTATTAAAGTGATAATCTCGACTCACAAATACTTTTTCAGAAGACAATACACCAAAGTACTCCAAGGCCTTGTGTATACCTCCCTCTTGGTTGCTTGTTGTAATGTGTTTTGCTACTTCCTTAACACTACTGCTACCATTTCCCATAGCAACAGACATCCCAACACCAGCCAACATTTCCAAGTCATTGTCAGAATCTCCAAAAGCCATGACTTGATTAAGATCAAAACCATACTCTTTTCCGACACGGCGAATCCCTTCTAACTTGGAATTCCCCTGGTTGATAATATCCGCTGCAAAAGGATTACTTCTAGTGAACTTGAGATGGTCTAATTCTATAGCTGCTTGATTAGACTCTTCTGGAGTCATCAACATCAAAACTTGATAGACCGGTTGGTTGATTAAGTCCAGCAAATCCTCTTCTTTTTGAGGGACGGCCTTACTAACCATACGATTGAAAGAATTACTAATTGTACGAGTCAAAAACTTAGGTACAAATCGACTAGCTAATTGTGATAAAGGACTGAGACCAAAGGACATGATTCGAGAACCAACAACATCTTGTCTAGTTCCCATAGCGATTTCTTTTTGATTTGCCTTTGCATAAGAGATGATTTGTCTGAGACTTCCCTTGTCGATAGGACTAGCAAAAAGAACACGGTCTTTGTTAAAGATATATTGGCCATTGTATGTCACTGCAAAATCTAAATCTAAATCATCCATCAAATCTTTAACAAAAAAAGGTCCTCGTCCTGTTGCTACTCCAACTAGGACACCCTGCTCTTTTACAATCTTAATGGCTTCTTTTGTGGATTTCAAAACACTCTTACGATCATTTACCAGCGTTCCATCTATATCAAAAAATACTGCTTTGACTTCCATGACTGTCTCATTCCTTTCTTTTATGATACAATGATTATACCATATTTCAGAAAAAGTGAGTGAATCATGACAAAGAAAATCCTCGTTTTACACACCGGTGGCACTATTTCTATGCAAGCAGACGAATCAGGTGCTGTCAGAACTAGTTCGGACAATCCTATGAATCATGTCTCAAATCCCCTAGAAGGTATCCAGGTCCATTCCCTAGATTTTTTAAATTTACCCAGTCCCCACATTACACCTAAACATATGTTGGCTCTTTATCATAAAATCAAGCAAGAGGCGGCATCTTTTGATGGGGTGGTTATTACACATGGAACTGACACCCTTGAAGAAACAGCTTATTTCCTTGATACTATGGATATTCCTCAAATCCCTATCGTGTTAACTGGAGCTATGAGAAGTTCCAATGAACTTGGAAGTGACGGAGTTTATAACTACCTGAGCGCCTTACGAGTGGCCAGTGATGAGAAAGCAACCGACAAAGGTGTACTGGTCGTTATGAATGACGAAATCCACGCCGCCAAGTATGTTACCAAGACCCACACTACTAATGTCGGGACTTTCCAAACACCGACTCATGGCCCCCTTGGACTCATTATGAAGCAGGAAATTCTCTATTTCAAAACTGCTGAACCCCGTGTCCGTTTTGACCTTCATTCTATTAAAGGTTTAGTTCCTATCATTCCAGTCTATGCAGGCATGACCGACGAACTACTCGATTTACTTCCTATTGACCAACTAGACGGGCTGATTATTCAAGCCTTTGGAGCTGGCAATGTTCCAAAAGAAACTGCGCAAAAATTGAACTCCTTAATTCAAGAAGGGCTACCAATCGCACTAGTTTCTCGCTGTTTTAATGGTATCGCTGAACCTGTCTATGCCTACGAAGGGGGAGGGGTTTGTCTGCAAAAATCAGGTGTCTTTTTCGTTAAAGAGTTGAATGCTCAAAAAGCTCGCCTAAAGCTTCTTATTGCTATTAATGCTGGACTCAATGGCGAGGAACTTAGAGAATATATGGAAGGGTAAGAAAAACTCAGGAAATCAATTAATTTCCTGAGTCTATTTTTTTATTTTTTACGAGTTGAATGACGCTCTGTTAAGCCGTGTTGAAGTAGCACTTCTCTTTCTTCCAACTCTTCTTTATGCATAATCTTGGTCAACATACGCATACTGATTGCACCTAAGTCATACAAAGGTTGAGCAATAGTCGTTAGATTTGGTCTTGTATAGCGCGCGATTTGTGAATCATCACTGGTGATAATTTCAAATTCTTCTGGTACAGAAACTCCTTGGTCGGCCAATCCATTCAAGACTCCTGCAGCCAATTCATCACCTGTAACAATAGCTGCTGTTGCTTTTGAAGAAATCAATCGCTCTGCTAAAGCATAACCATCATCATAGCGGTATTTTGACTCAAAGACAAGACCTTCACTATAGTTGATACCCGCTTCTTTCAATGCATCCTTATATCCAACCAAGCGCACTTTCCCATTAATATCGTCTACTAATGGACCACTGATAAAGGCAATTTTTTTGTTGCGCTTCAACAAATGACGAACAGCATCTGCAGTAGCAGTCTTATAATCGATATTGACGCTCGGAAGTTGATGCTCTACATCCACAGTTCCTGCCAAAACTACAGGCGTTCGTGAACGTGAGAATTCTGAACGGATTTTTTCTGTTAAGTGATAGCCCATAAAGATGACACCATCAACCTGTTTTGAGAAGAGGGTATTAACCACCGATACTTCTTTTTCATCATCTTCATCACTATTAGCAAGGACAATATTGTATTTATACATTTCGGCAATATCATCAATTCCTTTTGCTAGAGTAGCAAAAAATGTATTTGTAATATCTGGAATGACAACTCCAACCGTTGTTGTCTTCTTACTTGCCAAGCCACGAGCTACTGCATTAGGACGATAATCTAGACGTTCAATAACCTCTAAGACTTTCTTTCGAGTGTTTTCTTTAACATTTTTATTTCCGTTAACAACACGACTAACTGTCGCCATCGAAACTCCTGCTTCACGGGCAACGTCATAAATTGTTACTGTATCATCTGTGTTCATTCCGGTTCCTTTCTCTATTGAAAATTTTGTTTTCATGTTTGTACCATTTTCATTCTATCACTTGTTGTAAGCATTTTCAAGCATTTAATAAATTTTTATTTAAAATTCTTATTTCCTTCTGTTTTTTACAACAAACTTTTCTTGATTTTTACACCATTTTGCAGTATGATAATAAGAAAACGAGTTGGAGGTATGGATGGCTTTTACAGATTCTCATAGACGTTGTGCAAGTTTTGGTATCGCAACTAACTTACCAGACGATGTCATCGACTCCATTTGGTATATTATTGACCATTTCCTAAAACATGTTTTTGAGTTAGAAGATGAGCTAGAGTTTCGACTCTTAAATAGCAATGGAGCTATTACCTTCCGATTTTCAAGTCAACATCTACCTACAATCATTGATTTTGACTTCACCCACCCTTTTGATCCTCTCTATCCACCTAAAGTAATTGTCTTAGATATGGATGGAAAGGAAACTATCCTTCTCCCAGAAGAAAACGAACTTTATTAAAAAACCTAGCATCCTAACAATTAGTTTAGGAGACTAGGTTTTTTTATTTTTTCAATTCTTGATATAAGTGACGAATCGGTTGTCCTAGCACTGGATGAATAAAATGCGGAGCTATTTCTTGAAGGGATTCTAGGACAAAGAGACGCTCGGGAATATAGGGATGTGGCAAGATGAGGGCGTCAGTATAGATCACTTGGTCCTCTACAAATAGCAAATCCAAGTCAATCAAGCGTGGTCCCCAATGTACCTCTCTAACTCGTCCCATTTCTGACTCAATCGCCAACAAGGTTTCTAACAAGATTGGAGCTGGCAACCAGGTTTCCACTTCAATGACTTGATTGGCAAAGCTAGCTTGTTCTACACCACCCCATGGCTCAGTTGTAATCACACTAGACTCTTTGAGAATACGAATCCCGCGAGCACTTATTTTTTCAAGAGCTAGTTCAAGATTAGCCGTCTTATCCCCCATATTGCTACCTAGGGCAATAAAGGCTCTTTGTTTGCGGCGATAGATGGCTACTGAACAGGTGTCTAACGATAGATGAATAGGCGCCCATGGTTTTTTGAGTTCCAGTTTAATTTCTTGAACTATTGGATAGGTTTCAAAAGTGCGCTCTACTAGTTTGTAAGCAACTGTTTCAATCAAGTCTTCAGTGGTTTCCTGAAACCAAGCTGTCCATTCTTGGCATAGTTCTCCGTAGTGGATAGAAGACTCCAAATTCAACTCTGTTGCAGCCTTGGTCATATCATAGGATAAACTAGCTGAAATGATAAACTTTTGTCCTAGTTCTTTCTCACTAGGAAAGAGTCCATGGAAGGCAAAAATTTCTAGATCTTTAATTCGCAGTTGATCCATAACAAATCCTTTCTAGAAAAATCCACTTGAAGCGGATTTTTTATAGTCCCATGAGACGATATGCTTGGTCTCGAAGGTCCTTATCTGACTCAAACACTCCACGTGCCACTGTTGTCAAAGTTGCAGTTCCTGGTTTTCTAACACCACGCATGCTCATACACATATGCTCTGCTTCAATGACAACAAAAGCTCCCTTGGCCCCTAAATACTCCATCAAGGCGTCTGCAATTTCGATATTCAAGCGTTCTTGAATCTGTGGCTTTTTGGCATAAACTTCCACTGTACGAGCAAGCTTTGACAAACCTGCTACACGTCCGTCTGGAACATAAGCGATATGTGCTTTCCCATAAAATGGCAAGAAGTGGTGTTCACACATAGTATGGAAAAAAATATCCTTTTCCACCACCATATTATCATCGATAATCTCAAAGGATTTTGACAGGTGCTCCTCCGCAGTTTGACCAAGACCCGAAAAAATCTCCTGATACATACGAGCTACACGAGCAGGCGTTTCCTGCAAGCCTTCGCGGTTCATATCCTCACCAACAGCTTCAATAATCATTTTGACAGCTGTCTCAATCTTTTGTGTATCCATTCTCTAGTTTTTCCTCTCCATCAGATAGGCTCTCACCTGGCTCAAGAAATACAATGAACCCGTTACTATCCTAACTGTTTTTTTCTCTTCAATATCTATCATACTTTGGTCTAGAAATGCCTGCCAACTCTGGTAGCTAAGATTCCTAGAATAAGCTGCTTTCTTTAGTACTTCTTCATCAGTTGCTCGACCATCATCAAAATGTGTTAGTGTAAGATTAGTATCTGGTAAGGCCTCTAATAAATCTAACATATCCTCTAAAGCCTTGGTTTTAATACAAGTAAAGAGGATTTCCTTGTGATAGTCAGTAAATCGTTCTTCTAGGGTAGCTAATAAAGCTTTGATTGCATGGGGGTTGTGTGCCCCATCTAAAATCATCAAAGGACTTCTAGAAACAACTTCAAAGCGTCCAGGCCAACTTGTTTCTTTTAAGGCTTGAGCCACTATATTATTACTTGCTAATTCTCGACCAGTCTCCTGACAATAGGCATCCAACAAAGTTAAAGCCATCCCAGCATTCTCTACCTGGTGCAAACCCAGCAATCCTGTTTGAAAACGACCTCGTCTTTGTTGACTTGTATAGTCAAAGACTTCTCCCGTCCCCACACTCTCTGGATGACTGACTTGATAATCTTCCCCATAAACAAGCCTAGGAGCCTCTTTCTCTTTCGCGATTTGGTTGATAACTGCTAGGGCTTCTGGGACAATATTTCCTGTTACCAGGGGAACTCCTTGTTTGATAATTCCAGCTTTCTGCTCCGCGATAGCTTCCAAGCTATCTCCTAGTATAGCTACGTGATCCAGGCCAATGGTCGTAATACCTGTTAAGATAGGCTGACAAACATTGGTACTATCCAAAAGTCCACCCATACCTACTTCCATAATAGCCACATCAACTTCCTCAGAAGCAAAATAATCATAGGCTATAGCAGTGATAATCTCAAACTCTGTCGTTCCTTGCAAGGCGAGAGCTTGCTCACCTTCAAGTAGTGAGCGATAGTCTGCCATCAAAGCCTCTAATCTTGCTTCTGGGATGGATTGTCTGTTGATGCTAATTTGGTCCGTGTAATGAATGAGATAAGGCGAGCAAAAGACTCCAACTCTTATCCCCATCTCTCCCAACATATTCTTCAAAAAGGCTATAGTAGATCCCTTCCCATTGGTTCCTCCGATATGGATAACCTTGAGTTTCAGATGGGGATTGCCACGTAAGGCTAATAGCTTCACCATCCTCTCCAAACCAAAATGCGGTTGGTCTGTCCGATAGTTAGCTATCCACTGATTCGTTTCGTTTTTATTCATCTTATTTATACTGTTTCAGGTTTAAATTTTCCGCATCATCTGCCAGACGAATGGCTGATGCGATTTCAACTGCCATCTTGTGGCTGGCTACATCGTGTACACGCACCACTTCTACACCCTGCCTAGCAGCGATACTAGTCACATGAGCTGAAGCAGTATCACGATTGCGGAAGCCTTCTTCAGTTTCCGGGTTTACTTCAAAACCATTTTCTTCCAGAATATTGATGACAAAGCGCTTGCGAGAGACTCCTAAAAAGATAGGATAGCCCATCTCGTGTAATTTATCAAGGTCACGTAGAAGTATGAGGTTTTCCTTTTTGGTCAAGCCAAAGCCAATCCCTAGATCCAGCATGATGTTTTCTTTCGAAACTCCTGCTTTTTCCGCTCTTTCTAGAGCACGGTTAAAGAAAGCTGTCATCAATTCTTCTACTGGTAGTTTTTCAAACTCATCTAAGTCTTCCTTTGTAAAAGGCTCTCCAAAGCCAAAATGAGGGAAGATAAGTGAACTAGGGTGCTGAGGGCGTGCCATGACTGGATTAAACATGATGACTACCTGAGCTCCAGCTTTAGCAACCACATCAGCCATCTTCTCATCACCCATGAGACCAGTAATGTCATTGACTATATGGGCACCAGCTTTTAGAGCTGCTTCTGCAACTTGACTTTTCCAAGTGTCTACCGAAATCAGAACATCACTTTCTTGACGGATAGCCTTAATGACTGGAACCACACGCTGGATTTCCTCTTCAATCTCAACATAGCTACTTCCAGGTCGAGGTCGAGTAGACTCTCCACCGATATCTAAAATAGTGGCACCTTCAGCAATCAATTTTCGAGCTTGTTTTAAGGCTTCTTCAAAAGCAAAAAATTGGCCCCCATCAGAGAAAGAATCTGGGGTGACATTGATAATACCGCAAATAGCTGTTTTTGTATGATTGTCTCTTTTTTCCACGATTATTACTCAAATTTCATTTATATTGGTATTTCTCTATTTTACTGTTTTTTTTGGATTCTGTCCAATTATCCCTCGCTACTCTCAAACTTTAAAAGAGCGCAAAAAAGAGAGTGGGACAGAAATCGGTAACTCGTTAGAATTCGATTTCGTCGTCCCACCTCCGCACAGTTGAGTAGGGTTGTAAAAGCTGATGAAATCAGCGTAGTAGAGCCCACTCAACCACTGCGTCCTGCTCGAAAATCCAAAGACAATTGAGAGGCTAGGACTTTTGTCCCAGCCTCCTTTTTTATATTCTTATTTTTCAGTCAAAGCTGCAAGTCCTGGAAGAACTTTACCTTCAAGAAGCTCCATTGAAGCTCCACCACCAGTAGAGATCCATGAGAACTTGTCTGCACGACCAAGGTTGATAGCTGCGGCAGCTGAGTCACCACCACCGATGATTGATTTAACGCCTGGTTGTTTCACGATAGCGTCCATTACACCGATTGTACCAGCTTGGAAGTCAGGGTTTTCAAATACACCCATTGGTCCGTTCCATACAACTGTTTTAGCACCAGTCAAAGCTTCGTCAAATTTAGCGATAGATTTAGGACCGATATCCAAACCAAGGAATCCTGGATCTACTGCTTCACCTTCAGTGTCTTTGACTTCAGTGTAGTCAGCAAATGCGTTTGCTTCTTTTGAGTCAACTGGCAAGATCAATTTGCCGTTTGCTTTTTCAAGAAGAGCTTTAGCGACATCCAATTTATCTTCTTCTACAAGTGAGTTACCAATTTCGATACCTTGTGCTTTGTAGAATGTATAAGTCATCCCACCACCGATAAGAACTTTATCAGCTTTTTCAAGCAAGTTTTCGATAACACCGATCTTGTCTGAAACTTTTGAACCACCAAGGATAGCCACGAATGGACGTTCTGGAGCTTCAACTGCTTCTTGGATGTAGGCAATTTCGTTTTCAAGAAGGAATCCAGCAACTGCTTTTTCAACGTTTGCTGAGATACCAACGTTAGATGCGTGTGCACGGTGAGCTGTACCGAATGCATCGTTTACGAAGATACCATCTCCAAGTGATGCCCAGTATTTACCAAGTTCAGGATCGTTTTTAGATTCTTTCTTACCATCAACATCTTCGTAACGAGTGTTTTCTACCAAGAGAACTTGTCCATCTTCAAGAGCGTTAATCGCTGCTTCCAATTCAGCACCACGAGTAACACCTGGAAGGAAAGCAACTTCTTGACCCAACTTAGCAGCCAAGTCAGCAGCTACAGGAGCAAGTGATTTACCTTCTTTATCTGCTTCTTCTTTTACACGTCCAAGGTGAGAGAAGAGGATTGCACGTCCACCTTGTTCAAGAATATACTTGATAGTTGGAAGAGCTGCAGTGATACGGTTATCGTTAGTAATCACGCCATCTTTTACAGGAACGTTGAAGTCAACACGAACGAGAACTTTTTTCCCTTTCAACTCAACATCTTTAACAGTCAATTTTGCCATTTGAAAAGACTCCTTATTTTTTTTATGTGTTAATTATATCACAAAATCAGTAAAAGAGATAGAAAAACCTAAAACTTTTCTCTTTCTCGGTTAGTCTGTTACTTTAAAACTAAGAGTATAAAACTAGTGAGTCTTAGATAATCGGAACTCTCACTAATTTTAAATTTTCATCCAAAAAATCATTAAATGCTTACTAGTTGGAATAATAATATCCCAACTAAATGATACTTTTTAATAAAAGATTCATTACATTTTTATTAAAATTTACTATTTACTACTTGTTAGATTGCTATTAATCCTTTAAAATAGAATGGGAGAAATTCCGTGATTATTTTTCGGAGGAAAAAGGAAATGTCCATTAATTGGCAGGAAATTATTTTTCACTTTTTAGGTGGTCTGGGACTATTTTTGTATAGTATCAAGACCATGGGGGACGGTTTGCAACAAGCAGCTGGAGATCGTCTTCGATTTTACATTGACAAATATACTAGCAATCCTTTCTTTGGAATTTTAGTTGGAATTGGGATGACTGCCCTGATTCAATCGAGTTCAGGTGTTACGGTTATTACAGTTGGTCTGGTTAGTGCCGGACTATTGACTTTACGTCAGGCTATTGGGATTGTTATGGGAGCCAATATTGGAACAACCGTCACATCCTTTATCATTGGTTTTAAATTGGGAGACTACGCATTACCTATGCTTTTTCTCGGAGCAGTCTGTCTCTTCTTCACAAAAAATAGAACCATCAATAACATCGGACGAATTGTCTTTGGTGTCGGTGGTATCTTCTTTGCCCTCAATCTTATGAGTGGCGCTATGGAACCCCTTAAGGATTTACAAGTCTTTAAAGACTACATGGTAGAACTTAGTAAAAATCCAATCTTGGGTGTTCTTGTCGGAACAGGTTTAACCCTTCTGATTCAAGCCTCCTCAGCGACCATCGGGATTCTACAAAATCTCTACGCTAGCAATCTGATTGACCTTCAAGGAGCTCTACCAGTTCTCTTTGGGGATAACATCGGAACTACCATCACTGCTATTATCGCTTCCTTGAGTGCTAATATTGCAGCCAAACGTGTGGCAGCAGCTCATGTGGCCTTTAACGTTATCGGGACTGTTATCTGTATTATCTTCCTCGTTCCATTTACAGGCTTAATCCAATGGTTTGAGAGCTTCTTAAATCTAGCTCCAGAAATGACCATTGCCTTCGCCCACGGAACCTTCAACATTACCAATACAATCATTCAGTTTCCATTCATCGGAGCTCTTGCCTTCTTAGTAACCAAACTTATCCCTGGAGAAGATGAAGTTGTCAAATACGAGCCACTTTACCTTGATGAGCAACTGATCAAACAAGCTCCATCTATCGCTCTTGGAAATGCTAAAAAAGAACTTCTACACTTAGGTAATTATGCTGCGAAAGCCTTTGACCTCTCATACGACTATATCATCAATTCTGATGAAAAACTTGCTGAAAAAGGTCATAAGACTGAAGAAGCCATCAATACCATTGATGAGCAATTGACTCGTTACCTGATCAGCCTCTCTGGTGAAGCCTTGAGCCAAAAAGAGAGTGAAGTCTTAACAAATATCCTTGACTCTTCACGAGATTTAGAACGTATCGGAGATCACGCAGAAGCTCTTATCAATCTTAATGATTACTTACAACGTAAGAATGTTCAATTCTCTGAAGCTGCCTTAAAGGAGCTAGCAGAGATTTATCTTAAAACTAGCGAATTCGTCAAAGATGCTCTTGAAAGTGTAGAGAATAACGACCTCGAGAAAGCAGAATCTCTTATTGAACGTCATGATGCCATCAATAACATGGAACGTGTCCTTCGTAAGACTCACATCAAACGTCTAAATAACGGAGAATGTTCTACCCAAGCAGGTGTCAACTTTATCGATATTATTTCACACTACACTCGTGTATCTGACCACGCTATGAACCTTGCTGAAAAAGTCATCGCTGAACAAATTTAATAGACAAAAAGCCACTTTTTCTTGGGGGCTTTTTTCTTCTCTTTAACAGTCAAAACTATCTTTGATTCCTTAATAAAAAAACTTTGATTCCAAATGGAATCAAAGCATTTTAAAGATTTCACCCCAGATTAGAGCAGAAGTTGCAGTTCCTCTGTACTTGTCTTCTTCTCTTCTGATAAAGCGGGCCAGATTGACTAACTCTGGTGCTGGTGTTTTGGGATTCTTGAGTAGTTCAAGAGTAACCAGACCTGACAGACGCACCGCTAGCAATCGCTCATTGGTACTTGGTAATTGCTTAGCAGTTTCTAGGAGCGCAGCCACTAAATCTTCACTCAAGTTTTGACGGGCATTATTGTAAAGATCCCGTATCAAGGTTTCTAGGTTTGGTTCTCCCATACCTATCACCTCCATCATCTCTGTTTAATAATTTTTAATCAAATCTACAGTAGAGCGATCCAATTTTTTAACCAAGGCTTGTAAGAATGCTTGTGCTTCAAGGAAATCATCCATTGCATAAAGTGTTTGGTGAGAGTGGATATAACGAGCACAAACACCAATTGTTGTTGATGGTACACCACCATTTTTTAGATGAGCTGCACCGGCGTCAGTTCCACCTTTTCCACAGTAGTATTGGTACTTGATTCCGGCTTCTTCAGCAGTTGTCAAAAGGAAGTCTTTCATCCCTGGGAGAAGCAAGTGACCTGGGTCGTAGAAACGAATCAAGGTTCCATCACCAATCTTACCTTGACCACCATAAACATCACCAGCTGGTGAACAGTCAACTGCCAGAAATACTTCTGGGTCAAATTTGGTTGTTGAAGTATGAGCACCACGAAGTCCGACTTCTTCTTGGACATTAGCCCCAAGATAAAGTTCATTGCCTAGTTTTTGGCCTGACAAGCTTTCTGCCAACTCGCTAACCATGAGAACTCCGTAGCGGTTGTCCCAAGCTTTTGAAATGATGTTTTTTTCGTTAGCTGTT
Source organism: Streptococcus timonensis (assembly GCF_047463455.1). Taxonomy (GTDB): domain Bacteria; phylum Bacillota; class Bacilli; order Lactobacillales; family Streptococcaceae; genus Streptococcus; species Streptococcus timonensis_B. Next base: position 369,288 of record NZ_JASHDV010000002.1, read on the forward strand.
AGGATTGCACTACTATCTGGAACGATGGTGTCCCCAGGACGGATACCAAAACTCTCAGCCTCAGCCTTATCCGCAAAACCACCATCAAAGACGATATCTGAAATAGCTGGCATGGTTGGCCCACCTGTTCCACGAGTCAAATGTGGAGGTACTGAACCTGAGATGACTGGAATTGCACGTCCTTGGCGCGTAAAGAGTTTAAATCGTTGGCTGCTAACAACCATTGGGTTCCAACCACCGATTTCAACTACTCGGAAGGTTCCATCTGGTTTGATTTCACTCACCATAAAACCAACTTCATCCATGTGAGATGCTACCAAGACGCGAGGTGCATTCGCAACTTCTGAATGTTTGATACCAAAAATACCACCTAGGCCATCTGTTACTACTTCATCCACGTGAGGAGTTATTTTCTCACGAAGATAAGAGCGTACAGGCGCTTCATGACCTGAGATAGCAGAAAGTTCTGTTACTTCTTTGATTTTAGAAAATAATGTTGTCATTTCTATCCCTTCTTTCTTTCAACCATTTTACCACTTTTTATAGGAGAAGGGTAGCGAAAATCATCAATCTATAGATCTATCTACACCAAAAAAGAATCACAGTCGTGATTCTTTTTATTTTGAATTTCTCTTTAAAGAAAAGTGATCTGGTACGGGGTCCTTACCTATTTCAGACCAAGGATGACATCGTAATATCCGTGCCAATCCCATCAGAACCCCCTTAAATCCATGCTTTTCAATAGCCTGAATCATGTAGTTTGAACAAGTAGGCTCAAATCTACAAGAAGGTGGGAATGCAGGGGATATAAAGCGTTGGTAAAAGCGTACAGGCGCAATTAAAATTCGTTTCATTATTTATTAGTTGTTACAGCCATGGTATGTAGTTGGCTAATTTCCTTTTTATTGAGACGACGTGATTCTCCTGGACGAAGACCCGTCAAGTCTAGATGGCCAAAACGTGTCCGCGACAACTTGTCCACTGGGAGACCCACAGCTTCAAACATCTTTTTAACCTGGTGGTTACGTCCTTCATGGATGGTCAACTGTACAACAGAACGGTTTTTGGCTGGGTCTACTTTAAGAATCTCATAAACCGCTGGCTTCGTTTTCTTCCCATCAATCTCAACACCTCGAGTCAAGGGACGGAGGTTTTCTTTGTTGGCAATTCCTTTCACACGCGCAACATAGACCTTATCGATTTCATTACGTGGGTGAATCATCTCATCGGTAAAGTCACCATCGTTGGTCAAAATCAAGACTCCAGATGTATCCCAGTCCAAACGTCCCACAGGGTAGATGCGCTCTTTAACATTCGGCAAGAGGTCGACAACCGTCTTACGTCCCTTATCATCTGTTACACTGGAAATCACTCCACGTGGTTTATTGAGCAGATAGTAGACCTTCTCTTCGTTGTAGATTGGTTGACCTTCAACTTCTACCTTATCGCCAGACTTAATGGTTGTCGCTAATTCACGTACTACCTGACCGTTAACAGTCACCAAGCCTTGCTTGATCAACTCCTCTGCTTTTCTCCTACTGGCCACTCCTGCGTGGGCAATATATTTATTGATTCTCATCTTCTTCTATCCTTTCACCAAATAATTGGCTTTCTTGTGCTTGAATTTCAAGCTCGTCAATCACAGGCAATTCTTCCAAATGGTTAATACCCATGTAATCCAGAAAATAATCCGTCGTTACATAGAGGTTAGGGCGTCCAAGCACCTCTTTTTTCCCGTCTTCTCGTATCAAGTCAAAGGCCTGTAACTTTGCCAAAGCTCCACTCGAATTAACCCCACGGATAGCATCGATTTCTATCCGTGTGATAGGCTGCTTGTAGGCAATGATGGACAAGGTTTCAAGCGCAGCTCGAGATAGACTCTGGTTGATTGGTGCCTTAGAATATTCTTTCAAAACACCTGCAAATTTAGCCTTGGTTACCAATCTATAAGCACCACCTGTCTCAATCAAGTCTAGACTAGAATCCTGATCTTTTTCATACTTTTTGGCTAATTTTTCAAGACTCTGCTGAACCCCTGTTGGTGGTAACGATAAGAGCTCTGCTAACTGGCGAGCCCTAATCCCATCTTCACCCGACACAAACAGGAGTGCTTCTATTTTTGCTAAAGTACTCATATTTCCTCTCTATCAAGCTTGACTCTGCTCTACTTGATTTTCTTCATTCTTTTTCATGAGATAAATATCTCCAAAACTCTCTTTTTGAATCAAGAGAATTTCTTGGGTTTTAATCAACTCCAAGGTCGCTAAAAAGAGTGTAATGACCTCTTGTAAATCCTTGATTTCTTTAAACAAATCCTGCAAGCATAATTGTTGACCTTCAACCAAGGCTTCTCGAACGATAACCATCATATCCTCAATCTTATACTCATCTCGTAAGATTGTTGTGTGACTTTTCGAGAATTCTTCCTTTTTCTTGGTCAGTAAGGTTGAAAAGGCTAAGAAAAGATCAATCGTCGTTTTATCATGCACAAGTTCTGCATCCTCGTAAATTAACTCTGTCGGTGCTTTTGAGTAATATTGAGCTCGTTCCTGGTGCTTGACTTCCAACTGCTCTCCCAAAAGTTTAAATTTGCGGTATTCTTCAATCTGAGAAAGGAGGTCCTGCTCAAGGTCATCCTCTAAATCCGTCACTTCTGCAACCTTTGGTAAGAGCTTGCGACTCTTGATTAGCATCAGTTGGCTAGCCATCACCATATACTCTCCTGCCACTTCTAAACGCATGGCTTGTAAAGTTGATATGTAGGCTAGATACTGCTCGATAATTTCTGTAATCGGTACATCATAGATATCCATCTGATACTTTGAAACCAAATGTAAGAGCAAGTCCAAAGGCCCTTCAAAATCTTTTAATTTAATATCCATTATCTATATTTTTCTAAGGTCATGACTGTTTTTAATCCTAACTTTTTAGCGATTTCGTACAAGTCAACCTTCTCTTCAATTTGTCTCAGTATAAACTGTTCCCTTAACCCTTGAGCCGATAAATCTGCAAAACCTTTTTCCTTTAGAAATGCTTCTAACTGACGAAAGGCCCATTGACGAGAGTATGGCTTACCAGTTTTTTCAAAGAGGTAGGTCTGTCCCATCAAGGGTTCTAGCTCTGTTAGCAAGTTTGTAGGAAGACTCAAGACTCTTTGCTGAGAGGCTTTATTGATTCTCAATACTTGAAAGTCTAGATTCACATCACTTGTTTTTATGGCTAAAATTTCACTAGGCAAGAGGCCCAATTCAACTATCAATAAGGCTATTAAACGCCCTTCTGGACAGATACTTTCTTGCCAGAAAGAACTCAAGTCTAAAAGCTCTGACTTGACTTGTTTATTCTCAGCCTGTTTCGGCAATTCCAAACGATAAAAGGTGCCAATCTTTCCTTTTTGGTACAAAAAGAAGAGAAATTGATTACAAGCAGAAACTTTACGCTTTTGGACACTGATTTTAAAATTTGATAGTTGAGCTTGGTAGATTTTTAAACTTGTCTCAGAAATTCGTTCTCCTATCATGTCTAAAAATTGCTCTAAATCATACTTATAAGACTGCTTGGAATTACTGGACAAATCTTGTTTTTCATCTAAAAACGCTACAATCCATTCTCTCATTTGCTTCGAATCTCATATTCCTTACTAAAATCGTGCAAGAGGGCATTGACAGCCTTGAGGATTGACTTCCGCGTGATAATCCCTTGGAAAATACCATCCTTATCAACGACTGGCAGGAAAGACTCATCCACTAGCTTATGTAAAACATCTGTCAGTGTATAATCTGGAGCCACCACTGCAACACCCTTCTTTGTCATATGAACAATGTCTGTATCTGCCATTGCCTCTTGACTCAAGTCATTCTCCATTTGGTAGGCTAAAATATCTCTTAGGCCAATTGTTCCGACAAATATTCTCTTATCTGTTACTACTGGAACCCTACTATAGGTCATCTGACTAAGCAAGAGGATTGCATGATCTGCATTGTGGGTATCGATTAAGACAGCCAAATTTTCAGCAGGAGTCAAAAAGGTTTCCTCTTGTTCCAGTAAAAATAGTTCAAATTCCTTGGCAATCATCGAGCAAACTCCTTGGATAAGCCTGGATATACCTCATGGTCACGTGTCAAAAAGTCCACTTTGAAACTCTTGTCATCAATCTCCACACGGGCATAGAGGCATTCTCTGATAGTTCCACGTGGTTGACTGATAGAACCAGGATTTAGAAAGAGAGTCTTCCCTTCCATCCAAGCATTTGGTACATGCAAGTGACCATAGAGACAGATATCAGCATCTTCCTCTTGAGCCCAGAAATCTAGTTTTTGGAAATTGAAGTTAATGTCAAATAAGTGTCCGTGAGTCTGGATAATCTTGGTAGGACCCAGTTGAGTCACTAAGCATTCTGGATAATCTGAATAGAAATCCATGTTTCCTCTAACTACCTGAATCCCTTCCCAGAGTGGTGAATCTGGGCGAAGCTCCGAGTCCCCATCGTGAAAAATGGCATCAACTTTCCCAAGATAGCGATCACGTATTTCTTCTACAATCAAGCTATCTCCATGGGAGTCGCTCATTACAATGATGGTTTGCTTTGCCATGATGGAAATACCTCCAAAAGTTTCTTAACGGCTAAGGCACGGTGAGATTGACTATTTTTTTCTTCAAGGGTTAATTCAGCTGATGACTTGCCTGTTTCTCCTACTAGGAAAAGAGGATCATAGCCAAAACCATTTTCACCCTTAGGTTCAAAGTTAATGTAGCCTGGCCAATCAGCTTCGACCACCAAGCTTTCCTTACCTGGGCTAGCCACAACCAAAGTGGTGTGGAATTGTGCCGAACGGTCCTTGAGTTCAAAGACCATGGCTAATTCGTGCAAGAGTTTAGCATTGTTTTCCTGGTCAGTGGCTCCCACTCCTGCAAATCGAGCTGACCAAACGCCTGGCAATCCACCGAGGACATCGACTTTAAGACCAGAATCATCTGCTAGAACCATCTTGCCTGTCAATTTGGAGATGGTCTCAGCCTTAAGGCGAGCATTTTCTTCAAAGGTCATACCGGTTTCAGCAACTTCAGGTAGATCTGGGTAATCATTGAGATTCTCCACATCATATCCAAGTTTGTCAAAGATAGCACGAAATTCCTTGGTCTTCCCTTCATTACGAGTCGCTATCAACAAGGTTTCTCTGACTTTGCTAGTTTCAAAGAAGGCTTCGACATCTACTCCTTCTTTAGGTAATTCCACATGCAAGAGTTTCCCATTTTCGACTAAGAGCAAGGCACCTTGGCGTTGAATGACTTCCAAGTTTCGACCGGCTTCTGCATTTAAAATCTCAACGATAAAAGATAGCAAGCGGAAGTTGGAAGACCAGCGCATTACCGTAATCGTGATTGGAAAACCATTTTCCTCATCACGGAAAATGCGAGCCAAATCCATAAAATCGAGATCAAGAGGATCTTTTATGAGGCTATAAATTCCACCGTAGACGTCCCAGACACCTACATACCAGTCCTGGTCATCCTTGTATTCATAAATTTTGTTTGTCATAATGTTACATGCTCCACATGAATCTCTTTTTCTAGCCATTCCGCTCCAATCTGAGCAAAACTATGGCTATTTGCAGTCGTATAAAAACGGTGTTGTAGAGGCCCTGCATCGCGGCTACGATTAATCTCGAAATAATTGAGTAAGACAGAGATATCCCGTACACACTCTGCTCCACTATCAATCAGTTTCACTTCTGGTCCCATCACATTTTGGATAATGGGTCTGAGTAGCGGATAGTGGGTACAACCCAAAATCAAGCTGTCTACCTTGCCCACTAATGGACGCAAGGTTTCATAAACTACTTTCTTGGTCACACTGGTTGAAAGGGCCCCAGACTCAACCAAGGGAGCAAACTTAGGGCAGGCCAAACTTTCAACTTGCAAATTTGGATCTAGGTCATGAATTTTTTGACGATAGATATCTGATTGTACTGTCATTGGTGTTCCAATCACACCGATTCTCCCACCCTGACTTGCTTTGATAGCAGCTGAAGCACCCGGTAAAATGACACCGAGGACAGGGATATCCAACCTAGCCTTGACTTCTTCCCAAACAACTGCTGTTGCAGTATTACAAGCGATGACAATCATCTTGACATCCTTAGTCAAAAGAAAGTTGACCAACTGCCAAGTATATTCACGAATTTGCTCAGCAGGACGAGGCCCGTAAGGCGCTCGTGCCGAATCTCCAATATAGACGATTTCTTCATGAGGAAGCTGGCGCATGAGCTCACGTACAACAGTCAAGCCTCCGACACCCGAATCCAAAAAACCAATTGGTCGATTATCCATACAGTCTTCTTTCTAGTCTTATGTTTCTGATTAATAGTTCATTATCATTACATTTCTTACTGAAATTTCTGACAGTTTGGTAAAGTTCCAACTGTCTCCCTCTTAATCATAATCAAATATCAATAGAATGCAAGCAAAATGCTTCAAACTTCAATAAATGTGAACATAGTGAGAAGTCTGGAACTTTCATCCCAGACTTTTCCTATTTATAGTGACAATAAGCTTTTATTTTTTCTTTTTGCTGTTAGCAAGAGCTGCTTTTTGTTGACGAATAATTTGGTGATACACTTGTTGTACCTTAGCTTCGCTTGGTTTTTGACCATTTGCACTCAAAAGAGTACGAACTGCTTCTGCATTCAGACGTGGGTTATCCGCAAATTCTTTTTCAATTTGTTTACGCACCAAGTACATGCCTCCAAGAGCACCTCCTAGAAAAGCTAAAACAATCAAGATAATCGCTAAAATAAGATCCATAATATTTCTCCTGTTTCTTTTAAAGTCTACTATATTATACCATAAAGTCCCACTGCTGACTAGTTTGATTTGCGCTTTCAGAAAGCAACTATGCAACATTTTAATTCTCTTAACCTATAAAAAAGGCTTGCTTACTATCCATTATAAAATCTAGAATATACACTGTCCTTAAAATAAACAAATGAGGCCTTTAAAACCTTGCAATAAGTTAATGTGTCTGCTATAGTAAAAGCATAGAATTCACTATACTATTTGCTTCAATAATAAAAAAACTATGAAAAATAAAAATAACTATCAACTAATATACGACCAACCAACTGTTCCTTCTTATGATGGATGGGAAAAACAAGCCCTCCCAGTCGGAAATGGAGAAATGGGTGCCAAGGTTTTCGGATTAATCGGTGAGGAAAGAATCCAATACAACGAAAAAACTCTCTGGTCTGGTGGACCGCAGCCGGATAGCATCGATTACAATGGGGGGAACTATCAAGACCGCTATAAGGTTTTAGCAGAAATTCGTAAGGCATTAGAAGAAGGAAACCGCCAAAAAGCAAAACAATTAGCGGAGCGCAACCTAGTCGGACCAAACAATGCTCAGTATGGTCGTTACTTATCTTTTGGTGATATCTTTATGGTCTTTAACAACCAAAAGAAAGGCTTGGAGAATGTTACCGACTATCATCGTGGTTTAGATATTTCTGAGGCCATCTCGACCACTTCTTATACCCAAGACGGTACGAACTTTAAACGCGAAACCTTCTCTAGCTATCCTGACGATGTTACTGTGATCCACTTGAGTAAAAAAGGGGATAAAACCCTTGATTTTTCACTCTGGAATAGCTTGACAAAAGATTTGATTGCTAATGGAGAGTACTCTATGGAAGAATCAAATTTTAAAGAAGGAAGTGTTAATGTCGATACCAACGGTATTCTACTCAAAGGCAGTGTCAAAGATAATGGTCTTCAATTTGCTTCCTATCTTGTAATCAAGACAGATGGACAGGTTACGGCCCAAGATGGCTATTTGACTGTCACTGGAGCTAGCTATGCTTCCCTTTTACTCAGTGCCAAGACCAACTTTGCTCAAAATCCAAAAACCAACTATCGCAAGGATATTGACCTAGAAAATACTGTCAAGTCTATCGTAGAAGCTGCCAAGGCAAAAGATTATGAAACCCTAAAAAATAACCACATCAAGGATTATCAAAGTCTCTTCAATCGTGTTCAACTAAATCTTGGCGGTAGCAAGTCTAGCCAAACTACAAAAGAAGCTCTGCATACCTACAACCCAGAAAAAGGGCAACAACTAGAAGAACTCTTCTTCCAATACGGACGTTATCTACTCATCAGTTCTTCTCGTGACCGGACAGATGCCCTTCCTGCCAACTTGCAAGGAGTCTGGAATGCTGTAGACAATCCACCTTGGAACTCAGATTACCACCTCAATGTCAACCTTCAGATGAACTATTGGCCTGCCTACATGAACAATCTTGCAGAAACTGCTAAGCCAATGGTCAATTATATTGATGACATGCGCTACTATGGTCGTATCGCTGCTAAAGAATATGCATGTATCGAATCCAAAGAAGGCCAAGAAAACGGTTGGTTGGTTCATACTCAGGCAACACCATTTGGCTGGACAACTCCAGGTTGGAATTACTATTGGGGTTGGTCTCCTGCTGCCAATGCTTGGGTGATGCAAAACGTCTATGACTACTACAAATTCACCAAGGATGAAACCTATCTCAAAGAAAAGATTTATCCAATGCTCAAGGAAACAGCCAAGTTCTGGAATTCCTTCTTGCACTACGACAAATCTAGTGACCGTTGGGTTTCTTCTCCATCATACTCACCAGAGCATGGAACTATCACGATTGGGAATACTTTTGACCAATCTCTAGTTTGGCAGTTATTCCACGACTATATGGAAGCGGCCAATCATCTCAATGTCGACCAAGATTTGGTGACAGAAGTGAAGGCTAAATTTGACAAGCTCAAACCACTTCATATCAACCAAGACGGCCGAATCAAGGAATGGTACGAAGAAGACAGTCCTCAATTCACTAATGAAGGAATTGAAAACCATCACCGTCACGTTTCCCATCTAGTTGGACTCTTCCCAGGTACTTTATTTGGCAAAGATCAGCCGGAATACCTGGAGGCCGCACGCGCAACCTTAAACCACCGTGGAGATGGTGGAACGGGTTGGTCTAAGGCCAATAAAATCAACCTCTGGGCCCGTCTCCTAGATGGAAATCGTGCCCACCGTTTGTTGGCAGAACAACTCAAATCCTCAACTCTAGAAAACCTATGGGATACGCACGCTCCTTTTCAAATTGATGGGAACTTTGGTGCAACCAGCGGTATGGCAGAAATGCTCCTTCAGTCTCACACCGGCTATATTGCCCCATTACCAGCCCTTCCAGATGCATGGAAAGATGGTCAAGTCTCAGGTCTAGTAGCTCGTGGTAACTTTGAAGTCAGCATGAAATGGAAAGAAAAGAATCTTGAAACACTATCTTTCATTTCTAATGTTGGTGGAGATTTAGTCGTAGACTATCCAAATATCGAAGCTAGCATTATCAAGGTTAGCGGTAAGGAAGTGCAAGCAAGCCGCATCAAAGACAATCGCATCCAGCTTGCTACTCAAAAGGAAGACCTAATTACCTTTGAGCACTTGCCTAACCCTGTATCTTCTGAACTAAACTAAGTATCATCTATATGATAAAAACTCTACGAAGTTATCAACAGTTTCAACTCTAGTATTGCTATAAATTTAAAAAAGGATGGAAGATTTTCCATCCTTTTTTATCATCTAATTTCTTCATTACTAAAGTAATTTTACAAACCAATCTAAAATTGATACTCCTAAGTCTATAAAAAAATTGTATACTACAGAGTAAATGATATACCAAATAATTTCTATTAAAATTATGAGTGGTTTAATCAAGATAAAAAATAGAATATCCCAAATCAATTTCATTTCTTATCTTCCTTTCTAGGGAGCCCAAGAATCCCTGGTAAGGAAGAACTTAGTTTTAAAGCTAGAATAAATCTAGTCAACTCTAACACTTCTGGCTCTGATTCCTTCTTTTCAGTTAAAACTTCCATCCCCTTTACCCAAAGGCATGCTCCAACAGTTCTAGCAAGATCAGTAAATAAATTTGGTTGATGATCCATTTGATTCTCCCTTGGTTAATCACACTTATAATCGCTTACTTCTTATTGTATTCAGTATATCAAATTGTTAAAGATAATCAAGTTTTATAACTAAAAGAAAAAAAGTTTCATAATCTTCATAGAATGAATCTACAAAAATTATAAAACCTTTTCTTATTTCAAATCATTTTTATAGCGTTCCAATTCAGCTTGGTTAGCCCAAACATAATGACCTGGTCGGATTTCAACCATAGATGGTTTATCAGTCTCATAGTCGTGTTGACTTGGATCATAGACTTTTAAGACTTTTTTACGTTCCAAAATTGGGTCTGGAATCGGTACTGCAGACAAGAGAGCTTGAGTATACGGATGGATTGGATTGTTAAACAATTCTTCCGTTTCCGCGACTTCAACAATGACCCCTTTGTAAATAACTGCAATACGGTCAGAGATAAAACGAACAACTGACAAGTCATGGGCAATAAAGAGGTAAGTCAAGCCTAGTTCTTTTTGGAATTTCTTGAGCAAGTTCAAAACTTGGGCACGAACTGAAACGTCCAAGGCTGAAATCGGCTCATCTGCGATAACAAAGTCAGGTTGCATAACTAAGGCACGAGCGATACCAATACGTTGACGTTGTCCACCTGAAAACTCATGAGGATAACGTGTCAAATGTTCAGCCAAAAGTCCAACTTCACTAATAATCTTTTTAACTTTTTCTTGTCTTTCTTCCTCATCCTTAAATAGATGGAAATTATAAAGACCTTCAGAAATGATATAGTCAACCGTTGCACGCTCATTCAAACTAGCAGCAGGGTCTTGGAAAATCATTTGAATACGACGGATTACTTCAGCTTCTTGAGCTCGTGATTTTTTACCGTTGATCTTTTTACCTTCGAAGAGGATATCCCCTTTACTGGTATGATTCAACCCAATAATAGCACGACCAATCGTTGTTTTACCACTACCTGACTCACCCACTAGAGAGAAAGTTTCACCTTTGTTGATAAAGAAGTTAGCATTTTTAACGGCTACAAACTTTTTGCTTCCTTCACCGAAGGAAATCTCTACGTCTTTAATTTCTACTAATTTTTCAGACATTTCCTTCCTCCTAGTTTTCTATATGAACAAGACCCATTCTCTCACGAATCTTGTCATGTAAATTTGAAATTACTGCTGGTTTTTCAACTTTTGGAGCTCGTTCATCAAGCAACCAAGTTTTAGCCCAATGAGTATCTGAAACAGCAAATTGGGGTGCTTTTTCTTCAAAATCGATCTTCATTGCGTAATCTGAACGAAGAGCAAATGCATCACCTTTTAATTCTGTATATAGTGACGGAGGAGTACCTGGAATTGAATATAGTTCTCCTTTATCATCAGCTAACTGTGGCAAACTTGATAGTAGGCTCCAAGTGTAGGGATGACGAGGATCATAAAATATTTCTTCAACAGTACCGTACTCAACAATCTCACCAGCATACATAACAGCAACTTTATCTGCAATACTTGCTACAACACCGAGGTCGTGTGTGATAAAGATAGTTGTAAAGTGATATTCATTTTGAAGCGACTTAAGCAAGTCAATAATCTGAGCTTGAATAGTAACATCGAGAGCCGTAGTTGGCTCATCACAGATAAGAACATCTGGACGACAGGCAAGTGCAATAGCGATAACGATACGTTGACGCATTCCTCCAGAATATTGGAATGGATACTCTTCAAAACGCTTCTCGGCATCAGGAATACCAACCTTATTCATATAGTCGATAGCCAATTCTTTTGCTTCTTTAGCTGTTTTACCTTGGTGTTTAGTGATAACCTCGGTAATTTGGCTTCCGATTGTTTTGATTGGGTCCAAACTAGTCATAGGATCTTGAAAGATTGTTGCAATCTTAGCCCCACGAATCTGTTCCCAATCCTTGTGAGAAGAAAGTGCTGTTAGATCTTGACCACGGTAATCAATGTTACCAAAAGCGATACGACCGTTTTCTTCTAACATCCCCGTGAATGTTTTAGTCAAAACTGATTTACCCGAACCTGACTCTCCAACTAAGGCAAGAACTTCTCCTTCAATCAACTCAAGAGAAACTCCGCGGATAGCTGTCAAAACTTTGTCACGAACGTCAAATTCCACGACAATATCTTGAGCAGATAAAATTACATTTTTATTATTTGTCATTTCTACTCCTATCTATGTGTACGTGGATCACTAGCATCGGCTAAGTTTTGCCCAACAACGAAAAGTGACAAGGAAACCAAGACCAAAGTAGTCAATGGAATCCAGAAAAGGTAAGCATTAGTTGTTACGTTCTGTGAATACTCTGAAATCAAACGACCCAAACTTGGAACTGTAATCGGTAATCCAAGGCCGAAGAATGATAGGAAAGCTTCATAAGAGATAAAGGCTGGAAGCATTTGCGACGTACTTGTAACGATAACAGATACCAATTGAGGCATGATATTTTTTATAATAATTTTGTAGTCAGGTGTCCCCAAGGTACGTGAAGCAAGGTTATACTCCAAATCACGGTAACGCAACATTTGAATACGAATTGAGTGCGCAACGTTAATCCAAGTAGTTACACTCATGGCAAAGATCAAGTTCCAGAAACCTGCTCCGATAGAGTAAGTCAATACGATAACAATCAAGAGTGATGGAATGTTATTGATAACGTTGTAGACTTCCAACATGAAACGGTCAACAGATTTTGATATCCCCCAAATTCCACCGATGATAACACCGATAAATAGGTTGACAAAGGTCGCAATCACCGAAATCAAAATTGAGTTACGAGCTCCAAACCAGACACTATCAAAGAGAGATTTACCATTACTGTCTGTACCGAACCAATATTCAGCATTTGGTTTAATGAAGCGGACACTAAAATCGTTTACCTTACTTACATCATTAAAGTCAAAATCAGAAAAGATTGGATAGATGAAACTCATTAAGACAATGGAAATCAAAATCCCAAGCATGATCACTGTTGATTTCTTCTTAAAAAATTGTCTAAAAACAGAACCCCAATATGAGTAGGCAGGAGCATCAATTGCTTCAGAGGCATAATCATCACGTTTTACAAATTGAAATTTATCATTACTAATTGTAGACATTATTTGCCTCCTTTCTCTGTCAATTTAATACGTGGGTCAATTATCGTCATCCAAATATCACCAACTAGGTTTGAGAAGATTGAGATACAAGTGAAGATAAATACGAGACCAACAACCATGTTGTTATTTGATGCTTTTACTGAGTCGATCAGCATTTTACCCATACCTGGATAAGCAAAGACTGTTTCAGTCAGAGTTGCTCCACCAATAACACCAATAATAGAACCTGGGATACCTGAAACGAGTGGTACCATCGCGTTCTTAAAGATGTGTTTGCTAGAAATTTCTTTCTCAGACAAACCTTTGGCACGGGCAAAACGAACAAAGTCTTGAGATTGCAAGTCAATCATGTAACGACGAATCCAAATTGCCATGGTAGGTGCTCCAAGCAAACCAAGAATGACTGCAGGAAGCACATAAGAACGCCAGTCCCCAGCACCCAAAATTGGGAATGAATCAGGGAATCCGATAGATGAACCAATCAAACGAATGATATAAACCAAGGCAATGGTTGGAAGGGCAAGTAAGAAGGTCAAAGCTCCTGTTGAGAAACTATCGATCCATGTGTTCTTGTAACGAGCCATTGCAGAACCAAGTGGGATTGCAATCGCGTATGAAATAGCAAGACCAATCAAACCTGTGATCGCAGAACTTGCAATCATTGATGGATACTGATAGTTACTTTCAGTAGCCGTGTATGGATCATCCTTACCGTAGTTAGCTACTTCACGTGCATCAGCCTGACTTGGTGATTTATAAGTTCTTGTGTAGATATTGACTGACGAAGTTTTCTTACCTGTTGGGAATTGAACTTCTGAAGTCTTGGTTTGTCCTTGACCTTGTGTGATAACTTGAAGAACAGGAGTATTGGCATAAGTTGGGTAAGAATCTCCTAAGTTCAAGTTGACAAAGTTTTGGTGAACAAATGGGAATTGACTGTTGAAGTACAAGAGGTATTTATGTTTAGTCCCTGAACCTACTAGAGACCATCCAATAGCCGGATCGTTTTCAAATCGCAAATAACGCTCTAAATTAGGATTTTCCGGGTCTTGAATCTTGTTTGTATGGTCAATGTCAAGCAAGTTTGCATAGAATTTGAACACACGCTCGAAAATAGGGATTTCACGAGTAGCATAGAATTGTCCGCTCTCTGTGAATACACCCAAAGTCCAACCGTTACCAAGTTGTTGGATATATTTTTCGTAGATAGCTTTATTTGTATCGTTTGCATCAACGGTTACAGAAGGGTCAATGCTACTAGCTTTTTCCTGCAACTCTTTCGTATCGTAATATTCGATATACCCCATACGCTCAAAAACGGTATTTTCATAGTTATCACGTTTATCAGCTGTTGTTGCAATTTTATTGTAGTTAGTATCTTGTTTGAAGATCAACTTCCGTGGAACCATCGTATAGATGATTGTGTAAATCAAGGTCGTTACTAAAAAGATAGAAACTAACGACCGCAAGATACGCATAAAAACATATTTTTTCATATTATTTCCTTTAAAATCCCAAAAGAACCTTCTCCTTTTGGAGAGAAAGTTCTGATGAGCATTATTTATTTCACGTGGCTCGCTAATTCTTTTTGAGCTTTTTCGTTTGATTCAGCTTTTTCTTTGAGCCATTTTTCACGAGCTTCTTTGTACTCTTTAGCAGTTACAGTGTTAGCTTGCAATTTAAGATATTTGAAGTAAACATCTGAACCTTTATCACCAGATTGAGTATAAGATGCTGAGAATGGAACAACACGAGAGATAATAGGAGCTGCTCCTGAAGATGCCATTGCAGGAAGGAAGAGTGAGCTATCTGTCAACCAAGCTTGAGCTGCTGCGTATTTTTCATAACGAACTGCTAGGTCGCTTGTTTCATTTCCAGCTTCGTCAACTAATTTATCATATTCTTTCAAACCAACTTGAGCAACTGCTGGGCTAGATGGGTTGTCATATCCCATATAAGACTTAGTTGTTTCGCTATTAGTTGTTTTCAAGATATCTAGGTAAGTTGATGGGTCTTCATAGTCAGGGTTCCATCCAACTGCACCTGAAAGGTCCCAATCCTCTGCAGCTGCGTTAGCTGCGTAGTATGTGATATTGTGTAGTTCGTCTGTAGTGATTTGTTGGATATCAATCACTACATTTTCAGTTCCAAGTGTAGTTTCAACTGATTGCTTGAATGACTGGATACGAGCAATGTAACCTTTAGATGTTTGGTCTACTGGAATGTCAATATGGATAGGGAATTTCACACCTTCTGCTTCAAGAGCAGTTTTCGCTTTAGCCAATTCAGCTTTAGCTTTTTCAGCATTGAAGAGTCCATCTTGACCATCAGCAAGGTTTACATTTTTCCACTCATCACCATAAGTAGCAACTTTTTCAGTTACCATATCACCAAATGATTTACCGTTAGCAGACACAAACTCTGGTTTTACAAAAAGGTTACGAACAGCAAGAGGAGCTCCCTTTTCACCATTAAGTTGAGCAGAGTATGCAGTACGGTCAAATGCAAAGTTCAAAGCTTGACGGAAATCTTTGTTAAGAAGGGCTTTCTTAGTAGCAGTTTTTTCTTCGTCAGTAGTTTTTGAAGTGTATTTGTATGATTGACGGTCAATATTGACACCCAAACCAGCGATACCAGGACCTTGTGGATTGTAGTAGATATTGTCTTTGTATGTTTCTTCAACTTTTGAGAAGTTTGAGCTGGTTGGGAAAAGACGAGCATAGCTGTAAGCTCCACTTGTAAAGTTACGTTCAAGTGACTCTTGGTCTGAACCATCGTAGTAAGCAAGAGTTACAGTATCCAAATGAACATTATCTTTATCCCAATAGTTTTCATTCTTCACAAATTCGATAGATGACTTAGCAGTCAAACCTCTAAGCAAGAATGGACCATTATAAAGCAATGAAGTAGGGTCAGTTGCTTTACCAAAGTCAGCTCCTTTTGATTTTTCAAATTCTTCGTTCAAAGGCCAGAAAATTGAGTAAGCCATTTTAGTATTCCAGTATGGCTCAGGTTTGTTCAAAGTATATTCAAGAGTGTAATCATCAACTGCTTTGACACCAACTGAAGCAAAATCTTTATTGTTTCCAGCTACATAATCAGCAAGACCTTTAACTGAATTTTCAGCTAAGTACATCGCTGCTGATTTATTGTCAGCCGCGTGTTTCAAACCATTTACGAAGTCTTTAGCAGTTACTTCTGCGTACTCTTCACCATCAGATGTGAACCATTTTACTCCCTTACGAATCTTGTAAGTATAAGTTAAACCATCTTTTGATACAGACCAGTCTTCTGCAACTGCTGGTGTAAGGTTCCCATACTTATCATTTGTAAATAGGCCATCAATACCATTTGAAGTAGCCACTTTTGTACTTTGTTTACCTGAGATAAGATAATCCAAAGTTTCTGGATCAGCGGTATATGTATAACCGTAAGCTTTTGGAGCCTCTGCATCATTAGATGACTTTGATGAACCACATGCAGCAAGAACTCCAGCTGCAACTAAAGCAACGCCTGCTAGAGCAAAAATCCGACTTTTTTTCATATTATCTAACTCCTTTGATAAAAATTATATGATAATGATTATTATATCACAGATTCTTAAAAAAGTAAACGAATTTTCAGAATATTTTGTCGCATTTTTTTGAAACATTGAATTATCACTTTTCAGAAAAGAAAGTATTGACGTAAGGAAGTTTTCAAGGTATAATATTAAAAGTTAAGGCGGTATAGCCAAGTGGTAAGGCACGGCTCTGCAAAAGCTTGATCGTCGGTTCAAATCCGTCTACCGCCTTTATATAAAAAGACTCCAAATGGAGTCTTTTTCTTTTTAAAAATTGGAAAAAGCTTTACTAGCCTAAAACTAGTAAAGCTTTTCTGTTAATCAGTTTCTTCTTCTGGTTCGAGTTCTACAATGTGAACCTTAACCTTGGTTACACGACCATTTTTTACTTTGTCATTGGTCAATGTGATGTGTTTGTTTGAGCTTTCCAATTCGTAGCTGAGTTTTTCACTTGTTGGGATAGTACCTACTCCAGTTAAATAGTAACCCGCAATGGTATCTACATCATCACTCTCAAGTTCAACATCAAAGTAATCATTGAAGTCATTCAAATTCATTGTTCCTTGGACGATATAGGTATTTTCACCGATAGTATGAACGTATACTTCAGCACGGTCAGTTTCATCATCTATCTCACCAACAATCTCTTCAAGTAAGTCCTCAAGAGTAACTAAACCAGCCATACCACCATACTCATCAAGGAGAATAGCCATCTGTCTTTGTGTATTACGAAATTCTTTTAACAAATCATTTATAAAGATAGTTTCAGGCACAAAGAGCGGATCTTGTAAGATTCGCTTCCAGACGATATTATCGAACCCACTGGCAAAGGCTTCTTTAAGGAGACTCTTTGTATGAATCAAACCAATGACATTGTCCTTATCACCGTCATAAACAGGAATTCGAGAAAAGTTTTGTTTTAAGATACTTTCGATAATGGTCTGAGTGTCATCTTGGATATCTACCATAAATGCATCTGTTCGAGGGACCATCACTTCACGAGCCAGCAACTCGTCTAGTGAGAAAATCCCTTGTAACATCTCAATTTCATCAGCATCCAAAGTTTCTTCACTATTGGTTAACATATACTCAATTTCATCACGAGTCATCTTTTCATCTGCATCATCAAAACTCATAGGAGTCAAACGACTTAGTAAATTAGTTGAAGCAGATAATAACCAAACGAAGGGACTAACGATCTTACCTAGTCCAATAATAATTGGGACAGAGCGAATTGCTAAAGCATCTTTCAGATTTAGAGCAATACGTTTTGGGTAAAGTTCCCCAAAGACAATCGAAATATAAGTCAAGAAAGCTAGCGACAAGAAAGAAGACACTGCTCTCGCTGTCTCACTATTTCCAATCCATGAAGCAATCTCTTGTCCAAGTGTATCAGCCAATTGCGCCCCAGATAAGATAGTGATTAAGGTGATACCAACTTGAATAGTCGATAAAAAGTGATTAGGGTTTTCAAGTACTTTTAACAAACGGATATAGCGTTTATCTCCCTCTTCTGCTTTTTGCTCAACACGAGAACGACTGAGTGATACCATAGCCATCTCTGTTGCAGAGAAAAAAGCGTTGAAAAGAGTTAATACGACTAATAGTAAACATTGCAGTAACAAATCCTGACTGCTCGGGTCTTCCATTTTACCTTCTCCTAAATAGTATAATTGACACTATTATACCATATTTTTCCTCTTCTACACATTATTTTATGATTTCAAAAATAAATGCCCCCATCTAACAAGATAGGGGCATTTATCTATTTATCTTTTGTTACCGTAACTTCACCTGTACGATAATCTAGTTTGATACCTGTCTGTACATTTGGTACAACTACATTAAACTCTAATTCTCCATCAGAAGATTTGGCTTCAATTTGTGATGCTGATGGAACCAAGTCCTTATCTGTCGCATAGAGAAGAGTAACACGGTAACGAACACGTTTATTTTGGTCCAAGGCCTTACGGACCAAACTCTCATAGTAGTTTTGACCAGTAGAATCTTCTGCACGAGCTTGATTGGCCCAGGCTGTCTGAACAGCAATGTTTTTAGGATTACTTGTAGAGGCATCAAAACCCTCGAGACCTCCGATTAAGGCATAGCCCAGCAAATGACCTCTATCAACCGCATGATTGTAGTTCCCTTTTAAATTTTTAACCTGATGCCATCCTGCTGGCGTCCATGATGTCGAACCATTTCCGGTTTCTTCACGGTCCTTATACTGCCTTGTTGCCTTAGACATTAGGGCATTAGCTACTGTTGGAACTATCTCACCACCCACAGTCTTGGTTTTGTTATCAGCATAGGGTTGACTTGAGACCTTTGCATCTAGATTCGTTTTATTGCCATTGATGATAAAAGCCCCTGCTCCGTTCCATTCAATTGAACCTTTTATTTGTTTCTTAACCGAATCTGTCAGAATGCTTTCCGCTAGTTCCCTACTTGGGGCATCCGACGATTGTGACTTCTGTTTTACTTGCGTTTGAGGCGCAGAATTGGAATCCTGCATCTCTTTGATGTAGTAACTTCCTGCAGACAAGAGCAGAAATATTAGTAAACCAACTAGAGCCTGTCTTGTATTTTTTTCCATTGTGTCTCCTTAATTTCCTAGAAAAAGACTGGTCTCCCAGCCTATTTTCCTGTAAATTTTGTTATGAGTTCTTGCCATTTTGCTGGTGCCAAAATAGCCCATGGATCTTGTCCTTTGCCTAAGATACCATAGCCAATCATTAAACCAATACCAAGCGCTAAAACACCTATTAGAAGCACTATAATCACCAACAAAAAGCGATGTAATACATATGTGACTTGCTTATTCATCTTCATCTGCTTCCACACTTACCCGTTCAATCTTAGCTCCTAGCTGAGCCAATTTTTCATGGAAACGATAGTAACCTCTATCCAAATGGACAAGTTTACCAACAACAGTTTCACCTTCAGCAACTAGGCCAGTTAAAATCAAAGCCGCACTAGCTCGTAAGTCTGTTGATAGAACTTCAGCACCTTGGAGACGTTGACCACCAATGATACGAGCAGTATCACGGATAATTTCTGAGTGTAAGCCCATCCGACGCATCTCCTCTAGATGTTGGAAACGATTCTCAAAGACTGTCTCAACCATAGTTGATTCTCCTTGAGCAACCGTCATAAGAGCAGTAAATTGAGCCTGCATGTCCGTAGGAAATCCTGGATGTGGCAAGGTCTTAACATGAACTGCTTTCAGTTTCTCGCGTTGAGAACGGATACGAATCCCTTCATCTTCATCGATTACTTCAACACCCATTTCCAATAACTTAGCAATCAAGGGACGGTTATGTTCCCAAATCGCATCTTGGATTAAGACGTCTCCACCAGTCATAGCAGCTGCCACCATGAAGGTTCCCGCTTCAATACGATCCTGTACAACATTATGTATAGCACCGTGTAGCTTCTCAACACCAGTGATGGTAATCGTTTCTGTACCAGCACCCTTAACCTTCGCACCCATTTTATTTAGTAGAACAGCCAAATCCACAATCTCTGGCTCACGCGCAGCATTTTCAAGGACAGTTACACCATTAGCAAGAGTAGCCGCCATCATCAAGTTTTGAGTTGCCCCAACACTAGGAAAGTCCATATAAATATGGGCCCCCTGCAAGCGTTCTGCCTTAGCCTCGATATAACCAGCAGTTTGAGTAATCTGAGCGCCCATTGCTTCTAGTCCCTTTAGGTGAAGGTCGATTGGACGACTACCAATCGTACAGCCACCAGGCATAGAAACCTTTGCATGCCCCATGCGTGCTAAAATTGGTCCTAAAACTACAATAGAGGCACGCATCTTGCTCACATACTTATATGGCGCTTCTTCTGTGATATCACCTGTCGCATCAACTTCGACAATATGAGCATCCTGATCGAAATCAACCTGAGCATGCAGGCCACGAACTACCTGATTCATGGTAAACACATCTGATAAGATAGGGACATTTTTTAAGACAGTTTTTCCTTCACTTGCTAAAACAGTTGCAGCAAGTAAGGGTAAGACTGCATTTTTTGCACCCTCAATGGTGACACTTCCTACCAGGCGATTATCCCCACCTTGGACTACAATTTTTTCCATAAAATATTTTCCTTTGCTTACAATTTTAGAGTAGTGTTCGAATCGCTTCTCGCCATAGTTGGAATAGACTTAGGAAAAAGGAGCTAATAAGATAGCCTAGTCCTAAACTAATCAATGCTACTAAGAATCGAACTTTTCCCGCATTTGCCTTTGTTACCTTCAAAATCTGATCCCATTTGACTAAATCCTTCAAAAGTTGAAAGACGAGGTAAATAAAGAACATATGACTACTAAGGGTAAAAAATAATTGAATCATCGGCTTATTATACCATCTTCTTTTGCTCTATGCTAGTTTATGGACTAACTATCTTTTTAAGGATTGTTTTTCAGATAGTCTATCGCATCCTGAAGTGTTTTTACTGGAACAATCTTCATATCTGTCTTAATCATTTCAGCAGCTTCTAAAGCTGTATCATAGTTGTTTTTAGCATAAGGATTAGCTTTTTTAGTCTCTTCAGTGACTGGATTATTTGGAGCAAAGAATACTGTAGCCCCTTTTTTAGAAGCAGCAACAACCTTTTTATCAATCCCACCAATATCACCGACATTTCCATCCCTGTCGATACTTCCTGTACCTGCGACGATACGGCCGTTACGAAGAGTTGGCTCAGCAATTTGTGTATAAATCGATAAACTAAACATCAATCCTGCACTAGGTCCACCGATTCCTGCTGTTGAAAACTGAATAGGTACATCACTCGTTACTTCTGTACGGTCAATCAATCCAATTCCGATTCCATTTTTCCCATTTTCTAACGTAATAATTTTTCCCTCTGCAGATTTGATTTGTCCGTCTTCCTCATAGGTTACCTTAACCTTATCTCCTAGATTTTGAGAGTTGACATACTCAACCATTTCTTTGGAACTCTCAAAAGTTTTATCATTGACAGCTGTTACTGTATCTGCAATATTGAGAATCCCTTTAAAGGTTGAATTATCAGTTACAGTTAAAACGTAGACACCTAAATAATTGAGAGTTATCTTTTTACCAGCAGTCTTTAGTCCCTGGTATTTTGCCATATTCTGAGAAGTTTCCATATAAAATTGGTTAATTCGGACAAAATCTGCGTCTGATGAACCACCTGTCATCTCTTTAGCACTATGAATATCTGTGAAGGGAGTCAACCAAGCATAAATCAAATGAGCTAATCTAGCTTTTTGAACTCCAACTGTTACAAATTGATAGGACCCTGGTTCGCTATCTAACTTTTCATTTACTTGCAAGATACGTCTAATATCCTCCGATGTCCCCGGAACCTCTATGTAGTATGGAAGAGGCACCGTAAATGCAAGAAAGGTCATTACCAAACCTATAATCAGGTATATGGGCCATCTAGTTTTTTTCTTCATTTTTTAACTCCTCTAAGACAGCATCTGGCACATACTCACTAATATCTCGATTAAATTTTAATAATTCTCTTACCGCTGAAGAACTAAGATATAAGTGTTCTAGTCGACTGTGGAGGTAGACTGTCTCAATTTCTCCTGCCAACTGATGATTGTAATAGTCAAAACTTGCTTCATACTGTAAGTCTCCAGCGTTACGTAATCCACGAACAAGAACATGGACACCCAGTCTTCTAGCAACATCAACAACCAACTCGTCATGAGATGCCAACACTTCAATATTATTCAGATGCGCCACTGCTTTTTCAACAGTTTTTTTTCGACTTTCTATCGACAAAAAACCTGTTTTATGTGGGTTATAAAAAATCCCTACATACAATTTATCAAACAATTTACTAGCACGCTCAATTAGTTCCAAATGTCCATTGGTAATTGGATCAAAAGAACCTGTGAATAGCCCAATCTTATCTGACATAAACCGTCACCTTACTAATACCATATATTTTTTCTTTCCAGATTCCCAAACAGGCGATTTCTTCTGGAAGCTCTACTGATTTATCTGTTTCACAGACCACCATGACATCATCTGCCAAAAGATTTCTCTCGGCCATTTTTTCAATGTCGGAAACGATCTGTTCCTTTGCATAGGGAGGGTCCAAAAAGATGAGATCAAAGACACCTTCCACTTGTTCCAAAGCCCGTTCAGCTTCCATTTTCAATAACTGAAACTTAGAAGTTTCCTTGGTCATCTGGATGTTTTCTGTCACAATACTTTGAGCTCTTCGATCTTTCTCCACTAATACCGCACTTGACATGCCTCTTGAAACTGCTTCAATAGATAAACCGCCACTCCCTGCATAGAGGTCTAATACACGTCCCCCTTCAAAGTAGGGTCCAATCATATTAAAAATTGCTCCCCTAACCTTATCAGAAGTAGGTCTGGTCGTTTTTCCATCAAGCGTCTTTAGAGGACGTCCTCCGTAGATTCCTGATACAATTTTCATAAATTATATTATACCAAATTCTTGCAAAAAAGAAAAAAACCGAACCTTGTAGTTCGATTCCTTAGAGAATATTTTCATAAGTATCTCTGACTTCTTGAGGCCAAACACTAGTTTGGACTTCACCGATATGCTTCTTACGTAGCAGGAACATCGCCATACGAGATTGACCTATCCCTCCACCGATTGTCAGAGGGAAGAGACCATTCAAAAGTGCTCTATGCCACTCAAGATTTAAGCGTTCTTCATCTCCCGTGATAGCTACTTGACGACGTAGAGTATCTTCATCGACACGAATTCCCATTGAAGATAATTCAAAAGCCGCACCCAGGTTATCATTCCAAACAAGGATATCTCCATTCAGACCCTTGTATCCATTTTCAGACTCAGTTGTCCAATCGTCATAGTCAGGTGCACGTCCGTCATGAGGTTTCCCATCAGACAATTCTCCACCAATACCAATTAGGAAGACTGCGCCAAACTCTTTACAAATAGCATTTTCACGTTCTTTAGGTGTTAAGTCTGGGTAACGCTCCACAAGTTCCTCAGTATGGATAAAAGTAATTTGTTTAGGCAGAATTGACTCAATATCATAGCGGGCTTCGACTGCAAGTTCTGTCAAACGAATGGCCTTATAAATCTTTTCAACTGTTTCTTTAAGATAAGCTAGGTTGCGATGCCCATTAGGAATGACCTTTTCCCAGTCCCACTGGTCAACATAAACCGAGTGAGTCGCATCTAGTGAATCTTCGTCTGGACGAAGAGCCTTCATATGAACGAAGAGTCCTTCTCCTTCGCCAAAACCAAAACGTGCCAAGGTATGGCGTTTCCACTTAGCAAGCGAATGGACTACCTCATAGGTTTCATTTGGAATTTGTAGAACTTTAACGGATACTGGATTTTCAATACCAGAAAGATTATCCTGCATCCCGTCCCCAACCTTACTCAAGATTGGACCTTGTACTTCTACTACTTCTAATTTATCTTTTAAATACTGGGTAAAGGTATTTTTTACAAAGGAAATCTCTTCTTGCTGATGGATAAAACTTTTCTTCATACATCTCTCCTTTTGAATAATAAGATGATTATACCTTTTTATCAGTAAAAATAAAAGAAAAAAGAGCTCATTTGAGCTCTAAAAGTATTAATCATCACTTCCAAAGATACGCAAGAAGCTGAGAAAGAGGTTGATAAAATCAAGATATAACGCTAGAGCTAGAGAGATTGCCCAACCTGTAGCGACTTGACCATTTGATTCTTCATAAACATAGCGAATCTTTTGGTTATCCCAAGCAATCAAACCTGCAAAAACAAGAACCATGACAATACTGATAATGTAGTCGAAGAGACCACTGTTTAAGAATACATTAACAATCATAGCTAAAATGAGACCTACCAAGGCTGCAATCAAAGCACGCCCGATACCACTCAAGTCCTTTTTAATCACAACTCCGATAATAGCCATGACAAAGAAGAGGGCAGCGCTAGAAATGAAAGCCGTCAATACTGTCCCAGGAAGGTATAGCGACACAATAAAACTAAGCGAAAAACCATTTATTACAGAATAAATGAGGAAAATAGGAAGAGCTGCTGGACTATTCTTATAAGCCATATTACTGGCTGCAATGACAAGGGCAACTTCCACCACACCTGTCACAATTAACCAAATTCGAGCATTCAGCATCAACTGAACTAAAACATCTTGGAAGGTTGTTAGCATCAAGGCTGAAACAAGAGCAGATAAGGCAATTCCAACTCCTACAAAAGCATAGACTTTTGCATAGAATTGATTCAAACCAGAATGTTCTTGAATAATTGTTTGATTCATATTACTTCTCCTTTTAAAATCTTTTTACTGATTATAACAAAAATTAACTATTTTAACTCAAATAAAACATGAGTATACCTGCCGCAATAGCGACATTTAGACTTTCCGCCTGCCCTTTCATGCTTATGTGAACCAGTTGGTCAGCTTGCTCCGTCATGAACAGACTAATTCCTTGACCTTCATTTCCCATAACCAAGGCAAAATTCTCTAGCCGAACCAGCTCACGATAATCTTTAGAATTTTGAGATAGGCTAGTTGCTAGTATCGGTAGGGCAGTCTTTTTTGCCTCTTCAACAAATGTTTCAACAGGCATGCGATAAATCGGCAAATGGAAATGACTACCTTGCATTGAACGAAGTGTTTTTAAACTATAAATATCAGCTGACTTACTTGAAACGATAACTCCAGAAAAACCTGCTGCATCTGCCGTCCGAATCATCGTGCCAACATTTCCAGGATCCTGCACGTCTTCCAAGAAAAGATATTTTCCAGAGGTCAGGTCCGGCACTTGTTCCTCCTCCTTTTTTACTATGGCAACGATGCCCTGAGGAGTTTGCGAATCTGCTAAATCAAGCAAGATTTCTTCCGACACAAAGACAGTCTGAGGATAAGTTCCTAATTTTTCACCATGCTCAATCAAAGCAAATATTGTTTCAATTGTAGCACCTGCTTGAATAGCCTCCTCAAACAAATGCCAACCTTCTATCAGGTAACTATTTTTTCGATATTTTTTTTGATGTAATTTCTTAGCCTTTTTCACCACAGAATTGGCTTTAGAGGTTATAATAGTCATAGATATATTATAACACACTCAAGGAGGTTTGGTATGCAAAAGGTGAAAATGATTGCTCAAGGACGAGTCCAGGGAGTCGGTTTTCGCTGGGGTGTCTATAGTCTTGCTTTAGAATTAGGCGGAATCACTGGACGTGTTTGGAACAATGATGACGGAACTGTTGAAATCCTTGCTCAAGCAGAGTCTTCAGCCATTATGGCCAAATTTATCCAAGAAATCAGAAAAGGACCAACTCCCTTCTCAAAAGTAACATACCTAGATGTGCAACTGAGCAATTTCCCTTCCTATTCGGATTTCAAAGTCGCAAATTAGGTCTCTAGAACTATTGTATATTTTCAAAAAAAACAGTAGAATAGAAAGGTATAATTTTTAGATAAGGAATAGAAAATAGTGAAATTAGTAAAACGTTTTGCCATTTCAGCTATGGGAATGGCTATGCTATTAGTCTTGACAGGTTGTGTACAGGTTGATAAAGCAACAGGACAACCTACAGGATTGATTTGGAATACAATCGGAGCACCTATGGCTGAAGCCATCAAGTACTTCGCTAACGACCAGGGGCTTGGTTTTGGTCTAGGAATCATCATTGTGACCATTATTGTCCGCTTGATTATTTTACCACTTGGTATCTATCAATCTTGGAAAGCAACGCTTCATTCTGAAAAGATGAACGCTCTCAAACATGTCCTTGAACCACACCAAACTCGACTCAAGGAAGCAGAAACACAAGAAGAAAAACTCGAAGCCCAACAAGCTCTCTTCGCCGCTCAAAAAGAGCACGGTATCAGCATGTTTGGCGGAGTAGGATGTTTCCCACTCTTGCTTCAAATGCCGTTCTTCTCAGCTATCTACTTTGCAGCTCAACATACAGAAGGAGTTGCTGAAGCTAACTTCCTAGGAATTGAACTTGGATCACCAAGTTGGATTTTAGTGGCCTTCGCAGGTGTTCTCTACTATCTTCAGTCACTTCTTTCTCTTCATGGGGTTGAAGACGAAACTCAAAGAGAACAAATCAAGAAGATGATTTACATGAGTCCGATGATGATCGTCATGTTCTCAATCTTCTCACCAGCCAGTGTAACTCTATACTGGGTTGTCGGTGGTTTCATGATGATTCTTCAACAATTCATTATCAACTACATTGTTCGTCCAAAACTTCGTAAAAAAGTCCGTGAAGAATACGCTAAAAACCCACCTAAGGCTAGCACTAGTTCAGCTAGTCGAAAGGACGTGACTCCTGAGTCAACAACTGCTATCACAACTTCTAACAAGAAGAAAAACAAAAAACGCAATTCTGGAAAACAACATTCTAGATAAAAAATAAAAGGCTTAGCATTCTAGCTAAGCTTTTTTAATACAACAAAAGCCCGATGTTCCCATCAGGCTTCTTTTTATCCATGTACACGTTTCATGTAATCTTGATAGCTTTCTGTATCCATCAATTCCTTAGCATTCTTCACACGTTCTGCTGTCGGAGGTTTAACCCCTTCAAGTGAATACGGAATCCCAAGTTCACGCCATTTGAACTCTCCCATGGTGTGGTAAGGTAAGATTTCAAACTTATCAACGTTTTTAAGAGTTTTTACGAACTTACCAAGTTCAATCAAATCTTCATCACGGTCTGTCAATCCAGGCACTAGTACGTGACGAATCCAAACAGGTTTACCAATATCTGATAGATATTGAGCACAAGCCAAGATATTTTTATTGGTCTGACTAGTTACAATCTTATGTTGCTCCTCATTGATTTCCTTGATGTCAAGAAGAACTAAATCTGTCACATCCATCAGCTTGTTGAATTTTTCAAGATACCGTGGTTTATTACGGAATGGAAGAGCACAGGTATCAAGGGTACAGTGTATACCTTTTTCTTTTGCCTTTGTAAAGAGGGCAATCAAAAAATCAATTTGAAGTAGAGCTTCTCCACCGCTGACTGTAATACCACCCTTTTTGCCCCAGAAACCCCGATAACGAAGAGCTTCTTCTAAAACATCATCCACTGTTCGTTCACGAGACTTATTGGTTTCCATAGCCCATGTATCTGGGTTATGACAGTACTGGCAACGCATTTGACAGCCCTGAAGAAACACAATAAAACGAATACCCGGTCCATCAACAGAACCAAAACTCTCTGTTGAGTGTACCATCCCTGTCACTTGTCCATAATCAATTGTTTCTTCACTCATATCGTTCCCTTTCTTGAAACCGTTTTATAGCTTTATTATATCACGACTAAAAGGAAAAACAAGAATTTTTGTTTACTTTTTAGAAAACAAGCTATTTTTTTCTTTCAACTTTCACGATTTTCAAAAACTCTATTCATTCTTGTCAAAATCAAAACCATATAAGGTTGCAAAATAGTCCTCAGGTCGCTCTGCTCTACGGATTAGCCGTGCACCACCATCCTCTGTGTAGAGGATTTCAGCTGAGCGTAGTTTAGCATTGTACTGATAACCCATAGAAAATCCATGCGCACCTGTATCATGAATAACCAACAGATCGCCAATTTCTGTTTGAGGTATTTCACGATTAATCGCAAACTTGTCGTTGTTTTCACATAGTGAACCAACAACATCAACGACTTCAGCTTTACCGTCAGGATTCATCATATTAGTAATATGGTGATAAGCACCATACATAGCTGGTCTCATAAGATTGACAGCTGACGCATCTACCCCTAGATAGGTACGGTAGGTTTTCTTTTTATGAGTTACTTTTGTAACTAGAATTCCATGAGGTGCCAACATAAAGCGTCCTAGTTCTGTAAAAATCTTAACTTGACCAAGACCTGCTGGTGTAAGGACTTCTTCATAAACCTGACGAACTCCCTCACCAATTAAATCAATGTCATTAGGCTCTTGGTCTGGGCGATAGTTGACCCCTATACCACCCGAAAGATTGATAAAGTCTAGTGAAATACCCAATTTATCCTTAATTTCTACGGCTAACTCAAAGAGTTGGCGCGCCAATTCTGGATAATAGAGGTGGGTCACTGTATTTGAAGCAAGAAAAGAATGAATCCCAAAGGTTTTTGCTCCCTTTTCTTTCAGAATAACAAGGGCTTCAAAGAGTTGCTCCTTGGTCATCCCAAACTTAGCTTCACCAGGATTATCCATAATATCTGTTCCTAGTTCAAATACTCCACCGGGATTATAGCGGCAAGAGATAATTTCAGGAATTCCTGTAGCTCGCTCTAAATGCTCAATATCTTCGAAGGCATCCAGGTTAATGGTAGCTCCCAATTCATGGGCATATGCGTACTCTTGATCAGGAGTGTTATTGGATGAGAACATCATGTCTGGGCCTGTAAACTCAAGCTTGTGACTCATCAAAAGCTCTACATAGCTAGAGCAATCCACTCCACATCCTTCTTCTTTCAAAATTTTTAAGATGGCTGGAGTTGGGGTTGCTTTTACTGCGAAATATTCTTTAAATCCTTTATTCCAAGAAAAAGCTTGATTAACTGCGCGTGCTTTCTCGCGAATCCCTTTTTCGTCGTAGAGGTGGAAAGGCGTTGGAAACTCTTCAACGATTTTTTCTAAGTCTTCACGTTTAATAAATGGTGTTTTCATAGAACTCCTTCATATCCATTATCAAAGAAAGGCTGGGACAAAAGTTCCAACCTTTTAGTATCTTATTATCTCTTATTTTTCTGTATCGAAGATATTTCCAACTTCAACAGCAATTTGTTGGTTCTTCACATCAATATTGGTAACCTTCAAGAGTGACTTGTAGTCGAACTGTTGCTCACGGTCTTCCTGTGCATTATCAGCAAAGACAGCTACACCAGCCAACTCTGAATCAAACTCAGACAAGAGGCTAATCATCCCGTTAATGGTTCCTCCACCCTTCAAGAAGTCATCGACGATCAAGACACGACTTCCTGCTTTGAGGCTACGTTTTGAAAGGAACATTTTTTCGATACGGTCACTAGAACCTGATACGTAGTTGACACTAACAGTTGAACCCTCAGTAATTTTTAAGTCACGACGGACAATGACAAATGGTACGTTGAGAACATTTGCCACTGCATTTGCAAGTGGAACCCCTTTGGTCGCAACAGTCATAACGGCATCAATCTTCTGATCCATAAAGCTCTTAGCAATAATACGACCGATATTTTTCAAGATTGACGGTGTGCTGAGCAAGTCAGATAGATAGATATAACCACCAGGAAGGATACGATCGCTTTCTGAAAGCTTTTCCCGAAGCTCATTAATAATTGCTTTAGAATCTTGAGTAGAAATAGATGGTGTAAAAATAACTCCTCCACCTGCACCTGTCACAGTTTGGATATGACCAATTTCAATTTCTTCAAAAGCTCGCTTAATAATGACAATATCTTCTGAAATTGAAGATTTAGCTGATTCATACTTTTCTGCAAAAGTATTAAGGCTGGTTAATTTATAAGGATTGTTGATCAAATAATTGGAAATCACAACCATCCGGTCACTTCTTCTTAATTTCATTACGTATTCACCGTTCTTTTATTTAGTCTTGTTTTCATTATAACATACTGAAGTCAAAAAAACGAACTTTATTGTCAAAATAAAGCTCATTTTTTTGTTTCTAGTCTATTTTTGGTTTGTAGAAGGAACGATTGTCCATTGCAAAGACCTTGTTGGTCATTTCTCCTTGATCAACCAATGCTAGTGCAGTTGACATCATCATCATGCTTGCATCTAGATTATCAATCATATGAATAATCTCTGCTTCCATGATACGTGGACGAACAGGACTTCCATATTCAAGAAGACCGTGGTGGCTAAGAATAACATGACGAAGGAGGACAACCTCTTCTTTCGTTTCATCGATTCCTAACTCCATCACTGTCTTTGTAATTTCACTGTCAATCAAAGCGATATGCCCTAAAAGATTTCCTCTTACTGTATATTCTGTCTGATCAGGGCCCGTTAACTCAATGACTTTAGCTAGATCATGGAGCATGATTCCAGCATATAATAGACTTTTATTGAGTTGAGGATAAACATCTCCTATTGCATCTGCTAAACGTACCATGGTTGCTGTATGATAAGCAAGTCCTGTTTCAAAGGCGTGATGATTGGTTTTAGCAGCTGGATAAGAATAAAACTGCTTATCGTATTTGGTATAAAGGCTACGAACGATTCGTTGCCAGATGGGATTTTCGATTTTGAAAATCATCTGTGCCATATAGTCACGGATTTCCTTTACATCTACTGGAGATTTTACCTTAAAATCTGCTGGGTCATTGGGTTCTCCAGGCTGAGGCAAACGCAGTGTAATTTGATTGACTTGCGGAGTGTTATTGTATACTTCACGACGCCCCTGCATGTGGACAACTTTCCCTGCCGTAAAGGCCTCAACGTTATGAGGTTGGGCATCCCAGAGTTTTCCTTCGATTTCCCCGCTATCATCTTGAAAGGTGAAAGCTAGATAATTTTTTCCTGCACGAGTTTGCCTTAAATCAGCTGACTTAATCAGGTAAAAACCTTCAAAGTACTCGTCTTTCTTCATGTTACTAATCTTCATATTCTTCCTCATCTTCTTGGAACTGGAGTAAATCAAGCGCAGGTTCACCTTCTGACAATTCAATATGTCGAAGCGTTCGCTCGATAGCAGTAGTACGTCGGTTTAATAATTCATCAATATTGCCAGAGGCATGTTGGAGGTGTTTTTGCGCTTTAACCAAAATACCACCGAACTTACCAAACTCAGTTTTAACACTAGCAAGAGTTTTACTAATATGGTCAGCACTCTTTTGGATATTGAGAGTCTTGAACCCAACTGAAAGTGAATTAAGGAGGGCTGACAAGGTACTTGGACCTGCGACAATAATCTGCTCCTCCCGTCTCAAATCATCAAAGAAAATCGGATTACGAACGATTTCTGAATAGAGTCCTTCTGTTGGAACAAACAAGACACCAAAATTGGTTGTTCGAGGTGGCGCCAGATACTTACTCTTGATATCTTTAGCAAAACGCTTAACACTTGCTAGGAGAGATTTACGACAACGCTCAATCTCATCCTTATCACCTGCTTCATAAGCCTCTTCTAAGCGGTAATAATCCGCCAGTGGAAACTTGGAGTCAATCGGCAGATATACATATTCTTGGTCGCCTTGTCCAGGCAACTTGATGGCGTATTCTACTCGTTCACTCGAATTTTCAACAGTTGCAAATTCTCGTTCATACTGAGCAGGCGTCATGATATCTTCGATAATCTGTCCCAGTTGTAATTCTCCTAGAATTCCTCGAGTTTTTGTACCAGATAAGACTTTATTAAGAGCGCCGACATCACGGGCAACCGTCTGCATTTCTCCAAGGCCACGATTGACAGATTCCAATTGCTTGGAAACTGTCTCAAAGGAAGCCTGCAAGCGTGTCTGCAAGGTCTTTTCTAATTTTTCCTCGACCGTTTGGCGCATTTGTTCTAAGCGTTGTTCATTTGACTCCTGCAAGGCTTGGAGGCGTTGGTCTGTCTTATCTCTTGTTTGGAGGAGGTTTTCATTCATTTCCTTCCGAACTTGAGTTAAGCCTTGGTGCAATTCGATTCGCACCTCCTGCAAACGGTCGCTAACAGCCACTTCTAGATTTTTTTGGTCCAATTGGCTTACTTGTCTGGCCTGCTCAAATCGATAATCTAACTGGTCTGAGAGATTATCTGCCTGGTCTTCTAAACTTTTGGTCAGGTATTTCTCCTGCTTTTCCTGCCTCTGCCAAATGAGAAAGAGGCCGGCTAGGTTAGCAATTAATAATAGTAGTAATACAATCTCCATCCTATCTCCTGTCCTTACTATGCAATACGACCACATAGCCATCTGGGCATGTTACCGAAACTTCCCTATCTATATATTCGTTAGAAGCGTAAACTTTCTTAAAGAAAAAATTCTCCTCTGTCAGTTCATACTTGGCACCGATAATGGTCAACTGGCTATCCCTCACAGGCATAAATGCAAGGTAATCATAGTCCGAACGTGGTTCTAGCTGACTGGTCCCTTCTGGGCAATAGCTAATCAAGTTTTGCCCATCCTCAATCTCTATTTGGCGCATATAGGGTGCTAACTTAGGATTACTGGGTAGAAAAACATTGGCCAACATATGATCGATGCGACCACCTAGGGCACCAAATATGGTCACCTGAGCCTGAGGATTTTTTTCAAAAATCGTTAAAAGTGCTAGTTCCAGATCGGTATCATCTTTTTCTGGCTGGGCTTGGACAAAGTACTGCGAACGTTCTTGAATCAACTGACGCTCTTCTGTAGTCACAGAATCAAAATCCCCAACTGCAAGAGCAAGAGGAAGTTTTTCCTCCAGTACCCAAAGTGAGCCTCGATCCACACCGATAAAGCAGTCAAAATCTGTCCGATAGTGCCCGCGATCTCCACCAGCAAAAACTGCAACTTTAGTCCAGTTGTTTTCGGAGGGCTTGCACTCGTTCATTGACATCTCCCTTAAAAACATAGGATCCTGCTACAAAGACTGTAGCACCAGCTTCTTTGGCTTGAGCAATAGTTTTATCATCAATCCCACCATCAACTTCGATTTCAAAGTTCAAGCCCTTCTCCTCACGAAGTGCCACTAACTCACGAATCTTACCCATAGTTTCAGGTAGAAAGGCTTGTCCACCAAATCCGGGATTAACTGTCATCACCAAGACTTGGTCAACTAGGTGAAGAACATGCTTGATAGCTTCAACAGGTGTTCCAGGGTTAATGACAACAGAAGCCTTTACTCCCAAAGAACGAATCTTTTGGAGGGCACCATGAATATGAGGTGTTGCTTCCACATGGATACTGATGATATCTGCTCCTGCACGCGCAAAGTCTTCTAGATGATGTTCAGGATTTGATACCATTAAGTGGCAGTCAAAGACCATCTTGCTATGAGGACGAAGAGCCTCGACTACACCTGCACCAAAGCTGATCTGAGGTACAAAGTGACCATCCATGATATCGATATGGGCGTATTCTGCCCCAGTTGCTTCTAGGCGTTTGATTTCACGTTCAAAGTTGGCATAATCCGCTGCCAGAATTGACGGAGCAATCTTGTATTGAGACATAGGTTTCTCCTTATTTTGGAATTTTTTTGCTGACTTTTTTATAGGTTTCTCTGCGATTTTCAATCTCACTGAGGAATTGTAGATAGTTGTCGAAACGGAAGTTTGCAATAATGCCCTCTTCTACTGCTGGTTTCACTGCACAAGATGGCTCATGAGTATGCGTACAACTGCGGAACTTGCAGTCTCGGCTTACAGAGGCAATTTCTGGAAAGGCCTGATTAAGGTCTTCTGCTGTTGATACTTCATAATCCAAAGATGAAAATCCTGGTGTGTCTGCGATTTTCCCGCCATTAAGATTGTAAAAACTAACAGCTCGAGTGGTATGACGACCACGGCCTAGACTATCAGAGATTTCTCCCGTCTCTAGATTAAGGTCAGGTGCGATTTTATTAAGAAGGGTTGACTTCCCAACACCTGTCTGCCCCATAAAGACTGTCACCTTGTTTGTCAATAGTGGCAAGAGTTCCTCTTTACTAGTCACAAAATCGTAACCAATAGCACCATAGGTCTGTTCGTAAAAATCCAGTTCTCCCCCATCTTCCAGTAAGTCCATCTTGGAAATATAGACGATAGGATGAATGCCCTTATGCTCTAAAAGAATCAAGAAGCGATCCAACAAGTTGCTATTAAAGTCAGGTTCTTTAACGGACATAATGACAACGGCTTGGTCAATATTGACAATGGGTGGACGAACCAAACTATTTTTTCGTTCATGAATCTTGAGGATATAACCTTCGGAATTTTCCTCCGCAGAAAAATCTACCCAATCTCCAACATAGGGCGTATGGCCTTTTTTACGAAAATTCCCACGCGCGCGTGTCTGATAAACCTGATCATCACTCTCCACATAGTAGAAACCCGCCAAGGCTTTAATGATTTGTCCCTGCATCTTAGAGTCCTTGTCCTTTGAGTGCGTCTGCTAGGCTAGCAAATTCTTCTAAGCCAAGAGCTTCACCACGTACACTTGGGGATAGTCCAGCCTGGTCCAAAGCCTTAGTCAGTTTGTCCTTGACTTCCTCAGTCTTGCCAAAGTAACCTGTCAAGTTGTTCCACAAGGTCTTGCGGCGGTGAGTGAAGCTAGCCTTTGAAACCTTAAAAAAGAAATTCTCATCTTCTACCGCAACCGCTGGCTCTGGACGGCGTACCATTTTTAAGATAGCCGAATCCACATTTGGCGCTGGCACAAAGACCGTACGAGGTACGATAAAGGCAACCTTGGCCGTCATGTAATACTGCACAGCAATAGACAAGCTACCGTATGCCTTGGTATTTGGTTGAGCAGAAATACGATCCGCCACTTCTTTTTGCATCATAACCACAAACTCACTAAAAGGAATGCCACTTTCAATCAAGTGCATGAGAATAGGGGTCGTGATGTAGTAAGGTAAGTTGGCTACTACCTTAATAGGCAGGTCAGGATTTTTAAAATTTTGGATATGCTGCGCCAAATCAACCTTAAGAATATCTTCGTTAACTACGGTCACATTGTCAAAATCACGTAGGGTATCTGCTAGGATTGGCACCAAACGGTGATCAATCTCAAAGGCCATGACTTGAGCTGCACGCTCAGCCAAAAATTCAGTCAAAGCACCAATCCCTGGACCAATTTCAATAACATTGACCTGGTCATTAATCTCAGCCGTATCCACGATTTTTTGAAGGATATTGGTATCGGTCAAGAAATTTTGCCCGAAGGATTTTTTAAAGGTAAAATCGTGACGCTCCAGCACTGCCTTGGTCACGCTATAATCTGCAATTCTCATCTATTCTCTTTTCTAATATTAAAGAACTTTCTAATCTTGAGCTCTTCCTCTTTACTTGTCACTAAGCTTTTGCATGTCTCTAAAAGCTGTTAGACTAACATAAGCACCTGCTTCATAGTATTCCGTTGGGTTTATGGCATAGTCAAAGCCCTCAATCATGCCTCCAGCTTCTTCGATCATCCCATTCCATTTTTCATCAAAGACCATTCTCAGTCGTTTCCAATCGGTAAAGACTGGGACGGAATTTCGTCCATCTTTTCCCTCTCTAACGGGAATATTAAAGTTAGCGTCTTTTTCCAAAACAAAGGAATTTCCTTCTGAATTATCCTCTGGGAATCCTGATGCTGCATCTAATGGAAGCAAGAATTTTGCTTTAGGCATAGCCATAGCGAAGAACTTATAGTAAAGTCCATAAACTAGTTCTTGCTCCTCTGTAGTCGGTTGGTCCATCTGCCCCATCAAGAGCATCCATTTTACCAGGTCAGGATTCATGACAGGCACTTGTATTTCTGGTAAATCAGAAAAATCTGGTTTTTGAACCAAGGCTGAGGCACTGATGCTGACTTCCTTGGAATTAAAGATTGCTCCCATGGCACCGTTTAAGTAAAAGGCTGTCCCAAGGAAATTCTCAATTCCTTTTTTATCTTCCGTATTTTCAATCAATTTTACGACTGAGTTTGGTTGGCTGTCAATGGTTTCCTTGAATTGGCGATACCAAGATGGGGTCAAAAGCATAATCATGGGATCCGTGCAGAGATAGCCCTCGTCTCCCCTGTCATAGGTCGTTGAAAAAAGATAGGGTTCGCCTGTTTTTTCTGAATAAACAGCATAAACAGAATCTGCCGCTAACAATTTGTCCTTGACAATTTCTGCTAGACGTTCCAACTTACGAGTGTTGATTTGATAGCTTTCTTCACTTTCAGTTTCCTGATTTTGACGGCATTTCCATAAAAAGAGACGTAAAATCTCTACGCTGTCATCAAGGCTAGCTGCCAAATAATCCTCATTGGTCAACTGCCCCTCTTGGATGGCTACAAAAGCACGATAAAGAGCATCTGAATAGCTAGATAATTTTTGCTCTTCATCAATGCCTGAACTAAAGAGCACACTTCCCTTTTTCAATTCATCCAAAGAAGGATTCCTATCAACTACTAGATGGGCGAGTACTTGATCCGTTAGACTATCTGCATCTTTGTTTTGACTGCTGAGTTTTTTGACTTCTACAGTACCAAGAGCCTCCATTCCTTGGTCAGGATTGCATAACTGCAACTGATCCCCAACCTTCAGAGTCCCTTCTAAACTCCCAACGATCAATAATTGATTCGTTTCTTTCATTGGGAGAAAGTCCAAAACTCCCACACATGCATTGTTTTTAGACTCTTCTTCCGCTTCAGTCTTTTTCAAATAGTCAAAGATTCCCATTTTTTCTCCTCATTATCTCCACTCAGCACAAATTCTATGGAGTCACTTTTCTAATGCTTCCTACCAAGCCTGATTAAACCGTATATGATTACTTCTATTGTATCATATTCCCTTAGTATTTTGGGGAGGTTTCTCAATTCTCATAAGATTTCATGGCCTCTTCAATTTCAGCCAAGCTGATTCCAAATAACTCTAAACGCTTGAGGAGTTGCTTACCGTTAGAATAGCCAATGCGTAGCTGTTCGCCCAGATACTCTCGGCGTTTTCGGCTATCCGCTCCTGCTAAAAAACCTAGACGAATCAAGTCACTACGGCTAATATCAAAGTCGCTTTCTGCTTCAAACTGCTCGGTGACTTGAGCCAAAGCTGTCTTCAAATCTTCGTAGCTGGCATGTTCGATTCCTAGAGAACGTCCCTTTGTCTTAGACTTAGGCACTGCTTCTTCTCGTTTGAGAAAGGCGTGTTGCACTGTCGGAATGGCCGTCATAATCATCCGACGAATCCGCTCCCCGTTAAAATCAGGATCTGTAAAAACAATCACCCCATGACGCTCATGTAGACGTTGAATTCGTTCAAGATCTTGTTCATTGATAGCCGATCCACGAGTCTCATAGGTCTCCACATCAAAATAACGTTTTAGATTTGCCGTGTCATCACGTCCTTCGACTACGATGACTTGGTAAATTTTCTCTTTCATGATTTACTTTCCAATCCAAAAATGCCTTCTGCATTGGCACTTGTCACAGCCGCTAATTCTTCTGTTGTCATGCCCCGCAAATCTGCAATAAAGTCCACTACATAGCGCGTGTAAGCTGTCTTGTTTTCACGGCCACGTTTGGGAACGGGTGCCAAGTAAGGCGCATCTGTTTCTACCAAAATCTTATCCAAAGGCAACTCTTTGGCTGCTTCCTGAATGTCTGTTGCCTTTTTGAAAGTCACCACTCCAGAAAAGGAAATGGTCATACCTAGCTCCACAAACTTTTCAGCCCATTTCAGAGAACCAGAGAAGGAATGCATGATGCCGCCACGGGGACCGACTCCTTCGCTCTTGATAATCTCATAAGTATCTTCTAGTGCGTCACGGGTGTGAACCATAAAAGGTAAATCCAGTTCCTTAGATAGCTGAATCTGACGACGGAAAAACTTCTCTTGCACTTCTTTAGGTGCTGTCATCCAGTGATAGTCCAAACCAATCTCACCCAAGGCAACAACTTTAGGATGTTTTAGTTTTTCTAGCAAGTAATTCTCAACATCCTCTGTATAGGTCCCTGCCTCTGTCGGATGCCAACCAATAGTCGCATAGAGTTGATCATACTTATCTGCTAGTTCTATGGCCCGCTCAATAGTAGGCTTGTCAAAACCCACGATATTCATCCGAGTTACGCCCATTTCAGCTGCTAAGGCAATTTCTTCTTCCTCGCGTCCCAAAAATTCTTCCACATTCAAGTGGGTATGAGTATCAAAAATCATTTATATTTCCTCGTTTTTTCTACCTTCTATTATACCAAAAAAAGTAGTCTCATCCTTATAGGAAAAAATATTTTGAAATCATTCATTTTTTCTTGACTGCTTATTTTCATAGCAGTATAATAACTCTTGTTGAAATTTTCAAAAAAGGAAAGAAAATGTTTACAAAACTAAAATATACCTTCATTGGTCGTCCCCTTAAATCCTTAACAGAAGGTGAAGGAGGACTTCTTGGAAAAACACAAGCACTCGCAATGCTCTCAAGCGATGCTCTATCATCTATTGCTTATGGACCCGAGCAGGTCGTCCTCGTCTTGGCTAGTCTTTCTCCCCTAGCTATTTGGTGGAGTCTCCCTATTGGTATCTTTGTCCTCTTACTATTAGCTAGCCTGACCATTTCTTATCGACAAATCATCCATGCCTACCCTCAAGGCGGGGGAGCCTATATGGTTACTCGAGAAAACCTATCACCTGAACTAGGTTTGATTGCCGGAGGAAGCCTGCTTGTTGACTACATGCTAACAGTAGCCGTATCTGTGGCTGCAGGTGCAGATGCAATCACTGCTGCACTTCCTGCTCTCCATCCTTACAATCTCTACATCTCCATTTTTCTAGTATTTTTGCTCATGCTTTTAAATCTACGAGGACTAAAGGAATCCGCAAGCTCTCTGATGATCCCTGTCTATCTCTTTATCTTTAGTACGGTCTTCCTCTTATTGTTTGGTATCTTCCAACTATTGACAGGTTCTCTCAGCTATCATGCAACTTCTGCAATTGGTCAAACTGTCCCAAGTCTCTCAATCGTCCTGATTTTAAGAGCCTTTACCAGCGGTTCAGCTTCACTAACAGGGGTTGAAGCTATCTCAAATGCCGTTCCATTTTTCAAAACTCCCAAAGAGAAGAACGCTGCTCAGACACTGACCATCATGTCTCTGATTCTCGGATTTCTATTTGCAGGCATTACCTTCTTAAGCTACTGGATGGGAATTACACCTCAACATGGAGAAACAATCCTTTCACAAATGGCTAAAGGGATTTTAGGGAATTCAGCTCCCGGTCAGATTGTTTATTATCTCTTCCAATTCTCAACTGCCCTAATCCTAGCTGTTGCTGCAAATACTGGTTTTTCTGCCTTTCCAATGTTGGCTTACAATATGGCTAAGAACAAGTACATGCCCCATCTCTTTATGGAAAAGGGTGACCGCTTGGGTTATTCAAACGGTATTTTAACCTTAGCTTTTGGCGCTATAATCCTTCTGCTTATTTTCAACGGAAATACAGAACGCTTGATCCCTCTTTATACTATCGGAGTTTTCGTCCCCTTTGCACTTTCTCAAACAGGTATGATTCGCCACTGGAAAAAAGAAAAAGGCTCTCATTTCTTAAAATCTGCCTTTGCTAACATCCTCGGTGCTATCATTTGTTACGCTATCGTCCTTATTCTACTCTTCTTCAGACTTGGAGATATCTGGCCATTCTTCCCAATCATCCTAGTCCTAACTTTCCTATTTTTGTCCATCCACAGTCATTACCAAAAAGTGGCCAAACAACTTCGACTTTATGAAGGAATTCAAAAGAAAACCTACGATGGCAATGTCGTCCTTGTCCTAGTGGGAAATGTGACTCGAGTCAGCGTCGGAGCGATTAATTACGCTCAAAGCATAGGAAATGAGGTTTTGGCTATGCACATTTCCACCAAGGAAACGGAGGAAAAAGACCAAGAAATCCTCCAAGAATTTGCTGACTACTTCCCAAATATCACTCTAAAAAACATTAATACTAGCTATCGCGATATCATCACACCAACAGTTCGCTATGTTCGAAAAATCTCTCAAGAAGCCAAGAAAAAGAACTACACGGTTACAGTTCTAGTTCCCCAGTTTATCCCTAATAAACCTTGGCAAAATATCCTACACAATCAAATGAGCCTCAAATTAAAATATGCTCTCAGATGGCACGAAGATGTCGTCGTGGCTAGCTACTCTTATCATTTGAAAGAATAAAGAAAGCTCAAAATCAGTGAATTAATCTTCTGATTTTGAGCTTTTTCTAAATGTGATTTTTTCAGGACGTCTTCTAAAATGTTTATTCTAAATCAATAACTTTAGAAAACTCTCTTTTTAAATAAAAGAAAAATCAGTAGGCTCGAGTTCCTACTGACTTCTTTGTTTCATTTGTTTGGATTATGCAGCCAAAACTTTGCGTCCTTTACGACGACGAGCTGCCAATACGCGACGACCGTTTTTAGTTGACATACGGTTACGGAATCCGTGTTTACGCGCACGACGTAGTTTACTTGGTTGATAAGTACGTTTCACGATGAATACCTCCTCATAGATTTTGTATTCGTTTAGCCGGCTATAAAGTGATCAGTTACTAAACATACTTTACTATTCTATATGATTCTGATTCATTTGTCAATAGCCTGGAGCAAATGTTTCCAGCTTTTTCCCATGAAAGCCTTATCTTCGATACTGTCTCAAGAAACGAGTCATCTTTTCTTGGATTTGTGCCAATTCATCCACACGAGGGAGATAAACAATACGGAAGTGGTCTGGTTCTTTCCAGTTAAAGCCACGTCCATGTACCAAGAGCACCTTTTCTTGCTTCAAGAAATCTAGGACAAACTGTTCATCATCGTCGATGCGGTACATATTTCGGTCAATTTTAGGGAAGATATAGAGACCAGCTTTTGGTTTTACAGCTGATAAGCCTGGAATTTCTTGAATAGCCTTGTAGATGAAGTTTCGTTGCTCATAGATGCGACCACCAGGAAGAAGCAGTTCATCAACCGATTGGTGACCACCTAGTGAGGTTTGAACCACCTGTTGGGCAAGTACGTTAGAACAGAGTCGCATGTTAGAGAGCATGTTGAGACCCTCAATGTAGCCTTTTACATGATGTTTAGGTCCAGACAAGACCATCCAACCCACACGGAAACCTGCGATTCGGTGAGATTTTGAAAGACCATTCATGCTAACACAGAAAAGATCTGGAGCCAAACTTGCAACTGGTATATGGACAAGGCCATCCATGACCATACGATCGTAGATTTCATCCGCAAAGATAATCAAGTCATTTTGGCGAGCAATCTCGATAATATCTAGTAAAAGTTCTTTAGGATATAGAGCACCTGTTGGATTATTCGGGTTGATTAAGACAATAGCCTTAGTATTTGAACTAATCTTAGACTTAATATCGTCCAGGTCTGGATACCATTCAGCTTCTTCATCACAGATATAGTGAACAGCATTTCCTCCAGCCAAGCTGACAGCTGCAGTCCATAATGGATAGTCAGGCATTGGTACTAAAACTTCATCACCAGTATCCAAAAGTCCTTGCATAGACATAACTATTAGCTCACTGACACCATTTCCTACATAAATATCTTCCATACCAACATTAGGAATTTTTTTCAATTGGCAGTACTGCATAATAGCCTTACGAGCTGAGAAAATCCCTTTTGAATCCGAATACCCTTCACTATCACGCGCATTCATAATCAAGTCATGAATAACTTCGTCAGGAGCTGTAAAACCAAACTCTGCAGGATTCCCTGTATTTAAACGAAGGATTTTTTCCCCGTTTGCTCGCATACGCATAGCCTCTTCGAGAACTGGACCACGAATATCATATGCTACGTGCTCTAATTTGATGGATTTATTAAATTCTTTCATGTGACTTCCTCTATTCATCAGGATACTTAATATTATACCACTAGATATTGAAATCGTAAATTTCCGAGTTTCAATCCACAAAAAAACCTTGCATAACACAAGGTAAACAGAGCAAAATCGATTCTTTTTCTTTAAATTAGGAGAAGTTAGAGTAAATATGATCCTCTCAAAATAGACAATCTGCATTTAAAGAATACATAAAAACTCCTTTGAATCGATAAGGAAGGCTTCGTAATGGATGATAGTTGCAGGAACTCAGGAATCTCTTCCTGTGCTCAGCAAAACGCAAAGAAAAAATAAGTTGACTCAACAAACAACATAAATGAAGTCTGGGCTAATTCGAGTCTAATTGTAAAGAATTTCTCCATATCTCTGGCTTCTTCCCTGCTCTGATATTTAATATTATACACTAAAATTTTTGCATTTTCAAATAAGCACATATAAAAAGAACTCAATATTTGAGTTCTTTTTATCTACTATTTTGTAATTTCAGCCAACATTTTTTCAATGTGTTGGATTGATTTTTCACGTCCAAGCAAGTAGATGGTATCTGGCAATTCAGGACCATGCATTTCACCTGAAACGGCGATACGGATTGGCATGAAGAGATTTTTCCCTTTGATACCAGTTTCCTTTTGAACTGCTTTGATTTGTGGGAAGATATTTTCTACCACAAACTCATCG
Source organism: Streptococcus timonensis (assembly GCF_047463455.1). Taxonomy (GTDB): domain Bacteria; phylum Bacillota; class Bacilli; order Lactobacillales; family Streptococcaceae; genus Streptococcus; species Streptococcus timonensis_B. The sequence continues at coordinate 412,054 of NZ_JASHDV010000002.1, forward strand.
TCTGACATGGCTTCAAGTTTTGCCTTAAAGGCTTCAAGTACAGTCGGAACAGTTTCGCCAGCCATGACTTCTCGCTCAGCTTCCGTCAATTCTGGGAAGTCTGAGAAGAAGAGGTCTGTCAATGGAACGATTTCATCAACTGACTTCATTTGTGGTTTGTAGAGTTCCACCAATTTCTCAGCCTTATCTGTCAAACGTCCTGCTTCTTCGAGGAATGGTTTAGCCATTTCAAAGATAGTCTCAAGATCCGCATTCTTGATATATTCATTGCTCATCCAGTCCATTTTCTTTTGGTCGAAGGCTGCTGGAGACTTGCTGAGACGGTTTTCATCAAAGAGTTGAATGAGTTCTTGGCGAGAGAAGATTTCGTCTTCCCCACCAGGATTCCAACCAAGCAGAGCGATAAAGTTAAAGACTGCTTCTGGAAGGTAACCTTTCTTCCGGTAATCTTCGATAAATTGAAGGGTGTTGGTATCACGTTTAGATAACTTCTTACCAGTTTCAGAGTTGATGATCAAGGTCATGTGACCAAATTCTGGTGCTTCCCATCCAAGCGCTTCATAAACCATGAGCTGTTTTGGTGTATTAGCAATGTGGTCATCTCCACGGATGACGTGAGAAATTTGCATATCGTGGTCATCAATCACAACGGCAAAGTTATAAGTTGGGTAGCCATCTTTCTTTTGGATAACCCAGTCACCACCGATATTGCCACCTTCAAATTCGATATCACCTTTGACCATATCGTGCCACTTGTAGATACCTGACTCATTAACAGCCAATCGAACCGTTGGGATGATTCCTGCTGCTTCACGTTCTGCAATGTAAGCTGCTTTTTCTTCTTCGCTCATATCAAGGTATTCGTTGATGTAGCGAGGTGTTTCCCCAGCTGCTTCTTGACGTTCACGTTCCGCTGCCAACTCTTCTTCTGTAACGTAAGATTTGTAGGCTTTTCCTTCAGCTAGCAATTGGTCAATGTATGTTTGATAGAGTTCCAAACGTTCAGACTGGCGGTAGTTTTCATGAGTCTCTGGACTTTCATCCCAGTCCATGCCCAACCAACAAAGGTTTTCAAGCTGAGAACGTTCTCCGTCTTCAACGTGACGCTTGCGGTCTGTGTCTTCAATACGGATGATAAAAGTTCCACCATGGTGGCGTGCATACAAGTAGTTAAACAATGCTGTACGGGCATTTCCGATGTGTAGTAGTCCTGTTGGACTTGGTGCATAACGCACACGAATATCTTTTGACATATCTTCTCCTATAAAGTCTCTAGGCGTCTGCCTTTTTGCTCTCTATATTATATCACAAGTCTTTCCAGAGTCCAATTTCTCTTTTCGAGAAATAGTAAAAAGAGTGGTAAAACCACTCTTTGTTGAATCTATTATAGACGAGCGTTAAGTTCTTTGCTCAATTCTTCAAATCCTGGTTTTCCAAGAAGGGCAAACATGTTACGTTTATATGCTTCAACACCTGGTTGGTCAAATGGGTTGATAGCGTTCAAGTAACCTGAAAGGGCGATTGCCAATTCGAAGAAGTAGATAGTGTAACCAAGAGTGAAGGCATCTTGCTCAGGAAGAGTCACGTACATGTTTGGTACGTCACCGTCAGTGTGAGCAAGAAGAACACCGTCAGTCGCTTTTTTGTTAACGAAGTCAACGTCTTTTCCTTGAAGGTAGCCGAGTCCGTCAAGGTCTTCTTCCAATGTAGGGATGATTACGTTCTTACGTGGTTTGTCAACACGGACAACTGTTTCAAACATGATACGAGTTCCTTCTTGGATAAATTGACCCAATGAGTGCAAGTCTGTTGAGAAGTTAGCTGAAGTTGGGTAAATCCCTTTTTGGTCTTTTCCTTCTGACTCTCCAGCCAATTGTTTCCACCATTCTGAGAAGTATTGAAGTGATGGCTCGTAGTTTACCAAGATTTCAGTTGCATAACCTTTACGGTAAAGGATGTTACGAACAGCTGCATATTGGTAAGCTTCGTTTTCAGAGATTTTATCTGAAGTATAGTCTTTACGAGCTGCGTTCGCACCTTCCATAAGGGCTTTGATATCTGCACCTGATGCAGCGATTGGAAGCAATCCAACTGCTGTCAATACTGAGAAACGTCCACCAATGTCATCTGGAACCACAAATGTTTCCCAACCGTTAGCATCTGCTTCAACCTTAACAGCACCTTTTTGGCGGTCAGTTGTTGCGTAGATACGTTTGTTAGCTTCCTCTTGACCGTATTTCTTAACCAAGAGTTCTTTGAAGACACGGAAAGCGATCGCTGGTTCAGTTGTTGTACCAGATTTAGAAATCACGTTCACTGAGAAATCTTTATCTGAAACATACTCTACCAAGTCAGCAAGGTAAGTAGATGAGATAGAGTTTCCAGCGTATAGGATTTGTGGTGCTTTGCGTTCTTCTTTTGTTTGCAAGTTTGCAAAATGGTGATTCAAGAAGTCAATGGCAGCTTTCGCTCCAAGATATGATCCACCGATACCAATAACCACCAAAACATCGCTGTCTGCTTTGATTTGCTCAGCAGCTTTCAAGATGCGGTCAAATTCTTCGCGGTCGTAGTTTTCAGGAAGGTCCAACCAACCCAAGAAGTCGCTACCAGCACCAGTTCCTTTACGGATCAATTCGTCTGCTGCTGTAACTTGTGCTTGCATGTATTCCACTTCATGTGGTGCAACAAATTTGTCTAATACTTTTGAATAATCAAATTTAATATGTGACATAGTATTCCTCCAAAATTTCTTCTTTTCTATCATAACGCTTACCTTGGATTTTTTCAAGTTTTTATACTGAATTTCCTTAAATTTTATCATAATTCAAACGTTTGCGTAAAATTGTATAAAATTAAAAAACTTGAAGCATCAAACCCTACGAATAAAAAAACGACTAGGATTCTAGTCGTTACAATTCATTCAATAAATACTCAAATAATTCTAAGTTCCCATCTTCTTCGTTGACTAGAAACTCTGGATGCCACTGCAAGCCGATAATACGGTGATCATCGATAGATTCGATTGCTTCAATCGTTTGGTCGCGGGGATCTACTGCTGTTACACGGAAATTTGGAGCCAAGTCTTTAATACTCTGACGATGAACTGAATTAACCTGACTAGTTTTACCAAACAATTTCGACACAAGGCTTCCATCAATCGTTTCAATGGAATGTGACGTTCCAAAAGGAAGCCCCTGCCAGTGTCCTTCAATTTCTTGATTGAGGGTTCCACCAAAGGCAACGTTGACGAGCTGGACACCACGACAAATGGCTAAGATTGGCTTGTTCTGACGTAATGCTTCTTGTAGAAGAGCAAGCTCAAACTCATCACGAACAAGATTATAATCATCACTATCAATGGTTTTTTCCTCACCATAAAACTGAGGATGAACATTTTGTCCTCCAGTTAAGATAAGCTTATCAATCATTTCTACGTAATCATGGACAAGTGACTCATCTCCTACTGGAATGACCAAAGGAAGTCCGCCAACCTGACGAATGCTCTCAGCAAATTTACAAGAGACTGATGAATGAATATTTTTACCTTCTGCGTCCACAGGACATAGATTCGCAGCTACTCCAACAACCGTTCTTGCCATACTGTTTTCCTTTCAATTTCCTTTGATAAATCTATCTTATCACTCCAACTCATTCCTGTCTAATATGTATTTTAAAAGGCTGTGATAGGTTTCTTTTATCAGAAAAAAGTTGCCCTGTTCTAGGACAACCTTCCTTTTATTCAAAGACAAATTGATTATGATACAATTCTGTGTAAAATCCGCCAAGTCTGAGCAATTCCTGGTGATTTCCTTGCTCAATAACTTGACCATCTTTGAGAACGATAATCTGATCCGCATTGAGAATGGTTTTCAAGCGATGGGCAATCACAAAACTAGTTCTTCCTGCTACAATGGCTTCCATAGCATGCTGGATCTTACTTTCTGTTACAGTATCAACGTTTGATGTTGCCTCATCCAAGATTAAGATCTGGGGATCCGTCATTAAAGTTCGAGCGATAGATATTAATTGCTTCTGCCCTGTTGAGAAAACACTTTGATCATCATTGATAAGAGTGTCATACTTTTCTGGCAGGCTTTCAATATAATCATGAATATGTGTAGCTTTCGCCGCAGCTTCTACCATTTCTTGACTGGCATCTGGGACACCAAAGCGAATATTGTCTCGAATGGTTCCGCTAAATAAGACAGAATCCTGTAAAACAATTCCTACCTTACTCCGTAAACTATCTAAATCAAACTCTCGAATATCTGTTCCATCAAAAGTAATACTACCAGCATCTACATCGTAAAATCGGTTGATTAAGTTCATGATGGTCGTTTTCCCAGAACCTGTAGGACCAACTACCGCTATCATTTTACCTTTTGGAGCTGAAATGCTGACATCTTTAAGAATTGGCTTATCTGCTAGGTAGGAGAAGTCTACGTTTCGAATCTCCACACCCTTTCGCAATTCCGTGAAAGCTGGAGCATTTTGAGGGCGGACTTCTTCTTCGGCATCAAACATTTCTTGAATTCGGTCAGCACCTGTAAAGGCGAGCTGCAAACTTCCCCAACTAGCTGCCAACTGGATTATGGGTTGATAATACTGTTGAGAGAACTGAGTAAACATAACAATCAAACCGAGCGCTGTTGAAGCCTCGATATTCGTATCATTAAGTAGAACAGCTGAACCAACAAAAATAACAATAGCTGTATTGACCAAGCTCATCCCGTTCATGACAGGGAATAGGATCCCTGAAAACATTCTACCCTTATAGGTTGCCTTACGGACACGCTCGTTTTGCTCAACAAAACCTGCGATTACATCATCTTGAATACCCTGAACGATAACTGCTTTTTGCCCAGAAATACTTTCATCCATGTATGCATTTAGCTTCCCAACCTCTTTTTGCTGAAGGTTAGTATATTTTCTTGCTAATTTCAAAATGACAATCAACATGAGGATAGCAACTGGAGTGCTGGCAATTGTAATAAAAGCAAGAGTGATATTTTTAGCAAACATGACAATAATCAGTCCAATATAAAGGGCAATATTTGTCATGACTGATACTAAACTTTCATTAAAAGCTTGCTGGATATTATCTAAATCACTAGTGAAACGAGAGAGGATATCTCCATCTTGATGTCGATCAAAGAAAGAGACTGTTAAGCGCGATAGCTTACCAAAAAGTCCCTTACGCATTTCATTTGTCGATCCTGCCATAATATGTGTCATTAAGAGCATATAAATTAAGCTAGAGACTACTAAAACGACTAGGGTATAGGCCAGATTGAGGAGGAGAGCATACAGACTCTGCCAAATGACTTCAGGATTTCCATCTTGATAGGCCACTACTAAATTAGCAAGTTCTGTTACGGTTTGGCCTGCAAAAACTGGAAAGAGAGCTTGTGCGATTGTCGCAACAACAATCATAGTAAAAACAATGATAAAGGAAATCTTGTAAACTTTAAAATAGTTCCAAAAGAATTTAAATGTTTTCATCTAACTCCTCCTTTCCTTTTTGTGTTTCATAAATCTCACGATAGACCGGATTATTGGCAACCAAATCAGCATGTTTCCCTTGACCAATCAAACGACCTTGATCAAGAACCAAGATTTTATCCGCATGAACAACAGAACTAATTTTCTGAGCGATAATAATGGTAGTTGTTCCCTTCAGGTCCTTATTTAGCGCTTCTTGAACCAAGCGTTCTGACTTGGCATCAAGTGCCGAAGTAGAATCATCAAAAATCAAGATTTTAGGATTGCTAACAATTCCACGAGCAATGGACATTCTCTGCTTTTGTCCACCAGAAAAATTGGCTCCTCGTTCTTCTACAGGACTTTCGAATGCTAACTCCATACGGCTGATAAACTCACTGGCTTGAGCAATGCTTGCTGCACGCTCCATTTCTGGGACAGTTGCATCACCTTTTCCTTGTCTGATATTATCAGCGATGGTCCCACTAAAGAGAATAGCCCTTTGTAAGACAATGGATACCGTCTTGCGAAGTGTTCCCTCACTGACTGTTCGAATGTCTTTACCACCAATTTTAATAGAGCCTTGCTGAGGATCAAACAATCGTGGAATTAACTGAGCCAAGGTGGATTTTCCTGCACCAGTTGCACCAACAACTCCAACCATCTCACCAGCAGCAATGTCAAAACTTATATCTTTTAAGATAGGTTCTTTGTCTGTTGGATAGGTAAAGGTTACATTTTCAAAACTCAGACTTGCTTCTAACTCTTCGTCATCGACATCTTCAAAAGTCATGGCTGGCTCTGTATCCAAGATTTCTCGGATACGACGTAACGAAATCATAGCACGGCTAACTGTATTCCCTAAAAATCCAAACATGACGATGGTAAAAATAATCTGACTCAAGTAATTAACAAAAGTGGCAATGGAACCAACCACTGATGGGTCGGTCTCCACCATACCAGCAACAAACCAAATTGATAAAAAGACTGCTCCGTATGAAATTAACATCATTGCAGGCTGCATAACGGAGAATGCATATCCAATATAAATGTTTTCTCCTAACAATTCATCTGATACTTGGGTAAACTTATCAAACTGGTCTTTTTCCTGGACAAAGGATTTAACCACTCGTACTCCACGAAGGTTTTCCTTAGCAATGGCATTGATACGCTCTAACAGTTTTTGAAACTTAGCAAATCGTGGGAAAATCATCCTCATCATCATACCCATCATGAGAATAATCAATAGAACCATAAGAACTAGTACCCACCATAATGATGGCAGTGTCAGAATGGCTAATATAAAGGATCCGATAAATAAAATTGGCAATCTAAATAAGATTTGGAAGGTCATCATGACAACGTTTTGGATTTGATTGATATCGTTAGTCATTCGAACGACAAGATTCCCTGCATTAAACTTCTCTATGTTGGCATATGAAAATGTTTGAATCTTACGAAAGGCATCTTCCCGTAAATCAGATGAAACCCCCTGGGCAATGTAAGCTGCTAGTACGACGTTAATTCCACCTGCTACCAGACCAATTAGAGCTACAAGAATCAGCCAAAATCCGAGACTATAGATTGCTTCATTATCTCCTATTAATAATGCCTCTAAAACATCCCTCAAGTAGCGAGGCTGTAAGAGAGAACTCGTTACCATTAAAGCAGTCATAGCTAGCGAAGCCATTGCCTGCCATTTATATGCTTTTATTTTCTTAAACAGCATATCTCCTCCTAATAAAATAGATAAAAGGGAACGACAACTTGTCATCCCTTCTTATACTTTCATGTTGACGATATTCTAGCAAAAATGAAAACTCTTGTCAAAACACTCAACCGTCCACTGTAAGTGCTCGTGTAACAATTGATTTTATTGCTCTGAACAGTCAACTTCTTCTAACTTGGCTCTACCAATCTCACGATAGCTACGATCACCAACAACCTTGACTGTAAATTGGCCGTTTTCATACTCAAGTAAGGTAACACTACCATTATCAAGACCATGTGGCTGCATTCCATTGATTAGATATACGATGGTTCCAATAGTCATTCCATGACTCACAACAAGGGCATTCCCTCCGCCTTGTGCTTCCATTTCCTTGGCAATAGCTTCAAAACCTTCACGGATACGGCCACTTAGCTTTTCCCAGCCTTCAGCCCATCCTGCAGTATCAACCTCGACTAAGCCTTCTGCAAGTTCTGCATAAGACAAGTGGTGAACATGATCAACGTTGAAAATACGAGGAATAATTCCCATAAAGAGTTCTCCATCATATGCCCCATCAAAGCTACCAAAGCACCACTCACGGATACGCTTATCCATTCGATAAGGAATTCGTCCGGTCAATCCAAGCTCCTCAAGAATAATTCCCATAGTCTGGATTGTCCGTCCTGAGTCACTTGAATAAGCGCGTTCGAAAGTTAATCCTGACTCACGCAAGCCAATTCCCAACTCATGAATTCCACGTTCTCCCTCAGCAGTTAAAGGCGAATCACTCCAGCCCTGAGCACGCCCAATCGTATTAAACATTGTTTTACCATGACGCACTAGATACAATTTTACACTTGCCATTTTCCGTCCTCCATATGTATCTATTATAGCATGATTTAAAGCAAAATCCTTATCTAAAGCCCTAGTATCAAACCTTTACAGTTTCAACTCCAATCTGATACTTTTATCTCAAAAATAAAAAAGCCGAAAATATTCGACTTTTAAATCCCATTTCATATTCTAAATACTAGAGAACCCACTTGAGAATTGTTCAATTCTTTCCTTCATGTGAAGTTCCTCTATTTCTTTTTTTCAAGACTATTTCATTTTGTTTGTCTTCTTTCTTTTGACTTTTTTCTTCTGCTTTTTTCAAAGGTGGAAAGTGAAATTCATAATTATTTTTATCTGTAGTAACCCTTGCTACAAATCCTTTTTCTTCATTGTGATACATTACTTTCCCCATATTGAATGACTGATTCCCACTATCAAAAATAGCTTTTTCATAAGTTCTTTTTGCCATGGCAAAGGCAAGGAGTTTTTCTTTATTTAGCGCATAATCCTGATAATGTGCCAGCTGTCGATTGAGATAAAATTGGAACAAGAGACTAAAAATACTCGCAATAGTAATAGCATAAAGGAGCACTCCTGCTTTAACTTTTTTCTTTTTCCACACGATAGATAAATTCCCTCTCTAGTCCCTTATCAAAATGAAAATGGAAATGAACAACTTGACCTTCTTGGTAAATACGGGCGGATTTAAGACCATAGACCATGGGTTGATAGCCACGTCCACTAGCATCTGTTTTCCGAAAATCATCTGATTTAGACTTTCCTATAGAGATAGGCCTCCCATTTTGCTTAAGGTAAAGCCTATCATTCTCCACTTTTTCAAATGAAGATTGATGCAATTCAGCTTCCAGCTGATCTACGAATAGAAGCCATTCTTTTTGCTCGCTTCGCTGTTGATAGCGAACTTCTGAAACCAATAGTTGACTCATGGCTTGAAAGAGGAGCAAACTCCCACTAACAACAAGAAGGGCAACCAGAGATTCTAAAAGGGTAAAAGCCCTAACTCTACTTGTCTTGAATCGCCAGTAGTTTTTCAGCTCCATGATACACCTCCAACCCCTTCTCACTTGAGTCCATATTAATAGTAACTCCATTTAAAGTTAGTTTCTTTTGTCCTGTCTGCAATGCCATTCGAGCCACTCGCAAAACTTCTTCCTGTTTTAGAAGTTCTGCTTCTCTTTTTCTACCTTCTTGAATCTGTCCCAATAAAAGCGTTGCGATACTAGCAAAAATTGCCATTGAAATGACAGCTTCCCATAAAATGAAAGCTTTAATTGTTTGTTTCCTGAATGCGTTTAATCTTTCCATTTCCTAAATATAATTGGTAGCGAACTACTTCTTTCTTGGTACGAAATCGGACACTGGCTAGAGAAGAATTCCCCCCAGACTTATCAAAAGTGATTGATTTATTGGATTCTAGTAGAATTCCTTTAGGCAGCATCAGTCTTTGATAATCGTTTCGAACACTATTTTCTTCTAAAATCAGATTAAGTTTTTTCTGACTAGCTAGACTTCGCTTCTGAGTTTCTCGATAAAGTTCCTCAAACTCCATAAAGAAAATCTGCTCCTCTACAGCCTCAAAAGTGGACTGAACTGAACTTGATAAACCCAAGGCTAACAGGCTAACCATCCCTAATACCAATAGACTTTCTAGCATGGTAAAAGCCTTAATCCGCAACTGTTTGATTTGTATTTTGTTTTGCATGGTATTCTTTGTAGGCTTTTGCCTGCTCAGCAGTGATACGTCCATCTGCCTGTAATTTGCTTAGACTAGCATCTTCATTTTTATCCAGACTATAGAGTTCTGCTTGACTTTCTACCACCTTAACTACTGCAGCTTTCCCCTTATCATTCACTGCATCCTTTTGCTTAGTCAGATTTGGCACAAACAGTAAGAGTAGAACGCTAATGATAAGAAGGACCACTAACATTTCGACCAGTGTGAAAGCTTTTGCCTTGGCTTCTTTTAATTTCATCATCATTTTTTTCATCTACAAATTCACCTCCATATTTTGATACATTGGCAGCAACATGGCTGCGTACAATAAAACGATTAGTAGGGCTACAAAAATAAAGACCAGTGGTTGAACGAGGTTCATGGTCCGATTGACTCGGGCAAAGAAGGATTCCCAGGTTTTTTCCGCATAGATCTCCAATTCGCTTCCCAACTTGGATTTAATCTCTCCATATTCAATAATTAATCCCAACTCCCTTCTAAAGAAAGGATAGTTCTGAACAACCTTAGAAAACTCATTCCCATCTTGTAAGGACTGCTCTAAATCAAAACCAATCTCCCTAAAAAGTGGATTGCCTTGTTCTTGCATCATCTGAAAAATCTGCGTGAGCTCTAAACCTTGAGATATCATATTCCCCCATTCACGAGCATAATAGGCAGTTAGATAATACTGAACAAACACACCTAAAAAGGGGATTCTAGCCAGATAAGAAAAGACTTGTATCTTCTTAGATTTCCTGTAAAAAATCAGCCCTGTTAAAGATACAAGTCCCAAAGTTAGTGCAAGTCCTAGAAAAATCTGTGGTAGGTTACTAATCACTAAGGTAGCTATGTTACTACTATCCAGTTGAGGCAGGAGATAATTCCGCAAGCCCAACATAATAAGCAGTAAGAAAGCTAGTAAAATAACTGGATAGGTCGCAACTTCAATTAACTTCTTCTTAACTTTTGCAAGATTATCTAGATATTCTTCGATTTTCCCTAAACTCAGATGGAGATTTCCGTGTAGCTCAGCCAGCGAAAGCTGCGTGACAATCGAACTCGAAAAACCTAGATTATCCATCATTTCCGAAAAAGATCTTCCCTGGGCAAGTCCTGTATGCATGAGGGAGACATAATCTTTTTCTAACAAGAGGCTCCTCTCTAGGAAGGAAATAATCTCTACTAGGTGAAAACCACTAGAGAAGAGATTGTTAAAAAGTGCTATAATCTTCTTTTGTTTACTTGTAGCTAATCTTTTCTGTTTCAGCTTGAAGGGCAGTGATATGTCCTTCTTGAAGAAGCCGGTCAATTTGCTCATTCCAATTGTTTGCTTGGTGTTCTTGATAATTTTGGTTTGCAAAATCAATAATTCCTCCTCCCCCAACTAGTCTCTGGTAACAAACACCTTGTAAAACAACTGCTAGTTCTTCCTCGCTAACTCCTAATTCTAGGAGACGTTCATAAACTCCTCGAATACTCTTGGCATGGATAGTCGAAAATACTGTAGCACCTGTCAAACTAGCCCTAACAACTGCTCGAGCTGTTTCACTATCCCGAATTTCACCTATAATTAAGAGATCTGGCCGATGACGAAGGGATAATTTAATCAGGTTTTCATAACTAAGGCCAATAGCTTCATTGAGTTGTAATTGAAGCATCTCTTCCTGTTTAATTTCAACTGGATCCTCAATGGACATGACCTGCTGTCCTTTAAATAAAGACTTGGCTAATTCATGCATTAGAGTTGTTTTACCACTCCCCACCGGACCAGCAAAGAGATAAAGTCCACGTTGCCTAAATCCCTTCTCCAATTCCTTAAGTTCCTGAAACCAAAAACGTAAGTCCTGCTCCTCATCATGTAGGAGACGGATGACTAAACTCTCATGCCCCCGATAATCTCCCACTGTTGATAAGCGAAGAGAAGTTACCTTCTCATCGTGATGATAATCACAGGAACCAAGCTGACTTCGACGTTTTTCCCCGACATTCATACCTGCCGTAAATTTAAAATGACTAATGACAGCACCTAACTTATCAAAGTCAAAAGAGTCAATCAAACACCTTTTATCACCAATTCGCATATGTACCTCATACGCCCTATCTTTGGGAACGAAATAGATATCCTGGGCCCCTTTTTTCTTTGCAAGAGTAATTAATTCTTGCGCAAGTTTTTGTACCATATCTTCCTCCTCATTCTTATTATTCGAAGAAAATATAAAAAAAGAACAACTTCTTTAAAAAGTTGTTCATCCTTTTTTAATATGACAAGTTCTGTGGGCTTCAAGACCTGTTTGTTTCTCATATCCAGGTCGAAATTTTTCATCCGGAATAACTTGACCATCCTCTAATAAGACTATCGAATGGTATTGTTGAAGAAATTCATCACATTCCTCACACCATCTTTTATCGCCTGGATCCCAGAAAATAGTCATCAAATCGCCTCGGCTCTTATATAGAGGAATTCTTTCTTCCAAATCAAACCAACAAGATTTATAAAATTTTAAAGCAGCATAGTAATTATCAAATCGCCGACTAGCGATAATGTCCTCTTCCCAGCCTTCCATAAACCACCAAGGCTCAAAATCCCCATACATTTCTATTACTCGATACATAACATTACTTCCTTTTAACGTATATTATATCTAATTTTGGCAAACATTGAAAGAATTTTGCTTATTTTCACGAATAGTCTGACATTTCCATAATAAAAAATACATGTATTTAAAAGCAAAAAAATCTTAAAGGATTCTCTCTTTTCTCTAAAAAAATTAAAACAGAAACTGGTTTACAGTTTCTGTTTATTCTTATGCTTGATAACGTTTCTCGCCATCTAAATAGGTTGCCACCAGTTCCAGATCTTTATCGAGAACAATGAAGTCAGCATCATAACCTTCTCGAATTTGACCACACACATCATCAATATTTACTGATTTAGCCGGGTTAAGGCTAGCCATCATAACAGCTTCATGTGGATTAGCAATTCCCCATTCAACTACATTTTTCAAGCCATCTTTCAACTTAAGAATAGAGCCTGCCAAGTTCCCAGAAGATTTCAAACGGGCTGTACCATTAGAAACTACAACTGGAAATTCTCCAAGCATGTAGTCTCCATCTTGCAAACCACCTGCAGTCATACAGTCAGTAATTAGAGCAATATTTTCAGTACCTTTTTGTTTGAGTAGAATTTCGCAAGCCTTCGGATCAACATGATGACCGTCACAGATGAGCTCTGCATAAGTATGAGGAAGTTGATACATAGCGCCAACCATTCCTAATTCACGATGTGTTAGACCACGCATACCATTATAAGCATGAACCCAAACACTCGCTCCTGCATCAACAGCTTTCTTGGCCTCATCAAATGTAGCATTCGAGTGCCCAAGAGCAACAGTTACACCTTCTCCAGTTATAGTACGAACAAAATCTTCTACGCCATCACGTTCAGGTGCCAAAGCAATTTTATTTAGAAGACCATTAGCAGCCTTCTGCCAAGCTCGAAACTCATCCATACGTGGATCTTTCATATAAGCAGGATTTTGAGCACCTTTAAATTCTTCTGTAAAATATGGTCCTTCAAAATAGATTCCACGGATCTTAGCTCCACTGGCCTCCTGGTAACGTTCCCCAATATTTTCAGTCACCGCAAGTAATTGTTCGTAAGAAGAAGTAAGTGTAGTTGGTAAGAAACTCGTAACACCAGTAGAAAGGAGACCCTCACTCATAGTATGAAGTGTGCCTTCAATATTATTATCCATAACATCGACTCCACCAAATCCATGAATATGAGTATCTACAAGACCCGGAGCAATACTGTATCCAGAATAATCGATAACATCTACTTCATTAGGTAACTTATCAACATGTTTACCAAACTTACCATCAATAAGCTCTAAATAACCACCACGGCGAATGCCATGTGGATAGAAGAATTGATCAGCTTTAACATACTTAGGCATAATACTAACCCCCTTTTAAAAATGATACTTCGTTTATTATGTCAATTACATTATAAACCTTTCTATAGCATTTGTAAATGGTCTAGACCTATTTGAAGTAAAAAATTATAAAAAAAGACAAGGTTCTAAAACCTTGTCTTTCAAACTATACCGGCGGCCGGGGTCGAACCGGCACGTCCTTGCGGACACTGGATTTTGAGTCCAGCGCGTCTGCCAATTCCGCCACGCCGGCAAAGTATAACTGGGGTAGCTGGATTCGAACCAACGCATGAGGGAGTCAAAGTCCCTTGCCTTACCGCTTGGCTATACCCCAATAATATAAATAGGCGAGTGAGGGGAATCGAACCCCCGAATGTCAGAGCCACAATCTGATGTGTTAACCACTTCACCACACCCGCCATAATCATACTTAACACGGGCAGTAGGAATTGAACCCACACTGAAGGTTTTGGAGACCTTAGTTCTACCTTTAAACTATGCCCGTTACTATGGAAGGGGAGGGATTCGAACCCCCGAACCCGAAGGAGCGGATTTACAGTCCGCCGCGTTTAGCCTCTTCGCTACCCTTCCAAATAATAAAAATGGCGCGAGACGGAATCGAACCGCCGACACATGGAGCTTCAATCCATTGCTCTACCAACTGAGCTACCGAGCCAATATTGCGGGAGCAGGATTTGAACCTACGACCTTCGGGTTATGAGCCC
>NZ_JASHDV010000003.1:0-291514 GCF_047463455.1 Streptococcus timonensis
CAACTGAAGCTCCAACAACTGAAGCTCCAACAACTGAAGCTCCAACAACTGAAGCTCCAACAACTGAAGCTCCAACAACTGAAGCTCCAACAACTGAAGCTCCAACAACTGAAGCTCCAACAACTGAAGCTCCAACAACTGAGGCTCCAACAACTGAAGCTCCAACGACTGAAGCTCCAACAACGACAGAAACTACTACAACGACAGAATATCATAACCCACATGGTAGAGGTGACGGTAGCACTACAACAACAACTACAACAACAACGACTACTGAAGAACCAGGTCGTCCTACTACAACACCAGAACCAGGTCGTTCAACAACGACTCCAGAACCAAGTCGTTCAACAACGACTCCAGAACCAGGTCGTTCAACTACAACAGAAGAAGGACCAAGTCTTCCATTTACTGGTGAGGCTACAAGCCTAGTACTTGTATTGGCAGGTGTGGTAATCTTGTCAGGTACTGTAGTTATGAAACGTAAATTTACTAAATAATATTAGATAGGTTACATTAGAGAGGAGAGAGCATTGCTCTCTCCTTTTTTAAATGTTAAAATGATGGAGTAGATAGATACCGTTTCTGTCCCTTTCAAGGAAGAAGACCATCTATTACGAAGTTACAAAGCCAACTTTACAATACTATCTAACATGGCTGGTAGCCATTAGCAAACAGAAGTTGGCTAAAAACATAGAGGAGAAATCAATAATGGAAAATTGGTTGACACATTGGCAGAAATTAAAGGAAACATATCCTAAGGGTGTCCTTTATGTCAGAAGTGCTTTGCTCCCGATGACAATCATGCTGGTGGTATGGTTTTTCATGGGCAGTTATCCTTTTGGAAATAAAAGTTTAATGGCCGTTGACTTTGATCAGCAGTACATTAGTTTTTATGGGTTACTAAAGAATGCCATTCTATCTGGTGATTTAAGTAGTCTTTCATATTCTTTTACTAAATCTATCGGTGGGGATATGATTGGAGTATTGGGCTACTATTTGATGAGCCCTTTCAATCTTATTTACGTTCTTCTGCCTTTAAAATACATAGGATTGTCTGTTTTTCTAACAATCTGGCTCAGATATGGAGCCTTTGGACTTTCCTTTGCTCATCTCCTTATTAAACGTTATAAGGGTGCAGAGTCAAAACGATGGATGGTTCCCTTGTTTGCGACAGCTTATTCCCTGTCTGGCATGTTGGTATCCTACCAGATGAATGTCATCTTTTATGATGCTATGATTATGCTTCCCCTCGTCATCCTATATTTAGAGCAGTTATTAGATGGCAAAGCAGCCTATCCTTATGCCTTTGTACTCGGTCTGACGATCTTCCTTCAATTTTACATGGGCTATATGATTTCGATATTTGTGGTCTTGTATGCCTGCTACTATCTATCACCGCGTCTTTCTATCGAGGGGACTTGGAAAGTAAAACTCAAACATTATATCCAACCCTTATGGGACGTCTTTCTCTACTCAGTTTTAGGAGCTGCAGCAGCTTCTGTCTTATTTGTTCCAGTATTCTTCAATTTGCTTGAAAGTAAGGGACAAGTCGGAGGGGCCATGACATTTTCCATGGCCTTTCAGATTAATCCCTTAGATATTTTGTCAAAACTAACTATCGGGGGCTATGATGCGCAATCAGGTTGGTCATCCGGTCCAAACCTACCAAATATCTATATTGGAGCTCTCGGATTTATAGGCTTTATCTTGTATTTTACATCAAGAAAGATAGTCAAAGAAAGAAGATGGGCTGCTGGAGTGGTTACTCTCATCTTCTTTACTTCCTTTGTAAACGAATTTGTGAGTAAGATTTGGCATATGGGACAAAATCCTGCTGGATTCTTCTTCCGTTTCTCATGGCTATTTTCTTTCTTTATGCTGCTGCTAGCCTATCAAGCATTAAAAGAGAAATTTAAAATCTCGCGCCGGGGGAAATTGCTGTCAGTTGTAGCTCTAGTCTTGTCGGCAATCTACCTCTATACTAAAGACTTTACCTATCTGCCAAAGAAACAACCTGAGGCTCTAACCCTGTTTATCAATAGCCATTTTATTGCCATTGTGACACTGATCGTATCAGCTACAGCTACAGGATTTTATCTATACTGGGGACGCTCTTCCAAGTCCCAGAAAGAAAAGGAAAGAGTATTGGTGATTGCGGCTGGATCTGTGGTGGTATTGCTGTTATTGTTGCAAACAGGTTATCTCTTTACTCGTGTAGTCTTAACTCTACTCATTTACTTAGCTGTACTGGTCTTGCTACGTCCACGAATGATCCGCTTAGCTGTTATCTTGTTATCAACTCTGACAGTATTTGAGCTAGGATACAATGCCTATCTATCACAAGTGACCTTTAGTTATGCAAATGTTGATAAATTTGTTGACGGAACTATCTCAGTTAAACGAGTGACGGATAAAATCCAAGAAAATGCAGATGAACCTTTCTATAGAATTGCAACGACCTTTGCCTATTCTCGAACAACTCCATCTCTTATCGGCTATCCAGGCTTAAGTACTTTTAGTTCGAGTCTGGAGA
The DNA here is from genome assembly GCF_047463455.1 of Streptococcus timonensis. Lineage (GTDB taxonomy): Bacteria > Bacillota > Bacilli > Lactobacillales > Streptococcaceae > Streptococcus > Streptococcus timonensis_B. Next base: position 2,534 of record NZ_JASHDV010000003.1, read on the forward strand.
GGTCCACTATGAATCACTTTGCTTATATGGGTGATCAAGGGGTCAATGCAGCAACTGAATACGAAAATGGAACTCCTCTGACGGATGCCTTATATGGAATTCGTTATTACATGGACATTAAGGATATCACTCAGGAGGAGAAAGAGAATCATCCTGAGAGAATGTACTTCTACCGTTTTGCCAGTCGTTTTGACATGAATCGTTACTTTACAGAGAAAGTCTATGAAGATGAACGATATCGTGTTTATAAAAATCCTAATTCATTCCCGATTGCTTTTGGAGTAAATGAATTGGTTACAAATTTACAGCTTGACTTCAATAATGCTGTTAAAAACCAAAATAACATTCTCAACTCTATGGAGGGCATCCAAAAAGAGCAGGAAAATTTTGTTGAATACTTTAAACCTATAGCCTTTAACGCAATTGATACTGAAAATCTGGTAGCAGAAGATGTGAATAAAGACAAGGGGATAGCAGTCTATAAACGTGAGGATTCGAGTATGGAAGCAATCGTTCGCTACCACATAACTCCTCAAACAGATTTGACCTATTACTTCTTTGCGCCTGATTCTCTCAACTCTGAGATTGATTATTCAATCTTGTTAAATGGGCAATGGTTTACCCATTCCAAGAAGAATATGCAACGTCAACTGTGGCAGATTGCTGATAATTCGGCAGGAGAAGAAACTGTCTTAGAGTTTCGTTTTAGGTCAGATAAGGTAGACCTTTCACATGTAGGACTTTATCGTTTAGATGTTGATCAAATCCAGAAAGTCCTAGAAAAGAGAAAAGCTCAAGGCCTACAAGTTGAGAAGTTTTCAAATACTCATATCGTTGGTTCAGTTGATATCACCGATGATAGTCAGTTTATGCTGACTTCGATTCCCTATAGTGCTGGTTGGAAAGTAAAAGTGGATGGAAAAGATGTTCCGACAGCAAAAACTTGGAATAGTCTCTTGTCCTTCCCAATTACTTCTGGGCAACATAAAGTTGAATTTGTATTCTCACAAAAAGGAACCTTGCTTGGACTCATGCTAAGCTTGATAAGTATCACAATCTTATACATAGATAGAAAATATTATCAAAAGAAAGCTAAGCTTACCTCTTGATATGAAGAAAATAAAACTCGGAAACGAGGTTCTTCAGCTTTAATCTAAGCTATAAACATGGTCAGGATTCATTCCTGACCGTTTTCTTTTGCAAAATGACAAAAATCTTAAACTTTTTGACAAATATGCTTGTCAAAAATAAAAAGATGTGTTACAATGAAATCAAGATAAAGAACAAAGGAGAAAAAAGACATGCTAAAAAATCGTCTAAAAGAGCTTCGGGCTCGCGATGGCCTGAATCAAACAGAGCTGGCCAAACTAGCTGGCGTGTCCAGGCAGACCATCAGCTTGCTTGAGCGAGATGAGTACACGCCATCCATCGTCATTGCCCTGAAGATTGCTCAGATATTCCATGAGCCAGTCGAGTCAGTCTTTCGCTTAGAGGAGGATGAGTGATGAACAAGTATAAAGTGATTTATTATCTATCTATAGTTGTGTTTATCGTAAATCTTTTGGCTATGATTGGAAGCCTATTTGGTTGGTTTACAATTGTTGAAAGTAAATATCTCTTCTGGATTAACATAGTTTTACTATTAGTCTTTAGATGGGTAGAGAAAAAAATAAAGTTTAAAGAGCTCGTAAAAGGAGAAAAGTTATGAAAGAATTTTTAGCAGGTTTTCAAGTCGATACTGAGAACAAAGCACTTGCAGGTGTTTGTGCAGGTTTAGGAAATTATTTTAACATTCAAGCCAATATCATTCGTTTGGTGACAGTCTTGTTGTTTCTCTCTTCTACAGAGGTTGGTATTTTAACAGTTACAGCCTATGCTTATCTAGCAGGTTGGCTTGGCAATGACCCCTTGGGGGATGGAGCAAAAAAAGCTAGAAACCAAGCTATTCTCTTACTTGCTGTTTGTTTGCTTTTGGTGTCACTTGGAACAGAAGGCTTGACCGCTATTTTTGAATCAGGAAAAGCTTTTGGTCAATGGTTGTCTGGCTTGTTTTAGAAAGAGGTTGAAATATGGAAAAGAAACAAATCATTTTTGCCCTGAAGATTATTATTGCAGGATTTTTATTAGGAATATTTGCTGGTTTCCTTGGTGTTAACCCTTTAGGTATCAGTCAAGAGCAAGTAATCATTGCCTCGTACTCAATTTTTCTTGGTCTAGGGCTGATTACGGTGATTCTAACCTTTTATTTCACTAGAAAAAGTCATCAGGCTTATCAGAATTATCAAAGAGAGGAAGAGGATGAAGGAAATGAGCAAGACTACCTTGCTACGTATCGCTTCTTAGATTATGCTACAGTAGCTTGGAATGTTTGCCAAATTAGTATGCTTTCCTGCCTACTGATAGATTTGGGAGCTTTAGGCCCATCAGCAGCATCCTTACTTTTGATAGTTTTAGGTATCTGGGTGGGTGCTTACTGTCTAAAAATCACCAGCAAGATTCGTAACTACAAACTTTCTGTTATGGCGACGCCTAAGGAAGTTTTGGACTACCTTGATACTTATGATGAGGGAGAAAAACAGGCTGAGATGGAAGAAGCTTACTTGATCTTATTCAAGGTCAATCAACTCCTCATTCCCGGTATCTATGTTGTCTTAGTAATCCTATCCGTAGTATTAGGACAAGTACAGTTGGTTGCTCTGCTTGTGGCAGTCGTCATCCATTTGTATACTAATGTCGCACAGTTGCGTAAAACAAAACGTTATTTTAAATAGGAGAATCTTATGAAAACACTTAAAAATATTGGCTGGTTTGCTCTTGCCTTCTTATCGTTCCTTATTGTCTATAGTTTTATTCAGGGTGTAGGTTTAGCTGCCTTGATAATGGGAGCACCTGACTACGTTGCTGTCCCTGTTTATGTCATATTAGCAGGAATCTTCACCTTCTTTACCTACAAGTGGTATAAGACAGGAACTGTTACGATTGAAAAAACAGCCCTCAACAAATACATCTGGTTGCCTGCCTTGGTATGGGTCCTTGTCATTATTGTAGAAAACTTTTTACCAAATGATCCGTCATTTAATCAACAGGCTGTAGATAAATTGGCTCAAGATCAACCTCTCTTCACATTCTTCATGGCTGTCGTCTTTGCACCCCTAACAGAAGAGTTAACTTTTAGAGGTATGCTAGCCCGCTATGTCTTCCCTCAGCAGGATAACATCAAGCAGACAGCTCTCTTTCTTCTTGTAAGCACTGTACTTTTTGCACTTGTTCATTTCCCTACTACTCCACAACAATTCCTAGTCTATAGTGCCCTTGGTTTAAGTATGGGCTTGGCTTATATCAGCAAGGGTGGTCTGGCTTATAGTATGGGATTACATGCCTTAAATAATTTAATTTCATTTGTCATGATAATGATGCTATAATAGACTCAGGAGGAAGTCATGAAACGAGTACTATTATCAGCAGTGATACAGGCTGTGGTCATCTTCTTTATCATCGGGGGACTTACCTATTTTTTAAAAGGAGATTTCTTTTATAAAAATATAGCAGTTGCTCTTGCACCTATCGCGGGATTTATGCGATTTGCGACAGCCTATGCAACAGAACTTTTCCTGTCAAAACAGGAAGCAGAGCTAGCTAAAAAAGGTAAAAAAGACAGAAAAACCAACTAAGAATGAATCCAGTAAAATGATTTACTGGATTTTTTCATTTATACGAGGATTCTCTCAACTTTTCTGATGATTTTCATGAAGAGCCTGCGCTTTTATGGTAAAATAGTAACAGAATACAAGAGGAGAGAAGAAATGAAACGTAGTATGTATGCTGGTCGTGTTCGTGAGGAACACATCGGACAAGAAATTACCTTGAAAGGTTGGGTTGCCCGTCGTCGTGACTTGGGTGGATTAATCTTTATCGACCTTCGTGACCGTGAAGGGATTATGCAGTTGGTTATTAATCCTGAGAAAGTTTCTACGGAAGTGATGGCAACAGCTGAAAGCCTTCGTAGTGAATTTGTCATCGAGGTGACTGGTCAGGTTGCAGCACGTGAACAGGCCAATGATAAATTGGCGACTGGAGCGGTTGAACTGAATGTAACGGCTCTTACTGTGCTTAATACAGCCAAAACAACACCATTTGAAATCAAGGATGGCATTGAGGCTAACGATGATACGCGTCTACGTTACCGTTACCTTGACCTTCGTCGTCCAGAAATGTTGGAAAATCTTAAACTTCGTGCTAAGGTGACACATTCGATCCGCAACTACTTGGATGAGTTAGAATTTATCGATGTGGAAACACCATTCCTTTCTAAGTCAACACCAGAAGGGGCGCGTGACTATTTGGTGCCATCACGTGTCAATAAAGGTCATTTCTATGCCCTTCCTCAGAGTCCACAAATTACAAAACAGTTGTTGATGAATGCTGGATTTGACCGTTACTACCAAATCGTCAAATGTTTCCGTGATGAAGACTTGCGTGGTGACCGTCAGCCTGAATTTACCCAGGTCGACTTGGAAACTTCATTCCTGACTGAGCAAGAAATCCAAGATATCACAGAAGGCTTGATTGCGCGCGTGATGAAGGAAACAAAAGGGATCGAAGTAACTCTTCCATTCCCTCGTATGAAGTACGATGATGCTATGGCCCTTTATGGCTCTGACAAACCTGATACTCGTTTTGAAATGTTGCTTCAGGACTTAACAGATCTTGTCAAGGGTGTTGATTTCAAAGTCTTCTCAGAAGCTCCTGCCGTTAAAGCCATTGTTGTTAAAGGTGCAGCAGACAACTACTCTCGTAAAGACATCGACAAGATGACAGAAGTAGCCAAACAGTATGGCGCTAAGGGTCTTGCTTGGGTCAAGGTTGTTGACGGTGAATTAAACGGTCCAGTTGCTAAGTTCTTGACAGCTATTCAGGCAGATTTGACAGCAACGCTTGGTCTTGAGGACAAAGACTTGGTTCTCTTTGTAGCAGACACACTCGAAGTAGCCAATGCAACACTTGGTGCCCTTCGTGGACGTATTGCCAAAGAACTTGGCTTGATTGATACAGATAAATTTAACTTCCTCTGGGTTGTTGACTGGCCGATGTTTGAATGGTCTGAAGAAGAAGGACGCTATATGAGTGCTCACCATCCATTTACTCTTCCTCAAGCAGATACTGCCCATGAGCTTGAAGGTGATTTGGCTAAGGTTCGTGCCATTGCCTACGACATCGTCTTGAACGGTTATGAACTAGGTGGTGGTAGCCTTCGTATCAACCAAAAAGAACTCCAAGAACGTATGTTCAAGGCCCTTGGATTCTCAGCTGAAGAAGCTAATGACCAGTTTGGATTCCTTTTGGAAGCTATGGACTATGGATTCCCACCACACGGTGGCTTGGCTATCGGACTTGACCGCTTTGTCATGCTCCTAGCAGGCGAAGATAACATCCGTGAAGTCATTGCCTTTCCTAAGAACAACAAGGCGACAGATCCTATGACTCAAGCGCCATCAACAGTGGATATCAAGCAACTAGAAGAACTCAATCTACAAGTAGAACAAAATGAAACAAACGAAGCCAACTAGGAGATGGCATTACTATCTGCGTCGCTTCGCATATCAGGTGAAAATTTTGCGTGTATTAAAAGGTATCTCTCGAGAAAAATACGATGAAAAAATCTCAGCTTCTCTGGTATATGGATTTTTATCATCAATAGCCGTTAATTTCTTTTTCCAACCAGGCCATGTCTACTCCAGTGGAGCTACTGGTCTTGCTCAAATCATCTCAACACTGAGCAAGTACTGGTTTAATTTTCATATACCAATCTCTGTAGCATTCTATTGTATCAATGTTCCCTTAATGATTTTGGCCTGGCGTCAAATTGGGCGGAAGTTTACCATCTTTACCTTTATTACGGTATCGATGAGTTCACTCTTTATCCAGTTTGTGCCAGTGGTAACTCTAACGGAGGATCCCATTATCAATGCTCTATTTGGGGGCGTAGTGATGGGACTTGGGATTGGTTTTGCTCTACGTCACAATATTTCCAGTGGTGGAACGGATATTGTCAGTCTCACTATTCGTAAGAAAACAGGAAAAAACGTTGGTAGCATTTCCTTCCTAGTAAATGGGACTATCATGTTGATTGCAGGTTTGACTTTTGGTTGGAAATACGCCCTCTACTCTATGATTACCATTTTCGTATCAAGTCGTGTCACAGATGCAGTTTTTACTAAGCAGAAAAAGATGCAGGCGATGATTGTAACCAGCAATCCAGATACAGTGATTGAAAAGATTCACAATAAATTACATCGTGGTGCGACGATTATTCATGATGCTGAAGGAACCTATAACCACGAGCGCAAAGCTGTCTTGATTACAGTTATCACTCGTGCTGAGTTTAATGACTTTAAACTTATCATGAAACAAGTAGATCCAACGGCCTTTGTGTCCGTATCAGAGAACGTTCATATCCTTGGACGATTTGTAGAAACCGAAAACTAAGATTTTCTATGGCAAATAAAAAGGAACCAACTCTTGAATTAAATTCAGAGTTGGTTCTTTTTATTTTTCAACGATTTTGTGGGCAATCAATTGGCGGTAACAGATTTGTTTGTTGTTTTTAGCATCATTGATGATCTGGAGAATAGTTTCAAAGGAAACACGACCAAGCTCCAAACTATTGATATCGACATAGGCCGCCAAGTTGAGCTTGGGATTGACTGAGTCGAAGCTGAGGACAGGGACATCCAGTTGGTGTTTTGCGATGTAATCACAGACCCCTGCAGCAAGGAGACTATCAATGGTAATAATAGCGTCAATATTTGGATTGTTTTTGAAGAGAAGTCTACTAAAGCGATAACCATTATCTTCAAGAAATTCAGTAGCAAAGTAAGTCAGATTAGTATCGAGAGGAAGTTGGTGTTGTTTTAGAGCTAGCTCGTAACCTGTCAAGCGGTCCTTGGTAACGAATAGTTTCTTGGTCCCTCCGATAAAGGCAATTCGCTTGCATCCTTTTTTGATGAAATACTCTGTCGCATCAAAACCAGCTTGAACATTGTCATTATCGACAAGTGGAATGAAGGGAGATAGAGATTTACCTAAGATAAGGAAAGGAAATTGTTCTTCAACAACTAGATTGACCAAAGGGTCATTTTCTTGTGCATAGAGAAAGATAAGTCCATCCACACGTTTTCCATAGACCATTTGGGAAATGGCATTTAAACGCTCCTTTTCGTCCTTTCCAGTTGCGATTTGAATGGCATAATGGTTTTCTGAAGCCACTTGTGCAATTCCTCTAAGGACTGAAGGAAAGAAAGGATTTTGATAAAAGGCGTCTGAATCGTCTGGAAGTACCAATCCTATAACTTGTGAATAGCTGCTAACGAGACTTCGAGCGTTAAGATTAGGATGGTAGTTAAGATCCTTCATAGCTTTTCGTACTCGTTTTTTGGTTTGATCGCTAATGGTTGATTTATTTTGAATGACACGGGTTACGGTTGAGGGCGAAACGCCTGCAGCCTTGGCCACGTCTTTAATCGTAACTGGCATAAGAATCTCCTACTTATGAAAGTCTGGGTCACGGAAATGTGTTTTGTAAAAGATAGTGACTAGATATAAAACAAAGAAAATATTTTGAACAGTAATCAAGGTCGTCATGTTTTGACCTAAGAGACCTAAAATCATCGCTATCAAGGTTGGTACTCCCAAACAGTTCAATATAAAATGATAGCATTCTTTGTAGGTTTTAAATGAAAAGAGACGAGATTTTTTCGTAAAGTAAAGTAAGAGGCTAGATCCTAAAGCAACAATGAAAAAATTGAGTCCAAATAGGAAACCAGCACCTATTACTAGAAAGAGGCTAATATAAACACGATTCTGTTGATACCAGTCTTTAGAAATAGCTTGCATTAAGCTTTCCTTGCTGTGGAAACTTTCAGTCGTAATGGTTTGATAGTGGATGTTTGTCAACTCTTTTCCTTGTTTACTGATAAGGAGGCTGTCCTCTCCAAAGTGAAAGAGCAACTCCTCGGGGAAATTTGAGCTAATGTCACCACCGATTTGGACGGAAGCATGGCTAGGGTTAGTGCCAGAATAGTTTAGTTTGCCATCTACAATCTGTGCATTGGTAGCTAGATCCTGAACGACTTCGTCAGTCAAAGGAGTATAGACATCATCGATGAAAGTTTCTAAAGGATAGGTTTCCTGAGAGCTATTCTGAATGGCGATGGGCACCATGGATAAGCTAATCAAGAAGATACTAGTAAAAATCAGTTGAAACCAGTTAAGGCCGAACCGTTGAGACAAGGGCTTACGAAATCCCCAGATACTGTTAAAATAAGAAAATGGATAGGGTAACATAGATTTCTTTCTAAAGCATTTTTCTATGGATTATTATATAAAGAAATGCATTTCATTTCAAGTAGAGTTGTCAGAATACTTGTTAGAGGTGAATTTTTCATATAATTCATCTACTAAAAGCAAACATAGTCCCCCTACATTCTCTCCTCACAAAACTATCTAGTTAAGCAGTAGTCCCAAAACGAAAAAGAGTGGCGGGGGTATATTACCCCTTCTCGCCACCACTTGTAAGTCCTGAAACAAAGTTCTTTTGTAGGAAGAAGAAGAGAATACAAATTGGAAGGGCGATGAGGATAGCGCCTGCTGAGAAGTAGGCAATCTTCATGTTTTTCGCGTTGTTAACGAAGGTTTGTAGACCAACGGCAACAGTGAAGTATTCTTTTTCACGAAGCAAGAAACTAGAGAGGATATAGTCCCCGAAAGGTCCCATGAAGGCCCAGAGAGCTTGTACGGCGATCATTGGGCGAACAAGAGGAAGAACAATTTGCCAGAAACGGCGGAAATGTCCTGCGCCATCTAGTTTTGCAGATTCGTCTAGGGACATTGGTACTGTATCAAAGTAACCTTTCATGAGCCAAGCGTTCATCGGGATACCTCCACCAACGTAGAGGAAGATGAGGAACCAACTTTGGTTAAGGGCGTTCAACATAAGCGCCATAACGAAGAAGGCTGTCAAAGCGGCCATAGTAGGTACCATTTGAATAATCAAGAAGAATACCAAACTTTGTTTACGTGCCAAGAAATTGTAGCGGCTATAGGCATAACCTGCTAGAACGATGATACTTGTTTGAACAGCCATTGTAATCAAGGCGATAATCAAAGTATTTAGATACCAAGTACCATATAAAGTTTCAGAGAAGAGTCCCTGGAAGTTAGCAAAACTAAAGTCAACGTTACTATCTAGTTTAAAGGCTACTACGTTACCAGTCTTGAAGGCCGACATAATCGTAATCAAAAGAGGATAGATAATGACGATTGAAAGGCCAACCAAGTAGAGGTAAGTCAAAGTTTGAGTCAGTCTACGTTTGAGTTTAATTGAATTATTCATCTTAGACGTCCTCCATATCAAATGCGTGTAGTTTCTTGAATGCAACCATAGAGATAGAGATGACAATGATAGAGATAATCAAGGTAACAGCTGCCGCCATTGAGTATTGTGGAGAAGTACCTGTTGTCAAACGGTAAATCCATGAGATCAAGATATCTGTAGAACCAGCTCCACCTCCGACACTACCAGGTCCTCCAGCGTTGAAGAGGTACATGATAGAGAAGTTGTTAAAGTTGAAGGTGTATTGACTGATCAATGTAGGCGCCGCAACAGCCAAAATCATTGGGAAAGTGATGTTACGGAATTTTTGCCAAGCATTAGCACCATCAATATAAGCTGCTTCATACAAGTCGTTAGGAATAGACTGTAAGATACCCAAGGTCAAAACGTAGATGTATGGGAATCCAAGCCAACCTTGCATCATAATTAAAGCAATCTTAGTCCAAGTTGGGTCTGTTTTCCAAGGGATAAGTGCTCCATCGAGGAATGGAAGGAACTTAGCCAAAATCGGTAATACTTGAGTGTTAATAGCTCCGACACTATCGTTAAACATATTTGAGAAAGTTAAGATAGTGATGAAGGCTGGGACAGCCCAAGGAAGAAGGAAAATAACACCGAAAATACGTTTTCCTTTGATAAACGGTTGGTTAGCAATAATAGCTGTAAAGATACCAATAACAATCTGCAAAGTAGATGCAGATAGAGCCCAGATGATAGTCCAAGAAAGGACTGCACCAAAGGCTGAACGGAAGGTACTTAAGCTCCAGATATTGCTAAAGTTTGTCAATCCAACCCAATCCAAGAGTTTATTTGGTGGCAAGTGTTGGAAGTCGTAGTTTGTAAAGGCAATCATCAATGTTACGATAACAGGGAAGATGATGGCAAATGTCATAGCTACGTAAGATGGAATGATTAAAAGATAAGGGAATCCATTCTCATAGATACCTTTAATCATTTCGTTTAATGTCCGTGGGACTGGAATACCATTGTTAATTTGTTTTGCAATAGTGTGAGCGTCTTTAATATTGAGAATATAAAAGGCTAGATAAACAATTACAAAAATAGAGTGGAATGCACCACGAATCAACATGAAGAGAGAGTTGTCACGACCAGGTTTGTCACCAAGCGTGATCAAGTTGCTCAATTCAGGCGCTGCAAGCGATAGGAAATAAAGGACAAATACGATAGTTACACCAAGGAAAATGAATCCTTTGACTTTTTGTTTATTGTAGATTTGTCCTAACCCAGGAATGATAGACAGCAAGGCTGCTTTACTAGGTTGTTGTTTTTCCATAATTACTCCTTTCATATGATACTGGTTTCCTTATGGAAAGATAAATTATATAGGTTAAAATTGATAAAATCAAAGGGGGATTTTGACTACCCCCCCTTTGAACAAATTTAATTATTCACCAAATTTTTGTTTGATAGTTTCTTTGATCAATGTTACAGCATCATCTGCAGCTGTTTTAGCATCTTTCTTGCCACTTACAGCGTCAAAGAGCATGTTTGCAGCTGGTTCCCAAACTGCTGACATTTGTGAGATGTTTGGCATTGGTTGAGCGTTCTTGAACTGTTTGATAACAGCTGTTGTCAACTCATCGTTTTTGCCTTCAGCGTATGCACGTGCTTCAGTGTTAGCTGGGATTTCGTTAGTTGCTTCGTAGAATGCTTTTTGTTGTTCAGTTGATACAAGGTAGTCTACAAATTTTTGTGCGCCTTCAAGGTTCTTAGTGCTTGATGGGATGATCCAAGCTTTACCACCACCGAATGCTGAGTATTCTTTTCCGTTTGGAAGAGTTGGGATAGTAGCAACACCGTAGTTTACTTTAGCATCTTTGAATGCTTGAGCTTTCCAAGGACCATCGATGATAGCAGCTGTTTTACCTTCTTGGAATGAAGTTTGGATTAAGTTTCCAGCAGCTGTTCCATCTTGCATACCTTTAGGCCATTTTTCGTACCAAGATTTAGCGTAGTTGATACCTGCGATTGCACCTTCGTTAGCAAGACCGATATCTTTAGGATTTTTACCGTTGTCACCAAATACGTAAGCTCCATTACCAGAAAGAAGTCCGTATGCGTAGTAGAAGTTAGTCCAGTCAGCTAGGAAAGCAGAAGTTTTTCCTTCTTCTCCAGCGAAAGCGTATTTGCTATCTTTAGCAAGTTCTTCTAATTCAGCGAAAGTTTTTGGAGCTTCTTTGAGCAAGTCTTTGTTGTAGTACATAACAAGTGACTCGATAACGGCTGGAGCACCGTAAACTTTACCGTCAGATGCTGTTACAAGAGATTTAGTAGTATCGTCTGTTTTAGCACCGTCGCTTAGTTTAACTTCTGAAAGTTGTCCGTCAGTACCAAGGCTACCTACACGGTCGTATGGAGCCATCATAACGTCAGCAGCTTGACCTGATTGGTTGTCAAGTGAAAGTTTGTCAAGTCCGCCAAGTTGGTCACCAGATTTGATGTTAACTTTTGTTCCTGATTCTTTTTCATAAGCAGCAGCAACTTTCTCAGCGTAAGCTTTATATTGGTCTTCAACGTAGAAAGTGATTTCTTTTGCTTCAGATGAGCTAGTATCAGCAGCTTTATCAGCAGTTTTGCTTCCACAAGCTACCAAAAGTAAGCTAGCAAGAGTAGCAGTTCCAAGCACAGCAGCGCTCTTCATGAATTTAGATGACATAGTGTATTCCTCCTAAAGAATAACAAATTTTATAGTCTAGGAAACGCAAACGTTTTCCCTTATGACCTTAGTATAGCACAAACGGAAAACGGTTGCAAGCGTTTTTTTAAAAAAAGTAAAAAAAGTTACAATCTCAACATCTTTGATTGGAATTATATAATAAGAAGAAAGTTCACGATTTATAAACTTTATTCTAAAAAACAAAGAATAGGGAAACGATTGCATCAAAATAAGCCGAAGGAAAATCATTTTAAAAATTAAAATATAGGGAATTTCAAAATTTAACCAGAAAAAAGTTGGAAAAAGTTTTTTTACAAACGCTTGCATTTATTTTAAAAATGGGTTATACTTGAGTTAGCGCAAACGTTTGCGCATATAAATATGAAACTCTTAACTACAAACACGCGAGGTGCTATTATGAAAAAACGTCAAAGTGGTGTGTTGATGCACATCTCATCTCTTCCTGGAGCTTACGGGATTGGATCGTTTGGTAAAAGTGCGTACGACTTTGTTGATTTCTTAGTTCGTACAAAACAACGTTACTGGCAAATCCTTCCATTAGGAACAACTAGTTACGGTGATTCTCCTTACCAATCATTCTCAGCTTTTGCAGGGAATACTCACTTTATCGATCTTGATATCTTGGTTGAGCAAGGTTTACTAGATGCTAGTGATCTTGAAGGGATTGACTTTGGTAGCAACCCAGAAGAAGTAGACTACGCGAAGATTTATTATGCGCGTCGTCCTCTTCTTGAAAAAGCAGTTAAACGTTTCTTTGAAATCGGAGATGTTCATTCATTTGAAGAATTTGCTCAAGAAAATCAAGCTTGGCTTGAACTCTTTGCTGAGTATATGGCTATCAAGGAACACTTCGATAACCTAGCTTGGACAGAATGGCCTGATGCGGCAGTCCGTACTCGCCAAGCTGAAGCTCTTGCGCATTATCGCAATGAGTTGGCAGACAAGTTGGTTTACCACCGCGTAACCCAATACCTTTTCTTCCAACAATGGTTGAAATTGAAAGCATATGCTAATGAGAATCACATTGAAATCGTTGGTGATATGCCTATCTATGTAGCGGAAGATTCAAGCGACATGTGGGCGAATCCTCATCTTTTCAAGACAGATGAAAATGGCAAAGCGACTTGTATCGCAGGTTGTCCACCAGATGAGTTTTCTGAGACTGGTCAGCTTTGGGGGAACCCAATCTATGACTGGGAAGCTATGGACCGTGATGGATATAAATGGTGGATTGAACGCTTGCGCGAAAGCTTTAAAATTTATGACATCGTTCGTATTGACCACTTCCGTGGATTTGAATCATACTGGGAAATCCCAGCTGGTTCAGAAACTGCAGCGCCTGGCAAATGGGTAAAAGGTCCAGACTACAAACTCTTTGCAGCTGTTAAGGAAGAACTCGGTGACTTGAATATCATCGCAGAAGACCTTGGTTTCATGACTGACGAAGTTATTGAACTACGTGAGCGCACTGGATTCCCAGGAATGAAGGTTCTTCAATTTGCCTTCAACCCAGAGCACGAAAGTATCGACAGCCCACACTTGGCACCAGCTAACTCTGTTATGTACACAGGAACACACGATAACAACACAGTTCTTGGTTGGTACCGTAATGAGATTGACGATCCAACTCGTGAGTACATGGCACGTTATACAAACCGCAAGGAATATGAAACAGTAGTACATGCTATGCTTCGTACAGCCTTCTCATCAGTAAGCTTTATGACTATCGCTACTATGCAAGATTTGCTAGAGTTGGATGGTTCAGCTCGTATGAACTTCCCATCTACTCTTGGTGGAAACTGGTCATGGCGTATGACAGAGGATCAATTGACTCCTGCTGTCGAAGAAACTTTGCTTGACTTGACTACAATTTATCGCCGAATCAATGAAAATTTGGTAGAATTAAAGAAATAAGACATTATCAGGAGACACAAAAAATGTTACCATTAAAAGAATTTGTACAAAATCGTTACAATAAATCTATCGCAGAATGTAGCAATGAGGAGCTTTACCTTGCTCTTCTTAACTACAGCAAACTTGCAAGCAGCCAAAAACCAGTCAACACTGGTAAGAAAAAAGTTTACTATATCTCAGCTGAGTTCTTGATTGGTAAACTCTTGTCAAACAACTTGATTAACCTTGGTCTTTATGACGAAGTTAAAAAAGAACTTGCTGACGCAGGTAAAGAGTTGATCGAAATCGAAGAAGTAGAATTGGAACCATCACTTGGTAATGGTGGTTTGGGACGTTTAGCAGCCTGCTTTATCGACTCAATCGCTACACTTGGTTTGAACGGTGACGGTGTTGGTTTGAACTACCACTTTGGTCTTTTCCAACAAGTGCTTAAAAACAACCAACAAGAAACAATCCCTAACGCTTGGTTGACTGACCAAAACTGGTTGGTTCGTTCAAGTCGTAGCTACCAAGTACCATTTGCACACTTCACATTGACATCTACTCTTTACGATATCGATGTACCTGGTTACAAAACAGCTACTAAAAACCGCTTGCGTTTGTTTGACTTGGATTCAGTTGATTCATCTATCATTGAAGATGGTATCAACTTTGACAAGACAGACATCGCTCGCAACTTGACTCTTTTCCTTTACCCAGACGATAGCGACAAACAAGGTGAATTGCTCCGTATCTTCCAACAATACTTCATGGTTTCAAACGGTGCTCAATTGATCATCGATGAAGCAATCGAAAAAGGAAGCAACTTGCATGACCTTGCTGACTACGCAGTTGTACAAATCAACGATACTCACCCATCAATGGTGATTCCTGAATTGATCCGTCTTTTGACTGAACGTGGTATCGAACTTGATGAAGCAATTTCTATCGTTCGTAGCATGACTGCCTACACAAACCACACAATCCTTGCTGAAGCCCTTGAAAAATGGCCTCTTGAATTCTTGGAAGAAGTGGTTCCTCACTTGGTACCAATCATCAAAGAATTGGACCGTCGTGTTAAAGCAGAATATAAAGACCCATCTGTTCAAATCATCGATGAGAGCGGACGTGTTCACATGGCTCACATGGATATCCACTACGGATACAGTGTTAACGGGGTTGCGGCTCTTCACACTGAAATCTTGAAGAACTCAGAGTTGAAAGCTTTCTACGACATTTACCCAGAAAAATTCAACAACAAAACAAACGGTATTACTTTCCGTCGTTGGCTAATGCATGCTAACCCACGCTTGTCTCACTACTTGGATGAAATTATTGGACGTGGTTGGCACCATGAAGCGGATGAACTTGAAAAACTCTTGTCTTACGAAGATAAAGCGGCTCTTAAAGCAAAACTTGAAGAAATCAAGGCTCACAACAAACGTAAGTTGGCTCGTCACTTGAAAGAACACCAAGGTGTGGAAATCAATACTAACTCTATCTTTGATATCCAAATCAAACGTCTTCACGAGTACAAACGTCAACAAATGAACGCTTTGTATGTGATTCACAAATACTTGGACATCAAGGCTGGTAATATCCCTGCTCGTCCAATCACAGTATTCTTTGGTGGTAAAGCAGCTCCTGCCTACACAATCGCTCAAGATATCATCCACTTGATCCTTTGCTTATCAGAAGTGATTGCCAATGATCCAGCAGTAGCGCCACACTTACAAGTGGTGATGGTTGAAAACTACAACGTTACTGCAGCAAGCTTCTTGATTCCAGCATGTGATATCTCAGAACAAATCTCACTTGCTTCTAAAGAAGCTTCAGGTACTGGTAACATGAAATTCATGTTGAATGGAGCTTTGACTCTCGGTACTATGGACGGAGCTAACGTGGAAATTGCTGAATTGGTTGGCGACGAAAACATCTACATTTTCGGTGAAGATTCAGAAACTGTTATCGACCTTTACGCGAAATCAGCTTATAAATCAAGCGAATTCTACGCACGTGAAGCAATCAAACCATTGGTTGACTTCATCGTAAGCGACGCTGTTCTTGCAGTTGGTAACCAAGAACGCTTGTCACGCCTTCACAATGAATTGATCAACAAAGACTGGTTCATGACTCTTCTTGACTTGGAAGACTACATCAAAGTGAAAGAGCAAATGCTTGCTGACTACGAAAACCGTGACGCATGGTTGGATAAAGTCATCGTCAACATTGCTAAAGCAGGATTCTTCTCATCTGACCGTACAATCGCTCAGTACAACGAAGATATCTGGCACTTGAACTAAGATTAAACAAAAAACGCATCTTATATAGATGCGTTTTTTCGTATTTGGACTAGTTCACAGTACTTTCCCAACCAGAATCTCTGCTTCGATAGTAATCTCTGCCAGTTGATTCCAGTCAATCTTGCTTTGGTCAACGTGGAAGAGCAGGGGAGTCATGCTGAGTAAGGCTTGGCGTTGTTCTGCTGTAATGTGCTTGGTCAGGGAAGCGATTTGACTAGATTGGATGCTGAAATGTTCTTGGAAATGTTCCTTGATATCCTGATTAGAATAATCTTTCTTTGTCAGTTGGCCCTGTACCATTTGACGGATTTCTTTGAGGTGATTTTCGGTAGGGATGACCTTGATCAAGATGCCGTCTTTGGATAAGACACGGCGAAATTCTCCATAGTTGGCGGGCGAGAAGATATCAAGCAAGATATCCATACTAGCGTCTTTTATGGGAAGGCGAGCCAGGTCGCCAACAAACCAGTTGACTGCCCAGTTGGGTTCGCTTTTGGCAGCAATTTGGACTGAGTCTTTTGAAATGTCAAAGGCATAGAAGGTCTTGTCAGGATGGACTTCTTGGAGTTTGCGAGAGTAGAAGCCTTCGCCACAGCCAATGTCCAAGATGGTTTTTGCGGATGGTTTGGTTGCTAGTAAGTCCGAGATACCTTCTAAAATAGCCTGATAAAATCCAGCTTCTAGGATTTGTTGGCGATTTTGAAAGTTTTCCTTGTCGTAGTTGGCGGATTGCTTGATTTGGGGAGCCAGATTGACATAGCCGAATTTTGCCAGGTCAAAAGAATGGCGATGATCACACTTGAGACTGGTTTCTACTAAGGTTAGGTTTTCTTGGCAGATAGGGCAGGCAAAAGCACTAGCAGAAGCAAAACGCTGGAGTTTAGGTTTGAGGTTTGTATTCATAGTTTTAGTCTAGCAAAAAAAGAACTGGATGGCAAATGCATCCAGTTTGTTTTTTAGTATGTTAGAACGAAGTATTTTTTCTTACCACGGCGGATAACAGTGAGTTCATTCTCTAATTTATCTGCGTCACTCAAGACATAGTCAAGGTCTTGGATGCGATCACCATTGACGTAGATAGCTCCGTTTTGAACATCTTCACGGGCTTGGCGTTTTGAGTTAACCACACCAGATGACACAAGGAGTTCTACGATATTGTGGTTTTTGTCTGCTTGTACTTGGTAGTTTGGCACACCACGAAGTCCTTGTTTGAGTTCTTTGACAGAAAGGTTTTTGATATTTCCGGCAAAGAGTTGCTCAGTGATGTTAAGGGCTTCTTTGTAGGCTTCTTCACCGTGGACAAGTGTTACGACTTCACGAGCCAAGACTTTTTGAGCCAAGCGTTCGTGTGGCGCAGCCTCAAACTGTTTGCGGATGTCTTCAATCTCATCAAGTGACAAGAAAGTAAAGATTTTCAAGAAGCGAACAGCGTCAGCATCCATGACGTTCATCCAGAATTGGTACATTTCGTATGGAGAAGTCTTTTCAGGGTTGAGCCAAACAGCGTTTCCTTCAGATTTACCAAATTTCTTGCCAGTTGCGTCTGTGATGAGTGGAACAGTGATAACGTGACCAGTCTTATCAGCCTTACGACGAAGCAACTCTGTACCAGCAGTCATATTTCCCCATTGATCAGAACCACCAATTTGAAGAGTGACATTGTGCTCTTGGTTAAGGACAAAGAAGTCATACCCTTGCATGATTTGGTAGGCAAACTCAGTGTAAGAAATCCCTGTTTCAATACGTTTCTTCACAGACTCCTTGCTCATCATGTAGTTGACAGTGAAGTATTTTCCGATATCACGGAGGAAATCAATGAAGCTGATGCTGCCAAACCAGTCGTAGTTATTGACCATGACAGCTTTATTTTCACCATTTTCAAAGTCAAGAAAGCGAGAAAGTTGTCCTTGGATAGACTTGACCCAGCCATCTACTGTGTCTTTTGTTTGGAGACTACGCTCAGCATCTTTGAAGGACGGATCTCCGATGAGACCTGTAGCACCGCCAACGAGCGCATAAGGTTTGTGACCTGCTAACTGCAAACGACGACTTGTCAAGATTGCGACAAGGTGACCTAGGTGAAGGCTGTCAGCAGTTGGATCGTAGCCAGTATAATAAGAAACTTGACCTTCTTCTAGGGCTTTACGCAAAGCTTCTTCATCAGTCGTTTGAAAAATCAAACCACGCTCTTTTAGCTCATCAAAAATGTGCATGTGTCTTTTCTCCTTTTTAAAATATTGTTTCTACCTATTGTACCACAAACTTAGTAAATAACCTAGTAAAATCGGGAAGAAAGTTGCTACTCGGACTTTTTTGGAAACGAGTGAAATATGGTATAATAGCACTAGCTTATACTCAATGAAAATCAAAGAGCAATCGAGGAAGCTAGCCGAAGGCTGTACTCGAGTACGGCAAGGCGAGACTGACGTGGTTTGAATTTGATTTTTGAAGAGTATTGTTTTCAGAGAAATAGATAAAAATAGTTAAGAAAGGGGCTGAAAGATGTCTCATATTATTGAATTGCCAGAAGTCTTGGCCAACCAGATTGCGGCAGGAGAAGTGATCGAACGTCCTGCCAGCGTAGTTAAAGAGTTGGTCGAAAATGCTATCGATGCTGGCTCTAGCCAGATTATCGTTGAGATTGAAGAAGCTGGTCTTAAGAAAATCCAAATCACAGATAATGGTCACGGGATTGCCCACGATGAAGTCGAGTTAGCCCTCCGCCGTCATGCGACCAGTAAGATTAAGAATCAAGCGGATCTCTTTCGGATTCGGACTCTTGGTTTTCGTGGTGAAGCTCTGCCCTCTATCGCATCTGTCAGTGTTTTGACTTTGTTGACAGCGGTGGACGGTGCCAGTCACGGGACCAAGCTAGTGGCTCGAGGAGGAGAAGTAGAAGAAATTGTGCCTGCGACTAGTCCTGTGGGGACCAAGGTTTGTGTGGAAGACCTCTTTTTCAATACGCCAGCTCGTCTCAAGTATATGAAGAGTCAGCAGGCGGAGTTATCTCACATCATTGATATTGTCAACCGTCTAGGTTTAGCCCATCCTGAGATTTCCTTTAGTTTGATTAGTGATGGCAAGGAGATGACACGCACAGCTGGAACTGGTCAACTACGCCAAGCCATTGCGGGCATTTATGGTTTGGCTAGTGCCAAAAAGATGGTTGAGATTGAGAATTCGGACCTAGACTTTGAGATTTCAGGTTTTGTCTCATTGCCTGAATTGACGCGGGCTAATCGCAACTACATCAGTCTTTTTATCAATGGCCGTTATATCAAAAACTTCCTGCTTAATCGTGCTATTTTAGATGGCTACGGTAGTAAACTCATGGTGGGGCGTTTCCCGCTGGCTGTTATTCACATCCATATCGATCCTTATCTAGCAGATGTCAATGTGCATCCAACCAAGCAAGAGGTACGAATTTCCAAAGAAAGAGAACTGATGGCGTTGGTTTCAGAAGCTATCGCAAAGAGTCTCAAGGAACAGACCTTGATTCCAGATGCCTTGGAAAATCTTGCCAAATCTACCGTTCGTAATCGTGAAAAAGTAGAGCAAACAACTTTGTCACTGAGAGAAAATACGCTCTACTATGAAAAAAATGAACCAACAAGACCGACACAAGCTGAGGTGGCAGACCATCAGGTAAACCTGACTGAAGAGAAACAGGATTTGAACCTCTTTGCCAAGGAAACCTTGGACCAGATGACCAAGCCAGCAAAACTGCATTTTGCAGAGAGAAAAACTGTCAGCTATGATCAACTGGACCATCCAGAGTTAGATCTAGCTAGTTTGGATAAGGCTTATGATAAGCTGGAGCGAGAAGAGTCTTCGAGCTTCCCAGAGTTGGAATTTTTCGGGCAAATGCATGGAACCTATCTCTTTGCCCAAGGTCGAGATGGTCTTTACATCATAGACCAACACGCGGCTCAGGAACGGGTTAAATACGAGGAATATCGTGAGAGTATCGGCAATGTTGACCAGAGTCAGCAGCAACTCCTAGTACCTTACATCTTTGAATTCCCTGCAGATGATGCACTTCGTCTCAAGGAAAGAATGTCTCTCTTGGAGGAAGTTGGCGTCTTTCTAGCAGAGTACGGGGAAAATCAATTTATCCTAAGGGAACATCCAATTTGGATGGTAGAGGAGGAAATCGAGTCTGGAATCTATGAGATGTGCGATATGCTCCTCTTGACCAAGGAAGTTTCTATCAAGAAATACCGAGCAGAGCTGGCGATTATGATGTCCTGCAAGCGATCTATCAAGGCTAACCATCGTATCGATGACCACTCGGCCAGACAGCTCCTCTATCAGCTCTCTCAATGTGACAACCCATACAACTGTCCACACGGACGTCCTGTTTTGGTACACTTTACCAAGTCAGACATGGAAAAGATGTTCCGTCGCATTCAGGAAAATCACACCAGTCTACGAGAACTAGGGAAATACTAATACTCTTCGAAAATCAAATCTAAACTGCGTCAGCCTTACCTTGCCTAACTCAAGTTATGCCTACGGTTAGCTTCCTAGTTTACTCTTTGATTTTCATTGAGTATAAATTGAAGGGAAAATTATGTACGAATATCTAAAGGGTATTATTACCAAAATTACTGCTAAATATATCGTCCTAGAAGCTAACGGGATCGGCTACATCTTACACGTAGCCAATCCTTATGCCTACTCAGGGCGAGTCAACCAAGAAGCGCAGATCTATGTGCATCAAGTCGTTCGTGAAGATGCTCATCTACTTTACGGCTTTCGCTCGGAAGACGAGAAAAAACTCTTTCTCAGTTTGATTTCTGTATCAGGCATTGGTCCTGTATCAGCTCTTGCTATTATCGCAGCGGATGACAATGCAGGTCTCGTTCAAGCCATCGAGACTAAGAATATCACCTACTTGACTAAATTTCCTAAAATCGGGAAGAAAACAGCCCAACAGATGGTATTGGATTTAGAAGGTAAGGTGGTTGTTGCAGGAGATGATCTCTCTGCTAAGACTACAGTTCCATCTAGCATTGACAACCAAGAATTGGAAGAAGCTATGGAAGCTATGTTGGCCTTGGGCTACAAGGCGGCTGAGCTTAAGAAAATCAAGAAATTCTTTGAAGGAACTTCGGATACTGCTGAGAACTATATCAAGTCTGCCCTTAAGATGTTGGTGAAATAGGAGGTTCCTATGTCAAAACGCTGTGGCTGGGTTAAAATGAACAACCCTCTCTATGTAGCCTATCACGATGAGGAATGGGGACGTCCCCTGCATGACGATCAGGCCCTTTTTGAGTTGCTCTGTATGGAGACTTATCAGGCTGGTCTTTCTTGGGAAACGGTGCTCAATAAACGCCAAGCCTTTCGAGAAGCTTTTCATGGTTATCAAGTTCAGCGTGTTGCAGAGATGGCTGACTCTGAATTGGAGTCTTTAATGGATAATCCAGCCATCATACGCAACCGTGCCAAGATATTTGAGACACGGAGCAATGCTCAAGCATTTTTACAAGTTCAGAATGAGTATGGTTCTTTTGATGCCTATCTTTGGTCTTTTGTGGATGGACAAACCATGGTCAATGATGTCCCTGACTATGCTCAAGCCCCAGCCAAGACGACCTTATCTGAGACATTATCCAAGGATCTCAAAAAGCGTGGTTTTAAGTTTACGGGTCCTGTTGCAGTTTTGTCATTTTTACAAGCTGCAGGTTTGGTTGATGACCATGAGAATGATTGTGAATGGAAGGGATTTAAATGATGTCTAACAGATATAAGGGAATTCTGATTTTTGGGATTCTCTATATAGTCCTTTTTGTGTTTGATGGTATACGAGTATTTGATGCTCCATTGCCTTCTTCTGCAGGGACCTATTTAGTCTATACCATCATGTTTGTGTATGGTTGCTTCTTATTTAAGTCCCTATTGCTCCAAAAGTGGGAAGAGGTTAGAAGTTCTAAAAGGAAATTTATCTTTGGGGTTTTAAAAGGCTGGCTTCTTCTCTTTATAATGACCATCCTTTTTGCTCTCCTTTCGGAAATATTGAAACAAGTTTTGGGCTTGAGTGGTCAAGGGCAAAATGAGGCTAGTATACAAAGTGCTTTTAAAGAACAACCACTACTGATAGCAGTTTTTGCTTGTGTCATAGGTCCTGTGGTAGAAGAAGTCTTCTTCCGACAGATTTTATTGAAGTATCTGAGAAAGTGTCTATCAAGCTGGTTGAGTATCTTTATAGTCGGACTTGCATTTGCCCTAACCCATATGCACAGTTTGGATTTATCCGAGTGGATCAATGCAATTTATTACTTGGGTGGAGGCTTAGCCTTTTCTATCATCTATGTGAAAGAAAAAGAAAATATCTACTATCCCTTACTGGTTCATATGTTAAGCAATAGTCTCTCCTTCATCATTTTAGCTATCGGTAGTATATGATGAAAATGCTAGTAACGATACTGAAAAAAGCTGAGAAATTCATCTCAGCTTTCTTTGTTATAGTCAAAGCGAATGACTTGCTCCGTTGCATCTACATGGGCGTGGACTCCAAAGGGGACAATAGCTCTTGGAGTTGCGTGTCCGACGTTCAGATTATAGACAATTGGGATATTGCTATCAATGATATCCAATAGTGCCTCTTTATAGTCGTCATAGAAAGTTTCATCCATAGGTTTCCCGACCAAGAGTCCACTGATAACCTCGAATATAGCAGTGTCCTTTAAAGTCCGCAACATCTTTTTGAAGTCGTCAGGTTCAGGCTTTTCTTCACTTGTTTCTAGCAAGAGGATTTTTCCTTCCCAGTCGGATAAGTCAGGGAAAAGTTTGTATTTTTGGCAGAGGTCTGTGCTATCTGCGTGTAGAGAGTTATCAAAAATATCATAGAGAGACTCAAGACAACCACCGAGGATTTCTCCCTCAAACTGAGCATTGCCTTGTAACAAGTCAAAACCTGTATTTGCATGGCTGACACGAGGTATTCCCAAGGCTTTGGGACTAAAATCAGTCCGTTCCTCATACCAAACGTTACTAGGGCGAATTTCTGAGATTTTTCCAGTCTCAATCAATTCTTTAAAGTAGTGGCAGCTATATGGCAACATTTCTTTGTCTAACTCACAAATGTCTGCTAGAAATGATTGGCCGTAAAAAGTCTTGATTCCTAGTTTATGCAACATGAGATGGTTCATGGTCGTATCCGAGAAGCCAAGAAAAATTTTTTGTTTGATTACTTTTTCTAGTTGGTCATTTTCAAAAAGATAGGGTAATAAACGATAGGTATCGTCTCCACCGATGGCGCATAGAATCATGTCGATGCTATCATCAGAAAAGGCTTGAATCAAATCCTCCGCACGAGCTTCAGGATGGTCCTTGATAAAGTCTAAGCCTTTTAGCGAATGAGGTAAAAAGATAGGATTGAGTCCGAGGCCCTTGAGACGTTGAATACCCAAGTCCACTTCGTGTTTTACAAAGTCCTCTCCGATAATGCCACTAGACAAGCTCACAATACCAATAGTAGAAACCATATCTTATCCTCCGAGAAATAGATTGAGCTTATTTTATCACAAAAGATGAGGGGAAACAACAAGAATTAGAGCCAGAAGAAGGCTTTTGGATCAATAAAGTAGTAAAAAAGCAACCAATCATGTGGTTGCTTTTATAGTAGTTAATTTCTTATAGAGCAGTAAGGAAGGTCAGTCCGCCAAGGATAACCCCAGCCGAGTTTGGAATGATTAGAATCCAGTCTTTCTTAGGCTCTTTTGTCCATCCATAAATGACCCAGATTAAGCAAGAGACTGCTGCTGATAAAGGTTGAAATGGTTGAGCTTTATTTCCTTGTAAATTGGCAAAAATTTGGGGGATGTAGGCTATAAATACAATAATCCCGATAAAGGCACCAATTGAACCAACAATTTGATTAATTCTCTGTTTAGTCATATATATTTCTCCTTATTACTTTATTAGCATAACAGAAAAACAACTTGGATTCAAGGATAAAACCTTGGGATTCTAAGGGAAGCCTTTACATTAGAACGTTTTTAGAAAATGTAGCTACTCTTCTTTGGAGGATCGAAAAATGGTTTGGAGCCAGAATAAAAGTAGTCTGTCTACAAAACACACTACTTTTATTGTTTATCTTAATATCTAGCTGGTCCTGCACTTGCACTCTTGATGTTGAAACGTTTTTTGAGGTAGAAACGTAGAGCAAGAAGTGCTCCTCCAATCACCAACAAAACAAGTGGTGGGAGACTAATGTTGATGGCTTGTGGCAGGAAGTTACTAAAGAAGAGAATGATGACCCAAGCAAACATGGTTGCTAGCATGACTAAAAGTGATTTCCAGAATGGAGGGCGTTGGCTACGGTCAGTATCTGGTCCGTAGTAACGGTAGATAAAGTGGTAGAGAAGGTAAAAGGCAACTCCACCAAAGGCCCCTACACAGAGGAGTGTTACCAAGCCATAGGCTACTGGTTGATTTGAAAAGAGACTCATCAAGGCACTGACTACTGCAAATAAGCCTGTGATGAAAAGGGCTGAGTCCATGATCATGAGTTTTGGATCTTCATTTTCTTTTGGATGCTCTTTTTCGTATTGTTCCTTTTCAGTGTAGCTGTGAGCCCAGTGAGTTGGCGCTCCGTAGATAGAGCGGGCAGTCACTCCCTTTGGTTGTTCTTCAAGGATATGAGGAATGACTTCTTCAAGGATAGCCTTGATTTCAGCATCTGTTTTTCCGTCCTTGAGAAATTGCTGGGTTGCAATATGGATAAATTCCTGATTTTTCTTTGTTAATTCTTGTAGATTAATCTGTGACATAGTAACTCCTGTTAGAACCATTTTTTATGGATGAGATAGAGAGTGAGGGATACACTCAGAGCAAAGGCAATAAAGACAATTAGCCAGAAAGCATTTGGCTCTCCGTTTAGAGGGATTTCATTGTCTTTGAAGTTCATTCCGTAGGCCGAGAAGATCATGGTTGGGATAGACATAACGATGGTCACAAGTGCCAAGGTTTTCATGATGTTATTCTGGTTGTTAGAAATGATAGAGGCAAAGGTATCTGTCATTGAGTGCAAGATATTTCCATAGATATCTGCCATCTCAATGGCCTGTTGCGTTTCAATCAAGGTATCTTCCAGCAGGTCTTCATCCTCAAGGTATTTTTTAATATTACTAGTTGCACTCGTCAGCTTCTTAATCACGCGCTCATTAGTCTTTAGAGAGGCTTTAAAGTAGACGATGGTCTTTTCCAATTCCATAAGCTCAATCAATTCTTCGTTTCGAGTAGATTGATGAAGTTGGCTTTCAATCTGGTCGCTCTTACGGTCAATTGAGCGAAGGGCTGTCAGGTAAATTTCAGCGTTTCGGTAGAGGATTTGAAAGATAAAGCGAGAACGCATAAAGGTGTAGAAATTCCGAAGTCTCCGGTTGATGAAGATATCTAGAAGCGGTAGAGGTTCCAAACAAGTGGTAATAATGGCCTCTTCGGTAATGATAATCCCTAAGGGGATAGTTACATAGTAGGTGCGATTATTTCTTTCTTCAGTAATAGGAACGTCCACGATGATCAGAGTGTATTCATCTTCAATCGTAATACGAGACATTTCTTCCGCATCGAGTGGTGCACGAAGGTCGGCGATATCAATATCGAAAGCAGAGGCGATCTCAATAGATTCACTTTGAGTAGGATTGACGAGATTGATCCAAGTGCCCGGCTGGAGCGTATCGATCTCTTTAAATTCAGTTGTTGTTGAGAGAAATACTTGTTTCATATCTCCTATCCTTTCTTCATCTATTCAGCTTTTATGTGATTTTTAGCACCGTACTATTATACTATAAATTCGGCGTTTTTGGTAATAGAATTTCACTTTTTTTGGTATAATGGAAAGCAACAATGGACTAGAAAGAAGTAACATGCAAGATAAGATTGTCATCCATGGGGCACGCGCCCATAATTTAAAAAATATTGATGTGGAAATTCCACGTGACAAGCTAGTTGTGGTGACGGGGCTGTCAGGTTCGGGCAAGTCCAGTCTTGCTTTTGATACCCTTTATGCCGAAGGGCAACGCCGCTATGTAGAGAGTTTGTCAGCCTACGCTCGTCAGTTTTTGGGAAATATGGAAAAGCCAGATGTGGACTCTATCGATGGCCTCAGTCCTGCTATTTCCATTGACCAGAAAACGACCAGTAAAAATCCTCGTTCGACGGTTGGGACAACGACGGAAATCAATGACTACCTACGTCTCCTCTATGCACGTGTAGGGACACCCTACTGTATCAATGGGCATGGAGCTATCAAGGCTTCGTCTGTAGAGCAGATTGTGGATAAGGTTTTGGAATTGCCAGAACGCCAACGCTTGCAGATTCTAGCTCCCGTGATTCGTAAGAAAAAAGGGCAACATAAGACGCTGATTGAAAAGATTCAAAAGGACGGTTACGTCCGTGTCCGTGTCGATGGGATTGTCTATGATGTGACCGAAGTTCCTGAACTTGAAAAGAATAAACAACACAACATCGATGTGGTGGTAGACCGTATTATCATCAAAGAAGGTATCCGTAGTCGTCTCTTTGATTCGATTGAAGCAGCCCTTCGCATCGCAGAAGGCTATGTAGTCATCGATACCATGGATGATTCTGAGTTGCTCTTTTCAGAACACTATGCCTGCCCAGTATGTGGCTTTACAGTTCCGGAACTAGAACCACGTCTCTTCTCCTTTAATGCACCTTTCGGGTCATGTAGTGAGTGTGATGGTTTAGGGATCAAGCTAGAGGTTGATACGGACTTGGTGGTACCAGATGCTAGCAAAACTCTTCGCGAGGGAGCCTTGGCGCCTTGGAACCCTATCTCTTCAAACTATTATCCAAATATGCTGAAACAAGCCATGACAGCCTTTGGAGTGGATATGGATACTCCTTTTGAGGCCTTGTCCGAGGAGGATAAGAATCTCATTTTCTATGGTTCAGATGGGAAAGAGTTCCATTTCCACTATGAGAATGAATTCGGTGGAGTCCGTGATATCGACATTCCTTTTGAAGGTGTTATTGGCAATATCAAGCGTCGCTATCATGAAACCAATAGCGACTACACCCGCACACAGATGCGCCTTTATATGAATGAGCTAACCTGTGGTACTTGTCATGGTTATCGTCTCAATGATCAGGCCTTATCTGTTCGTGTAGGAGGAGAGAAAGGTCCTCATATCGGAGAAATTTCAGACCTCTCCATCGCAGACCATTTGGAAGTTATTGATCAGCTAACCCTATCTGAAAATGAGGCTATTATCGCTCGTCCGATTCTTAAGGAAATAAAGGATCGCTTGACCTTCCTCAATAATGTGGGGCTTAACTATCTGACGTTATCCCGTTCTGCAGGAACATTATCAGGAGGGGAGAGTCAGCGTATTCGCTTGGCGACTCAGATTGGTTCCAATCTCTCAGGAGTGCTTTATATCCTAGACGAGCCGTCGATTGGTCTTCATCAGAGGGACAATGATCGCCTGATTGCTAGCCTGAAAAAGATGCGTGATTTGGGAAACACCTTAATCGTAGTAGAACACGATGAAGATACCATGCGAGAAGCCGATTATCTGATTGACGTCGGCCCTGGCGCGGGTGTCTTTGGTGGAGAGATTGTAGCAGCAGGAACGCCTAAGCAGGTAGCTCGCAACAGCAAGTCCATTACAGGACAGTATCTGTCAGGTAAACGCGTGATTCCAGTGCCGTCAGAACGTCGTGTAGGAAATGGACGCTTTATCGAAGTGACAGGTGCGCATGAGAACAACTTGCAAAATATCACTGCTCGCTTCCCGCTTGGAAAATTTATCGCTGTAACTGGGGTGTCTGGTTCAGGCAAGTCTACCCTCATTAACAGTATTCTCAAAAAAGCCATTGCTCAAAAACTCAATCGCAATTCAGATAAACCTGGTAAGTTTAAGACGATTACAGGAATTGAGCATATCGACCGTCTGATAGATATTGACCAGAGTCCAATCGGGCGAACTCCAAGATCTAATCCTGCGACCTATACAGGTGTATTTGATGACATTCGAGACCTCTTCGCTCAGACAAATGAAGCCAAGATTCGAGGCTACAAAAAGGGTCGCTTCAGTTTCAATGTCAAGGGTGGTCGCTGTGAGGCCTGTTCGGGTGATGGGATTATCAAGATTGAAATGCACTTCTTGCCAGATGTATACGTGGCTTGTGAAGTCTGCCATGGAACCCGCTACAACAGTGAAACGCTAGAAGTTCATTACAAGGAAAAGAATATCTCGCAAGTCTTGGATATGACAGTCAACGATGCGGTAGAATTTTTCAAACACATTCCGAAAATTCAACGCAAACTCCAGACGATCAAGGATGTAGGTCTAGGCTATGTGACCTTGGGACAACCTGCCACAACTCTTTCTGGTGGAGAAGCGCAACGTATGAAGTTAGCTAGTGAACTCCACAAACGCTCGACCGGTAAATCCTTCTACATTCTAGATGAACCAACAACAGGTCTCCATACCGAGGATATCGCTCGTCTACTTACTGTTTTGTCTCGCTTTGTCGATGATGGCAATACAGTTCTCGTGATTGAGCACAATCTAGATGTTATCAAAACAGCAGACCATATTATCGATCTAGGGCCAGAAGGTGGTGTTGGTGGTGGTACCATCATTGCAACAGGAACCCCAGAAGAAGTAGCTACTAATCAAGCAAGCTATACAGGACAGTATTTGAAAGGAAAGTTACATCATGAATAAACGTGTGCAAGCATTTCTCGATAAAATGCAAGAAAAAGAACTAGATGGAATCATTATCAATAACCTTAAAAACGTCTACTATTTGACAGGATTTTGGGGTTCAAATGGAACGGTCTTCATCAGCCGTGACCGTCAAATCTTGGTGACAGATGCTCGCTATATTATCGCTGCCAAGCAAGAAGTTACTGGTTTTGAGATATTTGCAGACCGCGATGAGTTGGCTGTTATTGCAAAGATTGCAAAAGACATGGGTCTTTCTCGTATCGGTTTTGAAGATGAAATTTCAGTTTCTTATTACCACCGTATGCAGGGAGCCTTTGAAGGTTTGGAACTAGTTCCACAGACTCAGTTTGTTGAAGCTCTTCGTATGATTAAGGACGAGATAGAGATTGCGACTATTCGTAAGGCTTGTTCAATTTCAGACCAAGCTTTCCACGATGCGCTTGAATTTATCAAGCCAGGGAAGACAGAAATTGAAATCGCCAACTTCCTTGATTTTCGTATGCGTGAATTAGGAGCTGCTGGTTTGTCTTTTGATACCATTCTAGCGAGTGGGATTAACTCTTCTAAACCCCATGCTCACCCAATGCACAAGCCAGTAGAACTAGGTGAAGCAATCACCATGGACTTCGGTTGTCTTTATGACCACTATGTCAGTGATATGACACGTACCATCTACCTAGGCCATGTCAGCGACGAACAAGCAGAAATTTACAACACTGTCTTGAAGGCTAACCAAGCATTGATTGACCAAGCTAAGGCTGGCTTAGGTTTCCGTGACTTTGATAAGATTCCTCGTGACATCATCGTGGAAGCAGGCTATGGACAATACTTTACTCACGGTATCGGACACGGTATCGGACTTGATATTCATGAAGAGCCTTACTTTAACCAAACTTCTACAGATGTTATTAAAACTGGAATGACTTTGACGGATGAACCGGGCATTTATATTGAAGGTAAATACGGGGTTCGTATAGAAGACGACATCTTGATCACAGAAACAGGTTGCGAATTATTAACCCTAGCTCCAAAAGAATTAATCGTAATCTAAGAAAAATGAGATAAATCGTTGACTTTTACTAGTTAAAGGTTTATACTGAAAGGCGAAAACGGTAGGTGAGGCTACCATAGGGATACGGATGACTACCGCAAAGCAGTGGAGACACTACTCGTTGGTCAACAGTCCTGGTCGCGAAGGTCAAGACTAAGCTCATTACATCGCCCTATGGAGTTAAAGCTTGAACGAAAACAGATAATAAGTTTTTTAGTCCTGCCATTTTATGGCAGGATTTTCTGCTGTTTTAGAACACAGAAAGGAGACAAACGATGCAAATTGACGATCATCCAGAACCGCACATACACAGCCAATCGCTGATTTGTGTCGTTCTGTCCTTATAAAGTGATTGGTCCCTGTGTACGAAATTACCATTCATACAGATAGGAGAAACCAATGAAAACTACAAAAGAAAGATTAGCAGCAGCTATTCAAACTCCATTTAAAGAGAGTCTAGCTTTTTACCATACAAGTCTAAAAGGCTTAGATTCAGAACAAGTCGAGGAAAACCGTGACCTATATGGTGAAAACACCATTACAAAAGGTCAAGAGGATTCCATCTTTAAAAAGATTTATGAGTCTATTATCAATCCTTTCACAATCATTTTACTTGTGATCGCCTTTATTTCTCTCGTTACAAACGTCTGGCTTGCCAAACCTGGTCAAGAGGATCCAACGACTTCTATCATTATCGTTGTCTTGGTTTTGATTTCAGGAGGCATCCGTTTTGTCCAAGAATTGCGGAGCGACAAGGCAACAACCAACCTTTCAAAAATGATTGTCAACACTGCAACTGTTATTCGTGATGGTCTTGAACAAGAGTTACCCATTGATGACTTGGTTGTGGGAGACCTCGTGAAATTGAGCGCTGGAGATATGATTCCAGCAGATGTCATCTTATTTGAATCACGAGACTTTTTTGTTCAACAGTCAGGTTTGACTGGAGAAAGTGATGCAGTCGAAAAACTTGCTTTAAATAAAGCTACTAATCAAAATGTAGAGAGTCTTTTAGAAGCAGAATCTTTGGCATTCATGGGGACAAACGTTATCTCAGGAAGTGCAACAGCTATGATTTTAGCTGTTGGGGATGACACCATGATGGGAGCCATCGAGCAGACTCTCAACACCTATGATGAATCAACTTCTTTCGAGCGTGAAATGAACAGCATTTCTTGGCTCTTGATCCGCTTGATGCTTGTCATGGTTCCAATCGTATTTTTCGCAAATGGATTGACCGATGGAGACTGGCTAGAAGCCGGAGTATTTGCCTTGAGTGTTGGTGTCGGACTGACACCAGAAATGCTTCCAATGATTATCACAGCCAGCTTGGCCAAAGGTTCTATTATCATGGCCAAGGAAAAGGTGGTCATCAAAAAACTCAATGCCATACAAGACTTAGGGGCAATCGATATCCTTTGTACGGACAAAACTGGAACTCTAACGCAAGATGAGATTGTTTTAGAATATCCTTTGGATATCCATGGTGATTTGGATATGGCGGTTTTAAGAAGGGCTTATCTAAATTCACATTTTCAAACAGGTTTGAAAAACTTGATGGACCGTGCCATCATCAGTAGAACTGAAAAAGAAGCTAAAGAACACGTTATTCTACAAAATTTGGATACCAGCTTCCAAAAAATCGACGAACTGCCATTTGACTTTGAACGTAGACGCATGAGTGTCATCGTCAAAGACGATAGCAATGTCGTTAGTATGGTTACCAAAGGTGCTTTGGAAGAAATGTTGAACATTTCAACATATGTGGAATATCGAGGAGAAATGATTCCTCTTACTGAAGACATTCGTCAAGAAGTACTTGCAGAAGTTGGTCAATTAAACCGTCAAGGTTTGCGTGTCTTAGGTGTTGCTTACAAGTCAGGTTTACGTGAAGATTATGCCTATGCTGTGACTGATGAAAGTGAGATGATCCTTACGGGTTACCTTGCCTTCTTGGATCCACCAAAACCATCTGCAGCACCAGCTATTCAAGCTCTGCTTGAGCATGGTGTCATAACAAAAATTTTAACTGGAGATAATGAAAAAGTAACCCAAGCCATCTGTGAAAAGGTTGGTTTGGACGTTGAACACATCCTTTTGGGAGCTGATATCGATCAAATGACTGACCAAGAATTGGCAGAAGCGGTTGAAAGAGTAACAGTCTTTGCTAAATTGTCACCTGACCAAAAAGCGCGTATCATTCTACAGTTAAAGAGAAATGGTCATGGAGTTGGTTATATGGGTGACGGTATTAATGATGCCCCATCTATGAAGGTGGCAGACGTTGGAATTTCCGTTGATACAGCAGTAGATATCGCAAAGGAAACTGCAGATGTTATTTTGCTAGACAAGGATCTCATGGTCCTTGAAACTGGTATCGTTGAGGGCCGCAAGGTCTACGCCAACATGACCAAGTACATCAAGATGACCGTTAGTTCAAACTTTGGGAATATCTTCTCACTATTGGTTGCAAGTATCTTCTTGCCATTTTTACCAATGGCCCCTGTTCATCTCATTGTCCTAAATCTTGTCTATGATTTATCTTGTGTGGCATTGCCATTTGATAATGTGGATCAAGACTTCCTCAAACAACCCCATACATGGGAAGCAAAATCCATTACACGATTTATGGTTTGGATGGGACCAATCTCATCTGTCTTTGATATTTTGACCTTTATATTCCTCTACTTTATCATTGTTCCTTTGGTGACAGGTCATCACTATGTTCATGGATCAGAATCTGCCCTTCAGTTTATTATCTTGTTCCAAACAGGCTGGTTCATCGAATCCATGTGGTCTCAAACCATGGTTATCCATATGCTTCGTACCGCAAAAGTTCCTTTTGTACAGAGTCGTCCAGCTTGGGTTGTGGTATTTATGACTTTACTTGCTGCAATTTTTGTTACTAGTCTGCCTTATGGAGCATTAGCTGGCGTCCTTCGCTTAGCACCATTGGGAATTCCTTACTTCTTATTCCTAGCCCTCATTATTTTCTTGTATATGATAAGTGTCACAACAATCAAGAATTTTTATATAAAAAAATATAAAGAATGGTTATAGTTCGTAGTTTGTCAAGAAAAAAGTTCGAAAATCTCAAAAAAAGTTAATTTTTTTCAAAAATAGGTCGCAAGTCCGATGTTTTTTATGGTATAATAGACTAAACTGATAGTAACATGTAGCGAAAGGGGTAGGTACATGATCAAAATTTATACAGTCTCAAGTTGTACTAGCTGTAAAAAAGCTAAAACCTGGCTCAATGCCCACCAATTAAGTTATAAAGAACAAAACCTTGGAAAAGAAGGAATTTCGCGAGAAGAACTACTTGATATTTTAACCAAAACTGATAATGGAATTGCTAGCATCGTATCATCGAAAAATCGCTATGCTAAAGCCCTAGGTGTTGATATTGAAGATTTGAGTGTCAATGAGGTGCTCACCTTAATCATGGAGACACCACGTATCCTAAAAAGTCCAATTCTTGTTGACGAGAAACGTTTGCAAGTTGGCTATAAAGAAGATGACATTCGTGCTTTTTTGCCACGCTCTGTCCGTAATGTAGAAAACGCTGAAGCACGTTTACGTGCTGCACTATAAAACATGGAGGCTGGGATAATTCCTAGCCTTCTCTGGTATTTAAACAAGGATAAAATGTGAGGAATCATGAATAAAATTCTTATCGGGACATTAGCTCTCTTATTCTTATTGGTTGGATGTGGCCAGAAAAAAGATTCTGGAGCATCTACTACTGAAAATAGTCAAGAGGCTCTCCAGTCTACCTTGCCAGTTCTAGAAAATGCGACTAAAAACACAGTGGTTACCAAGACATTGGTATTGCCAGTTGATGAAAATGGAGTTCAACAGACTCAGACAATTACCTATAAAGGAAAACAATTTTTGTCGATGACCATTCAGCTAAAACGTCCAGTTTCACAAGAGTTGAAAGATTACATTGCTGAACATGGATTGGAAGAGGCGAAAAGAGCACTGAAAGAAGCTGAAGATAAGGACGAGTCGGTTCAAGAGACTCGAAAATTCACTGGATTTAGTCTTGAGTCCACTCTCTTAAGTGAAACGGAGATGGAAACAAAGACAAGTTATGACTTCCAAGTTATGGATATTAAAAAAGCTAGTGAAGACGAATATTTTAAAAATATTGGCCTTGAAAACCTGCTAAAATACGAACCAGAGGAATATATTGAAAATCGGGTTGCAAGTGGCGCAACTGTCCAGTAAGAAAAAGGCAGAAAATCAAGCAAATCAGGTTGTGTCATTTGTAGAAAGACTGGGAATATGCTATAATAGTAGTATTCTAAGGAAAGAGGGTGTTAGAATGGGATTTACTGAAGAAACCGTACGTTTTAGATTGGACGATTCCAATAAAAAAGAGATCAGTGAAACATTGACAGATGTCTATGCTTCATTGAATGAAAAAGGGTATAACCCTATTAATCAAATTGTGGGCTATGTTCTAAGTGGAGACCCAGCTTACGTTCCTCGTTATAACAATGCACGAAATCAAATTCGTAAGTATGAACGCGATGAAATTGTTGAAGAGTTGGTTCGCTACTACCTTAAGGGACAAGGAGTCGATCTATAATCTATGAGAATTATGGGATTGGACGTTGGTTCAAAAACGGTAGGTGTAGCAATTAGCGATCCGCTAGGTTTTACAGCACAAGGGCTTGAAATCATCCAAATCAATGAAGAACAAGGGCAATTTGGCTTTGATAGAATTAAGGAGTTGGTTGATACATACAAGGTTGAGCGTTTTGTTGTTGGTTTGCCTAAAAATATGAACAATACCAGTGGACCTCGAGTGGAAGCCAGTCAAGCCTATGGAGCAAAGCTAGAAGAACTCTTTGGTTTGCCAGTAGAGTATCAAGATGAACGCTTGACTACGGTTGCTGCAGAGCGTATGTTGATTGAGCAAGCAGACATTAGTCGCAATAAGCGTAAAAAAGTTATTGATAAATTAGCTGCTCAGTTGATTTTACAAAATTATTTAGATAGAAAATTTTAAGACAGAGGAGAAACTATGTCACACGATCACAACCACGATCACGAAGAACGTGAACTTATTACACTTGTTGATGAGCAAGGAAACGAAACTTTATTTGAAATCCTTTTGACTATTGACGGAAAAGAAGAATTTGGTAAAAACTATGTTCTTCTTGTACCGGTTAATGCAGAGGAAGACGAAGATGGACAAGTGGAAATCCAAGCTTACTCATTCACTGAAAATGAAGATGGGACAGAAGGCGAATTACAACCAATCCCTGAAGATTCAGAAGATGAATGGAACATGATTGAAGAAGTCTTCAACAGCTTTATGGAGGAGTAAAAATGTTCAGTGAACATTTTTACCCTTACGCTAAAAATAAAGACCGTAAGTAAGTTCGGGGAACGTTTTTAGCCTGACGCTAAAAATAAAAACCGTCAGTAAGTTCGGTGGACGTTTTTAGCCCCCCACTAAAAATAAAATTTAGCTAGTATCTAGCAAAATGAGTAAAAAGCGAAGAGAATCTTCGCTTTTTTGTTAAGGAGATAAGTATGATTGAAGTAGAAAAATGGCTTCATAGTCGGATTGGCTTGAATTTTAGATCAGGATTGGGACGGATGCAAAGAGCAGTAGATTTGCTGGGGAATCCTGAGGAAACTTATCCAATTATCCATGTGACAGGGACAAATGGAAAGGGTTCTACTATTGCCTTTATGAGGGAGCTTTTTGTTGCCCATGGGAAAACGGTTGGCACCTTTACTTCACCCCACATTATCAGTATCCATGACCGCATCTGTATTAATGGTGAACCCATATCGGACGAAGATTTTATTCGTTTAGCAGATCAAGTCAAAGCAATGGAGAAAAGACTTCTAGAAACTCACGATCAGCTCTCTTTTTTTGAGTTGTTAACCCTGATTGCTTTGCTTTATTTTAAAGAGCAAAAAGTAGATTTGGTCCTACTGGAAGTTGGGATAGGTGGACTTCTTGATACTACCAATGTCGTGACAGGAGAAATTGCAATCATCACATCAATCGGCCTCGATCACCAGGAGACATTGGGCGATAGTCTGGTAGCAATTGCAGAGCAGAAAGCAGGAATTTTTAAGCCTGGGAACTCAGCTGTGATTGCAAATCTAGCACCGGAAGCCCAACTCGTTTGTCAGAGGACTGCGAATGATTTGGGTGTGACTCTCTACCAAGCTAATCAAGATTTTTCTTTCAAAAATGGACATTTTTCTTCCTCTCTAGCTGACTTGAATCAACTAGTTTTGGGATTAGAGGGAGCCTATCAGGAGGAAAATGCAGCGCTCGCCTTGCAGGCTTTTCTACTATTTATGGCACAAAGAAACGAGAAAGTAGATCAAGAAGCAGTACGTGCTGCCTTGCAAGCTACTAAATGGGCTGGAAGGCTAGAAGCTGTCACTGAGCACATCTATTTGGATGGGGCTCACAATTTACCAGCTCTAGAGCGTTTGGTTGAGTTTATCCAAGAAAAAATCCAGCAAGGGTATCAGCCTCAAATTCTATTTGGTGCGCTAAAGCGGAAAGATTATAGTGGGATGCTTACTTATTTAACAGAGCATTTACCTGACGCAGATCTCTATGTTACGAGTTTTGACTATCAGGGTTCCTTGGAAGAGCAAGACTTTGGAGATTATACAAGCATTGCTTCTTATCGAGATTTTATAGATAACTTTGAAGCTTCTGCAGGAGAGAAAGACCTGCTATTTGTGACAGGATCTCTCTACTTTATATCTGAGGTTCGCGCTTGTCTTATGAAACAAAAGTCATTTGATTGACCCTCCTATCTTTATTTGTTATAGTAAAGGTGTGGTGGCTCAGCAGGGTTATTCTGATTTTAAGCCACTAAAAGAAAGGAGACATTGTGTCACTAAAAAAATTCACACTTTCTCTTGCTTCTTTGGCAAGTCTTAGTCTCTTAGTTGCATGTTCGCCAAAAGAGCAGGCAGCTCCTTCAACTCAAGCAAGCACCAGTACGGAAGTAACGACTGCTCAGTCAGCAGAAACGACTGTTTCTAGTTCGACTGCTAGTTCAGTAACCAACATTGATGGGACCTATAAAGGACAAGATGAGGGAGATAGCATTACTCTCGTTGTTACTGGAAATACTGGAACATGGACGGAAGTAGAGCCTGATGGTGATCAGGAAATTAAGAAGGTCACTTTTGAACCAGAAAGTCAGAGAGTCTTTATTGGAGATGATATCAAGGTTTATGTAGCTGATGGCAATCAAATTATCATTGATGATATGGATCGTGAAATTTCTGATCGTATCGTTCTAAAGAAGTAGATCATTAAGTAAACTATTTTTTAAAGATCTTGAATCTGTATTCGCAGGTTCAAGATTTCTCTTTATAGCAAAAAAATTCCATACTTTTAAGGTAGTTAAATTCTAGCCTAAAAGTATGGAAGGTATCTAATAGTTAAAGAAACAGTTTTCTTAAGAAGTGAGCAACTCCGTCTTCCTCGTTGGTCAATGCTAGCTGTTCATCAGCGAAAGGAAGTAGAGCTGGATTGGCGTTTTTCATGGCATATCCTGTGCCTGCATAGGCTAGCATCTCTGTGTCATTATGCTCGTCACCAAAAGCAATCAAATTCTTTCTATCCACATTCATGGCATTCAGAAGGTAGTCAAGGGCAAAGGCTTTATGAACTCCTTTCGGTGTACACTCGAGGATATTCAAGGGACCACCCCAAGTATTGATATTAAGTTGTTGCTTGTAAAAACTGCTCATTTCTTCTGCCAGAGCATACTTGTCGCTTACTCGAGTCTGCAATAAAATACAGTTGGGATCCTTGGTAACCAGGTCAGAATTAAATTGGTTTTCAGGCTGGAAGTTCTTAACACCAAATAGTCTAGGGTCTGCAATTTCTTGATCAGGTGCTGTAATATAGAATTTTTTACGGTACTCTCCAGCTATAAAGTCTGCTTCAATTTCTTCTTTACGTTCAACCATATCTAGGAGATACTTTTTATCAACAGTCAGACATTTTTCGTATTCCCAGATCTTACCAGGTAGATGAGTCAGAGACCCATTGAAGTTAATCATAGGTGTTTCTAGCTCTAATTCACGATAAAACTCCTTAGCCATACGGTAAGGGCGTCCAGTTGCAATGATGACCTGATGTCCTTTTTTTGAAATTTCTTTAATAGTTTTTTTAGTGAAATCAGATAGTTTACTTTCCCCATTAAGTAGGGTTCCGTCTAAGTCAACGGCAATTATTTTTTTAGTCATAAGATCCTCCCGAATCTAGTTTCAGATAAGATGTTTTCTATTATATCAAAAATAAACAAGAAAATCAGACTATAACTGGGAATAGAAAGAACTGATTCTAGTAATAATCTTCAAATTATTTTAAAAATAGCTTGAAAAACTGAATGATAAATGATATAATTTTCTTATTGTTCGTAAAAAACAAAAGGAGATTAAACATGGACAAACTATTTAAACTAAAAGAGCACGGGACAGACGTCCGTACAGAAGTGCTTGCTGGTTTAACAACATTCTTTGCAATGAGTTACATTCTCTTTGTAAACCCTCAAATGCTTTCACAAACTGGAATGCCAGTTCAGGGTGTATTCCTTGCTACAATTATTGGTTCTGTTGTCGGAACTTTAATGATGGCTTTCTATGCAAACTTGCCATATGCACAGGCTCCAGGTATGGGACTTAATGCCTTCTTTACCTTTACGGTTGTATTTGGTATGGGCTATAAATGGCAGGAAGCTTTAGGTATGGTCTTCATTTGTGGTATCATTTCTTTGATTATTACATTAACCAATGTTCGTAAAATGATTATTGAGTCTATTCCTACGACACTTCGTTCAGCAATTTCTGCTGGTATTGGTGTATTCCTTGCTTACGTTGGTATTAAAAATGCAGGTCTCTTGAAATTCTCTATCGATCCAGGTAGTTATACAGTAGCAGGGGAAGGTGCAGATAAGGCTCAAGCAGCAATCACTGCTAATTCAGGAGCTGTTCCTGGATTGGTTGATTTTAACAGTCCGGCTGTTCTAGTAGCTCTTGCAGGTCTTGCCATTACGATTTTCTTTGTTGTTAAAGGGATCAAAGGTGGAATCATCCTTTCAATCTTAACAACTACTGTTCTTGCCATTGCGGTTGGTGTTGTTGATTTGTCTAGAATTGACTTTGCAAGCAACAACCTTTCAGCAGCAGTTAACGATTTGGGAACCTTGTTTGGTGCAGGTCTTGGATCAGAAGGTTTAGGGTCTTTGATTTCAAATACTTCTCGTTTGCCTGAAACTTTGATGGCTATTCTTGCCTTCTCGTTGACAGACATTTTTGACACAATCGGTACTCTTATTGGTACAGGTGAAAAAGTTGGTATCGTTGCAACAAGTGGCGAAAACCATGAGTCAGACAAATTGGATAAAGCACTTTACTCTGACTTAGTAGCGACTTCAGTTGGTGCCATTGCAGGTACTTCAAACGTTACGACTTATATTGAGTCAGCAGCAGGTATTGGTGCTGGTGGACGTACAGGTTTGACAGCTCTAGTAGTTGCTATCTGTTTCGCCCTATCTAGCTTCTTTAGCCCACTTCTTGCTATTGTTCCTTCAGCAGCAACAGCACCAATTTTGATTATCGTCGGAATTATGATGCTGTCTAATCTTAAAAATATTCCTTGGGATGATATGTCAGAAGCAGTTCCTGCCTTCTTTACTTCTATCTTTATGGGATTCAGCTACTCCATTACACAAGGGATTGCCGTTGGTTTCCTCACTTATACTTTAACGAAAATTGTTAAAGGTCAAATTAAAGATGTCCATGCAATGATTTGGATTTTAGATGCTTTATTTATCTTGAACTACATCAGTATGGCTCTAAATTAATGAGAAATTTTTTCAAAAAAGAAGGAGGGTTTCCCTCCTTTTTTGTTGTTAGAAATGTCACAATCGAAAAAAATTTGGTATAATGGATGCATGCGC
The DNA here is from genome assembly GCF_047463455.1 of Streptococcus timonensis. Taxonomy (GTDB): domain Bacteria; phylum Bacillota; class Bacilli; order Lactobacillales; family Streptococcaceae; genus Streptococcus; species Streptococcus timonensis_B. The sequence goes on from NZ_JASHDV010000003.1 coordinate 42,557, forward strand.
ACAAAAAATGAAGATGAGCTTATGGCTTTTGGAAAAAAGTTGGGCAATCTACTAGAAAAAAATGATGTTTTAATTTTAACTGGTGAATTAGGTGCTGGGAAAACCACACTTACAAAGGGTCTAGCCAAGGGTCTAGGAATTAATCAGATGATTAAAAGTCCCACTTATACCATCGTTCGAGAATATGAAGGGCGTTTACCGTTGTATCATTTAGATGTCTATCGCATCGGAGGAGATGCCGATTCTATTGATTTAGATGAGTTTCTGTTCGGAGATGGTGTTACTGTCATTGAGTGGGGGCATTTACTGGGTGAAGATCTTCCTTCAGACTATCTAGAATTAGAAATTCTCAAAAAAGATGAGGGACGAGAAATTAGATGTTATGCCCATGGTCAAAGAGCAAGTCACCTACTAGAGAGGTTGACGAATGGAGTATGAACTTTTAATCCGCGAGGCAGAAGTTGAGGATGCTCAAGTTCTGCTTGCTCTTTTAAATCAGATAGGACAAGAGTCTACGTTTACGAGTTTAGATGAAAATAGCATTTCAATCAGTCAGTCTGAAATGGAAATGTTTATCGACAAGCAGGCTCAGTCTGATAACCAGATTACTTTGCTCGCTTTTTTGAATGATGAGTTAGCAGGAGTTATCAATATTACAGCTGATCATCGACCAAGAATCAGACATATCGGAGACATTTTTTTGGGTATAAAAAAATCCTTTTGGGGATTTGGTTTAGGCAGTGTTTTAATGGAAGAGAGCATAGAATGGGCTAAATCTAGTGGAGTCATTCGACGCTTGCAATTGACCGTACAAAAACGAAATACTGCTGCTATCTATTTATATAAAAAAATGGGTTTTATCACAGAAGGGCTACAGGAACGTGGTGCTTGTACAGAAAGAGGAGAGTTTCTTGACGTTTACCTAATGGGATTACTGATAGACGAATGAGTGTATGATAAAAAAAATATTAAAAATGTTTTTAGGCTTCCTTCTTGTATCTATTTTAGGTGTGGGAACATATGCCTATACGATTTATAATCAAGGAACAAGTTCCTTGGCAAAAACTTATAAAAAAATAGGGGAAGAAACAAAGGTTATTGAAGCAACACAACCATTGACAATCTTGCTTATGGGAGTGGATACGGGGAATATCGAACGTACAGATCCTTGGGAAGGAAACAGTGACTCAATGATATTGTTGACAGTCAATCCCAAGACTAAGAAAACAACAATGATTAGTTTGGAACGGGACATTTTGACAAAAATTCAACACAAAGATGGTACTGTTACTGAGGAAAAACTGAATGCCGCCTATGCGGGTGGCGGAGCCGAACTAGCTATCTCGACGATTCAGGATATGATGAATATCCACATTGACCGCTATGTTATGGTAAATATGCATGGTCTTCAAAGAATGGTTGATGCTGTAGGTGGTATTACGGTCAACAATACTTTAGGTTTTCCAATCTCCATTCAAGACCAGGAACCTTTTAACAAGATTTCCGTCGGAGTCGGACAGCAACACCTAAATGGTGAAGAAGCTCTAGTTTATTCACGCATGCGTTATCAGGATCCAGAAGGAGATTATGGTCGTCAGAAACGACAACGTGAAGTTATCCAAAGAGTGATTGAAAAGATTTTAAGCTTAAATAGTGTAACCCACTACCAAGATATCTTGAAAGCTCTTAGCGATAATATGCAGACAAATATTGAGATTACGACTTCTACTATTCCACAATTGCTAGGCTATCAAGAATCCTTTAAAAATATTGAAACTCATCAGTTACGAGGTGAAGATGCCACGATTGAGGGAGGCTCCTACCAAATTGTTACTTCAGAACATATGTTAGAGATTCAGAATTTATTACGTACTTCATTGGGCCAACCTAAAGTAACTGAGTTAAAAACAAATGTGGTCTTGTACGAAGAAATCAATAATCAAAATCCAGGAGTCCTCTCAGAAGCAACAATTATTGAAGAAGAACAAGAATAAGTGATGTTGACTCAATAGTGTTTAGTTACGAAAGAAGCCAAATCGTCTGGCTTGCCATAGATTTATCGAATCGTAGGATTTTTCCTGCGATTTTTTCAAAGAAATTCGAATAGATAAGTAGGAGGGAGAAATGAAAGCGGAAATTATTGCTGTAGGTACTGAGATTTTGACAGGACAAATCCTCAATACGAATGCTCAGTTTTTATCTGAAAAACTGGCTGAAATAGGTGTGGATGTCTATATTCAAACTGCTGTTGGAGACAATGAGGCTCGTCTTTTATCCTTGCTAGAGATAGCTCGAGAACGGAGTGAGTTAGTGATACTAACAGGAGGATTGGGACCTACAGAAGACGACTTGACCAAACAAACAGTGGCCAAGTTCTTAGGAAAAAATTTAGTTTTTGATGCACAAGCACAGACGAAATTAGATGACTTTTTTGCCCAGAGACCTGATTATGCCCGGACTCCAAATAATGAGCGTCAAGCTCAAATCGTTGAGGGTTCAATCCCACTACCTAATGAAACAGGACTAGCAGTCGGAGGCATGATTGAGGTGGAAGGGGTAACTTATGTTGTTTTACCTGGACCACCTAGTGAATTGAAACCGATGGTTCTAAATGAGTTGTTGCCAAGATTGATGACAGGCGCTAAATTATACTCAAGGGTACTTAGATTTTTTGGGATAGGAGAGAGTCAGTTAGTCACTATCTTAGCAGATTTAATCGAGCAACAAACGGATCCGACCATAGCCCCCTATGCAAAAATTGGAGAAGTTACCTTGCGTTTATCGACCAAGGCTAACAGCCAACAGGAGGCAGATTTGGCCTTGAATTCTTTAGAAGAGCAGATATTAAGTCGAAATTCTTTCGAAGGTACTTCACTTCGAGATATTTGTTATGGCTATGGTGAAAGTACGAGTCTAGCTAGTCTGGTAGTGGAAGAGTTGAAAAAGAGACAAAAAACCATTACTGCTGCAGAAAGTTTGACAGCTGGTCTATTTCAAGCAAGCTTAGCAGATTTTTCAGGTGTATCTGCTATTTTTAAAGGTGGTTTTGTGACTTATAGTCTAGAAGAAAAGGCTAGAATGCTAGATATTTCACAAGCAGAATTAGAAACCCATGGTGTTGTTTCAGCCTATACAGCAGAGAAAATGGCTGAGCAAGCACGAGCAAAAACGGAGTCAGACTTTGGGATCAGTTTGACTGGAGTAGCTGGACCAGATAGTTTAGAAGGTCATCCGGCAGGAACAGTTTTTATAGGACTATCTCGAGCATCGGGCACAGAAGTCATACGTGTCAATATAGGAGGACGCAGTCGAGCAGATGTTCGTAAAATTGCTGTTATGCATGCCTTCAACTTAGTTCGCAAAGCTTTATTAAGTGAGTGACTTTTGATATAATAGAAGAAGGTCTAAAGACCATTAAAATACAGGAGAATAAAATGGCAAAAAAACCAACAAAAAAATTAGATGAAATTGGTAAAAAATTTGGTGCTGATCGTGAAAAAGCCTTAAATGATGCTCTTAAATTGATTGAAAAAGATTTTGGTAAGGGATCAATCATGCGTTTGGGTGAGCGTGCTGAACAAAAAGTTCAAGTCATGAGTTCAGGTTCATTAGCTCTTGATATTGCCCTTGGTTCAGGTGGTTATCCAAAGGGACGTATCATCGAAATCTACGGACCAGAATCATCAGGTAAGACAACAGTAGCCCTTCACGCTGTAGCACAAGCACAGAAAGAAGGCGGAATTGCTGCCTTTATCGATGCGGAACACGCTCTAGACCCAGCTTATGCAGCAGCTCTTGGTGTTAATATCGATGAATTGCTCTTGTCACAACCAGACTCAGGTGAGCAAGGTCTTGAAATTGCAGGGAAATTGATCGACTCAGGTGCGGTTGACCTTGTGGTTATTGACTCAGTTGCAGCCCTTGTTCCTCGTGCGGAAATCGATGGAGATATTGGAGATAGCCACGTTGGTCTCCAAGCTCGTATGATGAGTCAGGCTATGCGTAAACTCGGTGCTTCTATCAACAAGACAAAGACTATCGCTATCTTTATCAACCAATTGCGTGAAAAAGTTGGTGTTATGTTTGGAAATCCAGAAACAACTCCTGGTGGACGTGCCCTTAAATTCTATGCTTCTGTCCGTTTGGATGTTCGCGGAAGCACACAAATCAAGGGGACTGGTGATCAAAAAGATACCAATGTAGGTAAGGAAACCAAGATTAAGGTTGTGAAAAACAAGGTGGCTCCACCATTCAAAGAAGCTCTTGTCGAAATCATGTATGGAGAAGGAATTTCTAGAACTGGTGAACTCTTGAAGATTGCAAGTGATCTTGATATTATTAAGAAAGCTGGAGCTTGGTACTCATACAATGATGAAAAGATTGGTCAAGGTTCTGAAAATGCTAAGAAATACTTGGCAGATCATCCAGAGGTCTTTGACGAGATTGATCATCAAGTGCGTGTTCACTTTGGCTTGATTGAAGAAGAAGCAGGATCTAAAAAAGCAGCATCAACTGAGAAAGAAGCTGCTAATCAAGAAGTGACACTTGATCTGGGTGACGATCTTGAAATCGAAATTGAAGAATAAACAGTAAAAGTGGAGTTTTTCCACTTTTTTAATTTTTAATCATTTGAAGTTTAATCTTTCTGAAAAAAGCGAATAAAAGGCTCAATTGCATAGAAAAACTAGAAAACTATTGCTTTTTCATTAATTTGATGTTAAGATAAACGGGAATAACAAAAAGGAGATTACTATAATGGAAAAACGTTTAGTTCGTAACGTTCAAGATAAAAAAATCGGTGGTGTTTGTGCAGGTCTTGCTGACTACTTTAACATGGACCCAATGTTAGTTCGTGTTCTTTGGATTCTTTTCACTTTAGCTGGTGGTTCAGGTATACTTGCTTACGCTATTCTTTACTTCATCCTTCCAGAAGGTGGAGCAGAAGCTTAAGCTACATTGTAAATAAGAATAAATAATGCATGTAATTTTATAAATTGCATGCATTTTTTATTTTGAAAATAGATTGAAATTCAAAACATATCAGATTAAAGATAATGTATTTTATACGTGGAATTGTCTTGCTTAGTAATCACTAAAGCGACGGTATTCGATGCGGAAGTCAAAATAGTTCTCGTCTTGCAATTTTTGAAAGATATTCCGATATGCTTCTTCATCAAAATGGTCACCACGATAGAGAATTTCAAAGCTCATACCCTCGTATTCTAAAAGAGCGTTGGCTGTTTTGAAACCATTTTGTTTATAGAATTCCATTCGGGCTTTTCTCTGTTCTAGGTTATCACAGTCTTCGTCCAGTCTTTCCACTTCAAGAATCATGGTACGTTGGTAAAAGTCAATCAACTTTTCAATAATTTCTTTTCCATAACCATGGCTACGCAAGTGAGGCATAATGGCGAAAAAACTGATGTAGAAAGCTTTTTGATTGGAGATGGCAAAGGCAAAGCCGACAAACTCCTCCTCGTTATAAAAGGCGAAAAAGTGGGCATCATCTCTATCCTGGTAACTTAAAAATTCTTCCAAAGAGACGCGTTCTTCTTCAGGGAAGGCTTCCTTGTTTAATTGTTCAACTTTTTCAAGGTCTGGGAATACATCTGTAATTAACTGGCTTGTTAAGCTCATACGTATCCTCCTTTTCTGTCACGATTATACCAGATTGTTTGTATCTAGGCAACGCTTTCTTAACGAAACTCCCTTGTTCCTCTACTAGAAAGCTGATATAATAGCCATATGAATAAAAAATCAACGGTGGACCTAATTCATGGTCCTATCCTTCCTTCACTGATTAGTTTTGCTTTACCGATTCTATTGTCCAACATCTTTCAGCAACTCTACAATACAGCTGATATTTTGATTGTTGGGCGTTTTTTAGGACAAAATTCCTTGGCGGCAGTCGGAGCTACGACAGCCATTTTTGATTTGATTATTGGATTTGCCCTCGGAGTCGGAAATGGGATGGGAGTCGTTATTGCCCGTCTTTACGGTGCTCGTAATTTTGCTAAAATTAAAGAAGCTGTAGCTGCGACTTGGATTTTGGGTGCCATCCTGAGTGGTCTTGTCATGCTGATGGGTTTCTTCGGTCTTTACCCACTCTTACAGTACCTAGAAACGCCTGCAGAAATTCTCCCCCAATCTTATGAATATATTTCCATGATTGTTAGCTGTGTGGGAGTTAGTTTTGCTTACAATCTCTTTGCAGGATTACTGCGCTCAATTGGTGATAGCCTTGCTGCGCTTGCCTTTCTTATCTTTTCAGCCATTGTTAATGTCATTCTAGATTTATATTTTATTACACAACTGCAGTTGGGTGTTCAGTCTGCGGGTCTTGCAACCATTATCTCGCAAGGCTTGTCAGCAATCCTCTGCTATTTCTATATTCGAAAGAGTGTTCCGGACCTTCTTCCAGGTCTCAAACATTTCAAATGGAATAAGGATCTTTATGTGGATCTTTTGGAACAAGGTCTAGCCATGGGCTTGATGGGGTCAATTGTCTCTATCGGAAGCGTCATCTTGCAATCCTCTGTTAATGGCTTTGGAGCAGTGATTATCAGCGCCCAAACGGCAGCACGTAGAATCATGGCCTTTGCCCTATTGCCAATGACGGCTATTTCGGCTTCGATGACGACTTTTATCTCTCAAAACTTTGGAGCGAAAAGTCCCGAACGTATCGTTCAAGGTCTTCGTATAGGGAGTTATTTGAGTATGTCTTGGGCGACCTTTGCTTGTGTGTTCCTATTTTTTGCAAGTCCTAGCCTAGTTTCTTTCCTGGCAAGTTCGACAGACGCTTACTTGATTGAAAATGGGGCTTTGTATCTACGCATCAGTTCGGTATTCTATCCGTTTTTGAGTCTATTATTGATTTATAGAAATAGCTTGCAGGGTCTCGGTCAAAAACTCTTACCCCTCATATCTAGTTTTATCGAGTTTATCGGGAAAATTGTTTTCGTGGCTTGGATTATCCCTTGGGCAGGTTATACAGGTGTGATTCTATGCGAACCGCTACTTTGGCTTGTTATGACTGCCCAGCTTTATATCTCACTCTCTCAGCACCCTTGGATAAAAGAAGGCAAGAAAATCTTGGCTGTCGGCGGACAATCCTAGCTTCATTTATACAAGAAAAATCCATTTCCTCTAGTGAAAATCGACTAGACTTGTGTTATAATAAGAAAGATTAAAATGTGAAAAAAGGAGATTCCTAATGGGACGTAAATGGGCCAATATCGTAGCCAAGAAAACGGCTAAAGATGGAGCTAACTCTAAAGTATATGCGAAATTTGGTGTAGAAATCTATGTAGCAGCCAAAAAAGGTGATCCAGATCCAGAATCAAACTCAGCTTTGAAATTCGTTATCGACCGTGCTAAACAAGCGCAAGTGCCAAAACACGTTATTGATAAGGCTTTGGATAAGGCTAAAGGAAATACAGACGAAACCTTTACAGAAGGACGTTACGAAGGGTTCGGGCCAAGTGGCTCAATGCTCATCGTGGATACCTTGACTTCAAACGTTAACCGTACAGCTGCCAATGTCCGTGCTGCCTTTGGTAAAAACGGCGGAAACATGGGAGCTTCAGGTTCAGTATCTTACCTCTTTGACAACAAGGGTGTCATCGTATTTGCTGGTGACGACGCTGATGCTATCTTTGAACTCTTGCTTGAAGCAGATGTCGATGTAGATGATGTAGAAGCAGAAGAAGGAACAATCACTGTTTACACAGCTCCAACTGACCTTCACAAAGCTATCGTTGCCTTGCGTGAGTCAGGAATCGAGGAATTCCAAGTGACAGAACTTGAGATGATTCCTCAATCAGAAGTTGAGTTGTCAGGCGAAGATTTGGAAACATTTGAAAAACTATACAGCGTACTTGAAGACGACGAAGATGTACAAAAAATTTATACCAATGTAGAGGGATTCTAATAGAAAAGCGAACAGCTGTCAAGCCTGTTCGCTTTTTTTGATATTTGAACTTAGATTCTAGTTCCAGGATCGTTTTGCTGCTTGCTTTTTTCTAGACCTAGACCGACTGCATGTTTTTGGACGAGCAAGAGCTGTCCATTGTCTTGTTTTGCAAAAGTTAAGGTAACAGTCTTGATCTTGTCTCCAATGGAGATATAGGTGATTTTTCTCGTATCGTACCCTCCGATAGTGGAGTCAAACTCGGAGTCTGGTAGTCCGTGTTTTTTGATAATATCCTTGTAGTTGGTACCACCTTTTCCTTTGTTGTCAAGGTCACCTTCGATTAAGACATCGAACTGTTCTTGGGTCCAGGTGAAGGTATCGTCTTCTTCCTCCTCTGGGATGGAATAGGCGCTATCATCTGTCAAGTCGCTTTCTTCTTCGCGTTCCATTGAGGAACTTGCCTCTCTATAGGAACGGTTAAACTCCCTGGCAAAATCTTTGTAGACATTAGCGTACAGTACCTGAGTCGTAAAGAAAAGTACAACAGAAGCAACTGCAAGAGATGTTCCGATAATGGCCATTGTTTTTCGTTTTTTGAGGTTGACGATAAGGCCGATAATCCCCAAGATAAATGCGACGATGGCGATGAAAAATGATAGATAGTTAATAAATGGAATCCAGGACCCTAAAAGTGCGATGGCTCCAAAAATGGTTGCTAAGATTCCTAAAACTCTTTGTTCTTCTGGTTTCATTTGAAAGTTTTCTCCCTTCATCGAGTGAATGGATTTCTGTCCACAGTAGTTAGTGCTTATTATAGAAAAAATATTGCCTAATGTCAATTTAGACTAAAATAGTTCTCATAGAAACTTTTTTCTTGACATCTTATTTGAAAATGATAAAATAGTTCTCATGAAAACCAATTGGTTCTCGTGGGAACTATTTTGTTTAGAAGGGGGAAATCATGGATAAACCGATGTTGGTCTTTAAACGTTTTGGTCATCAGATTCACCTCATGGTGAAACAGGAAGCCAAACGTTGTGGTATTGAAGTAATGGGTGGGCCACAAGGTCAGGTTCTTCGTTTTTTAGATCGTCGTGAGCAGGATCAAGAATTGACACTCATTAAGGATATTGAACAAGAACTCAATGTCACCAAGTCAGTTGCTAGTAATTTAGTGAAGCGTATGGTGCAAAATGGTTTGGTAGAGTTGGAGGCAAGTCCAAGTGATAAACGAGCAAAATTTGTTCATTTGACTGAAAAATCTCGCTCTCAAATGAAGCAGGTCAAGTCTTTCTTTGATCGAATTGACCGCAGTTTACTCGATGGAGTATCTGAAGAAAAACTAGCTATTTTTGAGGAAGTCATGGCTCAACTACAAGCCAATGTAGAAAAAATAGGAGGGGAAGATGAAGAAACTCGCTAAGCGTATCACAGGAAAAGAGTGGGGAATGATTCTCTTGACTGTACTCTTTACATGTTTCTCGGTCTATCTAGAGTTAGAAGTACCGACTTACATTTCAGAAATTACAGCATTACTTGGGACACCAGGGACTCAGTTGGATGCACTTTGGTCACCAGCCATTAAGATGATGGGCTTGTCACTCTTAGCCTTTCTATCATCTGTCACAGTTGGATTTTTTGCCGCTCGTGTTGCAGCGTCTTACACAACTCATTTACGAAGCGATATTTTTCATCGTGTTCTAGATTTCTCGCAGACAGAGATTAAACGTTTTTCAATCCCAAGTCTGTTGACTCGGACGACCAATGATATTACGCAGATTCAAATGCTCTTTACGATGGGGCTCCAAGTGGTCACTCGTGGTCCTATTATGGCTATCTGGGCCATTGGAAAAATCCTTGGCAAATCTGAGTACTGGCTCTGGGCAGTAGTGGTTGCTGTTATCGTCAATGTTCTGATGACAACAGTTCTCATGACTCTGGCCTTTCCAAAACAATCTGTCATCCAGAAATTGACAGATAAACTCAATAGTATCACTCGTGAAAGCTTGACAGGGATTCGAGTGGTTCGTGCTTACAATGCTGAGGATTATCAGGACGAGAAATTTGAAGAAGCCAATGAGGAAGTCACTCGTCTCAATCTCTTTGTCAATCGATTGATGGCTATTATGAATCCTATTATGATGGCGATTTCGAGTGGCTTGAGTCTAGCTATTTACTGGATTGGTGCCTATATCATCAATGATGCTAGCCTGACAGACCGTCTACCACTCTTTAGTGATATGGTGGTCTTCATGTCTTATGCCATGCAGGTCGTGATGGGCTTCTTACTCATGGGTGCACTCTTTATCGTCCTTCCTCGTACCTTGGTTTCTGCAGGACGTATCAATCAAGTGCTAGACTTGCATTCTTCTATTGAAAATCCTAGTCAACCACAGACGGCAGATTCCTCTATTCAAGGTCAAGTAGAATTCCGTGATGTAACCTTCCGATATTCTAAAAATTCAGAAGCAGTTGTGGAACATGTTAGCTTCAAGGCAGAAGCTGGTCAAACGGTCGCCTTTATCGGTTCAACTGGTTCTGGTAAATCTACGCTTGTGAACCTCTTGCCTCGTTTTTATGATGTATCTGATGGGGAAATCCTAGTAGACGGTGTCAATGTGCAGGATTATGATTTGGAAGATTTGCGGAATAAAGTCGGCTGTATCCCACAAAAAGCAGTCCTTTTCTCTGGAGATGTCAAGGGCAATCTCGACTTTGGTAAGAGTCCAGAAACTCCGCTAAGCGAGACTGCTATGTGGCAAGCTCTGGAGTTGGCCCAGTCTAAAAGCTTCATCGAGGATAAGGAAGCAGGTCTAAATTCAGAAGTGGCTCAAGGTGGGACTAACTTCTCAGGAGGTCAAAGACAACGTTTGGCCATTGCGCGTGCCTTGGCTCGTAAGCCAGAAATTCTCATTTTTGACGATTCATTCTCGGCCTTGGACTACAAGACAGATCGTATCTTGCGCCAAGAATTAGCTGAAAAAACGCAATCTATGACTAAGTTAATCGTTGCCCAACGTATTTCAACAATTATGGATGCTGACTTGATCTTAGTATTGGATCAAGGTAAAGTCGTGGGACAAGGCACCCACAAGGAACTTCTTGCGACCAACGAAGTTTACCAAGAAATTGCCTATTCACAACTATCGAAGGAGGAATTGGAACATGGAAAATAAGAAGATGTCCTTTTGGAAACAATATAAACCTTTTCTAGCAGGTCTCCAACTTCCTCTACTAGTTGCGGTTGTGGCGGCTGTATGTTCAAGCATCATCACGGTTTATGGACCAACTAAGATTAAGGAAATCACCAACTTGATTTCAGATGGCTTGGCTACAGAAATCGATTTGGTAGCTGTGTCAAGTATCGCCAGCTTTTTAGCTATTTTGTATGTGCTTGGTGCCATTCTCAACTATACACAAGCCTATATTTTTTCAACGAGTATCCAACATTTTTCAAAACGCTTGCGGACGGCTATCGCTGAAAAGATTAATCGTCTGCCACTTGCTTATTTTGACCGTCATTCTCAAGGAGATACTCTCTCTCGTGTAACCAATGACGTTGATACAGCAGCACAGTCCCTCAACCAAAGTCTAGGGACCGTTATCTCAGCTAGCTTCTTGCTAATCGCTGTTTTGATTACCATGTTTGGCATGAACTGGATTTTGGCATTGGTAACAGTTGTTTCAACCCTTGTAGGTTTTGCTGCGGTTTCAGTGATTATGGCTAAGTCACAGGGTTACTTTAAAGCCCAACAAAATAATTTAGCAGCCGTAAACGGTTATGTAGAAGAAATGTACTCTGGCCACAATGTTGTGACCAGCTATAATGCTGTGGAACCAACTAAAGAAACATTCGCAGGATTGAATCAAAATCTACATGATAGTATCTGGAAATCTCAGTTTATTTCTGGCATCATGATGCCTGCTATGTTCTTTGTCGGAAACTTTAGTTATGTATTGGTTGTTATCGTCGGTGCTGCCTTGGCTCTTGAAGGCCATATCAGTATTGGGATTATCGTAGCCTTTATGGTTTATGTTCGTACCTTCTCTCAACCCTTATCACAGATTGCCCAAGGGATTACCAGCTTACAACAAGCCAGTGCAGCTATGACCCGTGTCTTTGAATTTCTAAGTGAAGCTGAGATGGAAGACGAATCTCATAAGGAAAAACAATTGTCTGGTATGAAGGGTGAAGTAGTCTTTGACAGAGTTGCCTTTGGCTACACACCTGAGCGAACCATCATTCATGACTTTTCTGCGACAGCTCATGCAGGGCAAAAGATTGCCATTGTTGGGCCGACTGGAGCTGGTAAGACTACTATTGTCAACCTCTTGATGAAGTTCTATGAGATTGATAAGGGAAGTATTCGCATCGATGGTGTGGATACAAAGAAGATGAAACGCTCGGAAGTGCATGATGCCTTTTCAATGGTCTTGCAGGATACTTGGCTCTTTGAAGGAACCATTCGTGACAATCTTATCTACAATCAAACTGGTATTAGTGATGAGCGCGTGATTGAAGCTGCCAAAGCAGTCGGAATCCACCACTTTATCACAACTTTACCAGATGGATACGATACCGTCTTGGATGATACAGTGACCCTGTCAGTCGGGCAGAAACAGCTCTTGACCATCGCTCGTGCCCTTCTCAAGGATGCACCTCTCTTGATTCTGGACGAAGCAACATCCTCAGTCGATACTCGTACGGAGGAGTTGATTCAAAAGGCTATGGACCGTTTGATGGAGGGACGCACATCCTTTGTCATCGCCCACCGCTTGTCAACCATCCGCAATGCTGACTTGATTCTGGTCATGAAAGATGGAAATATCATTGAGCAAGGCAATCATGATGAACTGATGGCTCAAGGTGGTTTCTATGCTGGCCTCTACAACAGTCAATTTACAGAAGATGAAGTAGAAGAATAAAACCAAAGAAGGCTTGACGGCCTTCTTTTTCTACACTATACTAGAGTAGGAGATGCTAGTAGGCTTCTTGTGTAAAATCTAAAAATAACGAGAAAATATATGAAAAACTATCAAGAGTGGTACGACAAGAGGAAATCAAGTCTTCTTCGACATCCACAACTATTGCAATTGATGCGAGTTTTTAATCGCATGATGACAGTTCTGATGCCCTTGGCATACTTGACCTTGTTGGGGACAAGCTTTATGAGCAAGGGATTGGGGAAAGAATTTGCCACCTATATCTTAGTGCCAGCTTCTGGCTTTGTCCTATTGACGCTTATTCGCAAGTGGATCAATCAACCACGTCCTTACGAGTCTTGGGAAATTATCCCGCTACTGGACAAGGACAGTTCTGGCAATTCAATGCCCAGTCGCCATGTTTTTTCAGCAACCATCATTTCCATGGCTTGCTTACATGCAAATCTGCCTGTGGGCTTGATTTTATTGGCATTATCAGCTCTTCTCGGTCTGGTGAGGGTCTTAGGAGGCGTTCATTATCCCAAGGATGTTCTAGCAGGCTATGCCTGTGGACTCCTCTGGGGAATTCTCTTCTTTATTTTGTGAAAAGCAAAGCAAGTGAGCTTGGCCTCGTAACCACTTACGGGTCAAAAGTGACCACTTGCTTTTTTGCCCTTGTAAAGTCTTCTGGGCTTTGGTATAGTAGATGCAGAAAGGAGATAGGATGAAGTTACGAATCGAGATTGATAGTGAATTAACTGAGACAGAGATTGTCATCAAGGCTGCAGCCCTGACAGATGAAATAGCTGATTTGCAACGACTCTTGCAAGAAACCAAGGCTCCTAGGTTGATTTTTTATAAGGGGACGGGGGAGTATTACTTAGACTTGTCAGAAATTCTCTTTTTTGAGACGGAAGGCAACAAGATCTACGCCCATACCCAGAAAGAAGCCTACGAGGTTCGACTCAAACTTTATGAGTTAGAGGCTATCCTGCCTCGCTATTTCAGTCGGGTATCCAAGTCGACCATTGCCAATCTTCGGCAGGTCTACTCGGTGGACAAGTCCTTCTCAGGGACAGGCACTATTTCCTTTTATCAGACCCACAAGGAGGTTCACGTGTCACGGCACTATCAATCCCTCCTAAAAGAAAATCTAAGAAACATGAGGTAAGAAGATGAAAAAGAAAGCATTTGGTATTGTGTTGCTAGTATTGGCAGCTTTAGTATTGTTACAGGGGAATTTTGGAATCCCTTCATTTGGAGGGCAGATTTGGCCCTTGGTTGGTATTGGATTTTTTGCCTATCAGTCAGTTGAGGCAATCCTTCGCCGTCATTTCACTTCAGCCTCCTTTACAGCCCTAGTAGCCCTAATGATTGCAAATCATTTTTATGACATTTTACCGATTCCCAATCAGTCTTTGTTCTGGGCAAGTATTTTAATCGTAATGGGTGTCAGCGCACTCACTCATTCTAACAGAACTTGGAATGGGAAAAAATGGTGGTATGATGGTGAAAAGACCATTCTGACAGACAAGGAAGTAGCCTTTGGTAGTGGGACTTTCTACAAACAAGATCAAGAATTAGTAGAAGATGAGTTTGAAGTCGGTTTCGGGAATGCCAAGATTTATTACGATAATGCCGAGATTTTAGGTGATAGCGCAACCTTAAAGATAGAAGTAGGTTTTGGGAATGCAGTTATTTATGTGCCCCAACACTGGAGAGTAGATCTGAAGGTAGAAACTTTTTGTGGTGCAGCCAAGGCAGATGCTTCAGTAGCTCCTACAAGTAAGACCCTGATTGTCCGTGGAGAGGTGGCTTTTGGAAAACTAGAAGTTGTCTATGCTAAATAAAAAAATCTTCCAATTCCCTTGCCAAAATGGAGAAAGTGTGATAACATAGTACGGTATGTGGTGCTAGCACATCCGCTATATTAGATCTAATAGGAGGAAAACACAATGGCTAAAGTATGTTACTTTACAGGTCGTAAGACTGTATCAGGAAACAACCGTTCACACGCGATGAACCAAACTAAACGTGCCGTAAAACCAAACCTTCAAAAAGTTACTGTTCTTATCGATGGTAAACCTAAAAAAGTTTGGGCTTCAGCTCGTGCTTTGAAATCAGGAAAAGTAGAACGCGTTTAATAAAGAAACAAAGACCTTTGAGGTCTTTTTCTTTTGCTCTAAGCCTAAAACCATTTGAAAAATCAAGCAAATATCCGATGATACATCATTCTGCTTTTACAGTTGGGCTGAAATATGATAAAATAGAGTATCAACTAGTTGAGGTAAAAAAAATGACTGTAAAAATTAATACAAAAGATGGTCAAATCGAACTGACAGATGATGTGATCGCTACTGTTGTAGGTGGTGCAGCAACTGAGATTTTTGGTGTGGTCGGTATGGCTAGTAAAAATGCCCTCAAAGATAATTTCCAAGCCCTTCTTGGTAAGGAAAACTATTCTAAAGGTGTAGTTGTTAAAGCGGCTGAAGATGGTAGCATTGCAGTTGATGTATACACTGTCTTGAGCTACGGAACAAAAATCAGCGAAGTATCAAAAAACATCCAAGAGCGTGTACGTTTTAGTTTGGAAAATCAACTTGGAATCACTGCTCAGACTGTGAATGTCTTCATTCAAAATATCAAAGTTGCAGGAGAATAATCGTGTCAAATATTACTACAAGCTTATTTCAAGAAATGGTCCAGGCTGCTTCTACTCGATTAAATAAGCAAGCCGAATATGTCAATTCATTAAACGTCTTCCCAGTTCCAGACGGAGATACAGGAACAAACATGGGAATGACTATCGAAAATGGTGCTAAGGAAGTCGCAGACAAACCAGCTTCAACAGTTGGAGAGGCTGCAAGCATCTTGGCTAAAGGTCTTTTGATGGGTGCGCGTGGGAACTCTGGAGTTATCACTTCTCAACTTTTCCGCGGATTTTCACAAGCTATCAAGACAAAAGAAGAGTTAACAGGGAAAGACCTAGCTCTTGCCTTCCAATCAGGTGTTGAGGTCGCCTACAAGGCTGTTATGAAGCCGGTTGAAGGAACTATCTTAACTGTATCACGTGGTGCTGCCATCGGTGCTAAGAAAAAAGCAGAGCAAACAGATGACGCAGTTGAAGTGATGCGTGCAGCCTTGGAAGGAGCTAAAGCGGCCCTTGCTAAAACTCCAGAAATGCTTCCAGTCTTGAAGGAAGTTGGCGTTGTGGACTCAGGTGGTCAAGGTTTGGTCTTCATCTACGAAGGTTTCCTTTCAGCTCTTACTGGTGAATATAGTGCTTCTGAGGACTTTGTAGCGACTCCAGCTAATATGGGTGAAATGATCAATGCAGAACACCATAAGTCTGTTGCTGGACATGTGGCAACAGAAGATATCACATTTGGTTACTGTACTGAGATTATGGTTGCCCTTAAGCAAGGTCCAACTTATGTTAAAGACTTTGACTACGAAGAATTTCGTAACTACTTGAATGACCTCGGGGATTCTCTACTTGTTGTTAATGACGACGAAATCGTTAAAGTTCACGTCCATACAGAAGATCCAGGACTTGTTATGCAAGAAGGTCTCAAATATGGTAGCTTGGTCAAGGTTAAAGTCGATAACATGCGTAACCAACACGAAGCACAAGTAGAAAAAGAAGCTCAAGTCAGCAAGCCAGCTGAAGAAAAAGAATATGCTCTTATCGCAGTAGTAGCTGGACAAGGATTGGCAGACATCTTCCGTGCTCAAGGCGTGGACTATGTCATCGAAGGTGGACAAACCATGAATCCTTCGACAGAAGACTTTATCAAGGCTGTTGAGCAAGTCAATGCTCGCAATATCATCTTCTTGCCAAACAACAAAAATATCTTTATGGCAGCTCAAACTGCCGCAGAGGTATTGGAACAACCAGCAGTAGTAGTAGAAGCTCGTACACTTCCTCAAGGATTGACTAGTCTTCTTGCCTTCGATCCAAGCAAGTCTATCGAAGAAAACAAAGAACGTATGACTGCAGCCCTTGGCGATGTTGTCAGCGGTAGCGTAACAACAGCCGTTCGTGACACAACGATTGACGGCTTGGAAATTCACGAAAATGATAATCTTGGTATGGTAGATGGTAAGATCCTCGTATCAAACCCTGACATGCACCAAACCCTGACTGAAACCTTGAAACATATGTTGGATGAAGATAGTGAAATCGTAACCTTCTATATCGGTGAAGATGGAAGCGAAGAATTGGCTAACCAAATTGCCCAAGAAATCGCAGAAGAATTCGAAGATATCGAAGTAGAAATCCACCACGGTCAACAACCAGTTTACCCATATCTTTTCAGTGTGGAATAAAGATTAAATAATAGAAAAAAAGAAAGTTGAGAAATCAACTTTCTTTTTTTATGACATTTGTCATATCTCTTCATGACAGAAGCTTCTAGTGATTCTACCTTCAAAGAATTATACTAGATGTATCAAATGGAGGAAGAAAAAATGAAAGATAAAGTAATTGTCGCAATGAGTTTAGTAGCAGCAGGAGTCATGACTTATCTCATGTTCTCAGGATTGGACGAAGGTTTCTATCATTTCCCTTGGGAGTTATTTGCAAGTTTTGGAATCATGTCTTGGTTGATCCGAGAAGGCTTGAAATTGGTCTCAGATGTGAAAAAGGAGTTTGAAAAATGAAAAAAGCGATTCTCTATCTCTTTATTGGATTGTCACTAGTGGTATGGTTGGTCGAAATGTTTACAGGTTGGTTTGACCAAGCCTTCCTTCACCAATTCATCCGTGGTGCCTGGGGTCTAGGATTTATGATTTTTATCGCCTTTCCGATGGGGAAGGAGTGGTTGAAAGGAGAATATCATGAACATGATTAAGGTAGAAAGCTTAAATAAAAGCATTAAGAGCAAGGCTATTTTGAAGGATATTTCCTTTGAGGTGGCTGAAGGCGAATGCGTCGCCTTGATTGGTCCAAATGGCGCCGGTAAGACAACACTCTTGGACTGTTTGCTTGGAGATAAATTGGTCACCAGCGGTCAAGTATCCATCCAAGGCTTGCCAGTGACGAGCTCTCAGTTAGACTATATTAGAGGCTACCTCCCTCAAGAAAATGTCATCGTCCAGAAATTAAAGGTTAAAGAGTTGATTGCTTTCTTTCAAAGCATTTATCCAAATCCCTTGAACAACCAGGAAATCGATCAACTATTGCAGTTTGACAAGCAGCAAAAAGAACAATTAGCAGAAAAATTGTCAGGTGGGCAAAAGCGTCTCTTTTCATTTGTCTTGACCTTGATTGGCCGACCAAAGCTTGTCTTTTTAGATGAGCCAACTGCGGCCATGGATACTTCAACCCGTCAACGTTTTTGGGAAATTGTTCAGGATCTAAAAGCGCAGGGAGTTACCATTCTCTATTCGTCCCATTATATCGAAGAGGTAGAGCATACAGCGGACCGGATTTTGGTTTTAAATAAGGGAGAGTTGATCCGTGATACAACCCCTCTAGCCATGCGCAGTGAAGAGATTGAAAAGCACTTCATCCTACCTATGGCTTACAAGAAAGTCGTTGAGCGGTCTAACTTGGTTGAAAACTGGTCACAAAAACAAGATGCTTTGCAAGTAGTTACACGTGAAGCGGATGCTTTCTGGGAACTGTTAGTACAGGCAGGCTGTAGGATACAAGAAATTGAAGTTAATAACCGTAGCTTGCTGGATACAATTTTTGAAGAAACACAAAAGGGAGATGACTAAGATGAAACGATGGATCGCACTAAACAAGATAGAATTTCTATTGACCAAACGACAATTAGTCTATTATCTATTATCCGTAGGAATGCCGACGGCCTTCTATTTATTCTTTTCAGGCATGTACCAGGATACACCAGGTGGGCCGGCTAATTTTATGCGCGACTACCTCATCTCCATGACGGCCTTTTCCATGATGTCGACAGCTATCTTTTCATTCCCAGTTGTTTTACATACCGATAAAATCAACAACTGGCAGAAAACATTACGCCATACTCCAGTAAATATGGTAGAATATTATCTATCAAAGCTAACAAGTATGATAGTTGATTATTTGGTTTCAATCCTGGTTGTTTTCTCAGTTGGGCACTTGGTCAGAGGTGTGGATATGCCTTTAGGAAGCTGGATTGGGGCTGCGCTCTTGCTGATAGTAGGAAGTGTAGCTTTTGTAGCTCTTGGCTTGACCTTGACTCTCTTACCTTCTAGTCAGTTGATGTCTGTCGTAGGCAATCTTCTTTACTTTGGCTTGGCTGTGTTAGGCGGACTCTGGATGCCTGTCTCTTTATTTCCAGACTGGATGCAAGCAATCGGGAAGTGCCTACCAAGCTATCAGTTGATGGAGTTGCTCAAGACCTTCTTAAACGAGGGTGGCATCAATTTATCAGCCACAGTTTATCTACTTGTTTTTTCAGCAGTTTTGTTTGGTTTGACCATTTACCTTCAAGGTCATAAGGAGAATGCTTAATGCTTGAAAGACTGAAAAGCATAGACTATATGTACTGGGCCAGTTTGATTTTTATGGTTTTTCCCATCGTTCCTGTAATGACTGGGGAAATTCCTAGCTGGCATTTATTGATTGATATTCTATTTGTAGTGGCTTACTTAGGCGTTTTAACCACCAAGAGCCAGCGCCTATCTTGGCTTTTCTGGGGGATCATGCTGACTTATGTAGTTGGGAATACTGCCTTTGTTACTGTTAATTATATCTGGTTTTTCTTTTTCCTATCCAATCTCTTAAGTTATCATTTCAACGTAGGTGGTTTAAAGTCTTTACATGTCTGGACTTTTCTTCTTGCTCAAGTCCTTGTTTTGGGCCAACTTTTGATTTTTCAGAGAATCGAAGTTGAGTATCTATTCTATCTACTTGTAATTCTTGCTTTTGTCGATTTAATGACTTTTGGTTTGGTTCGGATTCGTATTGTGGAGGATTTGAAAGAAGCTCAGGCTAAGCAAAATGCCCAGATAAATCTATTGCTTGCTGAAAATGAACGTAGTCGTATCGGTCAGGATTTGCATGATAGTCTGGGACATACCTTTGCTATGCTCAGTGTCAAGACAGATTTAGCCTTGCAGTTATTTCAGATGGAGGCTTATCCACAGGTGGAAAAGGAATTAAAAGAAATTCACCAGATAAGTAAGGATTCCATGAATGAAGTGCGAACTATCGTGGAAAATCTGAAATCACGGACCCTAGCTTCAGAACTTGAGACTGTTAAGAAGATGCTGGAAATTGCTGGGATTGAGGTTCAAATTGACAATCACTTGGACAAGGCTAGTTTGACTCAGGATGTGGAGTCGACGGCTGCTATGGTTTTGTTAGAACTGGCGACCAATATCATCAAGCATGCCAGCGCTGAAAAAGCCTATCTAAAACTGGAACGTACAGATCAGGAATTGCTCCTGACAGTTAGAGATGACGGGAAAGGATTTGCAACTGTAAAAGGAAATGAACTCCATACAGTCCGTGACCGTGCTGCAGCCTTCTCAGGGCAAGTAGAGCTGGTCAGTTTGAAAGGTCCCACAGAAGTGCGCGTGCATCTGCCTTATAAGGAGAGAAAGTAGATGAAAGTATTAGTCGCAGAAGATCAAAGTATGCTGAGAGATGCCATGTGCCAGCTCTTAAGCTTTCAACCAGATGTGGAGACTGTCTTGCAGGCGAAAAATGGAGCCGAGGCTATCGAGGTTTTGGAGAAAGAAGCAGTAGATATTGCCATCCTTGACGTCGAAATGCCAGTCAAGACGGGATTAGAAGCACTCGAGTGGATCAAACAAGAAGTGCCTGAAACCAAGGTGGTTATCGTTACAACCTTTAAACGTCCAGGTTATTTTGAACGAGCAGTCAAAGCAGGAGTAGATGCCTATGTCTTGAAAGAGCGAAGCATCGCTGAGCTCATGCAAACCCTGCATACGGTGTTAGAGGGGCGCAAGGAATATTCTCCAGAGCTGATGGAAGTCATGATGACTCACCCCAATCCCTTGACCGAGCAGGAAGTCGCTGTTCTACATGGAGTAGCACAGGGGCTGTCCAACCAAGAAATTGCGGACAAGCTCTACCTCTCAAACGGCACCGTCCGTAATTATATGACCAACATCCTCTCCAAACTAGGCGCCAGCAACCGAACCGAAGCAGCCAAAACTGCCGAAGAAGAAGGCTGGTTGTGAGGATGAGAAAGAAAAAATCTCTTAGAAATCAATCTAAGAGATTTTTTGTGTTGTTCAGGTCTATTTTGCTACCCAGCCGATGGCATCGCTTGGTGGATTTTCGGTATCGATCCAGATGAATTCGATGCCGATTTCACCATTTTTAAACTTGGTCAATCGAATACCGTTGATTTCCAGTTCATTGAGTCGTTGACCTGTCAAGATTTCTCGTTCCTTCAACTGGAAAACACCACGCAAGATCCAATTTCCAAGAATTTCTTGCTTATCAGTGGATTGAATTGCCTTGCCAGCTTCTTGGTTGATATAGGCATTGATGACATCTCCAGAAGGTAAGAAGCGTAGCTTAAAGGTTCTTTCTTCTTTTGATAGAGCTAGTTTTTTAGTACCAGGTTCAAAAGTCCCAAATCCTGGACCAAAGAAATCAGGTCTTTCGTCATGGAAGTTCTTGGAGTCAGGCAGGGGAATGTAAACTTCACTAACTGGACGATACACTAACTGCTCAATTTCTTTAATAAGTCTTTCATTGCCAGTCTTGTGGACAAAGTGAATCAAGTCCTCACGAATAGCTTTCATCTGGGCTTTTTCTTCCTTACTGGTCCATTTCTTCAAAAGGATTTCTTCTAAAGAAAAAGTTACAAAAGCTAGTTCTTCTGGAGCCAGACTGTCTTTGAATTTTTCCTGAATCTTTAAAATTCGTGGCAGACGATATTTTTGGGATAATTTCGGCCCACTGTTAAAGGCATTGAAACCAGAGTTTTCTTTCACATTTCCATGCTTGTCTGTGATTACCCAAGATACTGTTTCTAAGATATCGGATTGTTCCTTTTCAGCTGTTAGTAAATGAAGATTTTCAAAGAGAGTAAAAGGATCTTCAATATAATGGACGTCCCAAGCATCTACCACAATGTCTTTATTATTAAAAGTCATGTGAAGCTGGCTGTCAGCTGCTGTATACTTGTAGTGGTGTTGTCCATCCGTAAATCGAAAATTAGTAGGATTGTTTTTGGTAGTTGATCCTTCAATGACTAGGTTATCAATATCGACTGGTAAATAAGATGTTTCACCTACAAAAATCTTCGGATTTTCTCCCTTTGGTGTTGGCATCAGAACGTGGTAAACAGCTTCAACATTGACCGAGTCAGAGTTGAATCCCTTGATTTGCGCCTTAGAGGACTCAATTCTCTGATTCCGCAGAGTCGCAATCTTTCGCGCCAACTCTTCATAGCGCTGATAGTTTTCCTTGTCTGCTGCTTCTTTATCTGCAGCAATATCTGCATGAAACTTGATGTCACCCAACAAGTCTGTCCAAGATTGAGAATCTTTCTTGAACTGGGCAATTTTTTGGTCTCCAGAATTAATCCCAAAAGACTTGATACCCACTAAGTATTTATGATTTTCATCCACAATGACGGAAGCATCATAGGAAGTATTGGCGATATCTTCCCCTACGGCATTAAAGGCTTTTTGAAAAACAGTCTCCTGGAATTTGGAGTTAACGATCGGAGCAACATACTGTTCTGTTTGTCTCTCGTCTTCGGATTCTGCCTTTTGAGAGAAAGCTTGACTCAAACTAGCGAAGTTGGTAATTAAGGTTTTGTATTTTTCTTTTTGTTCAGACTTTAGATGTTCCCACATATGCACCCTCTTTTCTATTTTCAGTATATCAAAAGAAGATTAGTTTTTCACTAATCCTCTTATATATTCGTTAATTAATACTGTAAAATTCGAGTTTACCTTGTTTTTTGACAAGTCTCAAATACTCTTCATCTGATAGAAGAGCTAAACCATCATCATAAGCCTTGATTTTTTCAAGAGCTTGGTCATAGCTATCCGCAAAGTCTTTCACATACGACTCGCCTTCAAACTGGCCATTCATCTTGGTGTAGATAATGGCAAATTTTCCTGAACGGTCAAGTTGAGACTGTCCTTGACTTTCATTCAAAGCTTTAGCAACATTCTCTGCGATGCGTTTAATTACGGGAACAACTACACTATTTCCAGCTTGTTTGTATAACTGACCGTTAGAAACCCCTTCAGGGATTTTGAAGGATTTAGGATAGCCTTGGACATTAAAGGTCTCTTTGGGAGTCAACTTACGAATCTCACCACTGTCTGTCAAAATCAATGGAACATTGTGTCCACCTGTTCCCATATTTGCTGTGAGGGTAGGAACAACGCCGTTTTTGTTTTCACGAACATACTGACGGCGCCATTGGTAAACCGTATCTTGACTGGTGACTTCAAACTTTAACTGGTCGTAGAAATTCTGCTTTCCTTCACGGTAGTAGTAGACCTCATCTAGCTTATCGCCAAAGTTAATCACATCTTGAAGAGTCGTTGTCAGCTTGATTTCCTCTGGGAATTCAAACAAATCATAAGCTTCCTTGGTATCAAAACCAACAATATAAATCCGCTCACGGTTTTGTGGGATATTCCCATAGTCTTTCCCGTTAAGAACCTTCCACTTGATAAAGTAGTTGTTCTCCGTCAAGGCTTCACGAATAACCTTAAATGTATTGCCGTGGTCATGACCGACCATATTTTTGACGTTTTCGATGAAAATGGCACGAGGTTTACGTCCTTCAATCATGCGAAGCAATTCAAAGAAAAGATCCCCACGATCATCATCAAAGCCCTTGCGATAACCTGCAATACTAAAGGCCTGGCAAGGGAAACCTCCCATAATCACATCCACGCGCTCAGCTGGAATGTCCTCTGGCTGAACATCGTGAATATCACGACCATCCAAATAGGTATCTGGATGGTTTAACTGATAAGTCTGACGCGCATACTTATCAAACTCATTGGCATACACCACTCTGAACTCGTTGGTCTGTTCAAATCCCAACTCAATCCCCCCGACACCTGAGAAGAAAGCTGCAATGTTGTACTTCTCAGGTCGGTTCGAACTTACAGAATTTGTCATGTAGTAACCTGCTTTCTAAAAATTAAAATTTGCTATGAGTCAATCATCTCAATTCATTTTGATATCATAATTTCAGTTGACTATTTCGGAAATAGTTATCATCTATGAAATCTAATATTTCTATAATACTACAAATTAATGATACATTTTTTTGTTTGGACTTATTAGATTTACGTTTAATAATATTAAGTGAAGAATAGACATAGTCTAACTTATATAATTCTTTAGATAATCCTATGGTTTTTATATACTCCTCCGCCAAACTTCTTTGCTCTTCTGGTAGATCATTATTTGGTACAATCGCTCCTCTATTAGTTCTATAAAATAATTTTTTATATTCTTCACCTAAAGGATCTAAATCAGAAGGAAGATCTCTATCATTTTTTGTTGTATTACATATTGGACAACTTAGTGCCAAATTACTATAATCATCTATTAAAGCATTGTTGCCTATTTGACTTTTAATGTGTTCTATATGAAAATTAGCCGCATCATATCGTTTACAATTCCACCCACAATAGATACACATTGCGCTAAAATCTTCAACTAAGTATCTTTTTATCAGTGGCCGTTGACTTTTTACAGAATATTTTTCAGTAACATTTTCTCGTCTAAATGGTAGAGATTCATATCCCCTATAATCTTTCTTATATAATTTTCTTATATAATTCACTATATATCTCCTGACTCATCAATAATTTTATATGCTATTTCTATTAAATTGTCTAAATCATTCGCAACATCATCCCTTATAAGACGAGGTTGAGTAATAGAAAATTGATGATCAATTTTCACTTCATTAATTGCAACTTCTGTTGAAAATGCATTTGATTTTTTCAAGCCTTGGTTGACTCTCTTAAGCGTATTTATATTTTCTATTCCTAATTTAACTTGTCTATCAATGTACTCTAACATATTATCGATTTCATCTTCCTTGGTGAATACCTCTCCATTTCCATCTTTAGAAAACTTCTTCTCTATTGATGGATCAATTTGGACATCATCACTATGTGAAGTATATATACAAACAGGAAAAAATGGATTTTGCTTTTTAATGGTTTCCCACAATTCAATAGCATCACCATAAATATTACTATTTGCTAAATCATAGTCCAAAATAACTCCATATTTTTCTTTTGAATACAGATTTTCCAAGAAATCTTCCTTTGATTTTTCATTTATTATTCCCAAAAATTCAACACTATAGCCCTTTTTAGAAAATTTTTGCTCTAATTCCCCTAATGTATACATAGCATCTTCATCATCGTCAATATAATAAATTGTTTTTTTATCAGACATTTTATTCCACTCCACCTTTTAAAGTCATTTTAATTTTAAAGCCTTTTTCCCCAGGTTTAGATAATAACTCTTTATCTCCTTTTAAATTAGATATAACTGAGGCTAAAATTGACATTCCCATTCCAGTCCCACCTTTATTATAAGATTTATATGGTTCGAAAATCAAATTTGGGTTTTCAATTTTCTTATTCAAACCATTACCATTATCTTCATAGGTAATCTTAATTAGTGTATCTTCCATAATTTCTAAAGAAATATTGATAATTCTATGGTTGATTTTATCCGGTGATTTAAAACTTTTATAAGAATTAGTTATTAAATTTAGGAAAATACTATCTAACTGCGTTTCACTTGCATAAACATAAATATTTTTTATTGCCTCAGGTAAAGATTCTAAAGAGGATTCCCCATTGATTAAATAGTCATACGAATAAAAATTATCTCTTATTGAATTATCCCACCAAGAATAAACTTTAAAAAGATAAGAAGATAGATTAATTTTTTCTTTCTTATCCCTTGTTGGATTATTGACACTACTTTCTATAAATCCTAATATATTGGTTGTTTTGCGTTCAACCGCTTCCGAAAAATCATATAAATTATACCTTTTCTTAATCTCATGAAAATCCGACTTAAAAAGTATTGAATAATGGTCTCCTATATCTTTTAAATTTTGAGGAATCGTTTTAAAGAACATCTTATCATTCTTAATTTGATGTGCAAAAGTTGACATAACTATTCCTTGAGTTGCCATAGTTCGTAACGTATCACCCTCACTAACAAGTGAACTATTCTCTTCCTCAGTAGTATCCTGTAATGAATACATCTCAAATAACGATTGTGGATTAGAGACTAGTGCCTCATACTCCGGATCTTTATAAAGCCCTTGTAAATTTCCCTGGTGTTTATTAACAAGATTGTCTAACTTTTTCTTTGTCTTCTTTCCTCTTTCACTAAAAAGCGGAACATCAGCTTTCTCTTTCAAAAAATCATTATATAAAATAATAATTTCTGAACGCACAGAAGAAAAATCTTTTATAATTCTGAGAATAACACTCTCAAGATATTCAAACTCTGCACTATTTTTTAAACCTTCACGATTAGCTTGATCTTCAAACCCTCCATTTTTTTCCTTAGTTATGTTTACATAACCACTCAACTGATTTGCTTGCATTATGTAGCTACTACGGCCAACACCAGCTGGATTTTTAGTTCTTTCTTTTTCAATTCCAACCCAGTCAAACCCAATAGTATCAACCTCACCATAAGGTCTAATCCTAAAACCATCTCTATATAATAAAATTCCGGGTTCAATATCAACAGTATTCGTTCCTATTGCTGGTCTTTTTAAAAAAGGATACTTATTAGAACCAGTTTTCTTTGTAAAATAGAGAACTCCATCAAAATCACCTATCGGATTATTAGGCATTTTATCAGGGATATACTCTGAAATTTTAAACTCTCTCTCAAAATGGTATCTACTTCTTTTTTTACCACTCTTTTCTTGAATATAATCTTTTAGTTTATCGAATTTCGCATTTACAAAATCCGGCGGTAATTGACTAATATCAATTTCATCAAAATACCCCTCTAAGATTAACATATCACTGTCGTGTGAAAAAGCAAACGAAATTTCTGCATCTGTTGAAACATCAGACAAAGAAGGCTCTATTTCTTCTTTTTCGTCAAAGTAGTCTAATATAATTTTAAATTCACCTGATTTTTCTAATTTAAGAGGGTTTTTTAATTTATTTAAAGTTAGCTTCAATAGAGAATAATTTGTTCCCGATTGTCCTTTATCTGATAGTAACCATTCATCTTTCAACTCACTGGCTATTAAAATTGTTCCTGAGCATTTTGGGTTTTCTAAACCTCTATTTGTATACTCTGAAATGAACTCATTCAATGATAATTGTTCAATATTTACTTTTACAGTATCTAAAGCTTCTCCCGTTATGAAGTTATTCCAATTGATACTAAATCTATATGCTTCGCTACCATCTGAAGTAATAACGGAGCTTATATTCCCAAGTCTACCAAGTGATAATCTACCTATTCCCATAGAACCATTCATCACACGCTCAGAATCTAGGTGTTTTATTGAAGTAGTATAAGTTTTATCATCCGTTCCCAATGTAAAAAAGACATTAATGATTTTATCCAAACTCATCCCTTGACCGTAGTCAATTATTTCTATAGAAGTAGCTTTTTTGTCTTTTCTTTTGTTAATAGTTATATCTTTTCCTATTATTCGAATATTTACTTGATTCGAAAATGCATCGTAACTATTTTTTACTAATTCTAATATCGCACTTCTGTAATCTAGTACATTATCTCTCCCTAAAAGGTTTACCGTTCTTGTTGTTGATTTAAAACTTACTTCTTTCACTTTTTCAGCCATTGTTCATCCCTCATACTCTTATTGGATAATTTTTTACATCATTCACGGATATACGAATTGATTTTCCACTCGCATTAATTGCTCTAGTTTCTATATAATTATAGAAATCTTCTGATTCAAGTATTTTTTTTGCATAATCAAGACCTTTTTCTGCTAATGGAATAATATAAAATCCCGAATATGGTATCATTTGAGAATCTAACTCGTATACATTTACTTTCTCAGTAATTACCGATGAAATCATTAATTTTTCCTGATTCATGAATTTCAAACCTTGTGATCGACCATACTCAAACCATTCCCCATCAGATTTTCTGTTATCTAAAACCTCTTTCCATTCTCGAAGATATCTAGTTGTTTTAGGAAAGATTCTTTCAAACTCTTCTCTAGGATATCTTCTAAGTTCATTATTTACAAACTTATATGGGAAAATAATTTTATCTACAATATTTTTCGATAACTTTCTTGGACTAGCCGCAGGTTTTAAAATTTCATCCTCCAAGTCCAAATCTTCTTGCTCAGGAATTAGAAATACCTTATTCGCTAATGTAGCTACGCTATTTGAGACTTTAAATAACTCTCCAAAGGTTAACTGATTAGCTTTAAAATCGATATTTTCAGTAAAATACCATTTAGACCCTAAATCTTCTTTTCTTATAAGAAAGGACTTATTAAAATCACTATCAATATATTCTAAGTAATTATATATTCTAGAATTATCAATGACCATAATTGCTGATGATGTTAGAATTCTCCCAAAAATATGCGTATGTCTGTAATCAATTAATTGTAGAATATTTTTTTTTAAGATTTCTCTTAGATTTTCAGCAAAAACATTTTTAAATATGCTATTAGGGATTAGATAACACATTTTTCCTGTCGTTTTTTTCAAATCTAGTAAACTCTTTTCGATGAAAGCATAACAATAATCAAATTTGCCTTTTTTACAAGAAGTAAAATTATTTTTCAAGAAACTTCTATCCATAGTATTAAGTTCTTGATAGGTGATATATGGAGGATTACCAACAATAAAATCAAATCTCATTTTAAGATTGTATCTTAAATAATCATCAGAAAGAATTTGCCAGTTTACCTCTTGAATTCCGTATTCCAAAGCAATATTATCTAAATTTCTTAAACAATTTTCCTTTAATTGAGGGGCAATTTCAAAAGCAACAAAGTATTTTTCTAAATCAGATTTTATGGATGAAGTGGAATATCTGTGCTTAAGTGCTACTTCAATGTATCTTTTAATTGCTACACACAAAATATTTCCTTCACCTACAGAATTCTCTAAAAAATATTTTTTAAGTATATTTTTCCCATCATATTCTACCTTATCAAGCATAAAATGAACATATTTTTCAGGGGTAAAAACTTGGAATTTTTCCATATTTATTATTTATAGATCGCTTTCTAACGTTTTATTTATTATATCAAAAAACACGGCATTCCGCCGTGTTTCTGTGTTTATTTCACCAACTTCTTCATCTCATCAATACGTGCGACCGTCGCGTCGTATTTAGCTTGGTAGTCGGCTTGTTTGTCGCGTTCTTTTTGGACGACTTCTGGTTTGGCATTGGCTACGAAGCGTTCGTTAGAGAGCTTCTTACCAACCATGTCCAGTTCTTTTTGCCATTTAGCAAGTTCCTTGTCGAGACGAGCGAGTTCTTCTTCGACATTGAGGAGGTCAGCGAGTGGCAAGTAGATTTCTGCTCCTGTGATGACGCTTGACATAGCGAGTTCAGGTGCAGGGATGGTTGATGCGATTTCCAAGTGTTCTGGATTTGTGAAGCGTTTGATGTAGTTGACATTGCTGTTAAAGAAAGCTTCCAAATCACTATCGCTAGTCTTCACAAGGATGGTGATTGGCTTGCTTGGTGCTACGTTTACTTCAGCACGCGCATTACGAACAGCACGGATCAAGTCTTTGAGGCTTTCGACACCTGTGTGAGCAGCGAGGTCTTCAAAGACTGGGTTGACAGTTGGGTATTCTGCTGTAACGATAGATCCTTCTGAGATTTGTCCAAAGATTTCCTCTGTCACAAATGGCATAATTGGGTGAAGGAGACGAAGGATTTTGTCCAAAGTATAGAGGAGAACAGAACGTGTGATGACTTTCTCTTCTTCGTTATCGCTATAAAGGACTTCCTTGGTCAACTCAATGTACCAGTCTGCAAACTCGTCCCAGATGAAGTTGTAGAGGATGTGTCCAGCTACACCAAATTCAAACTTGTCAAAATTTTCAGTGACTTTGCCGATGGTTTCATTGAGGTTGTGGAGAATCCAACGGTCAGTGACATTTCCAGCTTCCTTGTTGACAACTTTTTCGACATTGGCAGTTGCTTGCTCAAGGGTCAAGCCTTCATTGTTCATGAGGATGTAGCGAGAGATGTTCCAGATTTTGTTAATGAAGTTCCATGAAGCATCCATTTTCTCGTAAGAGAAGCGCACGTCTTGGCCTGGTGCAGAACCGTTTGAAAGGAACCAACGAAGGGCATCGGCACCGTATTTCTCGATCACATCCATTGGGTCAATCCCGTTACCGAGAGATTTAGACATCTTGCGTCCTTGCTCGTCACGAATGAGACCGTGGATAAGGACGTTTTGGAATGGTTGACGGCCAGTGAATTCCAAAGATTGGAAGATCATACGAGACACCCAGAAGAAGATGATGTCGTAACCTGTTACCAAGGTTGAAGTTGGGAAGTAACGTTTGAAGTCTTCTGAGTCGACATCAGGCCAACCCATGGTTGAGAATGGCCAAAGGGCAGAACTGAACCACGTATCCAAGACGTCTTCGTCTTGAGTCCATCCGTCACCTTCTGGAGCTTCCTCACCAACGTACATTTCACCCTCAGCATTGTACCAAGCAGGGATTTGGTGACCCCACCAGAGCTGACGAGAGATTACCCAGTCATGGACATTTTCCATCCATTGGAGGAAGGTATCGTTGAAACGAGGTGGGTAGAATTCTACCTTATCGTCTGTGTCTTGGTTAGCAATAGCGTTCTTAGCCAATTGGTCCATCTTGACGAACCACTGAGTAGACAAACGTGGTTCAACCACAACCCCTGTACGCTCTGAGTGACCAACGCTGTGGACACGTTTTTCGATTTTAACAAGGGCACCGATTTCTTCCAACTTGGCAACGACTGCCTTACGAGCTTCAAAACGGTCCATGCCTGCAAATTCGAAGGCCAAGTCATTCATGGTTCCGTCGTCGTTCATGACGTTGACTTGTGGCAAGTTGTGGCGTTGACCAACCAAGAAGTCATTTGGATCGTGGGCAGGTGTGATTTTCACGACACCCGTACCAAACTCAGGATCTGCGTGTTCGTCTCCAACGATTGGAATCAATTTATTAGCGATAGGAAGGACGACGTTTTTACCGATCAAATCCTTGTAGCGCGGGTCTTCTGGATTGACCGCAACGGCAACGTCCCCAAACATAGTCTCAGGACGAGTTGTCGCAACTTCAAGGGCGCGTGAGCCGTCTTCCAGCATGTAGTTCATGTGGTAGAAGGCACCTTCCACGTCCTTGTGGATCACCTCGATATCAGAAAGGGCTGTGCGAGCTGCTGGGTCCCAGTTGATGATAAATTCACCACGGTAGATCCAACCTTTCTTGTAAAGGTCCACAAAGACCTTGCGAACCGCTTTTGACAAACCTTCATCAAGGGTGAAACGCTCACGAGAGTAGTCTACAGAGAGTCCCATCTTACCCCATTGTTCTTTGATAGTAGTGGCATATTCGTCTTTCCATTCCCAGACTTTGTCAAGGAATTTTTCACGACCAAGGTCATAACGGCTAATGCCCTCACCACGCAAGCGCTCCTCAACCTTAGCCTGAGTCGCAATCCCCGCGTGGTCCATACCAGGAAGCCAAAGGGTGTCAAAACCTTGCATACGTTTTTGACGGATGATGATATCCTGTAAAGTCGTATCCCAAGCGTGACCAAGGTGAAGTTTCCCAGTTACGTTTGGTGGTGGAATAACGATTGAATAAGGCTTAGCCTTTTTATCGCCAGAAGGCTTGAAAACATCTTCGTCAAGCCATTTTTGGTAACGACCAGCCTCAACCTCGGCTGGATTGTATTTAGGTGAAAGTTCTTTAGACATGTGTGTGTCCTTTCTAGTTATTTCTATTTTTTAATGTTGGCCTTGATCTTCCCACTCACTCTTCAGCAAGCCGTATCTCAAATCATCACAGCGATTGCCTTGGGCATCTTTGCGGTCTCTTACGCGAGCTTCTAGAGTGAAGCCAAGCTTCTCTGCGACTCGTTGACTTTGGACATTGTAGCCAAAGCAAGACAATTCTACCTTGTGAAGCCCCAATTCTTTAAAAGCTAGGTCAATCAAGGTACGTGCCGCTTCGGGCACAAAGCCTCGGCCCCAATAGTCGGGGTGCAAGGTATAGCCAATCTCCAGCACATCGTCTTCGTGGCGATAGTTGAAATCAACAGAGCCGATGATTTTATCAGTCCCTTTGACCACAATTCCATAGCCTGCTGGGAGATTGTCTTTTTGATTGCGCTCAGGAAGGATGTGTTCTAAGTAATAGATTTCATCTTCCAAGGTATTGACAGGTGGAAAACCTGCTGGGTAAGAGACTTCTGGACGACTGGCATAGTCAAAGATAACCTCGGCATCAGCCACTGTACGGACTCGTAAGACTAGACGCTCGGTTTCGATTCGTTCTGGCAACTCTGCTTTTGTCATTCCTCCCTCGCTTTCTACAAAAAATCGCCCCTGTCATTAATCTGACAGGGACGAATGTGTTTAATCCGCGGTACCACCCAATTTCGGGCAGAGCCCGCAACTTTAATTTTCTTGTTTCACTTTTATGACGTCGTTAGCTCGTCTTGGCGTACTTGAGTACAGCCTGCAACTCGCTGCCTAGTCCTAAAAGGAAACAAAAAGATTTATATTTCAATTTTTAATTTCAACTCACTAGCAACCAGTTTTGACACATTTGTGGACTTCTCAGCTCCGCCACTTTCTGTAAAATGTGGGACTCAAAACACCTCTAATGGCTATATTTTAACAAGTTTTTTACGGAAATGCAAGGAACAAGAAAGATTACTTGAACTTGATGCCGTTTTCTTTTAATTTCTTGATTGTAGCTGGACCGATTCCTTTCAAAGCAAGGAGTTCTTTTTCTGTCCAGTTTTTGAAGTCAGCAGCAGACTTGATTCCTTCATCGTAGAAAGTTTTTGCACGGTCAAGTGGAAGTCCACCTAAGTTAGCTGCGAAATCTTCAACAGAAGTTGTAACCTTTTGGGCTTGCTCTTTAGTCGCTTCTACAGCTTTTTCTACTTGCTTAGAGACAGCTTTTCCAGCCTCGCTTGCTGCGTGCTCTGCATGTTTAACGACTTTCTTTGTTTCTTCGACAACCTTATTCACAGCATTTGAAAATGCACCTGAACGACGAAGGCTGTTTCTTAATTGTTTTTTACGTTGTAGTTTCTTTGACATGGTAAAATCCTTTCAATAAAAAACCCCTGTGATTGAACAAGGATTAATCTTTGTGTTTTTATTGTATCAACTTTCTTTTGAAAATGCAAGGTTAGAAATGATGCGCTTATTTGTAAACTATAGTAAATTCCCTTCTAGAATAAGCTATGAAGATAGAAGAAAAGCGAAAAATATGGTATAATGAAACGATAGATTTTTGAATAGGAATACAAGCATGTTTGGATTTTTTAAAAAAGATAAACCAATAGAAACTCCAGTACCAACAATGGTACCGTCTCATATCGGTGTTATCATGGATGGAAATGGTCGTTGGGCCAAAAAACGAATGCAACCTCGAGTTTTTGGACATAAGGCTGGGATGGATGCTTTGAAAAAAGCTGCAATTACAGCTAGTGATATGGGAGTTAAGGCCTTGACTGTTTATGCCTTTTCGACCGAAAACTGGGCTCGTCCAGATCAAGAAGTTAAATTTATCATGAACTTGCCAGTTGAGTTTTATGACAAGTACGTGCCTGAATTGCATGAGAGAAACATGAAGATTCAGATGATAGGTGAAACCAATCGTTTGCCTAAAGAGACTTTTGAAGCTCTGAAAAAAGCGGAGGAATTGACCCAGTCAAATACAGGCTTGATTCTTAATTTTGCTCTCAACTATGGAGGAAGAGCTGAAATTACACAGGCTCTCAAGTTGATTGCAGAGGAAGTTTCAGAAGGTAAGATAAGTTCTGCAGACATTAACGAAGAATTGATTGGAGACTATCTTTTTACAGGACATTTACCGAAAGAGTTTCGTGATCCAGATTTGATTATTCGAACTAGTGGGGAACTTCGTTTGAGTAACTTCTTACCTTGGCAGGCTGCTTATAGCGAGCTTTATTTCACAGATGTCTTGTGGCCGGATTTCGATGAGCAAGCTTTGAAGGAGGCTGTTGCAGAGTTCAATCGTCGTAACCGTCGATTTGGAGGAGTTTAGGAGAAATTATGAAAAAGGATTTATTAAAGAGAACCATCTTTGCCGCTTTGGCATTGGCTATCTTTATACCGCTCTTAATCTTGGGCGGCCTATGGTTACAGATTGCCATGGGATTGATTGCTATGTTAGGGGTTCATGAATTACTTCGTATGAAAGGTTTAAATACCATGACACCCGAAGGTTTGTTGACCTTATTAGCAACATTTGCTCTTACGATTCCCTTGGAAAACTATTTGACCTTCTTACCAGTAGATGGGAATGTTGTTGCCTATAGCGTCTTGATTTTTATCATGTTAGGTTGCACAGTATTTAGTAAGAATTACACGATTGAAGATGCGGTCTTTCCAATTGCCATGAGTTTTTACGTCGGCTTTGGATTTAATGCCTTGGTCGATGCTCGTGTAGCAGGTCTAGATAAAGCCCTTTTGGGACTTTGTATGGTTTGGGCAACCGATAGTGGTGCCTACCTTGTAGGAATGAATTTCGGTAAGAGAAAGCTAGCTCCAAGAGTCTCTCCAAATAAAACAATTGAGGGAGCTTTGGGTGGAGTCGTCACTGCTATGATAGCAACAGCCATCTTTATGATGGTAGATAGTACCGTTGCCCTACCTTACGGGATTTACAAAATGACTGTTTTTGCTATCTTCTTTAGCTTGGCAGGTCAGTTGGGTGACTTGATTGAGAGTGCCATGAAACGCCACTTTGGGGTCAAGGACTCAGGGAAATTCATCCCTGGACATGGTGGTGTATTGGACCGCTTTGACTCTATGTTAGCTATTTTCCCTATTATGCACCTATTCGGCTTATTTTAAGGAAAGGGAATCAGAAACTAAATGATTGGATTATTAACGTTTATCCTGGTTTTTGGAATCACCGTGGTGGTCCACGAGTTCGGGCATTTTTACTTTGCCAAAAAATCTGGGATTTTAGTTCGTGAGTTTGCCATTGGTATGGGGCCAAAGATTTTTGCCCATATCGGAAAAGATGGTACTGCCTATACGATTCGTCTCTTGCCACTAGGTGGTTATGTCCGTATGGCAGGTTGGAGCGAGGATGCTACAGAGATTAAGACAGGGACTCCTGTCAGTTTGACTCTTAACCAAGATGGTAAGGTCAAGCGGATTAATCTCTCTGGTAAGAAAATTGATCAGACAGCTCTACCTATGCAGGTAACTCAATTTGATTTTGAAGACAAGCTTTTTATCACAGGTTTGGTTTTAGAAGAAGAAAAAACTTTTTCAGTAGACCATGATGCAACTATTGTGGAAGCTGATGGAACGGAAGTTCGTATTGCTCCTCTAGACGTTCAATATCAAAATGCGACTGTCTGGGGCAAATTGATTACCAACTTTGCTGGGCCGATGAACAACTTCATTTTGGGAGTCATTGTCTTCTGGATTTTGATTTTCATGCAAGGTGGGGTTCGTGATACGCAAACGAATAACTTCAGTATTATTCCAGATAGCGCCTTGGCCAAGGTTGGTGTTGAACATACAGCTCAGATTACCAAGGTAGGAAATTATGAGATTTCAAACTGGTCTGACTTGATTCAGGCGGTTGAGGCGGAGACAAAGGACAAGACTGCACCTGTCTTGGATGTGACCATTTCTGAAAATGGGACTGAAAAACAAATAACCGTGACACCTGAGGAAAACCAAGGACGCTATATTCTAGGTGTTCAGCCTAGTCTCAAGTCTGATATCTGGTCTATGTTCATGGGTGGATTTACCTCTGCAGCTGACTCGGCTTTACGAATTCTCAATGCCTTGAAAAGTTTGATTTTCCAGCCTGACTTGAATAAGTTAGGTGGTCCAGTTGCTATCTTTAAGGCAAGTAGTGATGCTGCTAAAAACGGTCTTGAGAACGTCTTGTTCTTCTTGGCCATGATTTCCATCAACATCGGAATTTTCAACTTAATTCCTATTCCTGCACTTGACGGTGGTAAAATCGTGCTCAACATCATCGAAGCCATTCGCCGCAAACCATTGAAACAAGAAATTGAAACCTATGTTACTCTCGTTGGAGTTGTGATTATGGTTGTCTTGATGCTCGCCGTAACATGGAACGACATCATGCGCACCTTCTTTTAAGAATTAGGGGAGAAATATGAAACAAAGTAAAATGCTTATTCCAACGCTTCGCGAAATGCCAAGCGATGCTCAAGTTATCAGCCATGCTCTTATGTTGCGTGCTGGATATGTTCGTCAAGTATCAGCAGGAGTCTATTCTTACCTGCCACTTGCTAACCGTGTTATCGAAAAAGCCAAGAATATCATGCGTCAAGAGTTTGACAAGATTGGTGCTGTAGAAATGTTGGCTCCGGCCCTTCTCAGTGCAGACCTTTGGCGTGAGTCTGGCCGTTATGAAACCTACGGTGAAGATTTGTACAAATTGAAGAATCGTGAAAAATCTGACTTTATCTTGGGTCCAACTCACGAAGAAACCTTCACAGCTATTGTGCGTGATTCTGTTAAGTCTTACAAGCAATTACCACTGAACTTGTACCAAATCCAACCTAAGTACCGTGACGAAAAACGTCCACGTAATGGACTTCTTCGTACGCGTGAATTCATTATGAAAGACGGCTATAGCTTCCACGCTAACTACGACAGTTTGGATGTAACCTACGATGAGTACAAGTCGGCTTATGAACGTATCTTCACTCGTAGTGGCTTGGACTTTAAAGCTATCATCGGTGACGGTGGAGCCATGGGTGGTAAGGATAGCCAAGAGTTTATGGCCATCACACCTGCGCGTATAGACCTGAATCGTTGGGTAGTTTTAGATAAATCTGTAGCCTCGTTTGATGAAATTCCTGCAGAAGTGCAAGAAGAAATCAAGGCAGAATTGCTGAAATGGATGGTTTCTGGTGAAGATACCATTGCCTACTCAAGTGAGTCAAGCTATGCAGCTAATTTGGAAATGGCAACCAACGAGTACAAACCAAGTAACCGTGTTGTGACGGAAAATCAAGTGGCTCGCGTAGAAACACCAGGTATTAAATCTATTGATGAAGTAGCAGCCTTTCTAAACGTTCCAGAAGAACAAACCATCAAAACCCTATTCTACATGGCAGACGGTGAGCTTGTAGCAGCCCTTCTAGTTGGAAATGATCAACTCAATGAAGTAAAAATGAAAAACCACTTGGGAGCAGATTTCTTTGACGTAGCCACTGAAGAAGAAGTCGTAGCTGTTATCCCAGCAGGATTTGGTTCTCTAGGACCAGTCGGTCTACCTGAAAATATTAAAATCATTGCAGACCGTAAGGTTCAAGATCTTCGCAATGCTGTTGCTGGTGCAAACGAAGATGGTTACCACTTAACTGGTGTCAATCCAGGTCGTGATTTCACTGCTGAGTATGTCGATATCCGTGAAGTACGTGAAGGTGAAATTTCGCCGGATGGAAAAGGTATCTTAAACTTTGCGCGTGGTATCGAAATTGGTCACATCTTCAAACTAGGAACTCGTTATTCAGCAAGTATGGGAGCAGATGTATTGGATGAAAATGGTCGTGCGATCCCAATTATCATGGGATGCTATGGTATCGGTGTCAGCCGTCTCCTTTCAGCAGTTATGGAGCAACACGCTCGCCTCTTTGTTAACAAAACTCCAAAAGGTGAATACCGTTACGCTTGGGGCATCAACTTCCCTAAAGAATTGGCACCATTTGATGTGCACTTGATTCCAGTTAATGTCAAGGATGAAGACTCTCTTGCATTGACAGATCGTATCGAAGAAGCCTTGGTCAACAAAGGTTACGAAGTTTTGACGGATGACCGTAACGAACGTGTTGGTGTTAAATTCAGCGATAGCGACTTGATTGGTCTTCCAATCCGTATCACTGTTGGTAAAAAAGCAGCGGATGGTATCGTAGAAGTGAAGATCAAGGCGACAGGAGATACAATCGAAGTTCACGCAGATAGCTTGCTTGAAACCCTTGAAATCCTAACAAATAAATAAAATCTATAATCAGAAGAAAAACAAGACAAAAATGTAACTAGTTTTTGCCTTGTTTTTTCTTTATAATGAGATAAAATAAACATAAAAAGAGTAAATAAAGAGGTAGAGCTATGCTAAAATTTCCAATGGATTTTGTCTGGGGTTCCTCAACTTCTGGACCACAGACAGAAGGACGAGTTCCTGGTGACGGCAAGGGAGATAATCTCTGGGATTATTGGTTCCAAGTAGAGCCAAATCGCTACTACAATGGGATTGGACCTGACAAAACATCAACCTTCTATGAAAACTGGGAAAAGGATATCGACCTTTTGTTAGAAACTGGCCACACAGCCTTTCGTACCTCTATCCAGTGGTCTCGTATTTTTCCACAGGGGCGTGGAGAAGTCAACCCACAAGGTGTGGCTTTCTACCGTCAGGTCTTTGAAGCTATTAAGGCCAAGGGAATCCGCCTTTTAGTCAATCTTTATCACTTTGACCTGCCTTTTGCCCTTCAAGAAGATGGGGATGGTTGGGAAAATAAGGCGACCATCAAGGCTTATGAAGACTACGCTCGTTTCTGTTTTGAAACTTACGGAGACATGGTTGACCAATGGATTACCTTTAATGAGCCTATCGTTCCGGTAGAGTTCGGCTATTTCTATGATGCCCATTATCCTCACAAGGTGGATGCCAAAGCAGCGATTAAGGTTGCCTACCACACGCAATTAGCCAGCACTCTTGCGGTTAAGGCATGCCATGAGGTCTTGCCTGGTTCTAAGATTGGGATTGTCCTAAATTTGACTCCAGCCTATCCACGTAGTCAACATCCTGCGGATGTCAAGGCTGCACGCATTGCTGACCTTTTCCAAGCCCAATCTTTCCTAGATCCGTCTGTCTTGGGAACTTATCCAGAAGAGTTAGTAGAAATTTTAGCTGAGCATGATTTGCTGCCAGATTCTACAGCTGAGGAGCTGGAGCTCATTCGTGAACACACAGTAGATTTCCTTGGAGTCAACTACTACCAGCCTTTGCGTGTCATGGCGCCACGTTTTGCTAAGCATCCTGATAGTCCGCTCTTGCCAGAACATTTCTATGAGCCTTATGTCATGCCTGGTCGTAAGGTCAATCCGCACCGCGGCTGGGAAATCTACGAGCAAGGAATTTACCATATCGCTCAAAATATCAAGGAAAATTATGGCAATATCGAGTGGATGCTGACGGAGAATGGGATGGGTGTTGAAGGTGAAGATAAATTCCGTGAGAATGGTATGATTCAGGACGATTATCGTATCGACTTTGTCAAAGGTCATCTTCGTGAACTTCATCGTGCCATTGAAGACGGTGCTAATTGTAAAGGATACTTGATCTGGACCTTTATCGATTGCTGGTCATGGCTTAACAGCTATAAGAACCGCTATGGTTTGGTAGAGCTTGACCTTGAAACGCAAGAACGCCGTCTGAAAAAATCAGGCCACTGGTTCAAAGAACTCAGTGACAATAATGGATTTTAAAAGTAAAATAACCAATTAGATTAAGAAAAAACCATTGGAAATAAAGCTCTCTGAGAGAGTTTCCAATGGTTTTTATTTGTCTTAAAGTAATCCGATAAAAAGCAACAAAGCAGACAGAGCAATAAAAGCTAGGGTTGCTAGACCACGTTGCCCTGGGTTGTAAATCTTTCGTTCGCCTCGAACTGGGAAGACGATAGCTAGTAAGGCACCCCCGACAGCACCCCCGACATGTCCAGCAAGGCTGATGCCAGGCATTAAAACGCTACCTATTAGGTTGATGATTAAGAGGGAGAGATAGGATTGACCAAGCTGTTGAAGATAGGGGTTGTGTGTAGCATAACGAAGAACGACAATAGAAGCGAACATGCCGTAGAGGGCAGTTGAAGCACCTGCAGTAATAGCATCAGGGCTAAAAACGAGAACAAAGAGATTTCCCATCATACCTGACAGAAGGTAGATAAAGAAAAACTGTTTGGAACCAAAGATTTGCTCCATCTGACGTCCCAAAAAGTAGAGGGATAGCATATTGACGAAGAAGTGCTCCAAGCCAATGTGGACAAAGGTGGCTGAGAATAAGCGCCAGCTTTCTTCAGGCATGGCCTTGATAGCAGGGGGATACACAGCTCCGAACTGGTACAAGGTAGCTGCGCTGGTATAGTTGAAACCACTGGTTAGAAACATGAGTATGAAAACCAGGGTTGTCACAAGAAGAAAGAAGCTTGTGACGGGATAGCGACGATCAAAAATTTCTTTCATAGATGAGTACCTCCTCAACAGGAATATCGTGTGGATCAGGATGGAAGTCCTGAATCTGACAAGGATAAAGTGTACTGATAGTGTTGCCTGGGAAATGCTCCAAGTAGCGATCGTAATAGCCACCACCGTAGCCAATTCGATAACCAGAAGGATTGAAAGCTAAACCAGGAACATGGATCAAGTCAATCTGAGACGGCTCAAAGACAATAGTTTTCCCCTGTGGTTCAAGAAGTCCAAAAGAATTTCTTTCGAGTTTCTCTGGTTCATATAGAACAAAGTCCATTTTCCCATGTGGATAGGTTTTGGGAATGAGGATAGTCTTTCCATCTTTTTGAGCTTCTTCAATGAGTCTAGCTGTCTGAAATTCATGAGGAAAAGACAGGTAAGTGGCGATGGTTTTTGCTTCCTTGTAGAAGGGATGTAGAAGTAGTTGCTCAGTCAACCAAGCGCCCATGACTTCCTTTTCTTCTTTGGATAGAGATTTGAGTTCTTGCAAGACCTGCTTGCGTAAGGCTTTTTTCATTGTTTACTCCGCAGCTTTCTTGGCTAAAAAGCTTGATACAGCCTCAACACCGACAGCCAGAGCTTCTTCCTTAGGACTCATCTGTGGATGGTGAAGAGCATAAGGGCTGTCAATGCCAAGCCAGAACATGACACCAGGAACCCTAGAGAGAAGATAACCAAAGTCTTCTCCTGTCATAGCAGGTTCGATGTCGATCAGTTCAATGCCCTCTTTTTCATTAAAGAAAGTCATCAATTCCTGGGCTAATTTAGGGTTGTTTTCGACAGGTAGGTAACCTCCCTGCTTGAGTTCAACTTCAACTTCCATATCAAAAGCAGCTGCTACACTTTCTGCAATGGCTTTGACTCGTTTTTGTACCAGAAGGCTCATCTTATGTGTTAAAGCTCGGATAGTTCCATGCAAAAAGGCCTTATCAGTGATAACATTATTGGCAGTACCGGCTTGAAAGACACCAAAAGTTACAACCGCTCCCTCGATAGGATTAACATTACGGCTGACGACTGATTGGACTTGAGTTATAAAATAGCTCGCAGCAACCAAGGCATCCTTTGTTTCATGAGGAAAGGCTGCGTGTCCACCTTTCCCCTTATAATGAATCTTGACCTCGCATGTTCCCGCAAATAAAGTGCTTGTATTGGTCGCAATCTGTCCAACTTTTAAGTCTGGACGAACGTGAAGAGCGTAGAATTGGTCAGGCAACCAGTCTCCAAAAGCTCCATCCTCATACATGAGCATGCCACCTGCTTCGTTTTCCTCAGCAGGTTGGAAGAGAAAGAGGAGATTGTTTTTAGGTTGGTTTTTTAGAGCACGTTCGAGACTTCCAAGGGCAATGGTCATGTGAAAATCGTGTCCACAAGCATGCATACGGTCTGGGTGCAGAGAGGCAAAAGGAAGGCCTGTTTGTTCAAGGATTGGGAGTCCGTCAATGTCTGTCCGCCAACCAATGGTACGTTCTGGCTGACTTCCCTGCAAATAAACTAAAATACCTGTTCGCCAAGTACGAATTTGAACAAAATCCTTACCAGCTGTTAATTTATCAATGACGCTTAGTAAATAAGCTTGAGTCTTGAATTCTTCTAATCCAATCTCAGGGATTTGGTGAAGATCTCGTCGAATCTGAATTAAATCTAACATATTTAGTTCCTTTCTACTAGACAATAAAGAGGCAGAAATTCCGCCTCTGTCAATAATTACAAGGTACGAAGTGCATCTTCAAGCGCTGTTTTTTGTTGGGTTTGGCTGTCAATTTCTTTGATAATACGGGCCGGGACCCCAGCTACAACAACATTTTCAGGGACGTCTTGAGTCACGATAGACCCTGCAGCAACGACAGATCCGCTACCGATTTGAACACCTTCGATAACAACTGCATTGGCTCCAATCATGACATTATCTCCAACACGGACAGGCTCTGCACTTGCTGGTTCAATGACACCTGCAAGGACTGCGCCTGCACCAACGTGGCTATTTTTACCAACAATAGCACGTCCCCCAAGGATAGCACCCATGTCAATCATAGTACCGGCACCAATTTCAGCACCAATATTAATAACAGCTCCCATCATAATAACAGCGTTGTCACCAATTTCAACCTGGTCACGAATGATAGCACCTGGCTCGATGCGAGCATTAATATCGCGTTTATCAAGAAGAGGTACAGCAGAGTTGCGAGCGTCTTGCTCAACAACATAGTCTTTATTTTCTGTTAGTCCTTCAAGAAGTGGATCGATATCTTTCCAGTCTCCAAAGAGAACATTCCCAAGCTTGATAACAGAGGCAGGGATAGCTCCGGCAAGTTGCCCCTCAAAGGTTATCTTGACACTTGTCTTTTTCTCAGCATTTGCGATAAATTGGATAATTTCTTGTGCATTCATTTTTGTAGCAGTCATGGGGGTTCTCCTCACTCTTTGTAATGCTTACTATTCTACCAAAAAAGGCTTCAAAATAGAAGCCTCAACCATTAAAAGGAGGAAGATTCATTTCCTTCTTTTGCTTTTTCAACAGAGAGAAAAATCATAGGGATTATAATTAAAATCATGGAAATCAGTAAAAAGCTATCTAATACAAGGCCTAGAAATAGGACGCTGAGAATTGCAGATGACAGGGGCTCACTGGCACTAACGACAGATACGACTAATGGAGAAACCAGGGATACAGCTTTCATAGAGAGGAAAAAGGCAAAGGCAGTCCCTAAAAAAGCAATTGTTAAACAGATGGCAATACTGATCCAATCAAGCTGAAAGCTTATTTGATAGACAGGATAGAGAAAATTACTAAAAGTACCTGCAACAATCATTCCCCAACCGACAGTTGGAACAAAGCCATATTCTTTGGCAAACTTTTGTGGTAAAATCACATTAAACATGACTCCAAGGGCGCTGAGTAGTCCTGTAATTAAAGCTAAGGGTGTGATAGATAAGGTCGAAAAGTCACC
Organism: Streptococcus timonensis; assembly: GCF_047463455.1. Lineage (GTDB taxonomy): Bacteria > Bacillota > Bacilli > Lactobacillales > Streptococcaceae > Streptococcus > Streptococcus timonensis_B. The sequence goes on from NZ_JASHDV010000003.1 coordinate 85,792, forward strand.
TTTTGTAGTCATCAAGAAGACTCCGAACATAGCGATTAAGACATAGAGGATTGCATTTCTAGAAGCTTTCTTTTTATAGATAATCCGATCATAAGCTAAGATAAAAATAGGACTAATGAATTGGAGGATGGTAGCAGTCGTTGCATTTGAGTATTCGACGCAGAGATAAAAGAAAAACTGAACGGAGAAAATTCCCAATATAGCATAAGCAAGAAAAGAAAGATAATTCTTTTTATCCCGCCAGATATCGAATAAGTGAAATCTAAGTTTGGAAAAAGCCAAAACGAGTACAGAGCTACCGGCTATCAGAAGCCTCATAGAAGTAATCCAGCCTGAAGAAACCTGGTAGTGTGTAAAAAAGTATTCCCCTAAAATACCACATATTCCCCAAATTAAGCCAGATAAGAGAGAATAGATGGTTCCCTTAAAGATATTCTTTTGATATTTATTCATGAAGCTATTGTACCATGAATGAGAAAAAGAAAAAAGAGAGCGAGAATTATCATTTCTCGCTCTCCTATCGGTAAGAAACTTAGCGTTGTTGGTTATTGCTGTTATTGCTTCCATTATTATTGCTATTGCTATTACCATTATTGTTACCGTTATTATTGTTGTTACTTCTATTATCGTTATTATTGCTGTTATTGTTACCGTTATTATTGTTGTTGCTGTTATTGTTACCGTTATTATTGTTGTTGCTGTTATTGTTACCGTTATTATTGTTGTTGCTGTTATTATCGTTATTATTGCTGTTATTGTTGTTATTATTTTTATCTTTATTGTTTTGTTCAATTAGATTTCCAATAATAACGTTCCAAGCATGTCGATAGTCAGCATCAGTACCACCAATTGCAAAGCGGAAGGTCGTAGTTGGGGCTCCAGCTTTATTGGCCCAGTAACTTGTAACAGTTTCCCCACCGACTTCATAATCTTTTCCGTTGAGGTTAACTCGTCCAGGTTTTTGACCAGTTGATCTAAGGACTTGGGAAGAGGTTACACTAGGATCAAGGCTAAACCTCTCGGTTCCCCAAGCTGATGGGGAAGCTTGCTGGATAGCATTTACTAGGTAGGCCATATATTTAGCGTTACGGTAATATCCCGCTAAATTTTCTAATGGTCGATTATCATCGTGTCCCATCCAGCCTCCGAGAGTTAGTCTTGGAGTGGAAAGCATCAACCACATGTCACCATTTTCATTAGTTGTACCAGTTTTCCCAATCCAGTCAGCACTTGCTAAACTTGGGTTAATAGCTGCAAGGTTGTTTGCAAATGTTGTTGTGGCACGTGATGAAATAACATCTCGCAACAAGCTTTGCATGATAGTTGCAGTTGCTTTAGAGTATACCTGAACAGGCTCATCTTTATGCTCATAAATGACATCGCCATTGGCCTTTTCGATTTTTGAAATCATATGCTTCTTATGGTAAACTCCATTATTAGCAATTGTTTGGTAACCATTTGTATGTTGAGCTACAGTAACATCAATTCCTCCCCCCATAGGAAGACTTTCGATATCATACTCTGGGATATCATAGCCCATCTTTTCCATATAGGAACGAACATCAACCCCTTTTTCTCGAAGCATACGGTAAGTCCAGTAGGCTGGGATATTCCAAGAGTAATTGAGAGCTTCTCTCAGACTCATCATACCTGTACCAGGACTATTGACATACATGATTGGATTTCCATTAACAAATTTGGTTGGATAGTTGGACAAAACGCTAGCACTACCCATTAATCCTTGGTCAATGGCAATGCTGTAAGCCAAAATCGGTTTCGTAGTCGAAGCAGGAGAACGCTTAGTATCAAAGGCATGGTTATTTTGGTTGCTTTGATAATCTCGACCGCCTACAAATCCCAGAATAGCACCAGTTTGGTTATCCATTAAGACATTTCCAACTTCTGGTTGTCCTGTACTATCATTTAGTACGTAACCATAATCTGCAACTGCTTTTTGCATAGCTGTATGGATATTCTTATCAATGGTTGTAGTGATCAGATAGCCACCATTCTGAATTTCTTTTTCTGCTAATTCACGGTAGGATTGTTGAATGGATTCATTTTTTAATTCTTGCGTAGACACATTATCTTTTTGAACTAGATAATCATACATGAGGTTAGTAGCCTCATTAAGCGTAGCAAAGTAGAGGAATCCTTTTGAAGCGATATCCACATTTTCTGCAGGCAAGAAATCCTGTTTGATATCATAGTCTCTATAGGATTCATAGTCTTCCTTGCTTAGAAGACCAGTTCTATACATATTGTAGAGAACATCTTTAGAACGTTTAATACCTATAGCCATATCTTCTTCGCTTTTTTGCTCACCAGTAGATTCATATGGAGAGTACACGATAGGGCTTTGAGGCAATCCTGCTATGAAGGCAGCTTGAGGAACGCTAAGTTGACTAGCATCAACTCCAAAGATACCCATTGCTGCTTGCTGAGCCCCTGCGATATTTTGTCCCTTGTTATTACGACCAAAAGGTGCTACGTTAAGATAAGTTGTTAAGATTTCATCCTTGCTCATAGCACGTTCGAGTGCTAAAGCATTAACGATTTCATTAGCTTTACGGGCTAAAGTAGGAGCGTCTCCAACAACTTGCTGTTTGATAAGCTGTTGGGTTAGAGTAGATCCACCACTCGATGAGCCAAGCCCGATAAAGTTACCTAGACTAGCACGAATGATAGCCTTTGGAACAACTCCATTATGTTCAGTGAAATGTTCATCCTCTGTAGCAATGACTGCATTTTTAAGGTTGTCAGAAATACCTTCTGATGTAACTGATGTTCTTAGGAGGTCACTTTCGATAGAAGCAATCAAGGAACCATCTGCATAGTGAATTTCAGATATGGATGAAATATTATTAACTTGTTTGATCAAATCTTCAGTCTGAGGGACGCTAACTTTATCAAAAAGCGAAACGGCATAACCAAAAACAATACCTGTACCTAAAAGGCCACCAATAAAAGCTATAATGAATAAGATATTGAAGGTAGCTTTTATCCCAAATAAAATTTTAGCCAAAATAGCCCAGATATTGGAACTAGTATTGGAGTTTTCATTTGAGGTTTGGTTAGAATCCTTCGCTTGAATTTTATCAGTAATTTTTGATTTTAGAGACTGGAGTAAGGCCAGTCCTTTTTCTTTGAATTCAATTAATTTATTCTTCATTTCTTTCCTCACTCTTTTTATTATACCATAAAAGCTTTTATTGCAATAAATTAGGCTTATAATAGGACTATATAGCAGTTTGTATCTAAGATTTCAAAAAAGTCAGATTCTATTAGAATCTGACTTTTCACATAACTTACTCTTCTCCTGACAGTTCTTTTCCAAGATCAATCAAGTAGTCTTTCAAGTGGTCTTTAACTTGTGGATGTTTCAGTGCGTATTCAATTGAAGTCTTCATAAATCCAAATTTATCACCGACATCATAACGTGCCCCAGTAAATTCACGTGCAAATACTCTTTGAGTTTTATTGAGTGTATCGATTGCATCTGTTAATTGAATTTCATTTCCTGCCCCTGGTTTTTGATTTTCAAGGATATTAAAAATTTCAGGAGTTAGGAGGTAACGACCGATAATTGCTAGATCACTTGGAGCATCTTCGGGTGCTGGTTTTTCAACAAAGGTTTCTACACTGTATAGACCATCGATGCCTTCTCCTTGTGGAGCAATAACACCGTAGGATGAAACTTCTTCGTGTGGGACTGGCATAACAGCAATAGTAGAAGCATGAGTTTTCTCATAGTCATTCATGAGCTGTTTAGTCAATGGAATAGCTTTATCGTCGTTGATATCCATGAGATCGTCTCCAAGCATAACAACAAAAGGTTCATTCCCAACAAATGCTTTAGCCTGTAAGACGGCATCTCCAAGGCCGCGTGGATGTGTTTGTCGAATGAAATGCAGGCGCATACCAGTCGTTTCATCGACTAATTTCAAGAGATCGTCTTTCCCTTTTTCTTTGAGGTTATATTCTAATTCAAAGTTTGAGTCGAAATGGTCTTCAATAGAGCGTTTCGATTTACCAGTGACAACGAGAATATCTTCGATACCAGACTTAAGAGCTTCTTCAACAATGAATTGGATTGTTGGCTTATCTACGATTGGCAACATTTCTTTTGCCAAAGCTTTGGTTGCAGGAAGGAAGCGAGTTCCAAGTCCTGCTGCAGGAATGACTGCTTTTCTGACTTTCTGTGTCATATATTTCCTTTCTAACAATGGCTTAAGACCACTCGTTTTCCGCTTTAAATTCATTACTCATGAGTTCAGCTACGGCTTCTTTGATATCGACATTTTCATAAATAACTTTATAGATAGCTTGAGTGATTGGCATATAGACATCAAGTTCTTTTGCCAATTCAAAAGCTGCCTTGGTTGTTGAAATACCTTCGATAACCATTCCCATATTAGCTTCGATATCAGCTAAAGCTTCGCCCCGACCGAGAGCATCTCCTGCTCGCCAGTTGCGTGAATGGACAGACGTTCCTGTAACAATTAAATCCCCAACTCCTGAGAGACCGCTATAGGTAAGTGGATTTGCTCCAAGTTGAACACCTAGACGTGTAATTTCTGCAAGACCGCGCGTGATAATCGCAGCTTTTGCATTATCTCCAAAACCAAGACCGTGAAGGGCTCCAGCCCCAACAGCGATGATATTTTTGAGAGCTCCAGCTGTTTCAACTCCAATAACATCCGTATTTGTGTATAGACGGAAGTAGTTGTTGCTAAAGAGTGATTGAACATATTGTGCTGTTTGCAGATCTTTTGAAGCTGCTGTAATCAAGGTGATGTCACGGACAATGGTTTCCTCGGCATGGCTAGGTCCAGATACGACGACAATATCACTTCTTAATTCAGCAGGAATTTCTTCCTCTAAAACAGTTGAGAGACGCTTGTGGCTATCTGGTTCAAGTCCTTTGGAGGCATGCATGACAACCACTTTATGATCAAGAACTGCAGCGACTTGTTGAGCCACTAATCGGGTTACCTTGGTTGGTACCACAAACAAGATAGCATCAACATCCTTTAAGGTCTCTCCCAAATCATGATAGGCAACAATTTTTTCGTCTAATACAGCTTCCTTAAAATAGCGTTTGTTAGTATGTTGTGTATTGATTTCATCAATTTGATCAGGAATATTTCCCCAGATACGCACTTGATGTCCGTTGTCATTGAGGACTTGTGACAAGGCAGTACCCCAAGAACCAGGACCTAAAACAGCGATGGTTTGTTTATTCATATTTTCCTCCTTTGAGAAAGCACTTTCCTATATTTTACCATAAAAAGCCCCATTATGCACCTATATAACAGACTAAGTTCTTTTTGAAAAATTTAAATAGATATTTGTCGTCATAAATTGAATAAGAGAATTGATGAAAGTAATGATTTTAGAAGTTCCATCATCAAATTAAAGAAAAGAAGAGCCCAATTTCTCTCAAAAATGGTATAATAAAAACATCACGAAAATTGGAGAGATACCATGAGTTTTTACAATCACAAAGAAATAGAGCCTAAGTGGCAAAAACACTGGGCTGACAATCACACTTTTAAGACAGGAACAGACGCCTCAAAACCTAAGTTTTATGCGCTTGACATGTTCCCTTACCCATCTGGAGCAGGTCTGCACGTAGGACACCCAGAAGGCTACACAGCGACTGATATCCTTAGCCGTTACAAACGTGCGCAAGGTTACAATGTCCTTCACCCAATGGGATGGGATGCTTTTGGTTTGCCTGCAGAGCAATATGCTATGGATACAGGGAATGACCCAGCGGAATTCACAGCGGAAAACATTGCCAACTTCAAACGCCAAATCAATGCCCTTGGTTTCTCTTACGACTGGGACCGTGAAGTCAATACGACAGATCCAAACTACTATAAGTGGACGCAATGGATCTTTACTAAGCTTTACGAAAAAGGCTTGGCCTATGAAGCTGAAGTGCCAGTAAACTGGGTTGAAGAATTGGGAACAGCTATCGCCAACGAAGAAGTTCTTCCTGACGGAACATCTGAGCGTGGGGGCTATCCAGTTGTCCGTAAACCAATGCGCCAATGGATGCTTAAAATCACTGCCTATGCGGAGCGCTTGCTGAATGATTTGGATGACCTTGACTGGCCAGAGTCTATCAAGGATATGCAACGCAACTGGATCGGGAAATCAACTGGTGCCAATGTAACCTTCAAAGTAAAAGGAACAGACAAGGAATTCACTGTCTTTACGACACGTCCTGATACCCTTTTCGGTGCGACTTTCACAGTTTTAGCTCCTGAGCATGAACTAGTAGATTCCATCACAAGTCCAGAACAAGCAGAGGCTGTAGCTGACTACAAACATCAAGCTAGCCTCAAGTCAGACTTGGCTCGTACAGACCTTGCCAAAGAAAAAACAGGGGTTTGGACTGGTGCTTATGCCATTAACCCTGTAAATGGCAAGGAAATTCCAATCTGGATTGCCGACTATGTCCTTGCTAGCTACGGAACAGGTGCTGTTATGGCCGTACCTGCCCACGATGAGCGTGACTGGGAATTTGCTAAACAGTTTGGTCTTCCAATCGTAGAAGTGTTGAAAGGTGGAAATGTAGCAGAAGCTGCTTACACAGAAGATGGCCTTCACGTCAACTCTGACTTCTTGAACGGTCTCAACAAAGAAGAAGCGATTGCTAAAATCGTGGCTTGGCTAGAAGAAAAAGGCTTTGGTCAAGAAAAGGTTACCTACCGTCTCCGCGACTGGCTCTTTAGCCGTCAACGTTACTGGGGTGAGCCAATCCCAATCATTCATTGGGAAGATGGAACTTCAACAGCCGTTCCAGAAAGTGAATTGCCATTTGTCTTGCCAGTAACCAAGAATATCCGCCCTTCAGGTACTGGTGAAAGCCCATTGGCTAACTTGACAGACTGGCTTGAAGTGACTCGTGAAGATGGCGTCAAAGGTCGTCGTGAGACCAATACCATGCCACAATGGGCTGGTTCAAGCTGGTATTACCTCCGCTATATCGATCCACACAACACAGAGAAATTGGCTGATGAGGACCTTCTCAAACAATGGTTGCCAGTCGATATCTACGTGGGTGGTGCAGAACATGCTGTGCTTCACTTGCTTTACGCTCGTTTCTGGCACAAATTCCTCTATGACCTTGGTGTTGTACCGACTAAGGAGCCATTCCAAAAACTCTTTAACCAAGGAATGATCTTAGGAACAAGCTACCGTGACCACCGTGGTGCTCTTGTGGCAACTGACAAGGTTGAAAAACGTGATGGTTCCTTCTTCCATGTGGAAACAGGCGAAGAGTTGGAGCAAGCACCAGCCAAGATGTCTAAATCCCTCAAGAACGTGGTTAACCCAGACGATGTGGTGGAACAATACGGTGCGGATACCCTTCGTGTCTATGAAATGTTCATGGGACCACTTGATGCTTCTATCGCTTGGTCTGAAGAAGGTCTGGAAGGAAGCCGTAAATTCCTTGACCGTGTTTACCGTTTGATCACAAGTAAAGAAATCGTTGCGGAAAACAATGGCGCTCTAGACAAGGTTTACAACGAAACTGTTAAGTCTGTCACTGAGCAAATCGAGTCGATGAAATTCAACACTGCCATTGCTCAGCTCATGGTCTTTGTCAATGCAGCTAACAAGGAAGACAAACTTTATGTAGACTACGCCAAAGGCTTTATCCAATTGATCGCTCCATTTGCGCCTCACTTGGCAGAAGAACTCTGGCAAACAGTCGCAGCAACAGGTGAGTCTATCTCTTACGTGGCTTGGCCAACATGGGACGAAAGTAAATTGATTGAAGATGAAATTGAAATCGTCGTTCAAATCAAAGGAAAAGTCCGTGCTAAACTCATGGTTGCGAAGGACCTGTCACGCGAAGAATTGCAAGAAGTTGCTCTAGCTGATGAAAAAGTCAAAGCAGAGATTGATGGCAAGGAAATCGTAAAAGTGATTAGTGTACCTAACAAGCTTGTTAATATCGTTGTGAAATAAAAAATGATAAGTCTTCAAAGTTTTACTTTGGAGGCTTTTTTGGAAGCTTAGTACGGATATATGATATACTATTCACATCTTTAAACTTATAAGAGTGAGATAAGGAGAAAACTATGCCTGTAAATGAATATGGTCAGATGATTGGTGAACCTGTAGACGACACACCTGGAGTTTTGCCTTCACTTGTATGGATAGAAGGGCGATATACGACTATAGAAGCTCTATCGGTGGAAAAGCATGCAGAGGATTTATTAGCTGTTTATGGTCCAGATACACCTCGGGAGATGTGGACCTATCTCTTTCAATCACCAGTAGAAAATCTTGAAGAATTAATCGTCGCTTTAAAGCAGATGATTGAGTGCAAGGATCGTTTCTATTATGGGATTATCGATAAAGCGACTGGAAAGGTGCTGGGAACATTTTCTCTCATGCGCATTGACCGAGCCAATCGCGTGATTGAAGTTGGCGCGGTAACCTTTTCTCCGGCTCTCAAACAGACCAGGATGGGGACAGAAGCCCACTATTTGCTAGCTCGTTATGTCTTTGAAGAGCTCAACTACCGCCGTTATGAGTGGAAATGTGATGCACTAAATCTACCTTCCAGAAAAGCAGCAGAACGTTTGGGCTTTGTCTATGAAGGAACCTTCCGTCAAGCTGTTATTTATAAAGGGCGTACCAGAGACACGGACTGGATGTCTATGATTGATAAGAATTGGCCAAAGGTCAAAGCTCGTTTTGAATCGTGGTTGCGTCCAGATAATTTTGATGAAAATGGACAACAGTTGAAATCTCTTAGAGAATGTTAGAAAGGTTTGCTATGATTAAGATTACAAAAGAAACATCTGTTTCAATTGATGACGTTTTGCATCTCTATCAGGCAGTTGGTTGGACAAACTATACAAATCAGCCCCAAATGTTGGCCCAGGCCTTGTCTCATTCGCTAGCGACTTATCTTGCCCATGATGGTGAGAAAATCGTTGGTTTAGTGCGTTTGGTTGGAGACGGATTTTCATCCGTTTTTATCCAGGATTTGATTGTCTTGCCTACTTATCAGCGTCAAGGAATTGGTAGTAACTTGATGAAAGAAGTCTTAGCTGACTATAAGGGTGCCTACCAAGTACAACTAGCGACTGAACAGACTGAAAAAACATTGGGGTTTTACCGTTCTCTGGGGTTTGAAACCTTATCTACTTATGATTGTACAGGAATGATTTGGGTGGATCGAAAAAAATTAAAATAATTTTTTTATCTTAAGTTAACTTTAAGTTTACTCATGTATCATGTAATCATTAAGTAAAGACCTCCTAACTTTATTTAATAGAAATCCTAAACTTTTCTTTTTCATAATAATCTCCCTAAAGAAGCCACCAAATCAGGTGGCTTTTTTGTTTGTAGGCTGGATTTTTGCTATAATAGGAGCATGAGTAGAATTTTAGATAATGAAATCATGGGTGATGAGGAGTTGGTTGAGCGTACCCTCCGTCCCCAATATTTACGTGAATATATCGGACAAGACAAGGTCAAGGATCAGCTTCAAATCTTTATCGAGGCAGCAAAAATGCGTGATGAGGCGCTGGATCATGTTCTTTTGTTTGGTCCTCCAGGTCTCGGGAAAACGACCATGGCCTTTGTCATTGCCAATGAATTGGGAGTCAATCTCAAGCAGACGTCAGGTCCTGTCATCGAAAAAGCCGGTGATTTGGTAGCAATTTTGAATGACTTGGAACCAGGAGATGTTCTTTTTATTGACGAGATTCATCGCTTGCCCATGGCTGTTGAGGAAGTTTTATATAGTGCCATGGAAGATTTTTACATCGATATTATGATCGGTGCTGGTGAAACCAGTCGCAGCGTTCATCTGGAATTGCCACCATTTACCTTGATTGGTGCGACAACTCGAGCAGGGATGCTGTCCAATCCTCTCCGAGCTCGTTTTGGAATTACAGGCCATATGGAATACTATACCCATGATGACTTGACAGAGATTGTCGAGCGGACGGCAGATATTTTTGAGATGGAAATCACTCATGAAGCAGCTTCGGAGTTGGCTCTCCGCAGTCGTGGAACTCCTCGTATCGCCAATCGTCTCCTCAAGCGCGTGCGTGACTTTGCCCAGATTATGGGCGATGGCTTGATTGATGATGTCATTACGGATAAGGCTTTGACTATGCTGGATGTAGACCATGAAGGTTTGGACTATGTGGACCAGAAAATCCTTCGCACCATGATTGAGATGTATGGCGGCGGCCCTGTCGGTCTAGGAACTCTTTCGGTTAATATCGCCGAAGAGCGTGAGACGGTAGAGGATATGTATGAACCTTACCTGATCCAGAAAGGCTTTATCATGCGAACTCGTTCAGGACGGGTCGCGACAGCTAAGGCTTATGAGCATTTGGGGTATGAATATATTGAAAAATAAGGCTGAAATCTTAGACTCTTTTAGAGAAAATCCTGACATGATGGCTATTCTGACCATCATCCGTGACTTGGAGTTGAAAGATTCCTGGTTAGCAGCTGGTTCGGTTCGAAATTTTATCTGGAATCTCTTGTCAGATAAGCCAGCTTTTGACCGTGAAACGGATGTGGATGTGATTTTCTTTGACCCAGATGTGAGTTATGAAGAAACGCTGGCAATAGAAAACAAGCTGAGAGAGGACTTTCCCCAGTACCAATGGGAATTAAAAAATCAGGTCTATATGCACCAGCATAGTCCCCATACGGAACCGTATGTGAATTCCTGTGACGCTATGAGTAAATATCCCGAACGTTGTACGGCGATAGGACTTCGCTTGCAAGCTGACGCAACTTTAGAGCTCTTTGCTCCTTATGGTTTAGAGGATATTTTGAACTTTCAGGTTTCTCCAACTCCCCATTTTTTGGAAAATGACGACCGGATGAAGCTTTATCAACAGCGTTTATCTAAGAAAAACTGGCAAGTAAAATGGAAAAATCTGACATTTAAAAATACTTAAGGAAACTTTAAGATAGGAGCTGTATACTTATCTTATAAGTTAAGAAGACCTTAACTTAAACTCCTAAAACTTTTTCATAATAATCTCCCTATAAAAAAATTAAGTCGCCCAATTAGGTGGCTTTTTTTATTCTAAGGCCAAGAACTTTCATGATATAATTGTTTTATGAGATTAGATAAATTTTTAGTAGCCTGCGCTGTCGGGAGTCGGACTGAGGTTAAAAACTTTCTCAAGTCAGGGCGCGTGACGGTCAATGGCAAGAAAGAAAAATCTGCTAAGTCGCAAATTAATGAAGAGACAGACGAGATTTGCTTTGACGGGCAAAAGCTAGACTACGAGGAGTTTGTTTACTATATGATGAACAAGCCTCAAGGAGTTATCTCAGCGACTGAAGATCCTAAACACAAGACGGTGTTGGACTTGTTGGATGACTATGCACGTGCTAAGGAAGTTTTCCCAGTAGGGCGCTTGGATATTGATACGCATGGACTCTTGGTCTTGACCAATGATGGCAAGCTGGCTCATGCTCTACTTTCACCAAAACGTCATGTGGATAAGACCTATTTGGCGCAGATTAATGGAATCATGACAGATGCAGATATTGAGACATTTGCGCAAGGAATTCCGCTCAAGGACTTTACCTGTCAGCCTGCCAAGCTGGAGCTTGTGTCTAATGATACGGAAAAGGAAGAAAGCCTGGTCCGAGTAACCATTGCAGAAGGGAAATTCCACCAGGTCAAACGGATGGTGGCCTACTGTGGTAAGGAAGTTGCGGACTTGCAACGTTTAACCATGGGAACTTTGACCTTGGATGAGGATTTAAAACGTGGAGAATGGCGTCGTTTAACCAAGGAAGAGCTAGAAGCTTTGCTTGAAAGTGTTCAATAAAGTGGATAATCGGAAAAGGAAGGGAGAATATCCCTACCTTTTTCAGTTTTTGGTTGCTTCCTTTGTGAAAAGAGTTATAATAGACAGTAAGAAAAAAGGAGGATTTTATGAACGCGATTCAAGAATCATTTACAGATAAATTATTTGCCAACTATGAAGCAAATGTAAAATACCAAGCTATCGAAAATGCAGCTAGCCACAATGGAATTTTTGCAGCCCTTGAGCGTCGTCAAAGCCATGTAGACAACACACCTGTTTTCTCACTTGACTTGACTAAGGACAAGGTCACTAACCAGAAAGCATCTGGTCGTTGCTGGATGTTTGCGGCCCTCAATACTTTCCGCCACAAACTCATCTCTCAATACAAACTTGAAAACTTTGAATTGTCACAAGCCCACACCTTCTTCTGGGACAAGTATGAAAAATCTAACTGGTTCTTGGAGCAAGTCATTGCGACAGCTGACCAAGAATTGACAAGCCGCAAGGTTAGCTTCCTACTCCAAACTCCACAACAAGATGGTGGTCAGTGGGATATGGTAGTTTCTCTCTTTGAGAAATACGGTGTCGTTCCTAAGTCTGTTTATCCAGAGTCTGTTTCATCTAGCAGCAGCCGTGAGCTCAATGCAATCCTTAACAAATTGCTTCGTCAAGATGCTCAAATCTTGCGTGACCTCTTGGCTTCTGGTGCTGACCAAGCGACTGTTCAAGCCAAGAAAGAAGACCTCTTGCAAGAAATCTTTAATTTCCTTGCCATGTCACTAGGTCTCCCACCACGTCAATTTGACTTTGCTTATCGCGATAAGGATAACAACTACCAAAGCGAAAAAGGCATTACTCCACAAGAGTTTTACAAGAAGTATGTCGACCTTCCATTAGAAGACTACGTTTCTGTGATCAATGCTCCAACTGCTGATAAACCATACGGTAAATCTTACACAGTTGAGATGTTGGGAAATGTTGTTGGTAGCCGTGCAGTTCGCTACATCAACGTACCGATGGAACGCTTGAAAGAATTGGCCATTGCCCAAATGCAAACAGGAGAAACTGTCTGGTTTGGTTCAGATGTTGGCCAGCTCAGCAATCGCAAAGCCGGAATCCTTGCGACAGATGTTTATGACTTTGAATCAAGTATGGATATTCAACTGACTCAAGACAAGGCTGGACGTTTGGACTACAGCGAAAGCTTGATGACCCACGCCATGGTCTTGACAGGAGTGGACTTGGACGAAAATGGTAAATCAACTAAGTGGAAGGTTGAAAACTCATGGGGAGACAAGGTCGGTACAGATGGTTACTTTGTTGCCTCAGACGCTTGGATGGACGAATACACTTACCAAATTGTTGTCCGTAAGGAATTGCTGACAGCAGAAGAACAAGCTGCCTATGAAGCAGAACCAATCGTACTCGCACCATGGGATCCAATGGGTGCCTTGGCAGAATAAATGAGATATAAAAAGAATCAGTTGATAAACCTGATTCTTTTTTGTTTATATATTCTCACCGAGATTACATGATACCGAAGAAACGAGCTGCGATACCAACTGCAAAGAGGGCAAGGATGATTGTGATTGGAGATACTTTTTTCTTAAGCAACCACATGCAAAGGAAAGTAAGGAGAAGTCCCATCAATCCTGGAATCAATAAGTCCAACTGACCTTGAAGCGTTTGTGGTTGAACTCTATCTAGGCTCATACCACTAAGCGCTTGACCAAGAATGCCCTTCAACTCAGCTCCTGTAACAGGACCTTCTGGGAAGTTGATGTAGGCACCTTCTGACAATTGTTTGCCTGGAAGGTTGATAGTGAAGTTGATGGATACCCAACGTTGTACAAGAACGGCAAGGATGAACATACCAAGGATAGAAGCTCCTTTAGTGATGTCTTTCAAAATGCCACCTGACATGTCTTTAGTGATTTCAGATCCAGCCTTGTAACCAAACTCTTGTGTGTACCAAAGGAAAGACATACGGATTGCATTCCATCCAAAGAAGAAGAGAAGTGGTCCAACAATGTTACCAGTTGCAGCAAGTGATGCACCAAGGGCACCAAGAATCGGACGAACTGTAAACCAGAAGACTGGGTCACCGATACCAGCAAGAGGTCCCATCATACCGATCTTAACCCCTTGGATAGCAGCGTTATCGATTTCAGTACCGTTAGCGCGTTCTTCTTCAAGAGCCAATGTAACCCCCATGATTGGAGCAGCTACGTATGGGTGAGTATTGAAGAATTCAAGGTGGCGCTCAAGAGCAGCAGCTTGATCTTCTTTAGTTGTGTAAAGTTTCTTGATAGCTGGGATCAAAGAGTAAGCCCAACCCAAGTTTTGCATACGTTCGTAGTTCCATGAACCTTGAAGGAATTGTGAACGCCACCAAACTTTTTGGCGATCTGATTTTGATAATTGAATTTTTTCAGCCATGATTGTTCCCCTTTCTAGTAGTCTTCTAGGATATCACCGATTGGATCGTTAGAAGTTGCAGCTCCTCCGCCACCGTTTCCACCTTGTTTTGAAAGGTTGAGGTAGATGAAGGCAAGGGCAACACCGATGACACCAAGGGCAATCAAAGTCAATTGAGAGATTGCTGCAAGAGCAAAACCGATAGCGAAGAATGGCCATACTTCACGAGTTGCCATCATGTTGATAACCAAAGCGTAACCAACGGCAACGACCATGGCACCACCAACAGCCATACCACCGTTCAACCAGTCTGGCATTAAACCAAGAGCGTCTTGAACAGCAGAAGCTGGGATAGCGATAAGGAAGGCTGCAGGAACAGCGATACGAAGACCCTGAAGAATAAGGGCAAAGTAGTGAGCACGCTCAACAGCTGCAATGTTACCTTCTTTAGCGGCAGCATCAGCAGTGTGAACCAAGGCGACTGAAATTGTACGAACAATCATAGTCAAGAAAAGTCCAGCTACGGCAAGAGGGATTGCAGTTGCAGTTGCCACTGCTATACCTTCAGTAGTAAAGTTACCACCTTTAATCATGATGATTGCAGCGGCAACAGAGGCAAGGGCAGCGTCAGGAGCTACGGCAGCACCGATGTTTGCCCAACCTAGAGCAATCATTTGAAGTGATCCACCAAGCATAACCCCTGCTTCGAGGTTACCAGTTACAAGACCGATAAGGGTACATGCGACGATTGGTTGGTGGAATTGGAATTGGTCGAGGATACCTTCAAGACCTGCAAGGAAGGCAACAAATACGACCAAGATAGCAGAAATAATTGAAATATCTGACATGGTTTTATTCCTTTTCTATTTAATTATAATGAAGAGTATTATCATTCTTCTAATGATTCCTTAGAAGTAGATTTTGATTATTGAACGTTAGCTTTTTTGATTAAATCAAACAAATCTTTCTTAGTGTCGTTTGGTACTTTACGTACGTCAAATTCAACACCGAGATCACGCATTTTTTCAAATGTAGCAACGTCGTCTTTGTCCATTGACAATACGTTGTTGACCATTGTTTTACCAGTTGAGTGAGCCATTGATCCAACGTTAAGAGTCTTGATAGGCACACCGCCTTCGATAGCACGAAGAGCATCTTGAGGTGTTTCAAACAAGATAAGGGCGTGTGTTTCACCAAAACGAGGGTCTTTTGCAACTTCAATCAATTTTTGGATTGGAACAACGTTAGCCTTCACTCCGTTTGGAGCTGCTTGTTTGATCAATTCTTTACGAAGGTCATCTTTAGCAACGTTATCTGAAGCAACGATAATACGGTTAGCTTTTGAATCTGGTGTCCAAGCAGTTGCGACTTGTCCGTGAAGAAGACGAGTGTCAAGACGTGCAAGATTGATCTTAAGTTTTCCGTCTCCGATGACAGTTCCTTCTGGAATAGCAGCTTGGGCTACAGGTGTAGCTGCAGCAGTTGCAACTTCCTCAGCTGGATTTAGCTCTTCTGGAAGAGCCTTGATGCCATCTTTGGCCTCTTTAATGATGTTCGCAGCGACTTTGTCCACTCCAGCATTGGCGTCCATCAGGCGCTCAGTGTAGGCTTGGATTAACATCGGTAAGTTAAGTCCTGTGATGATAGCAAATTTACGTTCAGGGTTTTCTCCCATCACGCGGCTAGCTTGGTTAAATGGAGACCCACTCCAAAGGTCAGCCAAGACTAGAACCTCATCTTCTGCGTCAAATGCAGCCACAGCATTATTGAACTTCGCGTATAAATCGTCTGGACCTTCGTTTGGCATAAAGGTTACAACTTGAACCTTTTCTTGTTCACCAAAGATCATAGATCCTGACTGATGAATACCAGCGGCAAATTCACCGTGGCTCGCAATAATGATTCCGATACTCATTATTGTCATTCCTCCTTATAAAATGTTTGACTCGTAGTTTAAGAAAACTTTAAGACTATTTAAGTATAAATCGTTTTCATAAAAAAATCAACTACTTATACTAAACTTTCAAAAAATTGTGAAAATGTTTACTTTTAAAACATTGATATATCAATGTATTTAAATATAACATAAAAATAATAGTATAAAAATTAGTATAAAAGTTTTAAATGTCTTATTAAAATTAGGAAAGACATTTTTCAAGATGCTTCTGATTCAGTTTTTGATATAATAGATAGTAATTTATTTTTCTGGTTAGAGAATTTAGAGTGAGAGGTGTTTATGTCCCCTTCAATCCAGTTATTGAAAAACCGTTATTTAAAACATATTAAAGAAAATCCTGACTTATTTGTTGGAATTGAATTAGAGTTTCCTATCGTCCATATAGGTGGAAATCCTACTAATATTGAAGTTAGCAAGGAATTAATGCGATTCTTAGTAGAAGCTCTTGATTTAGAAGTTGAAAGATTGGATGAAGAGGGCAATCCAATTCAACTTGTAGAACCAATCAGTCAAGATCGTATTTTATTTGAGGTTTCCTACACGACCTTGGAGTTTGCCTTTGGTAGGGCTCAGAATATCCAAGAGGTTGAAGGACGTTTTCAGGCCTATATGAAGGTAATCCAAAGAAAACTAGGAGAAAAGCACCATGCTATCCAGGGATGGGGGATTCACCCGAACTGGGATATCAATGATAATAGACCTGTGGCTTATCCACGCTATCAGATGCTGATGGATTATCTGAGTATGGGGAGTCACCAAGAAAGTGCGCATTTACATGACTTTCCACAATACGGAGCCTTCATCTGCGGGAGTCAAGTCCAGTTGGATGTTTCGACCGCTAACTACCTACGTGTCATCAATGCTTTCACTCAGATTGAGTCAGCCAAAGCTTTCTTATTTGCCAATTCTGAGTTTTCGGGAGCAGACTGGGACACCCAGATTTCACGAGATATTTTTTGGGAAGAATCCATGCATGGGATTTATCCAGAGAATGTTGGTGTCAATACCAGACTCTTTAAAGATGAGGATGATTTCTTTGATTATTTAGACCATTCTGCGATTTTCACAGCAGAACGAGATGGAGAAACCTATTATTTTTCTCCGATTCAAGCTAGAGATTACCTAGCTACTAATGAGATTCATGCTTATACTATAAATGGGAAAGAGACTCTGCTTGCCCCTCAAGAGAAGGATTTCCAAACGCACCGTAGCTACCAGTTTCAAGACTTGACAACAAGAGGTACTGTTGAATTTCGTAGTGTTTGTACACAACCGCTAGACCGCACCTTTGCTTCAGCAGCCTTTCATCTAGGTTTGTTGGTGAATCTTGACAAGTTTGAAACTTACCTAGAAACAGCACCCTTCTTTGAGAGATTTGGTCGTGACTACAAGTCTTTGAGAAGACAGTTTTCTAAGAAGCAACTCACAGATGAAGAAACAGTTGGGATTGTCCAATTCTCCAAAGACTTGCTAGCGATAGCAGAGCAAGGACTTGAGATGAGAGGTCAGAGCGAAATGGCTTATTTAGTGCCTTTGAAAGAAGAATTGGGCCTATAATTTTCCGATAAAGGAAGAATTTTCTAAAAAATCATGTTATAATGAATAAGACTATAGATAAAGGATAGAGATTTATGACATTAGTTTATCAATCAACGCGTGACGCGAACAATACAGTAACAGCCAGCCAAGCAATTTTGCAAGGTTTGGCAACAGACGGAGGCTTATTTACTCCAGTTAGCTATCCAAAGGTAGATTTGGATTTTGACACATTAAAAGATGCTTCTTACCAAGAAGTGGCCAAGCTTGTCTTGTCAGCCTTCTTGGATGACTTTACAGCAGAAGAATTGGACTACTGCATCAACAACGCCTATGACAGCAAGTTTGATACGCCAGCTATTGCCCCTCTTGTGAAACTCGATGGCCAATACAACTTGGAACTCTTCCATGGATCAACCATTGCCTTTAAAGACATGGCCTTGTCTATCTTGCCATACTTTATGACAACAGCTGCTAAGAAACATGGCTTGGAAAACAAGATTGTCATCTTGACAGCAACATCTGGAGACACTGGAAAAGCTGCCATGGCTGGATTTGCGGATGTACCTGGAACTGAAATTATCGTCTTTTATCCAAAAGACGGTGTCAGCAAGGTGCAAGAGTTGCAAATGACCACTCAAACTGGGGACAACACTCATGTTATCGCCATTGATGGAAACTTTGATGATGCTCAGACAAATGTGAAGCATATGTTCAACGATGTGGCCCTTCGCGAGAAATTGGCAGCAAACAAGCTCCAATTTTCATCAGCCAACTCTATGAATATTGGCCGTTTGGTACCACAAATTGTCTACTATGTTTATGCCTACGCTCAGCTTGTTAAAACTGGCGAGATTGTGGCTGGTGACAAGGTTAACTTTACCGTACCGACAGGAAACTTTGGAAATATCTTGGCTGCCTTTTACGCTAAGCAAATCGGCCTACCAGTCGGCAAGCTAATCTGTGCTTCAAATGACAACAATGTCTTGACAGATTTCTTTAAAACTCGTGTCTACGACAAGAAGCGTGAGTTTAAGGTAACTACTAGCCCGTCTATGGATATCTTGGTCTCTTCAAACTTGGAGCGTTTGATTTTCCACCTTTTGGGAAATGATGCTAAAAAGACCGCTGAACTTATGAATGCCTTGAACACTCAAGGTCAGTATGAATTGACAGACTTTGATGCAGAGATCCTTGACCTCTTTGCAGCAGAATATGCGACAGAAGCAGAAACAGCTGCAGAAATCAAGCGTGTTTACGAATCAGATTCTTATATTGAGGATCCTCATACAGCGGTTGCCTCAGCTGTTTATAAAAAATACCAAGCAGCGACAGGTGATGCGACTAAGACTGTGATTGCTTCAACAGCTAGTCCATACAAATTCCCAGTCGTTGCAGTAGAAGCTGTGACTGGACAATCAGGTCTTAGTGACTTTGAGGCCTTGGCTCAATTACATGAAATCTCAGGAGTAGCAGTGCCACCAGCAGTTGATGGTCTCGAAACAGCTCCGGTTCGTCACAAGACAATTGTTGCAGCAGCAGATATGCAGGCTGCAGTAGAATCTTATCTAGGACTTTAAAACAGAGGAAGTAAACTCGGTTGGGCAACTAACTGAGTTTCTTTTCATCAGGAGGAAGGATTGTTTAAGAAATATAAAGACATTCTCAACATAGCCCTGCCAGCCATGGGTGAAAATTTCTTGCAGATGCTCATGGGAATGGTGGATAGTTATCTGGTGGCCCATCTAGGTTTGATAGCCATTTCGGGTGTGTCAGTAGCTGGTAATATTATTACCATTTACCAGGCAATTTTTATTGCTCTAGGAGCTGCGATTTCAAGCGTCATTTCAAAAAGTCTGGGGCAGAAGGACCAGTCTAGACTTGCCTACCATGTGACAGAAGCTCTCAAGATAACCTTGCTATTGAGTTTAATTTTAGGTGGCTTGTCCATCTTTGCAGGTCAAGAGATGATTGGTCTTTTGGGTACTGAACAGGCTGTGGCTGAAAGTGGAGGCTTATACCTATCTTTAGTTGGTGGGACAATCGTTCTCCTGGGGTTGATGACTAGTCTGGGTGCCTTGATTCGTGCTACTCATAATCCTCGGCTGCCGCTTTATGTTAGTTTTTTATCCAATGCCTTGAATATTGTCTTTTCAAGTGTCGCCATTTTTATCCTTGATATGGGGATAGCTGGTGTAGCTTGGGGGACTATTTTGTCTCGTTTGATCGGGGTTGTAATTTTGTGGTCACAATTAAAACTTCCATATACGAGGCCAAGGTTTGGACTGGACAAAGATTTGCTGACCTTAGCTTTACCTGCAGCGGGAGAGCGTCTCATGATGCGAGCTGGAGATGTGGTTATTATTGCCCTAGTTGTTTCCTTTGGGACAGAGGCTGTCGCGGGAAACGCGATTGGTGAAGTCTTGACTCAATTTAACTACATGCCTGCTTTTGGTGTCGCTACGGCAACAGTTATGCAGGTGGCACGAGCAGTAGGGGAGAATGATTGGGCAAGGGTGGACAAACTCAGTAGGCAAACTTTTTGGCTATCCCTCTTTCTCATGTTGCCCTTGACGCTTAGTATCTATGCTCTCGGAACACCACTAGGTTACCTCTACACCAGTGATTCTGCGGCTATTAAAGCCAGTGTTTTAGTGACGCTGTTCTCTCTACTAGGGACTCCTATGACGACGGGGACAGTCATTTATACAGCTGTCTGGCAGGGTTTGGGAAATGCCCGCCTTCCCTTTTATGCAACAAGTATCGGGATGTGGTGTATCCGTATCGGAACAGGCTACCTGATGGGAATTGTTCTTGGTTGGGGCTTGCCTGGTATTTGGGCAGGAACGCTTTTGGATAATGGTTTCCGTTGGATGTTCCTACGCTATCGTTATCAAGTTTATATGACATCGAAAGGATGAGAAATGCAAGAAACAGCTTTTATCTGGGATTTAGATGGGACCTTATTGGACTCCTATGAAGCTATTTTGTCAGGAATTGAGGAGACCTATGCACAGTTTTCCATTCCTTTTGACAAGGAAAAAGTTCGAGCTTTTATCTTGAAATACTCTGTCCAGGATTTACTAGTGCAAGTGGCAGAAGAAAGAGGCTTGGATGTTGATAAGCTCAATCAAGTCCGTGCTCATAGCTTGGCTGAAAAGAATGCCCAGGTCATCTTGATGCCAGGTGCGCTTGAAGTCTTATCTTGGGCAAAACAGCAAGGGATTCAACAGTTTGTCTATACTCATAAGGGAGACAATACGTTAACAATTCTAAAAGATTTGGGATTGATTCACTATTTTACTGAAATTTTAACGAGTCAGAGTGGTTTTGCTCGTAAACCAAGCCCAGAAGCAGCTATCTATTTATTAGATAAGTATTATTTAGATATAGATCAGACCTATTACATAGGAGATCGCCTTTTGGACATAGAATTTGCACAAAACAGCGGAATAAAAAGTCTTAATTTTTTAAGTTGTACTGAAGAAGGAAACCAACAAATAAGAGCATTAGAGGATATTATTACTCTCTTGAACGATCAATGATATCTGGAGCAATATGTCGACTTTATGACAAAAATCTAACAAACTATTTCAATTAATGTGGTTTGTTACAGAGTCTAAACAGTTTTGTTAAATAGCCCCCAAAGGGCTTTTTTTCTTTTTTCTTTGTGTTATGATAGACATGTACTACATTGAAAAAGGAGTTTGAATAGTATGAAGAAACGAATTATTTTAGCATCAACGGTAGCTTTATCAATTGCCCCTGCCTTGGTAGCTCAAGCAGAGGAAGTTGCATGGTCACCACGTACAATTGAGCAAATTCAAAACGATGTTGCTAAAAGTGAGAATAAAACAAGTTATACAATTAAGTATGGAGATACCTTAAGCACGATTGCGGAAGCTTTGGGAGTTGACTTAAATGTCCTTGCTAACTTGAACAAGATTACGAATATTGACTTGATCTTCCCAGATACTGTGCTTACTACAATTGTGAATGAACAAGAAGAAGTAACAGGTGTTGAGGTATACACACCTGAAGAAGTAGGTTCTGATGTAGCAAGTGCAACAGCAGATTTGAAAAAGAACCAAGTAATCGTAGATGACCAAACTGTACAAGTTGAAGATTTGACTAAACCAGTAGAAGAAACAGAAACTGTAGCTGATTCTGTAACAACTCAAACTGATGAAGAGCCTGCAAGTCCAGCAGTATCTGCCGAAGTTGCAGCTCCAGTAGCAGAAACAGTTCCTGCAGCAACAACAGAAGTTTCTCCAGAAGCGGTTCAACCAGTAACTGAAGCACCAGTTGTAGAAGAAACAACAGTTCAGCCAGTAGTTGAAACCACTACTGTTTCGGAGGAACCGGTAGCAGAAACAACGACTGTAGCTGAGCCAGCAACAACAGAAGCTGAACCAGTAACAACAACTTATCAGGCAGAACCAAGCCAAGCTTCATCGCCAACTTATGCGGCACCAGCGGCTCCTGATTATGCAACTATTGCAGCTACAAAATCTGAAAATGCAGGTCTTCAACCACAAACAGCTGCTTTCAAAGAGGAAGTTGCCAAGTTATATGGTATCACGTCATTTAGTGGTTACCGTCCAGGAGATCCAGGTGACCACGGAAAAGGTCTAGCGATTGACTTCATGGTTCCAGTTAGCTCAGCTCTTGGAGATCAGGTTGCTGAGTATGCGATTCAGAACATGGCTAGCCGTGGAATCAGTTATGTTATCTGGAAACAACGTTTCTATGCACCATTCCCAAGTAAATATGGACCAGCCTACACTTGGAATCCAATGCCAGACCGTGGTAGCGTAACAGAAAACCACTATGACCACGTTCACGTATCTATGAACTAATAAATGAGGAGAAGTTGGGAACTAATTCAGTTTCCACTTCTTTTTTTATTTTCAAATTCTTAGATAACGTAAATAAAATCCAGATATAAAATTTGGGAATATAGTTTTCTGGGATTGTAGCTAGGATACTAATTTAACGGATTGAGCAAAAGATTTGCATCGTCAATTTATTTGCAGTATACTTGATGAGTCAATTATTGATAAATCAAATATTGACAAAAGGAGAAAAATACTAAAAATGCATGAATTACTGTACCAGCTCCATTTAACAGATCAAACGATCACTCAACTTTTTGAGAAACAATTGGGAATTAGTTTGACCCGCTATCAAATTCTGCAGTTTTTATTGCAAAAGTCACCGTGTAACCAAACTGCCGTTCAAGAGAAGTTACAGATTGACCAGGCAGCTTTGACCCGACATTTTAAGGTATTAGAGTCAGAGGGCTATGTCAGTCGTAAGCGCAATCCGGTCAATCAGCGAGAAGTTTTAGTTGAATTAAGCCAAGAAGCTAAAAATCAACTCTTGCTTAGCCCACCTAAACATCACATGAAAGTGAAGAAACAGATGGAGAGCATTTTATCGATAGCTGAGCAGCAAGAACTGACGGCTTTACTGACTAAACTAGTATCAGGTCTAGAAAAAATAGAATTTTAAGGAGAAAACGATGTCAATCATTACTACTATCTTAGCAACTATCGTTGCCCTCGAGCATTTTTATATTTTTTATTTGGAAAGTATCGCAACCCAATCAGACGCAACCAGCCGTGTCTTTAATATGAACAAGGAAGAATTAGCACGACCATCTGTCACCTCACTGTTTAAAAACCAAGGAATTTATAATGCCTTGATTGGGGTATTTCTGATTTATGGGATTTATTTCTCACATAGCTTAGAAGTCGTAACAATCTTTGTATTGTTTGTCATAGGAGCAGCGGCCTATGGTGCCTTAACTGCAGATAAAAAAATCATTCTCAAGCAAGGTGGCCCAGCAATCTTAACTCTTTTGAGTATCCTTTTCCTAAAATAAAAACAACCAGCACTTTCTATGAAGGTGCTGGTTTTTAATAACTGATATTAAACTCTTCTTTGCTTGATTTCGAGTAACCTTTGATAGAAGAAAATTTGATTGCTATAAATATAGGGGTATATAGAAATACTTGCAATGCCAAAGCTAATCCAGATGAGGAAATACCATGGTAAGAGCTGTAAATCAAGGACAAAGCGTTGGAACTTGTAGCCTTTCATAAGGAAACGGCTGGTTTCAAGTGTACGAATTGGTTTGGCAATCCCTATTGCTAGAGTGTCGCAAAGTAGTAGTTCTACTTGGGAGTATGCATAGTATTGAGGAAGATAAAGAGCGGTTCCTATAAGTATCAGAAAGACACTGCCAAAAAAATAAAGTGCAAAAGTAAGCAGAAACTGTTCAATATCTGGATTCGTAAGATCGACAGATGGAAATTCAGGATGAAGTTCCACAAATTTTCGAGCCATTAGATTGCTGTAAAAAAGATAGTAAACTCCAAGTAGATTGGGTAGGCTCCATAAAAAGAGGTAGAAACGTTTCAGTAGAAGAGTTAGGAAAGTTTGAGTAAAGAAACGGTTGTCAAACAATGCCAAACTATCCTTGAAAGAAAGTTCTATCTCAGGAACTCTGAAGAGATTGAGGGTTGTAAAAAGAGCACCAACTAAGATAATGGAACTTGCAAAACCAAAAACTAGAGGAAAGAGGGAGGATTGAATGACCGTTATTAAAAAACTGAAAAAGGATTGCTCCAGAATTTCCTCATTAAGCAATGATAAGGGGCTTATAAAACTAGAGATAATCAAAAGGATGCTTGGTAATAAATAAACAATCATCAGTCTAGGATGTTCTGCTGAGAATTGTCGTGCTTGTTGCCGGACTTCTTTTAAATCAATCTTTGGGTATTTCATGCTTTCATTATACCATAGTTCGTGACAGTTCCTGTTTTTTTTGATAGAATCATACAGTATGCCCTTGGGTGCAGAGTAAGAACTAGGACTGTTTTTCCTAGTTTCGGAGGTAAAAAATGTCAGAATCACCAATCAAATATCGATTAATTAAGAAAGAAAAACATACAGGAGCTCGTCTGGGAGAAATTATCACACCACATGGAACTTTCCCAACGCCCATGTTTATGCCAGTTGGTACACAAGCAACTGTCAAAACTCAGTCTCCAGAAGAGTTGAAAGAGATGGGTTCAGGAATTATCCTTTCTAACACTTATCATTTGTGGCTTCGCCCTGGGGATGAACTGATTGCTAGAGCTGGTGGTCTTCACAAGTTCATGAATTGGGATCAACCGATTTTAACGGATAGTGGTGGCTTCCAAGTATATTCATTGGCTGATAGCCGAAACATTACTGAAGAGGGTGTTACCTTTAAGAACCACCTCAACGGTTCGAAAATGTTTCTATCACCTGAAAAGGCCATTTCTATCCAGAACAATCTAGGCTCAGATATCATGATGTCCTTTGATGAATGTCCTCAATTTTATCAACCTTATGATTATGTGAAAAAGTCAATCGAGCGTACTAGCCGTTGGGCTGAACGTGGGTTAAATGCTCACCGTCGTCCACATGACCAAGGTTTGTTTGGGATTGTACAAGGGGCAGGATTTGAAGACCTTCGTCGTCAATCAGCTCAAGACCTTGTAAGTATGGACTTCCCAGGCTACTCTATCGGGGGCTTAGCAGTTGGAGAAACTCATGAGGAGATGAACGCTGTTTTGGATTTCACCACTCAGCTGCTTCCTGAGAATAAACCTCGCTACTTGATGGGAGTGGGAGCGCCAGATAGCTTGATTGATGGGGTCATTCGTGGGATAGATATGTTTGACTGTGTCTTGCCGACTCGTATCGCTCGTAACGGGACTTGTATGACTAGTCAAGGTCGCTTGGTTGTAAAAAATGCTCAGTTTGCTGAGGACTTTACACCTCTTGATCATGAGTGTGATTGCTACACATGTAAGAACTATACTCGTTCCTATCTTCGTCATTTGCTTAAGGCAGATGAAACCTTTGGTATTCGCTTGACAAGTTATCATAATCTCTATTTCTTGCTTAATCTCATGAAACAGGTTCGTCAAGCTATTATGGATGATAATCTTTTGGAATTTCGTGAACATTTTATTGAAAAATACGGCTATAATAAATCTGGACGCAATTTCTAACATTTATTGATAATAAAGCTGAAATCCTAAGTTTTCTCTTAGGATTTTTCTCGTTTTTTTGATAAAATAAATGTATTATGGAATGAAAATTAGAAGACTTTTAAGCTTCTAATAAATGGAGAATAAACTCGTATGCGTATTAAATGGTTTTCCTTGATTAGGATTACAGGTCTGCTCTTGGTGCTTTTGTACCATTTCTTTCAGACGATTTTCCAAGGGGGATTCTTTGGTGTGGATGTCTTTTTCACTTTCTCAGGTTTCCTTATCACCTCACTATTGTTAGAGGAGTTTAGCCAAAAAGGGGAAATTGATATCATAGGTTTTTTCAGGAGACGCTTTTATCGAATATTTCCTCCTGTTGTGATGATGGTACTTGTCATCATGCCTTTTACCTTGATGGTTCGACAAGATTATGTAGCTGGAATTGGTGCTCAAATTGCAGGAGTTCTTGGCTTCATGACCAACTTCTATGAAATGTTAACAGGAGGGAGTTACGAATCACAGTTTATCCCTCATCTCTTTGTTCACAACTGGAGTTTGGCAGTTGAAGTTCACTATTATATTTTGTGGGGATTAGCAGTTTGGATCCTGTCCAAACGCTATAAGACAAGCAGTCAGTTACGAGGTACAGTCTTTATCCTCTCATCAGCTGCCTTTCTGATCAGTTTTCTTTCCATGTTCATTGGTAGTTTTATCGTAAGTTCATACTCTACAGTTTACTTTTCTAGTTTTACGCATGTCTATCCTTTCTTTTTAGGTAGTGTGTTGGCAACTATAGTAGGAGTTCGTCAAACAACACCGATTTTAAAACGATTAAATAAGGTTCTAGATTTGAAGCAAACCTTGCTAGTTTTTGCGGGAGGTCTAGGAGTATTGCTCTTACTAACTTTCTTTGTCAAGTTTACTTCCCTATTTACTTATTTGCTAGGTTTCTTGCTAGCAAGTCTAGCAACACTTGTTATGATAGTAGCGACTCGCCTTTTGCATGAGAAAACAGAGTCTATTGAAGAGCCTAAAATCGTCAGCTTTTTAGCAGACACTAGCTATGCTGTCTATCTATTTCATTGGCCCTTCTATATTATTTTCTCTCAATTAATGGGAAATCTATTAGCAGTTATCCTAACAACGATCTTCTCGTATCTTTTTGCGACACTATCTTTCTACGTGATTGAGCCTTTAATTGCAGGAAAGTCGACTTGGCTCTTGGAAAAAGCAAAAGAGATTCCGCATATTAAGCCTATTTTCGCTGGGAGCATTGGAGTGCTTGGGTTAATCATGCTGATTGTAGTGATATTAGCTCCACAAGTTGGTGCCTTTGAAACAGACTTGACTGTTAATGGGCTTAAACAAGCTCAAACAAGTCTAGCTCGAACCAAGACAATGGCAGATCAAGAAGAAGCAAGTCGATACAATATTGCTGAAGGTGTATCCATTATTGGGGACTCTGTAACCTTGAGAGCAACTCCTGGTTTACAAGAAGTTTTACCTGATGCTCAGACAGATGCGCAAGTTAGTCGAAATACTAAACAAGCAAGTGCTATCATGCTATATAATAGCCAAAATAAAGCTTTGCCTAAAGTTGTAGTAGTTGCTACGGGAGTCAATAATCCTGAGGATTATAAAGCAGATCTTGATTTCTTGATTTCGAATTTGCCAAAAGGACATCAGCTTGTCCTTGTGACTCCATATGAGGGTGATACAAGTCAAGAAACTCAGCCATATGTTGAAAAATATGCAAGCTATGCTCGTGAAGTAGCTCAACAATACCCATATGTTGAGATTGCCGACTGGAACCAAGTGTCTAAAGACAACCCAGATATTTGGAAAGGTACTGACCAGGTTCATTTTGGTAAAGATAATACCAAATTAGAAGAAGGTGCCAAGCTATATGCAGAAACAATTGCTTCTGCTATCAAAGCTCTTGAAGATAAGCCGGTCAAATCAAAATAATTACTTGTAAGCAGAGATAATCATCTCTGCTTTTTTAGTGTTAATGAAGGAGACAATAAACTAATATAGCATTTATGAAAAAACTTGCCAACTTTTTGGAATTATGAGAAAATAGAGAATATTTATCAGGTGGAGGAACTGCTATGAGAGACGATATCAAGATCAATGACCGTGCTCTAGCCTTGGAAAATCAGATTATTGAAAAACTAGAAAAAGTATATGATACTGATGTAGAGCTAGATGTATACAATCTTGGATTGATTTACGAGATTGACTTGGACGAAAACGGACTTTGTACAATAGTCATGACATTTACAGATACCGCTTGTGACTGTGCAGAAAGTCTGCCTATTGAAATCGTAGCTGGATTAAAACAAATTGATGGTATTGAGGATGTCAAGGTGGAGGTTACTTGGTCACCTGCTTGGAAGATTACACGCATTAGTCGTTATGGACGTATAGCCTTAGGGTTACCTCCACGTTAAATAATAGAGAGATATGGGATGGATTATGAATCGGGATTAAAGACCCGATTTGTATTTTCCTTTTTTTGTTTATTTATTTTATACAATAAACAAAAATTTTTGTTAAGAGTAGCCACTTCCTTCAAAAAAATGTTATTATAGTAGAAGTGATTATAATAAAAAGAACAAGGTAGGATAGATATGAAATTATCTGTAGTCATTCCGTTTTATAACGAAGAGAATATGATTCAAAAAATGTATGATGAATTGGTTAAAGAAATCAATCAAATTACAAAAGCGGAATTTGAAATTATTTTTATTAATGACGGTAGTAAGGATCGCACTTTTGAACGTATGTTAGCCATCGCAGCTGGCGATTCACGTGTTAAATATATCAGCTTCAGTCGAAATTTTGGGAAAGAAGCTGGAACTATTGCAGGACTAGAATACGCAACAGGAGAAGCAGTGATTCTAATGGATGGAGATTTGCAGCATCCACCAGCAATGCTTCCACAAATGATTGAAGCTTATGAGCAAGGATACGATGTCGTAAGTGCTCGTCGTACACGTACAGGCGAAAAACCTCACCGTACTTTTTTAGCCAAACATTTTTATAAACTTGCTAATAAAATGATGGATATCGAGCTAATGGACGGAGTCTCTGAATTCCGATTGTTTAGCCGTAAAGTTGTAAACGCCATTATTTCTATGCAAGAATACAATCGTTTTTCTAAAGGGATTTTTGCTTGGATTGGTTTTAACGAAAAAGTTATCGAATATGAAAACCAAGTACGTACAGTCGGTGAAACAAAATACTCATTGAAGTTCTCGTTGAACTATGCGATTCAAGGGATTTTATCATTCAACGATAAACCTCTTCGTATGTGTATTAATTTTGGTTTATTCTGCCTAGTAATTTCATTGGTTTATGTTCTTTGGACCTTTATCCAATACCTTGTAGTACCAGATTCACTCGTGAGTGGATACTTTACTACAATCTTCTCAGTAGTTCTCTTTGGTGGAATTCAATTGATTTCTATCGGGGTACTCGGAGAATACATCGGTAAGATTTATTATGAAGTGAAGAAACGTCCACATTATCTTGTTGACCAAACGAACATTACCGTGAAAGGAGAGCAAAATGACGACTAAGAAAAAAGTCTATCTAGCAAGTTTTATTGCGCCTATGGCCATCATGTTTGTGGCTTGGGCTATTGATGGCTTCTTTCCTTTCGGGACAAAGTCACTCATGGCGGTTGACTTTAATGCTCAGTATATTGGCTTATATGCTTATTTCAAACATTTATTTTTAAATGGCGATTGGAGTAGCTTCTTCTACTCTTTCTCTAAATCCATTGGAGGTGGGATGTTAGGGATTTGGGGCTTCAACCTGTTGAGTCCGTTTAACTTCCTGTTCCTACTATTTTCTGAGGAAAATTTCCAATGGGTGGTACCTATCGTTATTGCCTTACGTTATGGAGCGATGGGATTAACCATGGCACATTTCTTGGTTAAACGTTATGATGGATTAAAGAACAAAGCCTACTTGGTTCCAATCGTCGCTACCATTTATGCCTTAAATGGATTTAATGTTAGTTATCAAATGAACCCAATTTTCTATGATGGAATGGTTATGCTTCCGTTGGTTTTAATTGGGGTTGAACAAGTATTGGATAACAAGTCTCCAAAAGGCTACATTGGCATGCTTGCCTTATCTCTCTTTGTACAATTTTACATGGGTTATATGACCTGCATTTTTGTGGTCATTTATGCTTTGTTCTACATTATTCGTTCAGAGAACTTACGAAATAAAAAAGTTATTCTAACAAGACTGGGTAAATTAGCTGCCGCATCTATACTAGCTGTTGGTATAGTATCAGCTGTTTTGCTCCCAATTCTTATTAGTTTAGTGTCAACAAAGGGTGGTTTACAGAGCTCGCTTAAATTTGAATGGAAGTTACAGATTAACCCGTTTGAAATTTTAGCAAAACTCTTCTTAGGAGCTTTTGATAATACTTCTTGGCCAGCTGGTCCTAACTTGCCGAATATATACGTGGCTAGCTTTGGTATACTAGGAACACTTTATTACTTTATTTCTAGTAAGATTTCCAAATGGAGTAAAATTGCAGCGAGCTTTGTTCTCGTAGTGTTTTTGATTTCTTGTGCCCATGAATTCACAAGTAAGTTGTGGCATATGGGACAAAATCCTGCTGGATTTTTCTATCGCTTCTCATGGATTATTGCTTTCTTTTTAGTTTATTTGGCTTATCTAAGTCTACGAGAAGTGGAGAAATTTACTAAAAGAGAAGCTAGCTTCCTACTGATTAGCGGTACAGTTATCTTTTCTATTGTACAGTTACAACAACATTCTTTCTTAACAGTTTGGCAACGTCTTGCTACTATTTTTATTTTTGTGGCTTTGCTTGCAGCCTTATTCTATCCTAAAGTGAAACACTCTTGTATGATTATTGCTGCTTTGACTGTGGTTGAGTTAACAGCTAATGCAGCGCTTGTTCAATCAAGAGTTGGGTATACAGATGCCTATAAGTATCACGATGCAGTTTTACAATTAAAGGAAGCGATTAATCCAATTAGACCTGACCACAGTGATTTTTACAGAATTAATAAATCATTTAATCTAAGTAAGAATGATCCATTTATGGTGGACTATCCAGGGCTATCGGTCTTCAGTTCCAACTTGGAAAATAGTACACGTGACTTATTTGACCGTTTAGGAAATAACGGAATTAACGCAACGACCTACTATCAAGGAACTCCGTTCCAAGATGCTCTCTTCTCAGTAAAATACCTAGTGACTCCAAAACCGGTGACTAAAGAGGACTATCCTGATACGTCCAAACTGTATGTATTCGGAAACATGGTAACGCGTAAAGATATTACGACAAAAGAACCTGTTTATGAAGCTGCTAGAACAAAGACATTTGAGACAGGTTTGATTTTGCCAATTGCTTACGGTGTTAATGATGAAACGGTGAATCTAAAATTAGAGAACCATCAACCGATTCAAAATCAAAATAAGATAGTACAAGCAATGGGAGCAACGAGCGATTATTATTTAGATATATTAGCAGCAAATGAATTGAAATTGGATAATATGGAAGTTGTAGATCCATCTAAACCGGAAACCTATAGGCGTATTGATTCTTCAAAACCAGGAACGATTACCTATCATTTAGTTCCTCAATCTGCTGAGGATTATTGGGTAGCAATTCCGCAAAAATTATCTCATACAGATAAAAATAAAGTTCGTGTCATGTTAAATGGCAAAAATTATGAATTCCAAGATAAATTCCAACAAACACAGTTCATCCAGATTGCGCATAATTCTGCTGGCCAACCTGTAGATTTAACGATTGAAATTGATTCGGATAATGAGTATAATTTATCTGGATTGCGCTTGGCTCGTTCTAATAGTGCATTAGCAAATCGTATCATTCAAGAACGTCAGCTGCAAGGAATAAAATTAACGCATTGGAATAATCGTAGTTTTAAAGGAACAGTTAATATAACTGATGACAGTACTTGGATGATGACCAGTATTCCATATGAAAAAGGTTGGACTGTTAAAGTAGATGGAAAAGTAGTTGAAACTGCTAAAGTTTGGGATAGCCTGTTGGCATATAAAATTACGCCAGGTGAACATACAATCGAAATCAGTTATTTGCCAAACGGGTTTGTTGCAGGTTTTGTAATTTCAATCTTATCAACCTCTCTTTATGGATTTGCAATTTATAAAAAATGGATTTAATTTAGTAGGAGTAGACTATAATGAAAATTTCAAAAATGAATTTAAAATTTAGTTCGCTATTCTGTGTTCCATTTATGGGTATGTTAGGAGTCTTCCTTTGTTTAGGGTTGACTCCCTTTTCAGAAAAGTCGGTTCAGAATGGAGATTTCTTTTTGCAGTATTTCCCACTCTATATCGGATTACATAAACTATTTTGGAACGGCGATTTTAGCGGTCTGTTTTGGTCCTTCTCTAAATCCCTAGGAGGAGCAATGCCGAGTGTATGGGGCTTTAATAGTTTGAGTCCATTCACATTTTTATACGTAATTTTCCCAATTTCGACCTTTCATATTTTGACTTATGTGATTCCACTTATTCGTTTTGGAGTAATGGGAGTGGCGTTTGGATATTTTCTTGAGAAGAAATATCAGGGTATTAGCAAAAATTATTGGCTTTCATTAGGCTTATCAACATCGTATGCACTTAGTGGATTTATTGTTTCTCAGCATTTCAATCCTAACTTTTTAGATAATCTAGTTTATGTCCCTTTCATTCTTCTTGGTATTGAAGAAATTGTAGAAGGAAAACGATCGTTTAAATTACCTATTTTCCTTGCCGTCAGCTTGATTACGAATTTCTACACAGGCTATATGATGTGCCTTTTTGTGGTCCTCTATACATTCTATGTTGTTTTTTCAAAGAAAGCTTCCTTGAAAGACTACCTATTGTTAATCGGAAGGGTTGCTTTGTTTGCAATGATTGGAATAGGACTAGCAATGTTCTGGCTGCTACCAGTCTTTGGTGCCTTGGTAGAGAGTAAGGCAAGTGCAGGAAGTACATTTGAATGGTCTTCTAAAATCGTAAATGATCTTATAACTTTTCCTCAAAAATTCATTTTAGGTTCTTTTAGTCATAAAGAGTGGGGCGACTCAAAAGCCTTACCTCACCTTTTCATTGGTAGTTTAGGCCTCTTTGGACTGTTTGTTTTCTATGTAAAAAAAGAAATTTCTCTTCGTAGTAAATTATCTGCAACATTTGTTTTGTTAATCTTACTACTTTCTTTTAATATTAAAGGCTTTGATCAGATTTGGCATATGGGGCAACGTCCGGTCGGTTTCTATTTTAGAAATTCTTGGGTTGCAAATGCCTTTATGTTGGTTTTGGCTTCCGAAAGTTTGATGAAGTGGAAAAATAGCTTCCGCTTTAATGAGTTCTTGGTAGCTCTTCTAGGTTTTGGGTCAATTTTATTGTTCTCAATACTTGCTACACTTTCTTATGTAGAAACATCACAGAAAATTCTTGCATTCATTATTTATAGTATCGTTTTATGTGCATTTTTTCTTACAAAGGTGGATTTTTCTCGAAGACTACAAGTAGTTACAGGAGTTGTTATTGTAGAATTACTATTGGGTGCGTTTATTGGACTGAAGAGAGTACCATATTTCTTTTTTAATTCTAGTTTGAAGATTCAAATGGAGTATGCAATTGCTTTTGATGAAGAAGGTTACAGTAAATCAGATCAATTTACACGTATGGAGATGCATAAGGGTTTGTCGCATGCCAATTTCCCGATTGCTCATAATTATAATGGAGCCTCTCACTTTACATCGAGTTTAGAGCATACATTGATTGAAGAATTTAGTCACTTAGGACTTCCTGCCTCTCAATCAATTGTAAACTATACAGGGCGAAATATCATTTTAGATTCTATGTTTGGTTTTTCTCGTTTTATGATGGATGGAGATGAGAAAAGGATCTTTGCGGATGTTCGTGATTTATATACTAAAGAAGGGACGCTCAAGCACTATTTTGTGTATCAAAATCCATATGCTCTTTCCTTGGGTTATCTGACAAATAAGGATCTTGCAACAAATGTAAGTTTTGAAAAGAACAAACCTGTTAATAATTTAAATCAGTTGTTACAAGTTGTGGGGATTTCTGAGAAAGAAGGTCTTAAAGAAGTAAGTGTATCAGAAGCCCATGTTGAAAATTTAACGAAGAATGGAGACAAATATACAATTACGCAAGAGGGTACTCCGGTAAAAATTGAATGGCAATTATCTCTTGAACCCAATAAGTTGTACTTTGTTGAAATTCCAGAAAGACAAGCCGGTTCAGTCATTCAGTCAAAAGTGTTGGTAGATGGATTAAGTTATCCTTATGAAAATCGATTCCGAGAAAATCAACTATGGGTGGTTGGAAATGGCAACTTAAACAAAACGCTCACATTTACAATTGATGAAGGAAAAGCAAAAGAATGGGATCTTCGAGGTTTTAAATTCTATTCAATCGATATACCGACCCTAACCAATGCATTGACTCAGTTTAAAAAAGCAAATGATATCACCATTGATTCTTATTCAAATTCAACGGTGAAAGCTCACGTCAATGTTACAAATAGTGAAGAATCCTTTGCGACCTTTACTATTCCATACCACTCAGGTTGGAGTGTAACAGTAGATGGTCAAAATCAAGAAGTTCAAAAATCTCTTGGTTTCTTTATGGGTGTTTCACTAACTGAAGGAGAACACGAGATTGTATGGAGTTATAGCCCACCAGGGTTAAACACTGGAATAGTGCTTTCAATAACTTCTCTTATCGTGCTCATTTACTTGTGGAAAAAGCAAAAAGTGGAGTAGATAACATGCTTTGTTGCCTATTCCACTAAAAAAGGATGAAGTTCTTATGAACTTCATCCTTTTTGTGTGCCTATTATATTAGACTGTAATAAGGAAATTCTTTATAGAATAATATGAGAGCTTATTTTTTACCAGATTGTTCCATATTCCAAAAGTCTGTAACGGCACCACGTGATGCAGAAGATACGGTATGGGCATATTTACCGAGGACACCACGGCTATAAAGTGGTGGCAAGGTTGTTTCTGCCTTGCGTTTTTCAAGCTCTTCATCGGATACTGCCATGGAAATTTCTTTAGTATCTTGGTCAACCGTAACGATATCTCCTGTACGAAGGTAGGCAATTGGTCCTCCATCCTGAGCTTCAGGAGCGATATGTCCGACAACCAGACCATAAGTTCCACCAGAGAAGCGTCCGTCTGTCAAGAGGGCAACCTTGTCTCCTTGACCTTTACCAACGATCATTGATGAAAGTGATAGCATTTCAGGCATACCAGGACCACCCTTAGGTCCAACGAACCGAACCACGACTACATCGCCATCAACGATTTCATCTGTCAAGACTGCTTGGATAGCATCTTCTTCAGAGTCGAAGACCTTAGCTGGACCAACGTGACGACGAACCTTAACACCTGACACCTTGGCAACTGCACCGTCAGGAGCAAGATTACCGTTCAAGATGATAAGCGGACCGTCCGCACGTTTAGGATTTTCAAGTGGCATGATGACTTTTTGACCTGGAGTAAGATCTGCAAAGTCAGCTAAGTTTTCAGCGACAGTTTTACCAGTACATGTGATACGGTCTCCATGAAGGAATCCATTCGCCAACAAGTACTTCATAACCGCAGGCACACCACCAACTTCGTAGAGGTCTTGGAAGACATATTGACCAGAAGGTTTCAAATCGGCCAAGTGAGGCACACGTTCTTGGATGGTATTAAAGTCCTCAAGTGACAAGTCAACATTAGCTGCGTGGGCAATGGCGAGTAAGTGAAGAGTGGCGTTAGTAGAACCACCGAGTGCCATAGTAACAGTGATTGCATCTTCAAAGGCTTCGCGAGTCAAGATATCTGAAGGTTTGATACCCAGTTCAAGCATTTTGACAACGGCGCGTCCAGCTGCTTCGATATCTTCTTTCTTATCAACTGATTCAGCTGGGTGAGATGAAGAGCCTGGCAAACTCATACCTAGAACTTCGATAGCAGTCGCCATAGTATTGGCAGTATACATACCACCACAACCACCAGGGCCAGGGCAGGCATTACATTCGAGACGTTTGACGTCTTCAGCTGTCATATCACCGTGGTTCCATTTACCGATTCCTTCGAATACAGAAACCAAGTCGATGTCTTTACCATCCAGTTTTCCAGGGGCGATGGTACCACCGTAAGCAAAAATGGCTGGGATATTCATATTGGCAATGGCAATCATAGAACCAGGCATGTTCTTGTCACAGCCACCGATAGCTACAAAGGCATCCACGTTGTGACCACCCATAGCAGCTTCGATAGAGTCCGCGATGATATCACGAGATGTCAAAGAGAAGCGCATACCAGGCGTTCCCATGGCAATCCCATCTGCTACCGTAATGGTTCCAAATTGAACAGGCCAAGCGCCAGCAGATTTGATACCTTCTTTTGCCAATTTCCCAAAGTCATGCAAGTGGATATTACATGGCGTGTTTTCCGCCCAAGTCGAAATCACTCCCACAATCGGTGTTTCAAAGTCCTTGTCTGTCATACCAGTCGCACGAAGCATGGCACGGTTTGGCGATTTGACCATGCTGTCATAGACACTGCTGCGGTGGCGTTTATCTAGTTCTGTCATTATGTTCCCTCTCATATCAGTTTTTACCATTATAGCATATATTTGACAAGATTTACAGGGCAAAATTTTTAAATTTTCAGACAATTCAGCGGTGTACGATAAAAAAATACAACTTTTTTTGTCAAGTAACTTTACTTTACAAAAAAGTTTTGATATACTATTAAAGTTGATGAAAATCAAACCTAACTGAATTATATCTTAAAAGGAGAAAATAAAATGGCAGTACCTGCACGTCGCACTTCAAAAGCGAAGAAAAACAAACGTCGTACACACTACAAAGTAACAGCTCCATCTGTAAACTTTGACGAAACTACTGGAGATTACTCACGTTCTCACCGTGTATCACTTAAAGGATACTACAAAGGACGTAAGATCGCTAAAGCTGCATCAGCTGAATAATAGAAGGGAGATACCATGCGCGTAAATATTACACTTGAACACAAAGAATCTGGTGAACGCTTGTACCTTACTTCTAAAAACAAACGTAACACTCCAGACCGTCTTCAATTGAAGAAATACTCACCAAAACTTCGCAAACACGTTGTGTTTACAGAGGTTAAATAGTGGGTCATTACGTTTCAGTAGAAACGAAAAAACCTTGATTTAAGGCGATTCTTGAATTTTCAAATTTCAATGTATTGCAATAAAAATCAACCGAATGACTACATTTTTGACTACATTTTTTGTGAAATAAATTAGATGTTCGGATATATAAAAAACGCTCTAGTCATATTGTCTAGAGCGTTTTTTTAGTTTAGCTCTAATAGTCGTATATATTTTAAGTTATATAGATTTTACTATTTCCTCGGTTTTTTAAAACAGTGAATTATAGTTTTTAAAAATAGTTAAGGCAAGATAATATAGTAGAAGAAATTTTAAGATATAATTTTTTGTGATATAATTAATACTATAGTAAATCATAGTGATTTTATAGTATTGATAGATGAGAGACTTATAATTGTGGGAATTAAGATTTTTGAAACAAGAATTAATTTAGGAGCTAAGTTAACAAGCAGAGGGTTGAAAGCTAATAAAAATGAATTGGAAAAGGCTTTGGTTAATTATAATTATTTTGAGATGTTTAATGGAATTGAGTCGTTACTCTTAGATAATCGTACCCCTAAAAGGTATAAAGGAGTACACCTAAGAGATTTTTTAAATATATATGAATTTGATAAAAAATTTACTTCGGATGTGCTTGGTATACTTAATCAGGTTGAAGAGAGACTGAAAGCATCTGTTTCATACCATTTTTCTGAAGCTTATTGTTCTAATTTAAATGATACGATGCAGTATACAAATAAGAATAATTATATGAATCCGAGTGAGAATAATTCATCAAGTAATACTTATTGTAGTTTTTCAGCTTCTTATCCGTTTCTAAATGAACAGAATTATCCTATTTATAATTATTTTGATGACTTTGTGTTATTTAAAACTAACTTCTTGAAAAATCTTATTGATAATAATGATCATATTGATTATCGTTTTTATCAAGATGCCTCGTATATACCACCGCATGGTGTAGCTACCTATAATAATTCGACAGTTGCTGTACCATTGTGGGTAGCAATTGAAACACTTGATTTTGGGAAATTGTTAAGATTTCTGCATTATTTAAAAATTCCTGTATTAGAAGAGGTTATGAAAGACTTTGGGATTGAGCCGAGTAAAAGAGATCAATTTTTGAATATGCTAGACTTTTTGTTATGTTTAAGAAATAGTTGTGCTCATAATTCACTAGTTCAAAGGTTTAGAACACCGAATAAGTATAAAATTAACGGATTATTGATCAGAAGTTTTAACTTAAATCCAATCCATTTAGGTACTTTATCTTCTGGATTAAAACTTTATGATACGTTAAAAATTCTTAGTTTTTTTGCAGATATATCTATACTTGAAAGGCATTTAAGAAAAATATATATTGCTAATATTTTTAGTATGGGACTGAAAAAAGGCAAGTTGACAAATAACTTACTTCTTAAACGAATGGGCAATGAAAATTTTAGAGAATGGAAAGCTGTATTAAGAGGCCAAAAATATATTCTGTAAAATAGTTGACAATTTTCTTTTTATTTTGTATATTATTTATATATGAGACGCTCTTAAGAGCACAAAGCGATGGCGGCATTGCTTTAAATAAAAAAACCAGCAAAAATTAGTGCTGGTTTTTTTATTTAGAAGTAATTTTATAAAAACAACATAATCTACTAATTCAAATATTATAAAATTTAAAATAGAATATTAATAAAGTTGAGGAAAATTCATTATCGTTAAGATAATTGTTAGATTTGTTATATTTATAAAAGATTTCTAACGAATTAACAGTGAATTTTAATAATCAATTATATTTAGAAGAAGACGGGTGTGTTAAAAATACTACCTGGCTTTTTTATGTAAAATTTCTTCATACATCTCAAATAATCGTGGAACTGTCTCACTTTCAGTTAACCAAGTTCTCTTACCATCTACGACCCCCCAATAGTTCAATAATCAACAATCAAAAATTTTTGTGCAAAGACTAAAATAATTATAAATTTCTCATTATATCCATGAAGAAATTGGGGGAGGTAAAACCATCTATGGGAAACGAACAAACAATCAGATATTTTTCATTACTAAATAAAGGGAGTCCCGATAAATCAATAATAGAGAAAATTTAATTTATAAAAGAGGTGTTATCTATGATTAAAAATAGACGTTCGAATAAG
The DNA here is from genome assembly GCF_047463455.1 of Streptococcus timonensis. Taxonomy (GTDB): domain Bacteria; phylum Bacillota; class Bacilli; order Lactobacillales; family Streptococcaceae; genus Streptococcus; species Streptococcus timonensis_B. Next base: position 124,919 of record NZ_JASHDV010000003.1, read on the forward strand.
TGGGCTTTCTTACTTTATCAAGATAGTATGCCGAACAACTATCTAGAGATTCTTGAGCATATGCGAGTTCCGTATGCGATTAGTCCTTGGCATGATATGGATGTAAACAAAGAAACTGGCGAAATCCTGAAACCTCACAAGTATGGTGTACTGTTCTTTGATTCTCTCAAAAGTTATTCTCAAGTTTCTGAATTGTTGACTGAAAATTTGAATACTCCAGCCCATGTTGAGATTGTGATGTCTCCATCAGGGTTGTATAATTATTTCACACATGCAGATAATCCTGAAAAAACCAAGTATGATGCCAATGATATCGAATGCGGTTGTGGGTTTGATCGAGAAAAATTTATTTTGGGAAATGATCATGAATTCTTCTTAGCTCAGGTGCTTGATGTAATTGATACAATGGGATTTGTAGAATTTGGTAGTTTAGTAAGTTATGCTCGCGCACACGATCCTAATCTTTTGCGATTGATCATGAATAAGAGCTATTTCTTTGCGAGGCTTATCGATTCAAAGAGGCATAGTAAGTACGAAAAACAATATAAAGAACTTGAAAAGCATAAGTTACTTCCGCGACTTACAAAAACTCAAAAAGAACGGGATGGAGAACTAGACAGATGAATTCTAGTGAATTAACAAAATTGAACCAAATTGAAAATTTATTAACTATTTTGTTGAGTCTAATTCAACGTTATAATCAAAAAAGTATGTATTGTAATATTTTAACTCAAAAAGAACTGCTTTCTATTCTTCATATTTCGCCCAATACTTTAAAAACTTGGGAAATGACAGGGCTAAAAAGATTAGAACCACCGATTGAGGGGACTAGAACCGTTTTTTACAAAATGGAGGATGTGCTGAACTATTTAACTCCCTAATTATAAAATTGTGCTAAAATAGTAATATCACATAAATAGTGTGAGGTTGTTATTTTAGCCTTTTATATATCCGAACGTGAAAGGCTACTATGCAGAAAGAAACTATCATTCACAACAATCGAAAAATCATTAAAACTACAAAGAGTAATGGGACTATTAGCTATACGCAACGTGGTGTGTATATTGGTGTAGATGTTAAAACTGGTAAAAAAGTTACATCGTCTATAACTGCTAAAACTCTAAAAAGTCTTGATAGGAAAATCATTCAAGCACGGATCGATTTTGAAGAGAAGGGCTCAACTCTAAAAGAGACCTTGTCGATTAATAACTTCGAGGAATTAGCAGAAGCCTGGTTTGTCAGTTTTGTGACTTGGGTGACTTCTCAGAATACGATTAACCGGGTTCGAAGCTATCTTGATACCTATCTTATCCCTAAGTTTGGAGAGTATAAGCCTGAAGAGATAAAATCTGCAGATATTCAGATTTGGGTTAATAAATTAGCTCAACAATCTAAAAAGTCTGTTGAATCGGGTGTTAAAAAATCCAAAAAGGGACACGCAAAAGATTTCGGTGCAGTTATCTATAAGCTCAGTGATATTTTCGATTATGGGATCACGAATTTTGAACTTTCTCATAATCCAGCTCGGACAGTAAAAATCCCTCCAAAACCGAAGGTGGTAAAGGAGAGAATCATGGTATTGCATGGAGAGGACTTGGCTACTTGGCTGCACTATCTTGATACTCTTCCTGATACTCGAGCAAATCGAAGATTTAAAGTTATCTGCGACACACTACTAGCTTCTGCGCTTAGAATCAATGAGCTTCTTGCTTTATCGATTCATGATCTTGATTTTGATTCTAATGAAATCATCATTAATAAGACGCTGATGTGGAAAGCTGGAAATAAAACACTTGGGATTAAGGGCGAGATTGTTTGTAAGAACAGTGCTAAGACTGATGCTGGTAACCGGCGAGTTGCAGTTCCGAGACAAGTTTTGGATGACTTGAAAGCTTTTCATGCTGAGATGAGTGATTACTTTGTGAGTCATGATTTACCAACTGTGGACTTGATTTTCCCGACAATTTACGGTAACTATATGTGTGATAGAAATGAACGTGCAACGCTTAAAAAGCGTTTGACTGAGTTGGGACTGCCAAACTATGGTTTCCACCTTTTTCGTCATACACATGCTTCTTTGATGTTGAATGCTGGTGCAAACTGGAAAGAACTCCAGTTAAGAATGGGGCATAAGTCGATTAAAACGACAATGGATACATATGCTGAATTGGCACCGAAAAAGAAGGCAGAAGCAGTTGAAATCTATCTCAAAGAAATTGCAAAATTGACAGCATAGCAAAATGACTACATTTTCTAAAGAATAATCTAAAAACGTTGATATGACGGCGTTTAAAGAGTGCTAAAATAACATTAACAACCTTTACAGAAGTGAAGTAAGCATTCAATACGAATCAATACATAAGAAAAACGCTCTAGTCATATTGTCTAGAGCGTTTTTTGTGTTGTTTTAAAAAATAGACATTTTATTAAAGCATATATTCGTGAGCATATAATTTGTGTGCGCTCTCATATCATGATATACTGAATGCAATCAAAAGAGCTTTTGTGAATTCAAAAGACAATTTTTTGGTTAAAAGAAAGGAGGCCCGTTATGTTGTGGTCAATTATTATCGGAGGCTTTATCGGTCTCGCTGCAGGAGCAATTACTAAAAAAGGTGGTTCAATGGGAATTATCGCAAATATTTTTGCTGGTTTAATTGGGTCATCCGTCGGCCAATCGCTTTTTGGGACATGGGGACCTTCTCTAGCGGGAATGTCACTTATTCCATCGATTGCTGGTGCGGTGATTGTTGTCGCTGTAGTATCATTCTTTTTGGGTAAAAAAGGTTAACTTTTTACTCAATCATAAACTATAGATTTAAATTTAGTATTGACGGGTAAACCTATAGTTTAGTGCTTTAATTGAAAGGATTTTATATGTCAAAATCAAAGAAAATATTATTACTTATTTTCTGTATTCTAATCTTGACAATTTTCCTTCCTATTTTGATAGATTACCACCAGGTTAGTGATTTAGGGATTCAATTGACTAGCTGGCGACAGACATCATTTGAATATTATCTTGCTAGATATATATTTTGGGGGCTTCTAGGCCTGTCTATCTTAGTTTTATTATGGATGTTAGTAATCCTGTTTTATCCTAGACAATATCTGGAAATAAAACTTGGAACTAAAGACGATAAATTAAAACTAAAAAATTCAGCTGTCGAAGGTTTTGTTCGATGCTTACTGAATGAACATCGTATGATTAAAGAACCAAAAATTCAAGTGCATACACGAAAAAAGAAATGTTTTGTTTATGTAGAAGGTACAGCTGTTCTTTCAGATAACATTGCTAACAAATTTGAAGTAGTCCAAAATGAAATAGCTCAAGGCTTAAAAGAGTTCTTTGGTATTGATCGAGAGGTTAAACTAGAAGTTTCAGTAAAAGAATATAACCCTCAAAAAGCAACTAAGAAGATTGTTAGTCGTGTAAAGTAAGGAAGTAAAAAATGGAATTGTTAAAAAAATACCAATATCCAATCTTATGTGGTATAGCTGGGATTCTTCTAGCTTGCTTCATCCTATCCTTCGGTTTCTTTAAAACACTATTTGTTTTAATTTGTGGGACATTAGGAATTGGATTCGGATACTATGTTCAGAAAAATTATTTAAATAAATAAAGGAGTTTTATATGTCAAACGTAGAAAAAAATGTAAATGTAGATACTGAAAAGAAAGATGTCGTTGTTTCTAAAGATGTTCGAGGAGAATTAACTTACGAAAATAAAGTTATTCAAAAAATCATCGGTCTTTCACTAGATAAAGTCCCAGGACTATTACATGTGGATGGCGGTTTCTTCTCAAATCTTACAGAAAAACTCGTCAATACTAACGATGTAACACACGGTGTTAACGTTGAAGTTGGTAAAGAACAAGTAGCAGTTGACTTGAACGTTATTGTGGAATACAGAAAAAACGTTCCAACTCTATACAAGGAAATCAAAGATGTTATCGTATCAGAAGTTGCGAAAATGACTGATCTAGAAGTAGTTGAAGTTAACGTTAATGTTGTTGATATTAAAACTAAAGAACAACATGAAGCAGATTCAGTTAGTCTTCAAGACCGTGTAACTGACGTGGCAGAATCAACAGGCGAGTTTGCGTCAGAACAACTATCTAGAGTGAAAGCTGGAATCGGTTCAGGTGTTGCAGTAGCACAAGAAAAACTTGGCGAAGGGGCTGAATTCGTTCAAGAAAAACTTGGCGAAGGCGTTGAAACTGTTAAAGATGCTGCAGCTCAAGCTAAACCACGTGTACAATAATTACTAATTTAGAAAAAAATAAAAGGAGGACATAGATATGTCTACAGAAGAAAAATTCAATCAAGCAGCAGGTGCTATCAAAGAAGGCGTTGGTAAATTGGTAGGCGACAAAGAACTTGAAAGCGAAGGAGCAACAGAAAAAGTTGTTTCTAAAGTTAAAGAAGTCGCTGAAGATGCAAAAGATGCTGTAGAAGGTGTCGTTGAAGATGCAAAAGATGCTGTAGAAGGTGTCGTTGAAGGTGTTAAAAACATGCTTCATAAAGACGATGCTAAATAATAAAATTTAGCTAATCTTGCTATTTTTCTTGAAAACACTCCCAGCTAGGGGGTGTTTTTGTCAATGTACATTTATCAGAGACAATATCGCAGCTAACATGGATTGCAATTTTCTAATTTAAACATCTTATAATATAAAATGTAGTAAGAGAAAATCTTACTACATTTTTTGAACTATAAACCTAGTTTACTAAATTAATTCAATCAATATTAACCTCTGGTATCTTTTTCAACTGATTTTAATAGTTTACTTGCAAGATAGGCTAAAAGAATAGAGAAAGCAACTAATAGAATCCAAGCAACTAATAAATTTACTTGTACTTTTGTTGAGGTGCTGAAAAATGATCCTCCCTCTTTAAAGTCAGCTAAGTCTAAAAGCCCATCGAAACTATAACGACTAAGTGTAAAATAAGATAAGAACTGTAAAAAGCCATTTAAGGGGATATTTCCGGCAAAGAGAAATTGAAGGAGAATGACAAAGGGCATTACAGTCATTGCCTTTTCGACATTTTTAACGATTGAAGAGACAAATAGACCTAAAGCATCTGCCGAATAAATGGTTAAAAATATAGTTAGGAAATAGGAGATGAATCGTAAACTATCATTATCCAAGATAGTCTTAAATTCTGAAATCGAGTGGTGATAGAATAAGAATAAAATACTGGAGAAAATAATAGCTTGAATTAGAGAAACAAGGGCTTGGAATAACATGTGAGCGAACATATACGATGACAGATTCATACCCCCTCGGTATTCGTGCTTAATAATATCTCTTTCTTTACAAATCAATGTAATAGAGTTAAAAACCCCTATCCAAATACAAGCACAAACAATAATGAACGAAGTGGATTTCACTTCTGCACCTAAGCCGGTCGAAAATCCGTCTTTTCCTGCTACAATACAAGTAACAAGGGCAATAATAGCAGTACTTATAAAAGAATACCACCCGTTAGAATTTAAAAAATTTCGTTTAAATTTACCCAAATAGATCAAAATTTGTTCTTTATTCGATGCGTAATTCATCTTAATCTCCTCTATATTCTCTATATTTTTCGATGTAGTAATCTGGAGTTTGCTCTACTTCCGATACAACAAGTTCAAGTTGGTTGACATTAAAGAATTTTAGGGTATCTTCTACAGAGCCATAAAAGGCCAGTTTACCGCACGATTCTTCCTCACTTTTAGCGAGAACTAATACTTTATCAAATAATTCTGGTGTTCGATCTGGACTATGTGAGATAACAAAAACAATCTTATTGTCATCTGCGATACTTCTTAAGCTAGCCATAATTGAACGAGCGTTACTGCCATCTACTCCAGAATCTGGTTCATCTAGAACGAATACAACCGGATCTGCGATATACTCAGTAGCAATACTCAATCTTTTTTTCTCTCCGCCGCTTAATTCAGATACCAAGGCCTCTTTTTTCTTTGTTAGTTTGACTGTTTCTAATACTTTTGAAATTTTTTCTTCTAATAAAGCAGAATCCTTGGTAAAGTCTCGTACGAGTTTCATCTCTGCGGCATTTTTTAGAGTCATATAAACACTATCTTTTTCACGATGAAGACTGAATTGGGGTACATTAGCAATCATTCTTCGAACTTTGTCAAATTGATTATAGATGTTTATATTTCCTAATAAGATATCAGCATCCGCTTTTTCTATGCCCATAATTGCATTGATTAGTGTGGTTTTTCCTGCTCCTGAACCACCTAAAATGAGCACGATTTCGCCAGAGGATACTTGAAAGTCAATCTCTGATAATAAAAGCTTCTCTCCTGCGAGACGCTTTCGAATTCGAACAGATAACTGTGTATCTTGTTCAATTCTATTGATATTATCTGCGAGACTCTTTTCTTGACTTTCAGTTAATTCATGTTGAAAAACTAAGGAATTATTATAAACGACGAAGAGTCGATGGTTTATGGATACTAAATCATAGTTATTTAGGTATGTTTTATCCTTAATTAGATGATTATTCAAATAAACCATGTCCCCTAGGGGGTGGACATATATATTCCCATTATCTAGGACTTCAAAATGCTTGTCCACTTTCTCTTCTAGACTTGTGTTGATTTCCTCTTGCTTCCATTCAATATCCTTCTGGTTCATGAGACTAAAAATATAAATAGTATCATCAACACGGAGGTTATCTCGATTATTTAGGTAGTGTTTTTTACCAATATCAATTTTTCTATTGTTTATATAGATGACATCTGTATTACTCTGTAAATAGTAACCAATATGATCTTTTTCTAATGAGATATTCTCATCATCATTCAAAATTTCAGTGATTTCTTTGGTAACAACGCTAGCTTCTTTGAGAACAAAGGTAAATAAGGAAATTGTATGATCTTGAACTTCCTCTCCTTTGTCTAATTTTTCAGAGATAGTTTCTTTTATCCTATCACCTACATGTTTGAAGGTTGATGGCATTTTGAAAGGAATATTTTTATTTTCTTGACCATTGTCTCTATAAATTCTATCGACATACTTTAAGTCCACTTTGGGTTTTGTATTATCTACATGCTCTCCACAAAAAGGACAGAATTTCCAACCGATTCCAATATTTTTGAAACAGCTTGGACATTTTGATCTTACAATATAATCCTTCATTTCGACTCTACTTTACTACTTTTCCACAATTGATGCAAAATTCGAAGCTTTTTGATAGACTTGTTCCGCAATGGGGACAAGAAACCAAATCCTGGCCAGATGAATCAATAGATTTTTGAAGAGAAATCTGTTCTTGAAAGAGCTTAGTGATTTCAGCTATTTCAGTTGAATAGAGAGGATTTTCCTTTATTTCTTCTAAATGTTCTTCAACAAATTTGATGCCTATTAATCTATACAAGTCATTGATTTGATATTGTAGTCCTTGAATTTCCTTTTTCTTGCGAAGGTTTTCTGCATTTTGTTTTCCTTCTGAAATGACAGTACTAGTTGTCTCTTTGACAAGTCTAGCTCCATCTTTCAACTGATCTAAAAAAGCCATTTTTTCTCCTCGACTATGCTTGTTTTAAGTATATATTTCATTTGATTCCAGTATAACACATATGATAATATTATCAAAATTTCTCAATGTTCTAAATTGTAATTTCCATACTGTTATTTTCCAATCTTGGAATCTTGTTCTTATTTTTGAGAGCGCTTGAAATATGTTATAATAGGACTAGATTATTTTTAGGAGGCAAACCGTGGGAAATTTTCTTGAGCTAGTCTTTCATCGTTTCTTTTTAGGAATGATTGTAGCTGCTTATTTCTGGCTATTGACCCTGGCAGGAGGTGTGTTCTTTGGTGTGGCACCAGCTAGCGCAACTATTATGAGTTTATACGCAGAACATGGCTACTCTTATCGTTCTTATCGTTTTAGAGAAACCTGGTCTCTCTATAAGAGCAACTTCATAAAAAGCAACCTGACTTTCTATACATTTTTAATTTTTGGTTTTGTGATTATCTATGGCCTCTATCTTATGATTCAATTGCCAAATCAAACCATTCTACACTTAGCAGCAACTTTTCTAAATTTATTTATCTTAACAACGGTGTTCTTGGCTTATACAGTTTCCTTGAAATTACAGGTTTATTTTGAGTTGTCTTACCAAAATACTCTAAAGTTAGCTTTTATTGGAATTTTTATGAGTTTATCTGCCGTGGTTAAAGTGCTATTGGGCAGTGTTTTACTCGGAGTTATTACCTATTACATGCCAGCCCTTTTCTTCTTTGTAGGGATTGGAATGTGGCATTTCTTTATTAGTGATGTATTGGAGCCTGTTTATGAAAGCATTCATGAAAAAATGGCAAGTAAATAAGACAAAACAGTTTCGTCTCCACTCGCTTCTTAGAATCTATAGCTTGGTCATGATTGCCATCATTTCCGGTTTTGCTCTATTACTAGCCTATGCAGACTGGGATGCTCGTGAGAAGGAAGCTGATCGAGTAGGTCAGCGGGTTCTAGCAAGGACCATTAGCGAAGTTGAGTACTATTATCGAGAGTCATCTCGTCTTGCTCAGGCTTTGGTAGAGAATCAAGCTAGAATTGAGGGCATTTATAAATACTTTAGCCTCAGTACACCTGATTATTTCTACTGGCAGTTGGAGCGCAAAGCATCGCCCTATATTTCAGTGTCAATTTATGAAAACATCGATGACCTCTATGTTCGTAATGACTTTGTGACGGGGGTTTCGATTGTTTTGCAAGATTCAACGGAGGTCTTTGTATCCAAAAGGGACAACAGAGGTGGATACAAAGTTTTAGCAGAAGATTTTAAGCCGGATGCTGATAGCTTTGCTATCCCTGTATCTGATCCTGTATCTGACCAAGCCTTAGGTGTTATTTATATTTCTATTCAGTCAGAAGTGCTATACAAAGCTGTTGACAATACAAGAGGTACAGTTCCCATAGCTGTAACAATCACCTCACCTTTTGAAACAGACATGTTTCATCTGGGTGAAAAAGGCCCTAATGAAGATTGGCTAGTAGGAATTACCTCTCATGGCTATCAAGTCCAAGTTGCAGTGCCTCAAAGTTATGTCTTGAAGGGGAGTTTAGCAAGTTCAGCTCTAATACTAGGCTTAAGCGCGCTTTTTATCGTTATATTACATATAACTTTGAAAAAAACTTTTTCAGATTATCAAGATCAGGTAGTTGATTTAGTGGATTCGATTCAGGCTATTGCAAAAGGTGAGCAGACCAAGAGAATTGATACGTCTAAAAAGGACCAAGAATTGCTTTTAATTGCTGATACAACAAATGATATGTTGAATCGTCTGGAAAAAAATATCCACGATATTTATCAATTGGAACTTAGTCAGAAGGATGCAAACATGCGAGCTCTCCAAGCTCAGATAAATCCGCACTTTATGTATAACACTCTTGAATTTTTAAGGATGTACGCGGTTATGGAGAGTCAAAATGAACTGGCAGATATTATTTACGAATTTAGCAGCTTACTTCGTAATAATATTTCTGATGAGCGTGAGACTACACTTGAAAAAGAAGTAGAGTTTTGTCGAAAATACAGTTATCTCTGTATGGTTCGCTATCCAAAATCAATTGCCTATGGATTTAAAATTGATCCGAGTATAGAGGAGATGCGGATTCCAAAATTTACCCTACAACCATTGGTGGAAAATTATTTCGCTCATGGAGTGGACCATCGAAGATCCGACAATGTCATTAGTATTAAAGCATTGAAAAAGGATGGATATGTTGAAATTCTAGTGGTGGATAATGGACGTGGGATGTCTGCTGAAAAATTAGCTGAAATTAAAGTTAAACTAGCCAAACGAACTTTCGAACCTAATGAGGATTATAGTAGCGGACGGAAGTCTATCGGTATTGTCAATGTACATGAGCGATTTGTACTTTACTTTGGGGAACGCTACCAGATTAGTGTAGAATCTGGTGAACAAGAAGGCGTACAATATCGAATCACCATTCAAGATGAGGAGAAAGGTTAAAGATTAAACATGTATAAAGTACTATTAGTAGACGATGAGTACATGATTACGGAAGGACTCAAGCATTTGATTCCTTTTGAAAAATGGGATATGGAAGTCGTCGCGACTGCCAATCATGCTGACGAAGCTTTAGACTACGTTAGAGAACATCCTGTGGATATTGTTATTTCTGACGTCAATATGCCTGATAAAACGGGCCTTGAAATGATACAGGAGATGAAGAACATTCTACCAGATAGCTATTATATCCTTCTATCTGGCTATCAGGAATTTGACTATGTAAAAAAAGCGATGAACCTCAGCGTGGTAGATTATCTGGTTAAACCAGTGGATAAAGTCGAATTAGGCAATCTACTTGAAAAAATTGCCACTCAACTAGGTGAAAAAGTTGAAGAACCCGTGATCTTAAGTCAGAAACTAGATGAAGAAGCTCTTCTTGCTCACATATCTCATAAAGAAAACTGGTGGATTGGACTGTCGAAAGACAAGCAGGGTGATTTCCTTATTCCATATTATGTGCTCGGACAGGATTGGCAAATTGTATTTGCTGATAGAGAGTTTGAGGGCTTGCTTGTTATACCTTTTGAAAAACCATATCAAGAGAATTTTGAAAAATGGAAGTTGGATGTAGAGAAGACTCTCTTCTATGGTTCAGTTAATCTGGATCAATCTGAAAGTCTATTTTCTTATTATGAACCAATCTATCGAGTTATTATCCAGGGCAATCTCCAACAGATTATTGATGAATTGACCTTGCTTGAACGGATTGTGTTAGAGAATACGCCAAGAGTTTCGATCACTAAACAGCTATTTACTCAATTTATTATGGATGTTTTCCATCTTTTTGAACATCTGAAAGCAGATGATATGACAGATATTGTCAAGAGAATACATGCTATTGCACATTTTGAGGAACTAGTTGCATTTACCAAGGAAACCTTGACTTCTTTCTTTGGACAATATCGAATGAATGAAAATGTCGTTAGTGTCTTAGAGGTCATTGGTAGAGACTACCAAAAAGAGCTCTCTCTTAAGGATATTAGTAAGGATCTTTTCATCAATCCAGTTTATCTGGGACAGTTGATTAAAAAGGAAACCAATTCCACATTTGCAGAGCTCCTAAATAAGCAACGGATAAAAGCAGCTCAGCAACTCTTGCTGTCAACCAATGATAGTATCGAGGACATTTGCTATACAGTTGGTTATAGTAACGTAGGTTATTTTTATAAAGTGTTTCGAAAACTTTGCGGCAAGTCTCCGAAGGCCTATCGAAAGCAGATTGAGGTAACCGTATAATAATTGTTTTGCATCTGTAAAAATGCTATAATACTAATAATTATTTTAGGAGGTTATTCTTATGCAAAAGAAACCAATTTATCTCTGGGTTTTACTGATTTTATCAGCCGTACTTTCGGCTTTATCACTATTTGGAGTTTTATCACCAGTTCCTACTGCAGATAGTATGGCTGGACTTGAAACATCAGGAGTAGATACAACTTATGCTCAGGAATTAGTTGCATATACCATTAAAGTAACGGAACATTCTCACTCTGTTTTCAATATTATCTTGGTTATTTTGTCAGCTATCTTGGTTACTGTAGCCTTGGTTTTCTTAGTTCGTCAAAATATCCAATTAGCAAATTATACTTATGTAGCTTATGTTTTGGTTGCTATTGTTGGTTCTATTTATAATTTTATGGGAGTACAGGATGCGCTTTTACTGTTTACTGAACCAAACGTCCGCTTCGGCGCAGAACTTGGTGCCAAAGGGGCTACAATTTTAGGAATTGTGATTAATGTTATTTTTCTAGGCCTTGTATTTTATAAGATATGGCAGCAACAAAAAGAATTAACAGAATCTCAAGAAGAAGAACTCGTCTAAGAGTTGACAAAGGATGACTATCAAGATACAATCTTGGTAGTTATTTTTATGATTCAAGAAAGAGGGAGGGAAAGATGAAAAAAATTTCCTTAGTTTATATCAGTTTGAGTGGGAATACTGAAAGTTTCGTAACACGTTTAAAAACTTATTTGATGGAGCAGTATAAGAATATTGATGTTGAGAAGATTGACATCAAAGAGTTGGTCAAGGAAGAACGAGGATTCTATGAAATGTCAAATCCTTTTGTCACTTTTTTACCAACTTATTTAGAAGGTGGGAATGGTGTTGACAATGGAGATGTGGAAATCTTAACGACACCTGTAGGTGACTTTATCGCTTATGGTGATAATGCCAGTAAATGTTTTGGAGTCGTAGGGTCTGGTAATCGTAATTTCAATAACCAATACTGTCTGACTGCAAAACAATACAGTCAACGCTTTGGTTTTCCAGTCCTAGCCGATTTTGAAATGCGTGGTATGCTGGGAGATATTAAAAAGATTGCAGGTATTATTGCTGAGCTTTATGAACTAGAATCCTTGTAAGAGGATAGAGTTGCTGGGCTAGATTTTTGTCCCATGGATTATAGAATTATTTCAAAAGAGAACAGTTCAAATGAGTAAATTCCTTAGATTTTTCTACCATAAGAAAAGTAAACCAAGTTTTAAAAATATTATGCTATGTAGTGCTTTGTTGCTCTTGGCAATTAGTCTGATGATGTTCTCTGATAAAATTTTTGATGAAAATATAGCACCAGTTGGAACTATGGTATCACTAGGGATTGTTATCTTGGTGGGAATCTTAGCTGTCAGAAATAAATAAAAAAGACTCGAGAAATGGTATCTCGAGTCTTTTTGTTATTTGCGAATTTCGTCAACAATTTCTTTTGAAATGGGAATTCCTAAACGGTAACCTTTGTTGATGTAAGCAATGACATCATTAATGTTTTCTATCGTTTGGAGTTTCTCTTCGATAGTTGCACGAAAAGCTTGGTCTTTCAATAGCTGGTCTTGAAGTAGTCTTTGAAGTTTCTCTTTTTCATATTTATTGACAAGAAATAGAAAAACAAGACTGATAACAACTAAGATATAAGCATATTGGCTCATAAAAATTCTCCCTAAGTGATAAAGAAGTAGGTGGTAAGAGAAAAGCGAAGTATCTTTGCCTTTCGAGTGATAATACTGTAAGTGCTAGCTATTTGTTATTTGTTTAGATGAATTAGTAAAGCGTTTAGGCAAGTCGCTTCATTTACGACGTCGTGGTCCCTAAATCGATTATATTTAGGAACCACGACTAGTGAAGCAGTTAGCTAGTCTGCATAAAAGCGGCTAGCGTCCAACAATTAGGAACTTTAGTACCAATTGTTGGTACTGAATCACATCTTCTCTGGTGCCTCTACACCCAGCAAACGAAGGGCTTCTTTAAGGACGACTGCAGTTGCATAGCTAAGGGCTAAGCGACTGTCACGTTCTGGACTTTCATCCAAGATACGAGTGTGGGCATAGTATTTGTTAAAGGCTTGGGCTAAGCTGATTGCAAATTTAGCGATGATAGACGGCTCATAGTTATCAGCTGCACGTTTAATGATACGAGGGAAGTCTTGGATTAGCTTGATGATTTCCCAACTTTCAGCATCGTTCAAACTATAGTTGGCACCTGCTTGAGGTTTGAAATCAGCTTTACGCAAGATTGATTGGATACGAGCATAAGCGTATTGAACATAAGGACCAGTTTCCCCTTCAAAGGATACCATGGCTTCAAGGTCAAAGTCATAGCCATTTGTACGGTCAGTTTTAAGGTCATAGAATTTAATGGCCCCAACTCCAACAGCATGAGCAACTTGGTCTTTGTTTTCAAGTTCAGGATTTTTGGCTTCAATTTGCGCTTTAGCACGGCTGATGGCTTCTGCGACAGTTGGCTCTAGCAAGATAACATTTCCTTTACGAGTAGAAAGTTTTTTCCCTTCCTTTGTTACTAATCCAAACGGAACATGGACAATGTCTTGGCTCCAATCATACCCCATCTCTTGCAAGACAGCCTTGAGTTGTTTGAAGTGAGCAGATTGCTCTTGACCAACAACATAGATTGATTTGGCAAATTGATATTCGTTTTTACGGTAGAGAGCTGCAGCTAGGTCACGTGTGATGTAGAGAGTCGCGCCGTCAGATTTCTTGATAAGAGCTGGGTGTTCAATTCCGTATTTTTCAAGATTCACAACTTGGGCACCTTCTGATTCGACCAAAAGTCCTTTTTCAGCGAGGATATCTACAACTGCATCCATCTTGTCATTGTAGAAGGCTTCCCCGTTATAGCTGTCGAATTCAACTTGTAATTCATCGTAAAGGCGGTTAAATTCTACCAAGCTTTCATCGCGGAACCATTGCCAAAGAGCAAGAGCTTCCTCATCTCCATTTTCAAGCTTGCGGAACCATTCGCGCGCTTCTTCATCCAAGCTTGGGTCGTTCTCAGCTTCAGCATTAATGCGGACATAGAGCTTGAGGAGTTCATCGATTGGATGGGCTTTGACAGCTTCCTCGTTACCCCATTTCTTGTAGGCAACAATCAGCATCCCAAACTGTTTACCCCAGTCTCCCAAATGGTTGACCTTGACAGTTTTATATCCTATTTTTTGGAAGATATGTGACAAGCTATCTCCGATAACTGTTGAACGAAGGTGACCGATTGAAAATGGTTTAGCGATATTAGGGCTAGACATGTCAATGACAACATTTTCTTGATTACCAATCTCTTGGTCAGCGTAGTGCTCTTTTTCAGTGATAACGTTTTGTAGAACTTGACCAGAAATGGCAGCCTTATCAAGGAAGAAGTTTACGTAAGGACCTGTTGCTACAACCTTTTCAAAAGCTTGGCTATTGATCTTTTCAGCTATGTCAGCAGCAATCATTTGAGGAGCTTTACGTTCAACCTTTGCCAATGAGAAGGCAGGGAAGGCGATATCTCCCATATCTGAGTTTTTAGGTGTTTCTAGTAAATTTAAAATAGCCTCTTGGTCCAGGCTATCAATGACGCTAGACAACTCACTAGCAATCAATTCTTTTGTATTCATTTTAGGCTCCTTTTGGGCTTTTCTACTATTCTATCACAAATTTAAGGAAAGACGAAAATTTTTTTGAAATATGCAGTTTTTTTGGTATAATGTTCTTGCTAAATAAATGCAAAATGTAAATAAATATTCATTTGAGAGGATGTTATGAGAAAAAAAGATCGTCATTCGCTGATTAAGCAGATGATTACGGAAGAAAAACTAGGGACTCAAAAGGAAATTCAAGATCGTTTAGAGGCTCGGAATGTCTTTGTAACCCAAACAACCTTATCACGAGATTTACGAGAAATCGGCTTGACCAAAGTTAAGAAAAATGACATGGTCTACTATGTCTTGGCCAATGAGACAGACAAAATTGACTTGGTTGAATTCCTTTCACATCATCTTGAAGGTGTAGCGAGAGCTGAATTTACTTTAGTTCTCCATACAAAGCTTGGAGAAGCTGCGGTATTAGCAAATGTAGTAGATTCAAATAAAGATGGTAGGATCTTAGGTACAGTTGCTGGAGCGAATACCTTGTTGGTTATCTGTAAAGATCAACATGCAGCTAAAGTCATGGAAGAACGCTTGGTAGAGTTAATGGAAGATAGATAAGGTCTTGAGAGCTTCTCTCAGGACTGTTTTTACAAGGAGAGAGTAAATGACTACTGAAAAATTATCACCTGGGATGCAACAGTATGTGGACATCAAAAAACAATATCCAGATGCCTTTTTGCTCTTTCGAATGGGTGATTTTTATGAGTTGTTTTATGAAGATGCCGTCAATGCCGCTCAGATTCTAGAGATCTCGTTGACCAGTCGCAATAAAAATGCTGAAAATCCAATTCCTATGGCAGGTGTACCCTATCATTCTGCCCAACAGTACATAGATGTCCTAGTTGAGAGTGGCTACAAGGTTGCCATTGCTGAACAGATGGAAGACCCTAAGCAAGCTGTTGGTGTTGTTAAGCGCGAGGTTGTTCAGGTCATTACACCAGGTACAGTGGTTGATAGTAGTAAGCCAGATAGCCAAAATAACTTTTTGGTAGCTATTGACCGTGATGAGTCTCGATATGGTCTAGCCTACATGGATTTGGTGACAGGTGATTTTTATGTGACAGGTTTATCTGATTTTACGCTAGTCTGTGGTGAAATTCGAAATCTAAAGGCCAGAGAAGTGGTGATTGGCTACGAATTGTCTGAAGCGGAAGAGAAGATTCTCAATCGTCAAATGAATCTAGTGCTTTCCTATGAACAAGAAACATATGAAGACGTTCATCTGTTGGATTCAAGATTGGCAACTGTTGAAGGAGCAGCTAGTGGGAAACTTCTTCAGTATGTTCATCGGACGCAGATGAGAGAGTTGAATCACTTAAAACCTGTTATTCGTTATGAAATCAAAGATTTCTTGCTGATGGATTTTGCGACCAAGGCTAGTCTTGATTTGGTTGAAAATGCTCGCTCAGGCAAGAAACAAGGCAGTCTTTTCTGGTTGCTAGATGAGACCAAGACCGCCATGGGGATGCGTCTTCTACGTTCTTGGATTCAACGTCCTTTGATTGACAAGGACCGTATTTTAGAACGTCAGGAGGTTGTTCAGATTTTCCTAGACTATTTCTTTGAGCGCAGTGATTTGACAGAAAGTCTCAAGGGAGTCTACGATATCGAGCGTCTGGCCAGTCGAGTGTCTTTTGGGAAAAGTAATCCTAAAGACCTCTTGCAATTAGCGACTACCTTGGGAAGTGTTCCACGAATTCGCGCCATTTTAGAGGGAATGGAGCAACCAGCTCTAGCTTATCTAATTGAACAACTAGATGCTATTCCTGAGTTGGAAAATCTCATTAGTGCTGCCATTGCTCCTGAGGCTCCTCACGTGATTACCGAGGGTGGCATTATTCGAACGGGCTTTGATGAGACCTTGGATAAATACCGTCGCGTGCTGAGAGAGGGGACCAGCTGGATTGCTGAGATTGAAGCCAAGGAAAGAGAAAACTCTGGCATCAATACTCTCAAGATTGATTACAATAAAAAAGACGGCTACTATTTCCATGTGACCAACTCGCAGCTAGGTAATGTACCAGCCCACTTTTTCCGCAAAGCTACGCTGAAAAACTCTGAGCGTTTTGGGACAGAGGAGTTGGCGCGTATCGAGGGAGAAATGCTAGAGGCGCGTGAGAAATCAGCAAACCTAGAGTACGAAATCTTTATGCGTATTCGTGAGGAAGTTGGCAAATATATCCAACGTCTACAGGCTTTGGCTCAAGGAATCGCTACTGTCGATGTCTTGCAAGGCTTGGCAGTAGTTGCAGAAAAACAACACCTGATTCGACCAGAGTTTGAGCAAGATTCTAGAATTGATATCCAAAATGGTCGTCACGCAGTTGTTGAAAAGGTTATGGGAGCGCAGACCTATATTCCCAATAGTATCCAGATGGATGAAGACACTAGCATTCAACTAATTACAGGTCCGAACATGAGCGGGAAGTCAACCTATATGCGTCAACTAGCCATTACAGCGGTTATGGCTCAGATGGGTTCTTATGTTCCAGCAGAAAGTGCTCGTTTGCCAATCTTTGATGCAATTTTTACCCGTATCGGGGCGGCAGATGACTTGGTTTCAGGTCAATCTACTTTTATGGTAGAGATGATGGAAGCTAATAATGCCATTAGTCATGCGACAAAGGATTCATTGATTCTCTTTGATGAGCTTGGCCGTGGAACCGCAACCTATGATGGTATGGCTTTGGCCCAGTCTATTATCGAGTACATTCATGAGCATATTGGAGCCAAGACTCTCTTTGCGACCCACTACCATGAATTAACTAGTCTGGAGACTAGTCTTGAACATCTAGTTAATGTTCACGTGGCTACGCTAGAGCAAAATGGTCAGGTTACCTTCCTTCACAAGATAGAACCAGGACCAGCTGACAAATCATACGGTATCCATGTAGCCAAGATTGCTGGACTACCGGCAGACTTGCTAAAAAGAGCTGATACCATTTTAGCTCGGCTAGAGAGCCAAGGTCAGAAGAATCCTTCCAATCAAAGAAACACTGTCAATGAGCAAATGTCTCTCTTTGATGAAAAAGAAGAAAATCCTATCCTAGCAGAATTGGCTGAAGTAGATGTGTACAATATGACGCCTATGCAAGCCATGAATCTCTTGTTAGAATGGAAACAAAAATTATAAGTCAAAACCCACTCAGCCTTTTGAGTGGGTTTCTGTTGTATTATTTTTTATTAGTCAATAGTTGGTTGATGTGGGCAACCTTCTTTGATTCTCTTTTATAGAGAATCGCCCAAATGATGAGGTAGACAATTGCAAACTCTGGGATGAGTTGAAGGATGAAAGTCCAGTGAAGCGGGAACCAGCCTGCTAGGATTGCTAAAGGTACAAAACCTAGCAACATAAGGAAAAAGTGAGTGACAGTCGCACGAAGAAGGCTCCAATCTTGAGCAAATAGACGGCTACCAAAACTAAAGAGTACTCCAATAGCTGCCCAGATAACCGTAGAGTAAAGTAAGGCTAGTGAGCCATGTACCTGATGTTGGGTCATGAATTGACCAATCAAAGAGTTGGGGCTGAGAGGTGCGTAGTTACTTGGTGAGTGGATAAACGAAAAGATAATAGATAGGATGAGGCCGATGAGGATGCCAGTTGTAGCATCGTGAAATACTTGTTTTTTCATAGTTCTAATTTCTCCTTAATAGCTTTGAGGTAACGGCGAGATGAGTAGGTAAAACTGTCGTTTTTGAGATGAATTTCAATTAAGCCGTTAGAGGTTAGTTTAAGATGACTGATAGCGTCAATGTTGACAATTTCAGATTGGGAAATTTGGATAAAGGAAGCAGGTAAGATTTCTACTGCTTGGTAGAGACGAATGTCGAGTGCATAGGTTCGACTACCCGTTTCAGCCAAAACTTTACGATTTTCAATGTAAATTCGCTGGATCTTGCTAATCTGAATCAAGTAGACCTGGTCTTGAAATTTTCCTTTGATGGTCTCCTTTTGATCCAGAGATTGGACAAAGTCCTGAACTTTTTGAACTCGAGTGGACAAGGTTGGCGCTTCGATTATGATTTGTTCTTCAGTATGTTGTGCATCAATGTCAAGTCTGACTTTCATAATTTCTCCTTTATAAAGTTGTAATAGAGATCTCTTGCTTACAAATCTATTAAACACCATTTTGTCGACAATTACAAGAAGCTTTGTCTATGTGGTCGATTGGAGAACCTATCTGGTAGGTGAGCGTTTTCAGATGGATTTATGATCTAAGAAGTCAAAAAATAAGAAGAAATATATTGACAAAAATAGAAAAAACGTGGTACAATGTTAGACGGTACTTTTTACTTTTGGTCTCTCAAGAGTGTACAGGGACGTGCTGACAAATGTTGCAAAAGTACACACAGATGATAGCTGTCACCAAGTGTATCATCACCAAAAATAAAAAAACACAGGAGAATGTAGATGCCTACAATTAACCAATTGGTTCGCAAACCGCGTAAATCAAAAGTAGAAAAATCTAAATCACCAGCTTTGAACGTTGGTTACAACAGTCATAAAAAAGTTCAAACAAACGTTTCTTCACCACAAAAACGTGGTGTTGCAACTCGTGTTGGAACTATGACACCTAAAAAACCTAACTCAGCTCTTCGTAAATTTGCTCGTGTACGTTTGAGCAACCTTATCGAAGTTACTGCTTACATCCCAGGTATCGGACATAACTTGCAAGAGCACAGCGTGGTGCTTCTTCGCGGTGGACGTGTAAAAGACCTTCCAGGGGTACGTTACCATATCGTCCGTGGTGCACTTGATACTGCAGGTGTTAACGATCGTAAACAAGGCCGTTCTAAATACGGTACTAAACGTCCGAAAAAAGCATAAGGAAAGGGGATAAAGAGAAATGAGTCGTAAAAATAGAGCTCCAAAACGTGAAGTATTGCCAGATCCGCTTTACAATTCACAATTAGTTACTCGTCTTATCAACCGCGTTATGCTTGACGGTAAACGTGGTACAGCTGCTTCAATCGTTTACGGTGCTTTTGAACAAATCAAAGAAGCTACTGGTAACGATGCACTTGAAGTATTTGAAACAGCTATGGAAAACATCATGCCTGTACTTGAAGTACGTGCACGTCGTGTTGGTGGATCAAACTACCAAGTCCCAGTTGAAGTTCGTCCAGAACGTCGTACAACTCTTGGACTTCGTTGGTTGGTAACTATTGCTCGTCTTCGTGGTGAGCACACAATGGTTGACCGCCTTGCTAAAGAAATCATGGATGCTGCTAACAACACTGGTGCAGCAGTTAAGAAACGTGAAGACACTCACCGTATGGCTGAAGCTAACCGTGCCTTCGCACACTTCCGTTGGTAAAATTATGATACCAAGAGCGGCAAAGGTCCAAGGCAAAAATAGGAAACTGATGCAGTGTTCCGTGAACACAAAGCAGTTTATCTTTTTTGCACCGGGCCTCGCTCGGGTTCAAATAAGTTAACTTGAGCTTTTAGCCCGAGTTCAATTCAACTTAACATCTCGTAAGTTGAAACCAACAATAACATGAGACATTGAGAACGGGTGGGTCCTGCCTATCCGTTTTTATTGAAAAAGTGTTATCAATAGAATAGAAATTAAAAAATAGGAGAAAAAACCTCATGGCACGCGAATTTTCACTTGAAAAAACTCGTAATATCGGTATCATGGCTCACGTTGACGCCGGTAAAACAACTACAACTGAGCGTATCCTTTACTACACTGGTAAAATCCACAAAATCGGTGAAACTCACGAAGGTGCGTCACAAATGGACTGGATGGAGCAAGAGCAAGAACGTGGTATCACTATCACATCTGCTGCGACAACAGCTCAATGGAACAACCACCGCGTAAACATCATCGACACACCAGGACACGTGGACTTCACAATCGAAGTACAACGTTCTCTTCGTGTATTGGACGGTGCGGTTACAGTTCTTGACTCACAATCAGGTGTTGAGCCTCAAACTGAAACTGTTTGGCGTCAAGCAACTGAGTACGGAGTTCCACGTATCGTATTTGCCAACAAAATGGATAAAATCGGTGCTGACTTCCTTTACTCAGTAAGCACACTTCACGACCGTCTTCAAGCAAATGCACACCCAATTCAATTGCCAATCGGTTCTGAAGATGACTTCCGTGGAATCATCGACTTGATCAAGATGAAAGCTGAAATCTATACTAACGACCTTGGTACAGATATCCTTGAAGAAGATATTCCAGCTGAATACCTTGACCAAGCTCAAGAATACCGTGAAAAATTGGTTGAAGCAGTTGCTGAAACTGACGAAGAATTGATGATGAAATACCTTGAAGGTGAAGAAATCACTAACGAAGAATTGAAAGCTGCTATCCGTAAAGCAACTATCAACGTTGAATTCTTCCCAGTATTGTGTGGTTCTGCCTTCAAGAACAAAGGTGTTCAATTGATGCTTGATGCGGTTATCGACTACCTTCCAAGCCCACTTGATATCCCAGCGATCAAAGGTATCAACCCAGATACTGAAGAAGAAGAAACTCGTCCAGCATCTGATGAAGAGCCATTTTCAGCTCTTGCCTTCAAGATCATGACTGACCCATTCGTAGGTCGTTTGACATTCTTCCGTGTTTACTCAGGTGTTCTTCAATCAGGTTCATACGTATTGAACACATCTAAAGGTAAACGTGAACGTATCGGACGTATCCTTCAAATGCACGCTAACAGCCGTCAAGAAATCGACACTGTTTACTCAGGTGATATCGCTGCTGCCGTTGGTTTGAAAGACACTACAACTGGTGACTCATTGACAGATGAAAAAGCGAAAATTATCCTTGAGTCAATCAACGTTCCAGAACCAGTTATCCAATTGATGGTTGAGCCAAAATCTAAAGCAGACCAAGACAAGATGGGTATCGCCCTTCAAAAATTGGCTGAAGAAGATCCAACATTCCGCGTTGAAACTAACGTTGAAACTGGTGAAACAGTTATCTCTGGTATGGGTGAGCTTCACCTTGACGTCCTTGTTGACCGTATGCGTCGTGAGTTCAAAGTTGAAGCGAACGTAGGTGCTCCTCAAGTATCTTACCGTGAAACATTCCGCGCTTCTACTCAAGCACGTGGATTCTTCAAACGTCAGTCTGGTGGTAAAGGTCAATTCGGTGATGTATGGATTGAATTTACTCCAAACGAAGAAGGTAAAGGATTCGAATTCGAAAACGCAATCGTCGGTGGTGTGGTTCCTCGTGAATTTATCCCAGCGGTTGAAAAAGGTTTGGTAGAATCTATGGCTAACGGTGTTCTTGCTGGTTACCCAATGGTTGACGTTAAAGCTAAGCTTTACGATGGTTCATACCACGATGTCGACTCATCTGAAACTGCCTTCAAGATCGCTGCATCTCTTGCACTTAAAGAAGCTGCTAAGACTGCACAACCAGCTATCCTTGAGCCAATGATGCTTGTAACAATCACTGTTCCAGAAGAAAACCTTGGTGATGTTATGGGTCACGTAACTGCTCGTCGTGGACGTGTAGATGGTATGGAAGCACACGGTAACAGCCAAATCGTTCGTGCTTACGTTCCACTTGCTGAAATGTTCGGTTACGCAACAGTTCTTCGTTCTGCATCTCAAGGACGTGGTACATTCATGATGGTATTCGACCACTACGAAGATGTACCTAAGTCAGTACAAGAAGAAATCATTAAGAAAAACAAAGGTGAAGAATAATTCACCGTCACTTTAAAAGAAGTCACTTTGTGGCTTCTTTTTCTGTTTGGTAGAAATAGCTAAAATGGCCTCAAATATGGTAAAATAGAAGGAGTATATTGTGAGGAAAATGGATGTCAACCACTTTTGAAATTTTAATGAATCAGTTGGGAATCCCCGCTGAGATAAGAAATCATGAGGCCTTCTCCGAGGCAGAGATTGAACAAGTTATTGTACACAAACAAAGTAAAATTTGGGAGTTTCGTTTTGCTTTTGAGAATATTCTGCCATTTGAACTCTTTTTAGCATTGAAGAAGGGATTGAAAGAAGAATTTTCAAAAACAGGAAATCAAGCGACTTTCGAGATAAAAACTCGCCATCAAGACTTTACAAAAGAGCTTTTACAAGCCTACTATCAAGAGGCTTTTTCAGATGGGCCTTGTTCTAGCCAAGGATTTCGGACTATGTATCAGGATTTTCAGGTTCGATTTGAAAATGATCAATTGATTATTGAGGCTTCTGAAGCAGCAGATACAGAACATTTTAGAAAAAACCATCTACCAAATCTCAGTAAACAGCTGGAACTTTTTGGCTTTCCTAAATTCACTTGTGTTTTAGAGAAAAATGAAGATTTGACCAAGGAAGAACAGGACGCTTTTCATTCTGAAAATCAAATGATTGTCCAAGCTGCCAATGAAGAAACTCTTCGGGCCATGGAACAGTTGGAGCAGATGGCGCCACCTCCTCCAGTAGAGGATAAGCCTGTCTTTGATTTTCAAGCTAAGAAGGCAGCTGCCAAGCCAAAACTAGACAAGGCAGAAATTACTCCAATGATTGAGGTCAATACTGAGGAGAACCGTCTGGTCTTTGAAGGAGTTGTCTTTGATGTTGAGCAGAAGGTGACTAGAACAGGTCGTGTTTTGATTAACTTCAAGATGACTGACTATACTTCTAGTTTCTCTATGCAAAAATGGGTCAAAAATGAAGAAGAAGCTCAGAAGTTTGACATGATCAAGAAAAATTCTTGGCTCCGTGTTCGAGGAAATGTCGAGGTCAATAATTTTACACGAGATTTGACCATGAATGTTCAGGACGTGCAGGAAGTTGTTCACTATGAACGTAAGGACTTGATGCCAGAAGGTGAGCGTCGCGTTGAGTTTCATGCCCATACCAACATGTCGACCATGGATGCTCTGCCTGAGGTCGAAGAAATCGTTGGAACAGCAGCCAAATGGGGTCATAAAGCGGTAGCAATCACAGACCACGGAAATGTTCAATCCTTCCCTCATGGCTATAAGGCAGCTAAGAAAGCTGGCATCCAGCTAATCTATGGGATGGAAGCCAATATCGTAGAAGACCGTGTTCCTATCGTCTATAACGAAGTTGAGATGGATCTTTCTGAAGCAACCTATGTGGTCTTTGACGTGGAAACGACAGGACTTTCAGCTATCTATAATGATTTGATTCAGGTGGCGGCTTCCAAGATGTATAAGGGTAATATCGTCGCAGAATTTGATGAATTTATCAATCCTGGGCATCCTTTGTCAGCTTTTACAACTGAATTGACAGGAATTACGGATGACCATGTAAAAAATGCCAAACCCTTGGTTCAAGTTTTAAAAGAGTTCCAAGAATTTTGTAAGGATACCGTTCTTGTAGCCCACAATGCAACCTTTGACGTTGGCTTTATGAATGCCAATTATGAACGTCATGGTCTTCCAAAAATCACTCAGCCTGTCATCGATACGCTAGAATTCGCAAGAAATCTCTATCCTGAGTATAAACGTCATGGTTTAGGGCCTTTGACCAAGCGTTTTGGTGTTGCCCTAGAACACCACCACATGGCCAACTATGATGCGGAAGCAACGGGCCGTCTGCTCTTTATCTTTATCAAGGAAGTGGCAGAAAAACACGGTGTGACAGATTTGGCACGATTAAACCTTGATTTAATCAGCCCAGATTCGTATAAAAAAGCTCGAGTCAAGCATGCGACCATCTATGTGAAAAATCAGGTGGGTTTAAAAAATATCTTTAAGCTGGTTTCTCTCTCAAATACCCAGTATTTTGAAGGAGTTCCACGAATTCCACGTACGGTTCTGGATGCCCATCGAGAAGGTTTAATCTTGGGATCGGCTTGTACGGAAGGAGAAGTCTTTGATGCAGTCGTGTCACAAGGAGTAGATGCGGCAGTCGAAGTAGCTAAATACTATGACTTTATCGAGGTGATGCCTCCGGCTATCTATGCACCTCTGATTGCCAAGGAGCAGGTTAAGGATATGGAGGAACTCCGCACCATCATCAAGAGCTTGATTGAGGTTGGAGAGCGCCTTGGAAAACCAGTTCTTGCGACAGGGAATGTCCACTATATCGAACCTGAGGATGAGATTTATCGTGAGATTATCGTGCGAAGTCTAGGTCAGGGTGCCATGATTAACCGAACTATCGGCCATGGAGAAGCTGCTCAACCAGCTCCGCTACCCAAGGCGCATTTTAGAACAACCAATGAAATGTTGGATGAGTTTGCCTTTCTAGGAGAAGATTTGGCTCGTAAGATTGTCATTGAAAACACCAATGCCCTGGCAGAAATCTTTGAACCTGTGGAGGTTGTAAAGGGTGATTTGTATACACCTTTCATTGAACAAGCAGAGGAAACGGTCGCCGAGTTAACCTATAAAAAAGCTTTTGAAATCTATGGAAATCCACTGCCAGATATCGTTGATTTACGGATTGAAAAGGAACTAACCTCTATCTTGGGGAATGGATTTGCCGTGATTTATCTGGCTTCACAGATGCTAGTGCAGCGCTCCAACGAACGAGGCTACTTGGTTGGTTCCCGTGGGTCTGTTGGATCTAGTTTCGTCGCGACCATGATTGGTATTACGGAGGTTAATCCTCTCTCTCCTCACTATATCTGTGGTCAGTGTCAGTACAGTGAGTTTATCACAGATGGTTCTTATGGTTCAGGTTTTGATATGCCAGATAAAGACTGTCCAAACTGTGGCAACAAGCTTAGCAAGAATGGACAGGATATTCCTTTCGAGACCTTCCTTGGTTTTGATGGGGATAAGGTACCTGATATCGATTTGAACTTCTCTGGTGAGGATCAACCAAGCG
Source organism: Streptococcus timonensis (assembly GCF_047463455.1). Classification (GTDB taxonomy): domain Bacteria; phylum Bacillota; class Bacilli; order Lactobacillales; family Streptococcaceae; genus Streptococcus; species Streptococcus timonensis_B. The sequence goes on from NZ_JASHDV010000003.1 coordinate 150,673, forward strand.
CCCATTTGGATGTACGTGATATCTTTGGGGAAGAATACGCCTTCCGTGCAGGAACGGTAGGTACGGTGGCAGCCAAGACAGCCTATGGATTTGTCAAGGGTTACGAGCGTGACTATGGCAAGTTCTACCGTGAAGCTGAAGTAGAGCGCCTAGCCCAAGGAGCTGCCGGTGTCAAACGGACAACTGGTCAGCACCCAGGGGGAATCGTTGTTATTCCTAACTATATGGATGTCTATGACTTTACTCCAGTACAGTATCCTGCAGATGATGTGACTGCTGAATGGCAGACCACTCACTTTAACTTCCACGATATCGATGAGAACGTCCTCAAGCTCGATGTCCTAGGACATGATGATCCGACTATGATTCGGAAGCTCCAGGACTTGTCAGGCATTGATCCAAATGATATTCCGATGGATGACCCTGGTGTCATGGCTCTCTTTTCGGGCACAGATATCCTTGGAGTGACACCTGAACAAATCGGGACTTCAACTGGTATGCTTGGTATTCCAGAGTTTGGAACTAACTTTGTTCGAGGGATGGTTGATGAAACCCATCCAACGACCTTTGCGGAGTTGCTTCAGCTTTCTGGTTTGTCTCACGGTACCGACGTATGGTTGGGAAATGCCCAAGACTTGATTAAGGCTGGAATTGCGGACCTGTCAACCGTTATCGGATGTCGGGATGACATCATGGTTTACCTCATGCACGCTGGCCTAGATCCAAAAATGGCCTTTACCATCATGGAGCGTGTGCGTAAGGGAATGTGGCTTAAAATATCAGAAGAAGAGCGCAACGGTTATATCGAAGCCATGAAGGCCAACAATGTACCTGAGTGGTATATCGAATCTTGTGGAAAAATCAAGTACATGTTCCCTAAAGCCCACGCGGCAGCCTACGTTATGATGGCCCTTCGAGTGGCCTACTTTAAGGTTCACCACCCGATTTATTATTACTGTGCATACTTCTCAATCCGTGCTAAAGCCTTTGATATCAAAACTATGGGGGCAGGCTTGGATGCTATTAAACGTAAGATGCAAGAAATTGCTGAAAAGCGCAAGAACAATGAAGCTTCAAACGTAGAAATTGACCTTTACACAACACTTGAAATCGTCAATGAAATGTGGGAACGTGGCTTCAAATTTGGCAAGTTGGACCTCTATCGTAGTGATGCGACCGAATTCATCATCGACGGAGCTACCCTCATCCCACCGTTTGTCGCTATGGATGGTCTAGGAGAGAACGTTGCCAAGCAATTAGTTCGTGCTCGTCAAGAGGGAGAATTCCTCTCTAAAACTGAATTGCGCAAGCGTGGAGGACTCTCATCAACCTTGGTTGAAAAGATGGATGAAATGGGAATTCTCGGCAATATGCCAGAGGATAACCAGTTGAGTTTGTTTGATGATTTGTTTTAAGAACTTGGAGGATATTTCATGAAACTAAGAATTTTTGCGGAAGATAAGCCAGCTGAGAAGGTATTTGAATATCAATTAGAAGTTGCTGATCAGACAATTCTTCTATCGACAGCGCTTTTGTCAGGCGCTATTGCTTTAGCAGGATTATTGTCTGCTTTGAAAGAAAAATAAAAATAGAAAAGAGAAAAGAAAATGGTTTTACCAAATTTTAAAGAAAATCTAGAAAAATACGCTAAGTTATTGGTTGCAAACGGAGTGAACGTGCAACCTGGTCATACCTTAGCTCTCTCTATCGATGTGGAGCAACGCGAGTTGGCGCATTTAATTGTCAAAGAAGCCTATGCACTTGGAGCCCACGAAGTTATCGTTCAATGGGCAGATGACTTTGTAAACCGTGAGAAATTCCTTCACGCGCCGATGGAGCGTTTGGACAATGTACCAGAATACAAGATTGCTGAGATGAACTACCTTCTTGAAAACAAAGCTAGTCGTCTCGGTGTCCGTTCTTCTGACCCAGGTGCCTTGAGCGGAGTGGATGCTGAAAAACTCTCAGCTTCTGCTAAAGCTATGGGAATTGCTATGAAGCCAATGCGTATCGCAACTCAATCTAACAAGGTTAGCTGGACTGTAGCAGCTGCTGCTGGACTAGAGTGGGCTAAGAAAGTCTTTCCAAATGCTGCAAGCGACGAAGAAGCAGTGGACCTCCTTTGGGATCAAATCTTTAAGACTTGCCGTGTCTACGAAGAAGATCCAGTTAAAGCTTGGGAAGAACATGCAGCTATCTTGAAGAGCAAGGCTCAAATGCTCAACAAAGAGCAATTCTCAGCCCTTCACTATACAGCCCCTGGAACAGACTTGACACTTGGCTTACCGAAGAACCACGTTTGGGAATCTGCCGGAGCGATCAACGCTCAAGGCGAAGGATTCCTGCCAAATATGCCAACAGAAGAGGTCTTTACAGCCCCTGACTTCCGTCGCGCAGATGGTTATGTCACTTCTACAAAACCTCTTAGCTACAATGGGAATATCATCGAAGGCATCAAAGTGACCTTTGAAAATGGTCAAATCGTTGATATCACAGCTGAAAAGGGAGATCAAGTAATGAAGGACCTCGTCTTTAAGAATGCTGGTGCGCGTGCCTTGGGTGAATGTGCCTTGGTACCAGATCCAAGCCCAATTTCACAGTCAGGTATTACCTTCTTTAACACTCTTTTCGATGAAAATGCTTCTAACCACTTGGCTATCGGTGCAGCCTATGCAACGAGCGTTGTTGGTGGAGCAGAGATGAGCGAAGAAGAGCTGGAAGCTGCAGGACTTAATCGTTCAGACGTTCACGTTGACTTTATGATTGGTTCGAACCAAATGGATATCGATGGTATCCGTGAGGATGGGACACGCGTACCACTCTTCCGCAATGGAGATTGGGCAATTTAAGGAGAAACTATGCTTGGAAGTATGTTTGTAGGTCTTTTAATCGGACTATTAGCTGGAGCTATCACCAATCGTGGCGAACGTATGGGATGCTTCGGGAAAATGTTTCTGGGTTGGATTGGTGCTTTCCTGGGTCAAATGCTTTTTGGAACTTGGGGGCCTATCTTAGCTGATACGGCTATTATCCCATCAGTTTTAGGCGCCATGATTTTATTAGCCATCTTTTGGAAAAAAGACAGCTAGTTTTAACTTGCTAGAACAGATAGAGAGGTTGGAAATCTTCCAACCTCTTTTTTATGAGCTGCAAAAAGACTGATATGCGACTAGCTTCGCTTTCAGTGACTGGTCCTTTTTATATTGCCTCAAGTATGGTACAATAAAAGCATGAGAATTCAACAATTACACTATATTATCAAAATCGTAGAGACTGGTTCCATGAATGAGGCTGCCAAGCAACTTTTTATTACACAACCGAGTCTATCAAATGCAGTTCGTGACCTAGAAAATGAGATGGGAATTGAGATTTTTATCCGAAATCCTAAAGGAATCACCCTCACACGTGATGGGATGGAGTTTCTATCCTATGCCCGTCAGGTTGTCGAACAAACCCAACTCCTAGAAGAACGTTATAAGAACCCAATCGCTCATCGCGAGCTTTTTAGTGTGTCTTCGCAGCACTATGCCTTTGTAGTTAATGCCTTTGTTTCCTTGCTCAAGAAAAGTGATATGGAAAAGTACGAGCTTTTTTTGCGTGAAACCAGAACTTGGGAAATCATTGATGATGTCAAGAACTTCCGCAGTGAAGTAGGAGTCCTCTTTTTAAATAGCTATAACCGAGACGTCCTTTCTAAGATGTTAGATGACAACCATCTGGTTGCCCACCATCTCTTTACAGCCCAACCCCATATCTTTGTCAGCAAGACCAACCCTCTTGCTAAAAGAGACAAGGTGCAGTTGGCAGACCTAGAAGACTTCCCATATTTGAGCTATGACCAAGGTACCCATAATTCCTTCTATTTCTCAGAGGAGATTTTGTCTCAGGAACATCACAAGAAATCCATCGTTGTTAGTGACCGTGCGACCTTGTTTAATCTCTTGATAGGTTTGGACGGCTATACCATCGCGACAGGTATCCTTAATAGTAATCTTAATGGAGACAATATCGTTTCTATTCCACTTGATATTGATGATCCCATTGAACTGGTTTATATCCAGCATGAGAAAACTAGCTTGTCTAAGATGGGTGAACGCTTCATCGAGTACTTACTTGAAGAAGTTCGCTTTGATAAGTAATTTGAGTAAATGAGAAGAGAAAAGAAGAATGACGACATTAAATACAAATGATTTTGATTTTCACTTGCCAGAGGAATTGATTGCTCAGACTCCTTTGGAAAAGCGCGATGCCTCTAAACTCTTGATGGTCAATCGCCAGACTGGAGAATTTCAAGATCGCCACTTTCACTCCATTATTGAAATGCTAGAGCCAGGTGATGCCCTGGTTATGAATGATACCCGCGTTTTGCCAGCTCGACTTCATGGTCAAAAAGAAGAAACAGGGGGCCATGTTGAACTCTTGCTTTTGAAAAATACAGCAGGAGACGAATGGGAAGTCTTGGCAAAACCTGCCAAACGTCTCAAGGTCGGCACCCGAGTTATTTTTGGTGATGGTCGACTTAGCGCAGTCGTGACTGAGGAATTAACCCATGGCGGTCGTATTGTCCGTTTTGAGTATGAAGGAATTTTCCTAGAAGTACTTGAAAGTCTTGGAGAAATGCCTTTGCCTCCTTATATTCACGAAAAATTGGATGACCGTGAACGTTACCAGACAGTCTATGCCAAGGAGAGTGGATCAGCAGCAGCTCCAACTGCAGGGCTACATTTCACCAAGGAATTACTGGAAGAAATCCAGCAAAAAAGAGTTCATCTTGTCTACCTGACCTTGCATGTTGGACTTGGGACCTTTAGACCTGTTTCAGTAGATAATCTGGATGAGCACGAGATGCACTCAGAGTTTTATCAATTGTCTGAGGAAGCTGCAGCGACCTTGCGTCAGGTCAAAGAAAATGGTGGCCGTGTCATTGCTGTAGGAACAACCTCTATCCGTACGCTAGAGACTATCGGAAGTAAGTTTGATGGGCAAATCCAGGCCGATTCTGGCTGGACCAATATCTTTATCAAACCGGGCTATGATTGGAAAGTGGTGGATGCTTTTTCTACTAATTTCCATTTGCCGAAGTCTACCTTGGTCATGCTTGTCTCAGCTTTTGCAGGTCGTGAATTGGTCCTCCAAGCCTACCAACATGCTATCGATGAAAAATACCGTTTCTTTAGCTTTGGCGATGCCATGTTTATCTACTAAAAAGTAATTAAATAAAGACTAGAGAAAGAAGGGCTAATTCCTAATAGGATGAGCCTTTTTTCTATGTAGGGTAGCTATTGAATAAAAACGAAATAAATGATACACTGAAAGCAATGAGTTAGCCATCAAAATTATATGTAAAACTAGGCTAGCCACTTTAAACGACCATATTTCAAAGGAGATTTTTATGACTAACACAACATTGCGCTATACAAGTCTATCAGTACTGACCTTGTTAGCTGCTATTACATTAGCTGCTTGTGGTGGAAAGGCTGACAAGAATACTTCAGCTTCAAATCAAAAGGAAACAACAACTCAAGTAACGACGGCTTCAGCAAGTAAAACAGAAGCAGGCAAAAAAGAGGGGCAGAAGTCTGAGGCAAGTAGTGTGTCAGATGCTAAAACGACTCAAGCAGAACAAAAGGAAGATAAGCAAAAGTCACAAGAAGCTTACGCTAAATTTGTGGGAACTTGGGAAAATTATGCAGGAACAACTGCAACAGTTACATCTGATGGAATTGTAACGATCCAAAGTTCAAAAGGAACCTTTAATTATGAGATGGGTCGAGTAGAGGAAAAAAATGGTTATTACTCAGCAGGCATCCAACGCGTTGATGGTGGAGAAGGTGCCCGCCTTATCTACACTCCAGAGGGAGTCCAAAATGAATTGACAGGTACAGATGGTAGCCAAGAAGTCTTGTCTATTGGCCAATCACCAAGTGACAAAGATAGTCATTTTTACCGTAACTAAGAATACCAGTAAGAAGTAAGGGTGTAGAAACGCCTTTGCTTTTTAAACAGTTTTAAAAGGAGTATAAAATGATAATGCCTTTTGTTTTTTTCTTTATCATCTTTATGTTATTCATCTTTGTTATAGCAGGGATTGTTTATTGGGCCATTAGCTACGCCAATACACACAACAAAGAATACCAAGCATTTGCAACTGCGCATGGCTATCAATTTGACCAAGCTCAAGGTAGAGACAACTATAGGGATTACTCAAGCGGAACGATGTCTAGTACGCTTACTATAACTCCTACACAAAGTCCCTATGTAGAAAAATATGCTAATTTTAGCCATTTTCCTTTTGGGTGTGGTCATGAGAGAAAAGTTGTCTATGTCATCTCTGGTAACTACAATGGGAAGCAATTTCGGGCTTTCACTTATCATTTTAGAGGCAATACAATTGAGGGGACAGGAACAGGTGGTGTCTTTAATGTTGTCATGATTGAATGCCCAGATACACCAAAAGGTCAGCTTTCAGAGCAAGTTTTCTACGAAAATGGCTTTCTTTGTGAATATCAACATGGAAATTTAAATGTGGAAACCATTCATGATCGAGTGAACCAACTAGGAAATATTGCTCAAGGTTTATAATTCTTTCATTTTTTTATCTCTCTTTGGGAAAAAATCTATCAATTGTGTCATAAAATTGGAGGAGTAAATGAAGAAAAAATCCCTTTTTCAGGCAAGTTTTGAAGAGAGTCTGAATCTTGAAGATGATGGTTTTAGAAAGTTACAGCAGGAGCAACATGATAAGACTGCGAAATTTTTTAAGAATGGCCATGCTTCCCTTTGGTTTTGTATTCGAAGTTTTATTTTAAGCCTTATTTTTCCTGTCGGCTTTAACTTTATCTTGCTGGCTATCTCTATGGAGTTCCATGAAAGTGATACGTTGACCCTTCCAATAGCTAAGCACGAGTCTTTAACAGTAAATGTTTTTCTGATTTTACTTATTATCTGGTTATCCTTGGTTGTGATTGGAAAATTTATTAAACGAACGTACTTATTACCGTATCGTTATCAGTTTCATGCTTTTACATTTATGATTTGGTTCTTATTGGAAATGGATCTAATATTTTTAGACTTTCTGCTAGCAAATTTGGCCTCTTGGGAAATTATTGGTATAGTTGGTTTCATTGTGATGATTATTTACTGGATGTTTAATATTGAGCTAGCGGGGTTAAGGAAACTCATGTATGGTGAGGTGTTGAAAGAGACATTTCGGAATAAGGTGGCAAAAGTGATTACTCTCTATGGTATGGGATTTTAGGAGTAGCTATTATCATAAAGCATCTTTTGGGATTTTTTGAAATAGATATTTTAAACTCAATAAAAGGCTTTGGTTTTTTGCTGTTATGGATTTTTTGTAACTTTGTATTGTTCGCCATCGTTATTTTTATCGGTTTTCCTTATTTCCTCCATGCCTATTATAAGTGGAAATACCCAGAAGACTACCGTGAGTGGGAGGGCCAGTCTGTCAAAGAATGGTATGGGAAGGCCTACATGAAGAAGCATCCAGAGCTCTTGGAAAAAGATTCTGGAGAAAATTAAAAATCAAGCTAGTTTTAGATGAGGATATCATTTCAGGAAGATCAGTTGGTTAGAGGAGAAAGGAAAGCATGTTTTTTAGGAAAGTGATTTATATAGGAGAGAGCCAAGGTCAGGCCATATATGTCCATGTCAATGAGCCACGAAATCCTCTAGCAGCTCCTAAGAGTAAACTCTTAAATACAGATGCGGCGCGTGGGAATCGAAAACATATCATCTTGTCGATTTGTACTCTTTTAGCGGTTAGTAGCATCCTGCAGTTTTTTCCCGCAACACGCTTTTTTACGGGTGTCTATAGCTATGGAACTCTGATTTGTTTTCTGCTAATTTGGTTGCTGGAAGCCATTTTACTATTGGTGATCGTGGAGCGAGCACTCTACAAAAATGTTGCCTTAGCGCAACCTACCAGCAAGGAAAACTTCAGAAGAGCCGTCAATAGCAATCTCTTTTGGAATAATTTTTCAGATAAGAAGGTTACCCTTGGCAAGAAGCTATTTGCCTGGATTTTCACAGTCTTTATAGCTGTCATGGGATTGGTGGGTCCGATTTCTGTCCTTTCCATGCTCGTTTTGAAGATGATGGGAACACAAATCGGCAGTGAGCTATTCCCTTTAAGTCTGATGGGGATATTGCCAGCTGTCGCAGTTCTATTGCTGTGGCAAAATAATATGATTCGATGGCTGAAGGCAGTTGAACGGTACAGAAATAGTCGAGTTAAGAAGGAAATATAACAAAGGAAATAGAAAGAGGTCAATATGTTTTTTCTCGGACGCCGTCGTGTCTTTATCGGCGAATGTGACGGTCAAGCTGTTTATTATGACCAAAAGACAGGAGAGGCTTTAGCTGCTCCAAAGAGTAGGTTGCTCAATACTGAAAAAGCTGGTGAAACGAATGCCTTTATTCCTGATTTGGTAATTCTCTTACTAGCAGGTGGGCCTGCAATTTCGGGCTTCTTTTCCCTCAAGTTTATTGGTGTCTATAACTGGTTTAGTCTAGCTTGTATTTTTCTATTTTGGTTGATGCAGTTTTTCTCGTTGGTTACTTTACTTGAACGAGCACTCTATAAAAATGTTCGCAAAGCACAGCCGACGACAGAGAAAGCCTTTTACTATGCCGCATCACATAATTTGTTTGTGAAAAACCAGTTTGATCCTAGACAACTGTCTGCTTTACCTTTTCGATTTGCCCGCTTTGCAGTAAATATAGTGTCCATCTTTTATTTTTTGTATTTCTTGACTCTTCCTCTAAAATTTGGTCAACCAATTAATGAAGGCTATGGTTTGTGGTTTGCTGGTATGTTATTCTTTTCAGTATTTCTTTTGTATAACCAAAACAATCCAGTTCGCTTTGTGAAGATTATGAGATTATACAGCCAAGGAAAAGTACGATTTAAGGAAGAAGTGGAACATTGAGAAACTATCTTGGGATTCTGCTAAATATCTAGAGAAAATCTTTTAGAAAAACAAAAAAGCCTTGTAAATCAAGGCTTTTTCCTGTTGTTTAGATGCCCCCTGCAGGCTCTTTGAAAGAAACTTAGAAAAATCTAAAATGAAATTATTTCAAAATGGGGTAAAAGCAAAATTTCCCTCCCTACTTTCTCAATTATTCCTAATTTTAGTTCCAAAAAGCTTCAATTCATAATCTAATTATAATATGGGTAATGGGTACTATCTTATTACATTCAGATTTTTGTTCTCTTCAAAGAGTTATGTAGGCTTTATGGTTTTAAATAGGTAAAAAGTTGAACTATAGTGAGTATTGTGTCATAATAGATAGTATATAAATCATTAATAGAATAGAAATAATATTTTCTTACCTTTACAAGTAGTATTGGTTAGACATTTTTTCGTCTCAATTGTACTTATCTCTCAAGTTTAGCTAGTTTTTAAAAGCTCTGATTTCGACTCAATAAAACAAATTTCAGAAGTGCAAAAGACAAGATGGTGACATTGCTACAGTCAGTCGCCATGTCTTGCTGGCACAGGCTGTTTGTGCCGTCAGCTATTTACCAGTCAATTTGATCAAAGGGCTTAATTATTATTTTTGAAAGGTCTTTTATGGAAAAAATTCTTTCTTTAGGTCTGACAGGTAAGAAATTACTTGTTCAGGGTTTCTTGTTTGTTCTGCTAGGTCTTATCTTGATGGTCACGGGAACTTGGTTGCCAGTGACGGTTATTCGACTGGTTCTGTTTTTAGCTTGGATAGCAACGGTCTTAGATTTAGTATTACGTATTTTCAAAAAAAGTCAGTCAACGGACACCTTGGGAGTTGCACTGGTTAAATTGTTAGTGCTGGGATATTTGCTTGGCTCCAATCTTGCGACGGATGTGCCGATTTATATTTTGGCTCTTGTGATTGGAATTTATCAGATTTTTCATGCTAGTATCAACCTTGTCACCTATGTTCTCTACCGCAAAAACAAAATTCGACCTCGTTTTCGTCTCTTACTAGATGGACTCGTACTAGTTTTTCTTGGTGGGACTAGTCTTTTGTCCTCTACAGGAAATTCTGTCTTTCAACTCTTTGTATTAGGGGCTTATTTTTTCCTTTATGGTCTGTCCAATATCCGTGATGGTTTCTTGTTTGAGGAGGAAATTGGGAAAAACCATCTCAAACGTCGTGTAAGAATGAGCTTACCTATTGTCCTAGCCGCTCTCATCCCTGCAAGAACTTTAGCAAAAATTAACAAATTTATGCTGGAAAATGCTGATGAGGAAGAAGATATCCATCTTGGAATAGTGAAGTCTGGTAAGACAGCGGAGCTTGAAATTTTTGTTCATACAGCTGAGACCTCTCTGTTTTCGGCAATTGGTCATGTGGATATCTGCTATCAAGGCCGTGTTATTTCTTATGGCAACTATGATCCGTCTTCTGAGACCTTATTTGGCATGGTAGGAGATGGTGTCTTATATTTCTGTGATCGTGACAAGTACATTGACCTATGTAAACGTGAGAGTCAAAAAACGCTTTTTGGTTATGGGATAGATTTGACGCCTGAAATGGAAAAAGCAGTTCAGAAAAAGTTGGCTGAATTGAAACAACTGACGATTCCATGGGAGCCAAGTGCAGATAAAATCATGACAGGGGATGGTAAGGAAGACTACACCTACGCTTATAAAATCAGACATGAGACAGATGGGGAACTTTATAAATTTATCAAATCTAAGTTTAAATCCTACTTTGTCTTATCTACAAACTGTGTGCTCTTGGCTGATACCATAGTCGGTCAAGCTGGAACAGATATCCTCTCACCAAAAGGATTTATCGCTCCAGGAACTTACCAAACCTACCTTAATCGAGAGTTTGAAAAACCAAATAGTATAGTCGTATCTAAACATGTTTATTAAGGAGAATTTATGAACTTAGTAAAAAAATACACCCCGTTAATACTTTTTATAGGGCTGGTTGCTCTTGTAATTCTGAATGCATCGAGCTTTATATCAGGAGCAATCTCTCTCTTTGATGTAATATCAACCTTGATTTATGGTGCTGTTATTGCTTTTGTGCTCAATGTTCCCATGAAAAAAATTGAACAGTACTTAGTTAAATTGAAGGTAAAGGCAGAGTTGCGTCGTCCGATTGCCATGGTACTTGTTTTCCTAGCTCTTATCTTAATCGTGATTGCTCTTTTGGTTTTGGTGCTGCCAACCCTAGCCCAGACTATTAGTCAGCTGGGAACAGTCCTTTCAACAGTCCTTACTCAACTTGGGAAATTGCTAGGCAGCTCGGAATTTGTAACCAAAGACATGTTGTCAACTATCGTATCAGGCATACAGGGACAGTCTAGTTCTATTAGCCAAGCTTTGATAGGTTTTTTATCAGGTCTGACTAGTAATATCGGCAATATTTTTTCAAGTTTGATGAATGCCTTTTTGATTATAGTCTTCACCTTTTTATTTTTATCCAGTAAGGAACATTTGGCAGCGATGACGAGTCGACTTCTAAAAGTTTTTCTTCCAGAGAAGGTGGTGATAAAGTTGACTTACATTGGACAAGTAGCACTAGAGACTTATGACCAATTTTTGATGAGTCAGCTGATTGAAGCAGTTATCATAGGAGTTATGATAGCGGTTGGTTACAGCGTGTTTGGGATACCCTATGGAGTAATGACAGGTATCTTTGCAGGAGTGCTATCGTTCATTCCTTATGTAGGGCCTATGATTGCTTGTGTTGTGGGAGCGATTTTTATCTTCACAGTGAGTCCTACTCAAGCCTTACTTTCTCTTCTTCTATATCAAGTTATACAGCTGATTGAAGGAAACCTTATTTATCCTAGAGTTGTAGGTCAGTCTATTGGTTTGCCAGCTATTTTCACGCTTGCGGCTGCTAGTATTGGAGGCAATCTCTTTGGCTTACTTGGGATGATATTCTTTACACCGATATCTGCTGTTATCTATCGATTGGTTAAGGAATTTGTCGTTGCAAAGGAAAATCAGGTAGATTGAGAAAGACTGAATTTAATAAGATATACTAAGAAGAGAGTGAAAGATTCTCTTCTCTTTTATTTCTAAATGACTTGCTCTTGTTCTGTTGCGAAAATTTATGAATTCATAATAGCCCATTTTAATCTCTATGCGGATTGGCCATGTAATATGGGCACAAATTAGTATAGTTTAGTTAATTATAGACTAGCTCTGTACTGTAAAAAACAGTTGGTCTTATCAAATATTGCTAGCAATTGATTGAGAATAAATGATAAGTTTGATAAGGTTGGAAAACCTTTATAATGATTTGCTACAAAAAGTTATTTGACATCAAAAAAGCCTTGAAATCAAGGCTTTTTCCTGTTGTTTAGATGCCCCCTGCATGAATTTGTAAGAACTTTTCATATTGAAAATAAACAAAAGTGTTGAAATATAGCTGATTTTAGGGAAATACTTTTAGGTGTTTTCAATGTCAGGATTTAAAAATGGGGCAAAAGTGGGGCAAAAACGAATGACTCACATTTGGTTTGAAAACCTATAATACCTAATGATTATGCCATACTAGATATATAGTGTTGTTATAAATAAATGTCAGTGCGAGTTCAAATCGGGATACTGTCAATAATTATGTGTAAATACTCAAGTAGAGTTACGGAGTGTTAATCAAATAATTATTGACAGTATCGAATTTTTCTGGTAGAATGGCTTCGGTTAATATCTAAATGTTGTGTAGTTTTCTATCAACATAGTCAGGAGAAAAGGAACTTATGCTAAAAAAATTTAATGAATTGTCACTGAAAGATAAGGCTTATCTAATTGGCGGTTTGATCTTATTAGTCATTGTGATCTGCTTTGGTCTGCTCAATCGTCAAACAGTAACTGTCAGTCTTGTCTTTACACAACTATCTGCTTCCTTGATTTTGGTGATTTTTACTTGTCTAGTAATCGGAATCATTGCTGGTAGTGTTATTGGTATTAGCTATCACCATAGCAAGACTCAAGATCTGAGAAGCCGCATTGCTGAAGCAGAAGCGACTATCAATATAAAAGACAAGGAGCTTGTCCAGTACGAGGAACAGGTGCAACAATTAAAACAGGAAGCCAAACAATAAGTGTAGAAATCAAAAAGTTCCAGAGTCAGGTGAGACTTTGGAACTTTTTTGGGATAAGAGTGTCCCGTCTTAACAGAGCAGGTGTTTATTAGCAAGGATGAAGTCGATAAACCGTTGGCTGGCTAAGGGAAGAATACTCCTATCTGTAAAAGCAATAGAAAAAGGTCGGCAAATAGGTGGTTTGGTACTGCGTTGGACAATATTATAATTGACTTTCCGACTCAGAAAGATGCAAAAGATTTTCAGTTATTTTTCATTACACAAGTTAATGAAAAATAAACATATGTGGCTTTCGTGTTAGATAAAGACCTTATTTTAATTTATTCTAACTATTCTCAGGATAACGACATGAATTTGTAAGAACTTTTCATATTGAAAATAAACAAAAATGTTGAAATATAGCTGATTTTAGGGAAATACTTTTAGGTATTTTCAATGTCAGAATTTAAAAATGGGGCAAAAATAACGAATGACTCATAGAGGTTTCCTATTTGGTTTGAAAATCTATAATACCTAATGATTATGCCATACTAGATATATAGTGTTGTTATAAATAAATGTCAGTGCGAGTTCAAATCGGAGGATAAAATGGAAAAACAAATTTCTACGCAGAATGGAATGCGAAAAAGTGATAATTAAAGAGACAAAAAAGCTGAGAATATGATTTCCCAGCTTTTTTGAATGCGATAGAAATAGCAACTAGACTATTTACGAAAGGCCTCAATAATGTAGGTGAAGCCAGTAACTAAAACTGAAAAGGCAATGACATAAACGACAAAGACACCTGTAGCCACTGGATTGAACAGAATCACTAGACCTAGTAAAAATTCAAGCAAGGCTACCCACGTGATATTGCTACCAATAATAGGGAAAATCAATCTTAGACGATTGCCTTTAAAGAAAGCAATAATGGCTTCTACAATTAACCAAATTCCTACAATGGTCGGAATGACGACCGGCAGGGTCACAAAGCCATAAGCAACGAGGTAAAGAGCTAAGAGAAGACTAACAAATCCTTGGAAAAGATAAACAGGTGAGCGAAGCTCTTTTGGTGCAGAGAAATAGCCTAAAATAGCTGCTATAGAAGAAACCAGTAAACCAAATGAAATCCACCAGCTGTAAGCAACAAGATTAGCTACTGGGTTTGTAAATAGGAAAAGTCCTAAAAGGACAAAAACAACTCCTGCAAGGAATAGCAGTAAACGATTAGAAAATTTCATTTCAATACCCCCTATATAGTATAGTATAGTTTGTTAATAAAACTATTGTACTTATTTTTATAGAAAATGTCAATAAAATAAATAAACAATTTGGAAGTTTCAGTCTGACTTACAAAAAGAAAAGGAGTTTTCACTCCTTTTCACAGATTTAAGACAAAGTCCTTATAAAAGTGTCTTCTAAAGATTTTAACTTCAATCTGAAGCGAGGTTATCCTCGCTTTTTCTATTTATCAAACAATTCCTTATTTTCAATTAAGAGCTCTAGTGGAGATTTATCTCTTGCTTCAATAAAACCAGGTTCATATTGGGTATGAAGTGTTCTTTTCTGAGAAGTTGGATCAATATACAACTCTTTTCCATCTTCTGTGTATAGTTGGTTGCCTCTTGTTAGGTAAAGTAAATCCTCTAAGTACTGTCCATCAGTATGTAGGAAATGCTCGATGTATTTGACAGCTTTTAAGATTTCACTTACTTTATCAGAGTATTCATTAGATTCAAGAACACTCTTTTCTAACTCAATCTCTTTACTCGTTCCAAAGAGTTGGGTTGGAGTTGCATTAAAATATTCCGCTATCTTATCCAAATTTGCAAAGGTAGGATAGCTTTTTTGTTTTTCATAATCAGAGATGTCTGGAAAGATTGCTCATAAAAAAAATGTGGGGCAAATGATGGGGCAAATCAGTTATAGACAAGCAAAAAAGCCTTATAAATAAAGGCTTTTTCCTGTTGATTTAGATGCCCCCTGCAGGGCTCGAACCTGCGACCCATAGATTAAGAGTCTACTGCTCTACCAACTGAGCTAAGGAGGCAAATAAAAAGCTGTATTGGTGCCGAAACTTCACGGTTTGTATTGAACCCGCGCAATTAAGCAGGTGGGCAACTCGCTCTAACTGAAGCTGTTTCCGTGTGAGACGGCCTACATGCTGTTAGAAGACTTTTGTTTCCCTAATAATACAAAAAATAGTCGGTCAACACTTAAATGTGAAGTCGTACACCACAGCGTTTCTATGATTATATGATACCACTTTTTCAAAAAAAATCAAGGGAAAATTAAAAATTTTGAAAAGGATTTCATAAGTTTCGTAATTTATCAATGGTTTCCTTGCGTTGAGCCAGGGCACGTTCGTATTTTCCACTATCTTCTGGAGAAAAGTAGTGATGGTCACGGATTTTTTCTGGTAGGTATTCTTGCTTGACCCAGTGACCAGGATAATTATGTGGATAGAGATAATTTTGGGCGTTACCTAGTTCCTTGCTACCGCTATAATGTCCATCTCGCAAGTGACGTGGAATCGGTAGATGCCCCGATGTTTTAAGGTCAGACAAGGCCTTATCTATAGCCACGTAGGCTGAGTTAGACTTAGGTGAAAGTGCCAGATCAATGACGACATTGGCAATGAGGATGCGGGCTTCTGGGAAACCGATTCTTTGCGCAGCATCCAAAGCAGTTACGGTATGAATCTGCGCTTCTGGATTGGCTAAGCCAATATCTTCATAAGCAATAACAGTCAAACGACGAGCTAGACTAGGAAGGTCACCTGCTTCTATCAAGCGAGCAGCATAGTGGAGACTAGCATCGACATCGGATCCACGGATGGATTTTTGCAGGGCAGATAGAACATCATAGTGTCCGTCTCCATCCTTGTCCATAGTGATGTAGCTTCTCTGAAGACTATTTTCCATGATGTCGAGCGTGATGTGGCGGACACCGTCATCATTTTCTGGAGTGGAGAGAACTGCCAAATCAAGTGAATTGAAGGCAGACCGGAGGTCTCCATTGGTAGATGTCGCGATAAAATCAAGGGCATCATCATCTAATTCAACAGGGAAATCAAAACCACGTTCAGGATCTGTCAGGGCTATTTGAATGGCCTTTTTGACGTCTTGATTGGATAAGGGTTCTAATTCAAAAATCTGAACACGGCTACGAATGGCTGGAGTGACAGAAAAGAAAGGATTTTCAGTCGTGGCTCCAATCATGATGACCAGTCCACTTTCCAAGAGAGGCAAGAGGAAGTCTTGTTTAGTCTTGTCAAGACGATGAATCTCGTCTAGTAGCAGTACAAGGCCACCTGAGAATTTAGCTTCCTCAGCGATTTCTTGGAGGTGTTTTTTACTATCAACTGTCGCATTGAAGGTCCGAAAAGCATACTTGGTCGTTCCAGCGATGGCTGAAGCGATACTGGTTTTTCCGATGCCTGGAGGTCCGTAGAGGATCATAGAGGATAGGCGATTGGCTTCCACCATACGGCGGATAATCTTGCCAGGTCCAACTAGATGCTCCTGACCGATGACCTGGTCGATGGTTTTGGGGCGCATACGAAGCGCGAGATTGTCTGGCATAGCAGTCCTTTCTAACATGGATTTTCTGATACTAATGTGGTAATATGGTAGTATCTATTTTAGCATATTTCCGAGTATTCGGGGCGATTGAAGAGTCGTATAGAAAGAGGACAAAATGGCAACATACGGATTTTTAGATGTTTTACAGGAAGAGTTGGACAAGAACTTTCCTTTTGATTATGAGATTAGCTGGGACAAGCGCAATCATGCAGTTGAAGTGAGTTTTTTGCTAGAAGCGCAAAATCCTGCAGGAGTGGAGATGCTGGATGAGGACGGAGAGGTGTCATCAGACGATATCCTTTTTGAGGAAGCGGTACTCTTTTACAACCCTGCCAAGTCAACTGTTAATGAGGAAGACTATTTGACAGTCATCCCTTACCTGCCTAAAAAAGGTTTTTCTCGTGAATTCTTAGCTTATTTTGCGCTATTCCTCAAAGATACTGCAGAAGTTGGACTAGATGCTCTCATGGACTTTTTGGAAGACCGAGAAGCAGAAGAATTTGTCATGGAATGGAACCAAGAAGTCTTTGAAGAAGGAAAAGCAGGCTTGGAAGAGGGAGAATTCTACCCTTATCCGAGATACTAGAAAAGATTCTAAGTGGACATTTTTAAATAATGAATTCAAGGAGAAGGGGGAGACTATGCTAGAAAAAGTCAAACAGTTTTTCAGGAGAAGGTCAGCTAAAACTGAGCCGTCAGTTGATATTCTTCCCCGCAATCGCTTTGCGGATTTAGATTTTGAGCGAGTATTGAAGTCAGGAACTCGTTGTTGTGTTGATGAAGATGGGCACTATGTTGAGGATGGTAAAATCACATTATTTGAATTTTCTATAGACTTTGCAGAATTTGAGTTCATAGGTGATTTCAAAATTGAGGAGGAAGATCAGTTCCAACAACTATTAGCTCGTTTAAATAGTATTGACAATGCCATTCAGTCCTATTTGGAAAGTGAGATGCAACAACCCATCCCTCAGTATGCCAAGGATCTCGGCTATACTCAGAAGAGATGGGAAAGGACATTTTACTTCCATCCTTGGATATTAAATGGTGAGGAAAATCCGCCTAATCTTCGATATGTTGCAGATTATGTAAATGATGAGTTTACGGTTTATTTTGCTAAAAAACATGGTAGATGGCAGGCGTACTGGGATGCAGAGTGCCAAAAAGTAATCGAAGAAAGCTAGCTCGTATTTTCCTAGAGAGTAATTGTTATCATAGAAAAGAGTAAATATCATGGAATTATTAGATAGCAGAATGGATTTCCAAGGTTGCAAGATTGCCTTGATTTGTGGGGATAAGGTCTTGACTATCTTACGTGATGACAAGGACGATATCCCTTGTCCCAATATGTGGGAGTTGCCAGGTGGTGGCCGTGAAGGGGATGAAAGTCCCTTTGAATGCGCAGCGCGTGAAGTTCATGAAGAACTGGGAATTCATTTAAATGAAGATTGTTTGCTTTGGGGAAAAATTTATCCTAGCGTAATCTTTGAAGGCAAGCAATCGGTCTTTATGGTTGGTCAGCTAAGACAAGAACAATTTGACAATATTACCTTTGGAGATGAAGGGCAGGGCTATAAACTGATTCCTATTGAGGAGTTTTTGAAGTCTAAACAGGCAGTGCCTCAGCTACAGGGGAGATTGAGGGATTATTTAAAAGAAAGTGAATAGAAAGGATGGTTCGGTTAAATTTCTAAACTGAACCCGCCCTAAACACTGTGCCAAAAAGATAAACTTCTCATAGACACAAGCGTCTTCAGAGAATTTCCTATTTGGCTTTGTGCATGACGGGCTTGGTATCTTAATGATGGAAACATGGCAAGAGTTAAAAGTAACAGTGAAGCGTGAGGGAGAGGAGCTGGTCTCTAATCTCTTGATTGAACTAGGCGCCCAGGGCGTTGCAATTGAAGACAGCATGGACTATGTGGGAAATGTGGACCGCTTCGGTGAGATTTTCCCAGAGGTCGAGCAACAAGAAGAAATTGTGGTGACCGCCTACTATCCTGATACGGTTGATGTAGCGGCAGTGGAGACTGATTTGCAGGCTCGTCTGGCAGAATTGACCGACTTTATGGATCTGGGTGAGGTTAAGATTGGCACGACAGCCTTGGCTGAGGAAGACTGGGCAGATAATTGGAAGAAATACTATGAACCAGCTCGTATCACCCATGACTTGACTATCGTTCCGTCATGGACAGACTATGAGGCGACTGCTGGCGAGAAGATTATCAAGCTGGATCCAGGTATGGCATTTGGAACAGGAACCCACCCGACGACTAAGATGAGTCTCTTTGCCTTGGAGCAGGTTCTTCGCGGTGGCGAAACAGTGCTAGATGTAGGGACAGGTTCAGGCGTCCTCTCCATTGCTAGCTCGCTACTTGGTGCCAAGGAAATCTTCGCCTATGACTTGGATGACGTAGCGGTTCGTGTCGCTCAGGAAAATATTGAGCTCAATCCTGGTATGGAAAACATCCATATAGCCCCAGGAGATTTGCTTAAAGGCGTGGAAATCGAGGCAGACGTCATCGTGGCTAATATCTTGGCGGATATCCTTATTCACCTGACGGATGATGCTTATCGTTTGGTCAAGGACGAAGGCTATCTCATCATGAGCGGGATTATCAAGGACAAGTGGGGCATGGTGCGTGAGTCGGCTGAGTCAGCTGGATTTTTCCTTGAAACCCACATGATCCAAGGAGAGTGGAATGCCTGTGTCTTCAAAAAAACCAAGGATATATCTGGTGTGATTGGAGGCTAGCATGCAACAGTATTTTGTAAAAGGTTTGGCTAGCTCACCTGTCACCATCGAGGACAAGGAAACCAGCAAGCACATGTTTCAGGTCATGCGTTTGAAAGAAGACGATGAAGTGACATTGGTCTTTGATGATGGCATTAAGCGTTTGGCGCGTGTGGTAAATGTAGAGGCCCGTCAGTTGGAGCTGATTGAGGAATTAGCAGACAATGTGGAACTGCCAGTCCAAGTGACCATCGCATCAGGCTTTCCCAAAGGAGATAAGCTGGAGTTTATCACTCAAAAAGTAACTGAATTAGGTGCTAGCCAGATATGGGCCTTCCCTGCAGACTGGTCAGTCGCCAAATGGGATGGCAAAAAATTGGGTAAAAAGGCCGAAAAACTAGAAAAAATCGCCCTTGGAGCGGCAGAACAAAGCAAGCGGAATCTTGTCCCAAGCATTACCCTTTTTGAGAAAAAGGCAGACTTTATAGCCAAACTTGACCAGTTTGACCGCATCGTAGTGGCCTATGAAGAGTCGGCCAAAGAAGGCGAATCAGCAGCGCTCATACAAGCAGTATCGGGTCTTGAAAAAGGAGCTAAACTGCTCTTTATCTTTGGTCCAGAAGGAGGTCTGTCACCTGCAGAAATCGAATCTTTTGTAGCTAAAGGAGCGATTCTCGCAGGACTTGGGCCTCGCATCCTACGAGCTGAAACAGCACCACTTTATGCCTTATCAGCCATCAGTGTTTTGCTAGAATTAAAGAAATAAGAGGAAGAAGATGGAACAAAAACACCGTTCAGAATTTCCCGAAAAGGAACTTTGGGACTTGACAGCCTTATATCAAGACCGTGAGGACTTCTTGCGTGCGATTGAAAAGGCGCGTGAAGACATCAATCAATTTAGCCGTGACTACAAGGGTAATCTTCACACTTTTGAAGATTTTGAAAAGGCCTTTGCAGAATTGGAACAAATCTATATTCAGATGAGTCATATCGGGAATTACTCCTTTATGCCTCAGACGACGGACTATAGTAACGAGGATTTTGCCAATATCGCCCAAGCTGGGATGGACTTTGAGACAGATGCAAGTGTTGCCTTAACTTTCTTTGACGACGCCTTGGTGGCTGCAGATGAGGAAGTTTTGGACCGTTTGGGTGACTTGCCACATTTGACTGCAGCCATTCGTCAAGCAAAAATAAAAAAAGCTCACTATCTTGGGCCTGATGTGGAGAAGGCCTTGACCAATCTGGGTGAAGTTTTCTATAGTCCGCAGGATATCTATACTAAAATGCGAGCTGGGGACTTTGAAATGGCTGACTTTGAAGCCCATGGAAAAACCTACAAAAATAGCTTTGTAACCTATGAGAATTTCTACCAAAACCACGAGGACGCGGAAGTCCGTGAAAAATCCTTCCGTTCTTTCTCAGAAGGACTACGTAAGCACCAAAATACAGCTGCGGCAGCTTACCTTGCTCAGGTCAAGTCTGAAAAATTGTTGGCAGATATGAAAGGTTATGACTCAGTATTTGACTATCTTTTAGCTGAGCAAGAAGTGGACCGTGCTATGTTTGACCGCCAGATTGACCTTATCATGAAGGACTTTGCGCCAGTCGCTCAGAGATATCTCAAGCATGTTGCTAAGGTTAATGGTCTTGAAAAGATGACCTTTGCTGATTGGAAATTGGATTTGGACAGCGCTCTGAATCCAGAGGTTAGCATTGAGGATGCCTATGATTTGGTCATGAAGTCAGTAGAACCTTTGGGACAAGAATATTGTCAAGAAGTTGCTCGCTATCAAGAAGAACGCTGGGTGGACTTTGCTGCCAATAGTGGTAAGGATTCAGGTGGGTATGCAGCTGATCCCTACCGTGTGCATCCATATGTCCTCATGAGCTGGACAGGTCGTTTGAGCGATGTTTATACCTTGATTCATGAAATCGGGCATTCTGGTCAATTTATCTTTTCGGATAACCATCAGAGTTACTTCAACGCCCACATGTCGACCTACTATGTCGAAGCGCCATCAACCTTCAATGAATTACTTTTAAGTGATTATTTGGAACACCAGTCTGACGACCCTCGTCAAAAACGCTTTGCCCTTGCTCACCGTTTGACAGACACCTACTTCCATAACTTTATAACCCACCTCTTGGAAGCAGCCTTCCAGCGCAAGGTTTATACATTGATTGAAGAAGGAGAAACCTTCGGAGCAAGCAAACTTAACAGCATTATGAAGGAAGTCTTGACAGAATTCTGGGGTGATGCTATTGAGATTGATGATGATGCAGCCTTAACATGGATGCGTCAAGCTCACTACTACATGGGCTTGTATAGTTATACCTATTCAGCGGGTCTGGTTATCTCAACAGCGGGTTACTTGCATCTGAAAAATTCTGAAACTGGAGCTGAAGATTGGCTCAAACTCCTCAAATCAGGAGGTAGCAAGACACCGCTTGAGTCAGCAATGATCATCGGAGCAGATATCTCAACAGATAAACCACTTCGTGATACGATTCAGTTCTTGTCTGATACGGTTGATCAGATTATAGCTTACAGTGCAGAGTTGGGCGAGTAGGACAATGGCAAGTGATGAGGTTCTATGATGTTATTGATAGGATTATTGGAAGTTGTTATTTTTGCTTTATTTGTAGTAATTGTTAAAAAAAGTATTGAAGGTCGTAATTGCAAAGAGGAGCTTATAGCTGAGTCGGTATTGCTATTCATCTTCTTCATATTATATTTGATTGTATTTAATTAAAAATTCTAGGTTTAAAGAATATAAAGTCATCTGAGAATTTATTTTTAATGTAAAAATCCTCTCTAAAGGGGTGACTGATTCTCCGAGTATATTTTCCAAGCGTTTTTCTTGAAACCCTTTCCTTCTTCTGATAGACTAATAGATAGTTTGAAAAAAAAGGAGACTTAACATGAAAAAATTTGTTGCTGAATTAATCGGTACATTTATGCTTGTGTTCATCGGAACAGGAGCTGTTGTTTTTGGAAATGGTGTTGAAGGTCTTGGACACCTTGGAATTGCTTTTGCCTTTGGTTTGGCAATCGTAGTCGCAGCTTTCTCAATCGGAACTGTTTCAGGTGCTCACTTGAACCCAGCTGTTTCTATCGCTATGTTTGTTAACAAACGTTTGTCATCTTCAGAACTTGTAAACTACATCCTTGGTCAAGTAGTTGGTGCTTTCTTAGCATCTGTTTCTGTATTCTTCCTCTTGGCAAATTCAGGTATGTCAACTGCAAGTCTTGGTGAAAATGCCTTGGCAAACGGTGTAACTGTATTTGGTGGTTTCTTGTTTGAAGTCATCGCAACATTCTTGTTTGTTTTGGTGATCATGACTGTAACATCAGCAAGCAAAGGGAATGGCGCTATTGCTGGTTTGGTGATTGGTTTGTCATTGATGGCTATGATTCTTGTTGGATTGAACATCACTGGACTTTCAGTAAACCCAGCTCGTAGCTTGGCTCCTGCTGTATTGGTAGGTGGCGCAGCTCTTCAACAAGTTTGGATTTTCATTCTTGCACCAATCGTTGGTGGAGTTCTTGCAGCTCTTGTTGCTAAAAACTTCCTTGGAACTGAAGAATAATTCAACTATATCGTAAAAAATCCTACTCTCCATCTTGGAGGGTAGTTTTTTATATATAAAAAACACTCCCATAACCAAATGTGGGAGTGTTTTGTGATTAACTCAATTCAGCAACGATGGCTTTGATTTGTTCTGCGGTGTGGACACCTGCCACTTGTTTAACAACTTGTCCATCTTTCTTGAAGAGAAGAGTAGGGATAGACATGATACCAAATGCACGAGCTGTGTTTGGATTTTCGTCAACGTCCATTTTAACGATCTTCAAGACATCTTCTGAAAGTTCTTCAGACAATTTTTCCAAGATTGGACCTTGCATACGACATGGACCACACCAAGTAGCCCAGAAGTCTACCAAGACCAATCCGTCTTTAGTTTCTTGTTCGAATGTTGCATCTGTAATTGCTTTTGCCATAGTATTTCTCCTTTTTAATTATATTGGCTTAAATCTTGTTTCATGAGATAGAAGAAAACATCTCCATAAGTCCCATGGTAGTCCAAATCATGTCCCTTGTAGGTTACTTTTTGGACAGGGTAGTAGTCTGCGACACCAATCAGGCAGGCATGTTGAGAACGTTCAAATTCTTCGTATGACTCGAAGGTCATGGTTCTCTCTTGCTTGCTGGCATCAAGATAAGTGATTTCAATCATAGGATTCTCCTTTGCTAAATCATATCTTCATTTTACTCCTTGGAAAAAGGAATGTCAAGAAAATTGATTGCGCACGCAAGTTTTTTTGTAAAAATTTTAGGAAAGCCAACTTGCTTTTGTTTCAAGGCTTTCTTCTACAGCTTTTTGTAGATAGGCAAGAGTTGTCTGACCCTCCTTAGTGAGGCAGATAAAACTAGCTCGCTTATCCTGGTCACAACATCTCCGACTAAGTAGAGCACAGTTTTTGGCTTCTAGGCGTGCCACCATTCGTGATACAGCACTTGGACTCAGATGGAGTTTGTCAGGCAGGTCAATCTGTCTCAAAGATTTTTCTTGAGCCTGATTTAAAAAGTGCAAGAGATAGAATTCTTTGAGCGTTAGGCTTTGGTCACTCTGCTCAGCAATCGTTTGCTCTAAAAGAGCTTCTAGCTCTACTTGTCGTCGGTTGAAGTCAAACCATTTTTCTAAGTATGTCATATCAATCTCCTTTCTATATAGTAGTTATAAACAGATTTGCCTATCTGAGATGCTTGCGCACGCAATTAGTATACAACTTTTTAATCTAGATAGCAAGAGGAAGGATTTTTAAGGGCTTCCTTGAAATTTTCTGAAAAAAGAGTAAACTGGTAATCAGAAAGTCTAATTCGATAGGGAGTATTTGATGAAACTATATGTTCAACTGATGATTTTACTGGTGATCTCGTTAGTGGGAGAGGGAATCTCAACTTTCTTTAATCTTCCCATACCTGGGAGTATTATCGGTTTAATAATTTTATTCCTAGCCCTGCAGTTTAAGTGGCTGCGGCTACGTCATGTCAACATGGTTGGGAATTTTCTGCTAGCCAACATGACTATCCTCTTTTTGCCTCCTGCAGTTGGGATTATGGAGAAATTTGATGTGATTGCTCCCTATTTATTGCCCATTGTCTTGATTGTCTTTTTTGCAGCAGTTATCAATATTATTTTGATTGCTCTTGTAGTTCAGTTTATCAAAAAGCGTTATGAAGGTGATTACGAAGAAAGAGGTGCCAAATGAGCGAATTTGTATCCAATCCACTTTTTGGTATAGCCTTGTCTATTTTGGCTTATCTTGGAGGCATGATTATCTTTAGACGGTACCCTCATCCTCTGACCACTCCCTTGCTGCTAGCAACTTTATTTATCATTGTTTTTCTAAAACTGACTGGTATTTCTTATGTTGCCTATTATCAAGGTGGGGTCTACCTCAATAACTTGATTGTTCCTTCAACAGTAGCTTTAGGAATTCCTCTTTATAAGAGTTTTCACCTCATGAAACACCATGTTAGAAGTATTCTACTCAGTAGTTTCCTTGCTGTTGTTGTAAATACAGTTTTTACAGCTTTAGTTGCAAAATTTTTCGGTATGGATTTCTTCTTGGCGATTTCGCTTTTCCCAAAGTCTGTAACGACGGCCATGGCAGTTGGAATTACGGATAAGCTACAAGGGATAGCGACGATCACCTTGGTAGTTGTGGTAGCAACTGGCATCTTGACTAGCGTTATTGGACCAACGCTCTTGAAATGGCTAAAAATTGAAGACCCAGTAGCTGCTGGTCTTGCTCTTGGAGGAACTGGTCACGCCGTTGGAACTGGTGCGGCCTTTCGCTATGGACCAGTTGCGGGAGCTATGGCTGGTTTGGCAATCGGTGTTACTGGTATTCTCTATGTATTTGTGAGTCCGATTGTAGCTAATTTAATATTGAGTTAAAAACCAAGGAATTTTGATTTCCTTGGGTAAAAATAAGCCCCTAGCTTTTATTTGCTAGGGGTTCATTTATTATTGTAAGTTTACTTTGTTCTTTAAGATATAGTAGGTTCCAAGATAGAAGACAAGGCTAAGGATTAAATCCTTGAGAATTTCAAAGGATATCATCCAATTGTAGTCAAAATCGATGCGAAGATTGAGGGTGATAAATCCAAGTATAGTCTGGATGACGATGTAGGCTACAACTGCAAGAGCTGTACGGTATTCATTAAAGAGTTGACCGATAGAGATAGACAAGTAGATGCAGAGAATTCCTGCCACTGTACTAAAAATATATGAAATCAGAGATAAACCGATACTATCTAAATAATGGCCAAAAAAGTATCTGATCATATAGGCATCAATAATTTGTGGGTCTACTGTCACTAAAAAGATATAAATGCTTAGAATGAAAACTACAGCACTAAGCAAAGACCAGAGGAAAGCCCCCAAGAGTTTTGCTAGGATGATTTGGTGTTCAGATACAGGTAGGGTTAAAGTTAGGTATCCTTGACGCTCATAAACACTACCCTTGAAGCGACGGATAATCAATATCAAGGTTGAAATACTCATGGTAATGATTAGTCCTCCGAAAATAAAGGCCTGAAATACTAGCATGATTGATTCTTGATCTTGAGAAGATAGCATTTTGATGGCACTAGCCTGTAATCCAATTATGACAGAAAGTGCCAATACAGCACCATAAAGGGCTAAATACCATTTGTTAACATTTTTAAATTCATAACGAACTAAATTCCAAAACATAATAATCTCCTTTATCTAGGCTTTGAATTCATGACGAAAGAGTTGGTCTATTGACTCTCCTGACTCATAACGAATATCATCAACATTTCCTTGACGGACGACTTTTCCATCCTTGAGGAAAATAATCTCATCCAAGATTGGTTCGATGTCGGAAATCAAGTGAGTTGAAATCAAGACAGTCGAAGTTGGGGAATAGTTGTTGATGATGGTGTTCAAGATATAGTCACGCGCTGCGGGATCGACACCACCAATTGGTTCATCAAGGATATACAAACGAGCATCACGACTCATGACCAGAATCAACTGAACCTTTTCTTTGTTCCCTTTTGAGAGTTTTTTGAAACGACTATTTTCATCGATGCCAAGGTCACGAAGAAGACCTTGAGCGCGTTCCAGATTGAAGTCTTTGTAGAAAGTCTTGAAATAGGTAAGAGCCTCTTTAACCTTCATTTGCTCGTTGAGATAGGTCGTATCAGGTAAATAAGAAACAATCGCTTTAGTTGCTGGACTTGGCTCCATGCCATTGATCAGAATACGCCCTTGTTCAGGTTGAAGTAAACCGTTGATGAGTTTAATCAAGGTTGTCTTACCAGAGCCGTTTGGGCCAAGGAGACCAACGATTTTTCCAGCTGGGATTTCAAGGGAAACATTTGCAAGAGCAGGACTTGCTCCATAGGATTTTGACACATTTTCAAAAGTTAACAGGGTCATAGTTTAAACTCCTTCAATATAATCTCTTAAAACAGTCGGTAGTTCTTCTTTTTTATAGCCAAATTCTACCATGCCTGTTACAAACTGTTGCAACTGTTCTTCAGAAAGTTGCTTTCGGGATTGGAGAATTAAGTCCAAATCCTCCGTGACAAAGCGACCGGAAGTTCGTTTGGAATAAACGAAGCCTTCCCTCTCCAATTCAGATAGAGCACGCTGGATAGTGTTAGGATTGACTCCTGCTTCGCTAGCTAGTTCTCTAACAGTCGGGAGTTGTTGGTTGGGTTCGAGTTTATGGGAAACAATTTGTAATTTGATTTTCTCCATAATCTGCATATAGATGGGTTTGTTGTTATCAAATGTCCAAGACATCGCGGTCTCCTTTCTACCTCCTCTTGTGTTAATTCAATAATACAACAAAACAAAAAACTTGTCAAGCCAAAAAGAAAATTATTTTGGGAATTGTTCAAAAAATGGTATAATGAGAAGAAAACGACAAGGAGGGGAAGGCATGCGTTGTCCAAAATGTGGCGCTACAAAATCAAGTGTAATTGACAGTCGTCAAGCTGAAGAAGGAAATACTATCAGAAGAAGACGTGAGTGCGAAGAGTGTCAACATCGTTTCACAACCTATGAACGAGTTGAAGAGAGAACACTGGTAGTTGTCAAAAAAGATGGAACTCGAGAACAATTCTCAAGAGATAAAATCTTTAATGGAATTATTCGTTCAGCTCAAAAACGACCCGTTTCCAGTGATGAAATTGGGATGGTCGTCAATCGTATCGAGCAAAAACTCCTCAGTCGCAATGATAATGAAATTCAAAGTGAAGATATTGGTTCTCTCGTTATGGAAGAGTTGGCTGAACTAGACGAAATCACCTACGTTCGTTTTGCTAGTGTCTATCGTAGTTTTAAAGATGTGAGCGAGCTAGAAAATCTACTCAAACAAATTACGCAATCTTCAAAGAAGAAAAAGGAAAAATAAATGAAGCCCAATGATCGTTTTTCTTTTCTAAAGAATAATCGGGTGTCGCAAGATCCCATATCCCTGGTGCAGTGCTACCTCCCGATTATCGGTCAGGATGCGCTGAGTCTTTACCTTTATACCTTAGCTTTTTGGGATGATGGACAAAAAGAACACCTTTTTGCTGCCATCCTCAATCATCTCAATTTCGGGATGGACAGACTCTTAAAAGCTTTTAAAATTTTATCAGCTTTCAACTTGGTTACCCTCTATCAAAAGGGTGGCGTCTATGAAATCGCCATTCATCCAACACTTTCTAGTTCAGATTTCTTGCGTCATACGGTTTATCGAACTTTATTAGAGAAAAAAATTGGTGATACAGCAGTTTCTGATTTGCGCCAAGAGCAGGCAGGCGGAGAGCCTTTGACTGTTCCTTTGAGTCAGGCCTTTCCAGAGATAGAAGAATTGGCTAGTCATGATGAGATGCCAGTAAGAACTAATTTCAAGAATGATTTTGATTTGGATCATTTTCGTCAGCTCATGGCTCGAGATGGTCTCCGTTTCCAAGATGAACAGTCAGATGTTTTAGAGTTGTTTAAAATCGCTGACGAGAAAAAATGGACCTGGTTTGAAACCTATCAGTTAGCTAAAGGAACAGCTGTTTCACAAGTTGTTTCTGTCAAGCGCATGCTTGAAAAATTAGCGCAAAAGCCAGTTTCGTCGGATTTTAGTCCTCAAGAAGCGACCATTATCCGAGAAGCTAAAAGTAAAACGGCCCTAGAATTTTTAGCGGGAATCAAACAAACCCGAAATGCTGGAATTATCCAAGCTGAACGTGATTTGCTAAAACAGATGGCAGACCTAGGCTTGCTTGATGAAGTTATCAATGTCGTTATACTATTGACCTTCAACAAGGTTGATTCGGCCAATCTCAATGAAAAATATGCCATGAAAGTGGCCAATGATTACTCTTATAACAAGATTCATTCTGCTGAAGAGGCAGTACTTAGGATTCGAGAGAAAAATCAAAAAGGGCAGGCGCAGAAATCAGCTAAGACTGCTCCAGTGAAAACCAATGTCCCTAAATGGAGCAACCCAGAGTATAAAAACATGTCATCAGCTGAGGAATTGGAAGAAATGGAACGCCAAACCCTAGAATTGTTAGCGAAATTAGATAATGGAGGTGAATAGATGGAAAGTGTAGGAGATGTGCTAAAAGGTCAGCCCAGCCGTTTTCAATACCAGGACCTGGTCCAGCAAATTGTAAAAGATCCTGATGTTACGGCTTTTATCCAGAAGGAATCTCTCAGTCAAGAGGAATTGAATCGTAGTATCTCTAAGTTTAACCAATACATCACCGAGCGTGATAAGTTCCTTCGCGGAGATACAGACTATATTGCGCGTGGCTATAAGCCTATTCTAGTCATGAATCATGGTTACGCAGATGTATCCTATGAGGAAACTCCGGAACTTATTGCGGCTGAAAAAGAAGCAGCTATTAAGAAACGTCTAAACTTAATCAATTTGCCATCTAGTTTGAAAAATGTCAGCTTTTTAGATGTTTATCGTGATGACGTTGCGCGGTTAACTGTTCTAAATAGAATGATTAAATTTGTTAATGATTATCCAGGCAATCGAAAAGGTCTTTATCTTTATGGAGACTTTGGTGTAGGAAAGAGCTTTATGGTCGCTGCCCTAGCCCATGATTTATCAGAAAAACGTGGCGTTTCATCAACTCTGCTCCATTATCCTAGCTTTGTCATTGATGTCAAAAATGCTATCGGTGATGGAAACGTTAAGACTTTGGTGGATGAGATTAAGCAAGCTGAAGTTTTGATTTTGGATGATATTGGTGCTGAGCAATCAACACCTTGGGTACGTGATGAAATCTTGCAGGTCATTCTTCAGTATCGTATGCAGGAAGATTTACCAACCTTTTTCACTTCCAATTTCAATTTTGAAGATTTGGAAAAACATTTTGCAAAAGGCAAGAACGGAAACGATGAAACTTGGGAAGCCAGACGTGTCATGGAGCGTATCCGTTATTTAGCAGAGGAGACAAGATTAGAAGGAGAAAACCGTCGATGACAGAAACGATTAAATTAATGCAAAGCCACTCATCAGTGCGCAGATTTAAGGAGCAAGAGATTCCTCAAGAGAACTTGAATGAGATTTTGAAGGCTGCCCAAATGGCTTCAACTTGGAAAAATTTCCAATCTTATTCAGTGATTTTAGTAAGAAGTCAAGAGAAGAAAGATGCTCTTTATGAACTAGTTCCTCAGGAAGCTATTCGTCAATCTGCAGCATTCTTGCTTTTTGTTGGTGATTTAAACCGTGCAGAAAAAGGAGCTCGTCTCCATACCGATACCTTCCAACCTCAAGGTGTGGAAGGTCTCCTCATTACTTCTGTGGATGCTGCTTTGGCTGGACAAAATACCTTGCTTGCGGCAGAAAGCCTAGGCTATGGTGGAGTGATTATTGGTTTGGTGCGTTATAAATCTGCTGAGTTAGCAGAATTGTTCAAGCTTCCTGACTATACTTATCCTGTTTTTGGGATTGCACTGGGTGTACCTAACCAAAAACATGACGTGAAACCAAGATTGCCACTTGACCAGCTTGTTTTTGAAGAAGAGTATCAAGAATTGTCAGTGGAAGCAATTGAAGCTTATGATCGTGTACAAGCAGAGTATGCTGGTGCGCGTGCGACTACAACTTGGAGTCACGTCTTGCAGAGCAATTCGGTAATCCAGAACCAAGTTCGACTAGAGAAAATCTTGAACAGAAGAAGTTATTGTAGAAAGTGAGAAAACATGGCCTTACCAACTGTTGCCATCGTAGGACGTCCCAATGTTGGGAAATCAACCCTGTTTAACCGTATTGCAGGGGAACGCATCTCAATCGTAGAAGATGTCGAAGGAGTAACACGGGACCGTATCTATGCTACTGGTGAATGGCTCAACCGTTCTTTCAGTATGATTGATACAGGAGGGATTGATGACGTTGATGCTCCATTTATGGAACAAATCAAGCACCAGGCAGAAATTGCCATGGAAGAGGCTGACGTGATCGTCTTTGTAGTTTCCGGTAAAGAAGGAATCACGGATGCAGACGAATACGTAGCACGTAAACTATATAAAACCCATAAACCTGTTATCCTTGCAGTTAACAAGGTTGATAATCCAGAGATGCGAAATGATATCTATGATTTCTACGCTCTTGGCTTGGGCGAACCTCTACCAATCTCGTCTGTACACGGTATTGGGACAGGGGATGTACTGGATGCTATCGTGGAAAATCTCCCACATGAAGTCGAAGAAGAAAATCCGGATGTCATTAAATTCAGCTTGATTGGTCGTCCAAACGTTGGAAAATCAAGCTTAATCAATGCTATTTTGGGAGAAGATCGCGTAATTGCCAGTCCTGTAGCTGGTACAACTCGTGACGCTATCGATACGCACTTTACAGATGAAGATGGTCAAGAGTTTACCATGATTGATACAGCTGGTATGCGTAAGTCTGGTAAAGTCTATGAAAATACAGAGAAATACTCTGTTATGCGTGCTATGCGTGCCATTGATCGTTCAGATGTAGTTTTGATGGTCCTCAATGCCGAAGAAGGCATCCGAGAGTATGATAAGCGTATCGCTGGATTTGCCCACGAAGCAGGTAAAGGGATGATTATCGTTGTCAACAAGTGGGATACACTTGAAAAAGATAACCACACCATGAAAAACTGGGAAGAAGATATCCGTGAGCAGTTCCAATATCTGCCTTACGCACCGATTATCTTTGTTTCTGCTTTGACCAAGCAACGTCTCCACAAACTACCTCAGATGATCAAGCAAATTAGTGAGAGTCAAAACACTCGTATCCCATCAGCAGTCTTGAATGATGTCATCATGGATGCTATCGCCATCAACCCAACACCGACTGATAAAGGGAAACGCCTCAAGATCTTCTATGCGACTCAAGTGGCGACTAAACCGCCGACCTTTGTGATTTTTGTCAACGAAGAAGAGCTCATGCACTTCTCTTACTTGCGTTTCTTGGAAAATCAAATCCGCAAGGCCTTCGTCTTTGAAGGAACACCGATTCATCTGATCGCAAGAAAACGAAAATAAAATGATAAAAAGAAGAAGGTTCTTGGACCTTCTTTTTTGGAAATGACATCAGGAGACTAGAGCTGAATTTGTCATCAAAATAACATCATTTTCCTAGTCCTTGTCACGGATTTGTAATGGAAACGTACTTTCTTTGTAAAATTTAAAGTGCTATAATTCTCTAAATCAATTTTCCTAATATAGGGAGGTTATGATGAAAAAAGATAGATTGTTAAAGAATCCATTCTTGGTGGGCCTACTTGGATTACTGATGGCATTTTTCTTCCTATCAGCATTCACTGCTCCTGAAAAACCAGACTACGGTATTTATGACCCAAATCATTATTTGACAGAGGAAGTAGTTACTCAGATTCGTGATTTGAATGAAGCCAATAGTCAAAAGGCAGAAAAGCTTCAAATAGGTGTCTATATCGTAGATAGTCTGGAGGGAGAAAGCATTGAAACGGTGGCTAATGAAACCGCTAGGGCTTGGAAGATTGGCTATTCAGGAGATAATTTTGGAAGTCTTATTGTAGTAGCCGTTCAAGACCGTAAATCAAGAATTGAAACCAGTAATAATACTGCAATTAGAATAACGGACTATCAAACCAAGCAGATATTGGCAGCTAGTCGTACGGACTTTAAAAATGGAGACTATAGTAAGGGGATTCTGGCGATTGCCAAAGGTTTGGATAATCAGTTTTATAAAGGAACGGGAACCTTCTCGTCTGATGGCGACTCCTCTGATATCAAACGTTATTCTGAAAGCATCAGTGGGAAAAAATCTAATCGAGATAGAAGCGATTCATCAAGTCGCCGACAAAAAAATGACCCCATAAAAGATTTCTTTATGTTCCTGACGATAATATATTTCATTGGAGTCATTATTGCCATTATCAGAGGTAGAGGTGGCGGAGGAGGAGACTCCTCTGACGGCGGCTGGTGGTTTAGTGACTCATCCGATTCGGGTTCATCTTGGTCCGACTCAGGCTCAGATTCTTCTAGTAGCTGGGACGGCGGTGGCTTTGATGGTGGAGGTTCATTCGATGATTGGTAATGTTCGTGTAAAAATTAAAGAAATGAGTAGGTTTAGATATGAAAAATAAAGGAATCATTTATGTATTGAGCATTTTACTAGCAATTATCTTGCTGGGAGGTTGCTCGGTCGTAGGTACTTATAACGGTCTTGTCTCCGAACAGACCAAGGTAGAACAAGCTCAAGCAAATGTAGCGACAGCCCTTCAACGTCGTTCAGACTTGATTGGAAATCTGGTAGAGTCTGTTAAGGGACAAATGAACCATGAGACAGAGGTCTTT
This sequence comes from Streptococcus timonensis, assembly GCF_047463455.1. Taxonomy (GTDB): domain Bacteria; phylum Bacillota; class Bacilli; order Lactobacillales; family Streptococcaceae; genus Streptococcus; species Streptococcus timonensis_B. Next base: position 183,902 of record NZ_JASHDV010000003.1, read on the forward strand.
ACCCAGATTGCAGAAGCACGAGCAAAAATTGGGAATGGCTCTGTTACTTCAAAGGAAAACCAAGAGGCTCAAGGGGAGTTGAGTTCAGCTATTTCACGTCTGCTTGTGTTGACGGAGAACTATCCTGAGCTTAAGAGTAATCAAAATGTTGAACAACTCATGACGGAGTTGGCTGGAAGCGAAAATCGTATTTTTGTAGCCCGTAAGGATTACAACCAGGCAGCAACTGACTACAATCAAAAATTAAGAAGCTTTCCAACTGTTCTCTTTGCTAATATGATGAACTTTAAAGAAGTAGAAACCTTCAAAGAAAGCGAAGAAGTCAAGACAGCTCCAAAGGTTGACTTTAACAATTCAACATCTCGATAGATCTTTGTTGAAGTTCAACAAGTCAAGAAATAAATCAATCAAAAGCCTAGAACATTTGTTCTAGGCTTTTTGTTAAAAAGGACTTTGGATGAGAAAAAATGCTAAAGGTTTTTGTATGGATGGGAAGTTTAAATAAAAGTAGGACTAAAAGACAAAAAAATGTTAAAAAAGTGATAAAATCAACCTTTTTCTGCCTATAAAGATGTATTCTTTGTTGAAAAAGATTGGTGAATATGTTACAATGAAAAGAACGTTTTAAAATATTAAAAATTCGAAGTAAGGAAAAAAATGGCAAATTTACTAAAAACAATTATCGAAAATGATAAAGGTGAACTTCGTCGTCTTGAAAAGATGGCTGACAAGATTTTGAAATACGAAGATGAGATGGCTGCAATGACAGATGAGCAGCTTCAAGCGAAAACGGAAGAGTTTAAGCAACGTTATCAAAATGGTGAAACGTTAGATCAGCTCTTGTATGAAGCATTTGCGGTTGTCCGCGAGGGAGCAAAACGTGTCCTCGGTCTCTTCCCATATAAGGTTCAGGTTATGGGTGGTATCGTTCTTCACCATGGTGACGTTCCAGAAATGCGTACTGGTGAGGGTAAAACCTTGACAGCGACTATGCCAGTTTATTTGAATGCTTTGGCTGGCCAGGGAGTTCACGTAGTTACGGTCAATGAGTATCTAACAGAACGCGATGCAACAGAAATGGGTGAACTATACTCTTGGCTTGGTCTTTCTGTAGGTATCAACTTAGCAGCTAAATCTCCGATGGAGAAAAAAGAAGCTTATCTGTGTGATATTACGTATTCAACAAACTCAGAGATTGGTTTCGACTACCTTCGTGACAACATGGTTGTTCGTGCAGAAAACATGGTTCAACGTCCACTTAACTATGCCTTGGTCGATGAGGTTGACTCAATCTTGATTGACGAAGCTAGAACTCCATTGATTGTTTCAGGTGCTAATGCAGTTGAGACAAGCCAACTATATCATATGGCAGACTACTTTGTTAAGTCATTGGATAAAGAAGATTATATTATTGATATTCAATCTAAAACAATCGGTTTGTCAGATTCAGGGATTGATAAGGCTGAAGACTACTTTAAGCTAGAAAACCTCTACGATATTGAAAACGTAGCTCTTACTCACTTCATCGACAACGCTCTTCGTGCCAACTACATTATGACATTAGATATTGACTATGTGGTTAGTGAAGAACAAGAAATCTTGATTGTCGATCAATTTACAGGACGTACCATGGAAGGTCGTCGTTATTCAGACGGATTACACCAAGCTATTGAAGCTAAGGAAGGTGTGCCAATCCAAGATGAAACGAAGACTTCTGCATCTATTACCTACCAAAACTTATTCCGTATGTATAAAAAATTGGCTGGTATGACTGGTACTGGTAAAACAGAAGAAGAAGAATTCCGTGAAATCTACAACATTCGCGTTATTCCAATTCCAACCAACCGTCCTATCCAACGTATCGACCACTCTGACCTTCTTTATGCTAGCCTCGATGCGAAATTCAAGGCTGTGGTTGAAGACGTTAAGGCTCGTTACCAAAAGGGTCAACCAGTCTTAGTAGGTACTGTTGCGGTTGAAACTAGTGATTTCCTTTCTAAGAAATTAGTAGCTGCAGGTATTCCTCACGAAGTTTTGAATGCTAAGAATCACTATAAAGAAGCGCAAATCATTATGAACGCTGGTCAACGTGGTGCAGTTACGATTGCAACCAACATGGCTGGACGTGGTACCGACATTAAGCTTGGCGAAGGAGTTCGTGAGCTTGGTGGACTTTGTGTTATCGGTACAGAACGACATGAGAGTCGCCGTATTGATAACCAGCTTCGTGGTCGTTCAGGACGTCAAGGAGATCCAGGTGAATCTCAATTCTACCTATCTCTTGAAGATGATTTGATGAAACGCTTCGGTTCAGAACGTTTGAAGGGTGTATTTGAACGTCTTAACATGTCTGATGAAGCTATCGAATCACGTATGTTGACTCGTCAAGTGGAAGCAGCCCAAAAACGAGTTGAAGGAAATAACTACGATACTCGTAAACAAGTCCTTCAATATGATGATGTTATGCGTGAGCAACGTGAGATTATCTACTCTCAACGTCATGATGTTATCACTGCTGATCGAGATCTTGCTCCAGAAATTCACGCTATGATTAAGCGTACAATCAACCGTATTGTCGACAATCATGCTCGTGCTAAGCAAGAAGAAAAATTGGAAGCAATTCTTAATTTTGCTAAGTATAACTTGCTCCCAGAGAACTCGATTTCCCTTGAAGACCTTACTGGTTTATCTGACCAAGCTATTAAGGATGAACTATACAAACGTGCCTTGGAAGTATATGATAGCCAAGTAGCTAAATTACGTGACGAGGAAGCTGTTAAGGAATTCCAAAAAGTATTGATTCTGCGTGTTGTGGACAGTAAATGGACAGACCACATCGATGCGCTTGACCAGTTACGTAATGCTGTTGGGCTTCGTGGTTATGCTCAGAATAACCCAGTTGTAGAATACCAAGCGGAAGGTTTCCGTATGTTTAATGATATGATTGGATCAATTGAATTTGATGTTACTCGATTGATGATGAAAGCTCAAATTCATGAGCAAGAACGTCCTCAAGCGGAACGTCATATCAGCACTACAGCTACCCGAAACATTGCAGCTAAACAAACAAATCTTCCAGATGATTTGGACTTAAGTCAAGTGAAACGCAACGACTTATGCCCATGTGGTTCAGGTAAGAAGTTTAAAAACTGTCACGGGAAAAAATAATTAGACTGAATAATTTTTAGGCGGATGCATAGTGAAAAGTAAATTTTTGCTCGGCGTCCGTTTGCTTTATAAGGAGACGAGTTATGGTATTTACAGCTAGAAGCCCTAAAATAAATATAGAAGAAGTTCGTAGTGTATCCAAATTAGAAGGCCAAGCACTGGCTAAAAAAATGCAACGAGATCAAGAGTTAGAAGCTATTATTCGTGGAGAAGATCAACGTGTTTTGTTAGTAATTGGACCATGTTCATCTGATAATGAAGATGCCGTAATTGAATACGCTAAACGCTTGTCAGCCTTACAAGAAGAAGTCAAAGACCGCGTCTTTATGGTCATGCGTGTCTATACTGCTAAACCACGTACTAACGGTGACGGCTATAAGGGATTGATCCATCAGCCAAATGCTAAGGAAGCTCCAAGTCTTATTAATGGTATTAAGGCAGTTCGCCAACTCCATTATCGTGTTATCACAGAAACAGGGATGACAACAGCAGATGAAATGCTTTATCCAGAAAATCTTCCTTTGGTAGATGACTTGATTTCTTATATGGCAGTTGGTGCGCGTTCGGTAGAGGATCAACAGCACCGTTTTGTAGCCAGTGGAGCTGATTTCTCTACAGGATTTAAAAATCCAACTTCAGGAAATCTAAATGTGATGTTCAATGGTATTTATGCTGCTCAGAATAAGCAGAGCTTCCTTTTCTTAGGAAAGGAAGTAGAGACTACGGGTAATCCTCTGTCTCACGCTATCCTTCGTGGAGCCCTTAATGAATACGGGAAAAACATCCCTAACTACTACTATGATAATTTACTAGATACAATTGCTCAGTATGAAGAAATGGGTTTGGAAAATCCGTTTATTGTTATTGATACCAACCATGATAACTCAGGTAAGAAATATCTAGAACAGATTCGTATTGTTCGCCAAACCTTAATCAACCGAGCTTGGAATGAAAAGATTAAAAAATATGTACGTGGTTTCATGATTGAATCCTATTTAGAAGATGGACATCAAAATGAGCCAGAGGTCTTTGGGAAATCTATCACAGATCCTTGCCTTGGTTGGGAAAAAACAGAAGCTCTAGTTCGAGAAATCTACCAAACACTAGGAGATTAAGATGGTATTTATCGAAAAAGGTCAAGAAATCGATATTCAATCGATAAAGGCTGACACACAGCTATCTGCTGAAGCCTTACATCACAAGAATAAACGTGATCAAGAACTGGCAAATATTATTGCTGGTAAGGATGACCGTCTTTTATTGATATTAGGACCTTGCTCGTCGGATAATGAAGAAGCTGTTCTAGAGTATGCTCGTCGCTTATCTCGTTTACAGCAAAAAGTAGCCGATAAAATCTTTATGGTCATGCGTGTATACACAGCCAAACCTCGGACCAATGGAGATGGTTATAAGGGCTTGGTTCATCAGCCAGATACATCAAAAGCACCAAGTTTAATCAATGGCTTACAGGCAGTTCGCCATCTTCATTATCGGGTCATTACGGAGACAGGATTGACAACGGCAGATGAAATGCTCTATCCATCAAATTTAGTGATGGTCGATGATTTGGTGAGTTATCATGCGGTGGGAGCTCGGTCGGTTGAGGATCAGGAACACCGTTTTGTGGCCTCAGGTATTGATGCTCCAGTCGGTATGAAAAATCCAACATCTGGTAATCTAGCTGTTATGTTTAATGCTATCTATGCAGCGCAAAACAAGCAAACTTTCCTCTACCACGGACAAGAAGTAGAGACTTCAGGAAATCCTTTGGCACATGTCATTCTTAGAGGTGGCCTAAATGAGTATGGGGACAACAAACCCAACTTTTATTATGAGACCTTACTAGACTCTATTGAAGGCTATGAGGAGATGGGTTTAGAAAATCCATTTATTATCATTGATACTAATCATGATAATTCAGGTAAAGAATACCTAGAACAAATTCGTATTGTTCGACAAAGTCTTTTGAATCGTGAATGGAATGAAAAAATCAGGAAAACAGTTCGTGGATTTATGATTGAATCCTATTTGGAAGATGGACGTCAAAATCAGCCTGAAATTTTTGGATGTTCTATTACAGACCCTTGTTTGGGCTGGGATAAAACAGAATCCTTGGTAGAAGATATTTATGCTACTTTAACAAAATAAGAGAAAAGGATGGAGTTGGGGGGATCTCAACTCCTTTTGATAAAAATGATACTTGGACATGGAATCGATATTGAAGAGTTAGCTTCAATACAAGTGGCGGTTGAAAAAAGGGAAAGTTTTCCTCTGCGAGTCTTGACGGCAAAAGAGATGGAACGTTATACTAGTCTTAAAGGCCGTAAGCAAATTGAATATCTAGCGGGGCGCTGGTCTGCTAAGGAAGCTTTTGCCAAGGCTATGGGAACAGGAATAGGAAAGATTGGCTTTCAAGATTTAGAAGTCTTGAATGATGATAAAGGTGCCCCTTATTTTAACCAAGCTCCTTTTTCAGGGAAGATATGGCTATCCATCAGCCATACAAATCAGTTTGTGACAGCCAGTGTCATTTTGGAGGGAGATCATGAAAACTAGTCCACATAGACCGACCAAAGCTCTGATTAACCTTGGAGCTATCCGATATAACATCCAACAAATGGGAGCTCATATTCCACAAGGGACTCTTAAGTGGGCGGTCGTAAAAGCTAACGCATATGGGCATGGAGCAGTAGCAGTCGCTAAAGCTATCCAATCGGATGTAGATGGTTTTTGTGTCTCAAATATTGATGAGGCTCTGGAACTACGTCAGACAGGCATTACTAAGAAAATTCTTATTCTAGGCGTATCTGAGGTTGAGTCAGTTTCACTAGCGCAAGAATTTGATATTACCATGACGGTAGCAGGGCTAGAGTGGGTTGAGGGCTTATTAGCTAGTCATTCAGACCTATCTGGTTTGACTGTTCACCTCAAGATTGATTCAGGTATGGGACGAATCGGTTTTAGAGACGCTCAAGAAGCCCAAGAAGCTCAAGTTTTGCTTCGAGAACATGGGGCCTATGTTGAGGGGATTTTTACGCACTTTGCGACAGCAGATGAGCGGTCTGAGGCATACTTTGACCAGCAATTAAAGTGTTTCAAAGCGATTCTAGCAGAATTTAAAGACTTACCGGAACTGATCCATGCTAGCAACTCAGCAACGACTCTTTGGCATGCAGAAACAATTTTCAATGCAGTCCGGATGGGAGATGCCATGTATGGGCTCAATCCTAGTGGACGAGTCTTGGAGTTACCGTATGACTTGAAGCCGGCATTGAGCCTGGAGTCTGCTATTGTACATGTAAAAACGCTTCCAGCGGGGGTTTGTGTAGGCTATGGGGCTACGTATGAAACTGGTAGTGAACAAGTGATTGCTACACTGCCAATTGGCTATGCTGATGGTTGGACAAGAGATATGCAGAATTTCTCAGTTTTGGTGGATGGACAATTGTGCCCTATTGTGGGTCGAGTTTCCATGGATCAAATAACTATTCATCTACCTCATATCTATCCGTTGGGAACGAAGGTGACTTTGATTGGTTCAAATGGTGATAAGGAAATCACTACTACAGAGGTGGCGACCTATCGGGGGACTATCAACTATGAAGTTGTTTGCCTCCTAAGTGATCGCATCCCGAGAGAATATTATTAAGGACAAATAAGGAAAGGAGAGCAAGATGAATCTACATCAACCCTTACATGTCTTACCGGGTGTAGGGCCCAAATCAGCAGAAAAGTATGCTAAATTAGGCATTGAAAATTTGCAGGATCTCTTGCTCTACTTTCCTTTTCGTTATGAAGATTTCAAGAGCAAGCAGGTGCTAGAGCTGGAAGACGGTGAAAAAGCGGTCCTGTCTGGTCAGGTCGTAACTCCTGCCAGTGTCCAGTATTATGGTTTCAAGCGTAATCGCCTACGCTTTAGTCTGAAACAGGGAGAAGTTGTGTTTGCAGTCAACTTTTTCAATCAACCCTATCTAGCAGACAAGATAGAGCTCGGTGCTACCCTAGCAGTTTTTGGTAAGTGGGATCGTGCTAAAGCTAGTTTGACAGGGATGAAAGTCTTGGCTCAAGTCGAGGATGATCTTCAGCCAGTCTATCGTTTGGCTCAAGGAGTTAGTCAGGCAGGATTGGTCAAGGTTATTAAAACGGCCTTTGATCAGGGCTTGGATCTCCTACTGGAGGAGAATCTCCCTCAAACTTTACTAGATAAGTACAAGCTTATGCCACGTGGACAAGCTGTGCGTGCTATGCATTTCCCCAAGGATTTGGCGGATTATCGTCAAGCTCTTAGGCGGATTAAGTTTGAGGAACTTTTCTATTTCCAAATGCAATTGCAAACCCTCAAATCAGAAAATATGGTTCATGGTAGTGGCCTAGTCATAAACTGGTCTCGTGAAAAATTAGAAAAAGCGAGGGGAAGCCTGCCTTTTTCCTTAACTCCAGCTCAGGAAAAGAGTTTGGAAGAAATTTTGACTGATATGAGTTCTGATCGCCATATGAATCGTCTTCTACAAGGAGATGTAGGTAGTGGTAAGACAGTTGTTGCAGGACTAGCTATGTATGCTGCTGTGACAGCAGGCTACCAGGCTGCTCTGATGGTGCCAACAGAGATTTTAGCTGAACAGCATTTTGAGAGTTTACAGGAACTATTTCCGAATTTAAGACTAGTTCTTTTGACAGGCTCTTTAAAAGTTGGAGAAAAGCGGCAAGTTTTGGAAAAGATTGGCAAGGGTGAAGTTGATTTTATTATTGGAACCCATGCTCTAATTCAAGATGGTGTAGATTACGCTAGACTAGGTTTGATTATTATTGATGAGCAACACCGCTTTGGCGTAGGGCAAAGGCGCATCTTGCGAGAAAAAGGAGATAACCCAGATGTCCTCATGATGACGGCGACTCCAATTCCACGTACCCTGGCTATCACAGCTTTTGGAGATATGGATGTGTCTATTATTGACCAAATGCCAGAGGGGCGAAAACCGATTATTACGCGTTGGATTAAACATGAACAACTGCCTCAGGTTTTGACTTGGCTAGAGGGAGAAATTCAGAAGGGTTCTCAAGCCTATGTTATTTCTCCATTGATTGAGGAGTCTGAAGCTCTTGATCTGAAAAATGCTATTGCCTTATCAGAGGAGTTGACGACTCATTTTGCTGGAAAGGCAACAGTAGCCCTCTTACATGGAAAGATGAAGAGTGACGAAAAAGACCAGATTATGCAGGACTTTAAAGAGAAGAAGACCGATATTCTTGTTTCAACGACGGTTATCGAAGTTGGTGTCAATGTTCCAAATGCGACAGTCATGATTATCATGGATGCCGACCGTTTTGGGCTCAGTCAACTCCATCAGCTCAGGGGTCGAGTTGGTCGGGGGCATAAACAGTCATATGCTGTTCTTGTAGCTAATCCAAAGACAGATTCAGGTAAGGATCGTATGAGGATTATGACTGAGACTACAAATGGCTTTGTTCTTGCTGAGGAAGATTTAAAAATGCGAGGTTCTGGTGAAATATTTGGAACTAGACAATCAGGTTTACCAGAGTTTCAAGTTGCAGATATTATCGAAGACTTTCCAATTCTTGAGGAAGCTCGTAAGGTTGCTAGCTATATCAGCTCCCTCCCTAACTGGCAAGAGGATCCAGAGTGGCATATGATAGCTCTGAATCTACAAAAGAAAGAACATTTAGATTAAGCATTTTCTAAGAAAACTATAAGGTATGTTTTAGATAAGGTGCCTATACTAGAATCATCAAAAAGAAATAAGAACTCTCATATGATGATTAAGGTAAATGATTAAAAAACATTTCAAGTGAAACAAGTACCTTCTCCTAAATACTAAGAAAAAGAGCGGAAACGCTTTTTTTCTATAAAGTGAGCTTAGACTAGGAATTAAAATAATTATCGGACTAGTCTATTTACTATTGTGGTAAAGGTTGCTATAATGAAGAAAACTAATCAATACACTTCTGAAAGGAGTTCGCATGACATTAGAGACAAGAAATGTTGCAATTCAGGATACATACGGGGAAAGATTTCAACACTGTTGGGGTTGTGGACCTAAGAATGATTTAGGATTGCATTTGAAAACTTATCCAAGTGTAGAGGGCACAAGCTGCATTAGCCGTATCAAGGTAGACCAACAGTATACAGGAGGTGTCCCTGCAAATCTATTTGGTGGCATGATTGCTGTGATTTTTGACTGTCATGGAACAGCGTCTGCTGCATGGTTCGCTCATCATCAAAAGGGTTTGGAATTGACAGCTGAAACAGTTATCGGACGCTTCATCACAGCTCATTTAGAAGTTGATTATCTTAGCCCAACCCCAATTGACGATGAGATTGTCGTTACTTCAACATTGGAGGAACTAGGGGAAAGAAAAGCCATCGTTTCTATGGAAATGTCAGTGGCAGGTAAAGTGCGTGCAAAAGCTAAAATGGTTGCCGTAGCAGTTAAGGACAACATGTAAACGTATAGATAAGCTAGTGAGAGCAAGGATTTGCTCTCATTTTTAGTTGTGTGATATAAACTGAAAATTAATCACGGATTTTTAAGAAAGAGTCTACTTGAAACTACTTTTAGTCTAACTTGAAATGAAAGAATAACCTAAAAAAACTTTCTGATTTAAGGTCATTCTTGCATTGCATTTCTAGATGTGATACAGTTATGATAACGGTTACAAAAACAAGGAGAATTTTATGAGAAATCCAGCATTAATAGAAGAAATGAAAACTTATAGAGGGCGAGATGAAGTACCACTCGATTTTGACACTTTTTGGGATGGCGAGATTAAAAAGTTATCGGCCTTACCAGATTATCAATTAAAGGAGCGTGATTTTCATATTCCAAATGTTGAGTGTTACGAACTAACCTTTAAAGGAACTGGTAATGGAATCGTTTATGCAAGAGTTGTTTTGCCTAAACTAGATAAGAAGGTTCCTGTTATTTTCCATTTTCATGGATATATGGGCCGTGGTTGGGATTGGACAGATATGCTTGCCTATACCGTAGCAGGTTATGGTGTGGTATCCATGGATGTCAGAGGGCAGTCTGGTTACTCTCAAGATGGTATGTGTTCTCCTCTAGGGAATACCGTTAAAGGGCAAATTATTCGAGGAGCTGTAGCGGGAAAAGACCAGTTGTTCTTCAAGGATGTTTATCTAGATATTTATCAGTTGGTTGAAATTATTGCAAGTCTTCCTCGAGTTGATGAAGAACAATTATCTAGCTATGGAGCATCTCAAGGTGGGGCTTTAGCTATAATTGCAGCGGCTCTAAACCCAAAAATCAAGCGTACAGTTTCCATCTATCCATTCTTGTCTGACTTTAGACGAGTGTTAGAGATTGGTAATACTAGTGAAGCTTATGATGAGCTCTTTAGATATTTCAAATTTCATGATCCTTTCCATGAAACGGAAGAGAAGATTATGGCAACCTTGGGTTATATCGATGTGAAAAACTTTGCCCATCGTATTAAGGGTGAGGTTCGCATGATTACGGGACTTGATGATGATGTCTGCTACCCAATCACTCAGTTTGCTATTTACAATCGTCTAACCTGTGAGAAGAGCTACCGTCTTATGCCTGAATACGCGCATGAGGCTATGAATGTTCATGTCAATGATCAAGTTTATAATTGGTTGTGTGGTAGTGAAATACCTTTTACCTATGTAGGGCAATAGAATAGTTTTGAATATCCCTATAGCTTCGATTGAAGTGGGGGCTATAGTACAACAGAATTGAGTTTAAATATAGATGTGCTAGTTGATAAATCTGTTTTTTATAAATAAAAAAAACAGTAGCAACTGAAACTACTTTCAGAACAAATTGTTACACAACATTATTTTGAAACTTCAATCTATTGTATAACAAAATATTGAAAGCGTTTTAAAAATAGTATATAATGAGAACATAAGAAAAGAGAAAAGGAGGAAAGTGGATGCCAAAAATTACAAAAGAAGCTTTGATTGAGCAGATTAAAAATGGAATCATCGTTTCTTGTCAGGCACTTCCTCACGAACCGCTTTATACAGAAGCGGGAGGGGTAATTCCCTTGCTAGTCAAAGCGGCTGAGCAAGGTGGAGCAGTAGGTATCCGGGCTAATAGTGTCCGAGATATCAAAGAAATTAAGGAAGTAACCAAACTTCCAATTATAGGGATTATCAAACGTGATTATCCTCCGCAAGAACCATTCATCACTGCCACTATGAAAGAGATTGATGAATTAGCAGAACTTGACATCGAAGTAATTGCTCTTGATTGTACCAAACGAGAACGTTATGATGGTTTGGAAATTCAAGACTTTATCCGACAAGTCAAAGAAAAGTATCCGGATCAACTTTTGATGGCTGACATCAGTACCTTCGAAGAGGGATTGACAGCAGTAGAAGCAGGAATTGATTTTGTCGGTACAACCTTATCAGGCTACACATCTTACAGTCCAAAAGTAGATGGCCCAGATTTTGAATTGATTAAGAAGCTCTGTGATGCAGGGGTGGACGTCATCGCAGAAGGAAAAATTCATACACCAGAACAAGCCAAGCAGATCCTAGGTTACGGGGTGCGTGGAATTGTTGTCGGTGGAGCCATTACTAGACCAAAAGAAATCACGGAACGTTTTGTTTCGGGTCTTAAGTAACACAATCTTTAAAAAGTTGAGGAGAGTGGTTGATGAGTAGACAAAAATGAAAACGTATACAATAACAATGTTTCCCATTATCCAAATTGGATATCGTCATTATAAATAAATTTAGGAGAATACATATGAAATTCAGAAAATTAGCTTGTACAGTACTTGCAGGTGCTGCAGTTCTATCTCTTGCTGCTTGTGGTAAAACAGACACTAACAAAGAAGCAGCTAAATCAGGTGGCGACTCTGCTGCTGCAACTACAGAAATTACTTGGTGGGCATTCCCTGTCTTCACACAAGAAAAAACTGGTGACGGTGTTGGAACTTATGAAAAATCTATCATCGAAGCTTTTGAAAAAGCAAATCCAGATATTAAAGTTAAGCTAGAAACAATCGACTTCAAATCTGGACCTGAAAAAATCACTACAGCAATCGAAGCTGGAACTGCTCCAGACGTACTCTTTGACGCACCAGGACGTATCATCAATTACGGTAAAAATGGTAAATTGGCTGAGTTGAATGACCTCTTCACAGACGAATTTGTTAAAGATGTAAACAATGATAATATCATCCAAGCAAGTAAAGCTGGTGATAAAGCTTACATGTATCCAATTAGTTCTGCACCATTCTACATGGCTATGAACAAGAAGATGTTGGAAGATGCTGGTGTAGCTGACCTTGTTAAAGAAGGTTGGACTACAGATGACTTTGAAAAAGTTTTGAAAGCTCTTAAAGACAAAGGATACACTCCAGGTTCATTGTTCAGTTCTGGTCAAGGGGGAGACCAAGGAACACGTGCCTTCATCTCTAACCTTTACGGTGGCTCTGTAACAGATAAAGAAGTAACTAAATACACAACTGACGATCCTAAATTCGTTAAAGGTCTTGAAAAAGCAACTAGCTGGATTAAAGATGGTTTGTTGAACAACGGTTCACAATTTGACGGTGGTGCAGACATCCAAAACTTTGCAAATGGTCAAACATCATACACAATCCTTTGGGCACCAGCTCAAAACGGTATCCAAGCTAAATTATTGGAAGCAAGTAAAGTTGAAGTGGTAGAAGTTCCATTCCCATCTGATTCTGGTAAACCAGCTCTTGAATACCTTGTAAACGGATTTGCAGTATTCAACAACAAGGATGAAAAGAAAGTTGCTGCAGCTAAGAAATTCATCCAATTCATCGCTGATGATAAAGAGTGGGGTCCTAAAGACGTAGTTCGTACAGGAGCATTCCCAGTTCGTACTTCATTTGGTAAACTTTACGATGACAAACGTATGGAAACAATCAGTGGTTGGACTAAATACTACTCTCCATACTACAACACAATCGATGGATTCGCTGAAATGAGAACTCTATGGTTCCCAATGTTGCAAGCAGTATCTAATGGTGACCAAGAACCTGCTGCAGCTTTGAAGACATTCACTGAAAAAGCAAACGAAACTATTAAAAAAGCAGCTAAAAAATAAGTCCTAAATAAACCTTACAGTCCCCCCTTTTCCCTGTGAACATTCGTACACGAAAAGGGGGACTTTTGTTTGAAAATGTAAGCAACTGACAAATCAAAATTAAAATGAAGTTCTTACATAGGCTTATCGTGGAAAAAATTTCATTTTGATTTTACATCAATGTCAGGTGACAAACAAAATAATAAAATAATTGAAAGTGAGGTACCGACAGTGAAAGTCAATAAAATTCGTATGCGGGAAACAGTGATTTCCTATGCTTTCTTAGCACCAGTGCTAATCTTCTTTACTGTATTCGTTTTAGCTCCAATGATTATGGGGTTCATCACTAGTTTCTTTAACTATTCGATGACAAGCTTTGAATTTATAGGATTGGACAACTATATCCGTATGTTTAAAGACCCAGTCTTTGTAAAGTCTTTAATCAATACCGTTATCTTGGTTATTGGTTCTGTACCTGTAGTTGTACTCTTCTCGCTCTTTGTAGCATCGCAAACTTACCAACAAAATGCTGTTGCTAGATCTTTCTATCGTTTCGTCTTCTTCCTCCCTGTTGTAACAGGTAGTGTTGCCGTAACGGTTGTATGGAAATGGATTTATGATCCTCTATCAGGTATTTTGAACTTCGTGCTTAAGTCAAGCCATATCATTAGCCAAAACATTTCTTGGTTAGGAGATAAAAACTGGGCTTTGATGGCGATTATGATTATTCTTTTGACAACATCAGTTGGTCAACCAATCATTCTTTACATCGCAGCAATGGGAAACATTGATAACTCTCTTGTTGAAGCAGCGCGTGTCGATGGAGCAACTGAATTACAAGTTTTCTGGAAGATCAAATGGCCAAGCCTTCTTCCAACAACTCTATATATCGCAATCATCACAACCATCAACTCATTCCAGTGTTTCGCTTTGATTCAGCTTTTGACTTCCGGTGGTCCAAACTACTCAACAAGTACACTTATGTACTACCTATACGAAAAAGCCTTCCAATTGACTGAGTATGGCTATGCCAATACAATTGGTGTATTCTTAGCAGTTATGATTGCCATTGTCAGCTTTGTTCAATTTAAAGTACTTGGAAACGACGTAGAATACTAATAGAAAGGAGACAGCTATGCAATCTACACAAAAGAAACCTTTAACAGCCTTCACTGTTATTTCAACCATCTTCTTGCTTTTATTGACTGTACTGTTTATCTTTCCATTCTACTGGATTTTGACAGGTGCATTCAAATCACAACCGGATACCATTATGATTCCACCACAATGGTTCCCTAAAGCTCCAACTATGGAGAACTTCCAACAATTGATGGTGCAAAACCCAGCAATCCAATGGATGTGGAACTCAGTATTCATTTCATTGGTAACAATGTTCTTGGTTTGTGCCACTTCATCCCTAGCTGGTTATGTATTGGCTAAGAAACGTTTCTATGGACAACGCATTCTCTTCGCTATCTTTATCGCTGCCATGGCTCTTCCAAAACAAGTTGTTCTTGTACCATTGGTACGTATTGTCAACTTCATGGGAATCCATGATACTCTTTGGGCAGTTATCTTGCCTTTGATCGGATGGCCATTTGGGGTCTTCCTCATGAAACAGTTCAGTGAAAACATTCCTACAGAATTGCTCGAATCTGCTAAAATCGATGGATGTGGTGAGATTCGTACTTTCTGGAGCGTAGCCTTCCCTATTGTGAAGCCAGGATTTGCAGCTCTTGCAATCTTTACCTTCATCAATACATGGAATGACTACTTCATGCAGTTGGTTATGTTGACTTCACGTCAAAACTTGACTATCTCACTAGGGGTTGCAACCATGCAGGCTGAAATGGCAACCAACTATGGATTAATCATGGCAGGTGCTGCCCTTGCAGCTGTGCCAATCGTAACAGTCTTCTTAGTATTCCAAAAATCATTTACTCAAGGTATTACTATGGGAGCGGTTAAGGGTTAATCGAGAGTATTTGATTATTTTGATACATTCTACAATTAGAAATAGTATCATAGAGAAGAGAGTAGAATATGATTTTTGATGATTTAAAAAATATAACCTTTTACAAAGGACTTCATCCGAATTTAGATAAGGCTATTGATTATCTTTATGAACACCGCAAAGATACTTTCGAATTTGGAAAGTACGATATTGACGGAGACAAGGTCTTTCTAGTAGTTCAAGAAAATGTTCTCAATCAAGAAGAAAATGATCGCTTTGAATACCATAAAAACTATGCAGACTTGCATTTGTTGGTTGAAGGGCATGAATACTCAAGTTACGGTTCTCGTGTTAAGGACGAGGCAGTAGCATTTGATGAAGCTAGTGACATCGGCTTTGTTCACTGTCACGAACAATACCCACTTTTGTTGGGTTATCACAATTTTGCAGTCTTCTTCCCAGGGGAGCCTCATCAGCCAAACAGTTATGCAGGTATGGAAGATAAGGTTCGCAAGTATTTGTTTAAAATTTTAATCGATTAGTAAGTTAGGAGGAGCAAGCAATGGCACAAAAGGGCTCAGGATTAATTAAAGCAGCATTTGATACTGATAATTTTCTCATGCGTTTTAGTGAGAAAGTCTTAGATATTGTGACGGTTAATCTACTCTTTGTTGTGTCTTGTTTGCCAATTGTGACTATTGGGATAGCCAAGATTAGTCTTTACCAAACAATTTTTGAAATCAAGAACAGTAGACGAGTTCCAGTATTTAAAACCTATATTAGAGCCTTTAAACAAAATTTAAAATTAGGTCTGCAATTGGGTCTACTGGAGTTGGGAATTGTTCTGATTAGTGTTCTTGATCTATATCTGTTTTGGGGACAAGAAGGTCTTGCATTTCAGTTGCTGAAAGTGATCTGTCTAGGGATTTTAATCTTCCTGACCTTAGTGATGCTAGCAAGTTATCCTATCGCAGCTCGTTATGAATTAGCATGGAAAGAGGTTCTTCAGAAAGGTTTGCTTCTAGTAAGCTTTAACTTTCCTTGGTTCTTCCTCATGCTTGCAATCCTCTTCTTAATTGCTATGGTTCTATATCTATCAGCATTTACTCTTCTACTTGGTGGTTCGGCATTTTTACTATTTGGATTTGGGCTTCTTGCTTTTTTGCAGGCTGTATTAATGGAAAAATTGTTCGCAAAGTATCAAGCTGAATGAAATAGGTATGAAACTACTTTCAATTGTAAAAATTTTCAAACAGCAAGAAGAAATTAAAATCTAAGTGGCCGGGAGATATTGAAAGCCATTTTTACAAGGTGTATACTAATACAGTGAAAATTAATCTGCCCAGTGCAGAAAATAAGAAATCTTAGGAGAAATCTATGTCAGATTTGAAAAAATATGAAGGTGTCATTCCAGCCTTCTATGCATGTTATGATGATGCGGGAGAAGTTAGCCCAGAACGTACTCGTGCCTTGGTACAATACTTTATTGATAAAGGTGTTCAAGGGCTTTATGTCAACGGTTCTTCAGGTGAATGTATCTACCAAAGCGTAGAAGACCGCAAATTGATCTTGGAAGAAGTGATGGCAGTTGCTAAAGGCAAGTTGACTATCATTGCTCACGTGGCTTGCAACAATACTAAAGACAGTATTGAACTGGCTCGTCATGCAGAAAGCTTGGGAGTAGATGCTATTGCAACAATCCCACCAATTTACTTCCGCTTACCTGAATACTCAGTTGCAAAATACTGGAACGACATCAGCGCTGCAGCTCCAAACACAGACTATGTCATCTACAACATTCCCCAATTGGCTGGTGTTGCTTTGACTCCAAGTCTTTATACAGAAATGTTGAAAAACCCACGTGTTATCGGTGTTAAGAACTCTTCAATGCCAGTTCAAGATATCCAAACTTTTGTCAGCCTTGGTGGCGATGACCATATCGTCTTTAACGGTCCAGATGAGCAGTTCTTAGGCGGACGTCTTATGGGAGCAAAAGCGGGTATCGGTGGTACTTATGGTGCTATGCCAGAACTCTTCTTGAAACTCAACCAATTGATTGCAGATAAAGATCTAGAAACAGCACGTGAATTGCAGTATGCAATCAACGCTATTATCGGTAAATTAACTGCAGCCCATGGAAATATGTACTGTGTCATTAAAGAAGTCTTGAAAATCAATGAAGGACTTAACATCGGATCAGTTCGTTCTCCACTTACACCAGTGACCGAAGAAGATCGTCCAGTTGTTGAAGCAGCTGCGGCATTGATTCGTGAAACTAAGGAGCGTTTCCTCTAATCAACAGGAGGCTTTATGACTAATTACGTTGCAATTGATATTGGTGGAACTAATATCAAGTACGGTTTGATTGACCAAGATGGACAACTTGTAGAGTCTCATGAAGTTCCAACTGAGGCGCACAAGGGTGGTCCACACATCTTACAGAAAACAAAAGATATCGTAGCTAGCTATCTAGAAAAAGGAACGGTGTCAGGTGTAGCTATTTCCTCTGCGGGAATGGTTGATCCTGATAAGGGTGAAATCTTCTATGCCGGTCCGCAGATTCCAAATTATGCAGGAACTCAATTTAAAAAAGAAATTGAAAGTAGCTTTGGAATCCCATGTGAGATTGAAAATGATGTCAACTGCGCAGGTCTTGCAGAAGCCGTTTCAGGATCAGGAAAAGGAGCAAGTATTACCCTTTGCTTGACTATCGGAACTGGTATCGGTGGTTGTTTGATCATTGATGGACAAGTTTTCCATGGCTTCAGTAATTCTGCCTGTGAAGTTGGTTATTTGCATATGCAGGATGGTGCTTTTCAAGATTTAGCCTCTACGACAGCACTTGTTAAGTATGTGGCCGATGCACATGGTGATGAGGTAGAACAGTGGAATGGTCGCCGAATTTTCAAGGAAGCAACCGAAGGTAACAAACTCTGTATGGAGGGGATTGACCGCATGGTAGATTACCTTGGAAAGGGTCTCGCTAATATATGTTATGTTGCCAATCCAGAAGTTGTCATCCTTGGTGGTGGCATCATGGGACAAGAAGCAATTTTGAAACCTAAAATTCGGAAGGCTTTGAAAGATTCGCTTGTTCCAAGTTTGGCAGACAAGACTCGACTTGAGTTTGCACATCATCAGAATACTGCTGGGATGCTAGGTGCATATTATCATTTCAAAACAAAACAATCCTAAATTGGCAAGGCCAATTTAGGATTTTTAAATAAAGGCAAATACTAACTTGCTTACTGATGGCAAGGTATCTTGCATTTTTGACTTCGATATAGTATATTTAAGTTAATTCAAATATATATCAGTAACCCCAATAGATATGGACTAAAGGAGAGCAATCATTGACCTATAATCAACAAGAAAAATATAACAGTAAAGTAAGCTCCCCTGAGGATCAAGAAACAGAAATTACGGCCTTTGGACCACTTCCGAACAAGGCTCAATTGGACTACCACAAGGAAGAATTGGCTGCCTTCATCCACTATGGTATGAATACCTATACTGATTCTGAGTGGGGGGATGGTCAAGAAAATCCTCAAAATTTTAATCCGACTAACCTTGATACAGATCAGTGGATTAAGACTTTGAAGGATGCTGGATTCAAACGAACAATCATGGTTGTCAAACACCATGACGGATTTGTAATCTATCCTTCTCAATACACAAAACATACCGTAGCTGCTAGTCCGTGGAAAGATGGTAAGGGAGACCTTCTCGAAGAAATCTCTAAATCAGCAACTAAGTATGACATGAATATGGGTGTTTACTTATCACCATGGGATGCTAACCATCCTAAATACCACGTTGCAACTGAGAAAGAGTACAATGAATACTATCTCAACCAACTCAAGGAAATCCTTGACAATCCTCAATACGGTAACAATGGTAAATTCATTGAAGTATGGATGGACGGTGCGCGTGGTAGCGGAGCTCAAAAAGTAACTTATACCTTTGATGAGTGGTTCAAGTACATCAAGGAAGCTGAAGGAGATATCGTTATCTTCTCTGCTCAACCAACAAGTGTTCGATGGATCGGTAATGAACGTGGTATCGCCGGAGATCCAGTTTGGCATAAGGTCAAGAAAGCTAAAATCACTGATGATGTGAAGAATGAATATCTCAACCATGGAGATCCAGAAGGAGATATGTACTCAGTTGGTGAAGCAGACGTTTCTATCCGCTCAGGTTGGTTCTACCATGACAATCAACAACCAAAATCAATCAAAGATTTGATGGATATCTACTTCAAGTCTGTTGGTCGTGGAACGCCACTTCTCCTCAATATTCCACCAAACAAAGAAGGTAGATTCGCTGATGCAGATGTGGCTCGTTTGAAAGAATTCCGAGCAACCTTGGACCAAATGTATGCAACTGACTTTGCTAAGGGTGCAACTGTAACTGCAAGCTCTACTCGTAAGAATCACTTGTATCAAGCAAGTCACCTAACAGATGGTAAGGATGATACCAGCTGGGCACTAGCGAATGATGCTAAGACAGGAGAATTCACTGTTGATCTAGGTCAAAAGAGACGCTTTGACGTAGTTGAACTCAAAGAAGATATTGCTAAAGGTCAACGAATCTCTGGATTCAAGGTTGAAGTTGAACTCAACGGTCGTTGGGTACCATACGGTGAAGGTTCAACTGTTGGTTATCGTCGCCTTATCCAAGGTCAACCAGTAGAAGCACAAAAGATTCGCGTGACCATTACTGGTGCACAAGCGACTCCAATCTTGACAAACTTCTCTGTTTATAAGACACCAAGTAGTATCGAGAAAACAGATGGTTACCCTCTCGGACTAGATTACCATTCAAATACCACAGCTGATAAAGAAAATACAACTTGGTATGACGAATCTGAAGGTATCCGCGGAACATCTATGTGGACTAACCAAAAAGATGCTAGCGTTACCTACCGTTTCACTGGAACAAAAGCATATGTAGTGTCTACAGTTGATCCAAACCACGGTGAAATGTCAGTTTACGTGAATGGTCAAAAGGTTGCAGACGTGCAAACCAATAATGCAGCTCGCAAACGTAGCCAGATGGTTTATGAAACAGATGACTTGGCTCCAGGTGAACATGCCATCAAACTCGTTAACAAGACTGGAAAAGCCATTGCAACTGAAGGCATCTACACGCTCAACAATGCCGGCGAGGGTATGTTTGAGATGAAAGAAACAACTTATGAAGTTCAAAAAGGTCAACCAGTTACTGTAACCATTAAGCGTGTTGGTGGTAGTAAAGGAACAGCAACAGTCCATGTCGTAACAGAACCAGGAACAGGGGTTCATGGTAAAGTGTATAAGGACACAACAGCTGACTTGACCTTCCAAGATGGTGAAACTGAGAAAACAATCACTATTCCAACGATTGACTTTACAGAGCAAGCTGATTCCATCTTTGATTTCAAGGTGAAAATGACCAACGTTTCTGATAATGCTCTTCTTGGATTCGCTTCAGAAGCAACGATTCGAGTGATGAAAGTAGGTTTGCTTTCAAAAGAGAATTGAGTTTTGATAAATTTGTTATAAGCACATTTGAGTGATAAAAAAATCCTAAATTGTTACATCAATTTAGGATTTTCCATTTTTACGATTTCTACGATAACCATTGAGTTTTTTATTTTCCCAATAGCTATTAAAAATCTTTTCTTTACTTTCACGATCAATTTCTAAGAAATAAGCATAAAGCAAGTCAATGACAAAGAGCATAGGAAGCTGGGCAGAAAGCCGTTGAATATATGGGGATTGACCTTGATTTGCTACAAGTACAATCTCAGTAAAATCCTGAGTCTCCTTGCTAGGCATACTGGTAAATAGAACAGTTTTTGCTCCCATATCCTGAGCATCTAGTAGACTATCGATGACGGAAGTTGTTGTTCCTGAAAGAGAAAAACCAAATACGAGACAGTTCTTATCCAAAATACTTGTAGTCCAAGCGAAACCATCTGGATCTGTTATGGCTTCACAGACTACACCCAGTCTCATGAAGCGAAATTTCATTTCCCGAGCGACTAAGCCAGAACTTCCAGTTCCAAAGAAGTAGACACGCTCAGCCTGTTCAATCATTTGGGCTACGCGTTCTAGTTGTTCTTCATCAATCAGTTCTCGAGACATTTCTCGGAGATTAGTATAGCTTCTTAAGACTCTTTGTGTCAAGGGATTCATATCTGGTTGTAGGAGAGTTAGGGCATCTTTTTGTTGTTGATATTTAAAGATAAACTCACGATAACCTTTGAATCCGCATTTTTTTGCAAAACGTGTGAGAGCAGCTTGTGAGATATGTAGTTTTTGGGTGACCTCTTGCGAAGACAAGTCGTCATGAATTGTTTCAACTTGTAAGAAATAACGGGCAATCACTTGCTCTAATTCCGTCATTTCCTCAAAATGAAGATTAATAATCGTAGAGATGTCTTGCTTGTTCATGTGACTCCTTGGTTGATAGTATTACAACAGATTTAATGAGTGTAAAAAAATCTAGAATTAGGATGATTATTTTTATTATATCACATCTATTTTTTTAAACGTAGATATTTGACTAAAAAGCAAAACTCTTCCCTTTTTCCATAATTTTCTCCTCAAATTATGGTACAATGTAGAGTGAGATTTTGATTAGAAACGAGACTGATTTGTATGAGAAAATTTAATAGCCACTCGATTCCGATTCGGCTAAATTTATTGTTTGCAATCGTCATTCTATTGTTTATGGCGATTATTGGACGCTTGCTCTATATGCAGGTTTTGCATAAAGATTTTTATGAAAATAAACTAGCTTCAGCTAGCCAAACTCGTGTTACAACAGGATCTGTGCGTGGTGAAATCTACGATGCCACAGGAAAACCACTGGTCGAAAACACTGTCAAACAAGTGGTTGCTTTTACACGTAGCAACAAGATGACAGCGACAGACTTGAAAGATATTTCTAAAAAACTGTTAAACTATGTATCTGTTACTTCTCCTGAGCTGACTGACCGGCAAATTGCGGACTACTATCTAGCTGATCCAGCCATCTATAAAAAGACGGTAGAAGCTCTTCCAAAGGATAAACGTTTTGATTCAGATGGGAATCTACTTTCAGAATCTGAGCTTTATAACAATGCTGCTGAGAGTATTGCTTCCGATCAAATGAGCTATACAGAGGATGAGAAGAAAGCCATTTATATCTTTAATCAGCTTAATGCTGTCGGGAATTTTGCAACTGGCAATATCCAAACAGATCCATTAGATGATACCCAGATAGCAGTTATCGCTTCTGCCTCTAAGGAATTACCAGGGATTAGTATCTCAACTTCTTGGGATCGTAAGGTTTTAGATACATCACTTTCGTCAATTGTTGGTAGTGTTTCGAGTGAAAAATCTGGTCTTCCAGCTGAAGATGTTGATGAATACCTTAAAAAAGGTTATTCCCTCAATGACCGTGTAGGAACTTCCTATCTAGAAAAACAATACGAAGAAATTCTACAAGGGAAGCGCACTGTTAAAGAAATTCATCTTGACAAACATGGAGACATGGAAAGTGTGGAGAATATTGAGGAAGGTAGTAAGGGTAAAAATATCAAACTAACCATTGATTTGGCCTTCCAAGATAGCGTTGATGAGCTGTTGAAAAGTTATTTCAAATCAGAATTAGCGAACGGTGGAGCTAAATATTCAGAGGGTGTTTACGCAGTAGCACTTAATCCGAAGACGGGGGCAGTGTTAGCCTTATCAGGGATGAAACATAATGTGGATACTGGTGAGTTAACTCCGGATTCTCTTGGAACTGTGACCAATGTATTTGTTCCAGGATCTGTCGTTAAGGCAGCAACCATTAGTTCTGGTTGGGAAAACGGAGTTTTATCCGGCAATCAAACCCTAACAGATCAACCGATTGTGTTTCAGGGGTCTGCCCCTATCAATTCTTGGTATACAGTTTCGACTGGTTCCTTCCCGATCACGGCCGTTGAAGCCTTAGAGTACTCGTCAAATACCTATATGGTGCAAACGGCACTGGGAATGATGGGTCAAACCTACAAGCCGAATATGTCAGTTGTAACCAATCAGCTAGACTCAGCTATGGGGAAACTACGTTCAACTTTCGGAGAATATGGTTTGGGTGTTTCTACTGGAATTGATTTACCTGATGAATCGATTGGATTTGTTCCTAAAGAATTTGATTTGGCCAATTACCTAAATAATGCTTTTGGTCAGTTTGACAACTATACACCTTTGCAGTTGGCCCAGTATGTTGCTACCATTGCTAATAACGGTGTCCGCCTAGCTCCACACATTGTTGAGGGAATCTATGATAATAACGATACAGGTGGACTTGGAGAATTAATCCAAGAAACAGAGACTAAAGAAATCAATCGAGTTAATATTTCAAAGTCAGACATGGCCCTCTTACAACAAGGATTCTATCAGGTTTCTCACGGAACTAGCCCTCTTACAACAGGTCGTTCCTTCTCAAATGGAGCAACTGTTTCTATCAGTGGAAAAACAGGTACCGCCGAAAGTAACGTAGGAAATGGTCAAAAAGCTACCAATACCAATGCGGTTGCCTATGCCCCGTCTAATAATCCTCAGATTGCAGTTGCTGTGGTCTTCCCACATAACACCAATCTCACAAATGGTGTTGGGCCTTCTATTGCTCGTGATATTATCAATTTATACAATAAACACCATCCAATGAATTAGAAAGGAAGCTATGCTCTATCCAACACCCATTGCTAAGTTAATTGACAGTTATTCTAAGCTTCCCGGTATCGGGATTAAGACAGCGACCCGATTGGCCTTTTACACGATTGGAATGCCTGATGATGACGTTAATGAATTTGCAAAAAATCTTCTTTCAGCTAAACGAGAATTAACTTATTGTTCCATCTGTGGACGTTTGACAGACGAGGATCCTTGCTCTATCTGTACAGACCCTAGTCGTGATCAGACAACTATCTTAGTTTTAGAGGATAGTAGAGATGTGGCAGCTATGGAAAATATCCAAGAATACCACGGACTTTATCATGTATTGCATGGCTTGATTTCACCAATGAATGGTATCAGCCCTGACGATATCAATCTTAAGAGCCTCATGACTCGTCTGATGGATAGTGACGTTTCAGAGGTCATTGTTGCAACTAATGCGACAGCTGATGGCGAAGCGACTTCTATGTATCTATCTCGTTTGCTTAAACCAGCGGGAATTAAAGTTACTCGTCTAGCACGAGGGCTAGCAGTAGGAGCTGATATTGAATATGCAGATGAAGTCACTCTTCTTCGAGCTATTGAAAATCGGACAGAACTATAGTCTCTAAGGGTAAAAAAAGAGGCAAGCACTTAGTAAAGTAAAAACAAGAGTGAGGCTAGACCTAGTTTTGTCCCAGCCTCTTTTGTTTTTGAATATACAAGTTTAAAAAAATAGACAAATATGATATACTAAAGAGCAAGTATTCTAGTAGAAATAGGACATCCATATGAAACAAACAATTATTCTATTATACGGTGGACGCAGTGCAGAACGCAAAGTGTCTGTGTTGTCAGCGGAAAGTGTGATGCGTGCGGTTAACTATGATTGCTTCATGGTAAAAACTTTCTTCATTAGCCAGTCTGGTGACTTTATTAAAACACAAGAATTTACCCAAACTCCAAGTCAGGATGATCGTCTCATGACGAATGATAGCATTGACTGGGACAAGAAAATTACTCCAAGTGCTATCTACGAAGAAGGAGCAGTCGTCTTTCCAGTCCTTCATGGACCGATGGGAGAGGACGGCTCGGTCCAAGGTTTCCTAGAAGTCTTGAAAATGCCTTATGTTGGGTGTAACATTTTGTCATCAAGTCTTGCTATGGATAAAATCACTACCAAGCGTGTCTTAGAGTCTGCTGGAATCGCTCAAGTACCTTATGTAGCCATTGTTGAAGGGGATGACTTGTCTTCTAAGATTGCAGAAGTTGAAGAAAAATTAAGGTACCCAGTCTTTACTAAGCCATCGAATATGGGTTCTAGTGTAGGTATTTCTAAGTCTGAGAATCAAGAGGAACTTCGCCAAGCTTTAGATCTTGCCTTCAAGTACGATAGTCGTGTTTTGGTGGAGCAGGGTGTAACTGCGCGTGAAATCGAAGTTGGACTTTTAGGAAACTATGATGTCAAAAGCACGCTACCTGGTGAAGTTGTCAAAGACGTAGCCTTCTATGACTATGATGCCAAATATATCGACAACAAGATTACCATGGATATCCCAGCTAAGATTAGCGATGAAGTGGTATCGGTTATGCGCAAGAATGCCGAAACTGCCTTCCGTGCTATCGGTGGACTTGGATTGTCGCGTTGTGACTTCTTCTATACAGATAAAGGTGAGATTTTCCTAAATGAGCTAAATACGATGCCAGGTTTTACGAAATGGTCTATGTATCCCTTGCTTTGGGACAATATGGGAATTTCTTATCCAGAATTAATTGAACGTTTGGTTGATCTTGCTAAGGAAAGTTTTGACAAGCGTGAAGCGCACCTATTGTAAAGACAGACATAAGGGCGGGGAAGGACTCCTTGCCCCTTTTTAAAGGAGTAAATATGAAACTTACAATTCACGAAGTTGCGCGTCTTGTTGGTGCTAAGAATGATGTATCAGTCTATCCGGATAGTCCGCTAGTTAAGGCAGAATTTGATAGCCGTTTGATAGCGGAGGGCGACTTATTTGTTCCTCTCAAGGGAGCGCGTGATGGTCATGACTTTATCGAGACGGCTTTTGAAAACGCTGCTGCTGTAACCTTGTCAGAGAAGGAAGTAGAAGGACGTCCCTATATTCTAGTAGATGATGTCTTAACTGCTTTTCAAACTCTAGCAGCTAGCTATCTTCAAAAAACAGGAGTAGATGTCTTAGCTGTTACAGGTTCGAACGGTAAGACAACGACTAAGGACATGCTGGCGCATTTACTTGCTACGACTTTTAAAACGTATAAAACTCAAGGAAATTACAATAACGAGATTGGACTACCTTATACAGTTCTTCATATGCCGGATGACACTGAGAAATTGGTCTTGGAGATGGGGCAGGATCACTTGGGAGATATTCATCTCTTGTCTGAATTAGCTCGTCCAAAGATAGCTATTGTGACTCTGGTCGGAGAGGCTCATTTGGCCTTCTTCAAGGACCGTTCAGAGATTGCCAAAGGGAAATTACAGATTGCTGATGGTATGGAGAGAGGTAGCTTGCTCTTGGCGCCAGCTGATCCAATTGTAGAGGATTATCTACCAGCTGATCAAAAGGTAGTTCGTTTTGGTCCAGGTGCCGAACTCGAAATTACAGATTTGATTGAGCGTAAGGATAGCCTAACTTTCAAGGCTAATTTCTTGGAGCAACCCCTTGATTTGCCTGTGACTGGTAAGTATAATGCGACCAATGCCATGATTGCATCTTATGTAGCTCTTCAAGAAGGAGTGACTGAGGAGCAGATTGGTCAAGCCTTCAAAAATCTTGAGTTGACCCGCAATCGTACCGAGTGGAAAAAGGCTGCCAACGGTGCAGATATCTTATCAGATGTCTATAATGCCAACCCAACAGCTATGAAGTTGATTTTAGAAACTTTCTCTGCTATCCCAGCTAATGAAGGTGGCAAAAAAATAGCAGTTCTGGCGGATATGAGAGAACTGGGAGACCAGTCTGTTCAACTCCATAATCAAATGATTTTGAGCCTGTCACCTGATGTACTTGATACCGTTATTTTCTACGGTGAAGACATTGCGGAATTGGCCCAACTAGCCAGTCAAATATTCCCAATCGGTCATGTTTACTACTTCAAGAAAACAGCTGAGGAAGACCAGTTTGAAGCCATGATTAAGCAGGTCAAGGAGAGTCTTGGTGCACATGACCAGATTTTGCTTAAAGGTTCGAATTCTATGAATCTAGCTAAGCTAGTAGAAAGTTTAGAAAATGAGTGCAACTAATTTTGCTAAGAATCTACAGAGGATGTTGGCTATCACTGATACTGGTTTGACCTATACAAAGGACCCCTTTGACCGTGAACGTTATGAGGATTTACGTCAGATTTTATGGAGCCTATTACAGGATCAAACAGAGCTCAATCAAGAGGAATTGACTGCGATCTTAAAACCAACAGCTAGCTATGCAACTCCCTTGATGGATGTAAGGGCTTGGATTGTTCAAGATCAGAAGATTTGCCTGGTTAGAGGACAAGGAGAGGATACTTGGGCATTACCTGGTGGCTTTGGTGAAGTAGGCTATTCCCCTAAGGAAAATATCCGAAAAGAAGTTCAGGAAGAAACAGGCTTTTTTGCAGAAGTAGGCTCTTTATTGGCTGTTTTTGATACCAATCGCTTTCAAATGCAGAGTAAGCAGTATGCCAAGTTTGTATTTGATTGTCGACTATTGGATGGGGACTTTCAAGAAAATCAAGAAGTTGCTGAATTAGGATTTTTTGACATTTCGGCTCTCCCTCCCTTATCTAAAAAAAGAATAACCAAGGAACAAATGGATATTCTATGGCAGGTTTATCAGGGTGAGCGGAAACAATATATTGATTAGAAGCTTTGTTTTATCTTAAGGCCACTAGCTTCTTTTGAACAAAAAAATATTAGAAATAAATGTAAGCTAGGCTCTATGTAGATAAGTAAGAGATCGGCTTATATAAAGATGAGGAAAATTATATGAATGTTTGGGATGCTTTATTTACCACCCAGGCTACGGAGCCACCCCAATTTGGATTTACTTGGTACGCAAGCACATTTGCCTTACTGTTTTTAACAATTTATCTTGCTCACCGCTATCGTGATAATAAGGTTTGTCAACGATTTTTCCAGATAATACAGGCAATACAGTTAATCGCGCTTTATAGCTGGTATTGGATTAATCAGTTCCCGCTGTCAGAAAGCTTGCCTTTTTATCATTGCCGATTAGCCATGTTTGTAGTTCTACTACTACCAGGTGTTTCAAAAACCAAACAGTATTTTGCTTTGCTTGGAACCTTCGGGACGATTGCAGCTTTTGTTTATCCAATCCCAGACGCTTACTCTTTCCCACACATCGTTATTTTGTCCTTTATTTTCGGACATCTAGCCCTTCTTGGAAATTCCTTGATTTATCTTTTAAACAACTACGATGCTCGTCTGTTGGATTTCAAAGGTATTCTTATACTGACCTCTTTACTCAATGGTTTGATTTTTATAGTCAATTTAGTGACGGGTGGAGATTACGGTTTTATGACAAAACCACCATTGGTGGGAGACCATGGTCTTGTGGTTAATTATATCATTGTCACTCTATTTTTGGCTTGTGCTATTTTCCTCTTCTATAAAGGTTTTCAAGTCATCACTCAGGAGAAGGCAGAAAGAAGATTGAAAATCTGGCAGAAATAAAAAATATTTTCCCAACCGCTTGACTTTTATCTGAGAATTTTGATACAATAGTAGGCGGTATTGTTTACCCCATTTGTAAGGCCCCGGAACCTTTCAAATAACTTGCGGACCGGAACATCCGCCCTGTAAACAAAAACGATATTCATATAGGAGAAATCATGAACAAAACTACATTCATGGCTAAACCAGGCCAAGTAGAACGCAAATGGTACGTTGTTGACGCAACTGATGTACCTCTTGGACGCCTTTCAGCAGTTGTTGCTAGCGTACTTCGCGGAAAAAACAAACCAACATTTACACCACATACTGATACAGGTGACTTCGTAATCGTTATCAATGCTGAAAAAGTTAAATTGACTGGTAAAAAAGCAACTGATAAGATCTACTACACTCACTCAAACCACCCAGGTGGATTGAAACAAATCTCTGCTGGTGAACTTCGTTCTAAAAACGCAGTTCGTTTGATCGAGAAATCAGTTAAAGGTATGCTTCCACACAATACTCTTGGCCGTGCTCAAGGTATGAAATTGAAAGTATTTGTTGGAGCTGAGCACACTCACGCTGCACAACAACCAGAAGTTCTTGATATTTCAGGACTTATCTAAGGAAAGGAACAATAAAGTATGTCACAAGCACAATATGCAGGTACTGGACGTCGTAAAAACGCTGTTGCACGCGTTCGCCTTGTTCCAGGAACTGGTAAAATCACTGTTAACAAAAAAGATGTTGAAGAGTACATTCCACACGCTGACCTTCGTCTTGTCATCAACCAACCATTTGCAGTTACTTCAACTGCAGGTTCATACGACGTTTTCGTTAACGTTGTAGGTGGTGGATACGCTGGTCAAGCAGGAGCTATCCGTCACGGTATCGCTCGTGCCCTTCTTCAAGTAGACCCAGACTTCCGCGATTCATTGAAACGCGCAGGACTTCTTACACGTGACTCACGTAAAGTTGAGCGTAAGAAACCAGGTCTTAAGAAAGCTCGTAAAGCATCACAATTCTCAAAACGTTAATCAATACGATTATATCAACGTTTACAGACATTCAAGAATTATTTCTTGGATGTCTTTTTTGTTTCAAAAAATCAAAGTTCACCCCAAAATTCACCCCATATTCACCCCATCAATTTTTTAAACTACGAAAAGCAATATCACCTACAGTCTGATTGACTTTATCTTTGATATTAACGTAAGTTTTTGTAATCTCTTTATCACTATGAGTAAGAGCTTCTGAGAAGGCTTCAAGAGAAACCCCAGCTTGTTTTGCGAGTGTCGCACCAGTATGTCTTAGTTGTGTGGGGAAGCTGGTGCTAGTTCAGGGTGCCTGCGTCTGACTGATTTCATCTTGATAAAACTTAAAATCTTTCTAATTATAACAAAGCATAGTCAAAAAGCTATGACCTCTATATTCACAAAAAAATCCAGACCAATACTAGTCCAGATTTCTTGTCTATTAAACACTCTTTTCAAAGAATGGAAGAACGGCTGTAACGGATTTGTCAACGCAATTATTTAACTGTGAGAATCCGACGCACATAAATTTTAAATGGTGTCTCAGTCACATTTAAATTTATGAGACGCTTAGACGTTAGGCTTTCAATTTATCAAATTTTGATTTGATGTTTGCCTTGAACTCTTCAAGTTTGGCCTTGCGATCTGCTTTACGTTCAGCCTTCATTTGCGCACGCGCTTGGTTGTAGAGGTCTTCTTGGACTTGCAGGGCTGCTTCAACTTCAGCTACGACGGTTGCTACATCCCAACGCACGATTTGGGTGTCGTACTTGGTGAAGTAAGCATCGATGACTGCTTCGTTGTTTTCTTGCACCAAGGCGACAACGGCTGTTTCGCCGTCGATCAATTTTTGAGACACAACGTCAATCAAGCCAGCTTCTGCCGTATCAACGGTATCACCAGCAGCCAAACCATAGAGGCTGCCAATACCATAACCAAACAAGACGCCGATAGGACCACCCAAAAGCCCGATAACTGCACCGAGCAAGCCACCTTCTAGGGTTGCATCCGTCGTTGAATCTTCAAAGTCATAGCGTTCTTTTTCAACGATGTGACCGTTTTCATTTTTGACCAAGGCGATTTGAGCAACCTTGGTCGTCTGAGTTTGGCGGAAAGCCTTCAAATCCGCAAAGGACTGATAAGCTTCGCTTTCAGTGTTAAAGACTGAAACTACTAGGTTTTCCATAGTTAGTACCTCTTTTCTAAATATACACATTCATTATAATACAGTTTCAATCATTTTTCAATCATTTTAGTGCGACATTTTAATTGATATGTCGCGTTTATCAGCGTTAAAGAACAGTTTCAGGCAGCGGTATATCTTTGCCATATCCCAGCCCAGACACTCTGGAGACTCTGAGTGACTATCAAGAAAGATGTCCATCAGATTCTTAAAGCCTCCCGTGCAAAAAGTAAATAAATAGTGTTTTTCCTGTATGCCTGTCACACGGCTAAAAGACCGCTTGACCAAATCTTCCAGAAAATTATAGCAGATATTATGTACCAGCTCTGTGTAGCGAGTCTGATGAGCGTGCCGAATCACATCGACGCTTTTATAGAATCTGCCAACTGTTTCCTTATGGTCGAATCCTTGAAAGAAGTCGCTTTATTTGTCGGTCAAGACAATTAATTTGGCTGGTGCAACTGATTCGCCAAGCTATGAATAAGCAATTATTACCTTTTGAAAGCGAAAATGGCAATTATGAAGGTGAAGCTACTCAGGTCTTAGTTCTTCTATCTAATTACTATGCAGACAAAAAACTATTTGATGAAAATACAGATGAATATGGAAATATCTTGATTTTAAAGGATTCATCCATCATTTCTAAATTATCGGCTATCCCAGATTTATTAAAAAGGGGATCTAGTAGGTAACAATAATATCGAATATATCAAAGTACGCAATATTAGGATTTCTTCAGAGGTTGAGTTAGAGTCAGATGTTGATGGGGATAAGTCGGATAATCTGCCAGTAGATATAAAAATACTAGAAAACAGGCTTGAAAAAGGCTCGTAAAGCTAGCCAGTTCTCTAAACGTTAATTCGTTGCTGGACAGCAGAATACAAACGAAAACACTTTGCATCTTGCAAGGTGTTTTTTTCTATGAGAACTGGCGGTGCGCAATTAGGATAGCTCTAGCGACTTTAGTCGCATAGAGATATGCTATGCACAGTTGCCCCAAGAAAACAAGCGAAGCGATGTTTGATTGGATGGCAACCACTGCACTCAAAACGTTAATCAACACGATTATATCAACGTTTACAGACATTCAAGAATTATTTCTTGGATGTCTTTTTTTGTTCAAAAAACTAAAGTTCACCCCAAAATTCACCCCAAGTTCACACTATTACTTTTTGAGACTTCTAAAGGCTATTTCTCCTGCTGTTTGATTTACTGTTTCAGTAGTATTGACATAAGTCTTCGTTATTTGGATGTCACTATGAGTAAGTGCTTCTGAAATAGCATTTAATGATGTTCCAGCCTGTCTTGCCAGAGTTGCTCCGGTGTGTCTTAATTTGTGAGGAGATGCTGGAGGAAGTTCCGGATGTCTTCTTCGAATAGAATTCATTCGATGATTAAGATAATCAATATGAAGTGGAACGTTAATACCGTTTGTTCTATTATTGTATGTGAAAACGAATTGCTTTTCATTCTGTCTGATTCCAAACAGCTTTAGTTGCTTTTTTTGTTCTATTTTCCAATCGGTCAGGATATTCATTAGTTCTTTAGGTGCTTTAAATAGAGTTTTTTTATTTCCTTTGGTTGATTTAACATTCCCGAATTTGTCTAATGCTTGTTCAATGAGAATTTCATTTTTTTCAAAATTGATATGTTTCCATTGGAGAGCGTAGGTTTCTGATTTTCTATCTGATAAAAAGAATGTCGTATAGAACAAAGCATAATCTTTTAATTCCATTCGATCATTTTTTAGATCGTCATCAAATGCTTGTAGCCATTGTTTAAGTTCTTCCTCATTTAATGCTAGGTCTTCAAACTTTTTACTTTCTTTGAGGGCTAATTTTTTATTAGCTTTAATTCTACTGATTGTCTTTTTTACCTTATTGACTTGAATATATTCAAGCTCTTCTGCCCAGTCCAAGACAGAATTGACGTACCCTCTAATGGATTTAAAATTGGCATAAGAATTCGATAGTGGAGTAAGAAGTGACAAAACTAGTTGTTTATTTTCATTGAGATGATCAATAGAATAATTACCTAGGACTGGAAGAATTTGCAAACGGAAGAGATTTTCTGTCTGACAGACAGTTACTGCTGTAGGTGGTTTAATAGTAGCAGTGGCTTGCCCTGCTTTATAGGGTTCAAGCCAAATATCTTTGTAAAAATCTTTGAATAGGATGTCTCCTTTTCTTTGAGATAAAGTAGATGACCTTCCTAAACGTGCATTTTCAATGTCAACCGCTAACTTTATTTCTGCTTCCTTTGCTTCTCTGCGAGTTTTGAATCTTTTTTCAAATCGTTTTCCAATCCCCAGCTTTCCTTGGACGTCGTCGGGTATATATACCCTAAGCCTATAGGATCCATTTTTTGTTTTTGAAATGCCCATTTTTGCCTCCTTATGCGCTTATCTCTAATCGAGTCATCCACTGATTGATACTTTCTTTGTTAAAACGAATTGATTTTCCAATTCTAATATAAGGGAGTCCCATAGCAATCCAGATATCTAAAGTATTATTAGATACACCCAGATAATTACAAGTTTGCTTTTTATTAAGAAAAGGACTGTCTGCCCCGATATCTTCTTTAAAGTGATGGATTTCATTTTTCAAGAGAGTTGCAATCATTTGTTGAATTTCTTGAGTTTGTTCATCAGGTAATTGTACTAACATATTTTCTCCTTTCTAATGTCCCAAGACATATGTAAATTGTTTAGCTGATTCTGCATCGAATGTTCGATAGCTGACTATTCCGAGTCCCTTAAAATTCGATTCGGAAATAAGTATAGAACCATCAGATTTAACTTGCTCTACAAACGCTACATGCCCGTATACTGGATCTGCTCCAGCTTGACTTGATGAGAATGATAGTGCAGAGTGTTCTGTAGGTGTTTTAGTGGTTGAATACCCAGATTTTTCCATCCATTGATTACCGTTCCCCATGTAGGGATCGAATGTAATTCCAAGTTGTTTTGCCCTATTATAAACAAACCAGGTACACTGGCCCCAGGGATAGCTACTAGCTATGTAATTAGTCGTATCAATGGTTTGTGTGATGCTATATCCTGATGGAATTTCACTTGAGCTGACTCTGGTTCCAGTATCATTTGTTTCCTTCGGAGCTGTTGGAGTTCCTCCATGTTCATCTATATACTGGTCGAGTTTTTGCATGGTTTCTGCTCTCCGTTTTCCGGAACCGCTAGTGTCTGTAAAATATACTCCACCATCTATAGAACTATTAAGAGTTCCATTCGCATACTTGAGAGCTTTATCGTCCTGTATTTTAAAGGTTTCGTTTTTGTTTCCAATAATTGTTTGCTTAGTTAAACTAACAACTGCTATATCATCATTAAAGTTCTTCGCGTTGTCTGGATTGGAGTCAAATGCACCAAAGCCAAACATATTAGCGCCAGGATTTCGTGCTACACCAGCCGTTCCTAGTGAACTTTCATTTAATGCGATTGCTACAATTCCACGAACATCTAAGTTAGACTTAGCTTCCCATTCTAAAAGTTTTCTCCCGTTAATACGGTTTCGGTCAAAGGAGATTCCTAATGTATCTAAAAAGCCGTCTAATTGTTCAGCCTTGATACCATAACGATGAACAAGGAGATTATGTGTATATGGATCTCCATCTGACCAGTGTTCAGCATATTTGAAATCTTTTGATGTTGTGGAAGAACTATTTGCACTTCCTCCAATTACTCCCATGAAGATTATAATTACAAAGACTGGAATTATTAATGGAATGAGGAAGGACAATAGATACCATTTTAGTTTTCTCATAGAATCTCCTTTCTAATTTTAGTGTTTAATATAAGCAGTAAATAAGACAGTTCCAAATCTCCATTTAGCATCCAAAACGACAGCATGAGATATAACTTGGTCAATAATTT
Organism: Streptococcus timonensis; assembly: GCF_047463455.1. GTDB lineage: Bacteria > Bacillota > Bacilli > Lactobacillales > Streptococcaceae > Streptococcus > Streptococcus timonensis_B. Next base: position 218,541 of record NZ_JASHDV010000003.1, read on the forward strand.
GTTCTTGCTCTTCCTCTAAAACAGGAAATAAAAGAAGGAAATCGACAGATCGTTTTCCTTCTCTATAAGCTTGGTAAAGTGCTTCTTCAAGAATTTTTGGGAAGGCAGTTCTTGAGTGTATTTTAATGTTCATTTAATTCTCCTCTCAGTTGATTTAGTCGTTGAGTCAGTCTATTTCGTCGTTCGATATTTGCTTTCAATTTGTTATCTCGTGTCATTGTTTTACGATAAGCACGAGTGAAAGCATTTGAACCTTGTGCTTTATACATTGACTGAGTATCTTTATATTTTTCTAATTGTTGTTCAATATTATTGATCCTATGCTGCTTGAAAGGTGAAATTCTTTCTTCCTTCAGAGTTTGAAATTCATCATTGGATGTCGGAGTAGCTGTTTGTTGGTTAGTGGAATGAACCGCTGGTTTTTGAGTGTTTTTATGAATGATTTCTATTTGAGGATCAGTTATTTCAGAAGGGTTTGGAGAAATTGGATTTTCAGTTGGTTTAGACTGCGAATTCTCTATAGGTGAAGTTGTGTCTTTTTGTGTAAAATAGGAGCCAATATTTTGGAAGTGGCTCTTGCTATTCATCACCATACCACTAGCAAATCCAGCACCTGCTAGAGTAAAGTTTCCAAGATGTTGAGCTGTCTTCAAGCTTTGAGTTGGAATTTGAGATGTAATTTCTTTTGTTTTTATGACGCCACTCTCAATCTTATTACCAATATCAGATGTTACTAATCTAGCTTTAGAACCAAGGATAAATTGAATTAATTCAGCTTTGTACTTCCAGATCAGGAAGTAGATGACACCTTTAGCAACTACCGAAACTAATAACTTAAAGACTAGACCGAGTAGAACTAAGGATGGCAGATTCTTCAAAATAGTATCAAAACTAGTGATAATCATATTTTCTACAATTTTTTCAATGTAGAAAATTAACAAGATTAATAAACTAGAGATTATTGGAAAGGCTAAACCTCCCAACATAACTTTAAGAACCCCAAAAATTAATTCTTGCATTCGAGGAATAAAAGAAATAAGAAGAACGATTGGGAATATGAGAATCATTGTTAACACTATAATTTGTGCGATTATATTTAATAATTGAATAACAATGATTGGTAGTGCTAAGACAAATGCTTCTAATACCTTAAAGATGACATAGAATGTGCGTATAAAGATAAAATCTGGCATTGCAGAAACCCAACGATTCTTTTCACCATCCTCATTAGCACCATTCCCTAGTTCGTCCAAATATTGAGAACGTTCTTTTGTTTTTACCGCAGTGAAATGTCCTTTACTATCACTAGTTCCAAGGACCTTGCTATCATCGAAATCTTCTTCTTTTCCATTTTGACTGTTTTTGTATTTGCCGTTCTCTTGGCCAGTATTTACAAAAAGATAGGCTTTATATGAAGTTTCAGCTATATAGCTATCGGACATAGACTCACCAACTTTTACAGATTTGTCTTTTGCATAGTCCACCTTAATACTTACAATTTTTTGTTTGACATCTTTCGAGACATTGTTGATGGTATCAAGAAGATAAAGTCCGCCGGAAGTTCTAGCAATTGTACCAAAGTAACCAAATCCTAGTAGAATGACTAGACAAACATGAAGAAGAGTTTTAGCAAATGAGCCTTTAGAAAAGAAGTACTGGTAGAAGAGATAAAAACCAAGTATCAAAAGAAGTAATGCAACTAATGATTGATCAGTGACATTCCCTTTTGTTGAACCAGTAAAACCATTCCATAGACTCTTTGCACCGTTAAAAACATAAGTTTTATATGAGCTGTAAAGATCGATACTTTCAAGGATTCGGATGAACAAAGAGAAAAAGCCAACAACAGCATTGAGGATGAAAAAGAAGAGATTGACAAAAAGTTCATTGATGAGAACCCAAGCACCATTAAAAGAAGCATAGCCTGTTGGTTCCATGTAGGATTTTAGAGAGAAAATATCCACTCCCTTTAGCTTGTCAAAAGCCTCTTGCATAGATTCACCTCCTAACTAGCGTATTTGTTTTCGAGACTTGAAGATACAGTGGCTTTCATTGGTTTCAAAAGCATATCGATATCTTCAAATAGATTGTGAATTGAAATCATGTTAAGATTTCCGTAGACATCATAATAAAGACATTGACCAGAAATCATATTATCAATCCACTCTAGATTGTTTTCAGTAACTTCGAGATTTACATGTTTTAGAATATCTTCTCGCTCTGATTTTTCATAGAATGCAAAGATTGTTCCGAAACCAGTTGTATCATCATCGTTTTCTGCATCATGAACAGATTGTGTAATCAGTGCTAAAGTATTATTTTTAGAGCGTCCAATACGGCGCATATTTTTAATTACAGCTTTTCCTTCTGCGGATTTCATTAGAATCCAAGCTTCATCGAAGAACTCAATTGTATCTTCATTTTCATTTCGTTCTCCAAAATGAGTACAGAAAGCACCAAGCGCAAACATGAGAGCTATGGAGTTACGCTCATGGTCGGAGATTTTTGTGGAGTCGTCTTTAGGGAGTTTGAGATTGTTGACTTCTAAAATAGTCACTCGTGACTCATAGTCAAGGCCTTGGGTAGTTCCATCAGAAAAAGCTAATTCTAAAATAGAATTAGTCACTATTGACGTTAGATATCTTCCTACTGAAGCAATTTCAGGAGATGAGGAGCTTCTCAGAGATTCTAAAACGTGCTTGAATCCTACTTTTTCACCTGTTGCTCTACGTTCTACGATAGCATTGATTGCTTCTGTGATTGCTGTCTTCTGATCCATTGAGACATCATCAACAGCTTGTAAAAGAAACTCTAGCATATTTTTAGAAACTTCTACGGATTGTTCTTTCTCAAGAACTATAATTGGATCTAACACGCCATGATTTGATGGGAGAGAACTGTCGAGAGTTACAAAATTGAAGTTTTCAATTTGTTTCTTTCGTTCTGGGTATAGTTCGGAAAAATGAGGAGAATTAATTACTTCATGATAATGATTTCTAAGTTCACGTTTTGGATCGATATAGAGTGTTTTGACATTTTGTAGAGCAACACTCAAAAAAATAATCTGAGCCAGGAAAGATTTTCCTTGTCCTGTTGCCCCTGTAATGATGATGTGTGGGTTTTTAGTGATCTTACCAGCGATATCTTCCTTGTTTCCAACAGTGGCATTATAGAGGACGATATTCTTTGAAGAATCGATAGCTTTTTCGATATTATCCCAGCGTCCAATCCAGTTATCTACACGGCCGATATACCATCCAATACGATTTCCTGAGGAAGTACTTGTAAAGGGCATAAGTTCGGAGAAACCTCTGCATGTGACCATGTGTGTCCATGCTCGAGTTTTTTTCTGAAGAGATTCTCCATAAAGAAGGGCTTGAAAGAGGTAAGGGGCATCCTGAGAAGCTTCGCTAATTTCAACTCCCATATCATCGAAGTAATTTAGAATAACTTGTCTTCTTTGACGGAGTTGATTTACGCTTGAGGCTGATACAACAAGGTAGGCTCCGTATTCGATGATTTCTTCCTTATTTCCCACTTTTTTCATGAGATCCTTTAGGGAAATGGAACCCATAATAATTTCGTCTTGTTGAACAGTATCGGTGTTTTCTGCCTCTTCCATAATATTCCTAAAGCGAGTGTTAGAGCGTCCCATTTTCCCTTTGATTTTGTTGGAATCAATGAATTCTGCCTTTATTCGTAGTTCTACAGGGAAGTTTAATCGTTGGACAAACTCTCCTAAATGAAAACCATTGAATTGCACAGGATATTTCCCAATTGGAAGGATAGTAACAAAGGACGAACCATAAGGACTTTCAAGTTTGAGGAAACCACCTTTAAGGACTTTGATTAGAGTGTCTGTAATATTGAATTGAGAACGATTGGCAAGAACCTCTTTCTTATAGTGCGGGATATAGCGAAGGTATTGCATGCGTTGATAATAAAAGAGTTCTTCATCAGTAAGACGATTAGCACGAAGAGTAGATAAAGCTTGAAAGATAGTTTCTTCATCGCTTTTATAATCGTCATACCAATTCAGATCTGTTTTGAATTCATATCCAAATCCATTAGCAATTTTCTCAGAGAATTCAGTGAAGCTTTCAAGAGCTAGTTCTTTTAGGGTTGCACCATTGTTTTGTTTACGTAACTTGATTCCTATAACCCAATCGTACTGATAGGGAATTTCCATCTCATCAGTTAGTCTATCAACGGTATAGAGAAGAAGTTCTTCTCCAAGTTTCCGACTATCATTCGCTAGAGCTTCAGAAAAGTCTCGCAATTTCTCTTCTAAGAGGTAATCTTTTGGAATTAGTGAAATCTCAAAGTGCTTATTTTTCTTTAGTTTCTTCATGATTTGAGAAACGGTTATCTTGTGTTTCTCTTTTTTATATTCATCCGTAATGGTGATAGGAGTGTTAGGAATACGATAGTAAGCAACAACTGATTGATCTTTTTTGAGTGCTAAATTTTTGTTGGTTGCTTTAATTGGGTAAGTTAAGATAATACTCATAAATCCTCCTTTTCTATAAATTTGTTTTTTCAAAAACTATTTCATCTATTGGGTTTATTCTATCTTCGTGGTAGATTGCTTTTTTGTTTAATTTAAAATCAAAAAGATAAATGATATAGTCTCCAATGAAGACATGCATTTTCTTACCGTGAGGTTCATATTCGGTATAAAATTTAGCTAATTTATAAGGAATATACCAATAGAGTAGTAGTGAAATAGAGTGTGTGAATTGTGCGATTGGAATCAAAATAAATCCTCCAAAAAGCAACATCATCACAAAAATGAAGATGAAGACAATAAAAAAAGATAACTGCATTGGTGTTGCGAAATACCAAATTCGTGTACCTTGCTTCGTTTTTATTTCTTGAATCCAATAAGGGGCATTGAGCCCCTTACTGTAGTCATATAGTTTTTCTTCATTCATGATTAAAGACCTGTTTCAATTCCGAAAAGTCTAAGGAACCAACCAAAAGCTTTCAAGATATCTTGTCCTTTGGTCAGGGAGACGATGACGGCATAAAATCCTAGTACGGAAAGGAGTTGAATCCAAGAACTATTGCGCCAGGCTTTAATGGCTAATAGAACAGCAATAGCTCCTAAGATCCAAACGGCATCACCTTGAAGAAATGTTCGTAGATTTCCAGTATTCATATGTTTCTCCTATTCTTTATCGTTCGCATAATTTAATGGAATGGTGTGTTCTAATTTTGTGACATAGTACGTCTGTTCTTTTTCTGAGAGGGTAAAAGTAAAGTTTTCTGAGTGAGTACTTCCTCCAACTGCAAAAGTAGCTTGCACATAAGCAATGAGGGAGTCTCCTTCATTTTTAAGATAGATGTAGTCAATAGATTTAAATTTTGTATTAGACACAACAGTGATATCTGGTGCAATTAAATTTAAATTATCTTGATTGCTAGTATAATTTGTAAAGAAAATCGTAAGAAATTTCTCTACCTTCTTATGTTCTGAGTCAGAAAATTGATCTGTCGCAGATAATTTTAGTTTTTCTTCTTCGTTAAACTGTCCAGCTTGATAAGATGTTAAAGCAGAGAACCAAGGTAGTCCGGATATAAAGAATTTTCCATCTTTTCTTCCAAAAGGTATGTTGAAACCGGTCTGGTATTCTTTAGCATTCTCATTATTAATCTTTTCTTTATATTTAATCTTATACCTGGCAATATTATCTTCTACAGTCAGTAATTGAGCTGAGACAAGTTCACTTGGGTTTCGAATTTGGCCTTGTGATTTGATATCAGGAACAAAGTTGTAGAAGATTTCTAATCGTTTAACTTGCTCGTGTTGCTTATCGGTATCTTGTGAGAGAGTAAAATAAGCATAAACATAGTCATTCAGATAGTATTGAAGTTGATAGTTGTATTGATCGGACTCCGTTTTAGTTTGATTTGAAGTGGTGTCTATGCTTTTAAGACTTTCTTGTAGAGAAGTAACTTGATTTGAAAGAGTAATAGCTCGGAAAGAACCCATTAGACCAATAAAAAGGAGGAAAAGAATTCCTCCAATCAGGGCTATGTTTACAGTCTTTTTATTTACAATTTTTAATTTTGGTGGTTTTCCTTTCTTCTCTTTCTTTTCAAAATTTGAGAGATAATCTCTAATTTTTATTAGGTAGTTCTTTGATTTATTCATAGACACTCCTTTTAAATATTGGCTAATTCAATAAATTTTGAACCTTTTGCATAAAGCCGTTTATTGGCTTTTTCAATCTCCTCGTTGATGAAGTAGTATCCTCGCAATTCATTTTGTAGCTGCTCTACTAGATCTTGTTTTAGTTCTTTAACTTCTTCTTTTTTGAGGAGAGCATTTAACTCACCAGCTTTTGTCCAAGCCTGATTGTGGTCCTTTTTCTTGAGCAATTCCCCAAATTCATAGGAAAGTTGACAGACTTTCTTTTCAAATTGTGTTTTTGTAGCCATAATTACTTCCTTTCTAAATGTTTCTTGATTGACTTTAATAGTTTTTTGAATATAGGTTATGAGAGAAGGGCGCATGTTTAAGTTGAAATTAATTAACTCACCATCTATTGTGAATAGCGCATGGTCGTATGTATAAAATCCTTTTGAGTTAGGAGATTCTTCTCTAGATTTTGCGGCACATTCATAGTAATAATCTTTTCCTTTTCGTAAAAGAATATAGAATGTCCAAAATTCTTGATCAGGTAATAGAAAAAAATCTTCTCTATATATTTTCTTAAACATTAGTTTTCTAATAGGTCTTCGTAACCTAATGCTTGATAGATAAAGTCAGAGTCAAACCAGAGCCAGTCATTAATTTGTACTTCGGTTGGTATGTCTCCGCAGAAAATTTCTTCACAGATAGTGGTTAAGTCATCCATTCCTCCTCGTTCTCGAACGGTGTTTAATGTATTTAGTGCACCAGACCAGGCTTTAAAGCCTTCAAGTGAGCTTAATTCTACTTTATATTCCATGGATAATTCCTTTCTATGTTTCGTATTGTTTATTTGCTTTAATAAGATTTAGCATTGCATTTCCTCGGTCTGTGATTTCTCCGCTGTTTTGAATCATTTTCATGTATTCCGTCTGCATGATTTTATCCGCTTCATTCATGAGTGCTAAGGAGTTCGACACCTGATGGGTTAGCCAGCGAATAGTACGCTCAAAACTATATGGTTGTGGATTTGTTGATAGTTTTAAAGGCTCAACACCTCCAAAAAGTGTTTGCCATTTTTCGTCTGGTTTATAAGCTCCGAATTGATTAGTGCCATTATATACTTGAATTTCTTTATTAACGATACCACGGGCAATTTCTCCAAGATCTACTCCATTGACATATTCCTCAATTGTACCTTGTGCTTTTTGGTCGGAAAAGCGAATTTCATAGCGATTCCAGATACCAAAAATCTCCAAGGATTCTTCCAAGGAGATGTTTTCCTGTTGAGCAAGTTCGTAGCGTTTTTCATAGAAGTTGAAGTAGAGTTGACTTTGACGGGAACCAAAATAAATAGATAGTCCGTGATTTGCTTCCATGTCTTCATTATTTGTAAAGGAACCTCCACCAGTCACATTCCATTTTTTAAGTGACTTTAGGACGATTTCTTTTGCGTATAGGCGTTCTATTAACTCAGGGAGATGTATTTGTTCATCCTCTCTGTCGAACCCCTTGTAGAGTTCATCTAGAGCGATATCTAGTCGTTTAATCCGACAATCCTCATAAGCATAGAGAAGATTTTGAAAGAATGTCTGCCAGGTTACTCCTTTATGTTCTAAAAGAACTTCCATCTCACGGCATCCTTGACCGGATAATTGAAGACAAGCTTGAAAATCTTTTGTTTCTGCTTTATCAAAGAAATCAAAGATTCAAATATTTCCTCGTTGCCAGAGATGAGTGTAATTCATGAGACGTGTTTCTTGTTCTGTGAATTCTGTGAGATGACAATAGAGAAAGTTACTACAAAAGCTTTCTAGATCTCGTAGGGATGGGAATGAGATTCTTACATAGTCAATCCTAGCACGCAAGCTATTTTTTTCGTATTCTTTATGAAACCCCAATTTCTCTTTAAGATTTCGGAACTTTTCGATAGTTAAACCTCGTTCTCCAGATTCATATGAACGGTAGGTTCTAATTGGAAGATTAATAGCTTCTGCAAATTGTTTTTGACTCATTCCAGTTTCTTGACGAAATTTTTTAAGATTGAATGGGCTGATTTTATCCATTCATGAGTATACCTCCTTTTTTAGAGTGACACACTTTTTTAATGAAAGTTACACACTTCTTGAAATCTGTAAACTCAACTCCCATAAGGGATAAAGAGGGGTGGATGTAGCATTTTTGCCAAATGTAACCCCCCTGTTAGAAACCGGGGGTTGAAGTTTCATCATGGACTAGGAACGTCGGTCTACGGTCTGCGCCTGACCTGAGGTCAGGCTTGCCCTTGCCCTTGTCCTAGCCCATGATGATTAATAATCGCTTCAACAGCTTTTGGATAAGATTTACGTCCGTCCTCATCAAATTGTGAGAGAATTTCAAGAAGGAGTTTTTCTTGGAAAGGCTCTACTAAAATAGCAGATTCGGAACGTTCAAAAGTCATTCCTTCTTCCTCTAATAGATAGATTATTTTCCGTAGTGTTGCCATTTTTAGATTGTACTCATCAGAAAAGTCTTTAAGGGTACGATTAGTAGTTTCAAGTTCCGTATCAGACTCCTGTGTCTCTTTTTTAGTTTTAGTTTGCAATTGGAATTCTTCAAAGGCAGAGAATTCTTCTCCTTCAAATTCGATAACTGGTATTTGTGAGTAAGCTTCATAGAAGGAGAAGCCTTGATCAAGAGGAACGTAAGGTGAGAAAAATTCGCCTGCTAGTTCACCGTTGTTAGCAATATACCCCCGACCTTTGATACGGATTCCGTTGATTTCATCGAGTTTTTTAAATTCTTTTGTTTTATTTGCATCTCCAAACATCATGTCATATCCTGTTGATTCTAAATGACCGACGGAGAGACGCTTCATAAAGTTATCTCTAAGAGCTGTTTTGATAAACTCACCATCAGGCCGTTGCATTGCAAAAATGATGAATACGCCGGCTTGACGACCCTCTAGGACGAGTTGAGATAGATATTCCATGAGTTCGGCTTGTTGGGTATAGTCACGGTCGATTTTTGCCATGAGAGCTGCCCACTCGTCTACTAAAATGAACTTTGCTTTCATATCATAATGCTTAAAATTCTTACCAGCTTGGAACTTAGGGGAAGAAGACATCAATTTATAGCGTTTTTCCATAAATTCTACATTTTCTTTAAAACAGTTAATGATATCCTCTTTACTAGTAAAGACTCGGTTATGGAAAACAGCTATCTTTTTTAAACCAGCTAGGTCAGAGTTTTTGGGATCACAAATATCAATAAATCCAATTTTAGCGAGTGCATAAATGATGGTCATGAGGACAACAGTCTTCCCTCCACCAGTTCCACCACCAATGAGAAGGTGAGGTTCTTCAATGAAGTCCCAAGTCACATCTTTCATGAGTTGTAGTTTTGAACCTTTAACTATAACATTATCAATAGAAATACGACTATCAATACGATTGACGGCAATTTCATATTTGATAAAGCGTTTATCGAAAGTCTTATTTCGAAAATCTCCATTAAACATGACTTCCAGAGTGGAACCAAGGTTTAAGAAACGATCTTGAAATTTATTTCCTTCTAAGATAAAGCTAATTTCAATTTTATATGGTGATTGTTTTAGATAAACTTGGGGAAGTTCAATCTTTTCACTAATCTTATTTTCTCGTTTAATTTTTTTTGATAGATAGAGATTATTCTCTAATAAAAAACGAGATAAAATACGTAAGCTATTCATTTTTTGAAAGAAGAGCAACTTCTCGTAACAAAGCTGATTAATGAACCAAGCAAGAATAGAAGAACTAAAGAATACAGCGCCTATAAAATAAGCTTGTGGTAGGGGATGAATTTTAAATTCTTCTAGATGAATGTAAGTATAAATGCCAATAGCAAATAAAAAAGGGACCCACAGAATTAACCACGTGACTCCCTTAATTTTTCGGTGGATGATTCGAACTCTTTGTCCTCGATAGGTAAAGAGTCTCATAATGTCTCACCTCCTAATTTTCTTTTTTATGTTCTACAGATTTATTTTCCTTGGACGGAGTTCCTCCTGTTTTTTTCTTGATTTTAGAAGCAAACAGTTTGAAGATATCGTTTCGATTTACATGAGTATGCGTAATGACAATATCTTCTAGTTCAATCTCTTCACGATATTTTAGGCCAAGATCTTCAATTTCGGATTCGGACATATCTGCAATAGTAAAGAAGAGTGTTTGATGTTGTTCAGAAGAATGAATTGCAACAACAATACCACGAACTTCTCCGGTATTAATTTGAGCAAATGAACCATCAGGGTTTCTTTGTGAACGATCCTCTTCGAAGATAATATCAGGTCCTTCAATACCCCGAAAAGTCAATTTGCCCAGAACTTGAGGAACGTCTAATCCATCAGTGATGACGCGATAAGTTTTGTCAGCAATTTGTAGTTTTTCTCCGTAGTTTAATCCAATTTTAGCCATGTAATTTTCTCCTTTGTTTAGTTATTTTTTCAGTACTAGTTTTTCAGCAAAAACATTGAGTGCAGGTGCAACAGAATTTCCATTTAGAGAAGTATCTGATAGGAAGATAGGACTAACAACTTCTACAAGAGCATCTTCTGGGAAGACTGTGGTAGAAGCAGGTGTGATAACATGGAAGGAACCATGTGTTTCACTGTTTAGAATATGACGTTGATATTTACCCTCTTTTCCAAAGATAAAACGTGGAGCATTCCCCAACTTTTCATAGTAAGCAGGGCCGATAAATTCTGGTTTCATTTTTAAAGTTTCTGGGATCATAAGTGATTTCCTTTCTGATTGTAAAATAAAAAGAGTTAAGCTAATTGCTTTACTCCTGAGTAATAGTGGATAGAGAGTTTATGTTTGAACATTTTAGTATAAAATTGTACTTCACTTTGAGAAAAGCCAGTAGCTAATGATTTTTTAGCTATTGTGTTTAAATTATTTAGAGTTTGAGAGTACAGTTGTGCTCTTAGCTTCTCAGATGAACGGAACATTCTATAAGTGAAGAGGTAATTATTGTAAAGTCTTTTACATTGTAATGCGAAAAAAGTTTGTCATAGTTTTCTCCTTTATTGTGAAATTAAAAAAGCTACCAAGAAATTAGGGATAACCTAGTAGCTTGAGAGTAAGTCTATCTAATAAGGATAGACAGTAGTAAAGAAAAGTTATTTGGTTAGAAAGAAAACTCTTTCCACGGTGGCAACGTTTAGCAAGGTGCTTTGCGTAAATTACCATCGCTTTCCCAGCCAATCTCAAAAGGTAGTCATTATCATACCCCATGGATTCTCTTACGCCCTTTGGCGAAGCCAGTTCACTTTACTATACGGAAAAGTGCGAAAGTCCGAAATGCGTGGAAGCCCACAAAAATGTTTTATATCTTCACTTCAACCATAAGAGACTTGACTTTTCTTTCCAAAACATTTACAATAAAGGTACGAAGTTTAGTGTAGTTTTGGCAATCAGTCCTCTGGTTGTCAGACGCACTTTTTATTAAATTTTCAAGGATCGTGATGCTAAAAGATAAGCATTATTATTTTTATAACTATTATAACCAACAGCTATATTTAAATTATATAACCAACAGTTATATTTGTCAAGAGATTTTTGAAAAATTCTTTAAAAATTTTAAGAGGAATACAATGGAATTTTCGGAACGCTTAAAAAAACTAAGAAAACAAGCACAATTAACCCAAGTTGATGTTGCTGAAAAACTAGGAATTTCGCAACCTGCTTATGCTTCATGGGAGCGTGGGGTCAAAAAACCAACACAAGAAAATCTTGTTAAGATTGCCAAACTCTTCAATGTATCTGTCGATACCTTGGTATCAAATGATAAAACTGATGATATTGGCTTGTCAGAAGTAGAATTGCTCTTCAGAACCACATCAAATGGTATGAGCAATGAAGAAAAAAAAGTGTTCAAACAGGAGCTGCTTCAGTTTATGGAGGAGCGGAAGAAACTGTTTGATGACAAAAATTAGAATTTCTACACTTTTTTAAAATTTTTATTAATAGATAGACAAAACTATTAATAAGGAGTAGGGAAATACAATTTTTAAAAGAACTTAGAAAATCAAAAGGACTAACCAGAAGTGAACTTGCCAAATAATTTGGTGTATCAGTACGTACAGTGGCCCGTTTGAAAAATGGAGAGACGGATATGTATCTGAGTACGGCTTTTAATTAGCTTAATTTTATGGAGTTAGTATAAGTAAGGAATATATATTATGTTAGGAACTATTGCCAATTTAGTGACGATTTTAGGGTTAGGCTCGCTTTTTTTGGGAGCTTTGGAGTTTTTACAAGAGAAAAAAGAAATTAAGAAAACTAGATTATTAGAGAAAAAATTGGAGCAACTAATTTTACTTTCAACTATGCGTGGCGTTGTTAAAAAATTTTCTGATAAAAAGAAAGATGAACTAAACGAGTATCGTTTTGGGCAAGATTTAGAAAATAAGATAGAAACTATGGCTAACGAAGATGAAATGAATCTTCATTACTTGGCTTATTTAAGAAATTGTTATGATGGTATATCTCCTGGAGATGAAGATTCATCTGGATTCGATGAGTTGAATTCTGTAATTCCTGAACTACTTAAATTATTGTTAGAGAAACAACAAGAATTGCTAACAGTTTCAACGAGTGAAAACACAATACACTTTTTAAATTCTGTTTATTCTATGACTAAATCTTGGAATATTTATGATTTTCAAAAAAATGAAGATCAGTTCTGGGAAGTAACAGGAGATATTCTAAACCAGCTTTATAATGTTTACTATTATAATTATAAGGCTACAGAAAATGAGAGTACTAATATTATTGATAAAAAAGGTTGGTTTCAGGATTTCCTGAGAAAATCCCCTGATTGGATTAAAAAGGTATCAACATACATGCTACAATTTATTAAAGGTTTATATAATCTACTTATTCTGTTTGTTTCTGTTTTAGCAATAGTTGTTTCAGTTAATACTTTCAATATTGACCAAACAAAAACTCAGTTAGAGTCTTTAGAAAAATACAGCGGTGAATACATTTCTAATTTGAATAGATTGGATATATATTATTTGGAGCGACTAGAATCTCCATCTAATAGAAATAGGCAAGAAGAAAGCGTGACAAGAATAAATACTGACTTCTTGTACAGGATGGGTACAAACTCTATTAATGATGATAATAAGTATGCTGAGGAACTAAAACAAGCACTAAAAAATGTGAAGAGATACCATAAATTACAGGTGCTAATACTTGATGGTAACTACTACTTGAACAATTTAAAAAGTACAAGTGATGGAAAGGGAGAGAAAGAAGATAACTTGATCTCTGAACAAACTGAACGGATTGAAGAATATAAAAAAGAAATGATGGAACTTCGAGGTTTGAAGCAGATGAGTGATTTGGTTAATAAAGAAATCCCAACTCCTGATGATGTTTTTAATGATGTTTTGGTCAAATATCATATTGAGGAGGATAAGAATAACAAATTTAATTTATTTGCTTTTCTCAAATAGATTTTTGGTGGACAATCGTCCACTTTTTCTATATAATTATTGTTAGTTTATAAAACAACAAAACCTTCGAGGAGGTATTATGAATACACGATACAGCCAAATTAAGGAAGTTGCAAATCGTTATATTTACAAGTATATCAAGGAAAATGACTCATCTCTTTTAGGTTATGACTTTGAAGGTTTCTTCAACCATGTGGTTGAGAGTCACAATATCAAGGTAATGGAGCATCATTTTTCCAGCCGCAAGATTGAGGGACTGACCTTGATTGATGAGAGCGGTGTTTCTTTTTCCTATGAAAAGGAAAATCCGCAAGTGAAACAGAACTTTACTAAGTGCCATGAGTTGGGACATTTTCTGCTAAAGCATACTGGCTATTTTTTCACAGAGCTAAAGGATGAACCTGACTCCATCTTTGAGAGTGAAGCAAATCTCTTTTCAGCATTTGTGCTTATGCCAAGTATTGTTTTGTTGTCAAAGATATTTTATAGGCATGATAGTTTTTTACGAGTGATAAATGATTTAAAGGTTTCAACTGAAGCCTTGATCTATCGCTTGGGAGACCTATTCAGTCATGAAACGACTTATTCATTAGATGAGGTTAACCGTGCTATTCAAGACTATAAAAACGGTCAGTTGGATAAGATTGTAGATATGTTTGGCTTGTTGAAGTTCTCTATTATCGCAGAGTACCAGCAAGTTATCATAGATATGCTGGCCAAGGTCGATCACTTGCTGACTAGAGATGGCTACTTGTCAGATAGACAAATCTATGAATTGAAGGATAAAGAGTTTAGACAGACTTTGGAAGCTGAAAAAACAGATATTTCTTGTGGTCAACTTTTTGATTATGGAAAGGTCATTTATTTTGCTTGGAAAAAGGAAAAGCTAACAGAGAGACAAGCTGTTAGTAACGCTAAAACACAACTACTGTTAGAAAGGACATGAGATGTTCAACGGTGCAAAATTAAAGCAAAAACGTGAAGAGTTGGGAATGAAACAAAGTGAGGTTGCACGGCTTCTTGATATTAACCGATCTTCTTATTTCTCTTGGGAAAATGGCAGAGCAGTCCCAAACAAGACCAACTTGAAAAAGATTGCTGGGATTTTAGGAGTGACAGAAGAGTTCTTCTATGAGGAAGAAATCACTATGCTTTATAAGCAACTGAATCCTTCTAATCAAATCAAGGCTATGAACTATGTTAAAGACTTAGTAGATAAGCAGTCTAACATTGTTGCTATGCCTACCTTCCCTTATCGAGTCTATGAAAGCCTGTCAGCTGGTATTGGTTCATCAGTTTATAATGATCAGGACTATGATACTGTTTATTTTGATGAAGAACTTGCTCATGATTTTGCTTCCTGGATTTCAGGTGATTCTATGGAGCCTACCTATCATAACGGATCCGTTGCTCTCATCCGTGAGACAGGATTTGACTATGATGGAGCAGTTTATGCGGTAGTTTGGGATTCACAGACCTTTATCAAGAAAGTTTACCGTGAGGAAGAAGGGCTACGCCTAGTTTCCATTAACAAGGATTATAAGGATGTCCATATTCCTTATGATGAAAATCCTCGTATCGTGGGCAAAATCGTAGGTAACTTTATGCCATTAAAGGTATAAGTTGTGAGAATACCATGGGAATGATATATAAAGATAAACTAGAAGAAGCTAAGATGAGGAATATTTGAAGTCAAATCTGACAAGAGAAGAGAGCGATACACAGGGCAAGTAACAGAAATCACAATAAAAACGCTGATAAGTATCAGCTGCTTTAAGTATATGATACTTAGGGAGTCAGTTTAATGGAGGAATTGAACGATGAGTAGGAGAGAAATTTATAAAGATAAATTGCAGTTTGACTATTTCTCGGATTCTTATATTAAGTTTGAAGAAGACTTTTACAAGTATTCAGCTATGGATGTACCTTTGACATTCCTCACTGATGATATACTCAGAGAAATGGCCATGAGTCAAAAGAACTATTTCAAACTCAATAAAGAAAACAGTAAAGATGGACGAGATCACTATTTCTATTTCAGAATCGAAATGAGTGATGAAAGTAAGATGGTCAGGAAATATCAGTATTTGCAGGTGTTTACTCAGATGCTATAAAAGAGAATTTTTACGTTGTTAAAGAAATTCAATTTCTGGTATAATAGGAGAGACACGGATTTCTCTTAAGTACTCGAAAAAAAATAAAAATTGAAATCTAAAATACAGCTTATGAATTGGAGAAAATAATGAATTATGTTGAACTTTTTTCGGGAGCAGGAGGATTAGGCTTAGGATTTGAAGAAGCGGGTTTTAAGAATGTATTTGCGGTAGAGTATGATCCACAGATCTCTAAAACTTATCAAAGAAATTTCCCTCAAAATAAATTGATTGTAGCTGATATTAAAACTCTCAACGATGAGGAAATTTTGAAACTTTCTGAAGGGAAAAAGATTGATGTTGTTATTGGTGGCCCGCCATGTCAAGGGTTTAGTCTTGCTGGTAACATCGGTCGAACTTTCGTTGAGGACGAGAGAAACTATTTATTTAAAGAATTTGTCAGAGTTGTATCCTTGCTGAAACCTACGATTTTTGTAATGGAGAATGTTGCACGTATGGCAAGTCATAATAAAGGAAAAACAATTGGAGAGGTAAAGAAATCATTTGAGGATATAGGATATAAGGTCCAGTATCAAGTCCTTCAGGCTGCTGACTATGGAGTTCCTCAAAAAAGACAAAGAATTTTTGTTGTAGGAACACTAGGGCGAGACTTTTTTTATCCAGAAAAAACTTTGTCTGATTATATGACCGTAAAAGAAGCTATTGATGATTTACCTCCGTTGCAAAGCGGAGAAGAGAGTGAAGTTCCCAATCATTTTGCTATGAAACATAGTCAGCAAATGCTTGAAAAAATGTCTTATGTTAAAGATGGCGGAGATCGAAATAGTATTCCAAGTGAAATTCGACCAAAATCTGGAGACATCAGAAAATACATCCGTTATGATAGCAATTCACCAGCCGTCACAGTGACTGGAGATATGAGAAAGGTTTTTCACTACAATCAAAACAGAGCCTTAACACCTAGAGAATTAGCACGTTTACAAAGTTTTCCAGATGAATTTGTATTTGAAGGTAGTAGTATAAATATTCAACAACAAATTGGTAATGCAGTTCCGCCCAAATTAAGCTATGCAATTGCAACTGAGGTAAAAAGAAGTTTAGAGGAGAAAAAAAGTGACTACAAAATATCCAAAAGTTAATTACATTGGTAATAAAGAAAAATTAGTTACTTGGATCGTTGATAATTTTCCGATTGAGGGTGGAATAGTATTAGATGCTTTTTCTGGTGGCTGTTCTGTTTCTTATGAATTAAAAAAAAGAGGATATGAAGTCATTACAAATGATGTCTTGTACTCGTCTTTTGTCGTAGCAAAATCTATTATTGAGAATAAAGATGAGCAGTTAGATGAAGAAGAGATAAAAAAAGCATTATCAATTCAGATTACTTCAGAAGTTCGTGAACAATACTCTTGGATTGAGAATAAATTATATTTCCCAGAAGAAGTTGATGAGTTAGTAAAGTTAGTGGAATATTCAAAGTCATTAGATTGCAATAAGAAATATATTATGCAATCATTAATTCGCCGTGCAATGATTAGGAAACTACCTTATTCACGAATGAATGTCCCGTGGAATAATATCGTTAAATTAAGAGATGAGGATTATTCTTATGAAAAATATGGGCGTCGTAGAGCATATCACAATGTTCCGTTTTCACAACATATTCTTGAAAATCTTTCATCATACAATGCTTCAGTTTTTGATAATGGATTAAATAATACCTCACATCAAGAAGATATTCTGAAACTTGCTGACACTATCAAATCAGTTGATTTAGTATATCTAGATCCACCTTACCCTGGTACCATGAATAAGTACAAATCTTTTTATGGTTCCTTTGATAGACTATTTGGTAAGGAAATTAGTCATATGGATTTAACTAAGAAAGAAACATTTTTGGAAACAATGTTGGAAGTGGTTAAGGCTTTTAAAAATAAAACTAGATACATAGTTTTAAGCCTTAACTCTAACTCCACTCCAAGTATTTCTGAAATTTCAGAAGCTTTTAGTAAATTCGGGACTATTGAAGTAATTGAGAGAAAACACAATTATCAAGTAAGTGGAAAGAAAAATAAAAATAATAACTTGGAACAGTTGCTGATTTTGCAACTAGATAATTAGGAGATTGTATACGATGAAAAAACATTCTAAAAAAGCTGCACAGAATCAAGAATATGAAGGGTATTGGAAGTTGACAGTTGAATATTCTGATATAAATGGATCTAAATTTAAAAATACTCTAAACCTAATTATCCGATATATTGATTCTCATCCTGAATTGAAAAACTTAGATACAGATAGTAATGAATTTTCTGCCAAATATGAGGAACTTCAAGATGCTGTATATTCAGTATATCCAAAAGCTGATAAGGCTTCTACTCGTAAATCAATAAATCAGATGGTAAAATTGGGATTTGTTAAGCCTTTTTTACAAGGATATCATCCATTAACGAAAAAATTTCTATCTGCACCTAACGATGAGAGAAGAACCTTGGTCTTCTCTGAAATCTTTTATAAATCAGCAAATTTTCAATCTGCTGTAACTACTGATGACTCGGAAGTGAAACCAATTAACTTCTTCTTAATGACTTTGATGTATCATCCAAAACAGCGACTTAATAGGGAAGAGATTATTGCCCTAATGACAACTAATATTAAAGATTATACTAGAGGATACTTGACGATTGAAGAATTAAACTCATGCGTCAAGTACTCTAAGGCAATTGATTTTGAAGATAGAAAGTATAATCAAATCAATTATCTGTTAAAATTTTTACAATATGTTCCTGGAATTTCAGTTAGTCCTGATAAAAACTGTGTGTTTTACACTGAGGATGCGACAATTCAACTAAGAGGGGAAGTAAGTCTCAAGAGAGATCCTACTTTGTTTAGGATTATGCGTGAAAACATTAAACAAGAGAGTATTGAAAAATACGGTAAGGTTGTATGCTATCTAACTAAACAGGAGTTAAAAGGTCTAGTTGTTTCCCATATTGTTGGGTCAGCAGAAGCTCTCCGAAATATGGATATTGAAACAGCATATGACTATGAGAATGCTCTGTTATTGGAACCAAACTCTGATGCATATTTTGATAAACATGATTTGACTTTTGCAGAAGAAGGAACACCAGTGTATGGCAATGATGTTTCAGAGGACTTTATTAAAGGTAAGCAAGGTATGAAGTTAGACGACTTCATTTTGACAGAGAAAAGGCTTGGATATCTTGTTGAGCATAGAAATAAATTTAATTCGAAAAACAACATTCCTCAATAAGTATTTGAAGTATAATTAGAGAGGCTGGGACAAAAAGATTTTGATTTTAGGCATTCTTTATTATAAATTTTTAAAATCGATAAATTAGACAAAAAAGCGAACAAGACAGAATTCTGAGTATCAGATAACTCGTTTTGTTCGCTTATTATATTTAAGGTTAGACTTTTGTCCCAGACTCTTGTCAAATTAAGTATTATTCATAATATTCAATTTTAGACGGCTCAATAATCACATTATAGAAATTCTCAACGCTCATTAAGACCTAACCTTTTGATTGGTCGGGTGTTGCTAAGATGAGTTCTTCCTAAGAAAGTAGAGTCGTAATGTAATTTAGCAAGACATTCAGTTCTTTAGTCTTGCATAGTTGGAATATATCATTGTTGAAAGTTGATAGTTGTTCTGAGTGATTAGAATGAAAGACATTCTTTTGGATTCTGATTTCTAGGTTTTGGATAAAATCATATAGAATGTCATAGATTTTTTCATTTATTTACATTCAGATAATTTATTTTTACGTTAATTAATATACTTCGTCTCTATCCAGATTTGGATAGGGTTTTTCATCATTCCAAATTCGAATTAAAATTTCAACACTTGCTTTTAAATGGAATAGTTCAGCTGTTATATCGCTGTTAGAGTGGTTGTTTTCTATATGGTAACAATGGCGTTTGATATGCCACAATGCTTTTTGGATGTTATTTTCTTTTGTATTTTTCATGGTTATATCATATCAAAAGAGATTCTATAATTCCTCTAATAATTCTCAAATGATTAAAAATAACTCTGAACTGTCTATATAGATTATAAACAAGTATTTTAAAATTTATTACGGATATAAAAAAGAACACTCGAGTGTAGTGTTCTTATGAATTAAGCAAAGTCTTCCCTAATTTTAGAGTATATTATTGATAGCCATATTTTTTTAAAGCTTCTTGATAAGCCTTGCTATCTTTTTTATAGTAGTCGTGTTTCATACCTGAAATATCTACAGTAAATACATCATCTTTAAAAGTATAACTTTTCGTAAGTTTAATGATATTTTCTCCTGATAATTGAATTGTTGATTTTTCTTTGTCTATAGTAAACCCTTCGGCCTCTCCATGTTTAATATTTCCCGTATCCCCAGATATAACAAAAGCTACTTCATTTCTATTTTCGTTTATCCAGTAATATTCTCCATCTAAGGAGTTATTTGATTGCTTAGAACAGGCGATTAGCAAAAATGCAGATATAGATACCAATATTAATGCGATTAATTTTTTCATTTTATTTCCTCTTTTCTATATTATATCAAAGAAATATTACAAGAATAAAATAGATATTATTATCTAATATTCTATATCTTTTGAGAAAACATTTTTTTCAGAAAGGTGATCCAGATAATATGATGTATATGTAGGAGATATAACTTATAGATACATATAACTTATTGTTTACTGAATTGCATTTAGAACGGATAATGGATGAATAAGTTGGTCAAACTTAAAGAAAAATTCTACAACTATGTTTAATATTATGTTTTAAATTAATCAAAAATTGAAATAGTTAAATTACTAAAATTAAGGAGTGAAGAAATTTTATAAATTCTTTTCATTTTGTAATATTATTGTATAATAATTATGTATACATTGATTATAGGAGGCCCTATCGTGACAAATAATCTAGATGAATTGACTTATTACGCAAAACTGTTGACGAAACTTCGTAATAAGAAGTATGAATTCTATGTTGTATCTAGAATAATTCATTTATTAAATGATACAGAAATCCAATTTACAACTCAACAACTCATTAGAAAAAAAGACGGGAAAAGATATCTTATAGATTTATATTTTCCACAATTCAAAATAGCTGTTGAAATTGATGAGAGTCATCATTTATCCAATGAGGAAGCTGATAGAGCAAGAGAAAGGGAAATAATTTCTTATGTAGATGTGGAATTTTTCAGGATTAAATGTGATAACAATTCCAATATTGAATCAGTACATAAAAGAATTGATACATTAATTGATAAAATCCGACGTCTAAAAAATAATAAAGATTTCAGACCATACTCATATCAAGATGAATTTTCAATAGATCAATGGTTGAGAGCTGGGAAATTAACCATATCCGACGGAGCAAAATTCCGAACACATGCCGATGTCTTGAGATTATTCGGGAAAAATTTTCGTCTCCATCAAGCAGGCTCCTCTCCTTTAAATGAGAAAGTACAAGTGTGGTTTCCAAAACTATACAACAATAATGATTGGATTAATTCTATTTCTCCGGATGGTAAGATAATCGAGCAAACTAGAGTTGGAAACGATATGGAGATAAAAGAAATTAAAGATTCAATTGTATTTGCACACCAAAAAGATGTTTTGGGAAATATCTATTATTCTTTCAAGGGGATTTTTAGATGTACAAGACATACAGAAAATGACATCCACTACGAGAGAATTGCTACAGAAGTTGTTTTTTCTGATTATGAAAATAAAAAGATTAAGTAAATCTTATTAAAGATATGGCAAATTTATTAAATATTTTCAATTCATTTGATTAATCCTGAAATTAGAGTTCCTTCTGTAGAGGATACTGCAATAAGTAGTAAACTTATTAATTATATAGGGACAACGATATGTAATGAAATATCCCTCGGTCAAACTAGATTTTAAGTTTTCATGAAAAATGTTAATAAATCTAGATGTTGTTTCAATCTCTACCTTTTTCTCTACTTTTTTTCAAAAATAGTAAGAATTGCTGATATAATAAGGCCTATAATGGGACTATTTAATTTTTACAGACCTAAACTATTCCCCTATTTAAAAAATAATGATTCATATTTTATGAAATTAATTAGTAGATATAGTTCTGAAAAGCCGTTATATTACGCTGTTTTTAGTCCAACTGAAATCCATACTTTCCAAACCAGGCTTGAAAAAAGCTCGTAAAGCATCACAATTTAGTAAACGTTAAAACTTATTTAAACTTATTGAAAGCATTTCGTATCAAAAATACGGGATGCTTTTTCTGTTCACCCCAAATTTTTGTAACTAGGTGATACTTGAAATTAATACAAATTTGGTTGTTTTTGATAAATCTAAGCAACACTACATGATGAAGTGAAAGGGGATGAATCTTTGATAGTATTCACTTATTGTGAAATATGATATATTTATTAATTAGATGGATGAATACTTCTAGAGTTAAATATAGTATAATAGGGACATACTTTTTGGTTTATTTTTGTTTGTAGTCGGATTATGAAAGAATATCCAATATTATGCGATAAGATAGAATGTTACAAAAAAGAAAGGGGATGCAATCCGATGAAGAAAGACAGATTAATTGTATTGACAGATGCTGTTCTAGCAATTATTATGACCATCTTGGTTTTAGAGTTAGAAAAACCAACAACACCAAGTCTTGAAGCTTTTTGGGATTTACGGCAAAATTTCTTTGCTTGTTTTCTTTCCTTTTTCTGGTTGGGATCGTTATGGATGGCACTAAACACATTATGGGAAAAGGTTGAGAAAATTTCCTCAGAAATTATTTGGTGGAATTTGTTTCTACTCTTGGAGCGGCAGGAGTTCTCTTTGGAGAATTTCATGCCATCCAAGATACCAGTCTGAATGATGTGGTGGACCGGATCTATATAAATGTCAAGGATTTACCGTTTCAGTCCTTGGGAGCTTTAGCTAATATCCTGTCTGATATTAAGAAGGGACTGATTCAAGACAGTCATATCTGGTCTTTCTTCCAGTCATTTTTCAAACAATATCAGTTGATAATCAGCTTAAATCAGATCTATCAGTTTGTCTATCTTTCTCTGATGGAGATCATGTCCTATCTTCACTTTGATTATTGGAAAAAAACGGCTCGGTCAGGAGCTAGTATGAATAAGGAGAACAAATGAAACGTTTAAAAATGTTATGGCATATTATGCAGGTTACGGGTTTTACTCGGTTTGCTCTGAGTTTTGTGACCTTTGTTTTTGGGTCAGGAGGCGTGCTTTTCCTAGTTGAACCTGCTATCACAAATTACGGAGACGGTCTTTGGTATGCTTTTGTGACTTCGACGACTGTCGGCTACGGGGATCTCCTAGCTGTGACCTTGATTGGAAGGATTACCAGTGTCTTCTTGACGATTTATGGGCTCATATTTTTTGGCTGTTTATCAGCTGTTATTTTTAATTATTATACCAATTTAAATAAGGAAAGAGGAGAGGACAAATGACTGCCAATTATTCAACACGGGAATACCGTGAGAAATTATACGATGACCTTCATGTTCGATTGAGAGATACAGCGATTTTGATGTGTGCAATTTTTATTGCCTCTATCGGACTAAATATGAATTCAACAGCTGTCATTATAGGAGCCATGTTGATTTCACCTCTCATGACACCGATTGTTGGACTGGGATTCGGTTTAGCTATTTTTGATACGCGTTTAATCAAGCAATCTCTAGAGGTTTTATTGACTCAAGTGTTGGTCAGTTTGCTTGTCTCGACTCTGTATTTCTGGATTTCTCCCTTGTCTTATGCAAGTAGCGAGTTGATTGCACGAACCTCTCCAACCATTTGGGATGTCCTCATTGCTATTGCTGGTGGGATTGCTGGTGTGATCGGTTCAAGGAAAAAAGAAGCAAACAATATCGTGCCAGGAGTAGCCATTGCTACAGCTCTGATGCCGCCTATCTGTACTGCTGGCTATGGTTTAGCTAATGGGAATGTACGATTTTTATTGGGGGCTCTCTATCTTTTCTTGATCAACTGTGTCTTTATCATGCTAGCCAACATTGTTGGAACAAGAATTTTGATGAGAAAATCTCCTTTAACTTCATTTAAAGAGCTGAGCATTAAAATGAGAATTGGCTTGATATCTTTGATTGTATTGTTGATTCTTCCAGCTAGCTATTCGGCAGTTACTCTGACAATAGAACAAGCGCGCAAAGAAGGGATCAAACAGTTTGTAGGAAAAGAGTTCGCCAATTATACGGTTATTAATCAAGTCTACAAGTCAAGTAACAATGAATTGGTCTTGACGGTTGTTGGAGATCCGATTTCAGAAGAAGAATTAGAAACACTCCACCAAAAACAAGCCTCTTACGGTATTCAATCTGTTCAATTGAAAGTGAATCAAGTTCAGAACTCGCCAACATTAGATAGTGAAGCGACCAAGGAATTTTATGAAAACATTGACAAGTATATTGATCAAAAACTCTCTGAAAAAGATTCACAAAACGATCTCGTAAAAGAAAATGAAGCAGACAAGGATTGAGGACAATGAACTGAATCGGTTTTTACGCCGTGTTTTTCTTGTATCTTCCTCTTTCTTACTTATAGCAGGTTGTTTTTGCTTGAATAAGAAATAAATTAGAAGTTCTATCATCTAAGAAAAATGATGAACAAAAAATCATTTAACTAATGGTGTGAACGTTTAGTGTTTATCAGCTCCATTCTCTGTAATTTTGGGGGTAAAATCCACACCATTCGGATAAAATTAGTTGAATTTGATTGGAAAAAAGCTTTTATAAAAGCGGAGAAAAGTCTTGATATTACGCTGTTTTTAGTCCAACTGAAATTCATACTTTCCAAACCAGGCTTGAAAAAGGCCCGTAAAGCATCACAATTTAGTAAACGTTAATTCGTTACTGGACAGCAGAATACAAACGAAAACACTTTGCATCTTGCAAGGTGTTTTTTTCTATGAGAACTGGCGGTGCGCAATTAGGATAGCTCTAGCGACTTTAGTCGCATAGAGATATGCTATGCACAGTTGCCTCAAGAAAACAATGCTTCTTGGTCCACCCTGTTAGACAAGCTTCAAAACCAAGGAATCCAACAGATTTCTCTTGTAGTTACAGATGGCTTTAAGGGGCTTGAGCAGATTATCAGTCAGGCTCACCCATTAGCTAAACAACAATGTTGCTTAATTCATATTAGTCGAAATCTAGCTAGTAAAGTGAAACGAGCAGATAGAGCGGTTATTCTGGGGCAATTTATAATGATTTATCGTGCTGAAAATTTAGAAATGGCAGGACAAGCTTTAGAGGACTTTCTCGCCGAATGGAAACCAAAGTATAGGAAAGTCATGGAAAGTCTGGAGAAGACGGATAATCTTTTAACTTTTTATCAGTTTCCCTACCAGATTTGGCACAGCATGTATTCGACAAACCTCATTGAGTCTCTTAACAAAGAAATCAAACATCAAACGAAAAAGAAGGTTCTTTTTCCTAATGAGGAGGCTCTGGAACGTTACTTAGTTACGTTGTTTGAAGATTATAATTTCAAGCAAAGTCAACGAATCCATAAAGGGTTTGGTCAATGTTCTGATACACTTGAAAGCTTATTTAATTAACACTCCGTAACTCTACTTAAGTGTTTACACATAATTATTGACAGTATCAAAAAATAAAGTATATTGTTTTCATCATAATATAATTAAATATCAGTATAGAGAATTTTATCTATATATCAGATATCAGCAATTGCTTTTGCTGTCATTTTTCGCTACAATAGTTACAAGGAGGAAATAAACATGTTAAAAGAAGTATTAAACGTCGCAAAAGTTGCGAAAAAATCATCTCTCTTCTTAGGAGGGGTAGCATTTGGGACGCTTGGCTTGAAAGTCTTAGCAAGTAAAGAAGCTAAGAAAGGCTATTCTAAGGCCTTGGCTAAAGCTTACAAATTGAAAGATGGACTGGATGCATCTGTTTCTGTTGTAAAACAACACGGTGATGATGTTTTACAAGACGCTAAATATTTATACGAACAGGAAAAGAAAGAAGAACAATTAGATAGCCTGACAGGTGAATAATATGTCTTTTAAAGTGCTACACAGAGGATATCAACATATCCGATTATCGTCCTCGTTTTCACTGACCTTGGATATTCAAGATTATCTTCGTTCCTTGGCTAAAGATGAAAAAGGGATCGACTCTATTCAGTTTTATATGGATCAGCAGCACTTTACTCTACGTATGAAAGAAGGCTTCTCTGTATTAGAAAATGCAGAGGCCTTTTTAAAAAAAATTGACAAGGGGAAAGTTTCGGACTTGATGACTCTTCCCATTCGTAGAGAAGAGAGTGCTTATTCAATTGTATCGGGTGCAGCGATTAAGCGTTTGCTGTTTCGAAGTTTTGTACCCTACCCTATTCGTTATATTTGGACTTGTTATCAGGCTTTGGGTTATGTCAAAGAAGCCTATCAAACTTTAGCGCGCAAGGAACTAACCATGGAGGTCTTGGACTGTTCGGCCATTTTGTTGTCCTTGTTTATGAACCAATCCAAGACAGCTAGCAACATCATGTTTATGCTTGATTTGGGTAATCATCTGGATCAGTGGTCTTTAAAAAAAACAGCAACAGATTTGGAACAAAGCCTTCTTGCTAAAGAAAGTGATGTTTTCTTAGTGCGGGGAGACATGGTCATCAGCATCAAGAGTTCTGATGTTCAAGTAGGTGATGTATTAGTTGTCTCCCAAGGGAATGAAATCTTGTTTGACGGCCAAGTGGTTTCAGGATTAGGCATGGTCAATGAGAGTTCCTTGACTGGAGAGAGCTTCCCTGTTGAAAAGAAAGAGGGAGATTCTGTATGTGCGAATACTGTTTTGGAAACAGGAGAGTTAAGAATTCGTGTGACTGATAATCAGATAAACAGTCGTATTTTGCAACTCATCAATCTGATGAAAAAATCTGAAGAGAGTAAGAAGACAAAACAACGTCATTTTATTAGGATGGCAGACAAGGTTGTAAAATATAACTTCTTAGGTGCTGGTTTGACTTATCTGTTAACAGGTTCGTTTTCAAAAGCCATTTCCTTTTTATTGGTGGATTTTTCATGTGCTCTAAAAATATCCACACCTGTAGCCTACCTTACGGCCATAAAGGAAGGTCTAAATCGAGAAATGGTTATTAAAGATGGTGATGTATTAGAAAAATATCTGGAAGTGGATACTTTCTTGTTTGATAAAACGGGTACCATCACGACGAGTTATCCTTTGGTTGAAAAGGTTCTTCCTTTCGGAGATTATACTGAGAAAGATATTTTAAGAATAAGTGCATGTTTGGAGGAACATATCTATCATCCTATTGCCAATGCAATTGTTAAACAAGCTGAAATTGAAGGCATTGAACACGAAGAAATGCATGGCAAGCTTCAGTATGTTGCAAGCAAAGGGATTAAATCGCAAATTGATGGTCAATCGGTTGTCATTGGAAATTATGTACTAATGCAAGACGAACAGGTAAGAATTAGTTCTGAGCAGCTGGCCTTGATTGAGCAATATAAGACTCATTACAATTTATTGTTTTTGGCTTATAAGAAAGAATTAATTGGGATGTTTTGTATCCACACTCCCTTGAGAAGCGAGGCGAAAGTTGCATTGAAAAAGCTAAAGCGCCAAGGGAAAAAACTGATTCTGGCAACTGGTGATACGTTGGCTAGAACAGAAGAGTTGGTTAAAGATCTGCCATTTGACAACGTTTATACTGATTTAAAACCAGATGGTAAGTTTCAGTTGGTTCAGGAATTACAGAAAGCTGGCCGAACTATTTTGATGGTTGGAGACGGGTTAAACGACTCTGCTGCCTTGACGCTTGCAGATATTGGGGTTGTGATGAATGAAAGTGCTGATATTTCTAAGCAGATGAGTGATATTTTATTATTAGATAATCGTTTAGATTTCTTCGAGGAATTGAATTCTTTATCTGAATCGTTGCAGAAATTAATTCAAAGAAATATTCAAGAAACAGTTGTAATAAATGGAAGTTTAATTGGATTTGGGTTGTTAAATTGGTTAAGCCCATCTAATCTTTCGATATTGCACAATCTGACTACTTTAAGAATCGTCCTTCGTAGTCTTTCTATTAAAAGTAGGTAAGAGACCGAGAAGCTGAGGTTATAAAAACTAAAAGGAGTTGTCTCATTTGAGAATAACGGCTCTTTGTCAACTGTAGTGGGTTGATGGAAAATTATACCCTGGAGAGGACCAAATTGGTTCTCTCCTTTTAAATATTGAAAAAACCATTGGCAGTGGACATACTTTAAGACTATATATTTCTGAAACTAGTTTCACAATACAAATATTGACATGCAATTATTAATTGGTGGATTTTAAGTTGACATCTACAAAGTTTAATGTTAGAATACATTCAAAAATATATTTGAATAAGGTGTTTTATGATTCAAAATATTGTTACTTCAATAATCCTGTATTCTGGGACAGCCGTAGACTTACTTATTATCCTAATGTTATTTTTTGCCAAAAGAAAAAGCAGAAAAGACATCATTAACATCTATTTAGGACAATTTCTAGGCTCTGTTAGTCTAATATTGCTAAGTTTACTTTTTGCATTTGTCTTAAATTATATTCCTAGTAAAGAGATTTTAGGTTTGCTCGGTTTGATTCCAATTTTCCTAGGACTCAAAGTTTTGCTTTTAGGAGATTCTGATGGAGAAACTATTGCAAAAGATGGTTTGCGCAAAGATGATAAAAACCTGATTTTTCTAGTCGCTATGATTACTTTTGCAAGTTGTGGTGCTGACAATATTGGTGTTTTTGTCCCATATTTTATTACCTTAAATTTAGCGAATTTGATAGTGGCTTTACTTACTTTTCTAGTCATGATTTATCTCTTGGTTTTTTCTGCACAAAAATTGGCACAAGTCCCTTCTGTTGGAGAAACTTTGGAAAAATATAGCAGATGGTTTATTGCCGTTGTTTATTTAGGATTGGGGATGTATATCCTGATTGAAAACAACAGCTTTAACATACTAAGGACTGTGTTCGGCTAGGAGAAAAAATTATGAAAAAAGATAGTATATGCCAAGTGAATATTATTAATCAACAAAATGTTACAACCGCAACGAACTACCTTGGAAAGGAAAAAGTCCAAAAATCACTTCGCATTTTATCAAAATTTACCGATAATAAACAGATAAATATCATCTTTTATCTCCTTGCTGTTGAAGAACTCTGTGTCTGTGATATAGCCTGTTTACTAAATCTCAGTATGGCATCTGCCTCCCACCATCTTCGTAAACTAGCCAATCAAAACATCTTGGACACTAGAAGAGAGGGGAAAATTATATATTATTTTATAAAGGATGAGGAAATCAGAGATTTTTTTAATCAACTAGGATAACAACTATTTTTACTACTTTTCCATGATTATAGGGAGATTATATATGAAATTTTTTGATGAAAATTACTCACAAGAAATACCTACTCGTATCAAATGTTTAAGAAAAAAGTATAATTTAAAGCAAAGCGACCTAGGTAATGCAGGTCAAGTTAGCCAAGTTGAAAAGGAAGAAATTTGAAAGAATTTGTATCTTTTATTTTTTGTTTCATTTATGCCCTATGCTACTGGAATAGTTAGTAGTCATTTCATGAATCATACGGCACAGCTCTTTTATGGACTGATCGTTATTGTTTCAACGGTAGCAAACTGGTTTTTACATAAAGTAATTGATAAACCCAATATAGATCAGAAAGAATTACTTGAAGCTACCGCACAATATAGGAAGTTATTGATACCTGACCTAATAATTAAAGGAGTGGGATTGATTCTGTCCTTAATTCTCTATCCTCCGATTATGATGTATAGTGTTTTAATTGCGGCATTTTACATCATAACTTTAAAAACACTATCCGAAAAAAGAGTGAATAACTAAAAAACGGTGACCAAAGTTAGGTGTATTATTTTAATGATTACAGACCTAAACTATACCCCTATTTATAATCTATTGATTCAGATTTTATGAAATTAAAAAGTAGATATTGTTCAGAAAATCCTTGATATTACGCTGTTTTTAGTCCAACTGAAATCCATACTTTCCAAACCAGGTCTTAAGAAAGCTCGTAAAGCATCACAATTTAGTAAACGTTAATTCGAAAGAATTACTATACTTACAAAGAGCACCTTTCGGGGTGTTCTTTTTAAATCCTTAATAGAGAGTTCACCCCCAAAAATCACACCAGTAGTCATTGTCTTATATAATTTGTTCCTAGTATCAGTTTAGTGTGTTATAATTAGGGTTAGAAGAATCGAAAGGAGTTATAAATGAAAATCGGAAAGATAATTAAAAGAATTGAAGATACTGTTTATATCGGTTATAATAATGGAAGTTTTCAAAAGTCTGCTATTGAAAATTGTGAATTCGAGCCCAAAATTGGTGATATTGTTCACATTTATGAGGACCTAGTTGTAAAACTTGAAGCTAAAAATGCTGCTTTTACTTATAAACCGAAGCATAAGATCATCAGCATTGAAGATGGGCTTGCTAGAATACAGCTGAATACAGGGGATGAGCTAACAATTCCAATTCGTGAGATGAATTTTCAGCCTAAATTGAATGAATTAGTTGAGATTTATCAGGATGATCAAGAAATCATTGTTCTGCAGTCGAAAGAAAAAGGCATCAACTGGCTGTTGCTTATGTTATGTTCCTTAATCCCTATAGCGCTGATAAGTTCTCTCTTCCTCTTTAATCATAAGAAACAAGATACAGAAGCAGTAAATGCTACAACAGAGCTGGTTTCTACTACTAGTACGACAGCAACTAGTACAATAACCACTAGTTCAACGACTACTCAAGATAGTGTTACGACTACGGAGGAAAAACCTTCGACACAAGAAGAGCAAACGAATGCTGAATCACAAAAAATAGATGAGCAAGCTATTCTAAATGGAGATTTCTCTACTCTAGTTGGAACTTGGAGAAATGGACTTGGGAAAGAGTTTACATTCGATAAAAATGGGCTAGTAGACAGTGGAAATATTGAAAAAGTGAGTATAGGTAACGATGGAAGTATTAATTTCAGTATTAGAGCTGGTTTCTCAGGGTATGGAATGAGTGTTTATCCTGCTGGGACTACTATGAAGTGGGTTGATTCTGATTCAAGTAAAAACAGGCTTATTGCTGGTCAAGCTGCTCCAACAAGCTCAGAACAAGTTTTTTATAAAGTGGACTAAATGATTAACCATCTCATCAAATTTGAGATGGTTTTCTTCTTTATTTGTAAGTCATGATTATTTTATGAAGCTGAAGCAGGTAGGGTTTAAAGTGGAATTTTCCCACTAGACATTCGTCTACTTTTTTTATATAATAAAACTAAACCAAAATGGTTGAATTTTAAAAATAAAGTCAACCTGCAACGAAAGCATCAGACTAGGAGGTAAGTCATGTACCAACCAGAAAAACTTAAGGCTCGGAGAAAAGAGCTAAAACTAACACAAAAAGAGATTGCAGAGCGACTTGGGATTAGTTTTCAGGCTTATTCAGCTTGGGAACGTGGAGTCAAGGAGCCTTCTAAAGAGAAGGTTGCTCAACTAGAAGATCTTTTAAAAGTACCAAAAGGCAATTTTACCCAAATCGAAATTGTCCGTCTCTATAATAGCCTTTCCAATCAAGGGAAAGAGAAGGTGGTGGTCTATGCTCGCAACTTGGCTCAAGAAGAACAAGCCAAGAAGGTGACTGCTATTTCAGAAAAACTCTACGAGTATCATGTCTATGAACGCATGTCAGCTGGGATTGGTGCTTCGGTTTATGATGATCGAAACTTTGATACGGTTTACTTTAATGAAGAACTAGCCCACGACTTTGCTTCCTGGGTATCAGGAGATTCCATGGAACCTAAATATCAAAATGGTTCAGTGGCTCTGATTCGGGAGACCGGATTTGATTACGACGGTGCTGTCTATGCAGTGGTTTGCAATAACCAGACCTATATCAAACGGGTCTATCGAGAAGAAGATGGTCTGCGTTTGGTCTCCATCAATCCTAAATATAAGGATATTCACATTTCTTACGAAGAAGATCCTCGGATTGTGGGAATTATCGTAGGTAATTTTGTACCTATGGAGGGATAGCCTATGGGCTACTTTGATTATTCCAGAGAGCCCCAAAGTGATATTGCCTTTGTCGATATGAAGTCCTTTTATGCTAGTGTTGAGTGTGTAGAAAGAGGACTCCATCCCCTTAAAACCTCCCTTTGTGTTATGAGTCGGGCGGATAATTCTGTTGGGCTGATTCTTGCCTCCTCTCCTATGTTTAAAAAGGTTTTTGGGAAAGCAAATGTTGGTCGTGCCTATGACCTCCCCTTTGATATCAAGACGCGTAAATTTTCCTACTATAATGCCAAAAAACAAGCTTTACGGACAGACCCGGCCTATGTGAAATTTATCGAAGATTGGGCTCGGGTGACCGTGATTGTCCCTCCTAGGATGGATAAGTATATCGCAGTTAATATGGAAATCCAAGGAATCTTTCAGAACTATGGCAGTCCAGATGATATTTATCCTTATTCAATTGATGAAGGCTTTATTGACCTAACCAGTTCGCTTAATTATTTTGTCCCGGACCAGCAGATTTCTCGAAAAGATAAGCTAGATATGCTTTCGGCTCGTATTCAGAGGGATATTTGGCGACAGACAGGGATTTACTCGACGGTCGGTATGTCGAATGCCAATCCCCTGCTTGCTAAGTTGGCCTTGGATAATGAAGCCAAGCACACACCGACTATGCGAGCCAATTGGTCTTACCAGGACGTGGAAGATAAGGTCTGGTCCATTCCAAAGATGACCGACTTTTGGGGGATTGGTCATCGGATGGAGAAGCGCTTGAATAGCTTGGAAATCTATTCGATTAAGGAATTAGCCAATAGCAATCCTGATGTCCTGAAGAAGGAGCTTGGCCAAGCTGGACTTCGCTTGTGGTTCCATGCCAATGGGATTGACGAGAGTAATGTTCATAAACCCTATAAGCCAAAATCTCATGGCTTGGGCAATTCGCAAATTTTACCGAGAGACTATGTCAAGCAGCGAGATATCGAAATTATACTCCGAGAGATGGCGGAGCAGGTGGCTATCAGGATTCGAAGAGCTAGTAAAAAGGCGACAGTGGTATCTATTCATCTTGGTTTTTCTAAGCAGGAACAAAAACGTTCCATCCATACCCAGATGAAGATTGAGCCAACCAACAGCACTAGTCTTTTGGTCAGCTACGTGCTGAAATTATTCCATAGCAAATACACTTCTGGGGCCGTCAGAAGTGTTGCTGTCAATTATTCAGGATTTGTGGACGAATCCTTTGCTTTGATTTCTCTTTTTGATGATGTTGATAAAGTAGAAAAAGAAGAAAGGCTCCAGACTGCCATTGATTCGATTAGAGAGCAATTCGGCTTTACTTCTCTCTTGAAGGCGACTGCTTTAGAGGACGCATCGAGAAGTATTGCCAGAAGTAAGCTGATCGGAGGGCACTCTGCTGGAGGATTAGATGGACTAAAATGATTGATCGTTCTTATTTGCCCTTTCAATCCGCGAGGGATTATCAGGATCCGGGCATGCAGAAGTGGATGGGCTTTTTTCTATCGGAGCATACCAGTTCACTCAGTGCAGAAAAAAATCGTGTGGATTTATCAACAGATTTGAATCCAGTCGAGAAGTTGTTGCTGCTTTCCCAGCTCTACGTTGGACGACTAAAAGGCTCTTTTATGGTCAAGGAGAAAAATCATAAAAGCACGATATTGGGTGAAGTAAGAGAATTATCTCCTCAAGAAGTCTCTGTTAAAACGAATGAGGGCTATAGACTGCTAAGAGTAGATGATATTCTCACAATCCAACTTTGTCAGGAGGAAGTTGATGACTAGAAAAGAGTTATATGAAAACAAATTGCAGATGGACTATTTCTCAGATGACTATATTCGTTTCGAGGAAGATTTTCAAAAATACTCTGCCATGAATGTGCCTCTGACTTTTCTGATTGACGACATTCTACGCACCATGGCCATTAACCAAAAGGACTACTTTGTCTTAAACAAGGAAAATGCCAAAGATGGTAGGAAACATCGGTTTTATTTTAGAGTGAAGATGGAAAAAGATTGTCCAGGTACTCGAACCTATACCTATCTTGGGTTGGGGCGAAATCATTAGTAAAAATTCTTATCTTAGATATATTTGTTGCAATGATAACACTGCAAACAACTATAATTTCCAGCCGTTCAAGAGCTGTTTCTTGAATGGTTTTTTGTTTGCTGTTTAAAACCAATTGAGCTATACCAATTTTTATTCTTGACAAGATAAAGAAACAAGTATATACTGTTTTTGCTGATTCTGTAAAGCAAGAATTAGACTATACCAATTTAAGGAGAAAACACAGTTTATCTGTGTCGTATATACTATGTGTGGAATTGTTGGTGTTGTTGGAAACACAAATGCAACTGATATTTTGATTCAAGGGCTTGAAAAGCTCGAATACCGTGGTTATGATTCTGCGGGAATTTTTGTCCTAGGTGGTGATGAAAACCATTTAGTTAAGGCTGTTGGTCGTATTGCAGAATTATCTGCTAAGACAGCTGGTGTTGAGGGAACAACTGGTATTGGACATACGCGTTGGGCGACTCACGGGAAACCAACGGAAGACAATGCTCACCCACACCGCTCTGAGACAGGACGTTTTGTCTTGGTGCACAATGGGGTGATTGAAAACTATCTCGAAATCAAAGAAGAATACCTTGCAGGTCACCACTTCAAGGGACAAACGGATACTGAAATCGCCGTTCACTTAATTGGGAAATTTGCGGAAGAAGATGGCTTGTCAGTACTTGAAGCCTTCAAAAAAGCCCTTCACATCATCCGTGGATCTTATGCCTTTGCCTTGATCGACTCTGAAAATCCAGATGTTATCTACGTGGCGAAAAACAAATCACCGCTTTTGATTGGTCTTGGTGAAGGCTACAACATGGTCTGCTCAGATGCCATGGCCATGATTCGTGAAACTAACCAATACATGGAAATCCATGATCAAGAATTGGTGATTGTGAAGGCTGATAGCGTCGAAGTGCAAGACTATGATGGTAACAGCCGTGAGCGTGCTAGCTATACTGCCGAGCTTGACTTGTCAGATATCGGTAAGGGGACTTACCCTTACTACATGCTCAAGGAAATTGATGAGCAACCAACAGTTATGCGTAAGCTCATCCAAGCCTACACAGATGAGGCTGGTCAAGTTGTCGTAGATCCAGCTATCATCAAGGCTGTTCAAGACGCTGACCGTATCTACATTCTTGCAGCTGGAACATCTTACCACGCAGGATTTGCTTCTAAGAAGATGCTAGAAGAATTGACAGATACGCCTGTTGAACTTGGTATCTCCTCTGAGTGGGGCTACGGCATGCCACTTCTCAGCAAGAAACCACTCTTTATCTTTATCAGCCAATCTGGTGAAACAGCTGATAGCCGTCAAGTTTTGGTTAAGGCTAATGAAATGGGAATTCCAAGCTTGACAGTGACAAACGTGCCAGGATCAACCCTTTCACGTGAAGCCAACCATACTATGTTGCTTCACGCAGGTCCTGAAATTGCCGTAGCATCAACTAAGGCTTATACAGCACAAATCGCAACCCTTGCCTTCCTTGCAAAAGCAGTTGGTGAAGCAAATGGCAATGAAAAAGCCAAAGCTTTCGATTTGGTTCACGAGTTGTCTATCGTGGCTCAGTCTATCGAATCAACCCTTTCAGAAAAAGAATTGATTGATGCTAAAGTTCGTGACCTTCTTGAAACAACACGCAATGCCTTTTACATCGGACGTGGTCAAGATTACTATGTAGCCATGGAAGCCAGTCTCAAGCTCAAAGAGATTTCTTACATCCAGTGTGAAGGTTTTGCGGCTGGAGAGCTCAAGCACGGAACCATTGCTTTGATCGAAGATGAAACACCTGTCTTGGCCCTCTTGTCAGACCCAGTCCTTGCCAACCATACTCGTGGAAATATCCAAGAAGTGGCAGCGCGTGGTGCTAAGGTCCTCACCATCGCAGAAGAAAATGTTGCCAAAGATACAGACGATATCGTCCTTACAACGGTCCACCCTTACCTCTCGCCAATCTCAATGGTGGTACCAACGCAACTAGTCGCTTACTTTGCAACCCTTCACCGTGGACTCGACGTGGATAAACCACGCAACCTTGCCAAGTCAGTAACGGTAGAATAAGGGAAATCCTGCTGTTACTTTTCAATTTTTCTTGTCATCCTATAAAAATCTTGTTATACTATTGAAAAGTAGTAAATAGTGAAGTATAAGGAGATTGAAGCCTAAATGAAAAAAGGGAAAATTTCAACTATCATAGGACTCTTGTTTGCAAGTTCGTTTTTGATTCGGACTGTCATTATTCATCAAATGAGAGCTTCAAAGAAACAAGAGAGTGAAAAGATTGCTGCAGTTCAGAAATTTATCAAATCTCAAGAACAGGCAGAGTCAGAAAAACAAAAAGGTTTTTATACGGATATCCTTCGAAATGGATCAGAAACTTCTGAACCAAGACCTAGCTACGACAAAACTATATTTGTGAATCAACAATACAATATTGGTGTTCGAGACGGAGCCTATTATCTACTGACACTCAGTAGCAACAAAGAACTCTTGCTAGAAGGGGTCGATGATGCCTATGCCCTAGCAGTTAGAAATGAAGATAAAAACAAACAAGAAGTTGCCATGGTTGTTCATAAAGATGGAGCTTGGCATATTATAAATGGTGAAGGGGAAGTCACAACAACCCTTGATCGTCAATATATAACAGCTCATACTAAGCTTGTGATTAAGGACCAAACACTTGATTTTGAATAATGTGATTATAGAAATACATAGATTTCAAAAACCTCCTAGATTTTTCTAGGAGGTTTTATAACTATAAATCTTGGATGGAGATTTTATTTAGTTCATTTACAACTTGCAAAATAGACATTCTGCTGATATTCATAATATTTGGGTGAACCAAGCCCTTGAGATCAAAATTAGTAATGATGGCATCATAGTTCATCACTTTTATTTCGTTGAGATTTAAGGAAGGCTTGTCCCAAGTTTCATATTGAATGTTATTAGAAGTATGGAACTGGTATAGAGAAATCAGGAAGTGAGGGTGAGCGAAGTCGTATTCACTTAAAACTAAAACCCTAACCTTCTTTTTTGCCTCAAATAACTGGTCGATAATGCCTTCAGCGTGAGTGAAGAAAGTATATACTAGGTGTACAACGTTTCGAGATTTTTCCTTCTGACCAATGCTGGTCTTATATCTCATCATTTCTATCACTGTTGCTTCGTAGAATTTAGGGAAAATCTTTTTAATTTTGCTCAGGGTATAAGATTTATTACGGCTGATAATCGATTCGGAATTGATTTCTTTGCGTTCTAAAAGAGCAGTATTGTGTAAGTTCCAGATGAGCGCATCTGTATTTGAGAATTGAACTCCAAATTTACGAGTGAGATTATCTAGTATGTCACGAGCTGCATGGTAAGAGTGATCTACTTGTTCGCAGAGGGCGCGAGCTGCCAAAAAGTCATCAATTGTGAAGAAAAGGGAAAGCTCAGCAAATGGACTAAAAATCTGGTCAAGATTTTCACGTGTAAATTCAATTCCTATCTTTTGTGAGAAAGCTTGTAATTGGTGCTCAAACTTAGGCAACTGGTCATAGAGAGGGAACTTGCAAGAGCATTCAGTGGATAACTGAACGTAGTTTCCTGTATTGATTCGATGAATGTTAATAGCTGCTTGAGTTTTAATTTGGTAAAGATTTTGATATTTTGCAGGGAATTTTGCCAACTTAAGAAAGAAAGAAACAAAATTTTCCACATCTTCTTCTTGGACATGGGAAAAAGGCCAGTCTAAAAAACCATAAGCTTCATGAAAGTATTGGGAGAAGAAGAAGCGGATATCCTTTTCATCTCCAATGATAGAAATCGGTGTAACTTTTAACTTGAAATTGTAATTTCCATTAAGGATCTTGTTAATTTCAGCAACTTTTTTCCGAAGTGCGGGAAGAGATACATCTAAAGATTCAGCAAGATGTTCATAAGTAAACGGAGCATCTAATAGGAAGAAAGCTTTTAAGACTTTAAAAAAATCAGAGGTCTGCAAAAAATATTGGTAGATTTTCTCAATACCAATATTTTGTACATTTACCATCATAATTCCAGCGGTAGAGTGTTTGATGCTAAAATCAGGAAGTATATCCCGTAATTCCTTGATGTCACTCTTAATAATTCTGGGATTATTGCCAATGATTTTAGATAAATCATCAAGATAGATCCAATCTGAATTTTCAAATAAATACTCTAAAATCTTTAATTGTCTTTGTTCTTTTTGAGTGAGTAATTCTCTCATGAATAATAAACTCCTGCGATAAATTAATATCTACTTATAAATAAATTGCAATTTCTTACAATTATATCACTAGAATATTAAAAAACAATGAAATTTAATATGAATTTTGTAAAAACTGGCAAAATAAATACCGATTTATAAAAATAAAGTCTTTATAAGATGGAAAATTTCTAAATAATAAAGAAAATAGATAAAATAATCCGCTTTCTTTTTCAGTTTTTGATAATACATGTTTGTAAAAAACATAGAGAATGATTTTCTATCCCTTGAATAAGAAATAACCCCTCAAGAAGTTATAGAGAAGAAGCCTCTTGGGGGTAATTGCATATAAGTATGATATTTAAAGCTTATTTTCGATACAAGCGATCATATTGATAGTAGGGGTCAAAGGTTACGTTGATTCCTAGTTTGCGAAGGACGTTTTTATCTTCATCTGTCAAGATAATGGTGGAGTGAGCTTCGCTTCCTTTGAGATTTCCTAATTCTTTCATGGCACGATCTGCATCTGGATTTTCCATGGCTGTAATGGCAAGAGCGATAAGAATTTCATTTGAATGCAGACGAGGGTTTCGACTTCCTAAGTGGTTGATTTTTAAGCCTTGAATTGGTTTGACCACTTCTGGTTCAATCAATTTAGTTTCTTTATCAATATTGGCTAATTTCTTGATAGCATTAATCAAGACAGCAGCGGTTGGGCCAAAGAGCTCGGAGTTTTTACCTGTAACAATCTCTCCTGATGGTAGTTCAAGTGCCAGAGCTGAACCACCTGTTTCCTCTGCCTTTTGGCGAGCAACAACGGCAACTGTACGATCAGCTGGTGTAATTCCCAGGTCATTCATAAGAAGTTGAATCTTCTTAACTGCAGTTTCTCCAACCTTTTCAGCCTTGAAGTCGAGGACTGTCTGGTAGTAGCGACGGATAATTTCTTGTTTGGATGCTTCGATAGCCGCATCGTTATCAATGATAGCAAAACCAACCATATTAACACCCATGTCCGTTGGAGATGCATAAGGAGACTTCCCTAAGATACGTTCAAGCATGCGCTTAAGGACAGGGAAAATCTCAATATCACGGTTATAGTTGACTGTAGTTTCTCCATAAGTTTGGAGATGGAATGGGTCAATCATATTGACATCGTCAAGGTCTGCAGTAGCAGCTTCATAGGCTAAGTTAACCGGATGATGGAGAGGTAGATTCCAAACTGGGAAGGTTTCAAACTTAGCATAACCAGACTTGATGCCGTTGAGTTGGTCGTGGTACATGTTAGACATACAAGTTGCCAACTTCCCTGAACCAGGTCCAGGAGCTGTCACGACAATCAAGTTACGACTAGTTTTGATATAGTCGTTTTTCCCCATACCTTCAGGTGAGATGATGTGATCCATATCTGTCGGATATCCCTTGATTGGGTAGTGGAGATAAGAGTCAATCCCATTTTTTGCTAATTGATTACGGAAGGTATCTGCAGCAGGTTGACCGGCGTATTGTGTGATAACAACAGAACCTACAAAGATACCAAGTTCATTGAATTTATCAATCAAACGAAGCACTTCTTGGTCGTACGAAATACCCAAGTCACCACGAGCCTTTGAGTGTTCGATATTGCTAGCGTTAATGGCAATAACAACCTCGACTTGTTCTTTCAACTCTTGTAAAAGTTTGATTTTGTTATCTGGCTCATATCCAGGGAGGACGCGGGCGGCGTGGAAATCTTCCAACATCTTACCACCAAACTCTAGATAGAGCTTACCATCAAATTGATTGATACGCTCCAAAATATGGTCGCGTTGTAAGTTTAAATATTGTTCAGAACTAAAAGCTTGTTTTTTCATTTTTTTACCTCTGAACTCTATTATATAAAAAAAAGAGAAGATAAGAAACTGAGGAGTGACGAAATAAGAAAAAATATTGGGTAAACGTTTGCATAAAATGAGAAAAAAGTCTATTATGGAGTATAGAATATTATAAAAAGAGGTAGAGATATGAAAGAGAAATGGTGGCATAATGCAGTCGTTTATCAAGTCTATCCAAAAAGTTTCAAGGATAGTAATGGGGATGGAATCGGAGATTTAAAAGGGATTACCAGTAAACTAGACTATCTTGCTAAGCTTGGAATCACAGCTATATGGCTTTCGCCTGTCTATGATAGTCCTATGGATGATAATGGTTATGATATTTCAAATTATCAAGATATTGCTGCTATATTTGGCACTATGGAAGACATGGATGAATTGATAGCTGAGGGGAAAAAGAGAGATATTCGAATCATCATGGATTTGGTGGTCAACCATACCTCAGACGAGCATGCTTGGTTTATTGAAGCGCGTGACAATCCCCAAAGTCCAGAACGAGACTACTATATTTGGAGAGATAAACCCAATGATTTAACCTCTACTTTTAGTGGTTCGGCGTGGGAATATGATGAAAAGTCTGGTCAGTACTATCTACACTTTTTCAGTAAGAAACAACCGGACCTCAACTGGGAAAACGAAGAGCTTCGTTATAAAATCTATCAAATGATTAATTTCTGGATTGACAAGGGTATCGGTGGATTCCGTTTGGATGTGATTGATATGATTGGCAAGATTCCAGATGAGAAGGTCGTTAGCAATGGTCCTATGCTCCATCCTTATCTCAAGGAGATGAATAAGACAACCTTTGGTGACAAGGATTTACTGACTGTTGGTGAAGCTTGGGGAGCAAACCCAGAAGAGGCTAAGCGTTATTCGAATCCAAAAGGTCAAGAGTTGTCTATGGTCTTCCAATTTGAACATATTTGTCTTCAGTATCAGGAAGGGCAACCTAAGTGGCACTACCAAAAAGATTTGGATGTCTCTAAGTTGAAGACCATTTTTAATAAGTGGCAAACTGAGCTCGGAGTAGAGGATGGTTGGAATTCCCTGTTTTGGAATAACCATGATCTTCCACGCATTGTTTCCATTTGGGGGGATGAGGAGAAATACCGTGAGAAATCAGCCAAAGCATTTGCGATTTTACTGCATTTAATGAGAGGAACTCCCTATATTTATCAAGGTGAAGAAATCGGTATGACTAACTTTCCGTTTGAAAGCTTGGAGCAAGTAGAAGACATTGAGTCAGTCAATTACGCCAAAGAAGCACTTGAACAGGGTGTGCCGTTAGAGCAAATTATGGATAGTATCCGAGTAGTGGGTAGAGATAATGCTCGTACTCCAATGCAGTGGGATAATACTGCTTATGCTGGATTTTCAAGTGCGAAACCTTGGCTATCTGTAAACCCAAGTTATGACAGTATTAATGTTGAGTCTGCTCTAGATGACCCTAACTCAATCTTTTATACCTATCAAAAACTAGTCCAGATTCGCAAGGAAAACAGCTGGTTGGTTCATGCAGATTTTGAATTACTAGAGACAGCTGAAAAGGTCTTTGCTTATATCCGCAAGGATGGTAAGCGTCGTTTCCTAGTAGTGGTTAACCTTTCTAGTCAAGAACAAGAATTTCACTTGGATGCAGTCCTTAAGTCAGTCTTAATCGCTAATACCGATGTTCGAGATAAACTCGAACAACTAACACTATCTCCTTGGGATGCATTCTGTGTCGAATTAATTGATTAAATGGAAAATCTCAAGTATCTTTAGGTGCTTGAGATTTTTTGTATCAAAGGAAAAAACCATAAAGAAGATTTGTTTGAATTTTCTAAAAAATCGTATGAAAACCCTTGCTTTTATAAAAAAATAGGGTATAATGGTGAAAATAACTATTTAAAGGAGAATACCAATGAAATCGAAAAAGTGGCTAGCAATAGCAGGGATTACGATGAGTGCAGCACTACTTTTAGCAGCTTGTGGGAAGACTGAGAAAAAAGCAGAAGCTCCGACAACATTCTCGTATGTATACGCTATCGACCCTTCATCCTTGGACTATAGTATTACTAGTAAAAGTTCAACATCTGACGTTATCGCAAACGTTGTAGATGGTCTTTTGGAAAATGACAAGTACGGAAATTTGATTCCATCTCTAGCTGAGGATTGGTCAGTTTCACAGGACGGTTTGACATACACTTACAAACTTCGTAAGGGTGTTAAATGGTATACTTCTGAAGGTGAAGAGTATGCAGAAGTTAAGGCTCAGGATTTTGTAACTGGTTTGAAACATGCAGCTGACGGTAAATCGGATGGTTTAACTCTTATCCAAGATTCTATTAAAGGATTGGCAGAATATGTCAGTGGTGAGAGCAACGACTTCTCAACAGTAGGAATCAAGGCAGTTGACGATTATACTGTTCAATATACCTTGAATCAACCTGAAAGCTTTTGGAATTCTAAGGTAACAACTGCACCAATGCTTCCTGTTAATGAAGAATTCCTCAATTCTCAAGGTAAAGATTACGGAACACCAACACCTTCATCTATCCTCTATAATGGGCCATATATCTTGAAGAATCTAACGTCAAAATCCGTTATTGAATACGAAAAGAATCCAAATTATTGGGATAAGGACAATGTTAAAATCGATAACATTAAGTTGACTTTCTATGATGGTTCTGACCAAGAGTCATTGATTCGTAGTTTTACAGCAGGCTCGTTCACAACAGCTCGCCTCTTCCCGACTTCTTCAAATTTTGAATCAACCAAGCAAGAATACGGTGATAAAATTGTCTACAGCCCGCAAGAAGCGACCAGCTATTACCTTACATTTAACGTAAACCGTCAATCTTACAACAAGACAGCTAAGACTGATGATGCTCAAAAAACATCAACAAGAGAAGCTCTTCTTAACAAGAACTTCCGTCAAGCCATCAATTTCGCGCTTGACCGTCATTCTTATGCAGCGCAGTTAAATGGCGAGGAAGGGGCAGATAAGATTATCCGTAATAGCCTTGTGCCTTTTGACTATGTTCAAGTTGGTGAAAAAACCTTTGGAGAACTAGCTCAGGAACAACTGGTTACATACGGAGACCAGTGGAAAGATGTAGCTTTGACAGATGGTAAAGACACTCTTTACAATCCAACAAAAGCAAAAGCAGCCTTTGAAAAAGCCAAGTCAGAATTGCAAGCTAAGGGCGTAACCTTCCCAATCCATTTAGATATTCCAGTTGAACAGACAGATGTGATTGCTGTGCAACAGACAAACTCACTCAAACAATCTATCGAATCAGCGCTTGGTACTGAAAATGTCGTTATCGATGTGCTTCAAATGACTGATAATGAAAAAATGAGTATTACATCTCAAGCTAAGGTTCCTTCTCAAAAAGACTATGACTTGAATGGTACTGGATGGGGACCAGACTATCAAGATCCAGCTACCTATCTAAATATCCTGGATGCTAAGAAGGGTTCTGCCCTTAAACACTTGGGTATCACAAAAGGAAAAGATCCAGAAGTCATGGCTCAAGTTGGACTTGATGAGTACAAGAAACTCTTGGATGATGCAGCATCTGAAACAACAGACCTTAACAAACGCTATGAAAAATATGCTAAAGCACAAGCTTGGGTATCTGATAGCTCACTCCTTATTCCTGTTGCTT
Organism: Streptococcus timonensis; assembly: GCF_047463455.1. Classification (GTDB taxonomy): domain Bacteria; phylum Bacillota; class Bacilli; order Lactobacillales; family Streptococcaceae; genus Streptococcus; species Streptococcus timonensis_B. The sequence goes on from NZ_JASHDV010000003.1 coordinate 262,200, forward strand.
CTTCAGGTGGTTCTCCGACTGTGAGTCGTACAGTGCCATTTACAAAAGCCTACTCTCAAGTCGGAATTAAGGGTGATCCATTTGTATTCAAAGGTTTGGAATTGCAAAATGATATTGTAACCACTAAAGAATACGAAGAAGCCTTCAAGAAATGGCAAAAAGAGAAAATTGAAACAAATGCTAAATACCAAAAAGAGTTAGCGAACCACATTAAATAGCCTTCATAAAATATATCTTGACAAAGAATTCCTAATACATTAGGAGTTCTTTGTTTTTATATAAGAATAATTGCTTGTAATGTCAAAAAATTATATAACTTTACTTTTTAGCCAAAATTTGATAAAATAGTTACATGTCATAAAACCTAACATAAAAGGAGAAGATGAATCATGAGACTTAAAAAACGCTTATTGGGAGCGGGTTTGACTCTTGCTACTACTGTATTGCTGGCAGCATGTGGTCAGTCTGCATCGGACGATAAGACCTACTCATCTACATTTGGTGCTGATCCAACTACTTTTAACTATCTTTTGGATTATGCTGGTGACAATACCAATGTTATCACCAACTTAGTTGATGGTCTTTTGGAAAATGACAACTATGGGAATCTTGTTCCTGCCCTTGCAGAAGATTGGAGTGTCTCTAAGGATGGTCTGACCTATACTTATAAACTTCGCCAAGATGCTAAGTGGTTCACTGCTGATGGGGAGGAATATGCGCCTATCAAAGCTCAGGACTTTGTGACGGGTGTTAAATATGCTGCTGATAATAAGAGTCAAGCGCTAGATTTGATTCAAAACTCAATCAAAGGTTTGGATGATTATGTGACAGGAGCAAACTCAGACTTTTCAAATGTTGGTGTTAAAGCCTTAGATGACCATACTGTCCAATACACCTTGACACGTCCTGAATCTTTCTGGAATTCTAAGACAACTAACAGTATCTTGTTCCCAGTCAATGAAGAGTTCTTGACTTCTAAAGACAAAGAATTTGGAGAACTAAAACCAGACAGTATTCTCTATAGTGGTCCTTATTTGTTAAAAGAATTTACATCTAAGTCATCACTTGAGTATACGAAAAACCCTCATTACTATGATCAAGAAAAAGTGACGATTGAAAGAGTTAAGTTGGCTTATGTTGATGGTTCTGACCAAGACATGACGATTCGTAACTTTGAAAGTGGAGCTTATTCGTCTGCAGGTGTTTATCCAAATAGTTCAAATTTCGCCAAGATTAAGGAGAAATACAAGGATAATATCGTCTATAGCTTGCAAGGTGCAACTTCTTGGTATTATAACTTCAACGTAAATCGTCAAGCCTATAACCATACAGCCAAGACCAGCGATGAACAGAAACAAGCTACAAAAACTGCAATTTTAAATAAAAATTTCCGTCAAGCTATTAACTTCGCCCTTGATCGTACAGCCTACTCAGCTCAGTCTAATGGAGAAGAAGCTGCTAAAAACACTCTTCGTAACACACTTGTACCACCTACTTTTGTGCAAGTAGGAGATAAAACTTTTGGTGAAACAGTTGCCTCTAAATTAGTGAATTACGGCACAGAATGGACTAATATGAATCTCGAAGATGCCCAAGATGGCTACTTCAACAAAGAAAAAGCGCAAGCTCAATTTGCAGAAGCTAAAAAAGAACTAGAGGCTCAAGGTGTAACCTTCCCGATTCATTTAGATTTACCAGTGGATCAGATCAATAAAACTCTTCTTCCTAAGCTTTACTCACTTAAACAATCTGTGGAATCCACTCTTGGAGAGGAAAATGTAGTGATTGATGTAGTTTTAGTTTCAACTGAAGACTATGCCAATGCGACTTTCCAAGCACCAACGCCAGCTGATCATGACTATGATTTGAACTTGGATGGATGGTCAGCGGACTACCAAGATCCATCAACTTACCTCAATCCTTTTAACGCAGAAGATGGTTTCTATCTTAAGATTTTAGGGCTTGATCCAAGTAAGGATGCTGACAAGATTACAAGTCTTGGAATGGATCAATATACTCAGAAATTGAAAGCGGCGGATGCAGAAAGTTCAGATGTTGCAAAACGTTATGAAAATTATGCAGATGCACAAGCTTGGTTGATTGATAGTTCGCTTCTTATTCCTGTGAATTCAGATGGTGGCGTAGCTTCGGTGACCCGTGTAACGCCATTTACACGAGCATATTCACTTGTTGGAATCAAAGGGACTGGAAGCAACTACAAATACATGAGACTGCAGAAAGATGTGGTTACTATTGCCCAATTTGACGAAGCCAAAGCCAAATGGGAACAAGAACGCAAAAATTCAGTCGAAAAGAATCAAAAAGAGCTTGAAAATCACGTCAAATAATTATAAAAGAGTTTCTCTTGGAGAAGCTCTTTTATTTGTGATAAGGCGATAAAATATTTATTATAAATTAAAACGTTATCAAGTTATATGTTAATAGCCTTGAGGGCTAGTTTATGATATAATGAAGATAAAAAGTTATTTAGAGGTGAAACGTGAGTAAACGTTCAAAATTAAGTAAATCTGGTAAAGTTCAGCAGAGCTTCAACATTGGTTTCTTTGTAATCTATGTAGTTCTTGCTTGTTTTTTATTGTTTTTAGTATATCGTTATCATATTCTGGCTGTCAGTAACTTGAATATTATTCTGACAGCTGTTATTGTGCTAATTGCATTGGTGTTTTTAACTTTAATCATAAAGAAAAAAGCTAAGATTTTCACCATGATAAGTCTCATCATTTCAATTGCTTTAAGTTTAGCTGCTTTAGTTGGAGTTCAACAGTTTGTCAGCTTAGCAAATCAATTTAATGCTTCGTCTAATTATTCAAGTTATTCGATGAGTATAGCTGTTTTAGCAGATAGTGAGGTAGATGATATTTCTCAATTGACAAGCCTTGCGGCTCCTATGGCGACTGATGGCGAAAACATTCATAAACTTATAGATGATATCAAAGCAAGTCATAGTAAAGAACTGACTGTTGAGGAGGTTAGTTCTTATCAAGCGGCATATAAGAGCTTGCTTGCTGGCCAAACAAAAGCAATTGTATTAAATGGTGTTTTTGAAAATCTGATTGAACAAGAAGATCCGGATTATGCTAAGAAAATTAAAAAGATTTATACTAAGGATCTAACAAAGACAGTTGCAGCTCCTAAAGTGGCAACAAATAATACTTTTAATGTCTATATTAGCGGGATTGATACCTATGGTCCTATAAGTTCCGTATCACGTTCAGATGTCAATATCATTATGACCGTCAATCAGGATACTAAGAAAATTCTATTGACGACAACACCTCGAGATGCCTATGTGCCGATTGCTGATGGTGGGAATAATCAAAAAGATAAACTGACACATGCTGGGATTTATGGGGTGGATGCTTCTATTCATACCTTGGAGAATCTCTATGACATTGAATTGAATTATTATGCTCGTCTCAATTTCACTTCTTTCTTGAAATTGATAGACCTTCTGGGCGGTGTAGATGTTTACAATGACCAAGAGTTCACATCACGTCATGGCAACTATCATTTCCCAGTTGGAAATGTTCATCTAGATTCTGAACAAGCTTTAGGTTTTGTTAGAGAGCGTTATTCATTAGCAGATGGCGATGGTGATCGTGGTCGTAATCATCAAAAAGTGATTGCTGCTATTATTCAAAAATTGACCTCTGCAGAAGCCTTGAAAAATTATGATGCCATTATCCAAGGTCTACAGTCTTCGGTTCAAACCAATATGCCACCAGAAACTATGGTTGGGCTAGTCAATTCTCAACTAGCAAATGGCGGCAAATATACTGTTACAACTCAAGATTTAAAGGGAACTGGTCGTATGGATCTTCCTTCATATGCAATGCCAGATAGTGCCTTGTATATGTTAGAAGTGGATCAGAATAGTTTGGAAGCAAGTAAGACAGCTATTAAAGATATCATGGAAGGGAAATAAAATGATTGACATCCATTCACACATAGTTTTTGATGTCGATGATGGACCTAAAACTATAGAAGATAGTCGAGTATTGCTTGAAGAAGCATATGCACAAGGGGTTCGGACTATTGTTTCAACTTCTCATCGACGAAAGGGAATGTTTGAGACGCCAGAAGATAAAATTGCTGCTAATTTTAAGATCGTTCAGGAACTGTCTAAGGAAATAGCTCCTGACCTAACAATCTTATACGGTGCTGAAATCTATTTTACTAGCGACATCTTAGATAAATTAGAAAATCACATCATCCCTAAACTCAATGATACACGGTATGCCTTGATTGAATTTAGTATGAATACACCTTATCGTGAGATTCACAGCGCCTTGTCTAAGGTTCTCATGTTAGGCATAACGCCTGTGATTGCTCATATTGAACGCTACCACGCTTTGGAAAATGATGAAAAAAGAGTGAGAGAGCTTATCAATATGGGATGTTACACGCAAATTAATAGTTCGAGTATTCTAAAGCCAAAACTATTTGGCGATACCTATAAGTTTATGAAAAAACGAGCTCGCTATTTTTTAGATAGAGATCTAGTTCATATCGTGGCAAGTGACATGCATAACTTAGTTGATCGACGACCTTATATGAAGGAAGCCTACGAATTGGTTAGTAAAAAATATGGCCAAGAAAAAGCCCAAGAGCTTTTTACGACCAATCCTGCAAAAGTGATTGAAAATCAAATATTATAGGAGTTACAATGAAAGACAAAGATAAAATCGAAATTGATGTAGTACAAATGTTAAAAGTATTGTGGAAGCGTAAATTATATATAGCTCTGGCGGCTATTATTACAGGAGCAATTGCTTTTGCCTATAGTTCATTTGTAGTTAAGCCCGAATATACAAGTACTACACGTATCTACGTTGTTAATAGAAATCAAGCTGATAAACCTGGATTAACTAACCAAGATTTGCAAGCAGGTTCTTACTTGGTAAAAGACTACCGTGAGATTATCCTTTCTCAGGATGTATTAGAAAAAGTAGTGGCTGGGCAAGGATTAAATTTTGATGCGAAAGCTCTTGCTAGAAAAGTTCAAGTAACAGTTCCGGCAGATACACGTATTGTGTCAATTTCTGTACGTGACAGTAAACCTGAAGAAGCAAGCCGTATTGCAAATGCTCTTCGAGAAGTGGCTGCTGAAAAAATTATTTCTGTTACGAAAGTATCAGATGTAACGACCTTGGAAGAAGCTCGTCCTGCTGTATCACCATCTTCACCAAACATTCGTCGCAACACAATCTTGGGTGTAGGTGCAGGAGCAAGTGTTGTGATTCTATTGGCTCTATTAGTTGAACTATTGGATGATCGAGTGAAACGTCCAGAAGATATTGAAGAAGTAATGCATCTCTCGCTTTTGGGAGTTATTCCAAATCTAGAGAAATTAAAGTAAGGGAGTAAACATGGCAAAGTTAGAATTATCAGAAAAACGCCAAGCGTTTGTAAAAAAAGCAGAAGAATACTACAACGCTCTACGCACAAATATTCAATTGAGTGGAGATAAGTTAAAGGTTATTGCAGTGTCCTCAGTTAGACCTGGAGAAGGAAAATCTACGACATCAACCAACATTGCATGGGCTTTTGCGCGTGCTGGCTACAAAACACTCCTTATTGATGCAGATATTCGAAATTCTGTTATGTCTGGGGTCTTCATGTCAACTGAAAAAATCACTGGTTTGACAGACTACTTGTCAGGTACAAAAGATTTATCACATGGTTTGTGTGAGACAAATGTGGAGAATTTGTTTGTTATCCAGTCTGGAGCTATTTCTCCTAATCCAACAGCTCTTCTTCAAAGTGAAAAATTTGAAGTCATGATAGAAACACTACGTAAGTATTTTGACTACATCATTGTAGATACAGCTCCAATTGGAGTAGTTATTGATGCTGCGATTATTGCTCAAAAATGCGATGCCTCTATTTTAGTAACGGAGGCTTCTGCTACGAAACGTAGAGAAGTTCAAAAAGCTAAGACACAATTAGAGCAAACAGGCGTACCGTTCTTGGGAGTTATTTTGAATAAATTCAATATCCATCTTGAAAAGTATGGTACTTATGGTACATATGGTGGATATGGGAATTACGGTGCCTACGGTAAAAAATAAGTTTAGGGAGGAAATATGGAAGGAAGGGGTTTCTATAACGTAACTCTAGCGTTTTTGCAGAGTATACTCGTTAGTGTATTAGCTTATATACTGATTTCTGTTACAGAGACAGAGATTGTTGCAAAAACTGTGTTTGTCCTTTATTTTCTTCACTTTGCAGCCTTCTATATTAGTGGCTATGGTAAGGATTTTTTCAAGCGAAGTCAGTCGGTTGAATTGATAGAGACAATAAAATACATCATATTTTTTGCATTATTAATTAGTTTCTCTAGTTTTTTCCTTAAAGATCAATTTGTTATTTCTAGAAGAGGAATGATCTATTTCCTTTCTTTATACGGGATTCTAAATTATATTCTTAGTTTTGTTATAAAAAAATACTGGGTTCAATTTAATCATAATTTAAAAGGTAGCCGAAAGATTCTTTTGATTACAGCGACATCTCGGATTGAGAAGGTAATTGAACGTCTTTTGACAGCAAATGACGTGTCTGGGAAATTAGTAGCAGTCAGTGTCTTAGATAATCCAGATTTTAAACATGACAAGGTTACTGTTGTTCCACCCAAAAATCTTATCAATTATGCAACTCATGAGGTAGTTGATGAAGTCTTTGTAAATCTACCTAGTGAGGATTATGATATTGGTAGCATTATCTCTCAATTTGAAACGATGGGAATTGATGTTACTGTTAATCTAAATGCCTTTGACAAGAATTTAGGTAGAAATAAACAAATCCATGAGATGGCTGGATTGAATGTAGTAACTTTTTCTACAAATCTATACAAACCAAGCCACATAGTTGCCAAACGAATGATTGATATTTTAGGAGCAATTGTTGGACTGATCATCTGTGGGTTGGTAAGTATAGTCCTTGTTCCAATGATTCGAAAAGATGGTGGACCAGCAATCTTCTCTCAAACCCGAGTCGGTAAAAATGGTCGCTATTTCACATTTTATAAATTCCGTTCCATGAGGGTAGATGCAGAAGAAATCAAGCAGCAATTGATGGATCAGAATACCATGCAAGGTGGTATGTTTAAAATGGATAATGATCCTCGAGTTACAGAAATTGGTCGTTTTATACGTAAAACTAGTATTGACGAGTTACCCCAGTTTTGGAATGTACTGATTGGGGACATGAGCCTAGTTGGAACTCGTCCTCCAACAGTGGATGAGTATGAAAAGTATACTCCTGAGCAGAAACGTCGATTGAGTTTTAAACCAGGCATTACTGGGCTATGGCAAATTAGTGGTCGAAGTGGAATTACCAATTTTGACGATGTTGTCAAACTAGATGTAGCTTATATCGATGATTGGACAATTTGGAAAGATTTCGAAATTTTATTAAAAACAATAAAAGTAGTGCTGATGAGAGATGGAGCAAAATGATTCTATGAATAAAGTGAGAGAAATTCAATTAGGAGAGTTAACTCTTTTAGAAAGTTATATTGATCTTTGTAAAAGACATAATTTGCGTTATTACGCCTTAGGTGGGACATTACTAGGTGCCATTCGTCATAAAGGATTTATCCCATGGGATGATGATATGGATTTAGGAATGCCTAGAAAAGATTATGAAAAATTCTTGTCAATCTGTGAGAAAGAGCTTCCTGAAAGTGTTATTTTAAGACTTCACGACGATAATCTAGGTAATACTTCTATTATGGATACTTCAATCCAAATTCAATTTGGCAATGAATGGTGTAGTCCCTTTATTGATATCTTTCCCTTAGATGGTTATCCAGAAGATGGGATCCATTACTGGTTGCATACGAATAAAATAAAGTTCTATCGTGCCTTGTCTAAAATTTCTGTCATCGATCGTTTGCATGAAAGAGATAGAGGCTCGTTCGAAAATGCAATTGTGAAAGTTTCCAAAGCCTTAAAATTAAATAAGCTCTTAAACACTTCAAAAATTAATAAAAAATTACAAAATATCATTAAACAATATGATTACGAGACTAGTACCATGGTTGGAAATGTCTTAGGTTCTTACCGCGAGCGAGAACTCGCAAGAAAAGAAGTGTTCGGAGAACCGCAATTACTAGAGTTTGAAAACTTAAAAATTAGTTGTCATGCAAATCCTGATGAATATTTGACAAAAATATATGGTGATTACATGCAACTACCAAAAGAAGCTGAGCGTAAGGGTCATTTTGAGTCTACGTGGGGAGATTAAATTGAATAGTTTTGATTTAATGGGGGTCAGAATTGACCCTTTAACAATGGACGAAACTGTCCAAGCTGTTGAAAAATTTGTTCTTGATCAACGTCCGCTCCATCTAATGGGAGTGAATGCAGACAAAATCAATCAATGTCAAACAGATGAATCTATTAGAAAGATAGTGAACGATTCTGAAATCATTAACGCAGATGGAGCTTCAGTTGTTCTTGCTTCCCGCTTTTTGGGTTATCAAGTTCCTGAGAGAGTTGCTGGGATTGATTTGATGCAAAGATTGCTCTTATTGGCCAATGAAAAGTCTTATTCAGTTTATTTTTTTGGTGCCAAGGAAGAAGTTTTAATAGACATGCTAGAAATCTTTAAGAAAGACTATCCAAATTTACGAGTCCTTGGATATCGTAATGGTTATTTTTCTGAAGAAGATGAATACGGTATTCAAGAAGATATCCGAGAGAAAAATCCTGATTTTGTTTTTGTTGGGATTACCTCTCCCAAGAAAGAATACATCATTCAAAAATTTATGGATCAAGGTGTTAATTCTGTCTTTATGGGAGTTGGAGGTAGCTTTGACGTTTTATCTGGCCATATTAAACGAGCTCCTCTCTGGATGCAAAATGTGCATCTTGAATGGCTGTTCCGAGTGGCAAATGAACCTAAACGTCTCTTTAAACGTTATTTTGTAGGGAATGCCACTTTTATTAAGCGAGTTTTAGATGAAAAACGAAAATCGAAAAAATAATATTTTACATATTTCGCGTACCATGGATATAGGTGGTGCAGAGCGTATTGTTTACCAGTTGAGCTCAGATTTGAAAGATGAGTTTGACAGTGTTCATGTCGCATCCACGGGTGGGCTTTGGGAGAGCGAGCTTTCTGCTAAAGGGATCCAACATCATAAAATTTTAGATATTGATAGTAAAAATCCACTGACAGTATTAAAGCTTCTAACTAGTATTCGTCAAATAATCAAAAAGAATGAAATTACCATAGTCCACACTCATCATCGGATGGCTGCTTTTTATATCCGTCTATTAAAACTTGTTCATCCAAAATTGATACACGTTTATACAGCCCACAATGTCTTTAAAGATAAACTGCCTCTATATGGATTTGCTTTAAAAAATGCCAAAAGCGTGGCAGTGGGAGAAGCAGTAAATAAAAACCTAAAAGAAGATGTAGGTATTACCGATAGCAGGGTTATTTATAATGGAGTCGTTTTAAAAGAAACGGATGACCAGGTCGATGAGATTATTAGTTATGGTGGGATTAAACTTGGTTGTATTGCCAGGTTATCTGAGCAAAAAGGCTTGACTTATCTCCTTGATGCCATGTCTTTATTGACTGTTAAGGATATTCGATTGTTTATCGTTGGTGATGGTGAACTTAGAAATGAACTTGAGAATAAGGTTAAAGAGCTAGACCTTCAAGATTCGGTAACTTTTTTAGGATATCGTAAGGATATTGTGGAATGTATCAATAGTTTTGATTTTTGTGTTTTACCTTCAGTATTTGAAGGATTTGGCTTAGTTGCCATTGAGGCATTTATGAATAGTAAAACCTTAGTTGCGACGGATATACCGGGATTAAACGAAGTTGTAACAAATAAAAATGGGATTCTAGTTCCAGCAAAAGACCCTACTGCTCTGGCATCTGCTATTGATAAATTAGCTATGGATGCAACATTAAGACAGGAACTTGCTAGCCAAGCAAAGAAAGACTATGAAAATAAATTTAGTTATCCTTTATTCTTGGAGAACTATAGGGAACTGTATAGAGAACTAAAGGGAGAATCAAAATGAAAAAAGTCATGTTGGTTTTTGGGACGCGCCCAGAAGCAATCAAAATGTGTCCTTTGGTAAACGAGTTGAAAAAAAATGACTCGATTAAGACACTTGTCTGCGTGACTGGACAACATAAGGAGATGCTTGAGCAAGTTTTGGATGTCTTTAAAGTCGTTCCTGATTATGATCTGGGGATTATGAAGGCGAATCAAACCCTATTTTCAATTACGACCAGTATTCTAGACAAAATTCAAGCGGTGCTTGAACAAGAAAAACCAGATATTGTACTTGTTCACGGAGATACGACGACAACTTTCGCAACGGCCTTGGCAGCCTTTTACATGGGAATAAAAGTTGGACACGTGGAAGCAGGTTTAAGAACCTACAATCTTCAAAGTCCATTTCCTGAGGAGTTCAACCGTCAGACTACTTCTATTATTGCAGATTATCATTTTGCACCAACAGAAGTGGCTAAAGACAATCTTCTAAAAGAGGGAAGAGAGAATATTTTTGTAACTGGTAATACGGTTATTGATGCCCTAAAGACAACTGTTCAGGATGATTACAATCACCCAATTTTAGAGTGGGCTAAGGGTAGTAAGTTGATTATGTTGACAGCTCACAGACGTGAAAATCTTGGGCAACCAATGGAAAATATGTTTAATGCTGTTAATCGTATTTTAAATGAATTTGAAGATGTAAAAGTTGTTTACCCAATTCATAAAAACCCTAAAGTTCGTGAATTGGCAAGTAAAGTCTTTGGGGATAATGAACGCATGAAGATCATTGAACCTTTAGAAGTTATTGATTTCCATAATTTCATGAACCAAAGCTACATGATTTTGACAGATTCCGGTGGTGTGCAGGAAGAAGCTCCGTCTTTAGGGAAGCCTGTTTTAGTTATGCGTGATACAACTGAACGTCCAGAAGGGATTGCAGCAGGAACTTTGAAATTAGTTGGAACAGAAGAAGAAAATATTTATAGGAATTTTAAGCTTCTTTTGGAAAATGAAGAGGAATACAACAAGATGAGTAAGGCAAGCAATCCTTATGGGAATGGAACAGCTTGTCAACAGATTGTAGAAGTTATCATGAAGGGATTAGTATAATGGGGAAAGTTTCGATTGTTGTTCCAGTATACAACGTTGAAGATTATTTGAAATATTGTGTTGATAGCTTAATTAATCAATCGTACAAGGATATTGAGATTATTTTGGTAGATGATGGCTCTACTGATGATTCTGGAAAAATATGTGATAAGTATGCCCAAGAAGATGACCGTATTAGAGTCTTGCATATTGAGAATGGAGGCCTTTCTAATGCTCGAAATACGGGTGTAAAGTTTGCTTCTGCTGAGTGGATAATTTTCATTGATTCTGATGATTACTATGATCGTAGAACTGTTGAGTATTTAGTGCAACTTCAAAAGAAGTATGATGTTGATCTTGTTGCAACTTCCGTCATCGAAGTTAGGGACTTCCAAAGTGAGGATTTTTTAGGTTCATTAACTAACATAGATTCTTTGAAATTAGATCGCTATACAGCTTTGAAAGAGATGTTTTATGGAAATATAGTTGGAACTCATCCAGGGGGAAAACTATACAAAAAAGAAATCTTGATGAAGTTTCCTTTTCCAGAGGGTATGATCTATGAAGATTTGGCTGTCTCTTTTGAGCATATCGGAGCATGCAATGAAATTGCCGTAGGATGCATCAATTTATACAAATATTATAGAAGACCTGGAAGTATTGTCAATTCTTCTTATAGTGATAAATTTTTAGACTTCTATAAGGCTATAGAGATGAATAGAGAATTTGTTCAGAGAGATTATCCTAATGATAAGGAAATGAAGAAAGCACTTACTGTACGTTATGTCTTTAAGGGGTTACATGTAGTACATGCTATGCTTAGTTCAAAGATGTATTCGGATGTCAATAAAATCAGAAAAGAATACACTAGTTACTTCAACGATATTATTCCTAATCCAAATATAACAGGAAAAAATAAAGTGAAATACCTGATGCTTTTGGTTTCTCCAAAACTGTATGAAAAAATTAGAGAGAAGATGGGTTAGGTAAGAATGAAGGTTTTAAAAAATTATGCATATAATCTTTCTTACCAGCTTTTAGTCATAATTCTTCCTATTATAACAACACCTTATGTAACTAGGGTATTTAGTTCAACTGATTTAGGTACTTATGGTTATTTCAATTCAATTGTTACCTACTTTATTTTATTGGCGACATTGGGAGTGGCCAATTATGGTACAAAAGAAATTTCAGGCCATCGTAAAGATATCCGAAAAAACTTTTGGGGCATATACACCTTGCAGTTTGGTGCGACCATTCTGTCGATATGCTTATACATTCTCTTATGTCTGTCCTTGTCATTTATGCAAAATCCCGTTGCATATATTTTGGGCTTGAGTCTGGTATCTAAAGGGATGGATATCTCCTGGTTATTTCAAGGGTTAGAGGATTTTCGCAAGATAACAGTTAGAAATATTACTGTTAAACTGGTCGGTGTCATTTCAATCTTCTTATTTGTAAAATCAGCAAATGATTTATATCTTTATGTGTTTTTGCTAACAATATTTGAATTATTGGGGCAGTTTAGTATGTGGTTGCCAGCTAGAGAATTTATCGGGAAACCACATTTTGATTGGTCCTATGCTAAACAACACTTGAAACCAGTTGTTCTCTTGTTTTTGCCGCAAATAGCTATTTCGCTATATGTTACTTTGGATCGTACTATGCTAGGGGCATTAGCCTCAACTAAAGACGTCGGAATTTATGACCAAGCCTTAAAATTGGTCAATATTTTGCTTACACTAGTGACTTCGTTAGGAAGCGTAATGCTTCCTCGTGTTGCCAATCTCCTATCAACTGGAGATCACAAGGCTGTAAATAAAATGCATCAGATGTCTTTCTTAATATACAATTTAGTCATTTTTCCTATAATAGCAGGAATGTTAATTGTTAATGATGATTTCGTGCAATTTTTCTTAGGACAGGATTTCCAAGATGCTAAATATGCGATAGCAATTATGATTTTTAGAATGTTCTTTATTGGCTGGACAAATATTATGGGTATTCAAATTTTGATTCCACATAATAAAAATAAAGAATTTATGATTTCGACAACTATTCCAGCTATTGTGAGTGTCGGTTTAAATTTATTATTACTACCTAAATTAGGTTATATCGGAGCAGCCATTGTTTCTGTATTAACAGAAGCCTTAGTATGGGCTATTCAACTGTATTTTACAAGAAACTATTTAAAGGAAGTGCCTCTTCTTGCTTCGACAGTTAAAATTATAGGAGCATCAGCTCTTATGTACGGTGTACTATTCGTTGTAAAAACTACAGTGAATTTTACGCCTGTTATAAATGTTATGGTATTTGCTACAATAGGAGCGATACTTTACATTTTTCAAATACTATTCTTAAAGGTAATTAATCCAAAAGAGTTGAAACAGCAGTTATTGAATAAGTGAAATTGAAAGGAATAAATAGAAATTTCAGTAGCTTATAGTCTTATTGTAAAATGAACTCTTGTATAGATTAAATTCGCTTTGGTTGATTAAATAGTTAGGAAAGGGAGGATAGAAGAGTATAAGTGAACTAGAAGATTAAAGAAATATTATTTTTTCTCATTCAATTCCATATTTCTTTTTCTTATAATTCACCCTGTATGATTCTTTTTCAAAAAGTATGATAAAAATTAAATTTGAAAACCTACTAGTCAGCATTGTTGTATCCGTAGTGGTGATTTTTAATACCATATCAACTACGATGCTGGATAGGACTTTTTTTCAAGTTAAAGTAAATTTCCTATTTTTAGTTGTATTACTTTTAGGGCTTCGTTTTTTGTATAAAATGCGGGTCTCATACAAATATCTAATACTTTCTATTCTATTGTTGCTTTCGGGGGTTTTAGTGTATTTTCAAACGAATAGACTTAACTTTCTAGTCTATTCTATGCTATTAGTCCTCTTGGTTAATGTGGATATGAAAGTAGTTTTGAGGAACTATGTAATTGTAGCTGGTATCCTTGTAGTTGGAGTTTTTCTTTTATCGCTTGTTGGCATGGTTCCTAATTTACAATATAATCGTGCGGGTGTTATTCGAAATTCATTTGGGTTTATCTATCCTACGGACTTTGCATCACATTGCTTCTATCTATTTTTAGCAATTTCTTATCTTTTAAAAGATAAATTTATATGGACCAGATCTCTGTTTGGAGTCTTGCTATCGGTTTTCATTATAAAATACTGCGATGCACGTTTAAATGCTCTGTCAATCTTGTTAGCGACAGTTATTTTCATTTATTTTTATTATAGTAATGGGAAAAAACTAAAGATATTTGCCTTGCTTCCATATTCGGCTGTTGTATTTGCATCAGTTGTTACCTATTTATCTTATAAGTTTTCATGGTCTAATTCATTTTTAGTATCGATTAATAAATTAATTACTGGGAGGTTGGCTCTAGGTAGAAATGCATTTGATACGTTTGGAGTTCATTTATTTGGAACAAGAAATGTTCAATTTATCGGGTCGGGTGGAAAGACAGAATCTGTAATAGGTTATAACTATGTAGATTCCTCCTATGTACAGATGTTGTTTACATATGGAATAGTACCTGTGGTACTATTACTAATAATTTATGTTGTCGCCTCAAGGAAACAGTATAAGGAGGGGCAATATTTATTAGTTGCAATTCTATCATTGATTGCTTTTAACTGTATGATTGAAGCCTTTTGGTTTGTTCCTACATATAATATATTCATGTTTTTACTATTTACAACAAATACCTTTAGTGAAAAAGAATCAAATGATATTATTGCAAAAAATGAGACCTAGCTCTAGTACTAGATTTTAGGTGGGTCTAATACATGATATGATACCTTTCTAAAAAACAACTAACTTTTGCTGATCCTGAGTCGGCAATAATAAGAAATGTAAAGTTCATTAACGGAGTTTTAATTTAATATGTATGACTATTTAATTGTAGGTGCAGGTTTGTCTGGAGCAATCTTTGCACACGAAGCTACAAAATGTGGCAAAAAAGTAAAAGTGATTGATAAACGTGATCACATTGGTGGGAATATCTATTGTGAAGAGGTTGAAGGTATCAATGTTCACAAGTATGGTGCCCACATTTTCCATACGTCCAACAAAAAGGTTTGGGATTATGTTAATCAGTTTGCGGAGTTTAATAACTATATCAATTCACCGGTAGCTAACTATAAGGGAAGTCTTTACAATCTTCCGTTTAATATGAATACCTTCTATGCTATGTGGGGAACAAAGACTCCTCAAGAAGTCAAAGACAAGATTGCCGAGCAAACAGCTGATATGAAGGATGTTGAGCCGAAAAACTTGGAAGAGCAAGCTATCAAGTTGATTGGTCCAGATATCTATGAAAAGTTGATCAAGGGCTACACAGAAAAACAATGGGGACGTTCTGCAACAGACCTTCCACCCTTTATCATCAAGCGTCTCCCAGTGCGTTTGACCTTTGATAACAACTACTTTAATGACCGTTACCAAGGTATTCCAATCGGTGGATACAACGTCATCATTGAAAACATGCTTGGTGATGTGGAAGTAGAGCTTGGCGTTGATTTCTTTGCCAATCGTGAAGAGCTTGAAGCTTCAGCTGATAAAGTTGTCTTTACAGGAATGATTGATCAGTACTTTGATTACAAACATGGGGAATTGGAATACCGCAGTCTTCGTTTTGAACACGAAATCTTGGATGAGGAAAACCATCAAGGAAATGCCGTGGTCAACTACACAGAGCGTGAGATTCCTTATACTCGAATCATTGAGCATAAGCACTTCGAGTATGGAACTCAGCCTAAGACAGTCATCACCCGTGAGTATCCAGCTGACTGGAAGCGTGGAGATGAACCCTACTACCCAATCAACGATGAAAAGAACAATGCCATGTTTGCCAAGTACCAGGAAGAAACCGCCAAAAATGACAAGGTTATCTTCTGTGGACGTTTGGCAGACTATAAATACTACGACATGCACGTGGTCATTGAGCGTGCTTTGGAAGTTGTAGCAAATGAGTTTGATTGAAAGAAACAATAATCTATGAAATACTACTTAAAAGAAGAATTCCTGCATGATGTCAACGCAAAGAACGCGGGAAATAAAGCGCGCAATGACGTAGAAAGTATTGTGAAAGAAGAAGGCTATCACCCCTTGGTCTTGTCCGTCGACAATTGGTATCAAATGAGTACCCTTGCGGCTCAACGCCATAAGGCAAAGGCTTTTGGACAAGCCTTGGATCAACTAAAGCAAGGAGATGAGTTGTTGATCCAGTTTCCCATGCTCCACCATAGCTTTTTCTCCACCCATTTGGTCAAAAAAGCGCAAAAAAGAGGGATTAAAGTCTATCTTTTGATTCATGACCTAGAAGTGCTCCGCCATGCCAACATGACTTCACTGCCTTTAAAACACAGAATTCGGATGTACCTCCAAGAAGCAAGTTTTCTCAAAGCAGCTGATGGAATCATCGCCCACAACCCGGTTATGAAATCTGTTTTGGTGGATAAAGGAATTGCGGAAGATAAGATTGTTAGCCTTGGCATTTTTGACTATTTGATTCCTAATTTCCAAGAGAAGATCGTTCAAACAAAAGACCAGCCGATGATTGTGGCAGGTAATCTAGCACAAGAAAAAGCTGGTTACTTGTATAAATTGCCGGCAAATCCTGCCTATAACCTCTATGGTGTTGGTTTTGATGAGAGTAGAGCTTTAGAGAATGAAACTTACTTTGGTTCTTTTCTGCCTGACGAGCTTCCTGTAGCCCTTGAGGGTGGATTTGGACTCGTATGGGATGGGGATAGTGTTGAAACCTGTAGTGGTGTCTTTGGCGAGTACCTTCGCTACAACAACTCTCACAAGGCATCCCTTTACTTGGCATCTGGATTCCCGCTTGTAGTGTGGAAGCAGTCAGCTCTCTCTCATTTTGTTCTAGTGAAAGAGTGTGGTATCGCAGTCGAGTCACTACATGACTTGCCGCAAGTAATAGAGGAGTTAACTTTAGATGACTACCAGACTCTATTAGAAAACACCAAGCGTGTAGGAAAAGAGATTCGAGAAGGATATTATTTACGTACTGCATTAAAACAGTTGAAAATGTAAAAGAAGTTAGAAACCCTAGCTTCTTTTTTTATTGTTCTGTAATTAGTTTTTTTAAAACACATTTAAAAAAAACGAATGATTTCAAAAATGATAGCTAAAAGTTACGTGAAAAACGAAATCAAAAAACAGAATTCCATGACTAGAAAAACCGAACGTTCATCCAATTGATGATAATTTCACACATTTTAGTATTGTTTTTAATTTTAGTTTTATAATAAAGTTATTTTTTAAGAAATTTTTGCCTTTTTTTCTTCAAAAACATGCTATAAAATCATAAAAAATTAAGCACGAATATATTTTTTATGATATAATATTCTGTGAATAGCTATGCCTTCTTGTAGCTATTAAAAAAACAAAGTGTGAAACTTGGAAGATAGAGAGGATGCAGTGTAATGACTAGAAATGGTTTTTTTACAGGCTTAGATATTGGAACGAGCTCTATTAAAGTGTTAGTTGCAGAGCTTGTAGATGGTGAAGTAAATGTAATTGGCGTTAGTAACGCAAAAAGTAAAGGTGTCAAGGATGGAATTATCGTTGATATCGAGGCTGCAGCGGCAGCTATTAAATCTGCTATTTCTCAAGCAGAAGAGAAAGCAGGAATTTCTATCAAGTCTGTAAACGTTGGTCTTCCAGCGAACTTGTTGCAAGTTGAGCCAACGCAAGGAATGATTCCTGTAACATCAGACACAAAAGAAATTACAGATCAAGATGTTGAAAATGTAGTCAAATCAGCTTTGACAAAGAGTATGACACCAGATCGTGAAGTGATTACTTTTGTTCCAGAAGAGTTTGTTGTTGATGGCTTCCAAGGAATTCGTGATCCACGTGGAATGATGGGAGTACGCTTAGAAATGCGTGGGCTTTTATACACAGGTCCAAGAACCATTCTTCACAACCTTCGTAAAACTGTAGAACGTGTTGGAGTTCAAGTTGATAACGTGATTATTTCACCGCTTGCAATTGTCAACTCTGTTCTTAACGAAGGCGAACGTGAGTTTGGAGCGACTGTTATCGATATGGGTGGTGGCCAAACAAGTGTTGCAACTATTCGCAATCAAGAATTGCAGTACACTAATGTATACCAAGAAGGTGGCGAGTACGTCACAAAAGACATTTCAAAAGTCCTAAAAACTTCTAAGAAAATTGCTGAGAGTTTGAAACTAAACTATGGTGAGGCATACCCACAATTGGCAAGTAAAGAAACTTTCCAAGTTGAAGTTATCGGTGAAGTTGAACCAGTAGAAGTGAGTGAAGTCTACCTTGCGCAAATTATTTCAGCTAGATTGAAACATGTCTTTGAACAAATCAAGCAAGATTTGGAAAGAAGACATTTGCTTGACTTACCAGGTGGAATTGCCTTGATTGGTGGAAACGCTATTCTTCCAGGGGTTGTTGAGTTAGCACAAGAAGTATTTGGAGTACGTGTTAAACTTTACGTTCCAAACCAAGTTGGTATCCGTAACCCTGCGTTTGCGCATGTAATCAGCTTGTCAGAATTTGCTGGTAGCCTTACTGAAGTAAATGTACTAGCTCAACGTGCTATTAGAGGTGATGAAACATTACGTCATCAACCAATTGACTTTAGATCAAATCAACCAAAAGCAACTGCTTCTCAAAGCTCAGTTTTCGGATCAACTAGTGGTGCTGATGAACCTGTCTACACGACAGAAGCATCACTCAACCAATCGGAAGAAAAACCGAAAGAAAAATTAACTGATCGTTTCCGTAGCTTGATTGGAAGCATGTTTGACGAATAAAGTAGAGGAAAAATAATATGACATTTTCATTTGATACAGCAGCAGCACAAGGTGCGGTAATTAAAGTTATCGGTGTTGGAGGCGGAGGCGGGAACGCCATCAACCGTATGGTTGAAGAAGGTGTTTCTGGTGTTGAGTTTATTGCAGCTAACACGGATGTACAAGCTTTAAGCAGTACAAAAGCTGAAACTGTAATTCAACTTGGCCCTAAATTAACTCGTGGACTTGGTGCAGGAGGTCAACCTGAGGTTGGTCGTAAAGCTGCTGAAGAAAGCGAAGAAGTTCTAACCGAAGCAATCAGTGGAGCTGATATGGTCTTCATCACTGCTGGTATGGGTGGTGGTTCTGGTACAGGTGCTGCACCAGTTATTGCTCGTATCGCTAAAGGTCTTGGTGCCTTGACTGTCGGTGTTGTGACACGTCCGTTTGGTTTTGAAGGAAGTAAACGTGGCCAGTATGCAGTGGAAGGTATTAACGAACTTCGTGAGCATGTTGATACACTGTTGATTATTTCAAATAACAACCTATTGGAAATCGTTGATAAGAAGACACCGCTTCTTGAAGCTTTGAGTGAAGCGGACAACGTTCTTCGTCAAGGTGTACAAGGTATTACAGACTTAATTACTCGCCCAGGGTTGATTAACTTGGACTTTGCAGACGTTAAGACTGTTATGGCAAACAAAGGTAATGCCCTTATGGGAATTGGTATTGGTAGTGGTGAAGAGCGTGTTATCGAAGCAGCTCGTAAAGCTATCTACTCTCCACTCCTTGAAACCACAATCGATGGTGCAGAAGATGTTATCGTAAACGTGACTGGTGGTCTGGACTTGACCTTGACAGAAGCAGAAGAAGCTTCAGAAATTGTCAACCAAGCTGCAGGACACGGTGTTAATATCTGGCTTGGAACGTCTATTGATGAAACAATGAAAGATGAAATTCGAGTAACTGTTGTAGCTACTGGTGTTCGTCAGGATACTGTTGAAAAAGTTGTAGCTCCTAAGCCTAGACAAAATGCTTACCGTGAACCAGTTAAAACTGGACGTACTCATACCTACGATCGTCACTTTGATTTGAATGAAACTCCAGAAGTTCCAGTTGGCACTTCTCGTACTCCAGAAGCACCTAAAGCATCTGCATTTGGTGACTGGGATTTAAGACGTGACACTATTGTTCGTCAAGGAGATTCATTGGTATCACCAGTAGAGCGATTTGAAGCTCCTTCTTCTGATGAAGATGAGTTGGAAACTCCACCATTCTTTAAAAACAGATAATTCAAATGAATTTAAAAGAGAATACAAACCTTGTTTTTCAGCAAGTTACAAAAGCAGTTCAAGAAGCCGGTCGTGAAGTCGACTCGGTTTCTGTCATTGCTGTAACTAAATATGTCAACGCATCAACTGCTTCACAATTGGTTGATCAAGGGGTAAGACATATAGGAGAAAATCGTGTTGATAAATTTCTTGAAAAATATCAGGTCCTAAGTGATAGGGATATAACCTGGCATTTAATAGGAAGTTTACAACGGCGAAAAGTCAAGGATGTGATTGCCTACGTTGATTATTTCCATGCTTTAGACTCTTTAAAACTAGCAGAAGAAATACAAAAACGTGCAAATCGCAAGATAAAGTGTTTTTTACAAGTAAATATCTCTGGTGAAGAAACTAAGCATGGTTTTTCAAAAGAGGAGTTAATGAATCTGTTGTCGGATTTAGCAAAGTTAGATAAGATTGAATATGTTGGTCTTATGACAATGGCTCCTTTTGAAGCTGAAACTGAAGAGTTACAATCAATTTTTAGAGAAACACAAGAGTTACAAAAAGAAATTCAACAAAAACTAATCCCCAATATGCCAATGTCAGAACTAAGTATGGGAATGAGTCGTGATTATAAAGAAGCGATTCAATTTGGTTCAACTTTTGTTCGTATAGGTACATCATTTTTTAAGTAGGAAAAAACCATGTCACTAAAAGATAAATTTGATAGATTTATAGATTATTTTACTGAAGATGGAGAAAATATTTCTGATGAAGTAGTAACTGCGTCATCAGAGCGTTCATTGTCAGCAGTTCCACCAAGAAAGGAATTGCCACAACAGACTCAAGTTTCTTCAGAATCTGATGCCAAGGAAAAAAATATTAGACGCCTTCATGCACGTCAACAAGAATTAGCAATTGAAAGTCATCGTAGTACTGAAAAAGTGACAATTGATGTCCGTTATCCTCGTCGATATGAAGATGCAACAGACATTGTTGATTTGTTGGCAGGAAATGAAAGTATTTTAATTGATTTCCAATATATGACTGAAGTTCAAGCTCGCCGTTGTTTAGATTATTTGGACGGAGCTCGTCATGTTCTAGCTGGTGAACTTAGAAAAGTTGCAAACACAATGTATCTTTTAACTCCAGTTGGTGTCGTGGTTAATATTGAAGATATTCGTTTGCCAGAGGAATCTCAAACTGAAGATTATGACTTTGATATGAAGAGAAATAGAGTACGCTAATGTTTCTAATTGCTCGATTTATACAAAATGCTACAGATATCTATTCACTGATACTTGTAGCTTTTGCTCTATTATCATGGTTTCCTAATGCATACAATACACAGTTAGGTCGGTTTTTGGAAACTTTAACGAAACCAATTCTTCAACCATTAAGACGTCTTCCCCTACAATTTGCTGGACTTGATTTTACTGTATGGATTGCAGTTATCTTACTCCATTACATCAGTCGTTATCTAATTAATATTCTATTGATGATATGAGCAAGGATATTTACCAACATTTTGCAGTCGAAGATATACCCTTTATTGATAAAGGATTGGAATGGATAAACCAGGTAGAAGAGCAATATGCTCCCGTGTTAACTTATTTTTTAAATCCGCATCAAGTTTTCATTCTTAAAACATTGGGTGGGAATGCAGGTATTCGAGTCTATAGTAGTGAGGATTTTATTCCTTCTGAATATGCAAGGGTTATTCTCGCTCCAGAATATTTTATCCCAACACTTTCAGATTTTGAAATGACTTTGTTAGAGATTGTTTATCCAAATAAATTTTCACAATTAACACATGCTAAAATTTTAGGAACAGTACTTAATCGTTTAGGCATTGAGCGTAAATTATTCGGTGATATTTTAGTTACTGATCAAAGAGCGCAAATCGTTGTGAATCAAAATTTTAAAAATTTGTTTGAGGATGGGATACAAAAAGTTTCAAAAATCCCAGTTTCCTTAGAAGAGCGTTCTTTTTCAGAGAAGGTTGTTCCAAGAGAAAACTACCAGGAAAGGGATGTCTTGGTTCCAAGTATGCGTCTGGATGCCTTTTTATCCAATGTTTTGAAACTTTCTCGTTCTCAAGCCACTGCTCTCATTGATAAGAAGCTTGTTCAAGTAAATTATCATGAAGTTGAAAAAACGGATTTCCAACTTAAACTTGGTGATTTAGTAAGTGTCAGACGTTTTGGTAGAATCACTATTCTTCGTGAAAACGGTCAGACAAAAAAAGATAAGATAAAATTAACAGTGCAGTTACTATTAAGTAAGTGAGAGAAAATATGTCAATTAGACCACAAGAAATTATTGATAAAGCTTTCTCGATTAAATTCAGAGGTTATAATAAGGAAGAAGTGGACGAATTTTTAGATAAAATCTATTTTGACTATGAAGAATTAGTCCGCTATAAGGATGAAACTGAAATCTATGTCAAAAAACTAGAAGAACGTCTTTCCAATTATACGAATGATATTCCTAAGAGAACAGTAACAAACGACCAAGAACCAGAAGCAATTAATGATTCTATTTTTTATTAAATAAGTGAGGAAAATTATGCCAATTACATCATTAGAAATTAAGGATAAAACCTTTGGATTGCAGTTTAGAGGATTTAATCGCGATGAAGTTGATGAATTCTTAGATATTGTTGTTCGTGACTATGAAGCACTTGTGCGAAGCAATCATGAAAAAGAACAACACATTAAAAACTTAGAAGAACGTTTGTCATATTTTGATGAGATTAAAGATTCGTTGAGTCAGTCTGTTCTGATTGCTCAAGATACAGCTGAACGTGTAAAACAGGCAGCAAATGAGCGATCAAATAATATTGTTCATCAAGCTGAGCAAGATGCACAACGTCTGTTAGATGAAGCTAAATATAAAGCCAATGAAATCTTGCGTCAGGCTACAGATAATGCTAAGAAGGTTGCTGTTGAAACAGAAGAGTTGAAGAACAAGAGTCGTGTCTTCCACCAACGCTTGAAATCAACAATCGAAAGTCAATTAGCTATTGTTGATTCATCAGATTGGGAAGAAATTTTGCGTCCGACTGCAACATATTTGCAAACTAGTGACGAAGCCTTCAAGGAAGTAGTCGAAGAGGTTCTAGGTGAAGATGTATCTTCTTACCAGGAAGAAGAGCCGATTGACATGACTCGTCAATTCTCCCCAGAAGAGGTGGCGGAACTTCAAGCACGTATTGAAGCTGCAAATAAAGAATTACTAGAATCAGAAGCAAAAGAATCTTTTGAAGGAGAGCTTGATCCTGCTGTTGAATCTCATTCTGATTCAGATCATGAAGCTCAAAAAGAGTCTGTTCAAATTTTATAAGAATCTCATTAGAGAACAAGAATTTATCAATCACATTTCTAGCGAGTAGGAGATGGTGAAAGTCCTACAATCCCTGTTGGTAAATTTATCCTCTCTTAGTATCAGGTCTGAAATGAGTAAGATTTGACGTTGCCCACGTTACGGGAAAAGAGGGAAAAGGACTGAGTCTTTTTCCGAATAAAGGTGGTACCACGATTTTCGTCCTTTTTGCGAATCGTGGTTTTTAATTTGTCTATATATAAAGGAGATACAATGAAACTCAAAGAAACTTTAAATCTAGGAAAAACTGAATTTCCAATGCGTGCTGGCCTTCCAACCAAAGAACCTCTTTGGCAAAAAGAGTGGGAAGAAGCAAAACTTTATCAACGTCGTCAAGAGTTAAATGAAGGAAAACCACATTTCACGCTTCATGATGGCCCTCCATACGCTAACGGGAATATTCACGTTGGACATGCCATGAACAAGATTTCTAAAGATATCATTGTTCGTTCAAAATCGATGTCAGGATTTTACGCACCATACATTCCAGGTTGGGACACACACGGTCTGCCAATCGAGCAAGTTTTGGCAAAACAAGGTGTTAAACGCAAAGAGATGGACTTGGTTGAGTACTTGAAACTTTGTCGTGACTATGCCCTCTCTCAAGTAGATAAACAACGCGAAGATTTCAAGCGCTTGGGTGTTTCTGGTGACTGGGAAAATCCATATGTAACCTTGACGCCAGACTATGAAGCAGCGCAAATCCGTGTCTTTGGTGAAATGGCTAATAAAGGCTACATCTACCGTGGAGCGAAGCCTGTTTACTGGTCATGGTCATCTGAGTCAGCCCTTGCTGAGGCGGAAATCGAATACCACGACTTGGTTTCAACATCTCTTTACTATGCTAATAAGGTCAAAGATGGCAAAGGTGTCCTTGATACAGATACTTACATCGTCGTTTGGACAACAACTCCATTCACCATCACGGCTTCTCGTGGTTTGACTGTTGGAGCTGATATTGACTATGTTGTAGTTCAACCTGCGGGTGAAACTCGTAAGTTTGTTGTAGCTTCAGAATTGTTAAATAGCTTGTCAGAAAAATTTGGTTGGGCGGATGTTCAAGTTTTGGCTACTTACCGTGGTTCAGAATTGAACCAAATTGTGACAGAGCACCCATGGGATACAGCAGTAGATGAGCTCGTTATCCTTGGTGACCACGTTACAACAGATTCTGGTACTGGTATCGTCCATACAGCTCCTGGTTTTGGTGAGGATGACTACAATGTCGGTGTTGCTAATGGTCTAGAAGTTGCTGTGACTGTTAACGAACGCGGAATCATGATGGCCAATGCAGGTGCAGAGTTCGAAGGTCAATTCTATGATAAGGTTGTGCCAACAGTTATTGAAAAACTTGGAAACCTTCTTCTTGCTCAAGAAGAAATCTCTCACTCCTACCCATTTGACTGGCGTACAAAAAAACCAATCATCTGGCGTGCCGTGCCACAATGGTTTGCCTCTGTATCTAAATTCCGCCAAGAAATCTTGGACGAAATTGAAAAAGTCAAATTCCACTCAGAGTGGGGTAAAGTCCGTCTCTACAATATGATTCGTGACCGTGGTGACTGGGTTATCTCACGTCAACGTGCTTGGGGAGTTCCACTTCCTATCTTCTACGCAGAAGATGGCACACCAATCATGACAGCTGAAACCATAGAGTATGTAGCCCAACTCTTTGAAGAACATGGTTCCATCATCTGGTGGGAACGTGATGCCAAAGACCTCTTGCCAGAAGGATTTACCCATCCAGGTTCACCAAATGGTGAGTTCAAGAAAGAAACAGACATCATGGATGTATGGTTCGACTCAGGTTCATCATGGAATGGTGTCGTGGTTAATCGCCCCGAACTTAAATATCCAGCAGACCTCTACCTAGAAGGTTCCGACCAATACCGTGGTTGGTTCAACTCATCTCTCATCACATCTGTGGCTAACCACGGTGTAGCACCATACAAACAAATCTTGTCACAAGGTTTTGCCCTTGATGGTAAAGGTGAAAAGATGTCTAAATCTCTTGGAAATACCATTGCTCCAAGCGACGTTGAAAAACAATTTGGTGCAGAAATCTTGCGTCTCTGGGTAACCAGTGTAGACTCAAGTAACGACGTACGTATCTCTATGGATATATTGAGCCAAGTCTCTGAAACATACCGTAAGATCCGTAACACCCTTCGTTTCTTGATTGCTAACACATCTGACTTTAACCCAGCTGAGGATTCAGTCGCTTACGAAGAACTTCGTTCTGTTGATAAGTACATGACCATCCGCTTTAATCAGCTTGTCAAGACTATTCGTGACGCTTATGCTGACTTTGAATTCTTGACAATCTATAAGGCGCTTGTTAACTTTATTAATGTTGATTTGTCTGCCTTTTACCTGGACTTTGCCAAAGATGTTGTCTACATCGAAGGTGCAAAATCTCTCGAACGCCGTCAAATGCAAACAGTCTTCTATGACATCCTTGTCAAAATCACTAAACTCTTGACACCAATTCTTCCTCACACTGCTGAAGAAATCTGGTCATATCTTGAGTTTGAAGCTGAAGACTTCGTTCAATTATCAGAACTACCAGAAGCACAAACATTTGCTAATCAAGAGGAAATCCTAGATGCCTGGGCAGCCTTCATGGACTTCCGTGGACAAGCTCAAAAAGCCTTAGAAGAAGCTCGTAATGCCAAATTAATCGGAAAATCACTTGAAGCTCACTTGACAGTTTATCCAAATGAAGTAGTGAAGACTCTTCTTGAAGCAGTAGATAGTAATGTCGCTCAACTATTGATTGTCTCAGCTTTGACCATCGCAGAAGGTTCAGCTCCGGAAGGGGCGGTAGCTTTCGAAAATGTTGCCTTTACAGTTGAACGTGCGGCTGGTGAGGTTTGTGACCGTTGCCGCCGCATCGATCCAAGTACAGCAGAACGTAGCTATCATGCAGTCATCTGTGACCACTGTGCAAGCGTTGTGGAAGAAAACTTTGCGGATGCAGTAGCAGAAGGATTTGAATCTAAATAAGTCTATAAAAAATACAGGTCCTTCCTGTATTTTTTTCAATTCTCTTTAAAAAATCCTAAAAGTACAGTAAAATTATGGTATAATAATGTTTATTCAATTGAAAAGGAGACTTTTATGAAAACAAAAACTCTAGCTCAAATCGATGGGATTATTGGCTTGATCACGGGTATTATTTTGGCAATTTTACCTTTTGTGATTGTGATGATTGCTGGTATATCTGAAGATGAAGATGCTGCTGCTGTCATTGTCGGAATGATGTTTATTGCCTTTGCTTTAGTAAAAATTGCAATACTGATTTTAGGTATTCTAACTCTCATCTATTATAAAGATGACAAACGTATTACGCTTGCACCATCTATTTTGTTTATCGTAGGAGCAGTGGTGTCATTGATTCCATTTTTAGGATGGATTGGCGGTATTGTCATTATTATTGGTGCTGCACTTTACCTATCAAGTTTAAAACAATTTCAAATACAAGAATAGATTTACATAAAAGAAGGACTGAATGGTTCCTTCTTTTTTAATACTTGAAAACAATTTTGTGAAAAATTACACTTTTTCACTGTCCAGACTGGATTTTTCATGAAAAATCTAGTAGAATGGAATAGAAAAACGAGGGTGACCTCGGAAAATAAAAGGAGAATCCATAATGGTAAAATTGGTTTTCGCTCGCCATGGTGAGTCTGAATGGAATAAAGCTAACCTATTCACTGGTTGGGCTGATGTTGATTTGTCTGAAAAAGGAACACAACAAGCGATTGACGCTGGTAAATTGATTAAAGAAGCTGGTATCGAATTTGACCAAGCTTATACTTCAGTGTTGAAACGTGCGATTAAAACGACTAACTTAGCTCTTGAAGCAGCTGACCAATTGTGGGTTCCAGTTGAAAAATCATGGCGCTTGAATGAACGTCACTACGGAGGTTTGACTGGTAAAAACAAAGCAGAAGCAGCTGAACAATTCGGTGATGAGCAAGTTCACATCTGGCGTCGTTCATACGATGTATTGCCTCCAGCAATGCCTCGTGATGATGAGTACTCAGCTCATACTGACCGTCGTTATGCTTCACTTGATGACTCAGTAATTCCAGATGCTGAGAACTTGAAAGTTACTTTGGAACGTGCCCTTCCATTCTGGGAAGACAAAATCGCTCCAGCGCTTAAAGACGGTAAAAACGTATTCGTAGGTGCACACGGCAACTCAATTCGTGCCCTTGTAAAACATATCAAAGGTTTGTCAGATGACGAAATCATGGATGTAGAAATTCCTAACTTCCCACCATTGGTATTCGAATTTGACGAGAAATTGAATGTAGTTGCTGAATACTATCTTGGTAAATAAGCTAAGTTAAGCAGATTCAAGCCTAGGATATTTCCTAGGTTTTTTATATAGAATATTCTCAAAAGGTGAAAATCGATGTATGATGCAATTTAACTTGTCAAAGACCATCTTTCTTGTTATAATAGTTAGGATGGAGGCACTATGGCACTAAAAAAAGCAAGTCTAGCCTGTGAGGTTTGTGGTTCAAGGAATTATTCAATCAAAATTAGTGGAACTCCAAAACCAACACGCTTAGAAGTAAATAAATTTTGTAAACATTGTGGCAAGTACACTATACATAAAGAAACGAGATAGGAGAATAGAATGAGTTTTATTAAGGATATTTTTACACTTCTTAAAGAAACAACTTGGCCAACCCGCAAAGAAAGTTGGTTAGATTTTAAATCAATTATTGAATATACAGCCTTTTTTGTAATCATCATTTATATTTTTGACCAATTGATTGTTAATGGCTTGATTCGCTTCATCAATATTTTCTAAATTGAAACATAGTTAAGAAAGGAAATATAATGGATTCTTTTGATAAAGGATGGTTTGTCCTACAAACATATTCTGGTTATGAAAATAAAGTAAAAGAAAATCTCTTGCAACGCGCACAAACTTACAATATGTTAGATAACATTTTGCGCGTTGAAATCCCAACTCAAACAGTTCAAATTGAAAAGAATGGAAAGAAGAAAGAAGTTGAAGAGAATCGCTTTCCAGGATACGTTCTTGTTGAAATGGTTATGACAGATGAAGCGTGGTTTGTTGTTCGTAACACTCCAAATGTTACTGGATTTGTAGGTTCGCACGGAAATAGATCTAAACCAACTCCGCTTTTGGAACAAGAAATTCGTGATATCCTAATTTCAATGGGGCAAACAGTTCAAGAATTTGATATCGATGTTGAAGTTGGTCAAACAGTACGTATTATCGATGGTGCATTTACAGATTACACCGGTAAAATCACTGAAATTGATAACAACAAAGTAAAAATGATTATTTCAATGTTTGGTAATGACACAATTGCTGAAGTGAATTTAAATCAAATTGCTGTCTTGTAATTTCTTTAATAGTATATAAAATAATTAGTTCATATTTCAGTCAACCACATCATAAAAGCTGTCTGAAATATGTAATACAATGGAACTAGATTGTTTTAACTAAAGAACTAACCCTAACATAAGAAATTTAAAAAGTTTAGTTAAATCTGTTGACAAGGGAGAAAAAGTAGGTATAATAGAAAGAGTCGAAAAGCTCGGGTCCGTTGGTCAAGGGGTTAAGACACCGCCTTTTCACGGCGGTAACACGGGTTCGAATCCCGTACGGACTATGAGTGTGTTGCAGTAGAAGATGAAAAAAGTTTGAAAAAGCTATTG
>NZ_JASHDV010000004.1:0-157478 GCF_047463455.1 Streptococcus timonensis
TTCTACTGCAACACACTCATAGTCCGTACGGGATTCGAACCCGTGTTACCGCCGTGAAAAGGCGGTGTCTTAACCCCTTGACCAACGGACCCGAGCTTTTTGACTCTTTCTATTATACCTACTTTTTCTCCCTTGTCAACTAGTTTGAACAAATTTTTTTAATATGGTGAAAAATCTTTTAAGAGAATTCGTAGTTCCTTTAACAGCTTCCTTCTTCCTTTAAATCTTTCATCAGCAACTAATTTTTCAAACAGCTCTAAATCATTTTTATTTAAACCCTTTTTATATTTTTTAATCATATCGTGTAGTGCATAGTACTCATCTAACGAGAGTCCTCCATCTGTAATACGGTGACTTATCTCACTGACTTCTTCATATACTTGTCGATCCAATTTTCTTTTTTGGCTTTCTTGTCTACGTATTGCATCCAAAATTCTATTTCTAAATTTTGTTTTAAAATAAGTATATATTTTTTTATCTTTCCTTTCTATCAATTCAGGATGTTCTTGTAACAATTCATACAGACAAATCATGCCTTCTTGATCCCAATCTTCAACTTCCCACAAGTGTAGATAGTATTCTTTTCGACATTTATGAACAATTGCTTTTACTTCTTGATACTTTTTTTCTAGCATATTTCCTCCTTTTTCTCCAATGAGTATATCAAAGCTTTATAAGAAATAATCCTATTTTCTTCCTCTTGTTGATTTTTCCGCCTCTTGTGTCTTTTTTTATTAAAATTTCTTTTTTTGTGCTCTAAAATGTTTAAAAACCAAAACAAAATGACAGGATATGATTTCCTGTCATTTTTAAAATTCTATAAATTACCGGAATAAATCTACAATCGTATCCCATACTGTTTGAGCTTTTTCTTTAATTTTAGCTTCTGAAATCGCACGGCCAGCTTCATCAACTATATTTTGAGCTTTACTGCGTATATCAGTTAACAAGTCATTTGTTTGTGACTCTGTATTCGTAGTCTCATTTTTTATGTTTGCTGGTGCAATACCATTTATTTCATAAGCGTTTTGAACTGTAAATGTGCTTCCTGGTGTATAAGGAAGAATCGTTTCGGATATATTCCTAAATATATGGGCGGCACCATTTGAAGTTGAACCAGCTAGGTAGTGACTCTCATCCGTGGTCGGGAATCCAAGCCAATGGCTAATGACGATATCAGGTGTATATCCAATAACCCATTGATCACTTGTATACTCTGGATTAAAAACAGTTTCTGTTGTTCCTGTTTTCCCAGCCATGACATAATTTTCTGGAGAAGAACTAATACCCGTCCCATTTGTGAAGGTCCCAAGCATCATGCTAGTCATCTTATCAGCTGTATATTTTTCCATAACTCGTTTTTGGGAATTCTTATGTGTAGCGATGACTTGCCCACTGGCATTCTCAATACGAGTGATAAAGTGAGCTTCTGGCATCAAACCTTCATTTGCAAATGCTGCATAAGCCTGAGCCATCTGAAGTGGATTGGTTTCTACTCCACCACCCAGTGCTACGCCTAATACTCTATCGACACTGCTCATGTTAAGGCCAAACTTTTCACCAGCCTCGAAGGCCTTATCAATTCCAAGTTCTTTCACAGTTGCCACTGCTGGGAGATTTAAAGATTCAGCCAAGGCTTGATACATTGGAATTTCTGGAGCCGTCTTAATGCCTGCATAGTTGTCTACCTTATAATCACCGTACTGCATGGTATGATTGTCTAACTCTTTGTTGATTGACCATCCGGCTTCAACTGCTGGAGTATAGACTACCAGTGGTTTAATAGTTGACCCTGGGCTCCTTTTTGATTGAGTTGCATAGTTAAAATTTCGGAAACCCGGCTTATCGCTTCCAGCAACACGACCAATAACGCCTCGAACTCCGCCTGTTTTTGGCTCTAATGCAACACTTCCTGATTCAGCATGGGTTCCATCTTCAGCCGTCGGAAACAAGGAGGTATCTTCATAGATAACCTGCATATTAGCTTGGTAATTTTGATCTAGTTCTGTATAAATTCGATAGCCGTTATTAACAATTTCTTCTTCTGTTAAATGATATTTTTCAACTGCTTCATTAACAACTGCATCAAAGTAAGAAGGATAACGGTAGTCTGAAATTTTCCCTTCGTATGCATCATGCAACTGAGAGGCCATATCAACCCCAGCCGCTTCTGCTTCCCTGTCTTCATCAATATAGCCAGCAGCAACCATATTTTGTAAGACTGTATCCCTACGATTAGTCGAATCCTCAATTGAATTCAATGGATTATATATTTCCGGCCCCTTTAGCATTCCTGCCAAAGTTGCTGCTTGATCTAGAGTTAATTGTGATGCTGAAACGCCGAAGTATTTTTTACTTGCATCTTCAACCCCCCAAACTCCATTACCAAAATAAGCATTATTCAAATACATGGTTAGAATTTCGTTCTTGCTATATTTTTTGGTTAATTCCAAAGCTAAGAAGAATTCTTTCGCCTTTCTTTGAATAGTCTGATCTTGTGATAAATAAGCATTTTTAGCCAACTGCTGAGTGATGGTAGAACCCCCACCTGAGCGACCAGCAGTTAGTATTGCCATGAAGAAACGAGCGTAATTTATCCCATCATTTTTGTAAAAACTGCGGTCTTCCGTCGCAATAACTGCCTTTTGCAAATCTTCGCTAATATCCGTAAGTTCAACATAGGTTCCTTTTTGGCCAGATAAGGCTCCTGCTTCATTCTCCTCTCGATCCAAAATTACCGTTCGAGTTTTCAATGCATTTTGCAAATCTGTTACATTTGTTGATTTCGCCAAGGCGAAAAGATAGACTCCAACAAGTAAACTTGCACTAAGGCCCAGAATAAGAATGATTTTTGTCAGATGGTAGCGACGCCAAAACTTGCGAATGGGCCCAATTTGCCCAGCTTTCTTACGATTACCTCTCGAACGACGCAAGTCACTCTGCTCACTTTCTTCTATTTCAACATCATTAATCTCAATGTCTTGAGTTTCATTTTCTTGAATTTCAGTTTCATCCTTTTTAAATAAGGAAAGAAATCTTTCAAATAAATTATCTAATTTCATGCGTTTATTTTATCATCTTCACCTTAGGAAGACAAGAATTAAGCTAGTTCCGCTATCCAAAGTGCCTATTTTTTGTTACAATAACTGTATGAAATTTACCTTTATAATTCCCGATTCTTTACCTGAAATGACGGTTAAAACTTTCTTAGAAGAACAGTTACTTATTCCTAGAAAAATCCGCCATTTCCTAAGGACAAAAAAGAACATTCTTATCAACCAAAAAGAAGTTCACTGGCAACAAATCATCAAATCAGGGGATAAATGCCAATTAACTTTCGATGAAGAAGATTATCCAACAAAGGAAATCTCACTGGGAAACTCTGATCTCGTACAAGAAGTTTATCAAGATCAGCATTTAATTGTCGTTAACAAACCTGAGGGCATGAAAACTCATGGCAATCAACCTAATGAAATAGCCCTTCTCAATCATGTATCAGCTTATGTCGGTCAAACATGCTATGTTGTTCATCGTCTTGATATGGAAACCAGTGGCCTCGTTCTCTTTGCTAAAAATCCTTTTATCCTTCCTATTCTCAACCGTTTACTAGAAAAAAAAGAAATTTCTCGTGAGTATTGGGCTCTAGTTGAAGGGGCATTTAGAAATAAGGAACTTGTTTTTCGAGATAAAATTGGTCGCAGTCGCCATGATCGTAGAAAACGACTTGTTGATCCTAAAAACGGTCAATTCGCTGAAACGATTGTTACTCGATTAAAGAAGTTTGAAGACGGTTCTTCACTCATTCGTTGTAGGCTAAAAACTGGACGGACACATCAAATTCGTGTACATCTTTCCCACCACAATCATCCTATCCTAGGTGACCCTCTATATCATCCAAAATCTAAAACACCTCGACTAATGTTACATGCATATAGGCTATCTTTTACTCATCCTTTAACTATGGAGAAAATAAAATTAAGTGCTTTATCCGACTCCTTCGAGGCAATATTAAAAGCAAAGGATGACCGTTAAGTCATCCTTTTTCTAAATTAAAAAGGCAAGGTATGAAACCTTGCTTTTTATGTCTCAAGAATTATTTAGCAATTTTAGCGAAGTATTCAAGAGTACGAACAAGTTGTGCAGTGTAAGACATTTCGTTGTCATACCATGAAACAACTTTAACCAATTGTTTACCGTCAACGTCAAGAACTTTAGTTTGAGTTGCGTCAAACAATGAACCGTAAGCCATACCTACGATATCTGAAGAAACGATTTGATCTTCAGTGTAACCGTATGATTCGTTAGCTGCTGCTTTCATAGCTGCGTTCACTTCATCAACAGTAACGTTCTTTTCAAGAACTGCAACCAATTCAGTAACTGATCCAGTTGGAGTTGGAACGCGTTGTGCAGACCCGTCCAATTTACCGTTCAATTCTGGGATTACAAGACCGATAGCTTTAGCAGCACCAGTTGAGTTAGGAACGATGTTTGCAGCACCAGCGCGAGCACGACGAAGGTCACCACCACGGTGTGGCCCGTCAAGGATCATTTGGTCACCAGTGTAAGCGTGGATAGTAGTCATCAATCCTTCTACAACACCGAAGTTATCTTGAAGAGCTTTAGCCATTGGAGCCAAGCAGTTTGTAGTACATGAAGCACCTGAGATAACTGTTTCAGTACCATCAAGAATGTCGTGGTTAGTGTTAAATACAACTGTTTTAACGTCATTTCCACCAGGAGCAGTGATAACAACTTTTTTAGCTCCGCCTGGGTGCAAGTGTTTTTCAGCTGCATCTTTCTTAGCGAAGAATCCAGTTGCTTCAAGAACGATTTCTACACCGTCGTTAGCCCAATCGATTTGTTCTGGATCACGTTCTGCAGAAACACGAACGAATTTACCGTTAACTTCAAATCCACCTTCTTTAACTTCCACAGTTCCATCGAAACGACCTTGAGTTGTGTCGTATTTCAACAAGTGTGCAAGCATAACTGGGTCTGTAAGGTCGTTGATGCGAGTAACTTCAACACCTTCTACGTTTTGGATACGGCGGAAAGCAAGACGACCAATACGTCCGAAACCGTTAATACCAACTTTAACTACCATTAGTGATTTCCTCCTTATGAAAATCATGAAATTTTTATTGTGAAAAGAGTAACTTGAATCACTACAAATCACCTTTCAACGTTCTTATTATATAACTATTTGAGTTAAATTGCAAGCGCCG
The DNA here is from genome assembly GCF_047463455.1 of Streptococcus timonensis. Lineage (GTDB taxonomy): Bacteria > Bacillota > Bacilli > Lactobacillales > Streptococcaceae > Streptococcus > Streptococcus timonensis_B. The sequence goes on from NZ_JASHDV010000004.1 coordinate 5,226, forward strand.
GCCTTGATTTTCAAACTACTTTCTTTTTAATACCGTGCTCCCCTATTCATAGCGTAAAGATTCCACTGGATCCATTTTGCTAATTTTACGAGCTGGGAAGTAGGCTGAAATATACCCAAGTAGTAAAGCAAAAATTAGAGTTCCAAAAATTGAGAGAAGATTCAATTCAAAAACTTTAGAGATAGACGGATAAAAATGATGAACAGTAACATTCGCTAGACTGCCTATCCCTTGAGCAATGATGAAAGCTATAAACAAGGCAATTCCTACAATCCAAAGAGCTTCGTAGATAAAAATTCCTTTCACATCCCTATTTTGATAGCCAACGGCCTTCATGACACCGATTTCCTTAGAACGTTGCATGATATTGATATAAATGATGATGCCTATCATAACTGCTGCCACCACAATCGCTTGTGAAGAAAGAACAATCAGTAATCCCTGGATGACACGAATAAAGGTAATCACAATATCAAGAACAGCCTGTTGAGAAAGAACTGTATACTTCTTATTTTTCTGCAATTCTTCTGTTACTGTTTTCGTACGAGATGGGTCTTTAAGTTCTAAAATAAAATAGGATACGGCCTTTGTGAATTCAGCTTCTTTTAAAATCGTTTCCATTTGATAGGCTGGCATAAAACTGTTACTATCTTCTGCATCATCTTCATCATTGATTACACGCACAATATGAGTTTGAAATTGAGAAGTCTTGCTACCTTCAGCAGCATTTTCTACAATGCTTGCTAATACTTTTTTGCCTATAACATCACTAGCTGTAAGATTTTTCCCTGTTTGTTCATTCCAATTTTTCAGTAGACTCATCGGAATCGTTAATCCCTGTTCGTTAACATCCGTATAAAGAGAGCCTGCTAGCACTTTTTCTTTTTCATTGCTAGTAACAGAAATACTTGTATCTTCATACAAACTCACGACCTGAGCGTAAGAAGGCAGGGCTTGGCTAAAATCCACTTCGTGTCCGTCTATGCTAATCTTTGACATGGTCATACCAAAAGGGCTCTCTAGATATTTAATATTTTCTTTCCCAATCGTATCTGTGATATAGTTCTTATCTTCTTGGTTTAGAAAACCTCTTCCAGCAACGCTTGAATTCAGTGCAATCTGAACTTGGGAAGGGAGCTTACCTCCGTTGGTATTTTCATCAATCATCGAAATCAAGGCATTCCCTAGACCAAAAGAAATCAACACGCCTACAAAACCAATCGAGGTTGCTACTGCAATCAACAAGTTACGCCACTTTCTTTCCATAAAGTTACTCAAAGAAAGTTTGAATTTATTTTTAAAGGACAATCCTTTATTTTTTGACTTCTTCAACGACTTCACCATCCTTCATTTTGATAATCACATCTGCATATTCAGCTACTTCTGGGTTATGAGTCACAATCAGTACTGTTTTCCCAGATTTGGCCAAACTTTTGAACACTTCCAAAACCATCTCCTGAGATTGCGAATCGAGCGATCCAGTTGGTTCATCAGCTACAATCATATCCGGTTGATTGACCAGAGCACGCGCAATCGCTACACGTTGTTTTTGACCTCCAGAAAGTTGCTTGACATTTTTAGCCATAAAAGGTTCCATGCCTAGACTAAGAAGTTGCTCCTGAGCGATTCTTGTCATTTCTTTATCCGATAAATCTTTGACATAGAGAGGCAACTTGACATTATCTAGAACAGATTGATGGGGGATGAGATTGAAGTTTTGAAAGACAAACCCAATGTTGTCTTTGCGAAATTGAGTCAATTCAATCTCCGATAGTTCTCTGAGAGACTCCCCTTTAAAATCTAAAACTCCCTCGTACTCCCTATCAAGACCACTGATGATATTCAGTAGACTGGTTTTTCCACAGCCTGACGGACCATAAATCGCAGTAATTTTCCCTTCAGCAATCTGCAGGTTAATATTTCTTAGAGCTTGCTCTTTATGTTTGTCGTCCAAAGCGTAAAATTTTGAAATATTTTTCATGGATAAAAAGGACATTATAATCTCCTTTAATTACTTGTGATACCGTGTACCGATACAAACTATATTTATCTATCAGATTCAAAAGGAATCAAAGAATTCCTCTCTCTTTTTTACGAATTCATTGTAACAAAAAAGCGACATTCCTCCAATGACAGAAATGTCACTCATATAAAGCATTTAAAGATATCTTTCTAAATCCTCGGTCCATTCATTATCTAAACTAACGAGTAACTGCTCATTACCAAACATCCTTGCCATCATTTTTGCTTCTTCATACTTTTGTTTGGCTGTTTCATAATCCGTCTGAATATAATATTTCCACTCAAGCATCAAGACAATCGGTTGTTTTTGAAAATCTCGTGTTTTTTGCCCTATTTTATTTAACGTTTCAACTGCCCTCTTAAAATAATGAAACAGCCCCATAATCTCTATACAAGTTAAAGAAGCCAGTAAGGAATCTCTAAGTAAGTCTAAACAATCGAACTCTATCTTATCAATCTGCGAACTTAGTTTCTCATGAAAATAAAGAATATTCTCATACTCAAATTCTTTTATTTCACCCGCTTTCAAACCATCCATTAAGTTACATACAAGATACAACCTCAGTCTTAATAGATCCTCCGCTTTATATACATCTCTGGATAGTAAGTCCTGCAGTCCATTTTCAAGCACACTTTCACCATACAAGGAATTACTAGTTGCTCTTACTGCATCTATGGCTTGAAGACAATCCACTAGCACTTTCTCATCACGTGGCAAATCATCATAAAAATATTCGAAAATCTCATCAAAATATTCTTCCTTCTGTTCCTGCAACTCTTTGTCTCCATAGTCAGGATGATGAAGAAGAAAGTATTTTAATTCTTGGTAACGTTTAGGTAATTCCTTATAGTCTGGCATCAAGACATAGGATGGAATATCTAGCCTATTCGCTATATATTCTAGTGTTTTTATCGTAGGACGAAATTCTCCTTTTTCGATGCGGACCAACTGACGGACTGATAATTCTGACTCATCTCCACAAAAAACTGGACGACTAAGTCCTTTCTCTTCTCTAAGAAGTCTTACCTTATCACCTAATTCATTCACTGCTCGCACTTACCCTCGCATCATTATAAAAACTTTGAAATTCAAACAAACTTACATGCTCATTCTAACATTTTTCAATTAATTTTACAAAAAATAGAGACAGGATTTCTCCCGCCTCTAGGCTGATAATCTATTATTTACGACGTCCTGGACGTTCTGCATAACCATAGTAAGCATCTGCCATGATTTCTTCCATGTGAGATACCATTGGTAAGCGTGGGTTAGCAGGTGAACATTGGTCTTCGTATGCAAGCAAGGCAATTTCATGCAAGCTGTCTTTCCAAGCTTTTTCATCAATTCCTTGATCCTTGAAGTTCATCTTGATACCTACTGCAACACCAAGTTCGTAAACAGCTTTAGCGTATGCTTCAACTGCTTCTTCAGGAGTTGAGTGAGGCAAACCAAGCATTTTCGCGATGTCTTGGAATTTCTCATCAGCTTTCCAGTAGTTGTATTTAGGCCATGTAGTAGTCTTAGATGGACGAGTTCCGTTGTAACGGATTACGTATGGAAGCAAGATAGCATTTGTACGTCCATGAACAGTGTGGTGAACCGCACCGATCTTGTGGGCCATTGAGTGGCTCATACCAAGGAAGGCATTGGCGAAGGCCATACCTGCCATTGTAGACGCATTATGCATTTTCTCACGAGCTTCTGGATCAGCTGTTTTAACTGATTTTTCCAACCATTCAAAGACAAGTTTGATTGATTGAAGGGCGATACCATCTGTGTAGTCGTTAGCGAAGTTTGAAGTGTAAGCTTCAGTTGCGTGAGTCAAGACGTCCATACCTGTATCAGCAGTGATGAAATCTGGAACTGATTCAACCAAAGCAGGGTCAACAATCGCAATCGTTGGTGTCAATGAGTAGTCAGCCAATGGATATTTACGGTTGTTTTTCTTATCAGAGATAACGGCAAATGGTGTTACTTCTGAACCTGTACCTGAAGTTGTTGGGATACCGATGTACTTCGCTTTCTTACCAAGTGATGGGAAGCGGAAGGCACGTTTACGGATATCCATGAATTTTTGAACCAAGTCACGGAAGTCGATTTCTGGTTGCTCGTAGAAGAGCCACATTACTTTAGCAGCATCCATCGGTGAACCACCACCAAGAGCGATGATTGTGTCTGGTTCAAATGCTCTCATCACTTCAGTACCACGTTCTACAGTTGTGATATCTGGATCTGGTTCAACATCTGAGAAGACTTGGACAGTTACACGGTTGCTACGTGCGTTCAATTGATCGATAACTCGTTGAACAAAGCCAAGTTTTTCGATCGATTTGTCAGTAACGATCATAACGCGTTCAATATCTTCACATGTTTGAAGGTATTGGATAGAATTGCGTTCGAAGTAAATTTTTGAAGGAACTTTAAACCATTGCATATTATTTCTACGTTTCCCTACTTTCTTGATGTTTAGAAGGTTAATAGCACTCACGTTATCACCAACTGAGTTGCGTCCGTATGAACCACATCCAAGTGTCAATGATGGAATGAAGGCATTGTAAACGTCACCGATACCACCAAAAGTAGATGGAGAGTTCCAGATAATACGCATTGCTTTGATTTCTGTACCAAAGCGTTTAGCTAGCTCTTCGTCTTTTGTATGGATAGCTGCTGAGTGACCAAGTCCATTGAACTCAACCATTTGACGAGCTTTTTTAAGTCCATCTTCAGTATCTTCAGCTTTCAATACTGCAATGACTGGTGACAATTTTTCACGAGTCAAAGGCTCATTTTCTCCAACTTCTGCACATTCTGCAGCAAGGATATTAGTTTCTGCTGGCACTTTGAAACCTGCTTGTTCTGCAATCCATGTTGCTGGTTTACCAACGATGTCAGCATTCAATTTTGCTCCAGCACAGTTCTTGCTGTTTGCTTTAGCGCCAAAGCAGAATTGTTCCAAGAGGGCTTTTTCTTTTTTATTAACAAAGTAAGTGTGGTAAGATTTGAATTCTGCAACAAATTCGTCGTAAACTTCTTTATCGATGATAACTGCTTGCTCAGACGCACAAACCATACCATTGTCAAATGATTTAGACATAACGATGTCATGAGCTGCTTGACGAAGGTCAGCTGATTTTTCGATGTAGGCAGGAACGTTTCCGGCACCTACCCCAAGAGCTGGTTTACCACATGAGTAAGCTGCCTTAACCATGGCATTCCCACCAGTAGCAAGGATAGTTGCAATACCATCATGATTCATAAGAGCAGCTGTTGCTTCCATAGATGGTTCTGTAATCCATTGTACACAGTTTTCAGGAGCTCCAGCAGCAATCGCAGCATCACGAACAATTTGAGCAGCATGCGCAGAAGATTCTTGAGCAGACGGGTGGAAAGCAAAGACAATTGGATTACGCGTCTTCAATGAGATTAAAGCTTTAAAAATCGCTGTAGATGTTGGGTTTGTTGTAGGTGTAACTCCACAGATAACCCCAACAGGCTCTGCAATTTTAGTCAAGCCAGTAATTGGGTCATCTTCGATAACTCCAACAGTTTTCACACCACGCATGTTGTTTACAACGTGTTCACAAGCAAACAAGTTTTTTGTAGCCTTGTCTTCAAATACACCACGTTCTGTTTCTTCGATTGCATGTTGAGCCAAAATTCCGTGTGCATCAAGTGCTGCAACTGATGCTTTAGCCACAATGTAGTCCACTTGCTCTTGATTTAATTTACGCATTTCCTCAAGTGCAACTAAACCTTTTTGTACCAAACCATCTACGTGCTTCTCTGCAGCAAGTTGTCTTTGTTCAGGTGTTACAGTTTTTTTATCAGCCATATTTTCCTCCATAGCTTTAAAGGAATTTATCCCTTTGTTAATTTTTTCACAAGTTTATTATAACTCTTTTTTAAAATTTTGTAAATAGTTTCACATAGATTTTCATAAATTTTTTTAGGAACTAGTTTTATTACGGGGGATTGAGCTTCTCTAAAACTATTTGGGCAATCAAAAAAGCTCCTTTAGAAAGAAGCTATTTTGATTGTTGAAATAGGCCTTGCTTGAAGTCACCTTCATAGACCAATTGTTGTTCAGTCGTTAATTTTCCTTTTCCCTCTGCCTGCCCATTCACAAAGTCACCCTCATAAACCCAACCATCTTTGGCTTGGTAAGTTCCCTTTCCATTGAAAGCGCCATTGCTAAAATCTCCAGTATAGGTATCTCCATTAGAAAAAGTAAGGGTCCCTTGTCCATTCATTTTGCCACGGACCAGACTGCCATCGTATACGATTGTATCTCCGTCAAGTTTGAGAACAGCCTTTTTAGGTAGACTGCTGTATATTACAAAGATGGCACACAAGCCTATAACCACCATTGTTGCAATCTCTAAACGAGGGCGTGTTAGGTAAACACGATATTTTTCATAGAGTTTTTTTATATTATCCATTTTTAGTCTCATTTTCTAAACGAACTAACCAAGCTTGGCAGCCAGTTAATACTCGATTGTAAGTTTCTTCAAAATCACCTGTGTACCAAGGATCTGGAACACTTTCCTCAGCAAAAGGATATATCTTGTGTCGATAAGCGCTAGGACACATCTTAAGTAAATCAGAAACATTAGACTCATCCATGCCAAGAATATAGTCAAAATGTTCAAAATCATCTTTTGAGATTTGTTGCGAGGACTTGATGCTATCATAGTCGACACCATGTGTCTTGAAAATGCCTTGAGTCCCCTTGTGAATAGGATTTCCATGTTCCCAAGATGACGTAGCCCTGCTTTCAATCTGGTAATGATCTGTTAAGGATTTCATGACAAATTCTGCCATAGGGCTACGACAAATATTGCCCAAACACACAAAGACAATTTTTTTCATTATTTTTCCTTTATATTTATATAAAAACGGGAATGATTCCACCCCGTTTTAGTCTTCAATTGCACTACCCTCTTCGATCACTGCTCCCTCAGGAGTAATAGCTTCTTTGATTGGTAACACAGTTTTAATAGCTCCAAGTTCAAAAGTCAAGTAAACTCCGTCTACATCAAGTACGATCGTTCTGTTTTCGGTATCAACTTCATCAACTGTACCGTATAAACCACCGATAGTAATGACTTCATAGCCTTTTTGAAGTTTATTGAGACTCTCCATGCGTTTTTCAGCTTGTTTCTTTTGAGAACGTTGCATAAAGAACATCAAGGCAAACATCAAAACAAGCATAATCAAGAATGTTAAATTCCCACCCATTATTTTTTCTCCTTTGTAATTCAGATAAAACTACTATATCAAATTTCACTATTTTTTACAAGATTGCACCTTAGTTTTAGGTCAATAAAAAACCAGAGCAAAGCTCTGATTTTTCTTATTTCAAGTTGTTTACAAGTTCTACTAAGTTTTCAACTGTAAATCCATACTCTGCCAACACTTTTGAAGCTGGGGCAGATGCTCCAAATGTATCAATACCGAGAACTGCTCCATCAAGACCAACGTATTTGTACCAGTTTTGAGTCGCTCCCATTTCAACCGCCACACGGCGACGAATCGCATTTGGTAGGATTTCTTCTTTGTATGCGGCATCTTGTGCATCAAAGACATCCGTAGATGGCATGCTGACTACGCGAACTTTTCCACCTTGACTTGCCAATTCCTTAGCAGCTGCAACAGCTAGGTTCACTTCTGAACCTGTTGCAATCAAAATCGTGTCAAAGTCTGCTGCATTTTCATAGACAACATAAGCACCTTTCGCAACCTTATCAAAGTCTGTTCCTTCCTCAACAGTCAAGTTTTGACGAGTCAAGACGAGGGCAGTTGGTGTCTTTTCACTCTTCACTGCTAGGTACCAAGCTGCTTGAGTTTCACGCGCATCTGCTGGACGGAAAACATTCAAGTTTGGAATAGCACGAAGACCTGCCAAATGTTCAATCGGTTCATGAGTTGGTCCATCCTCACCAACAGCGATTGAATCATGGGTAAAGACATAAGTTACAGGAAGACCTTGCAAGGCTGACAAACGTACAGCCGCTTTCAAGTAGTCTGAGAATACGAAGAATGTTCCACCATAAACACGAAGTCCGCCATGAAGAGCCATTCCGTTCAAAACAGTACCCATTGCAAATTCACGAACACCAAATTGGATATTACGGTTCAGGCGATTTGCATCGTCCTGAAGTCCGTCAGTTTTGATGTAAGTCATATTTGAATGAGCAAGATCGGCAGAACCACCTAAAAAGTTTGGCATTTTTTCTGCTATAACATTCAAAGCATCTTGGCTAGAATTACGAGTTGCTTGAGAGAAACCATTTTCTAGCACTGGGAAATCTTCTGGCTTCAAGTCAACTGGATCACGTCCATCAATGATTGCTTCCACTTCTGATGCCAGTTCTGGGTAAGTTTCTTTATAATCTGCAACTAGTTTTGTCCATGCTTCATATGCTGATGCACCTCGGTCCGCCACATTTTCTTTGAAGTCTGCATAAACTTCCGCTGGGATTTCAAAAGGCTCATAGTCCCAACCAAGCGCTTGACGGGTTGCTGCAGTTTCATCAGCACCAAGAGGAGCACCGTGCACTCCATTTGTCCCTTGCTTATTAGGAGAACCATAACCAATGATTGTTTTAACTTCAATCAAGGATGGTTTCCCTGAAGCCTTAGCTTCTTCGATAGCTGCTTGAATAGCTTCTAAGTCTGTCCCATCTTCTACTAAAACTGTATGCCAACCATAAGCATCGTAACGAGCGCGAACATTTTCTGTAAATGAATCTTTTGTTTCACCATCTAAGTTAATGTCATTTGAATCGTAGAGAACAATCAACTTGTCTAGTTTTTGCAAACCTGCGTATGAAGCTGCTTCACTGGATACACCTTCCATCAAATCCCCATCTCCACAGATGACATAAGTATAGTGATCAAAGATATTGTAGCCTTCACGATTATATTTAGCTGCAAGGAAACGTTCTGCTTGAGCAAAACCTGTCGCAGTCGCAATTCCTTGTCCAAGAGGACCTGTAGTCGCATCAACTCCTGCTGTATGACCGAACTCTGGATGCCCTGGGGTTTTTGAGCCCCATTGACGGAAGTTCTTCACTTCATCCATGCTTACATCTTCAAATCCAGATAGGTGAAGAAGAGCATAGAGGAGCATTGATCCATGACCTGCTGAAAGAATAAAACGGTCACGGTTAATCCAGTTTGGCTGTGCTGGATTGATACGAAGATTTTTTGTAAAAAGATTGTAAGCCATCGGAGCTGCACCCATAACCACCCCTGGGTGACCTGAATTAGCTTTGTTAATAGCGTCAATACCTAAGAAACGAATAGCATTAACAGATAGATTTGACATAGAATTTCCTTTCTATTTAAGGTGATAAGTTTATCACATACCCTATTCTACTATTATATGAAAAAACAGATAGAATAGCAATAATACAATTTACTATAAAATGGCTAGCCCGAAGAGCTTAACTCCTAGTAGCTTGATAGTAGGGCAATAACCTCTGATAAGCTTTTTCTAAATCTACTAGTAACACTTCAATGCTAGTTTCAGAACTAATAGGAACATTGGTCTTAACTAATACTTTACGAATCCTACGACTATCCAGCTGATTCTGTAAGAAGTTTCTATTTTCTTCTGTAGCTTCTATTCTATAGCTCTCACCATTTTCCTGAACCCAATAATATACCCTTTGGGTCACTGGAATAGTCAATACCTTTGCTTGTTTCATCAATGAATTCTCATCCCTCTTCCTTTCAATAAAGCTGACTTCAAGGGAAATCCCAAAATTATTCGTATTTCCGTATAAACGGAGGGCCAGCATTGGATCTGCAACTGATCCATCTGACTGTAAATAGGCCCAAAAATGAGGACGAAGACGTTGAGCTTGATTCATCCACTGACTAGTCGGATGCAAGTCCCAATCAGAATACATTTCTTGAAAAAGTTTGGCTATTTGAGTAAATGTTTTTCGTGCCACCTGGCCTTTTTTTCTTAGAGATAGCATTCTATCTTTGGCATCCCCAGCCTTCTCGGGACTCCGATACTGTTCTCCTTCGTGAATAAGATAATCCTTTATTTCTCTCATTTGCTTCCTTCTATATTAGAAAAATCAGGGAAACCCTGATTTTTATTTCTATTTTACTCTGTATCGACAACTACGTAACGGTTCGGTTCGTCACCTTCTGAATAACTAGTGAGTCCCTCCATACGTGAAATAATACGGTGGATAATTTTTCGTTCACTACTTGACATCGGATCTGTCATTTGACTACGCCCTTCTTCAAGAGCTCGTGTCGCTAGTTTTTGAGCATAACTCTGTAAAACTTCTGCACGATGCTCTACATAATCATTAACATTGATAGTGATGTAGAAAGTTTTTGAATAACGGTTATAAAGATAATTTTGTGCCAAAAGTTGAAGAGATTTCAAAACTTTACCATGGTATCCAATGATACGCCCTGGCTCATTTGTATCAATCTGCATATTGATTGAACGACGATTAGAAGTGCTTGAAATGGCCCCTTCTACATCCATATCATCAATGATTCCTTGAACATAACCAGTCACATCTTCAACGACTTGATCTATATCATAGGTTGCCTCTACCTGAATGCCAAGGTCCTCAAGATTAGAGCTCTCATCAGCTTCCGTAACTTGGTTAGCTTCTGATTGTTCTTCAACTTCTTCAGGTTGCAAGTCTTTCAAAATTTCGATATGTCCAGTTTCTTCCAAAATAGTGCTAGCTTCTTTATCGTTTTTCAAAATTTCAGCCTTAACTTCGTCAGATACCCCTTGACCCTCTTCTTCAATTTTCTTAATAGCTTCAACCACATGACCTAAGTCAACTGTTGCTTCACTCACTGTCTTAACGGGCTCATTTTGTTCATTGATTTCTTTTGGAACGCCTTTGATAGCTTGCTGATTAGCTTTTACGACTGTCGTCTCGCTGATTGGCTCAATATCAACCTGGGCTGGTTTTTTACCAAAAAGACCCAAAAATCCATTTTTCTCTCTAGAAATAACTTTGATATGAGCTTTCATTCTAGGAATTTCTAATTCTTTTAATCCATTCTGGATTGCTTCTTCAACAGTTGAACCTGTAAATAATACCATTACTAGATTCCTCCTTACTTTTTCTTTTTCTGTGCTTTTTTCAAAGCTTTTCTTTTCTTAACTTCTAAATCTTTCTTAGCTTGAACTCCAGCTTCGCGTTCAGCAATAATCTTGAAAGGATTGTTCAAAATATAGGTTTGCAATACTTGATAAGCATTTGAAACCGCCCAGTACAGAGCGACACCACTTGGAGCAGATATTGCAAAAAAGAAGATTATGACAGGCATCCCATACATCATACCCGTCATAGCACCATTTTTCTCAGGCAAGGCTTTATTTGAAAGCCAGCTACTGAGGAAGGTAAATAGGGCGGCCAAAATAGGTAATACGAAAGTTGTATCAGCTCCACCTAAATTGAACCACAAGAAATGCCCAGTCTTCAAAAAATCTACGTTTGATAAAGCTTGGAAAAGAGCCAACAGAATTGGCATCTGAATCAAGAGTGGCCAAAATGATGCAGATTGCTTTATGCCTAATTCTTTAAATAGTTTACGTGTTTCCTGATCCAGCTTGGTACGACTTTCCATATCGCGCCCCGGATACCGCTCGCGTAATTCTTTGATAAGAGGTTGCGCCTCTTGCATTTTTCTGGATGCCACCATTTGTGTTTGAAAGACTGGTAATAGTATTGTTCTGATCAAGACTGTGAACAGAATAATCCCTAGACCAATGCTTACATCAAATGACAAAAAACGAATGGTTTCAGCAAAAAAATAAACAAGTCTACTCCAAAAATCGGTCGAATCAGCAGACACTTCACTAGTTGTACAAGCAGTCATTACCAACAAGGACAAACCTAACAAACTAGTCAATTGTAATTTCTTCTTCACTCTCATTTCCTTCCTGGTATATATTTGCTAATCTCAGTACATGTAGTAGGTTTTTCTCTATCTCGGCGTAGTTCATTTCTTCTACACCTTTGCGGGCAATTACAACAAAATCGAGATTCTCGATTATCTGATCCTTATGCGCAATCAGAACATGGCGAATTCTTCTTTTAATTTGGTTTCTCGTCACAGCATTTCCTAATTTTTTACTGACGGATAAACCAACTCTAAAATGTTGCTCACTGTTTTCTAATCGGTAAACAACAAATTTACGATTAGCTACACTTTTCCCTTCTTGAAATATTGCATTAAAATCTTTCTCTTTTTTTACACGAAAGCTTTTTCTCAAAAATCCTACTCCATCTAATAAAACTACTACTATTATACCATAATTTTTCAAAAAGCCAATCATGGCAAGGTTTTAGACTGATTTGACTACAAAAAAGTAACCATTTTAAAAAATTAATTAGAATAAATGAGATTTTACTACTTTTTGAGACTATAAAACAAAAGCCACTCTTACGAGTGGCTTTTGTAGGAGATTATTATGAAAAAGTTTAGGATTTCTATTAAATAAAGTTAGGAGGTCTTTATTTAATGATTATAGTATACACACTTATCCTTAAATTGACCTTAAACCATTTTATTTTTTTATTAATTTTTAAAACTATGGATTGGAGCCGGAATTTGACCTCCACGAGCAATAAAGTCGACTGATGAAGCCCCGTTGACCTTCATTACTGGCGCCGTCCCCAATAGGCCTCCAAACTCAATCATATCGCCTTCTTTACCCTTTGGAATGATACGAACAGCCGTTGTTTTCATATTAATGACACCAATTGCTGCCTCATCCGCGATCATGGCCGCAATGGTTTCGGCAGGTGTATCTTCAGGGATAGCAATCATATCCAAACCAACTGAACAGATAGCTGTCATGGCTTCTAATTTCTCAAGATTTAGGGAACCATTCTGCACCGCAGCTATCATACCCTCATCCTCTGAAACTGGGATAAAAGCACCTGACAGACCACCGACTTGGTTGCAAGCCATTACTCCGCCTTTTTTTACTTGGTCGTTTAAAAGAGCTAAAGCGGCAGTGGTCCCATGAGTCCCAACTGTTTCAAGTCCCATTTCCTCGAGGACCCGAGCTACAGAATCCCCCACTGCAGGAGTAGGTGCTAAACTCAAATCAACAATCCCAAAATCAACTCCTAGTCTTTCACTAGCCATCTGGCCAACTAATTGACCAATCCGAGTAATCTTGAAGGCTGTCTTTTTAACAGTCTCTGCCACTACATCAAAGCTTTGCCCACGAACTTTTTCTAAGGCACGTTTGACTACACCAGGACCTGAAACACCAACATTAATAATAACATCAGCTTCGCCAACACCATGAAAGGCTCCTGCCATAAAAGGATTGTCTTCAACTGCATTGGCAAAAACGACTAGTTTAGCAGCTCCCATATCAGAAAGACTAGCAGTTTCCTTAATGATTCGTCCCATATCTGCAACTGCTGTCATATTGATTCCAGACTTAGTTGATCCAATATTTACTGAAGAACAAACTTTATCAGTTTCAGCTAAGGCACGTGGAATCGAGTTGATCAGTATTTCATCTCCTTTTTGGTAGCCTTTTTGAACCAAGGCAGAAAAACCACCAATAAAATCAACACCAATTTCTTTTGCTGCTCTATCCAAAGCTTTGGCTAACGGTACATAGTCTGTTGCATCTGTAGCAGCACCAATTAGGGAGATTGGTGTTACTGATACACGTTTATTGACAATGGGTATACCTAACTCAGCAGCGATTTCATCACCGACAATGACTAAATTTGCCGCCTTAGTAGTTATTTTTTTGTAAATTTTCTCAGCAGCACGATTAATATCTGGATCGATACAATCCAAAAGCGAAATCCCCATGGTGATGGTACGAATATCGAAATTTTGCTCTTCAATCATTGCAATAGTTTCTGTAACTTGTCTAATATCCATCATTACCTCCTAGATATTATACATAGCATCAAAAATCGCTGCACTTTGAATATTAATCTTAACATTCAAGGTCTGACCAAAGGCTTCAAATTCATTACGAAGATAGGTGAAATCCTGTTTATTAGCACTAGAAACAACAGCCATCATCGTAAAATACTCATCCAAAACAGTCTGTGAAATATCATCAATATTCAATCCTAACTCTGCAATCTTTGTTGCTACACCAGCAACAATCCCAGATTTATCTTTACCAATTACTGTAATAATAGCTTTCATACTTACCCTCTACTCATTAAATTTAGACAAACTGAAGTATTTTGGTTTTCTATTTCACTAGTATAGCATATTTCAGATAAAAATACGCAAAAACGCCTGCTTACGAAATTGTTCTTAAGCTAAAAACAATTTCGTAAACAAGCGTCTACCCTATCATCTTATGATGAGTGTTCCCGCTAGGATATAAATCCTAGCGGTAGACCAGAGCTAGACTAAGAGCCACAAGACTCCATCATCATAACACTCAACAAAATTGATGATTTTATACTAATTCGATAATCGCCATTGGCGCTGCATCACCACGACGTGGTTCAGTCTTAAGGATACGAGTGTATCCACCGTTACGTTCAGCATAACGAGGTGCGATTTCTGAGAACAATTTTTGAAGTGCTGTAGTAGAAGTATACTTATCAGTTGATTCATCATAGTTTTCAGATGCGATTTCATTACGTACAAAAGCAGCAGCTTGACGACGTGCATGCAAATCACCACGTTTACCTAGAGTAATCATTTTTTCAACAGTTTTACGGATTTCTTTAGCACGAGCTTCAGTTGTCACGATTGATTCGTTGATCAAAAGGTCAGTTGTCAAATCGCGAAGCATTGCTTTACGTTGTGAGCTAGTGCGTCCTAGTTTACGGTAAGCCATGTATTCCTCCTTTATTTATCTTTTAATCCAAGACCCAAATCAATGAGTTTGAGTTTCACTTCTTCCAAACTCTTGCGTCCAAGATTTCTTACTTTCATCATCTCTGCTTCAGATTTTTCTGTCAAATCATGCACAGTATTGATACCAGCACGTTTTAAACAGTTATATGAACGCACAGACAAATCAAGTTCCTCAATCGTACGTTCCAAAATACGGTCGTCCGATTCAGTATCTGCTTCTTTCATCACTTCTGCTGACTTGGCAATTTCTGTAAGATTTGTAAACAAATCAAGGTGTTCAGTCAAAATACGTGCTGAAAGCCCTAAAGCATCTTCTGGAATAATTGTTCCATTTGTTAAGATTTCAAGGGTTAATTTGTCGAAACCATCATTGCTTCCTACACGAGCAGGTTCAACTTGATAGTTGACTTTTGTAACTGGTGTATAAATAGAATCTACAGCAAGTGTTCCAACAGGTGCATTATCTCTCTTGTTTTCATCAGCAGGTACATATCCACGACCACTGTTAACAGTCATAGTCGCTTTAAATGATGAACCCTCACCGATTGTGAAAAGATAATGATCTGGATTTACGATTTCAATGTCACTATCAGTTAAAATGTCTCCAGCTGTTACTTCAGCAGGTCCTTCAACATCAAGTTCAATGATCTTTTCGTCTTTTACATAAGATTTAACCGCAATTCCTTTAATGTTCAGAATGATTTGCATCACGTCTTCACGAACACCTGGAATCGTATCAAATTCATGTAGTACACCATCGATATCGATAGAGGTAACAGCCGCTCCTGGAAGAGAAGCAAGAAGTACACGACGAAGAGAGTTACCAAGTGTTGTACCATAACCACGTTCAAGTGGTTCGATTACAAACTTGCCATAATCTTTATTTTCATCAATTTTTGTTATATTTGGTTTTTCAAACTCGATCATTTAGTTACTCCCTCTTAAACGAAAAGCAGTGTAAAGGTAATGATTATACACGGCGACGTTTTGGAGGACGAGCACCATTGTGTGGCACTGGAGTCACATCACGAATTGCTGTTACTTCAAGACCAGCGGCAGCAAGAGCACGAATAGCTGACTCACGACCAGAACCTGGACCTTTTACAGTAACTTCAACTGATTTAAGACCGTGTTCTTGTGCAGATTTAGCAGCAGCTTCTGAAGCCATTTGAGCAGCAAATGGTGTAGATTTACGAGAACCTTTAAAACCAAGAGCACCAGCTGATGACCAAGAAATTGCATTACCATGCACATCAGTAATCATAACAATAGTGTTATTAAATGTAGCGTGAATATGAGCAATACCAGATTCGATATTCTTCTTCACACGACGTTTACGTGTTGGTTTAGCCAAGACTTTTACCTCCTATATTATTTTTTCTTACCAGCAATCGCAACAGCTTTACCTTTACGAGTGCGAGCGTTGTTTTTAGTGTTTTGTCCACGGACAGGAAGTCCACGACGGTGACGGATTCCACGGTATGAACCGATTTCCATCAAACGTTTGATGTTCAAGTTCACTTCACGACGAAGGTCACCTTCAACTTTGATTGCATCCACTTCACGACGGATAGCATCTTCTTGATCAGATGTAAGATCACGAACACGAATATCTTCTGAAACTCCAGCAGCTGCCAAAATCTTTTGAGATGTTGCAAGTCCGATACCATAGACATAAGTCAATGAGATAACTACGCGTTTGTCATTTGGAATATCAACTCCAGCAATACGAGCCATGTTTTCTCCTTTCTATCTTATCCTTGACGTTGTTTGTGTTTTGGATTCGCTGGGCAAATTACCATAACACGACCATTACGACGAATTACTTTACAGTATTCGCAAATTGGTTTGACCGATGGTCTTACTTTCATTTCTTATCCCTCCAAGTTTTTCGATTATTTAAAGCGGTAAGTGATACGTCCACGTGTCAAGTCGTATGGACTCATTTCAACAGTAACACGATCTCCCGCTAAAATACGAATATAGTTTTTACGAATTTTACCAGAAACTGTTGCTAAAATCTGATGTCCATTTTCAAGTTCAACCGTAAACATTGCATTAGGCATAGTATCAACTACTTTACCTTCAACTTCAATCACATCGTCTTTTGCCACGCAAAAGTACCTCCATAAATTTCGATTTGATGCCTCTAGACACAGAGACAACAATTATAAGTCAGACTAACTCAGTATAACATTTGTAGAGACATTTTGCAAGCATGAAAAACGCTTTTATTTCAAATTTGTCAATACTTTTTCGATATCTGCAAAGACTTCATTAATATCCTTGTTTCCTTGGATATCGTGCACCAAACCTTTGTTGCGATAGTAAGCAATAATAGGTTCACCTTGAGCGATATTCACATCTAAACGACGCTTGACAGTCTCTGGTTTATCGTCTTCTCGTTGGTAATAATCTTCCTCTTTATAATTAACTGGTGGATTAAATACCTTATGGAAAGTTTCTCCAGTGACACGGTGGATAATACGACCGCTCAATCGTTCCAAGAGTGAATCCGGGTTCACTTCGATATTAATAACCCCTTCGAGTTCAATACCAAGATCTGCTAAAATTTGATCCAAAGCATGCGCTTGTTCAATAGTACGTGGGAAACCATCCAAAAGGAATCCTCTTTCCTTAATATCATCTTGAGCCAAACGTTCTTTGACGATGCCATTTGTAACTTCATCTGGAACTAGCTCTCCTTTATCGATATAAGATTTAGCAAGAACACCCATTTCGGTTTGGTTGGCCATAGCTGCACGGAACATA
Organism: Streptococcus timonensis; assembly: GCF_047463455.1. Taxonomy (GTDB): domain Bacteria; phylum Bacillota; class Bacilli; order Lactobacillales; family Streptococcaceae; genus Streptococcus; species Streptococcus timonensis_B. Next base: position 22,882 of record NZ_JASHDV010000004.1, read on the forward strand.
TCCCCTGTAGAGATATGGGCAACGTTAAATTGTTCTACAATCTTTGCTGCTTGTGTGCCTTTACCTGCTCCAGGTAATCCCATAATCAAAAGATTCATGATTTAATCTCCTTATTTTATTTTTAAGTAGAAGTACAAATATTTTTCTACTCTTACTTAAAAACAAAATAGAAGAGAGGAGTAAAAAATCTGACAAGGTCTTTGATTTTTACACTCCACTCTCTAAGTAATAGTGAATGAATATTTCTATTACATTTATTCTGTTCTATCCATGAAGCCAACATATTTACGTTTCAATAGATATCCTTCTAACTGCTTAATTCCTTCAATACCTGTAGAGATAATGATTAGCAAACTTGTTCCCCCAAAAGCGACAACTTCTGAGAGACCAAATAAATCTTTAGCTACGATTGGTAAGATAGAAATCACACCAAGGAAAAGTGAACCTACTGTTGCAAGGCGACGAAGAAGTTTTGACATATACTCTTCTGTTCCTTTACCAGGACGGACACCGTGGATATAGGCCCCACTCTTTTGTAAGTTTTCTGCAGCTTTCTCTGGATTAATCTGTACGAATGTATAGAAGAAAGTGAAGAGAATAATTAGCAGAGCATACAAAGCAATTCCTGTAGGCGCTGATGTAGATAACATCTCTTGAGCAGTACGAACCCATTCCCAGTTTAGTCCAGTTGCACTTACAAACTGAAGTATTGCTGCTGGCGCTGCTGTAATGGAACTAGCAAAGATAACAGGAATAACTCCAGCTGGATTTATCTTCAATGGAAGATATGAACTAGATGGTGCACCCTGTGCTACCTTTGTATATTGGATTGGGATTTTGTATTCAGCTTGTTGCACGTACGTTGTGAAATAGATAATCAACAAAACTGCAACAATTAAAATACCAACAAAGATTAGTGACGAAGTGAAGCGATCACTCGGTACATTGACAAAGTAATCAACATAGATGCCTTTAATCATGTCAGGAATTGAAGCAACAATTCCGGCAAAGATGATCATTGACACACCGTTACCGTATCCTTTATCTGTAATCTGCTCTCCCAACCAAGTTACTATCATACTTCCCGCAGTTAAAATGATACCAATCATAATAAAAACTTGCGGAGTCAAGTCAGTAGTTAAAAGTTTAGCTCCTGAAAGAGCGTTAAATCCAGCAGTAATTCCGATAGATTGAACAAATGCAAGTACAAGCGCAATATATCGAGTTGCTTGATTTAACTTTCTTCGACCAACTTCCCCTTGTTTCCCCCACTCTACAAACTTTGGCAATAAATCCATTTGTAGAAGTTGAACAACGATTGAAGCGGTAATGTAAGGACTAACACCAAGCGCAAAAACTGAGAAGTTTTTCATGGCATTACCTGACACCAAGCTTAACATATTTAAGAAGGATAAACCGCTCAAAGCGTTTAAGCTATTGGCATTTACCCAAGGAACAGTGATACTAGTTCCGATACGAAATACAAGGACAATAAAAATTGTAAATAAAATTTTTGATCGCACTTGTTTAACTTTGAGTGCTTCTCTCAGTAATTTAAAAAACATAGGTCACCTCTCTTAGATGACTTCAACTGAACCACCTTTAGCAGTGATAGCTTCTTCAGCTGATTTAGAGAATTTAGCAGCTTTAACAGTCAACTTCTTAGTCAACTCACCGTTACCAAGAATCTTAATACCTGATTTTTCAGCTTTAACAATTCCTGATTCTACAAGTACCACTGGAGTTACTTCAGCACCGTCATCAAAGGCGTTCAATTGATCAAGGTTTACAATAGCATATTCTTTAGCGTTGATGTTTGTAAATCCACGTTTTGGAAGACGACGGAACAATGGAGTTTGTCCACCTTCAAAACCAAGGCGTACTCCGCCACCGCTACGAGCTTTTTGACCTTTTTGACCACGACCAGATGTTTTACCGTTACCTGATGAAGTACCACGACCTACACGGTTACGATTTTTACGAGAACCTTCTGCAGGTTTCAATTCATGAAGTTTCATTATATATTTTCTCCTCTTTTGTAAAATGCTAGCGCCGATAAGAGAGAAAAGGTTGTCTCAACTATCAACTCGCCTATACTGAGTCATTTAAGATGACTATATCTAGTTTTAGGGGATGGTCTTATGCACATCCCCTAAAATTTTATTAGTTTACTTCTTCAACTGTTACCAAGTGAGATACTGCAGTGATCATACCACGGATAGCAGCGTTATCTTCTTTAATAACAGAGCTGTTCAATTTGCCAAGTCCAAGTGCTACAACAGTTTTACGTTGTGATGGAATGCGTCCGATTGGAGACTTAGTCAAAGTAATTTTAATTTGAGCCATTTTATCCCCTTTCTTATGCCAAATCAGAAACTGAAATACCACGAAGGGCAGCAACTTCTTCAGCGCGTTTCAATTGTTTCAAACCTTCAACAGTTGCACGAACAATGTTGATTGGAGTGTTAGAGCCAAGTGATTTAGATGTAATATCAGCAACACCCGCCAATTCCACAACGGCACGAACCGCACCACCAGCGGCAACTCCAGAACCTTCTACAGCTGGTTTCAACAATACTTTAGCTCCACCGAATTCTGAAAGAACTTCGTGTGGGATTGTTGTTCCAACCATAGGAACTTCGATCAAGTTTTTCTTAGCATCGTCTACTGCTTTACGGATTGCTTCTGGAACTTCTTGAGCTTTACCAGTACCAAATCCTACGCGACCATTGTGGTCACCAACAACTACAAGAGCTGCAAAACGTAGACGGCGTCCACCTTTAACAACTTTTGTAACACGGTTAACAGCAACTACGCGTTCTTCAAATTCAACTGCATTGTCTTTAAATGCCATTTTCTAGTGTCCTCCTATTAGAATTTCAATCCGTTTTCACGAGCTGCATCAGCCAAAGCTTTCACACGTCCGTGATATAGATATCCACCGCGGTCGAACACCACTTCTGAAATACCTTTAGCACTTGCACGTTCTGCAACGAGTTTACCGACAGCAACGGCTTGTTCAGTTTTAGTTCCTTTTGAAACTTCTTTGTCAAGAGTTGAAGCACTTGCGAGCGTTACACCCGCTACGTCATCAATAACTTGAGCGTAGATGCCTGTATTAGAACGGAATACGTTCAAACGTGGGCGATCAGCAGTTCCAGAGAGTTTTCCGCGAACGCGACGGTGGCGTTTTTGGCGGAGTTTGTTTTTATCTGGTTTAGAAATCACAGTTTTCACCTCTTTAATTTTAAATCGTGTGCTATGCACAAAGTTGGTAATGAGGTTGGTGGTTGAAAATCAACCACTCAACACTATTTACCAGTTTTACCTTCTTTAAGACGAACATATTCGCCAACGTAACGGATACCTTTACCTTTGTATGGTTCTGGTGAACGAAGGCTACGAACGTAAGCAGCTGTTTGACCAACTACTTCTTTTGAAATTCCGCTGATAACGATAGTCGTTGGGTTTGGAAGTTCAAAAGTAATTCCTGCTGGAGCTTCAACTTCATCTGGATGTGATTTACCAACAGCCAAAACAAGTTTGTTTCCTTGAAGTTGAGCACGGTAACCAACCCCACGCATTTCAAGTTCTTTCTTGAATCCTTCTGAAACACCAATAACCATGTTGTTCAAAAGTGCACGAGTAGTTCCGTGGATAGTTTTCATTTCTTTTGAATCGTTTGGACGGTGAAGAGTTACTTCAGTACCTTCCACACGGATTTCAATATCTTTTGAGAACTCACGAGTAAGTTCTCCTTTAGGTCCTTTTACAGTTACAACGTTGTCATTGTTAGTGAGTTCAACACCAGCAGGCAACACGATAACTTTATTACCAATACGTGACATGTTTTTATTCTCCTGTTAAATTGTCAGGCCATAAAGGCCAGTTTTCACGGGGTTTAGATACTTATTTAGTTCAAGAGCTGAACTGAACACGCTCTAAGAACTGTGCAAAATAGATAAGTTGGCTTGTTTATAAACAAACTGCTCCAACTTCCTAATTTTGCTTTGTTCTTTACGAGCTCTGTATCTTGATTTGAGTTCGAGCTAAGAATTTGGTGAAAAAGATAAGTTTGTCTTGGAGCATCGCTCCTGCTACAAACTTCCTATTTTCACTGCATTCTTTTAACGCTCTCACATCATCAATTACCAAACGTAAGCGATAACTTCCCCACCAACATTCTTTTGGCGAGCTTCTTTATCAGTAAGCAAACCTTCTGAAGTTGAAAGGATAGCAATTCCAAGACCGTTAAGTACTTTTGGAAGATCTTCACGTTTTTTGTAGACACGAAGTCCTGGTTTAGAAACACGTTTCAAGTTAGTGATAACTTTTTCACCGTTTGGTCCGTATTTAAGGAATACACGGATGATGCCTTGTTTGTCATCTTCGATGATTTCTACGTTCTTAACAAAACCTTCGCGTTTAAGGATTTCAGCAATCCCTTTTTTGATGTTTGATGCAGGTACTTCAAGTACTTCGTGTTTTGCTTGGTTAGCGTTACGAATACGAGTTAAGAAGTCTGCAATTGGGTCAGTCATAACCATTTTATTTTTCTCCTCTTACTAGTAGTTTGCAAGTTGCACTTGCTAGTTAATACATGATACAGAGAGCGTAACAGCAAGAGCAAAAATAGGCAATTTGATGCAGGAGCCATGCTCCAAAACGAATTGGTCTTTTTTGCCAAAGCTGTAGCTCGTGTTCAAATTGGCTAGCCAAACTGAACTCGGGCTAAACTCTGTGTGAAAAAGATAAACTTTTCTAGAAACTAAAGTTTCTTCGCCAAGTTTCCTATTTTCACTTTGAGTTTTGACGCCCTTGATATCTTAAATTACCAAGATGCTTTTGTTACACCAGGGATTTGACCTTTATATGCCAATTCACGGAAGCAAACACGGCAAAGTTTAAACTTGCGGTAAACTGAGTGTGGACGTCCACAACGTTCACAGCGAGTGTATGCTTGAGTAGAGAACTTCGCTGGGCGTTTGTTCTTAGCAATCATAGATTTTTTAGCCATTAGTTATACCTCCTATATTATTTTGCAAAAGGCATTCCAAGGCCTGTAAGCAATGCACGTGACTCTTCGTCAGTGTTAGCAGTAGTTACGATAACGATGTCAAGACCACGAGTTTTGTCAACGTCATCAAAGTTGATTTCTGGGAAGATCAATTGTTCTTTCACACCAAGTGTGTAGTTTCCGCGTCCATCAAAAGATTTTGTAGGAACACCGTGGAAGTCACGAACACGTGGAAGTGAAACAGATACCAATTTGTCCAAGAATTCGTACATACGTTCACCACGAAGGGTAACTTTTGCACCGATCGCAACACCTTCACGAAGACGGAAGCCGGCGATTGATTTTTTAGCTTTAGTGATAAGTGGTTTTTGACCTGAGATAAGCGCCAATTCTTCAGCAGCTTTTTCAAGACTTTTAGCGTTTGATACAGCTTCACCAACACCCATGTTCAAAACGATTTTATCTACTTTAGGCACAGCCATCACTGATGAGTAGTTGAATTGTTCTGTCAAAGCAGGAACTACTTCATTAAGATATTTTTCTTTTAAACGATTTGCCATTATACTTCTCCTTTCCTTCGTGATTAATCAAGCACTTCGCCTGATTTTTTGTTGTAGCGAACTTTTTTGCCGTCTACAAGTTTATAACCAACGCGTCCAGCTACACCGTTCTTGTCCAAGACTTGAACGTTTGATACATGGATAGCTGCTTCTTTCTCGATGATACCACCTTGAGGAAGCTCGTTAGTTGGACGTTGGTGTTTCTTAACGATGTTAACACCTTCAACGATAACTTTGTTTACTTTTGGAAGGGCAGTAAGGACAACAGCTTCTGTTCCCTTATCTTTACCAGCGATTACGCGAACTTTGTCGCCTTTTTTTACAAACATTAGATTTCTCCTTGATTTTTCTTACGCCCATAAGGGCACCCTGGAAAGTAATCCAGGGGACTAGTTTGTTTTTTTAAAAATTAAAGTACTTCTGGAGCAAGTGATACGATCTTCATGAAACCACCTTCACGCAATTCACGTGCAACTGGTCCAAAGATACGTGTTCCGCGAGGAGTTTTGTCTTCACGGATGATAACTGCTGCATTTTCGTCAAACTTGATGTATGAACCATCAGCACGACGAGCACCTGATTTAGTACGAACGATAACTGCTTTAACAACGTCACCTTTTTTAACCGCACCACCAGGAGTAGCTTGTTTTACAGATGCCACAATAACATCACCGATGTTCGCAAATTTACGTTTAGAACCACCAAGAACTTTGATAGTCAAGATTTCGCGTGCACCGCTGTTGTCTGCGACTTTCAAACGAGTTTCTGTTTGAATCATTTCAGTTTTCTCCTTTCAGGCTTGATTAGATGATAACCGCTTCTTCAACAACTTCTACAAGACGGAAACGTTTTGTAGCTGAAAGCGGGCGAGTTTCCATGATACGTACGATATCGCCTTCTTTGGCAACATTGTTTTCATCATGTGCTTTGTATTTTTTAGAGTAGTTAATACGTTTACCATAGACTGGGTGGTTACGTTTTGTTTCAACTACAACTGTGATTGTCTTGTCCATTTTGTCAGATACAACACGTCCAACAAGAACTTTACGATTATTGCGTTCCATTGAAATTCTCCTTCCCTAGTCTATTATTTCGCTTCAGATTGAACTGTTTTGATACGAGCGATTTGTTTTTTAACTTCTTTCAAGCGAGCTGTTTGTTCTAATTGACCAGTAGCAGCTTGGAAACGAAGTTCGAACAATTCTTTTTTCAATTCGTTTTCGCGCTTCGCGAGTTCTTCTTGAGAAAGACCACGAAGTTCTTTAACAAATTCTTTTACTTCATTAAGTTTCATGCCTTCTCCTTATTCTGCTTCACGTTTTACGAATTTACATTTAACTGGCAATTTGTGGCTTGCAAGACGAAGCGCTTCGCGAGCGATCTCTTCAGATACACCAGCAACTTCAAACATTACTTTACCACGTTTAACTGGTGCTACCCAACCTTCAGGTGCCCCTTTACCAGATCCCATACGAACCCCGATAGCTTTAGCTGTGTATGATTTGTGTGGGAAGATTTTAATCCAAACTTTACCACCACGTTTCATGTAACGAGTCATGGCGATACGAGCAGCCTCGATTTGGCGGTTAGTGATCCAGTGGCTAGTTGTAGCTTGAAGACCGTATTCACCGAATGCTACTTCTTTTCCACCTTTAGCTTCACCGCGCATTTTACCACGGAATTCACGACGGTGTTTAACACGTTTAGGTACTAACATTGGTTATTTACCTCCTTTAGTGTTTTTACGAGCTGGAAGAACTTCACCACGGTAGATCCATACTTTAACACCAAGTTTACCGTATGTAGTATCTGCTTCTTCCCAAGCGTAATCGATATCTGCGCGAAGTGTGTGAAGTGGAACTGTTCCTTCAGAGTATCCTTCAGCACGGGCAATATCTGCACCGTTCAAACGACCTGATACTTGAGTTTTGATTCCTTTAGCTCCAGCACGCATAGCACGTTGGATTGCTTGTTTTTGTGCACGACGGAAAGCAACACGTTGCTCCAATTGACGAGCAATTCCTTCACCAACAAGGTGAGCATCCAAATCAGGTTGTTTGATTTCGATGATGTTAATGTGTACTTGTTTTCCAGTCAATTTGTTAAGTTTTGCACGGAGTGCATCAACGTTAGCACCACCTTTACCGATAACCATACCTGGTTTAGCAGTGTGAAGTGAAACGTTAACTTTGTTTACTGCGCGTTCGATTTCAATAGTTGAAACTGCTGCGTCAGCTAGTTCTTTTTGAACGAATTTACGGATTGCAAGATCTTCATGAAGGTAATCCGCGTATTCTTTTTCAGCATACCATTTGGCATCCCAATCACGGATGATGCCGACACGCATACCAATTGGATGTACTTTTTGACCCACGATTTTACCTCCTTATTTTTCTGCAACAGCCACAGTGATGTGAGCTGTACGTTTGTTAATTGGTGAAGCTGAACCTTTCGCACGTGGACGGAAACGTTTCATAGTTGGTCCTTCATTTGCGAATGCTTCAGATACTACCAAGTTAGCTTTATCCAAACCAAAGTTGTTTTCAGCGTTAGCTACAGCTGAGTTCAAAACTTTCAAGATGATTTCAGCAGCTTTGTTTGGAGTGAATGTCAAGATTGCAATAGCATCGGCTACGCTTTTACCACGAATGTTGTCAAGAACAAGACGTGATTTACGAGGTGAAACACGTACTGTACGAGCCATTGCTTTAGCTGAAGTAATTTCTGCCATTTATGTTCTCCTTATTTTCTACGTGTTTTCTTGTCGTCTGCAGCGTGACCTTTGTAAGTACGAGTTGGTGCAAATTCACCAAGTTTGTGACCTACCATGTCTTCTTGGATGTAAACAGGTACGTGTTTACGTCCATCGTATACTGCAATTGTGTAACCAATGAAACTTGGGAAAATCGTTGAACGACGTGACCAAGTTTTAATAACTTTTTTCTTTTCGTCATTAGCTTGAGCTTCAACTTTTTTCATCAAATGCTCATCGACGAAAGGTCCTTTTTTAAGACTGCGTCCCATTTTTATTTTTTCTCCTTTAAATGTTGTACCACAGCGGCTTGTGCTCTCATGGAGCACTACCGAGCTGGCGGATTATCTAGCACTTAAGCGACTAGTTTAAAATTATTTCTCGTTGCGACGACGAACGATAAGTTTGTCAGATTTCGCTTTCTTGTTACGAGTTTTAAGACCAAGAGCAGGTTTGCCCCATGGAGTTGATGGTGCTTTACGACCAACTGGTGCTTTACCTTCACCACCACCGTGTGGGTGATCGTTAGGGTTCATTACAGAACCACGAACTGTTGGGCGGATACCTTTCCAACGGCTTCGTCCTGCTTTACCAAGGTTTACAAGTCCATGTTGTTCGTTTCCGACAACACCAACTGTAGCACGACAAGTTCCAAGAATCATACGAACTTCACCTGATTGAAGACGAACAAGCACGTATTTACCTTCTTGACCCAATACTTGAGCTGAAGCTCCAGCAGCACGAACCAATTCACCACCGCGGCCAGGTTTCAACTCAATGTTGTGAACCAAAGTACCAACTGGGATGTTAGCAAGTGGAAGAGCGTTACCTACTTTAATATCAGCTTCTGGACCTGAAACGATACGTTGACCAACTTCAAGACCTTTTGGAGCGATAATGTAAGCTTTTACACCGTCAGTGTAATGTACAAGAGCGATGTTTGCAGAACGGTTTGGATCGTACTCGATAGTTTTAACAACTGCTTCAACGTTATCTTTGTTACGTTTGAAGTCAACCAAACGGTAGAAACGTTTGTGTCCCCCACCGTGGTGACGAACAGTGATTCGACCGTTGTTGTTACGACCAGCCTGTTTCTTCAAAGCAACAAGCAATGATTTTTCCGGTGTGCTTGTTGTGATTTCAGCGAAATCCAAAGAAGTCATATTACGGCGACCGTTTGTTGTTGGTTTATAAACACGAATTCCCACGATATTTCCTCCTTAGATTATTCAGCTTCAGCTGCGAACAACTCGATTGCTTTAGAATCAGCTGCAAGCGTGATGATAGCTTTTTTAGTTTTGTTAGTGAAACCAGCGTAACGTCCAACACGTTTTGCTTTTGGTTTTACGTTGATTGTGTTAACATTTGCAACTTTAACACCTTCGAAAGCAGCTTCAACAGCTTGCTTGATCAAAAGTTTGTGTGCACGAGTGTCAACTTCAAATACATATTTGCCTGCTTCAAGTTGAGCCATTGAGCTTTCAGTGATAACAGGTTTTTTGATAACATCATACAAATTCATTATGCAAGAACCTCCTCGATTTTAGAGATAGCTGCTTGAGTAACAAGGAGTTTGTCACTATTTGCGATGTCAAGAACACTTGCAGTTGTAGCAGTCGCAACTTTCACGTTTGGAAGGTTACGAGCTGAAAGAGCTGCGAATTCGTTTCCTTCTTCAAGAATAACAAGGACTTTAGAATCGATGCTCAAAGCTGCAAGAACTTTTGCAAATTCAGCAGTTTTTGGAGCTGTAAATTCAAGAGAATCAACGGCTACAAATTTGTTTTCAGCAACTTTTTCTGAGTAAACAGATTTAAGTGCAAGGCGACGAACTTTTTGAGGAAGTTTGTACGCATAGCTACGTGGAGTTGGTCCGAAGACGATTCCACCACCACGCCATTGTGGAGAGCGGATAGAACCTTGACGAGCACGTCCAGTTCCTTTTTGACGCCATGGTTTGCGTCCGCCACCTGAAACAGCTGAGCGGTTCTTAACTGCGTGAGTTCCTTGACGAAGGCTAGCGCGTTGGCTGATGATCACATCAAACACAACAGATTGGTTTGGTTCGATACCAAAGATTGCATCGTTAAGAACAACTTCGCCCGCTTGTTTACCAGTTTGGTCGAATAATGTTACATTTGCCATTTTGACTGTGTTCCCCTTTCCTTATTATTTACCAGCTTTAACTGCTGACTTGATAGTGATAAGAGATTTCTTAGCACCTGGTACGTTACCTTTGATAAGGATAACATTCTTTTCTGGAACAACTTGTACAACTTCAAGGTTTTGAATTGTTACGCGGTCACCACCCATACGTCCTGCAAGGTTTTTACCTTTGAATACGCGGTTAGGTGCAACAGGTCCCATAGAACCTGGACGACGGTGGTAACGAGAACCGTGAGCCATAGGTCCACGTGATTGTCCGTGGCGTTTGATAACACCTTGGAAGCCTTTACCTTTAGATGTACCAGTTACATCAACAATGTCTCCAGCTGCGAAAGTTTCAACTGTGATTTCAGCACCAACTTCCAAGCCTTCAACGTTTTTGAATTCACGAATGAAGCGCTTAGGAGCCGTGTTAGCTTTTGCTACATGTCCTTTAGCAGGTTTGTTGCTCAATACTTCGCGTTTGTCATCGAAACCAACTTGAATAGCGTTGTAACCATCTGTTTCAACAGTTTTAACTTGAAGAACAACGTTTGGAGTTGCTTCGATAACTGTTACAGGGATCAATTCGCCAGCTTCAGTGAAGATTTGAGTCATTCCCACTTTTTTCCCTAAGATTCCTTTTGTCATGAGAAAATAGTTCCTTTTCTATATTTTTTTATTCAAAAAGTTTTTAACGAGCGTTTTTTATGCTCAAGGTTTCAAACTTTAGATTAAAGTTTGATTTCTACGTTTACACCACTTGGAAGATCCAATTTCATCAAAGCGTCAACTGTTTTTTGAGTTGGATTGATGATATCGATCAAACGTTTGTGTGTACGCATTTCGAATTGTTCGCGAGAATCTTTATATTTGTGAGTCGCACGAATGATTGTGTAGAGGCTACGCTCAGTTGGAAGTGGGATTGGACCCGCAACTTGTGCACCTGTACGAGTAGCTGATTCTACGATTTTTGCAGCCGCTGTGTCAAGCGTACGGTGTTCGTAAGCTTTCAAACGGATACGGATTTTTTTGTTTGCCATCTTTTTCTCCTTTTCGTCTATTTAAGATAATAGGCTAGCTCCACAAGAAAACCGACGCGCGTTGCGTGGCAATGCAACCGAGCGTGTCGCAACCTCTTGCATCAAAGCTAAGGCTGTAATTTACAGCACCATAATAGAATAACACAAAGCCCCTGCGATTGCAAGGGATTTGACAGGATTTTTTAAATTTTTCGAATGAAACTGTTTTCCTCGATTCAATTACTAAGGCAAACCTATTCAAAAGTATTAATTTTTGATTTTGCTTCTATATAATATTCATAATATTTGTTTTGATCTGAAATTTATCATTTGATTGATTTATCAAGATATCCGCTTTTGACTCGGTTTCTTTATAGTATTGCAGATACTGCTCTCGTCTCATTTGCTTACTAGCCAATATAAAGGATGCATCGCCATTTCTCACAGCCGTATCTCGAGCTAGACGCCTCTTTAATTCTGTCTCTTCATCCGTGTAGAAACAAATGGTTTTGTCAAAGAGTTCCTTTGGAAGAAAACCCACAGACATCCCTTCGACTATCAGAATTGGTTTTGCCCCCGATAAGACCTCACTAGCCTTCCAAGGTTCTTCGATTGTCAAGACATCCATACCTGCCTGCAGGGCCAGAATATCTCTCTGTAAACTTGCCAGTTCATGCGCCACTGGCAAACAGGCTGTTACCTTTTGGTCTGGCGCTTGCTTTGGTACTACCAGATGACGTTCAGATGTAATATAGGGATCTGTTTCTAGTAAATTTACCTTTTCAGCATCCAGTACTTGGTATAAGTCTTGGGCAAAAGTTGATTTACCTGAAGCACCATGACCGTAGATCCCTAGCGTCCTAATTCTTCCTGAGTCTATTTTTGAGACCAGTTGCTCTATTAAGTCTTTTTTCTTCATTCTCTCTTGACCTGTTCATAGCTTTCTTTTCCGTCATTAAGCTTGTCCCAAATCACCACTTGCCCACTTTTGAGGGATTTTTGTACATCGATAATTCGTTGATTGGAAGAGCCGCGGAACTGGAGCATGAGATTACGCTTGCTTTTGTCATACCGACCATCGACTAAGATATCAATCATGGATAAAAGTTCTAGTTTATCTGGAGTTTCTAACAGCATTTCTTCCCAGGTATATCCTGTCCAAGACCAGATATCTTTATCTGGCAATTCTTTTCGAATGCGTTTGACTAGGGGCAAAAGAATACCTGTATTGAGGAATGGCTCTCCACCGAGTAGAGTCAAACCTTGAACATAAGGCTGAGCCAAGTCTGCCATGATTTGTTCTTCTAATTCTAGCGTATAAGGAATCCCGGCATTAAAGGCCCAGGTCGCTACATTGTAACAGCCCTCACAGTGAAACATACAACCTGCTACGTAAAGGGAGTTGCGCACCCCTTCTCCATCCACAAAATTAAAAGCTTTGTAGTCAATGATACGTCCCTGACTAAGCTCTTCGCTCTTCCACTCGCCTGGTTTTGGTGTATTCCATGTCATGCTTTCTACTCCAACTCTATCCAATAGCGCTCCGTTCCATTCCGAACATCCTCCAACTCCCCACCATTAGCTAAGATAACAGCTCGGCTGGCTGGATTTTCCGTGCTACAAGTCACCAGAGCACGATGGATGTTCTTTTCCTTAGCAACTTGCAAGCCCTGACGGAGAGCTTCCTTAGCATAACCTTTGCCTCTTTCAGACGGTCGGATGGAATAGCCAATATGACCACCTTCTTCCAATAAGAAGTCATTGAGACGCAATCGAAGGTTGAGGAATCCAACTGCTTTACCATCTTTTGCAAAAGCAACTAACTGAATATCAGGCACCCACCCTTCAGGCAAATTAATTCCCATTTCATGATTCTGGTTACTTTCCAACCACTCTTCGTAAATAAAACCCTCAGCATTCCAAAAGCCACCATCGTGGGCTGATTGAGTCTGTTCAAACTCTGCCATCATCTCCAAAACTGTTTCTTTATCTGCCAATGTTGGTCTGCGTAATATCATCTTTACCTCCCGCTATGAGAAAAGTGAGAGGGGACTCTCACTTTTTCTTGTTCTTATTTAAAAATTGTTCTCTAAGGCTGGCTACTCGATCTTTTTTATTGACTCCACCCTTTGAATGCTTTTCGTGGAATCGTTGAACCAAGGCCTTCCCCTTATCGTCTAATTGATATTTTCCCATGCTATCTCTTTCTAATTTGTTACTTCATGCCCTGCTGTTTTAATGGTTGAACCGTTCATGTGTTTGACACGCGCAGCAATTTCCTTGTGACGACCATTCACCATCGGACGCGCTTGCGGATTTCCAAGATAGCCACAGGTCCGTTTAACAACATCGACTGTTTTAGGGTCACTATTGCCACAGTTAGGACACGCAAATCCTCTCTCAGTTGGATCAAAGTCTCCTTCGAAATCACACTTGTAGCAACGATCAATCGGAGTATTAGTCCCTAGATAACCTACACGATCATAAGCATAATCCCAAACAGCTTCCAAGGCCTTGGGATTTTGTTGAAGAACCGGATACTCACAGTAGTGGATAAATCCACCTGATGCTCCCGCTTCTGGATAAACCTTCTCGAAGTCCAATTTTTCAAAAGGAGTTGGATTTTTACGGACATCATAATGGAAGGAATTTGTGTAGTATTCCTTATCTGTGATGTCTGGAATAGAACCGAATTTCTCTGTATCCAAACGACAGAAACGGTCTGTCAAACTTTCAGACGGTGTAGAGTAGATAGAAAAGTGATAACCATATTGGTCAGACCACTCTTCTACACGACGTTTCATATCGCGAATAATATCAAGGGTGAACTCTTTGGCTTCTGGATTGCGTTCCCAATGATTACCAAAGAAGACAGTCGCCACTTCATACAAGCCGATATAGCCCAGAGAAATAGTTGCACGACGATTCTTAAAGAGTTGATCAACACTTTCTTCTTTTCCAAGACGGCGTCCGAAGGCTCCATATTGATAAAGAATTGGTGCATTAGCTGGAGTGGCTTCCTTGGTTCTTTCCACACGGTAAACCAGTGCATCTTCTGCGATATTCATACGCTCATTGAAGATTTCCCAGAACTTGTTCAGGTCGCCTTCAGATTCAAGAGCGATACGAGGAAGATTGACTGTCACAACTCCTAGGTTCATACGGCCCGAATTGACTTCTACTCCATTTTCATCCTTCCATCCTTGAAGGAATGAACGGCATCCCATCGGTACCTTGAAAGAACCTGTCAACTCGACAATCTTATCATAAGACAAGACATCTGGGTACATCCGTTTAGTTGCGCATTCGAGAGCCAATTGCTTAATGTCGTAGTTAGGAGAGCCTTCCTCTAAGTTAAGACCTCTTTTAAGGGTGAAAATGAGTTTAGGAAAGATTGCTGTACGGTGTTCTGATCCAAGCCCCTTGATACGAATGTTCAGGATTGCCTTTTGAATTTCGCGTTCAAAACGACTGGTACCTAGACCGAAACCAAGAGAGGTAAATGGCGTTTGCCCATTTGATGTAAAGAGCGTATTTATTTCATACTCAAGGGATTGCATAGCATCGTAGATATCTTTTTGGGTTTTCTTCCAGGCATATTCTTCGCGTTTATCAGGCAGAACCCATTCCTCCGCATCTTTGAGGTGCTTTTGGTAATTTTTCTCTGCGTAAGGAGCCAGAACTTCATCAATACGGTCTGCTGAACAGCCTCCATACTGACTCGATGCAACATTGGCGATGATTTGCGAAATCTGCGCCGTCGCTGTTTGGATAGACTTAGGACTCTCTACCTCCGCATTCCCAATCTTAAAGCCATTTTTCAACATGCCCTTGAAATCAATCAAACAACAGTTGGTCATTGGTGTGTAGGGGCTATAATCCAAATCATGATAATGAATCTCACCTTTTTGATGGGCATTAGCCACATGTTTAGGAAGCATTTGGAGTCCAATCGACTTCCCAACAATCCCCGCAGTCAAGTCACGTTGCGTGTTAAAAACATTACTATCCTTGTTGGCATTTTCATTGACAACCGCCTGATCTTTACTGAGAAGCTTATGAATGCTGAAGTTGATATCTGTCGCTTTTGAGCGCTCAAAATCCCTTTGGGTCCGATAGGTAATATACTCCTCTGCCAGAGCATACTCTCTAGCCTCAAGCAATTCATGTTCTACGATATTTTGAATTTCATAGATTTTAACATCTTTGGGAAAACGGCTATGAATCTCAGCAACAATCCGTTCAACCAAGCTATTCAAACGCTTTTCTACCAAGGGAGTCACATCCATAACCTTTTCTGCAGCCTTACGAAGTGCCTTATCTATTTTTTCTACATCAAAGACTACTCGTCTCCCGTCACGCTTTTCTACAAATAAAGTCGGACTAGGAGCAGTTTTTTCTTCCAATACAATCATATCCAGACTCTTTTCTAAAATGTAATATCTAAGAAGTATTATATCACTTAAAAAATAAAAATCAATATCTTGTGTGTTTTTTTGAAAAAATGATTTTTTTACACAAGATATTGATTATTTTATTTCAATTTATAAAGTTTGAAGTCTGTAAAATCACTTTGAACCTGCTGATAATTTTGAGTCAACAACTGCTCTACTTCTTTCCAAAGATTCAGTTTTGTATTGACTACAATCATCTTCGGCTTATTTTCACGCAGATCATTAAGAAGTATGGTCTGATTCTCAGCTAGACTTGTATGTAGATTCGGGGCCAACAAATGACTGGCTGATAGACGCTCACTAGACTGATACATATCAATCTGATTGTCCCAAATATAAATAGAATCACTTACCTTAGTTTGTTCTTTCACTATTGATTCTATACGTCCACGTTCTTGATAAAGATCTTGATGGAGGACATATCGACCAACAAGGGGGGCAACCACTAAATAAATGAGGGCAAAAATCGGTAAATAGGCATTAATTCTAAGAAAGTCTCCCAACAGAGTCGATTCTCTTCTATATCTTCTACGGCGATCTGCTCCCTTTAATTCCTTCTCTCCGATTCTTGCTAATAGGAGGATTGTCATAAAGGGCAGATACACTACTAAACGACTCCCATGAATCGGTTCTGTAGAGAATATCAATAAAACAACCAGGAGTATTAACGCAATACCTGAAAAGATAGCAACATATTCTATTTCAACCGGCTTAGACTGGAAAAATCCTGTAAAAATAAGTACTAAAGTACCGAGAGAAAGTGTTAGTAAACCATAAAAGAAAAGGTTATCTAATAAAGCAAGGTTTGAAAATATATTCAAACTATCTATTGGATAGAGAATTTGACTAATGGCACTCCCAAAACTTCCCTTGTAAACTGTATAGTAGCCAATTGGGTAGAAGAAAAGTGAAAATCCAAGCCCAGCAGCCAAAAATTGATAAATACCGTGACTTAAGCGACGGCGAACAATATTGAAGGCTGATAAAGCCAAAAATAGGACCAAAGAATACAAAGCGGTTGGCAAAGGAGCTAAGAAAAATGCTAGAGCCATGCTCATCCCAATTCGTAAAAAACCTTTGTCATTTTCGGAATCTACCATATAAGCTAGAGCCAAATCAAGCCCAAAAAACAAGAATGGCAAGGCAAGAATAGTTGCATAGCCCCCACCAAAACTCAAACCTCCTGCAAGAAGGTAGAATCCTACTAACAATTGATGGACCTGTTTATCTCTCTTAGATATAGCTGTTGCTGCTCTGAAAAGGAAGATGCCCGAACCCAGCAAAGCCAACCAGTAGAGGGCAGCAAATACTATACTGCCTTTAACAATATACTGGAGCAAGTAATATAACAAACCTTCAGTTCCAAAAAAGTCTGTGTAAATATCCCCACCTTGATGCAAAGCCCAGCCAACGTATGAGTCAGCTGAATACTGCAGGCTTGTTACCCCTAATAGCACTGGAGCAATTGCTGACAAAAGAGTAATCAAGGTAGTCCAGATAATAATTCTTAAATATGGAATCGGAGATGATTGTTGTGAATTTCCCTCTAATCCCACCACTTCTTCTCCTTGATAATCCTCCACTTCTGCCCAAGACGGTGTCGGAGTATCTTCTAAGTTATCATGTACATTCATTTTCTCTCTCCTACAATCTGATTTGTTCTAGTATATCAAAAACTCTAGTGCTTGTCAGCTTGTGGTTGACACTTGTTCAGCTTATCACATAGATAGACAAAGCGTTCAATCTCATAAAAACGATGATATGAAACTCTTTTATAGCGGTCTAAAAAATTTTTTTCTTCTACTGTTAGCATAGTCATTTCCCCTTTTCTCTTAATTCGAAAAATGAAGAAAAAACTAAAAAAGCTGAATCTCTCAATAGAGAATTCAGCTTTTTATTTTTAGTCAGCTTTCTTTTCTAAATTTTTTGAAATGCTTCGATTTTTACCTTCCAGATACACCATCAGAATGGAGATATCTGCTGGATTTACCCCAGAGATACGGCTGGCTTGGCCGATGGTTTCTGGATTGATGAGTTTGAACTTCTGGCGAGCTTCTGTCGCAATAGAGTCAATGTCATCCCAGTCGATGTTGGCTGGAATACGTTTTTCTTCCATGCGTTTCATCTTGGCAACCTGATCCATGGCTTTTGAAATGTAGCCTTCGTACTTGATTTCTGTTTCAATCAATTCGATAATCTTGTCATCTAACTCTTCAGCAGCAGGTCCGATGAAAGCCACCACATCTTGGTAAGAGACTTCTGGGCGACGAAGGAATTCCTTGGCTGTCACCGCATCTGTCAAGGGCTTGAACCCCATCTCCTCAACCTTAGCATTTGTTTCCTTGATTGGCTTAAGTTTGATGCTGTCTAAACGCTTCATTTCATTTTCAAATTGATTTTTCTTGATTTCAAAACGAGACCAGCGTTCATCATCCACAAGACCAATCTCACGTCCCATCTCAGTCAAACGCATATCAGCATTGTCATGACGAAGGATGAGGCGGTATTCAGCACGACTGGTCAAGAGACGGTAGGGTTCAATGGTTCCCTTGGTCACCAAGTCGTCAATCATCACCCCGATATAACCGTCACTTCGTTTCAAAATCAACTCAGGCTTACCTTGGATTTTCAGAGCCGCATTGATACCAGCAATAATCCCTTGACCAGCAGCTTCTTCGTAACCTGACGTTCCATTTGTCTGACCAGCTGTGAAAAGCCCTGAGATTTTCTTGGTTTCCAGAGTTGCACGCAACTGATGAGGCAAAATCATGTCATACTCAATAGCATAACCTGTACGCATCATCTCTGCATTTTCCAAACCTTTGATAGAATGAACCAGATCACGCTGGACATCCTCAGGAAGACTGGTTGAAAGTCCTTGGACATAAACTTCTTCTGTGTTTCGTCCTTCTGGCTCAAGGAAAAGCTGGTGACGTTCCTTGTCTGCAAAACGCACAATCTTGTCCTCAATTGACGGACAATAGCGAGGTCCCACTCCCTTAACCACACCTGTAAACATAGGCGCACGATGGAGGTTGTTTTGGATAATCTCATGACTGGTACCATTTGTGTAGGTCAACCAGCACGGCACTTGATCCTTGACATAGTCCTCATCACGTGAAGTGTAAGAGAAGTGATTTGGTGTTTCATCTCCTGGCTGAATCTCTGTCACATCATAGTTGATAGAGGAAGCCTTAACACGTGGAGGCGTTCCTGTCTTAAAACGACCGATTTCGAGGCCCAGTTCTTTGAGATTATCAGCTAGGTTAATCGAAGCTAGGCTGTGGTTAGGGCCTGACGAGTACTTGAGGTCTCCGATGATGATTTCCCCACGGAGAGCCGTTCCTGTAGTCACAATAACAGCCTTTGCAGCATACTCTTGATGAGTCGCAGTACGCACACCAACTACCTTGTCATCTTCTACCAGAATCTCATCAATCATGGTTTGACGAAGGGTCAGATTTTCTTGATTTTCAACTGTCTTGCGCATTTCCTTAGAGTAGAGATCCTTGTCAGCTTGCGCACGAAGGGCACGAACAGCTGGACCTTTCCCAGTGTTAAGCATCTTC
The DNA here is from genome assembly GCF_047463455.1 of Streptococcus timonensis. GTDB lineage: Bacteria > Bacillota > Bacilli > Lactobacillales > Streptococcaceae > Streptococcus > Streptococcus timonensis_B. Next base: position 42,401 of record NZ_JASHDV010000004.1, read on the forward strand.
ATCTGGATGTAAGTCTTATCAATGGTCTTGGCCATTTCGCCACCAAGGGCATCCACTTCACGCACGACAATCCCCTTGGCAGAACCACCGATAGAGGGATTACAAGGCATGAAAGCCAACATTTCAATGTTAATAGTCGCAAGCAAGACCTTGCAACCCATACGGCTAGCAGCTAGGGAAGCTTCCACCCCGGCATGCCCAGCACCAATTACAATAATATCGTATTCTTCTGTAAAATTATAAGTCATTTCTTAACCTTTCAAAAATTTCTTGCAAATAAGGAACCAACTTCTCCTCCTCTAGAGCTTGATCCATAGTAACCCATTTAAAGTGCGTATGCTCTTCAGAATCTAATATGATAATCGGCTTCTCTCCAACCCACTCTGCTTTATAAACTAAGCGAGTAAAGACAGTATCCTTAGAGGTATCCAGTTGACTATCTTCGTAAAGAAGTTTGAGCGAACCTCTATCTAGCCTAACTCCCGCTTCTTCAACACATTCTCTAAGAGCTCCATCTCGCGGAAGTTCACCCTTTTCAACCCCACCACCAGGAATATCCCAGTAAGTTGGATAAACGTTGGGTTGTCCTCTTTTAATTTCCGAACGCTGAATAAGCAAAAAATCACCACCACTATGAACAAGCACATGGGCAATAAGCTTAACCATCATTTTCTCTCCTATTCCTCAAGATGAATGTGTCTTAGTCGGCCGTCCCAATCTGGTAGGGCTGTCTTTAAAAAGGCTGGAACCAGCTGAATATCCCCAAGCTTGTCCAAGTCAATCCACTCACAGGGCTGCGTTTTTTCGTCTTCCTGCATGGTCAATGGGGCATCCTCAAGTAAGTCCACCAAATAATGAAACTCGATATTGTGATAGTGAACACCGTCTTCTTCAAAACGATTTTCAACCACGAAAGCTAGCTGTCCAACTTGAGCTTTGACACCCAGTTCTTCCCTCACCTCACGGACTACCGCATCTTCTGTTCTTTCGTTGACTTGAATCGCACCGCCGATGGTGTAATACTTGTCCTTATCTTTGGTGACTAGAAGCTTACGATTTTGGAGAATCAAGGCTGTCGCCCGAACACCAAAAACAGTATTTCCCACTTTTGTCCGAAAGTCTTGTTGAGTCATTTTTGCCCTTTCCTTTAAACGACACAAAAACAGTCAAAACTCCAAAGAAGTGCAGGACAAAAAAGCCTGCAACATCCATGAGCTTTGACCATCATTTCTATTGCTTTTATTATTGTAGCAAATTGAGAACATTTGTCAATCTAAATGTACTGACAAACCTTGCCATCACGGTAGGCATTGTCAATCAAACCACCACCGAGACATTCTTCGCCATCATAAAAGACAACTGCCTGTCCTGGTGTAATGGCGCGTTGCGGTTCCGCGAAAATGACCTCCGCCTTGTCTCCTTTGACATGCACTGCCACCTTAGAATCAGGCTGACGGTAGCGGAATTTTGCCGTACATTCGAGCGTAAATTCCTCTGGCATGTCACGAGTAAAGTGAACCTGGCTAGCTTCCAAGCTTGTTGACATGAGCGCTTCATGATAGAAACCTTGTCCTACATAGAGGATATTTTGGCTCAAATCTTTTCCAACAACGAACCAAGGTGCATTGTCGCCACCGTGTTGACCACCGATACCGAGTCCTCCACGCTGACCAATCGTATAATACATAAGACCTGCATGCTCACCCATATCGCGACCATCTACAGTCATCATACGACCAGGTTGGGCTGGTAGGTAGTTGCTGAGAAATTCTTTAAAGTTCTTTTCTCCGATAAAGCAAATCCCTGTCGAGTCTTTCTTCTTAGCAGTCGCAAGACCTGCTTCTTCAGCTAGACGGCGAACCTCAGGCTTTTCCAAATGTCCCAATGGGAACATGGTTTTTTGAAGTTGTTCTTGCGAAAGTTGACTGAGGAAATAGGTCTGGTCCTTGCCATTGTCCACGCCACGAAGCATATGAACGATGCCATCCTCATCACGCGCCACACGGGCATAGTGCCCAGTCGCTACATAGTCTGCGCCTAAGGTCATAGCATAGTCCAAAAAGGCCTTAAACTTGATTTCCTTGTTGCACATAACATCGGGATTTGGTGTACGTCCTGCACGGTATTCCGCTAGGAAATACTCAAAAACGCGGTCCCAATACTCTTTTTCAAAGTTGACAGAGTAGTAAGGAATGCCCAGTTGGTCTGCCACTGCAGCCACGTCCTTGTAATCTTCGGTCGCCGTACAGACGCCGTTTTCATCTGTATCATCCCAGTTCTTCATGAAGATCCCAATTACGTCGTAGCCCTGCTCTTTAAGCAAGAGAGCCGTCACCGACGAATCAACACCACCACTCATCCCCACGACAACACGTGTTTTAGAGTTATCACTCATGGTAGTTCTCCCATCTATTCGTTTATTCACGATTGAAGGTCGTGTTTGCTACTACGATTGAAGGTCGTTTGAGCAGTTTTCATTATAACATGCTTAAATAGAGAAGACAAGAAAGAGGCTGATAATCTATCAAGATCTTCCATAAATACATGAAGATAGAATACAAAAGAAATTAATTCATCCCTAAACCTCTATTCTCTTTAAAAACTTATTTTTAAAATCAACTAAAAATGATATACTGTAATAAGGAGGAATGCGCACATGATTCCTTACATATACCATTACCCATGTGCGTAGAACTATTGTGAACAACTACAAAGACATACTAAAATCAAAAAATACTATTTTTGCTATTATAATTGTTGCAGGTTTTGGACTTTTGGCAGGCTTAGTCATTCATCAAGAACGTGTTCAAGCAGAGAGAGGAAGTATCGCTCTCATCAAACAACAACAAAATCAACAAGATGTTGAACAAGTAAAAAACGCTATCAAAGATTTCAATATCGATTCTGAAACCGTTTTAGACGATTGGAAAAAGATTCAGGAATTGAAACCAACCACTGATGCGGGCAAAAAGACACTAGCAGACTTTATTACTAAAGTCGCAAACCACTATAGTGAAAAAGCTTTGAAATTAGATATAAAGGATTCTGATAGCCAGTTTCAAGATAAACAAGCACTTGAAACAGCCATCGCTTCCTTACAAAAAATACTAGGAATCATCGAAACTATCAACTCTGCTAACCAACAAATCTCTATCGAAGAAAAAATAAGACCGATTCAAGAACTAATCTCTAAATTCCAAAAACAAGTTGAAGACTTGGCCAAAAAAGAGGAACAAAAATCTAACCAAACAGAAACAACTACTAGCGTTCAGAGAGTAGAAGCCTACAATTCCGAAGATAGCAACTACATTCCAGCCTATACTGAATCATATGAAAGCATAAATAACTCCCAAGCACCTGCAGCTGAGCAACATTCATCTGATAGTGCTGGCAGTTCAGGCAATCAAGTTGCTGATTCTTCAGGTTCTCAGCCAGAGGCTAATAGCCATAGTGAATAGGTTGAAGTTTGCATACAAGTAGTTCATCTTACTAAGTTAGGTGGAACAATTCATTTAAATCATCAACCTTAATAAATTTGCTATCACTAATCTTTAAAAAGTATCTGTCATCAAATAAAAGTTAAAAAAAAAAAGAGTCTTTCAAGACTCTTTTTTTATTTCTTAGTACCAACCGTTGTTAAGCCAGAAGTTCTTAGCAGCTGTCCATGAACCGTAACGTCCAGCAACATAAGCATCTGCTACACGTTCTTGGTTTTCAGCTGAGTAGTCACCGTTCAAGTATGAATCTGTCAATTGGTAACGTCCGATGTAACGTCCGTTTGTAGCTGTGTAGCTACCGCCTGATTCTTTTTGAGCAATCCACTCTTTAGCTTCTGCTTCTGATCCGCTCACAGTAGCAGCTGGGGCTGGTGTTCTCTCTGCTGCTGGAGCTGGTGTTGCAACTGCTGGGGCAGAAGTTTCTTCTACAGCTGGAGTTTCTTCTACAGTTGTTGGGGCTGGAGCTTCAGTAGTAGCAGATGCCTCAGTTGTAACAGGTGCTGCTGGTTTTGTCGTCGCTGGTGTTGCAGCAACTACTGGAGCTTCGCCGTCAATAACCAATACTTGGTCAACATAGATGAGGTGAATGTTTTTAATGTTGTTCAATTTAGCCAATTTTTCAACTGTTGTGTTGTGAGTTTCAGCAATCTCTGAAAGAGTATCTCCAGGTTTAACAACATAAGTTTTTGTTTCTTGTGCAAAAGTTAGTGATGGTGCAAGGAAAGCAAGTACAACTGCTAATCCAGCAAATTTTGTTCTAATATTTGATTTCATTTAAAAAAGTTTCTCCTTCTTTCTTATAATTCTATGATACTCTAGAAATATTACTATTTCTTAACATTTTTGTGTAGAAATGTTACAAGACTGTGTTTTATTTACCCCTAAAAGACATTTTTTGTCACAAAAGGCCCTAATTTACACCATTTAAGTGAGGAAAAGATATTTCGTGATGGATTCAAGCTAAGGAAAGCAATCTTTGATATAATAGAAGCAAGAATCTTTTTAAGGGGAAACAGATGCAATCACTTCGTTTTCAATCTGTCTTTGATATCATTGGACCAGTCATGATTGGGCCATCTAGTAGTCACACGGCCGGAGCTGTTCGTATCGGTAAAATCGTCTCTTCTATCTTTGATGATACTCCAACCGAAGTCGAATTCCAGCTTTTTAACTCTTTTGCAAAAACCTATCGTGGACACGGGACTGACCTTGCCCTCGTAGCTGGGATCCTAGGAATGGATACAGATGATCCGGAAATTCCAAACAGCTTAGAAATTGCTCATAAGCGTGGGATTAAGATTGTTTGGACGATTCAAAAGGACAGTAACGCCCCTCACCCTAACACCACTAAAATTACTGTTAAAAATGCTCATAAGAGCATTAGTGTTACTGGTATTTCTATCGGTGGTGGAAATATCCAGGTAACAGAGCTTAATGGTTTTGCAGTATCCCTTAATATGAACACCCCTACCATCATTATCGTCCATCAGGATGTTCCTGGTATGATTGCTCATGTGACAGAAGCACTTTCTCGCTTTGACATTAACATCGCCCAAATGAATGTGACCCGAGAAAAGGCCGGTGAAAAAGCCATCATGATTATCGAAGTTGATAGTCGTAACTGTGAAGAATCTATCGAAGAAATTCGTAAAATTCCTCATCTGCACAATGTCAATTTCTTTCAATAGGAGAAAATATGTTTTACTCTATCAAAGAATTAGTCGAACAAGCCGAACTTGACTTCCAAGGAAATGTTGCTGAACTCATGATTACGACTGAGTATGAGCTAACGGGAAGAGAGCGCGAAGAAGTTCTCCTCCTCATGGAACGCAATCTCGAGGTCATGAAAGCTTCTGTCGTGCTCGGTCTCAGTGAAAAGAAATCTCGTAGTGGTTTGACAGGTGGTGACGCAGCTAAGCTTGATCACTATATCCAAAAAGGAAATACGCTATCGGACCTAACAGTCTTATCTGCTGCTCGTAACGCTATTGCAGTTAATGAACACAATGCCAAGATGGGCCTCGTCTGTGCAACACCTACTGCAGGAAGTGCAGGTTGCCTCCCAGCAGTTCTCACTTCTGCAATTCAAAAGTTAGATTTAACGCATGAACAACAACTAGATTTTCTATTTGCAGCAGGAGCTTTTGGTCTCGTCATTGCCAATAATGCCTCTATTTCAGGGGCTGAAGGAGGGTGTCAAGCCGAGGTCGGTTCTGCCTCTGCCATGAGTGCTGCTGCTCTAACCTTAGCTGCTGGAGGGACCCCTTATCAAGCGAGTCAAGCCTTGGCCTTTGTTATTAAAAATATGCTGGGTCTTATCTGTGACCCAGTTGCAGGCTTGGTTGAAGTTCCTTGTGTCAAGCGTAACGCTATGGGAGCAAGCTTTGCCTTCATCGCAGCCGATATGGCTCTGGCTGGTATCGAATCAAAAATCCCAGTTGATGAAGTCATTGATGCCATGTACCAAGTAGGATCTAGTCTTCCAACTGCCTTCCGTGAAACTGCAGAGGGAGGGCTCGCTGCCACACCGACAGGTCGTCGCCTTCAAAAAGAAATCTTCGGTGAATAATTTCAAGATTACTAGGAGAATCAATGTCATCCCTATCAGCCATTTTTTTTGATCTAGATGGAACCCTTGTAGACAGCTCAATCGGTATTCACAATGGGTTCACCTATACTTTCGAACAACTGGGAGTCCCTAGTCCAGATGCCAAGACTATCAGAGGTTTTATGGGACCTCCACTTGAAACAAGTTTTGCTAGTTGTTTACCAAAGAATCAGATCGAACTAGCTGTCCAGCTTTATCGTTTCTACTATAAGGATAAGGGAGTTTACGAAGCTAAGCTTTTCCCAAACATCAAAAGTGTACTCTCAGAATTAGCTAAGGATTATCCCCTCTATATAACAACTACCAAAAACACTCCAATAGCAGAAAATATGGTTCGTAATTTTGGTATTGACCACTTCTTTGACGGCATCTATGGTTCAAGTCCTCAGGCTTTACACAAGGCGGATGTCATTCGCCAAGCTCTGCAAACTCATAACCTAGCCCCAGATAGAGTTGTCATTATTGGAGATACCAAATATGATATGATTGGAGCCCAGGAAACAGGGATAAAAACATTGGCCGTAACCTGGGGATTCGGTGAAGAAGAAGAGTTGATAAGCTACCAACCTGATTGGGTTGCCCGTCAGTCAACAGACCTTTTATCTCATCTTCAGAAGAAAAACTAATAAAAAGACTCCCAAATGAAGATTTGGGAGTCTTTTAGACTTGTTTACCAGGATTAAGAGACTAGTAAATAAGATATGACAATAGAGCTTAGTTACCTTTATTTATTGTCTGTCTCTTCAAAAGGTGAAGCTTCGATAACTTCTTCAACTCGAACTTCTTGAGCCTCACTAATTGCAGGAGTTGCTTCTTCCTTAGTCGGCATAGCTAGAAGTACCAAAAGAGCGATACTTCCAACAAATGGAACAAATCCAACGAAGATGAGCGCCCAGTGGAAACCAGCATCACGAAGGCGACGGACCATCAAAGCAAGTGACGGCAAGAAAAGTGCTAGGCCAAAAATAAAATAGATAATAGCGATAAAGCCCAAAGTTATAAGAGCACCCTCGTTTCGCGAGTTAGCCAGAGCATTCCCGTATGATAAGTAGAAAGGAATACAAAGAATCATATTTCCAAGAAAAACCCACCAATAGTCGGAACGTGTTGAACGACCTGCAAAATCTACATAGCCTTTAAAGAAATTTTTATAAGCGTTAATCATAATAGACTCCTAATTACTTTAATGATTATATTTTATCATAAGTGTAAACACCTGACAAGTAAGTACCTGATTCACGGAAGCTCACTCTAAGTTAAAAAAAGATACTATCTGCTTCTTCTCTCAAAGAAGTCGCGGATAATATCTTATCTATTTTAGTCAGCATGAGTTGTTTCGTTTGCAAAACTGATAATGGCTCTCTTCAATTCAGAACCCTGCATAGTACGGAATTCTTCAATCTTTTGATTGATCATTTCAAGAGGCATTACATTTACCTTACCAACAAAGATTTTGTCCATTACTTGATTGTCTACTAGTTCGGTTGAGACAAGTAATTCCTCGTATAGTTTTTCACCTGGACGGATCCCTACTTCTACGATTGGAATTTCATTTTCAGTATGACCACTGAGTAGAACCATTTTCTTAGCCAAGTCGTAAATGCGTACAGGTTTACCCATATCAAGGATAAAGACTTCCCCATCCTTGGCATAAGCACCCGCATGAATCACCAAACGACTAGCTTCTGGAATGGTCATGAAGTAACGAGTCATTCGGAAATCTGTCACCGTTACAGGACCACCTTCAGCAATCTGACGTTCAAAGACAGGAATCACACTACCTCGACTACCAAGTACATTCCCGAAACGCACCGCACAATAAGTAGACTGGCTACGCTGGTTAAATCCCGTAACAATCAACTCAGCCACACGTTTAGTTGCTCCCATTACGTTTGGTGGATTAACGGCCTTATCTGTCGAAATCATGACCATTTTTGGAACTCGTGCGGCGTCAACTGCTCTAGCAACATTGTATGTCCCAAGGATGTTATTTTTAAAGGCTTCTTTTGGATTGCGCTCCATCATCGGAACATGTTTATGAGCTGCAGCATGGTAAACAATGGCTGGTTCGTACTGTTCAAAAACTTGAAGCAAGCGCTCATAATCTTGAATATCGGCAATGACAGGAACAAAGTCAATTCCCTGGAATTTACGAATTAATTCATGGTAAATCAGATAAATAGAGTTTTCTCCATGTCCAAGCAAGACAACTCGCTCCGGACTGAAACGACTAACCTGACGGCAGATTTCTGAACCGATTGAGCCCCCTGCGCCAGTAACTAAAATCGTCTTGCCATGTATCTCATCTCCGATACGTGACTCATCTAAACGAATCTCCTGTCTTCCCAACAAGTCTGCAAGGTCCAGTTTTTGGAAACTACTAATAGACGGATGAAGGCCCTGTACAACAGATTCGACTTTGGGCATCTTGAAACATTTGATATTAAGCTGGTTACACATCTGCAAAATGCGTTCATACTCAGATGGATCCAAGGAAGGAATCGCAACGATTACTTTTTCAACCCTGTATCGTTTAGCTAGTTCAGGAAGCTCATTGTAAGAACCTAATACAGGAATCTTCCCAAGTTTCTGGCCTTTTTTCTTTTCGTCATCATCCAAAATACCAACCAACTCTAAATCACTGGTAGGATGTTGGTAACTATCCATAAAGAGAGCTCCACCATCTCCTGCACCAATTAAGAAAGTTCGGCGATGTTCACCGTCCCCGTTCCCCTTCTTACGTCTAGAATAGATCGACTGCCAAGTAATACGAGGAAGTAGAATCAAGAATGTTGTAAGTAAGATAAAGAGTACAATAAAACGAACAGAGAAGAGCGGAAGAAAGGTATAGCAGATAATGTAAGATAAAATACTACTAATCGTCACACCAAAGAAAATCTTCATAAAATCTGTAATTTTACTATAACGACTAATACTTGCATTTAGACCCCAAAATCCAATCATAATCTGATAGAAAAGGAAGGTTAGAGCTGTGTAAATTACATAGTCTGCTGGTGTGGGATTAATCAATCCATAGAACAAGATATAGGAAACAATGATTGATAAAACCATACTGGTAATGTCAAAAAATCCCCAGAATACTTGTTTTTGTTGTTTATTTAATACTTCAACCAGATCAATTACATAATCTGTCATTTTTTTATTCATGTGAATGGTATCCTCCTACGCAAAATCACATTTTCTAGTAATCTTCAGATAAATTTTTAAAATCTAATTGGCTTCAATTACTTGCTTTTTCTTAGAAGTTTTAAAAATATAAACTGTCGCACAAATCCTGGACATAGGGCAACGACAACCTGGATTAAGACACTTTTCAGATATTCTCCATAGGAAATCTGTCCACGCGCGTGCATTCTTTGACGTGCCTGACGATAGAGCTTGAGATAGCGAAGCCCTCCACGGCGTTCAAACATTCCCGCTCCCACGCGCACCTTACATAGGATTTGATCCACATTTCCAGTTCGAGCTCCAGCACTAATCATATTGAGCCAGAGGAGATCGTCTTCCATATAAAGACCATCTTCATAGTTACCAGCCTTGAGTACCATCTCTTTTTTGAACATAACAGTCATGTGGTTAAAGGCACTTCTCATACGTTGGTAGGCAATGATATCCTCATGCTTAATCGGCACACGGCGGTAAGACACAATCTCATCAGGTCGGTCGATAAATTCTGCAATATGACCACCTAGCAGATCCAAGTTTTCTTCTTCCATCAAATTGAACTGCTGCTCAAAGCGATCTCTAACAGCAATATCATCTGTATCCATACGAGCAATGACATCATACTGGCACTGTAAAACACCATATTGAAGGGCCAAGCCTAGACCACGATTTTGTTCAAGCGGACAACGCTTGATTGGAATCGTTGACTGTGCTGTCAATTTTTCCAAAACTTGATACAGTTCAGGTGTCAGTGGACCATCCTCTACGAGAACGACTTCGCTAGGTTTAAGCGTCTGGTTTAAGATGCTCTCTACTGCCTCTTCCAAAAAGACTGGGTTTTCTTTTACGTAGACTGACATCAAGACACTAAATTTCCGATTTTCTGACACAGTTTTTCTCCAATTTATAGATTTTCTTTCACTATTTTATCACAATTTCCCTGACTTTCCTATTTTTATTTGAATCCCAGAAAAAAACTAGTAAAGCTAACCTAGTTTTTGGGAGTAACTGAATCCTTTCATAGTATAGCTTTTTGTCCCTTATCTTGACATCTATAGGAAAAAAAATTAAAATAAGCTGTTATCAAAATCAGCTTATTGAGGTTCACATGAAAAAACGATCACTCTTTTTTATTCTAGGAATTATCTTAATCGGAGCGGTCTTAAGAGCTCCTTTTACAGCCCTACCGACTATTTTAGGTGACATTGCTCAAGGTTTGGGAGTAGAAGTCAGTTCCCTTGGGGTTTTGACTAGCCTTCCTCTCTTGATGTTTGCCCTCTTCTCCTCTTTTGCGACTCGTTTGGCTCAAAAGATTGGACTCGAGCACCTTTTCACCTATAGTCTTATCGTATTGACTATCGGTTCAGTGATTCGTATCTTTAATCTTCCTCTACTCTATCTAGGGACTTTACTCATCGGAGCAAGTATTGCGATCTTTAACGTGCTCCTTCCTAGCGCCATTCAGGCCAATCACCCACAAAAGATTGGCTTTCTGACAACCATCTATGTGACCTCAATGGGGATTACAACGGCTCTTGCTTCCTATCTTTCTGTCCCCATTACTCAGGCGACATCTTGGAAAGGCTTGATCCTCTGTTTATCCTTGGTCTGCCTACTAACTTTAGTTGTCTGGTTCCCCAATCATCGTCACAATCATTTTCTAAAAGGAAGTGAGAAAAAACAAAAGAAAGAGAATATCTTAAAAAACAAGGAAGTTTGGGCTATTATTGTATTCGGTGGACTTCAGTCCTTACTCTTCTATACCAGTATGACCTGGTTACCTACCATGGCAATCAGTGCTGGCTTATCTCACACAGATGCCGGTCTTTTAGCTTCGATCTTTTCTCTGACTAGTATCCCCTTCTCGATGACTATTCCAAGTTTAACGACTCGTTTGTCCAATCGTCACCGTCAAATCATGTTAACAATCGTCTCTCTCGCTGGAATGCTTGGAATTGCTATGCTTTTATACCCAATCAAGAGTTTCCTCTACTGGTTAGTAGCTCATCTCTTAATTGGTACTGCCTGTAGCGCTTTTTTTCCTTACCTCATGGTTTGCTTCTCCATCAAAACAAGCTCGCCTGAAAAGACGGCCCAATTGTCTGGACTTGCCCAGACCGGCGGCTACATTTTGGCAGCCATCGGCCCAGCCCTCTTTGGTTACAGCTTTGACATGTTCCATTCCTGGATTCCAGCTGTTATTACCCTCCTAGTCATTGATATCATCATGACGGTCGCCCTCTTTATGGTGGATAGATCGGATAAAATCCTCTAATCTTCTAGTTTTTGCTAGAAGATTTTTTTACTCAAAAATAGCATAAAAATCTAGTTATCCGCATAAAAACTGGACTTATCACACTTTATCAAGGTCAAAACCACTCAATTTACTACTAATTTACTACTTATGAATGAGCTTTGATACGACGATTTATCCTTGAAAAGTGAAGATATAAAGATACTTCCAATAAAATTTGAATATTTAATAGGTAGACACTTCAAAAAATGAGGTGTCTATTTTTTTACCCGATTTTGAAAGGAAGTGAACTTATGAAAACAAAAAATCAAGAATCAAAAGGTCGTTCCCCACTCTTTAAGACCATCAAACATTCATTCAGCCAATAAAAAAGAAAGGATAGGTAAAAATATGGAACTTAAATTTGTGATTCCCAACATGGAAAAAACATTCGGCAATTTAGAATTTGCTGGCGAGGATAAAGTCGTTCAGCGAAGAATCAACGGACGGCTAACTGTCTTATCAAGAAGCTATAATCTCTATTCTGATGTTCAAAGAGCAGATGATATTGTGGTGGTGCTTCCTGCTGAAGCTGGCGAAAAACATTTCGGCTTTGAGGAACGTGTGAAGTTAGTCAATCCACGTATTACCGCAGAGGGCTACAAAATCGGCACTCGTGGTTTTACAAATTACCTTTTACATGCTGACGACATGATAAAAGAATAAAGAAAGAGAGGAAAAATGATGAGATTAGCAAATGGCATTGTATTAGATAAAGACACGACTTTTGGAGAATTGAAATTCTCTGCTCTACGTCGTGAAGTGAGAATCCAAAATGAAGACGGGTCGGTTTCAGATGAAATCAAGGAACGTACCTATGACTTAAAATCCAAAGGACAAGGACGCATGATTCAAGTAAGTATTCCTGCCAGCGTGCCTTTGAAAGAGTTTGATTATAACGCACGGGTGGAACTTATCAATCCCATTGCGGACACCGTTGCTACTGCCACCTATCAAGGAGCAGATGTTGACTGGTATATCAAGGCAGACGATATTGTGCTGACAAAGGATTCTAGTTCATTCAAAGCTCAACCACAAGCAAAGAAAGAACCGACACAAGACAAATAGTCGCTAGGTAGAAAGGAGACTTTTTCGCATGAAACAGCGTGGTAAAAGGATTCGCCCATCTGGTAAAGATTTAGTCTTTCATTTTACGATAGCGTCACTCCTGCCTGTTTTCCTGCTGGTTGTCGGACTGTTTCATGTGAAGACAATCCAGCAGATCAACTGGCAGGATTTTAACCTATCACAAGCAGATAAGATTGACATTCCCTATTTAATTATCAGTTTCAGTGTCGCAATTCTTATCTGCTTGCTGGTAGCGTTTGTATTCAAACGGGTTCGCTATGATACGGTTAAACAACTTTACCACCGTCAAAAACTGGCAAAGATGATACTTGAAAACAAGTGGTATGAATCTGAACAGGTCAAAACAGAGGGTTTCTTTAAAGATAGTGCTGGTCGTACAAAGGAAAAGATAACCTACTTCCCTAAAATGTATTATCGACTTAAAAATGGCTTGATACAGATACGGGTGGAAATCACGCTGGGAAAATATCAAGACCAACTCTTACACTTGGAAAAGAAATTAGAGAGTGGCTTGTACTGTGAGCTGACGGATAAAGAGTTAAAGGATTCCTATGTGGAATATACTTTGCTCTATGACACCATAGCCAGTCGTATTTCTATTGATGAAGTAGAAGCTAAAGATGGTAAACTTCGCTTAATGAAAAACGTATGGTGGGAATATGATAAGCTCCCTCATATGTTGATTGCTGGTGGTACAGGTGGCGGTAAAACTTACTTTATACTGACACTGATTGAAGCCTTGCTTCATACAGATTCAAAACTGTATATTCTTGACCCGAAAAATGCTGACCTTGCGGACTTAGGTTCTGTGATGGCAAATGTCTACTATAGAAAAGAAGACTTGCTTTCTTGCATTGAAACATTCTATGAAGAAATGATGAAACGTAGTGAGGAAATGAAGCAGATGAAGAACTATAAGACTGGCAAAAATTATGCTTACTTAGGTCTCCCGGCACACTTCTTAATCTTTGATGAATACGTCGCTTTCATGGAAATGCTGGGAACAAAAGAAAACACCGCAGTTATGAATAAGCTGAAACAGATTGTCATGTTAGGTCGTCAAGCTGGCTTCTTTCTAATACTGGCTTGTCAACGTCCAGACGCAAAATATTTAGGCGACGGAATCCGTGATCAGTTTAATTTCAGAGTGGCTTTAGGTCGTATGTCTGAAATGGGCTATGGCATGATGTTTGGCAGTGACGTACAAAAGGATTTCTTCTTAAAGCGAATCAAAGGTCGTGGCTATGTTGATGTAGGAACAAGTGTCATATCAGAGTTTTATACTCCCCTTGTACCAAAAGGATATGATTTCTTGGAGGAAATTAAAAAGTTATCCAACAGCAGACAGTCCACGCAGGCGACGTGCGAAGCGGAAGTCGCAGGTGTGGACTGATCTTGCTGGCTGGTGTGGCAATAGCCACGCCAGCACTTAACCCCCCGTATCTAACAGGGGGGTACAAATCGACAGGAAACAGTCAAAAAAACATTAGAAAATCCTTTGGTTACAAGGGATTTACAAAATTTCAGCGTATGTCAAATGGGCTTTAAAAGTTGACATACGCCTTTTTGATTGGAGGGATTTTTACTGAATGAACAAACTTGGTTACAGCATTTAAAAGAAAAACGCTTGGCTTATGGACTATCTCAAAACCGTTTAGCTGTTGCGACTGGTATTACAAGGCAGTATCTAAGCGATATTGAAACAGGAAAAGTCAAGCCATCAGAGGATTTACAGCAGTCCCTTTGGGAAGCTCTGGAACGCTTCAATCCCGACGCTCCCCTTGAAATGCTGTTTGATTATGTAAGGATTCGCTTTCCGACAACAGACGTACAGCAGGTGGTCGAAAACATCTTACAACTGAAACTGTCCTATTTTCTTCATGAGGACTATGGTTTCTATTCTTATTCAGAGCATTATGCTTTAGGCGACATATTCGTCCTTTGCTCCCATGAACTGGACAAAGGAGTTCTGGTGGAATTGAAAGGTCGTGGGTGCAGACAATTTGAAAGCTATCTTCTGGCACAACAAAGAAGCTGGTATGAGTTCTTTATGGACGTTTTGGTGGCTGGCGGTGTGATGAAACGCCTTGACCTTGCCATTAACGATAAGACAGGGATTTTGAATATCCCTGTACTCACTGAAAAGTGCCAACAGGAAGAATGTATCTCCGTCTTCCGCAGTTTTAAAAGCTATCGCAGTGGCGAACTGGTACGCAAAGAGGAAAAGGAATGTATGGGAAACACCCTCTATATCGGTTCATTACAAAGTGAAGTTTATTTCTGTATCTATGAAAAGGACTACGAGCAGTACAAGAAAAATGATATTCCCATTGAAGACGCAGAAGTAAAAAACCGTTTTGAGATTCGATTGAAAAATGAGCGTGCCTATTATGCAGTCCGTGATTTACTCGTCTATGACAATCCAGAGCATACCGCCTTTAAAATTATCAATCGGTATATCCGTTTTGTAGATAAAGACGATTCCAAACCTCGTTCTGATTGGAAACTGAATGAAGAATGGGCTTGGTTTATTGGGAACAATCGTGAACGATTAAAACTAACCACAAAACCAGAGCCTTACTCCTTCCAAAGGACGCTGAACTGGCTATCTCATCAAGTTGCCCCGACCTTAAAGGTTGCGATTAAACTTGATGAAATCAACCAGACGCAGGTTGTAAAAGACATTCTCGACCATGCGAAACTGACAGACCGACACAAGCAGATTTTGAAGCAACAGTCAGTAAAAGAACAGGACGTGATAACAACAAAAAAATAACTCAAATACAAATTCATTGAATATAGAGAGGAGAACATTTTTATGAATTTTGGACAAAACCTTTATAACTGGTTTCTATCAAACGCTCAATCACTGGTGCTTTTAGCAATCGTTGTGATTGGCTTGTATCTTGGCTTCAAGCGTGAGTTTAGCAAACTGATTGGCTTTTTAATTATTGCGATTATTGCGGTTGGCTTAGTCTTCAACGCTGCTGGAGTAAAAGACATTTTACTAGAGCTATTCAATCGCATTATTGGTGCTTAAATAAAACCGTTCTTTTGTGGAATATAAGTGGTTTTCTTATGTTCCGCAAAGGAATGGTACACCAAACGAAGTGCGGTAGGGATTTTTGAATCTCTACAAAGAAAGGACGTGAATATATGGACGATATGCAAGTCTATATTGCGAATTTAGGCAAATACAATGAGGGCGAATTGGTCGGTGCGTGGTTTACCTTTCCCATTGACTTTGAGGAAGTCAAAGAGAAAATCGGCTTGAATGATGAATATGAGGAATACGCCATTCATGACTACGAGTTACCCTTTACGGTTGACGAATACACTTCCATTGGCGAACTCAATCGACTATGGGAAATGGTATCGGAATTACCCGAAGAATTACAATCGGAGCTATCTGCTCTGCTCACTCATTTTTCAAGCATTGAAGAACTAAGCGAACATCAAGAGGATATTATCATTCATTCCGATTGTGATGATATGTATGACGTGGCACGCTACTACATTGAAGAAACGGGTGCTTTAGGCGAAGTACCAGCTAGTCTTCAAAACTATATTGATTATCAAGCCTATGGTCGGGATTTAGACCTTTCAGGAACGTTTATCTCAACCAATCATGGGATTTTTGAAATCGTCTATTAAATCTGTCGGTACATTACTACTGGCAGATTTTCTATTTTACGGGGTGGCTCAATCAGCTACCCCTATTTTTTATGAAAGGATTGATTACATGAAGAAAATACGAAGCTATACCAGTATCTGGTCTGTGGAAAAGGTACTGTATTCTATCAATGATTTTAGACTTCCGTTTCCCATAACCTTTACGCAAATGACATGGTTTGTCGTGTCACTCTTTGCAGTGATGATACTTGGCAACTTGCCCCCTCTTTCCATGATAGAGGGAGCATTTCTCAAATACTTTGGGATTCCTGTGGCTTTCACATGGTTTATGTCTACAAAAACTTTTGATGGTAAAAAGCCTTATGGATTTTTGAAGTCTGTCATTGCTTATGCACTGCGACCAAAGCTGACCTATGCAGGAAAAAAAGTAACGCTTGGCAGAAACCAGCCACAAGAAGCCATTACAGCAGTTAGGAGTGAATTTTATGGCATATCCAATTAAATACATTGAAAACAATCTCGTCTGGAATAAAGACGGGGAATGTTATGCTTACTATGAGCTTGTTCCTTACAATTACTCATTTCTAAGTCCAGAACAGAAAATACAAGTGCATGATTCTTTCAGACAGCTTATCGCACAAAATCGTGATGGCAAAATTCATGCTTTACAAATCAGTACAGAATCCAGCATACGTTCTGCACAAGAGCGTTCCAAAAATGAAGTCACTGGCAAGCTCAAAGCGGTTGCCTATGACAAAATCGACCAACAGACAGACGCTTTAATATCCATGATTGGCGAAAATCAAGTGAACTACCGTTTCTTTATCGGCTTTAAGTTGCTTCTCAACGATCAGGAGTTTTCTATGAAAAGTCTTACCGTTGAAGCAAAAAATGCTTTGTCTGATTTTGTCTATGATGTGAACCATAAGCTGATGGGCGATTTTGTTAGTATGAGTAATGATGAAATCCTGCGTTTTCAGAAGATGGAAAAGCTCTTAGAAAATAAAATCTCTCGTCGTTTCAAAATCCGCAGGTTAGATAAGGACGACTTCGGCTATCTGATTGAACACCTTTACGGACAGACAGGCACTGCCTATGAAGAGTATGAGTACCATCTATCAAAGAAAAAGCTGGATAATGAAACGCTGATTAAATACTATGACTTGATTAAGCCTACTCGCTGTTTGGTGGAAGAAAAACAGCGATATTTGAAAATCCAGCAGGAAGATGAAACCGTCTATGTAGCTTACTTTACCATTAACAGCATTGTCGGAGAACTGGACTTCCCGTCCTCTGAAATCTTCTACTACCAGCAACAGCAATTTACATTCCCGATTGATACGTCAATGAATGTGGAAATTGTAGCGAATCGTAAAGCCCTATCTACTGTCCGCAATAAAAAGAAAGAACTGAAAGACTTGGATAACCACGCTTGGCAAAGTGATAATGAAACCAGCTCCAATGTGGCGGAAGCTCTGGAAAGTGTGAATGAGCTGGAAACCAATTTAGACCAAAGCAAGGAATCTATGTACAAGCTGTCTTATGTGGTAAGGGTATCAGCAAATGATCTTGACGAACTCAAACGTCGTTGTAATGAAGTGAAAGATTTTTATGACGATTTAAGCGTAAAACTGGTACGACCATTTGGGGATATGCTCGGCTTACATGAAGAATTTTTACCTGCCAGCAAGCGTTATATGAATGATTATATTCAATATGTGACCTCTGATTTCCTCGCTGGTTTAGGTTTTGGTGCTACTCAAATGCTGGGGGAAAATGAGGGGATTTATGTTGGCTACAGCTTAGATACTGGACGCAATGTCTATCTGAAACCTGCTCTTGCCAGTCAAGGGGTTAAGGGTTCAGTAACCAATGCGTTAGCGTCGGCTTTTGTTGGTTCGCTGGGTGGTGGTAAATCCTTTGCGAATAACCTTATCGTCTATTATGCGGTGCTTTATGGGGCACAAGCAGTGATTGTAGACCCAAAAGCAGAACGTGGCAGATGGAAAGAAACCTTGCCAGAGATTTCCCATGAAATCAATATCGTCACTCTGACTTCTGATGAGAAAAACAAAGGCTTACTTGACCCTTATGTGATTATGAAAAATCCCAAAGATTCTGAATCACTGGCTATTGATATTCTGACATTCCTTACGGGGATTTCCTCTCGTGATGGGGAACGCTTCCCAATCCTTAGAAAAGCCATTCGTGCAGTAACCAATAGTGAAGTACGAGGGTTGATGAAAGTGATTGAGGAATTACGGGTTGAGAATACGCCACTAAGTACCAGTATAGCCGACCATATCGAAAGTTTTACAGACTATGACTTTGCACATTTATTATTCAGTAATGGTTATGTGGAGCAGTCTATCAGCTTAGAAAAACAACTGAACATTATACAGGTTGCGGACTTGGTACTTCCCGACAAGGAAACTTCCTTTGAGGAATATACCACTATGGAGCTTTTATCCGTTGCTATGCTGATTGTCATTAGTACCTTTGCTTTAGACTTTATCCATACAGACCGAAGCATTTTCAAGATTGTAGATTTAGACGAAGCATGGAGCTTTTTACAGGTAGCACAAGGAAAAACACTATCTATGAAGCTGGTTCGGGCTGGTCGTGCTATGAACGCTGGGGTATATTTCGTGACCCAAAATACAGACGACCTCTTAGATGAAAAACTGAAAAATAACCTCGGCTTAAAATTTGCATTTCGTTCCACTGACCTTAACGAGATTAAAAAGACCTTAGCCTTTTTTGGTGTAGACCCAGAGGACGAAAACAATCAGAAGCGATTGCGTGATTTGGAAAACGGGCAATGCCTTATCAGTGATTTATATGGTCGTGTCGGTGTGATACAGTTCCACCCTGTATTTGAAGAACTGCTCCATGCCTTTGATACCAGACCACCTGTGCGAAAAGAGGTGTAAATGTGAAACCATCAATAGTAAACAGAATAAAATCAAACTGGACGCTGAAACGTCTAGGTAAAGTGGCAATGACAGTGGCTTTCACACTTGTGATTGCCATTTTTCTTTTAGCCATGCTGGGAACGGTGGTTCAAGCTGCGGGCTTGGTAGATGATACGGTCAATGTGGCAAATGAATACAGCCGATACCCACTTGAAAACTATCAACTGGATTTTTATGTGGATAATAGCTGGGGCTGGCTTCCGTGGAACTGGTCGGACGGGATTGGAAAACAGGTCATGTATGGACTATATGCCATTACCAATTTTATTTGGACAATCAGTTTGTATGTTTCCAATGCGACAGGTTACTTAGTACAGGAAGCCTATTCCTTAGACTTCATTTCCGCTACAGCAGATTCCATTGGTAAGAATATGCAGACCTTAGCTGGTGTGAGTGCAAACGGATTTTCAACAGAGGGTTTCTATGTTGGATTCCTCTTACTCTTGATTTTGGTTCTTGGGGTTTATGTTGCCTATACGGGACTGATAAAGAGAGAAACCACAAAGGCAATTCATGCCATTATGAATTTTGTGCTGGTGTTTATCCTATCGGCTTCCTTTATTGCCTACGCTCCCGACTACATTAAAAAAATCAATGACTTTTCATCAGACATCAGTAATGCCAGTTTATCACTTGGCACGAAGATTGTCATGCCCCATTCCGATAGTCAAGGCAAGGACAGCGTGGACTTAATCAGAGATAGCCTGTTTTCCATACAGGTTCAGCAACCGTGGCTACTGCTTCAATACAACAGTTCAGACATTGAAAGTATCGGTATTGACCGTGTGGAAAGCCTGCTCTCCACCAGCCCAGATTCCAACAATGGCGAAGACAGAGAAAAAATTGTTGCGGAAGAAATTGAAGACAGAAGCAATACCAATCTAACCATTACAAAGACCATTAACCGTTTAGGTACAGTCTTCTTCCTATTTGTCTTCAATATTGGGATTTCCATATTTGTATTCCTATTAACAGGAATCATGATTTTCTCGCAGGTACTTTTTATCATCTATGCTATGTTTCTGCCTGTGAGCTTTATTTTAAGCATGATTCCATCATTTGATGGTATGTCAAAACGAGCCATAACAAAGCTCTTTAATACCATTTTGACACGAGCTGGAAT
This sequence comes from Streptococcus timonensis, assembly GCF_047463455.1. Lineage (GTDB taxonomy): Bacteria > Bacillota > Bacilli > Lactobacillales > Streptococcaceae > Streptococcus > Streptococcus timonensis_B. Next base: position 62,805 of record NZ_JASHDV010000004.1, read on the forward strand.
CACATTGATTATTACGACAGCATTTAGTATTTCAACCATGCTCTATACCTTATCGGCTGGTTATCCGTTCTTTTTGATTGCTTTTCTACAGATTGTGACCTTTGCAGGAATCTACTTCAAGCTGGGCGATTTAATGAGTATGTTTTCTCTACAGAGTAACGATTCTCAAAGTGTGGGAAGTCGTGTGATGAGAAAACCTCGTATGCTTATGCACGCTCACATGCACCGTCTACAGCGGAAACTTGGACGTTCCATGACTACTCTAGGGGCTGGGTCTGCCATTGTTACAGGTAAAAAAGGACAGTCGGGTTCGGGGAGTTCTGCAAGGACACAAGCAGATCACTCCCGACCAGACGGAAAGGAAAAATCAACACTTGGAAAACGTATCGGTCAAACCATCGGTACAGTAGCTGATACCAAAGACAGAATGGTAGACACTGCTAGTGGTTTGAAAGAACAGGTTAAAGATTTGCCGACCAATGCAAGATATGCAGTATATCAAGGAAAATCCAAAGTAAAAGAGAATGTCCGTGATTTAACCAGTAGTATTTCTCAAACCAAAGCGGACAGAGCCAGTGGACGCAAGGAACAGCAGGAACAAAGGCGAAAAACCATTGCGAAGCGTCGCTCTGAAATGGAACAGGTCAAACAGAAAAAACAGCCTGCTTCTTCTGTTCATGAAAGACCGACTACAAGACAAGAACAATATCATGATGAACAGACCTCAAAACAGTCTAATATTCAGACTTCATATAAGGAATCTCAACAAGCCAAACAAGAGCGTCCAGCAGTTAAGTCCGATTTTTCAAGTCCAAAAGTGGAACGCCAAGGCAATACCGTTCAAGAAAAAACCGTTCAAAAGCCAGCAACTTCAACCACTACAGCAGATAGAACTTCACAACGTCCAATCACAAAAGAACGTCCGTCTACTGTTCAAAGAGTACCACTACAAAATACAAGAAGTAGACCACCAATCAAAACCGCCACCATTAAGAAAGTCGGTAAGAAACCATGAAGTTGAAAACTTTAGTGATTGGTGGTTCTGGATTATTCTTGATGGTCTTCTCACTGCTTCTGTTTGTTGCCATTTTATTTTCAGATGAACAGGACAGCGGAATTTCCAATATTCATTATGGAGGTGTGAATGTTTCCGCAGAAGTGCTGGCTCATAAGCCTATGGTAGAAAAATATGCCAAAGAATATGGCGTTGAAGAATATGTCAACATACTTCTTGCGATTATACAGGTGGAATCGGGCGGTACTGCGGAAGATGTTATGCAGTCCTCGGAATCCCTCGGTCTTCCACCTAATTCATTGAGTACAGAAGAATCCATTAAGCAAGGTGTGAAGTATTTCAGTGAATTATTAGCCAGTAGCGAAAGGCTCAGTGTAGATTTAGAATCGGTTATCCAGTCCTACAATTATGGTGGTGGTTTCTTAGGGTATGTGGCTAATCGTGGAAATAAATATACCTTTGAACTGGCTCAAAGTTTCTCAAAAGAGTATTCAGGTGGCGAAAAAGTGTCTTACCCCAATCCCATAGCCATACCTATCAATGGGGGCTGGCGATACAACTATGGCAATATGTTTTATGTGCAACTGGTAACGCAGTATCTTGTCACAACAGAGTTTGATGATGATACGGTACAAGCCATCATGGACGAAGCACTGAAATATGAGGGCTGGCGATACGTTTACGGTGGAGCTTCCCCGACTACTTCTTTTGATTGTAGCGGACTGACACAATGGACGTATGGAAAAGCTGGAATTAACTTACCACGAACCGCACAACAGCAATATGATGTGACCCAGCATATCCCACTATCGGAAGCACAAGCTGGCGATTTGGTTTTCTTTCATTCTACCTATAACGCTGGCTCTTATATTACTCATGTTGGGATATACCTTGGCAATAACCGTATGTTTCATGCAGGCGACCCAATCGGTTATGCCGACTTAACAAGCCCCTACTGGCAACAGCATTTAGTGGGAGCAGGACGAATCAAACAATGAGAAAGGAAGATTTAATGATGAAATTTAGAAAAAATCAGAATAAAGAAAAACAGATACCAAAGGAAAAGAAACCTCGTGTCTACTATAAGGTCAATCCTCATAAAAAGGTTGTGATTGCCTTGTGGGTACTTTTAGGGCTTAGTTTCAGCTTTGCGATATTCAAGCACTTTACAGCTATAGATACTCATACTATTCACGAAACAACTATCATAGAAAAGGAATACGTTGATACTCATCATGTAGAAAATTTTGTAGAGAACTTTGCGAAAGTCTACTATTCATGGGAGCAATCCGATAAGTCCATTGATAATCGAATGGAAAGTCTAAAAGGCTATCTGACAGATGAACTTCAAGCTCTCAATGTTGATACAGTACGCAAAGATATTCCTGTATCGTCTTCTGTAAGAGGATTTCAGATATGGACGGTAGAGCCAACTGGCGACAATGAGTTTAATGTAACCTACAGTGTAGACCAGCTCATTACAGAGGGAGAAAATACAAAGACCGTCCACTCTGCTTATATAGTGAGTGTCTATGTAGATGGTTCTGGAAATATGGTACTGGTTAAGAATCCGACCATTACCAACATACCTAAGAAATCAAGTTATAAACCAAAAGCCATTGAAAGTGAGGGGACGGTTGATTCCATTACAACCAATGAAATCAATGAGTTTTTAACGACGTTCTTCAAGCTCTATCCTACAGCGACAGCCAGTGAACTTTCCTACTATGTGAATGACGGGATATTAAAACCAATCGGAAAAGAGTACATCTTTCAAGAACTGGTAAATCCTATTCACAATCGTAAGGATAATCAAGTCACGGTATCGCTGACAGTGGAGTATATCGACCAGCAGACCAAAGCAACGCAGGTATCTCAATTTGATTTGGTACTTGAAAAGAACGGGAGTAATTGGAAGATTATAGAATAACAAATATTGGTACATTATTACAGCTATTTTGTAATCACGTACTCTCTTTGATAAAAAATTGGAGATTCCTTTACAAATATGCTCTTACGTGCTATTATTTAAGTATCTATTTAAAAGGAGTTAATAAATATGCGGCAAGGTATTCTTAAATAAACTGTCAATTTGATAGTGGGAACAAATAATTGGATGTCCTTTTTTAGGAGGGCTTAGTTTTTTGTACCCAGTTTAAGAATACCTTTATCATGTGATTCTAAAGTATCCGGAGAATATCTGTATGCTTTGTATGCCTATGGTTATGCATAAAAATCCCAGTGATAAGAGTATTTATCACTGGGATTTTTATGCCCTTTTGGGCTTTTGAATGGAGGAAAATCACATGAAAATTATTAATATTGGAGTTTTAGCTCATGTTGATGCGGGAAAAACTACCTTAACAGAAAGCTTATTATATAACAGTGGAGCGATTACAGAATTAGGAAGCGTGGACAGAGGTACAACGAAAACGGATAATACGCTTTTAGAACGTCAGAGAGGAATTACAATTCAGACGGCGATAACCTCTTTTCAGTGGAAAAATACTAAGATAAACATCATAGACACGCCAGGACATATGGATTTTTTAGCAGAAGTATATCGTTCATTATCAGTATTAGATGGGGCAATTCTACTGATTTCTGCAAAAGATGGCGTACAAGCACAAACTCGTATATTGTTTCATGCACTTAGGAAAATAGGTATTCCCACAATCTTTTTTATCAATAAGATTGACCAAAATGGAATTGATTTATCAACGGTTTATCAGGATATTAAAGAGAAACTTTCTGCGGAAATTGTAATCAAACAGAAGGTAGAACTGCATCCTAATATGCGTGTAATGAACTTTACCGAATCTGAACAATGGGATATGGTAATAGAAGGAAATGATTACCTTTTGGAGAAATATACGTCTGGGAAATTATTGGAAGCATTAGAACTCGAACAAGAGGAAAGCATAAGATTTCATAATTGTTCCCTGTTCCCTGTTTATCACGGAAGTGCAAAAAACAATATAGGGATTGATAACCTTATAGAAGTGATTACGAATAAATTTTATTCATCAACACATCGAGGTCAGTCTGAACTTTGCGGAAAAGTTTTCAAAATTGAGTATTCGGAAAAAAGACAGCGTCTTGCATATATACGTCTTTATAGTGGCGTACTGCATTTGCGAGATTCGGTTAGAATATCGGAAAAGGAAAAAATAAAAATTACAGAAATGTATACTTCAATAAATGGTGAATTATGTAAAATCGATAAGGCTTATTCCGGGGAAATTGTTATTTTGCAGAATGAGTTTTTGAAGTTAAATAGTGTTCTTGGAGATACAAAGCTATTGCCACAGAGAGAGAGAATTGAAAATCCCCTCCCTCTGCTGCAAACGACTGTTGAACCGAGCAAACCTCAACAAAGGGAAATGTTACTTGATGCACTTTTAGAAATCTCCGACAGTGACCCGCTTCTGCGATATTATGTGGATTCTGCGACACATGAAATCATACTTTCTTTCTTAGGGAAAGTACAAATGGAAGTGACTTGTGCTCTGCTGCAAGAAAAGTATCATGTGGAGATAGAAATAAAAGAGCCTACAGTCATTTATATGGAAAGACCGTTAAAAAAAGCAGAGTATACCATTCACATCGAAGTTCCACCGAATCCTTTCTGGGCTTCCATTGGTCTATCTGTAGCACAGCTTCCATTAGGGAGCGGAGTACAGTATGAGAGCTCGGTTTCTCTTGGATACTTAAATCAATCGTTTCAAAATGCAGTTATGGAGGGGATACGCTATGGCTGTGAACAAGGATTGTATGGTTGGAATGTGACGGACTGTAAAATCTGTTTTAAGTATGGCTTATACTATAGCCCTGTTAGTACCCCAGCAGATTTTCGGATGCTTGCTCCTATTGTATTGGAACAAGTCTTAAAAAAAGCTGGAACAGAATTGTTAGAGCCATATCTTAGTTTTAAAATTTATGCGCCACAGGAATATCTTTCACGAGCATACAACGATGCTCCTAAATATTGTGCGAACATCGTAGACACTCAATTGAAAAATAATGAGGTCATTCTTAGTGGAGAAATCCCTGCTCGGTGTATTCAAGAATATCGTAGTGATTTAACTTTCTTTACAAATGGACGTAGTGTTTGTTTAACAGAGTTAAAAGGGTACCATGTTACTACCGGTGAACCTGTTTGCCAGCCCCGTCGTCCAAATAGTCGGATAGATAAAGTACGATATATGTTCAATAAAATAACTTAGTGTATTTTATGTTGTTATATAAATATGGTTTCTTGTTAAATAAGATGAAATATTTTTTAATAAAGATTTGAATTAAAGTGTAAAGGAGGAGATAGTTATTATAAACTACAAGTGGATATTGTGTCCTGTATGTGGAAATAAAACACGATTAAAGATAAGGGAAGATACTGAATTAAAAAAATTCCCCCTCTATTGTCCGAAATGCAGACAAGAAAATTTAATTGAAATAAAGCAGTTCAAAGTAACTGTGATTACAGAGCCAGACGCAAAGACGCAGAGCCGATAAAATGAGATTAATACAATCTCATTTTATCGGCTCTTTCCGTTATGTATGGATTCTTTTAATTAGTCTTCGATGTTTCTTGCTTCGTTGATACCGCTGGCTAAAGATTCCATTAAGGATAGTTCTTTGTCTGTAAAGCTATCCATGTATTTCTCTATCTGTAATCGTCGGGTGCTTTTTACCAAGTTATTAGCAGGTAAGAAAAATTCATCAACGGAAACATGAAGTAACGATACAAGGTCATAAAGAACTTGTATGCTGGGGTGTTGCCCTTTATTTTCAATATTAGTTAAGTACCGTGGGTCAATTTCAATCAATGCTCCCACTTGTTCACGAGTTAAACCTCGTTTCAATCGAGCTTCTTTAATGGCTAAACCAAAGGCTCTAAAATCATATTTATCTTCTTTTTTACGCATAGTAGACCACCTCTATACATTTTATTGTTCCTACTGAATTAAAAACAGGTATAGAAAAACGTGTTATATGGTTTATAGGTTTATATTTAATAAAAAGCACTACTAAACGCCAATAAAAAAAACCGTTATATGGTAGTGCTATTTACGCTGTTAAAATATTGTATATTACTTCCAAATGGCGGTTTGTTGGAGGTCAACGTCGCCATGAAGTACATCATATACAATAAATTTCCTTACATTGGGTTCTTGTCAAAAAAAGTCGTCTATCTGCAATAGATAAGTACGTCCACCAATGTGGTTTTATAAATCATATAGATAGAATAACAGAAGCATGTAAACAGAGAAATAAATCTGTTTATATGCTTTTTTGGCTATTCAGAACTTTTTTACAAAGTTTATTTATCAGTAATGCAACAAATCCCCCTTTCACATTGGGACTAAGAGTGAAAGGAGATAAACGAGCAAGGCTCACTTCCTTTCCTAGACAGAAAGGGGGTGAGAAACATGAAACCATCTTCTTTTCAGACCACAATAGAAAATCAGTTTGACTATATCTGTAAACGTGCTATGGAAGACGAGCGAAAGAATTATATGCTTTATCTTTCAAGGATTGCAAAGCGTGAGGTGTCCTTTTCGGATGTTGGCGATTATCTTGTTAGCCAGTTTGCGACAACAGATAACTATTCAACTGACTTTCAGATTTTTACACTCAATGGGTTATCAGTAGGCGTTGAAAATGATTTGTTGAGTGAAGCATTACGTGAGTTGCCAGACAAGAAACGTGAAATTCTACTGCTGTTTTACTTTATGGACATGAGCGATTCAGAAATTGCAGACCTGTTGAAATTGAACCGTTCTACTGTCTATCGGCATAGAACCAGTGGACTAGCCTTAATTAAAAAGTTTATGGAGGAATTTGAAGAATGAAAACACAATATCCTATGATTCCCTTTCCTCTCATTGTAAAGGCAACAGATGGCGATACCGAAGCGATTAACCAGATTCTACATCATTACAGAGGGTACATAACGAAGCGTTCCCTACGACTTATGAAAGATGAATATGGCAATCAAAGTATGGTCGTTGATGAAGTCTTACGTGGAAGAATGGAAACCAGACTGATTACAAAGATTTTGTCATTTGAAATTAAGTAATATCCTCTCTCCTTTCGTGGAAGCGTGCTAAACCATTCCACGCTTCCCGAACAGGGAGGTTTGTTATTCCACCAAAGCATATTGAGCTTTCAATGTGTTTTGATAGGCTAACGAGCCATTGTTCTTTGAAAACTGAATAAAAGTAATCGAATACGTTTCGATAAGAAAAGAGCCAACGGAACTAACCGCCATGACCTATCTTATAAAGATAGCGAGCGATTCATGTTAGTGATCCGAGAAGCAATCTTTAGCAGGATTGCCTGCAACGACATTCTTATCGTGATAATGATACTCCCATACAGTCAATAGTCCGAGCGTGATAAAACCGTCGCAGGCAATGAGTATGGCTACATGAGAACCATGCAGGGGTGGAACTCCCGTGAGCTTTGCTAAAGCTGTTCGATTGCTGGTAAAACAACTTTTATGAAATCCAAATAAGTGATTTGGAAAGGAGGATTTTATGAAGCAGACTGACATTCCTATTTGGGAACGTTATACCCTAACCATTGAAGAAGCGTCAAAATATTTTCGTATTGGCGAAAACAAGCTACGACGCTTGGCAGAGGAAAATAAAAATGCAAATTGGCTGATTATGAATGGCAATCGTATTCAGATTAAACGAAAACAATTTGAAAAAATTATAGATACATTGGACGCAATCTAGCGTCGCCAAAGGGTCTTGTATATGATAAAATAGTATTAAGTCGTATCAAGGCTCTTTCCATAAAGGAAAGGAGCAAATGCCATGTCAGAAAAAAGACGTGACAATAAAGGTCGAATCTTAAAGACTGGAGAGAGCCAACGAAAAGACGGAAGATACTTATACAAATATATAGATTCATTTGGAGAACCGCAATTTGTTTACTCGTGGAAACTTGTGGCTACAGACCGAGTACCAGCAGGAAAGCGTGATTGTATCTCACTTAGAGAGAAAATCGCAGAGTTACAGAAAGACATTCATGATGGTATTGATGTTGTAGGAAAGAAAATGACACTCTGCCAGCTTTACGCAAAACAGAACGCTCAAAGACCAAAGGTTAGAAAAAACACTGAAACTGGACGCAAATATCTTATGGATATTTTGAAGAAAGACAAGTTAGGTGTAAGAAGTATTGACAGTATTAAGCCATCAGACGCTAAAGAATGGGCTATTAGAATGAGTGAAAATGGTTATGCTTATCAAACCATCAATAACTACAAACGTTCTTTAAAGGCTTCATTCTATATTGCTATACAAGATGATTGTGTTCGGAAGAATCCATTTGACTTTCAACTGAAAGCAGTTCTTGATGATGATACTGTCCCTAAGACCGTACTAACAGAAGAACAGGAAGAAAAACTGTTAGCCTTTGCAAAAGCTGATAAAACCTACAGCAAAAATTATGATGAAATTCTGATACTCTTAAAAACAGGTCTTCGTATTTCAGAGTTTGGTGGTTTGACACTTCCAGATTTAGATTTTGAGAATCGTCTTGTCAATATAGACCATCAGCTATTGAGAGATACTGAAATTGGGTACTACATTGAAACACCAAAGACCAAAAGTGGCGAACGTCAAGTTCCTATGGTTGAAGAAGCCTATCAAGCATTTAAGCGAGTGTTAGCGAATCGAAAGAATGATAAGCGTGTTGAGATTGATGGATATAGTGATTTCCTCTTTCTTAATAGAAAGAACTATCCAAAAGTGGCAAGTGATTACAACGGCATGATGAAAGGTCTTGTTAAGAAATACAATAAGTATAACGAGGATAAATTGCCACACATCACTCCACATAGTTTGCGACATACATTCTGTACCAACTATGCAAATGCAGGAATGAATCCAAAGGCATTACAGTACATTATGGGACATGCTAATATAGCCATGACGCTGAACTATTACGCACATGCAACATTCGATTCTGCAATGGCAGAAATGAAACGCTTGAATAAAGAGAAGCAACAGGAGCGTCTTGTTGCTTAGTAGTACAAATGAATTTACTACTTATTTACCACTTCTGACAGCTAAGACATGAGGAAATATGCAAAGAAACGTGAAGTATCTTCCTACAGTAAAAATACTCGAAAGCACATAGAATAAGGCTTTACGAGCATTTAAGAAAATATAAAAAGATAATTAGAAATTTATACTTTGTTTATATATAAAAATTTTACACATATTACTTGACAGGGCTTACAAATAGATGTATGATGTATGTGTAGAATAATTATATATAAAATTTTTACATACTAAAAAAGGAGGTACCCCATGTATTTTCCAACATCAGCGGCCTTGATTGAATTTCTCATCTTGGCCATCCTAGAACAAGGGGATTCCTATGGTTATGAAATTAGTCAAACCATTAAACTCATTGCCAAAATCAAGGAATCTACCCTCTACCCCATCTTGAAAAAACTGGATACCAACCGCTATCTGACTACATACTCTCGCGAATACCAAGGTCGGATGCGGAAATACTACTCCTTAACAGAGATTGGGGAGGAGCAACTATTTGTACTCAGGGAAGAGTGGACACTATACACTGACACTATCAACGGCATCATAGAAGGGAGCATTCGCCATGACAAGAACTGAATATTTGAATCAGCTTGAAGCCTATCTGATGAAGCTTCCTCAATCTGATCGCATTGAAGCCATGGATTACTTCAAAGAACTCTTTGATGATGCGGGTCCAGAAGGTGAGGAGGAGCTTATCGCTAGCCTGGGAAGTCCAAAAGAAGCTGCCCATGACGTCCTGACTACACTTCTTGATAAGAAAATCAACGAAGAAAATTCCAGCAAGAACGACCGCCATATTTTACGCATCGCTCTACTAGCCCTTCTTGCAGCTCCTATCGGAATTCCAGTCGGGATTGGGATTCTTATGACTATCATCGGGATTTTTATCGCTGCTGTCAGCGTACTTATAGCCTTCTTTGCTGTATCAGTAGCTGGACTAATCCTAGGAGGTATTCTCCTATTTGAAAGCTTCTACGTTCTGGCTGAATCGACATCTGCTTTTATACTGATTTTTGGTGGAGGTTTACTAGCGATCGGAGCTTCGTCTCTAGTCTTACTAGCGACTTCCTATGTAGCACGTTTCTTTGGATTACTAGTCCTTCGACTTATCCAATGGATTCTTAATAGAGGAAAGAGAGGTGAAAGACATGCGTAAATGGACAAAAGGATTTCTTATCTTTGGTGTTGTTACCAGTATCATCGGTTTTTCAATGATGATCATCGGCATCCAAACAGACGGTGTCAGAGGCCTCCTTGCAATGTCACAAAAACCAGTCTTTGAGAGCCGAATGGAAGAGCTTGTTTTCGATCAAGATATTGAAAATCTTAACATGTCACTGACAGAACATTCGTTAGTCATTAGAGAATCTAGCGATGACAAGATTCACCTTCAGTATCACCCGACCATCTCTAAAAAAGAAAACCTCCAGCATTCTATCAAAGAAAAAACGCTTGAGATTTCTGACACCAAGTCAACGACACACCGCTTTGTAGGTTCTAGTATCGAGGGTATCCTATTTATCGTAAGCGGAGTCTCAAGCCGCAATGACGAGGTCGTTCTATCGCTGCCAAAAGGAAGAGAATTAAAAAATCTAACCGGCCAGGTCGACCACGGTGTCCTTTCGATTGCCAATGTAAAAGTCAGCAATGCCAAGATTCAGTCAAATGGCTATCTTCTTCGTATCACTAATAGCGAAATTAAAAATAGCCAGCTGACCACAACTGGAATTGTCAATGTGTTTGAAACCAGTCTAACAGATAGCCGTATCCAAGCAGAACATCAACATATCTCTGCAGACGACATCCAAGTGCACGGTAAGGTAGAATTCGAAGCAGAAAATGACATCATACTCATGTTGTCCCGAAAAGAGCTTGAACGAATCAATCTCAATCTCTCATCAGAATATGGGGCTATCTATCATCGAACTCGAGAAGGAGTGAATCCTGTCCAGGGAAATGATGTAAATAGGGACGAAGAATTCTCCAATCCTTACAAAGTAGAGAAAAAAGATACACAAGACCTCCTCGTCGCAAAGGCAGGTCAAGATATCAACATTCCAGACGAACCGGATCGCTCACCCAATTCGAGAAATCATTAATAACCATCATTTATCATTACTACTCAAACAAGAAATAAAAAAGGAGGTCTCATCATGACTCAAGAATGGTTCGAAAGTGCTGATTTTGAGAAAACAGCCAACAATGAGAAAAAAGAAAACCCATCTGATCCAGTCATTCCCGAGGAAGAACTGAAAGAAAAAGAAGAGGCGCCAGTGGCTGAAGAAAATCTTCAAGCCAAGCCCGAAGAACAGGATGCTGACCTAGAAAAAGCAGAGACTGAAGAACAAGAAGCTGAAGAAGAACTGGCAACAAAGACAGACCAGTCAGAAGAACCTGTTAAAGAAGTTTCTCAGACAAGCAAACCTTTGACCAACAAATCCTTGGAAAGTCCATTTGTTCCAGATCCTGTCCCTACAAAAACTGCAATCTTCAAAGAAGAATTGGCTGATTTTTGGATTTGGCTACGAGGAGCTCTGAAAGAACCAACAGCTAGTTTCGATACAGATAAGAAACACAGCTACAACGCTTTTTCACTACTGACTCTCTTCACTGCCATTAGCTTCTTCTTTAGCATTTATCATATCAAGCAAGCTTACTACGGTCAGATGGCCGCAGCTAATACGCAAGTATTTAACCAACTCCCTTCGCTCAGTCTTTTTTCTGCCTTATCTATTTTGGTAGCGACAAGCTTATTCTTCTTTTCTGTCCTCATGGGTGGATTCGTAGTCAAACGTTTTGTCGATCAAAATAATGACTGGACACTAGAAAAAACATTTCAAGAGCACAGCAGACTCTTCGCTATTCCTATCCTTTTGACAGGTCTGGCTAGTTTCTTCGCATTCTTTAACAGTCTCAAGTTTGCCATCCTTCTATGTCTCATTAGCCTAGGCATGGTACTTCTTGCTAACCTCTATACTATCTCGAAGCCGAGTAAGGAAAGTCAAACAGACCCCTTCTATCGCCTTCTCTTGGCCTTTCTAGTCAACGGAAGCATCCTATTTCTCTTTTTCCTAGCAGAAATGGCACTGGTTTTCGATTATCTTCGAATCCTAGCCTTTATGTAAGATAAAATCCTGTCACTCTGACAGGATTTTTTGTACACAAAAAGCAGACCAAAAATCTGCCTTTTCTTATTTTTAGAACTACTATCTTTCGTTTATTTCTCTAGTTCACTATTTACTAATGCTTCAAAATCTTCCCCTAAAACAGGTCCTACCACTATTTGATTAGCATCCAAGTCCTGATAAAGTTTTTTTGGAAGAGCTTCTAAAAAGGCTTTGTAATCTAATCTGGCTACTGCTTCATAGTCTTCAGGTTTAGAACCATCTCCAAATATTTTCACTAAGTCAATCTCCCAGATGACATCTTTACCTGCCAATTGCTCAATGTAAGAAGCAGGAACAACAGGCCCCTTCGGTAAGATAGTCTTAACTCCCTGGGCTAAATGGTAGATGCCGTGAATCTTGCCTTGGCCATCTGGGTAAAATCTGAGGGTTGCAAGATAAGCATCAGACTCTTGAACCTTCTTGACCAGAGTTTCAAAACGTGTCAAACCATCTTGTTCTAAGAAAGCTTCCAAATCCGTCTTATTAAAATAAATAGGTGAAAGAATTCCTTGGCAGAAATATAGGCTAGCAGCTTTATCAGCCAGATAGTTCTTAACTGTTTCTTGGAAATAAGCATTTAAGTCAAAGTCCTCAAAACCTTCAACTGCTTCTCCTATCTTACTAGACAATGCTCGCAAAAGATCTGCTACAATTTCCCAGTCAGCTCTTGTGATAAAATCGGGAATAACAACTTGATAGCCTTTCTTGCTATCTTCATAGCTAACTTTAAAGAGAAATTGAGACTTGCCCACAACAGCACACTCGATATACTCAAGGCGATTGAGAGGTTGACGGAGATAGATAGCATCATAACTATGAGATTCCAAGCCATCTACAAGGGCTAAGATTGATTTTGCTGTTAAAATCTCCTGTTGTCCTAGGACACTTTGTTTATTTGGAATAAAAAATGCTTTCACCATACATAAACTCCTTTGAAATCGTTTACATATAGTATACACTATTTTCCTGAAAGATGCAGAAACAAATTTTAGATTTTTGGGTAAAAAGCATAGAAAAACAGCCCCTCAGGACTGTTTGCTTTTTATACTGCTGTAGCTGGGTCTAAACTCTCACCAAGTACTGCTAAACGCTCAATTACATCAGCTTCTGTTAATTCATGTTCTAAGACATAACGATTGCGTGGATGAACACGGCACTCATGTGAGCACCCGCGAAGGTATTTATCTTCATTTTCTTCTGACGTTAAGATACGACGGTTACAGAATGGATTGCCACAGTTAACGTAGCGCTCACATGGTGTTCCATCAAACCAGTCCTTACCAACAACGGTTGGATTCACATGGTTGACATCCACTGCGATACGCTCATCAAAGACATACATTTTACCATCCCAAAGCTCACCTTGAACTTCTGGGTCTTTACCGTATGTTGCAATACCTCCGTGCAATTGACCAACATCTTTATAACCCTCACGAACCATCCAACCAGAGAATTTTTCACAACGTACTCCACCTGTACAGTAAACCACGACACGTTTGTCCATGAATTTTTCCTTGTTATCACGAACCCACTGTGGTAGCTCGCGGAAGTTACGGATTTCTGGACGGATTGCTCCTCGGAAATGACCTAAATCATATTCGTAGTCATTACGTGTATCTAAGACAACGGTATCTTCATCAAGTAAAGCTTCCTTGAACTCTTTTGGAGATAGGTAAGCACCAGTTGTTTCTAATGGATTAATGTCATTGTCAAAGTCATTGTCTTCAAGACCGAGGTGAACAATTTCTTTTTTGTAGCGAACAAACATCTTCTTGAAGGCTTGCTCGTTTTCCTCATCAATCTTGAACCATAAGTTCTCCATTCCTGGGAGACTGTGAACATAGTCCATATATTTTTGTGTTGTTTCGTAGTCACCTGAAACTGTTCCGTTAATACCTTCATCAGCCACAAGGATACGACCTTTTAGACCGATAGATTTACAGAAGGCCAAATGATCTGCAGCGAATTGTTCCGCATTCTCAATTGGAGTATAGAGGTAGTAAAGTAAGACACGAATATCTTTTGCCATAAGATTTGTTCTCTTTTCTATTCTTAAATTTTCAGAATTTTTCATCTAACTACACTAGTATACCGATAAAGAAAAGCGATTGCAATTTATTTGACTGAAAATTAACCTCCTCTGGCAGGAGCTAGTTTTGATTTGCAATCCTACATCTAATTCAAAATAATAAAAAAATCCTTGGAAAATTCCAAGGATTAATGTTTATGCTTTTTTAGCTTTAGACATGTAGAAGAGTTGGAGAAGAATACCAACGATAGCCATACCGATAACGATGAAGAAGGCCATTGTGTAGTCTCCTTGGTTTGCTTGTGCAAGACGTGAACCAAGCTGTGGACCAGCAATCGCAGCCACACCGTATGCAGTAAACATCCAACCGTAGTTTGTTCCTACATAAGTTACTCCCCAGTTTTCAGCAGTGATACCTGGGAATAAACCTAGGAATCCACCAAATGACAAGGCAACCATCATAACTCCAAGGATAGCCAAGATGCTTCCTGGACCTTTGAACAAGGCTGTAAGTAATAATCCAACAGCAATTGCTCCAAACATAGCGATAACTGTAGGGTAGCGACCAATCTTATCAGATACTGAACCCCAGAAGATACGTCCAAATGTATTAGCGATAGATACTAACATAACGAAGAGTGTAGCTTCTCCTACAAGTTGATACTGGTCAGAAATTGATGCTGCAGTACCGATGATCATCATTCCACCAGTAGCACCAAGAACGTAAATCAACCATAGAAGCCAGTAATTTCCGTCACGAAGCATTTCTTTGTAAGTTTTACCTTCTGGTTGAGATGCTCCAGCTGCCGGTGCAGCTGCAGGAGCTTTCTCCATTACCAATGAAGAAGTACAAATAACAATTAGAAGAATGATACCTAATACTTTGAATGTTGAGTAAACACCCATAGAAGCAATCAAAGATTTGGCAACTGGACCGATAATAAGGGGACCTAACCCGAAACCTGCTGCTGTCAAACCACCAGCTAGACCTTTTTTATCTGGGAACCACTTAGTAGCAACTGAAGTAGATGCTCCATAAGCTGAACCAATACCAAGTCCTAGGACAACCCCGTAAGTGAGATAAAGGACTGGAAGAGTGGTAGCAAATCCAGTAGCGAACATACCAGCACCGAAGAGAATACCACCTAGGAATACAAATTTCTTAGGTCCTTCTGAATCGACTTTAGGACCAAAAATAATCATACCAACAGGTACCATTGCAAAAGAAATACTAAAGGCCAAAGAAGTTTGGGCTTGAACCCATCCTTGACTAGCATTGGTTTCTAGCAGTGCCTTCTGAAAGACTGACCAGGCGTAACCAGCACCTAGAGAGAGATTCGTTAAAATGGCTGCTGCCAAGATTAACCAACGATTGGGTGTTTTTTTCATATGAATAACCTCATGTAAAATTCTTATCCCCAAAGGGAATTGTTGACAAAAATTGTCGATTTTTCATTTACTCAGCCTAGATAGCTAGTCTAGAAATCACCAAGCAAATAAAGTAATTTTCACAATGTTAAGCGCTTTCATTGTCTTACACTATTATTATAAGCTAGATTTATTTAAAAATCTACTTAATTAAACTAATAGGGGTATTAGCTCAATTAAGCCCTATTCATATACTATCATATTGTATTTAAAAAGCTTTTCTAGTCGCTCTCTTTAGCCTTTTCGCACCAAATACAAAAAGAATCACTACCCCATCTGGAAATACCCAGACAAGGTAGTGATTACAATTTTTAGGAATGAATACACGAAATCAATGAGGATTTATGAATTATTTGTTTTTCAAGAATTCATCGTATTGTTTTTGCATTTCATCCAATACTTTTTGGTATGCACCTTCAGATTTAAGTTTTTCCATCAATTCTGGAATAGCTTTTTCTGGGTCTACAGTACCAGTGTTGATAGCTGTATCGAATTGTTGCATAGTATTAGTGATTGCTGAGATTTCAGATTTCACGCTGTCAGTGTTAAAGATGAATCCAAGCGCTGGAGATTCTTTTGCAGTTTCCAAGTCTTTCTTAGATTGTGCAATTTGTTCATCTGTAACATTTTCGTTGATGTAAAGGATCCAGTTGTTACCAGTGTTCCATCCACCCATGTGAGTGTTTCCTTTGTATCCATCAAGGACACGAACACGGTTTTCTTTACCTTGAATTTTCTCCCAGTTCTTGCCTTCTGGTCCGTAAACAAGACCGTTCAAGAGTTCTGGGTTAGTGTTCAAGAGGTTTAACACTTCCATTGCTTTTTCTTTGTTCTTAGAGTTGTTTGAGATTACAAAGTTAGCAACTTGAGTTGTTTGGTTTTTCTTGATGAAGTTAGTAAATGGTTTGATTTGGATGTCTTTGTTAGCAACACGAGAAAGCAAGCTGTTACCGTAGTCAGCTGGTCCTACTGTTTCTTCACGTACGAACCAAGTATCTTGTTGAAGGTCAAATGAAGTATCGCTTGTTGCTACGTCTTTTGGAATGTATCCTTCTTCATAGAATTTGTGAAGAGTCTTCAAGTGCTCTACGAAACGAGGAACTTCGTAACGGTTAACGATCTTAGTAGTGTCTCCTTCAAGGTCGATTACGAATGGAAGACCGTTTGCTACTGGGTAGTCGAAGTTTTCGGATGGGATAAAGTTCTTAGTAACTGCAAATGGAACTACATCTGGAGCTTTTTCTTTAATTTGTTTCAAGACTGGTTCAAGTGTTTCGTATGAAGTTACACCTGAGATGTCGATTCCATATTTTGCAAGAAGAGTGCCGTTGAAGGCAAAGTTTTGTGAAGATGCAACGTTAGCTGCAACTGGAACTGCATAGATCTTGCCGTTTACAGTGTTACCTTTGATGTAAGCTGGGTCAAGCGCTTTGTAGAGTTCTGCTCCTTCTTTCTTGTACAATTCAGTCAAGTCAGCATAAGCACCTTTTTGAGCGTTTACGATGTAGTTATCTGCAAATGCGATATCATAGTTTTCACCTGATGATGTGATAACTGACATTTTCTTACCGTAGTCACCCCAACCAAGGTATTGGATATCCAATTTAGCACCAACTTTTTCTCCGATGATTTTGTTTGCATTTTCTAGCAATTCATCCAAGTTATCTGGTTTGTCACCGATTTGGTACATTTTGATAACGGTCTTATCACCTGATGACGATGATGATGATTCAGCAGCTTTTTGGTTGTTTCCTTTAAGGTTACCACAAGCTGCAAGTCCAGCAGCCAAAGCTAGAAGGCTAGCTGAAGTAAAAGCATATTTTTTCCAGTTTTTCATGATAAAAACTCCTTTTTTTATTTTTAATTATAAACAATGTAATGATAGTTAACTTCTATCACAATGACGAAGTTAGAGATGGAGAAACTGTATTTCTCAACTAGCACTATTCTTTAACACCACCGATGGTCAAACCTTTTACAAAGTAGCGTTGGAAGAATGGATATAAAATCGCAATAGGAAGGGTTGCAACTACAACCATTGCCATACGTCCTGTCTCTTTTGGAAGGGCAACTGCAAGTTGACCTGACAAACCAACTGACTTAGCAATGTAGTCCATATTTTGTTGAATCTGCATGAGCAAATATTGCAATGGATACAAGTTGTCACTCTTGATGTAAAGAAGAGCGTTAAACCAGTCATTCCAAAAGCCAAGAGCTGTCAGAAGCGTGATGGTTGCAATACCTGGTAATGAAAGCGGCAAACAGATCTGGAAGAAGATCCGAGCCTCGCTGGCACCATCGATACGAGCTGATTCGAGAATTGCTTCTGGGATAGTCTTCTTGAAGAAGGAACGCATCAACATGATGTTGAATGGAGATAGAAGCATTGGAATAATCAAAGCCCAAATGGTATCACCAAGGTGAAGCAATTGAGTCACCACGATGTAGCCTGGTACCAAACCAGCATTGAACAACATACTAAGAAGAGCGAAGATTGTAAAGAATTTACGATACTTAAATGTTGAACGTGAGATGGCATAGGCATAAGTTGTTGTGATGAAGACGTTTGTCAATGTACCAACGACCGTTACAAACACAGAGATAAAGAGCGCTTGTAAAATCTTATCTTGAAACTGAGTCAAAAACTCAAACCCATCTAACCCAAATTTAGAAGGGAAGAAACTGTATCCGTTTTGGACGATACTGGTTTCATCCGTAATCGATATAATGATTACGAAGATAAAGGGCAATATACAAGAGAAGGCCAGCAAACCTGATATGATACTGAAGAATATGTTTGCTTTTTTTCCGAAGGAGTGTATGCCGACATTATCAATTTTTCCTTTTTGAATGTTTTTTGCCATATGCTCCTCCTTTCTAGAATAGTGCCGAGTTAGGATCAACACGTCTTGCAAGTAAGTTTGATAGGATAACCAGAATCAAACCTACAACTGACTGATAGAGACCGGCTGCTGAAGCCATACCGATATCTGCTGTTTGAGTCAATCCGTTAAAGACATAGACGTCTAATACGTTTGTTACACTATAAAGCTGTCCAGCATTGTGAGGAATTTGATAGAAGAGACCGAAGTCTGCACGGAAGATGTTTCCGACTGCAAGAATGGTCAATACTGTCACAAGCGGTGTCAACTGAGGAATAGTTACGTTACGGATACGTTGCCATTTGCTAGCACCGTCCACTGTCGCCGCCTCATAATAGGTTGGGTCAATACCCATGATAGTTGCATAGTACATAACACTGCTATATCCAAAACCTTTCCAGATACCTAGGAAAAGTAGGAGATATGGCCAGATGCCTAAGTCAGCGTAGAAGTTAATTCCCTTCATACCAATCGTTTGCAAGAAACGGTTGATGACACCCTTATCGATGTTAAGGAAAGCATCTGTAAAGAAACTGATGATAACCCATGATAGGAAGTAAGGGAATAACATAGAAGTCTGGAATATTTTAACCATTTGCTTAGAGCGAAGCTCACTAAGGATAATGGCAATTCCAACCGACACAATCAAACCGATAAAGATGAATCCGAGGTTGTAAAGAACAGTATTTCGAGTGATAACAAAGGCATCTCTTGAACTAAACAAGAACTTAAAGTTGTCTAGTCCAACCCATTTACTATTCATAATACTGTGGATAAATCCTTCTCCCGTCATCCGGTAATCTTTAAAGGCGACCACATTTCCAAATACAGGGATATAGAAGAATAAAATCAACCAAAGCGTTCCTGGTAGAACCATTAAGAGAAAAATCCAGTTGTCTCTTAAGGTCTTTGAAAACTTATTCATAAATTCCTCCCTTTTTATTTTCTAAAACGTCAAAATTCTCCGTTTTAGGCATGATAACGTTTACATCAATAGTATACTCCTATTTTTATGATAGTTTAAACTACTAATTATAGAAAAAACTCCACAAATTATTTTTTGTGGAGAAATTTTGTTTATAAAAGTATGTTTCACGAGAAACACTCTACTTCATGCAGGGTGTTCTGATTTTTATGTAGTATAGATTGTCGAAGCTGTCGCAATAGTATGCCACTGGTTGGCTGTCGTTGCTGCGAAGTCCTTATCTCCGTAGAAATCATTAAACGGCAAGATTTCTACTTCTAGTTCATCAATGCGAGAAATATCACCCGCCAAATAAGCCTCGATGCGGCTTTCTGCTCGCTTAATTCGTTGCAAGAGTCCACCTATACGGATATCTACTGTATCCAATCCAAAGACCTTGTTTTCTTTCAACCATTGGTGGCTAAAGAGCTTGTGGAAGTTTTCAATCTGGCTTCTGAGGTTTGGTAATTCTTCTCTAGCGATTTGTTGCAAGCTCTCTTTATCACCTGCTTGATAGGCTTGACGGAGGCGTCGGCCCACATCAACCTTATCACTTAAAATGGCATTCAACTGTGCCTGAGTTTCAAAAAGATAAGCATAGGCGCCTGCTTTTTCTTTAATAGTAGCAAGAGTCTCAGCTGCTTGGGCAAAGTGAGGTTTGTCCTGTTCAGGAGTCATGTGCTTGTCAAGGATTGGGCAAAGAACATCCTGATAAAAGACATAGCGGTTAGGATTGAGTCCACTGAGATTACCTGGTAGATTAGGCAATAGATTGGCCAAATCAAGCTGCATGAAGTCTTCGACCGATAAACCTGTATTGGCCTCGAAGTGAGCAGACAGGCGTTCTAAATCGTTGCGATAACTGAGTTCTGCCCAGATTTGCAAACTTGGTAAGATAGAGAACTGGGCTGTTTCGCCACCATTGTCTCCCCAACCAGTCACGATAACTTCCTTGATCTGGTTAGCACGGCAGGCTTTATTAGCCTCAATCGCTACTAGACGGCTGAAATGATTATGAGGTGTGAAGCCAATCCACTTCCAGGCACCACCTGCAAAGGCGATATCCTGGCTAATCTTGTGGTGATTACTGAAGTTACGGTTGTATTTTTCTTCGCTGTCTTGATAATAATCCCAGTAAACCAAGGTCACACGGTCTTTTAGGCGATCTAGGTAAACACGTGTTTCCTCGGGAATTTCCACCTCACGGTCATACTGACCATCTGCTGACATGAGCTTGAAGAACATATCACTCCACATCTGGCAGTGGAAACCATACTTGTCTGCAATATCCAATACGCGCTCCAAGTGTTGGCACATGAGGAGACTACGATCGACAACGCCGTTTAGGATGAGGTAGCGTCCCAAACCTACCAAGTGGGCTTCATCCATCCCAATATTGACCTTACGGGTTTGTAGTTTAGACAAAGTGGCAAACATACCGTCAATTAGGTCGTAAACTTTTTCTTCGCCGATGAGGAGAATGTCCTCTACATCACGGAGCTCTTGCACTTCTTTGACGCCCCATTTGACAAAGGCTGACAAGTGGGCCAAGGTCTGGATACATGGCACAAGGGTCATGTCAAACTGCTGGGCGTAATCTTCAATTTCCTGTAACTCTTCAGCCGAATACGCTCCACGGAAATAACCAAAGTAAGGTTGTCCTTCAATCTGATAGGTGTCTTCCATGTAGAGCTCAAAGGTTGAGTAACCCATCAGAACTAGAAGTTCAATCATCTGCTTAGCAGACGCTACATTGATCACGGCATTTCGCGAACAGTCCGCCATATAGGCTAAATCTTCATAAGCAGCTTGTTCTTCAATCTCGACCTTGTCGCCTTCTGTTAAAGCTGTTGCTAGTACAGATAAGGCACGATAGAGTTGATGAGGTTTACGGTAGGTCAGTTGATATTGCCCATTCTCACCCTTGATAGAGATGGAGGCTTGGTCAGACTGAGAGACTGCCACTTCTACATCCGGTAGGGAGATTTGATTTTTTAGTACTTCAATAGCTTGCGCTTGTTTGGGACTAAGTCCTGTAAAAATTACCATTGGTTTTCCTCCTGTAACCAGTTGACAAGGGCACCGTAGAGATTAGCATCTGCGTGATAGGTGCAAGCTTGAATGACTGGAGCGATTGTATATTCTTCATATCTGTCCACAAAGGCGTCTACTGCTTTTTGCACACCTTTGATAAAATCAGAGTTCTGACTGATAGAGCCACCTAGGCTAATGACATCTGGGTCGATGAGGTACTGGATATTGAGCAGGCCTTGAGCTAAGTTACGATTCATGCGTTCAATGGCTTCTTGGCAAAGGGCATTTCCTGCCGCAGCCTCTTGATAAATCTTACGGCCATCCCAGTCAGACTGACCTGATTTTTCAATCACATAACGAACCATATTTCCTGTAGAAGCTAGTAGCGACCAGTTGTTGAGTTTTTCTGCGGGTTCAATGGTTGTCATATAACCAAACTCTCCTCCCAAGCCATGACGACCTCTGTGAAGTTTCCCATTGATAATCATGGCACCGCCGATTCCAGTCCCAATCACGACACAAGCTGCATTTTCAATCTCTGGGTGAGCTAGCAGTTCACTTAGCCCAACACAGTTAGCATCATTTTCTAGATGGATAGGGAGTTGATGATGAGCAAGAGCTTCATACCAAGAAAATCCATGAATATAAGGAATAGCACTAATTCCCTCAATAACACCTGTCTCTTGATTAACTGCACCTGGTACACTCATGGCAATCCCGCTGTAGCCCTTTTCTGACAAGCGTTGGTCCAACCAAGCTAGTAACTCTTCCAGAGTCTCTGGAGTTGGGATGCTGATCTTATCTATAATCTTTCCATCAGGAGTTAGACTAGCAAACTTAATCCCAGTTCCTCCGATATCAATGGTTGCAAGGGTCATGGCTTTCACCTGTAAAAAGGAGCGAGTCAGTAGTTGATTCTTACTTTTTCGCTCCTCCTTTCTTTTTATGTTTACTTTTTGAAATCAGATTTCTTCTTTTTTAATCAATTCTGTACGAATTTCATGTGGTGCCAATAATCCTGAGTGAACTGGATATGGGCGTTCCAGCAAGTCAAGAATGGTCTGTTGTTTTTCAGATATGCGGACATTTTCTTGACTCATATTGTAGTAACGAAGGACATAGCCTTCTTCATTTTCAGCCACCTTAAAGGCTGTCGGGCAGACTTGTGGCAAGCTCAAAGCCGGATGGTTGAAGAGACTACCCGTAGCCGCAACACTTCCTTCTTGTTTTGTAACTTGAAGGCCTGTAAATGGCACTTGGAAGGCCTTGGCACGACGAAAGGCCGAGAAGCGTTCGCCTGCTTGGTGGCACTCTACTGCAAACTCAACCTCTACATCACGCAAGCACTGGGCTTCTGGAGTAGGGAAGTAGCCCCAGTCTCCAAGTTCACCTGAAGCACGAAGAAGAGTCACTGCAATGGTGTCATCTCCAAGGATTTCATACTCGTGCAATCCTTTATTTGCTACAGTTACAGCCTTTTCATCATCATAAAGGCTGACAAAGGCTTGTTGGTGTTGTGGATTTTCTGGATTTTCCCAAGAAGCTGCCGGTTTATTTGGTCTTGTCACAACTTCATAGATGCTTTCAGAATCATTACTTGGGCGTGTATTATGAGTTTTGACCAAGAGACGAATGCGGTGGTCTTTGGCTGTATTGGTAAAGCGAGTCTTGAAGCGAATCTGTGGATTGTCCACAAAGACGGTCATCTCAGTTTCAAGAGGAATGGTTGTCAACTCTTCTGAACGACCTGCATCTCGTTTCATAAACTCAATAATGCCTCTTTGTTCAGCATCTAATTTTTCATCAGCACTGACTGGAATGGTCAAGTCATGTTTGAGTAAGATTTTGGCATAGCGAGCATTGTTTTCTAAGACTTCATAGCCTTTCAGTTGAGCGTAGATTGGCTCGGTTCCTTTTGGTTGGAAGTAGATGTACTCGTTACCAATGTCTCCACGGTCTTCAAATCGGATAAAGTCTTCGTAAGCTTCATGAGTCGTCTTGTCATAGACAATGATTCCTTGGTCTACACTGACAGTTACGAATGGTGTGTCAATCACACCGTTTTGGTAGATACCATCGTGGCCTTCTCTCTCGCCTTCAACCAACTGGAAGCTTGCCCAAGAAAGAGCGGCTAGGTGAACTGGAAGTGTCACGCGCACTTGACGAGCAATATAGGGTTGACGGAATTTATCCTTAGGCAAAGTATAACCAAAACTTGCTCCCAAGTCTTCAATCTTGGCTTCAAGGACATGACCATCCAAATCTTCAACATGATACTCTGGCAAAGTCACAGCTGCCATCTTCTTGTAGCCTTCTGTTGGATGCAATTCTTTGAAATCACAAGTAACAACATCCACTACAACACTGACTGTATCAACCTTGTCATGTAAAGCTGTGTTGACAACGGTAAAGAGGTGGTCGCTTTGCGCATTTTGGGTAGCTAATTTACCCTTCCATTCATTGAGAAGATTGCTCTTGACAAAATTCCCAACTTGGTTAACTTTGGCAAAACGAACTTCCATTTCACGGTGAACTTCGTCAATACTACAGCCACATATACTGTCGTGTGGTGCATTTTGTAAAAGTACTTTCCAAGCATAGGTCAATTGATCTTTGTGGTTATGACCTCCTGTGAGAATGGTCAACGGTTCCACGACCTGCTCTAACAAGTTGCTATTTTCTTGAAAGGCTTGTTTGAGGTAAATACGGGATGAAGAGGTGTTAGCCAGAGTGTACCAACCATCTGTTTCCTGGCTAGTCAACTCACCTGTGACCGTTGATAGGTGTTCAGGAAGTGCACTTTCCACTGCTTGGACATATTCATCAAAAGAACTGTGAATAAAGGTTACGTCTGGGAAAAGTTCGTTGGCCACACGAATCGCTTCACTAATATTTCTCTGTACTGGCTGGTGGTCACAGCCGTTCATCATCAACCATTGGTTGGTCGATGCATAGTCACGAACGTCTGCCAATTTTTGTTTCCAGAAGGTCAAGGCTTCATCTTTATCCACTGGAATTTCGTTCCCGTTACTGTACCAGTTAGCAAAGAGAATGCCGAGTACACGGCTACCATCCGCACCCTGCCAGTACATCTCAGAAAATTGAGAGGTAAATTGCTCATCTTCTAGGACTTGGTTGTCAAATCCAATCGGTTTGACACCACGACCAAAGGCCGCTACGTGAATGCCTGATTTTTGAAGGATTTGAGGAGCTTGTCCCATATTCCCAAAGGTATCAGGGAAGTAACCGATTTGAGTAGATTTGCCCCATTTGGCACATTCAGCTTGACCAATCAAGGTATTGCGGACATTGGCTTCACTGGAGATTAAGTAATCATCCTGCAAGATGTAGAAAGGTCCAATCTTGAGTTTCCCTTCGTCAATATAACGCTGCACCTTGTCACGGTTTTCAGGGCGAATTTCTAAATAGTCATCAAGGACAATGGTTTGTCCATCCAAGTGGAAACTCTTAAACTCAGGATCATTTTCAAAGAGATCAAAAAGATTGTCAAAAAGTTCCACCAATTGCATACGGTGACTTTCAAAAGGTAGATACCACTCACGATCCCAGTGACTGTGAGAGATGATATGTACAACAACATTTTCCATGAGTAAAACCTCATTCTAACTTAAATTTAAAAATATATTTGTGATTCTTTACAAGAACCTATCGAGCTAAGGCTCATTAGCGAATATCCAGGTAATCCAAGACCAATTCGCAGAACATCATGTTGGCCCATGAGAACCATTCGCGTGAGTAGAGAGTTGGATCATCTACGTGAAAGCTTTCATGCATCACACCTGTTCCCCCATCACAGGCAACTAGTTGGTCTAGCAAGTATTTTTTCTCAGCTTTATCTGTAGATGTTAAGCCTTGAATTGATAGGGCAATGGGCCAGATATAACGATAGAAAGTATGAGAGCTTCCGAGACCGCTAGCGTATTTTCCTTGGTAGAAGTAAGGATTTTCCGGGCTGAGAATGGTGCGACGAGTTGCTTGATAGACTTCATCGTTCACATCGCAGTAACCAAGATATGGAGCAGCTAACAAACTTGGTACGTTAGGGTCATCCATGATGCTAGCATTTCCTAGACCGTCTACTTCAAAGGCATAGATCTTCTCGCCCTTGCTGTTAGTCGTGTAGGCGTAATTTTCGATCCCTTCTTGGATTTCAGCTTGCAGGCGTTTTGCATCTGCAATGATACTCTCACTATCAGCTAGATTCAATTCTGCAAAGATTTCTTGGACATAACCTAAGACAACGACTGCGAACATATTTGACGGAATCAAGTAGCTATACTGACAGCAGTCATCGCTTGGACGGAAAGCTGACCAGGTCATTCCTGTTACAGCAAAGTCAGGACCAAAGCCGTCATTTACCAAGGTATCTTCCTTACGATCGGTATCACGGACGAAACGGTATAGTGAGTTATTGTGATCTTGCTCAACCGTCCAAAGATGAAGGATTTCCTTGGTCGCCGTAACAAAAGTTTCATCAAACTGGCTAGTCTCACCAGTTTCTTTCCAAAGGAGGTAAGCCAACTGCAAGGGATAGCAAAGCGAATCTACTTCATACTTGCGCTCCCAAATCCAGCCATTGAGATCTGTATGGTCGGTCTCGTGGTGACCCTTCCAGTTCTCCTCAATATTGAAAGAGTTGGCATAGGGATCCTTGAGAATCAAAGTCATCTGGCGTTTAACCAAACCAGCAATGGTCTGGCGCAAACGAGGATCTCTTTTTGCCACATGGAGGTATGGTCTAAGCTGAGCAGTCGAGTCCCGAAGCCACATAGCTGGGATATCCCCAGTCAGCACAAAGGTCGAGCCATCTCCTAAGATTTCAACTGTATTGTCTAAAGTGTCTGTATAGCAACGCTCAAAGACATCTACCCATTCAGGATGATCTTTAGCACGCTCCGCTACCTCATCTAGCCACTCTCTGACAATTTCTTTTGAATAAACCATAAACTATTTTGCCTCTTTCAAACAAATTTTCATTTTCAGTATATAGCTTTTAGTCCAGAAAATATATACACAAATGTTAGTCATTATTCTACAAAATTGTTATATTTTGAAGTCATTTTCTAAAAGTATCCTTTTTCTGATATAATGTAGAAAACTACTGAAGGAAATCGCTATGAAACCGATACTTGAAACCATTGATACCCGCTTTGGCACCGCGAGCAAGCATGCCTTTTCTCGGGGAAATACCCTACCTTACACAGGTGTGCCTTTTGGGATGAATTACTTTGTTCCACAAACGAGTGACCAGGAAGGGTCTTGGTTTTTTGATCCCCATCTTCCTATCTTTCAGGGTATTCGACTAACCCATCAGCCTAGCCCTTGGATCGGCGACTATTCTTGGTTACTACTGACACCTGTTACAGGAGAAATCAGTGGCGACAACCTCTTCCATCGTCAGTCTTCTTATAACCTTGATCGTGCTATTTTCAATCCCCATTATCTCAGAATTTTTTCTGAGCGTTATCAGATTGAAACCCAGTTAAGTCCGACTTGCTATGGGGCTTCTATTCAACTAAGACAGATACAAGGCAAGAAGATCTCACTCTATCTGCATGCAGCTGATGACTTAACATTAGAGCAAGTGGATAATCGTACTATCGACATTCGACAAAGCGGATTAACCGAAACAAACAAAAGTCCCCTAGTCATGTTCACTGCCCTCGCATTTTCAGTAGAAATATTATCTATCAAACAAGAAGGACAAGACTGGCGTATTGACTTGACTGGAGCGGAAGCTCAGGTTCAACTGGCAACTTCTTTTATTTCCAAAGAACAAGCCCTCTTTAATCTTCCTAAACAAGATTTTGAAGAAACAAAAGCAGATGCCAAAGAAAGTTGGGAAGACCTTCTAGGCCGTTTTGATGTCGTAGAAACCGGCTCAGTAGACCGAACATTTTTTGACCATTGCCTCTACAGACTTTTCCTCTTCCCGCAAACCTTTTATGAGGTAAATGAGCAAGGCGAAAACATCCATATGGACCTCGCTTCAAGAACGATCAAGCCCGGTCTGCTCTTTACCAATAATGGTTTTTGGGATACCTTCCGTACTTCATTCCCACTCTTTGCCTTGATTATTCCAGATCGCTATCGCCAATTTCTGGAAGGCTTCCTCAATAGCTACCGCGACACGGGATATCTCCCTAAGTGGCTGGCGCCTGACGAACGAGGAATGATGCCTGGTACTTTGATTGATGGTCTTATTGCTGACAGTGCTTGTAAAGATATGGCTCCTGAGCTTGAAGAAGAATTTCTCAAAGCTATGCTTGAAACTGCGACTAAGGCTGATCCAAAAGCTATCAACGGACGCCACGGTCTGGCCCAATACCAAGAGCTAGGCTACCTATCCACAGATTATCATGAAAGTGTCAGCCATACCCTAGACTATGCTTATAGTGATTTTTGTATCTCTACTTGCGCAGCAAAATTAGGTCAAGAAGAGCTGGCTCAAATCTATGCTCAATATTCTAAGAATTATCAAAATCTATTTGACCCTGAAACAGGCTACATGAGGGCGCGTGATGTAGATGGCAACTTCCGTCCTGATTTTTCTCCTTATAGTTGGGGCCGTGATTACGCTGAGTGTTCAGCTATTCAGGCCAGTCTTGGTGTTTTACATGATATTTCTGGACTTAGCCAGCTAATGGGTGGGAAAGAAGCCTTTAGCAACTATCTTTTGAAAGCTTGTCAAAGTCTCCCACTCTTTGAAACGACGGGCTATGGTTATGAGATCCATGAGATGAGTGAAATGGCAACAGCACCATTTGGTCAACTAGCCATTTCCAACCAACCAAGTTTCCACATCCCTTATCTTTTCCGCTATAGTAATTATCCCCAATATACTAGTCTCTTAATCAAGACCCTCCGTCAAAAAGCCTTCCGAGCTGGCTGGGATGCTTATCCAGGAGATGAAGATAACGGTAGTTTATCGGCTTGGCATGTCTGGTCTGCTCTTGGACTTTACCCGACCTGCCCAGGAAAAGCAAACTATGACATTGGAATTCCACTCTTTGACCACCTTCGTGTCTATCTTGCAGAAAAAGATAAGAGGTTGGATATTCGTACTCAGCAAAATCATGAACACTTCCACTTTGTCCAAGACTGTCGATTGGACGGGAAAGAAAAAGAAAGCATCAGCCATCAGGAATTGCTGAATGCTCAAACCCTTGACTTTAATCTCAGTTGGTTACCAAACCATCAATAAACTAAGCCCCTTTGTGTCTGACAAAGGGGTCTTCTTATCCATATAAAGTTATCCACAGACTGTGAATAACCTTCAAGTTTTTTTCGGAAAAGATTTTCAAGTTTTTCCAAAATATCTTTCCAATCCAAGTTCATAGGATTTACAATAGAAAAAAGTCTATAAACCTTGTCCTAACAAGGTTTATAAAAGATTGATTTGTTTCCTATTCTATAAATTTCGTCTCTCTTTTTCCTATTAAAATTATAAAGAGACAGTTGTTGTTTTCACCTCGACTTATCCACAGGTTGTGGATAATCTTTTTCTAAACCAACAAGCCTTATTCCCTATCTGTTAGCTAGCTTTTACTTTTTTTATAGTAATTTTCAAATTTTGTTAGGCGCTTTCAAAAAAACATGATATACTAAAATTATCAGAAAAGGAGACATTATGAAAAAAGATCAACACCAACTTAATTGGCTGATGGTTTCTCTGATTGCTTTCAACATGGTTTGGGGACTCGGAAACGTCGTCAACAACTATTCTCAACAGGGGATTTCAGTAGTCGTATCTTGGGTTTTAATCCTCGCACTCTACTTTATCCCATATTCACTCATCGTCGGACAACTAGGTTCTACCTTCAAGGAAAGCGGAAGCGGTGTTAGTGAATGGGTTGAAAAAACATCAACCAAACGCCTCGCCTACTTCGCTGCTTGGACCTACTGGGTTGTTCACATTCCTTACCTCGCACAAAAGCCTCAAGGAATCCTTATTCCGCTTGGATGGGCCTTGCAGGGTAATGGACAATTTCTAAAACAAATTGACTTCCACTGGATTGTTATTCTCTGCTTGCTAATCTTTGGACTTTTCCTCTACCTTTCTACAAAGGGATTGGCAACTCTAAAAGTCATTGGTAGCTTGGCGGGAAGTGCTATGTTGGTTATGTCTCTACTCTTCGTGCTTTTGGCTGTCGGTCTGCCTTTCATTAAACCAGACATCCAGTTTGCGACACCACATATGGATCAACTGAGTACCTACATTCCAAATTTTGATTTTTCTTATTTTACAACGATCTCACTACTAGTCTTTGCAGTTGGTGGTTGTGAAAAAATTTCCCCTTATGTGAATCAAACTCGCAACCCTGCAAAAGAATTTCCAAAAGGTATGATTGTCATGGCAATCATGGTAGGTCTCTCTGCTATCCTTGGTTCAGTTGCCATGGGAATGCTATTTGATGGCAATAACATCCCCGAAGACCTCATGCGTAATGGTGCTTATCAAGCCTTCCAAATGTTAGGAAATTCTTGGGGAGTTGGAAACCTATTTGTTGTGATCTACGCTCTTACAAACATGGTCGGACAAATAGCAGCGCTTGCCTTCTCTATTGACGCACCATTGCAAATCCTTCTCAATAACGCTGATGAAAACTACATCCCAAGCTGGCTTCGTAAACGTACTGAAAAAGGTATCCTCATTAACGGTTACCTCCTTACAGGTGTCCTCGTTAGCCTTATCATCATCCTTCCAATTTTTGGTATTCAGGAAATTGACGGACTTGTAAAATGGATGACCAACCTCAATTCTATCGTGATGCCGATGCGTTATCTTTGGGTATTCCTTGCCTATATGATGCTCAACCGTGCTTGGAAAACATACAAAAATGCCGAATACAAGTTTGTGAACAATCCTAAGCTTGGCTTTGTGATCGGTACTTGGTGCTTCCTCTTCACTGCCTTTGCTTGTATCCTAGGTATGGTTCCAAAAATTAACTACGCTGAGAATCCAACGGCTTGGCAATTCTCTCTTATTACAAACATCTTGACTCCAATTATTCTGATTGGATTAGGTGTGATTCTACCAGTACTTGCCAAAAAAGAACAAAAGAAACAAATCAAATAAATCCTACTATTAGCTAGATAGTATCACTTTTGTCTTTTCCTGAAAGAAAAATCCCCTTTGAACCATAATGTTCAAGGGGATTCTTTTTGTCTAATAGTCTATTTTTTATTTGGCCTCATACCAAGTCACGCCTTCATTTTCATCAGCAATAAGAGGCACACTGAGTTGAATGGCTTCTTCCATGGTTTGTTTGACGATTTTTTTAATGGCAGCTAATTCTGACTTAGGCACCTCAAGTACAATTTCATCGTGTACTTGTAACAGCATCTTAGTCTGATAACCACCTGCTACCAAGGCTTTATCTAGCTGAATCATAGCGATTTTGAGAATATCTGCAGCCGAACCTTGAATAGGGGAGTTGATAGCTGTACGCTCTGCAAAACCACGAATGTTAAAGTTACGCGAATTGATATCTGGCAACTCACGACGACGTTTGAAGAGAGTCTCTACATAACCCTTATCACGCGCCTCACGAACGACTTCATCCATGTAGTTTTTGATTCCTGGGAAGCGTTCAAAATAGGTTTCAATGTAAGCCTTAGCCTCTTTACGGCTGATACCTAGGTTATTGGATAAACCAAAGTCTGAAATTCCGTAAACCACTCCAAAGTTGACGGCCTTGGCATTACGACGGTCGTTTGGAGTCACATCCTCAGGACGTTCAATTCCAAAGACACGCATGGCTGTCGAGGTATGGATATCAGCTCCCTCTTGGAAAGCCTTGATTAAATGCTCATCTTTAGAGATATGCGCCAAAACGCGCAATTCAATCTGTGAATAGTCAGAGCTGAGAAGGACACTATCCTCCCACTCTGGCACGAAAGCCTTACGAATGAGGCGACCTTGTTCCAAGCGCACAGGAATATTTTGCAAGTTTGGATCCACACTAGACAGACGCCCTGTCTGAGTTAAATCTTGGACATAGCGCGTGTGAATCTTGCCATCATGCAAAATCCAGTCCTGCAAACCAATCACATAAGTCGATTGAATCTTAGCAATCTGACGGTAATCAAGAATTTTCTTAACAATTGGGGCAATAGGGGCTAGACGTTCCAGGACATCTACCGCTGTCGAGTAACCGGTCTTGGTTTTCTTGGTGTATTCGAGAGGGAGACCTAGCTTTTCAAAAAGCAATTCACCAAGTTGTTTAGGCGAGTTGATATTAAATTCCTGACCAGCTAGTTCATAAATCTCTTGCGTCAGCTTTTCAATAACAAGCTCATTTTCAGCTTGCATCTCAAGCAAAGTTTCTTTTTTGACCTTGATCCCAGCGATTTCCATCTTAGCTAGAACAAGGGCCAGAGGTTGCTCCATCTCATAGAGGAGGTCTAATTGACCGTTTTCACTTAACTTGTCAAGTAAAACAGGTTCAGTTTCAACTAAAACAGCAACCTTACGAGCTAAGTGTTCCAAGAATTTCTCTCGCTCAGGGATAGCTTTCTTGACACCCTTGCCGTAGAAGGTTTCATCATCAGGTAAATATGTCTTACCGTATAGACTAGCAATGGTTGAAATTTCATTATTCTCTACTGTTGAGAGAAGATACTTAGCCAAACGGCTGTCAAAAGCAGGAGCCTGTAAATTCAAACCAAAGCGATTTAAGAGAACTTTAGCTTTCTTAAAGTCATACACTTTCAGAGATGTTTTTTCTAGAAAATCCTTAAGAATCGGATCCTGCAGAAGTTCCAGCTTATCTGTAGCATAGAGCTTGTCTCCGCATGACCAGGCCAAACCAACCAAGTCATCTGTATGGTAATTTTCACCAAAAAGTTCAAAGAGAAAGATAGAGTCGGCACTCAGCATATCTTGACTTACTTTATCCACCATAGTGAAATTCAAAGTCTCAGCTTGGTTAGTCTGAGAAGCATTCAAGGCTTGCTTGAGCTGCTTAAAGCCCATCTCATCGTAGAATTTCCCAAGGTTTTCCACATTTGGCCCACTATAGACCAAATCATCCAGACCTATCTCGATTGGCGCTTTCGTGTCGATGGTAGCTAGTGTTTTAGACAGAAAGGCTTGTTCCTTGTCATTGACAAGATTTTCCTTCATCTTTGAAGCCTTCATGCTGTCAATATTTTCATAAATACCTTCAAGCGAGCCATGTTCTAACAAGAGCTTGATCCCAGTCTTTTCACCAATCTTAGTTACACCAGGGATATTATCTGACTTATCTCCCATGAGGGCTTTAAGATCAATGAACTGAGCTGGTGTGATGCCCATCTTTTCCATGAGATATTCTGGTGTAAACGCCTCAAATTCAGCTACACCTTTCTTAGAAATCTCAACCACTGTATGTTCATCCGTCAACTGAATCAAGTCCTTGTCTCCACTGACGATAGTTACATCAAAAGAATCCTTTTCAGCCAAGCGTCCCAAGGTACCAATGATATCATCTGCTTCATACTGGGCCAACTCATAATGACGAATCCCAAGATGGTCTAGCAACTCACGAATAAAGGGAAATTGCTCACGAAACTCATCCGGAGTCTTAGCACGGCCACCCTTATAATCAGCATACATCTCTGTACGGAAAGTTGTCTTTCCTGCATCAAAAGCAACCAGGATATGACTCGGTTGGACACGTTCCAATAGGTGATTTAGCATCAGATGAAATCCATAGATTGCATTGGTATGTAGTCCATTGTCATTTTTAAAACGATCCAGTTGCTGATAAAGTGCAAAGAATGCTCGGAAAGCAACCGAAGAACCATCAATCAATAATAATT
The DNA here is from genome assembly GCF_047463455.1 of Streptococcus timonensis. Taxonomy (GTDB): domain Bacteria; phylum Bacillota; class Bacilli; order Lactobacillales; family Streptococcaceae; genus Streptococcus; species Streptococcus timonensis_B. The sequence goes on from NZ_JASHDV010000004.1 coordinate 96,228, forward strand.
TTTTCTTGTCCATACACCCATTATATAGGAAAGCAGGGAAAAATACCATTGCTAAGAGTTAGATTAAAGGAGAAGGCTTATTGGGATGTTTTTTCAACTCGCGCACCATTGCTATCAACTTGGAATCCATCGATTGTCGTATCTACTGCCAATTCTCCAGATGCATTCACGTAATAATATTTCCCTGAAACCTGGAACCACTGATCTGTTTTCATAGCTCCTGAGCTTTCAAAATAATACCAAATGCCTTTGTCCTTCAACCAACCCGTCTGCATTTCTCCAGACGATTTCAGGTAATACCACTTGGAACCGTCTTTTAGCCAACCTGTTCTCATGGCACCACTTGTTTGGAAATAGTACCAACTGCCGTTTATCTTTTTCCAACCAAGACCGACTTTCCCATTTTCATAATAGTACCAAGTTGTCCCCTGTTTTTCCCATCCACTCTTAGAGGTGGCTATTTTAGTTAGCTGGACATATCTTCTACTACCAGTTCGGGATAGATAAGAAAGCCATTTATAGCCATCTTTTTCAAGAGTCTGATCGTAATGAACACTTTCTCCAGGGTAATAATAGTCAATAATCGCAGCCTGTTGTGATGGCTGGTTCATAATAGCAGCTTTTTCTGTAAACAAATGAGTCCCAGGAGTCCCAAGGGATGGAGTTACAGGTACAATAGGAGCTTTACTCGTAACTCCCAGATCCTTAAAGTGAATGAAGCCTGTCATAGAACTTGCTTTTATCGTTCGACGATTATACTTACCTGTATATCCATAGTTGTATTCTTCAATTTCAATCATATCACCAAAAACATTTGAAACCCATGCAACGTGGCCATAGTCTCCGCTTCCGTCCCAAGCAATTGAACCAATTGTCGGAGTCTTATCCACACGATAACCTTCTCGTTGAGCACGATAGCCCCACTCCCTAGCATTTCCGTATGCTGGAGGTAGCTCAAATCCATTGGCGTTACTTAAACGAAAAGCAGCGAAAGAAGTGCATTGTCTAGAGTATAGACGCCATTTGTCAATATCTTGGCTTCCATTTTTATAGTAATGAGGGTAATCATCCCCTCGTGCTCTAGAGGCTTGAGCCAATTGATCAGCCTGAACAGATCCAGCTCCAAATAAAAAAGCACCTGCCAGCAATAGGGAAGCTGTTCCTACAGTAGCTTTTTTTAGAGTAATAGCCTTTTTATTTCCTGCTTTAGTAAATGTCATTCATTCTCCTTTAGTGATATAAATTTTTGAGGTTATCCTCAAATAACTTATTCGGGAGAAAAAGAAAAAAGTGGGAAATTTCCCACTTTTAGATAATTATTCCTCGTCCAAGTATCGAATCAAATTCTTTTCAGTTAAGATATCTGAGTAAGTAAAGGATTCAACATAGACATTAGCTTGTTTATCTCCTTCAACATTACCAAACTCAACGATAAAGAGTGACGGATACACTTCTATCAATTTTCCTAACTTATTTTTTTGACGTTTACGACCATTTTCTAGGGTCATCTCAACGACTTGTCCTTCATGCGCCTTGATTTCTTCTTTGATTTTTTTCATCTTAGCTACATCTGTAAATGCATCTGTCATCTTTGTTCCTCTCTCTTTGAAATACTTGAAAATTTGTTATATTCTTTTTGGAAAATCAACTCAACTGTCCCACGAGCACCGCTACGGTTTTTCTCAATAATGACTTCTACCTTATTATTCGGAAGACCTTCCTCTTCTCCACCAGTTCTATCATAGTAGTCTTCACGGTAAAGAAAGGCTACAATATCCGCATCTTGCTCGATAGATCCCGATTCACGAATATCGGATAAAACTGGTCTTTTATCTTGGCGTTGCTCAACTCCACGAGATAACTGACTAAGGGCAATGACTGGAACTTTGAGTTCCTTTGCTAGAATCTTCAACTGACGAGAAATTTCAGAAACTTCTTGCTGTCGATTTTCTCGACCAGTTCCTGTGATTAGCTGTAGGTAGTCAATCAAAATTAAACCAAGATTACCTGTTTCCTGTGACAATTTTCTCGCACGAGAACGAATCTCTGTGATTCGAATCCCTGGTGTATCATCGATATAGATACTTGCTTTTGCAAGATTACCTTGAGCAATCGTATATTTGCGCCACTCTTCCTCAGTCAATTGCCCTGTACGGATAGAGTGAGACTCTACCAAACCTTCAGCAGCCAACATACGGTCGACTAAGCTCTCTGCCCCCATCTCTAGCGAGAAGATAGCAACTGTTTTATCTAACTTGGTTCCAATGTTTTGAGCAATATTTAAAGCAAAGGCCGTCTTACCAACAGCAGGACGAGCTGCTATAATAATCAACTCTTCCTCATGTAAACCTGTAGTCATATGATCCAAATCTTGATAACCAGTAGCAATTCCTGTAATATCAGATGTTTGTTGTGAGCGAGTTTCTAAATTTCCAAAGTTCAGGTTTAGAATATCACGAATATTTCTAAACCCACTACGATTGGCATTTTCGCTAACATCAATCAAGCCCTTTTCTGCCTGAGCAATAATTTCATCCACAGGACTAGACGCTTCATAAGCTTGATTAACAGAATCTGTCAATTTAGCTATCAAGCGACGAAGCATGGCTTTTTCTGCCACAATTTTTGCATAATACTCAGCATTGGCAGAGGTTGGAACAGAGTTGATGATTTCAACAAGGTAGGACAGGCCACCAATATTTTGTAAATCATTCTGATTATCTAAAATGGTACGAACAGTTGTTGCATCAATTGCTTCGCCACGATCAGACAGATCCACCATAGCCTGAAAAATCAAACGGTGAGCATACTTAAAGAAGTCCTGAGAATCAATATATTCTCGGACAAATACGAGCTTGCTTTCATCAATAAATATAGCTCCCAACACAGATTGTTCTGCCAAAATATCCTGGGGCTGAACTCGTAGTTCTGCTACTTCTGCCATCAGACTTTCCTTCCTCTTACAAAAACGTTACTCAAATCTAGCTTAACCTTCTCTTACACGAAGATTGATGACGCTAGTTACATCTTGATAAATCTTTACAGGTACATCAATCAAACCAACTGCTCGAATTGGCGCTTGCACTTGGATGTGACGTTTATCAATTTTAATTCCAAATTGTTTTTGGAGTTCTTCAGCAATTTTCTTATTGGTAATCGAACCAAAAGTACGTCCATCTGGACCTACCTTCTCTACAAACTCAACAATCGTTTCTTCAGCTTCAAGTTTTGCTTTGATTTCTTGTGCTTCAGCTAAAAGTTCAGCATGCGCTTTTTCTTCTGATTTCTGCTTACCACGCAACTCTCCAATAGCTTGAGCTGTTGCTTCTTTAGCAAGATTTTTCTTGATTAAGAAGTTTTGTGCATAACCTGTAGGAACTTCCTTAATTTCGCCTTTTTTTCCTTTACCTTTAACATCTGCTAAAAAGATTACCTTCATTCTTCTGTCTCCTTTTCTGTTATATCATTAAAGATTACTTTCTTTAATTTATCTCCGGCTTCCTGTAGGGTCATATCACTCAAACGCGCTGCTGCTAAATTAAAGTGACCACCACCGCCTAACTCTTCCATAATACGTTGAACGTTAATCTTACTGCGACTACGAGCAGAAATAGAAATATCTCCCTGGAGATTTCTTGCAACTACAAAACTAGCTTCTATACCTGACATAGCAAGCATGGCATCTGCCGCTTTACTAATGACAACCGTATCATATTCCTTATTCTCTATAGCTTGGGCTACCAGAATAGATGGTTGCACCATTTGGCCTTGTAAAATTAATTCATTTACTAAACGGTACTCTTCAAAATCAGTCGCTGATATATCTTGAATTACAACACTATCACTTCCACGTGTTCGTAAATAGCTAGCCACATCAAAAGTTCGACTAGTCACACGAGACGTGAAATTCTTAGTATCAAGCATCATACCACCCATCAGTAGGCTTGCTTGAATACGACTCAATCGAATCTTCTTAGAATTTTGGAACTGAATTAACTCAGTCACTAATTCACTTGCACTGCTAGCTCCGCTTTCAATATAGGTAATAGCTGCATTGTCAGGGAAGTCCTGATCTCGTCGATGATGGTCGATGACGATTGTTTGAGTAAACAAGTCATAGAAGTCTTTTGAGAGTGTCAAGGCTGTCTTAGAATGGTCAACCATAACTAATAATGAACGTGTCGTCACCATATCCATTGCTTCAGTTAGAGGTAGAAGTTTTGTAACACCCTCGTTTTCTAAAAATTCTATAGCTCTATGAATATCAGGAGACATTTGCTCAGCATCATAAACAACATAGGACTCGTCCATTACATTGCTAGAAAATAACTGCATACCGACAGCCGATCCTAGAGCATCCATGTCTAAGTTTTTATGCCCAACGATGAATACACTATCAACACTCTTCAGCTTCTCTGATATTGCAGTCATCATTGCTCTCGTACGAGTTCTTGTACGTTTAACAGACGCAACAGAGCCTCCACCAAAGTAGACTGGATTCTTAGTCTCATCATTTTCTCGTACGACAACCTGATCTCCGCCACGAACTTCAGCTAAGTTAAGGTTGGATAAAGCAACCTTACCAATGCTCTCGTGATCACCGTCTCCATATGAAAGTCCCATACTAATCGTTAAAGGTAGATTCCTTTGTTTAGCTTCCTCACGGAAGGTATCAATGACAGAGAACTTATCCTTCATCAAATTTTCAAGAACGATATAGTCTGTAAACAGGTAAAAGCGATCCATGCCAACGCGACGTGAAAACATCTTATGCTGTCTTGTAAATTCCTCGACAAAATTGGCAACAAAGCTATTGATCTGGCTGATATCAGATTCAGACGTTTCATTTTCTAAATCATCATAGTTATCAACTGAGATAACACCAATAACTGGACGACTAGTAGCCAGTTCAACTGTCGCTTCATACTCTCCTGACACATCAAAAAAGTATAAAACTCCAGAATTTCTGTCAAGATGAACAGCGTAACGCTTCTCTCCAATATTGGCATAAACACCAGGAGAGGATATAGACGCTTTTATGATTTCTTGAACTTGGGAAATATCAATCTCCCCATCTTCGGTTGTTAGAATTAGCTCGGCATAGGGATTAAACCATTCAATTTCAATACTATCCATATTGAGTTTGATTACTCCAACCGGCATCCGTTCTAATAGTGTACTTAGACTATCTTCAGCTTGGTGGTTTACATATTGAATTTGCTCAATTTCAGTTTTCTGATAGCATTTTCTCTGAAAATTAAATAACACTAAAAATGCTACAATAAAGAAAAATAGGCTTGCTATTGTGACAAAATCATCTTTCAAGAAAATAACCAATACAGACATGACTGTAAATGCCGTCATAGAAAATAGGTATATTAAAAAGGGATTTTTTTCATTTTTTTTCATTCGAAACCTCTTGCGCATTATTATACCATAAATAGAGGCAAAAAGCGAACTTAAGGAAGTTTATAGACATGCTAGACAAGTGTTGCATCAAGCTTTTAAAGAAAAAGGAGGGCGATTAAGTCGCCCTCCTATAGATATACTTCTATATTTGCCTTATGAATTTATTCTGTAAAATAGATTATTCGCCTACTGAGATTTCAACCTGTTTAAGACGTTCTTGTGCTTCTGCCACAATTGTTTCGATGATTTCTTTACATGGTTTAATTTCTTTTACCATACCTGCAATTTGTCCACTCATCATTGAACCATGCACAGTATCACCTTCGTAAACAGCTTTAGAAAGTGAACCGATAGTAATTTCCTCAAGCTCTTCACGGTTTGTACCTTTTTGTTCTAATTCGATGTAGTGGTCTGTCATTTCATTGCGAATACAACGAACAGGAGCTCCTGCAATACGTCCAGTAACAGCAGTTGCTGTATCATTTGCTGCAAGGACAGCTTCTTTATAAGCATCAGCAATTGGACATTCGTTTGAAGCCAAGAAGATAGTACCCATTTGTACACCTTGAGCTCCAAGTGTAAAGGCAGCAGCCAATCCACGACCATCAGCAATACCACCCGCAGCGATAACAGGAATATCAACAGCGTCTACAATTTGTGGAATCAAAGCCATAGTGTTGGTGTCACCAATGTGTCCTCCTGCTTCTGAACCTTCAGCAACAACTGCATCAACCCCAAGTTCTTGCATTTTTTGAGCATGTTTTACACTAGCAACCACAGGAATCACTTTAACGCCAGCTTCTTTCAAATATGGCATGATATGTTTTGGAGTTCCTGCACCAGTAGTAACAACTGGAACTTTTTCTTCGATAATAACTGTTACAATATCCTTGATGTTTTTCATCATTAACATGATGTTAACACCAAAAGGTTTGTCAGTTAATTTTCTCAATTCACGAATTTCTTCGCGAAGTTGTTCTCCTGTCATACCACCAGAGGCAATAATTCCTAGTCCTCCAGCTTCTGAAACAGCAGCAGCAAGTTGATAGTGAGAAATTTGAGCCATAGCTCCTTGGAAAATAGGGTATTTAATTTGCAAAAGTTTAGTAATAGACATATGTTTACTCCTTTATTTTCGGTTCAGTTTTGTTTGAAATTCAACAGGCTATTTTCCTGTATCTAACAAACAAGAGAATTTAGTCATTTGTCTCCTTATACGCAACTATTATAAAAAGTCCGGTCTACGATCTTGCTGTTCTGTAAATGGAATCACTGGTGGACGTGAGCGTAAAACATAGTTCACAAATTCTTTACCTTCTTTATCAAATTCTGCAACTGCAAAAAATTGATCATGATAGAAGAAGAATTTATAACCATTTTCAAAGGCTTGCTTAAGCCATTTTTCTTTTGCTGAAATAGATTTCATTGGATAATCATCTACAGCTGGGACCCATAGTGGATTTCGATGAGCGTGTGTTAGCATCAAATCCCCCATGTGAATCATTGTATCTTCACCTTGTTTAAGTAAAATAATACAGTGACCGTTACTATGTCCGCTTGTATGAATCATTTGAATTTCTGGAATAATCTCAACAGAATCAGAGAAAGTTGTAACTTGGTCCTGAATCGGTTCCCAATTCTCTTTCAGATAAGTTCCGCGAGTACGATTATTTGGATTTCTCATCTCGTACCATTCTATATCATTGACAATAATCTTTGCATTTGGAAACTTAGAAACAAGATTGCCCTCAGAATTAACGCGTGTCAAACCACCTGAATGGTCATGGTGCATATGTGTCATTAGTACATAATCAATCTTCTCTGGAGACAAGCCTAAAAGCTCTAAACTCTCTTCAATTTTACTTTCAGATAAAATTCCAAGATTGCGTCTTTGTTTCTCAGACAATTTTGCCGTATCGAAACTTGCATCCATCAGGTAATTCTTCCCTTGATATTGAATGAGGATTGGATCTGTCAACTCTGACATCATATTCGCTTCATTAGTTGGGTAGTAACGTGACCACACAACTTTTGGAACAGGACCAAATAATGTCCCTGCATCTGTTAATTTATCAGCTCCTCGTAGCCATGTCAATTTCATATCATGAAATTGATACTCTTGCAACTTGAGTCCTGTCATTTTATTACTCCTTTAGCCACTGGTGTGCTATTCTTTTTCGAATTGAGTCTCCAGATTTCCCGTAACTTTCAATAGTTTTAGCATCTTTTAAATAACGATCAATCGGGTTTTTATCCTGTGCTTGTAGCGGACCTATTAATCTGATAATCTCTTCAGAAATTTCAATAGCTACTTTTGTAGTAAATAATTTAATCTGTGAAACATACAAAGAATCATCTAACATTTGATTTTTATATGAATTGAAATACGCTTCTGCTGCACATAGTTTTGTATATAAATCAGCAAATTGATGTTGATAAATCGTCGCATCAATCAACCTCTTACCAAAACCACGTTTCACCTTTAGAAAAGATAAACCTTTTTCAAAAGCTCCTTCGGAAATTCCAATAGAAACTGCGCTTAAACCTAATTGAAGCTTTCGAACAAAGTCATTTAACTGTTCTTGACCAGCTAAAGTCATCCCTAATAAACTATCCTCTGATAATTCAATATTATCAAAAGTAACTGAACTGATTGGTAAACCTTTTAGTCCTTGTTTAGGGATATCTTCTCCAAAGTAAACACCTGGGGCCTTAGTGTCTACGATAAAAAATCCAAACGACGGTTTCTTTTCATCATTTTCTACTTTGGCAAATATAAAAAGTATATCCGTAAAACGGCAATTTGAAACAATCGATTTCTTACCTGAAAGACGCCATCCATTACTTGTTTTAGTCGCAGTTGTATTCACTAATTCTAGATTTTCGCCAAGATATCCCTCAGAAAAACCTAGACCAGCCAATATCTCTCCTTTAATTAATTTTTCAAGATATAGACTTTTTTGTTTGGGACTACCGTATCGATTAATAGGATAAATCCCATAGCAAGCCTGGGTTAATAAAACTGTCGAAAAAGCAGCAAATTCTTTTGAGATTAAACGAATAAAAGTCATGAATTCTTCACTTAAAATCGAATCTTCATCCCTTACGATGGATGAAAATATATCAAAAGATTCAATAAACTTATCGAACAATTCTCTTGGAAATTGATTTTTATCTGTTCTTTGCTCAAAATAGCTTGCAATTAGACTGCTTATCTCTGCATTATACCTTTTAGCAAGGTTATCATTGTAGACCATTACTCTTCACCCCAAGCTAATTTTCAGACAAAGGTTGATAATACCCTTTTAACAATTCTTCATACACATAGGATTCGACCTCGTTGTAGGAATCCTTGTACGGTCTACAGAACCAAACATTAAAAGGAATCGGGTCATTAAATCGAACAGTTTGGAAGCGACTACTATCTACAAGAGTTTCAACAGATTTTGGTAAAATTGTAATCAAATCTGTTTGATAAGTAGACTCAATTAAAAAGTCCCAAGTAGATGATAAATAAGCAAATTTAGTATTTATACGTTGTGAACGAAGTTTCTCGACCACCAAATCATAAGTCGTAAATGTTTTATTAAAGATTGCTAAATCATAATCAGCAAGATCAGACCAATCTAGCGCTTCTTTCTGTGCTAATGGATGATGTTTATCCATATAAGCAACATACTCGTCTAAATGAATAATATGTTGTTCAAATTTTTGTGCATCTAAGTTTGTTGGCTCAATTAAAAATGCTAGGTTCAAATCACCGTCACTCATTTTTTGGTGAATTTCTTTCCCTCCACCCTCTATAACTTGAATATAGATGTGAGGGTTGTTTCTCAAAAAATGCGGTAGAGCGTTTGAGAAGAACGTTCTTAATATCAAAGAAGGAATACCAAGATTAATAGTCCCTCTCTGCTTTTGTGATTCAATATGAATCATTGAAAGCATCTCTTCGTGACGATTAACAATTTCTGTGGCAAAACGATAAATCTTTCGTCCTGCCTCAGTCAAACTTTCCAATCTACCATTCTTTCGATTGAATAATTGGATTCCCTCAGCTGCTTCAAAATTTGTTACAAATTGACTTAAGGCTGACTGACTAATATGGATTTTCTTTGCTGCAATCGATAGATTGCAACCACATTCGACTATATTAATGAAATAGTTCATTTGTATAATATCCACTTAGCTATCACCTTACTTCCATTTATTTTTTCACTTAGATACCAATTGATACTACCGCCTAAAAAGGCGATAGTATCGTTTACATATATAATATCATGTTCAGAAGAAAATAGCCAATATTAGCCTAGATAGGCATTGTCTTTACATCTTCTGCAACAATAACGTCACCGGCTGTTTTTTCAAGAACTTCTTCTACAGTTACACCTGGTGCAACTTCTTTCAACAAGAATTTACCATCTTTGAATCCAAAAACAGCTAGTTCTGTAATGACAAGATCTAAAACACCTTTAGCTGATAGAGGCAATGTGCACTCTTTCAAAAGTTTTGATTCGCCACCTGTAGTATGTTGGATTGCTCCAATAACGCGTTTAGCACCTACCAAAAGGTCCATCGCTCCACCCATACCTGGTGCAAATTTTCCTGGGATAATCCAGTTTGCAATGCTTCCGTCTTGGCTTACTTCAAGAGCTCCAAGAACAGTCGCATCAACGTGACCACCACGAATAATTGCAAATGATGTTTGCAAGTCAAACAAAGCAGCTCCTGGAAGGAGAGTAATTGGTGCACCACCTGAGTTTGCTAGGTTTGGATTGTAATTATCTTTAGTTGGTGTTTCACCAAAGCGAAGGGCACCATTTTCTGCTTGAAGGATTACGTTAACACCTTCTGGGATGAAGTCTGCAGAAGCATTTGGAATACCAAATCCAAGGTTTACAACATCACCATCTTTAAATTCAAGAGCAACACGTCTTGCAATAATTTCTTTTGGTTTCATATTATTTTACCCCCGCTAATTTATTAGTCTCTGTCCAGAGGTCACCCATCATCTTGTGGTGTTCTTCTGGAGTTAAGCCTTGGACTACATAGTCAACAAGGATACCTGGAATATAGATGTCATCCGGTTTAATTTCACCAACTTCAACAATTTCATTTGTTTCAACGATAACTGTATCTGCTGCAAGAGCTAGTTGCAATGAAATGTTCTTAGTCGTACCATCAATGTACAAGTTTCCGTACTTATCAGCTTTTGTAGCTTTAATCAATGCTACGTCAAGTTTTAGCGGGTCATAAATGAGGTACTCGCGACCATTGCGAACTACTTTTTCATGGTTATTTTCTAAAATAGTACCAACTCCTGTCGGTGTCAAAACTCCTCCAAGACCTGCTCCAGCAGCGTGAAGACGTTCAACAACAGTACCCATTGGAGTGAATTCTACTTCCATTTCTCCACTAAAGTATGCTTTTTGAGCAGCAGGAGATGTACCAATGTGGGCAGCAACATATTTTTTAACTTGGTGGTTTTCACAAAGGCGTCCAACACCCACTTCTTTACCTGGATGTGAAGTAACAACTGAAACCAAAGTCAAATCTTGTTGATTTTGTCTAACCAACTCTTCGATTAACTCCAAAGGTTCACCAACAGCAAGGAATCCTGAAATCCCTACGACATTACCAGGTTTTACTTTAGAAATAGCTTCTTGTAATGATAAAACAGCTTTCATACTAACACCTCAATTTTTATTTACGGTTGAACACGGCTTTACGTTTTTCAACAAAAGCACGCATTCCTTCAACTTTGTCTTCAGTAGAGAAGAGAAGAGCTTCAGCTTCTGTCTCTAAACGAATTGCATTCTTAAGAGGAAGTTCTGAACCAACTTGAATGACATGCTTAGCTTTTTCAACAGCCAACGGAGCATTTTTCATGATGCTTTTAGCTAGTTCTTCAGCAGATGACAATAATTCCTCAGCTGGAACAAGTTTGTTCAAAATTCCTAGGTCATAGGCTTCATTTCCTTTGACGATTCTAGCAGTGTAGATCAATTCTTTTGTCTTGCTAGTACCGATCAAACGAGACATTCTTTGTGTTCCTGCGAAACCAGGAATGATACCCAAGCCAACTTCAGGGAATCCTACCATCGTCTTTTCAAAGCCAATTCTAATATCCGTTGAGAGTGCAAGCTCCAAACCGCCTCCCAAAGCATATCCATTAAGAACTGCAATAGTCGGTTGAGTAAGATCAGACAGACGGGTAAATGTATCATTGGCATATGTCATGTATTCGAAGGCTTGGATTGGAGACATTTGGTCCATTTCCTTAATATCAGCCCCTGCAACAAATGCTTTATCACCTTGGCCAGTCAAAATAACAACACGGATGTCTTCATGTTTTTCTACTTCATCCAAAACAAGATTTAAATCCGTCAAAACCTCTGAACTCAACGCGTTCAAAGCTGCTGGGCGGTTAATGGTGATATAACCGATACCATCTTTAACCTCTAATAAAACTGTATTACTCATTATTCTCCTCCTACTTTAAGTTATTTTGAGTATAGAGTACTGCGTCAACAAATACTGATACTAATGTAAGTGCTTACATTATAATAATACCTTATTTATTAACAACCGTCCACTTAGTATTTATGCTTGGAACTATAAGTTTATCTTATAGGAAAGCGCTTTTATTTTGATACTTTAGACTTCTAATTATTTAGAATAAAAAATATCTTACCCGAAATTCTCCGAGGAGATTTCAGGTAAGATATAATACATTTTAGTCAATCGAATAAAGTAGGAATTAACGTTCTACGATAACTGCAGTACCCATTCCTCCACCGATACAAAGTGTAGCAAGACCACGTTTTGCATCACGTTTTTCCATTTCGTGAAGAAGAGTAACTAAGATACGGCATCCTGAAGCACCGATTGGGTGTCCAAGAGCGATAGCTCCACCGTTAACGTTTACTTTTTCTGGGTCAAGACCTAGTTCTTTACCAACTGCACATGCTTGAGCCGCAAATGCTTCGTTTGATTCTACCAAGTCAAGATCTGCAACTGTAAATCCACCTTTTTCAAGTGCTTTACGAGATGCATAGATTGGACCACAACCCATAACTTTTGGATCAAGACCAGCGCTTGCGTAAGATTTGATAGTTGCCAATACTGGAACTCCCAATTCTTTAGCTTTTTCAGCACTCATAACTACGACTGCTGCTGCACCATCATTGATACCTGAAGCATTACCAGCTGTTACAGTACCATCTTTCTTGAATACTGGACGAAGTTTAGAAAGCCCTTCAAATGAAGCGTCTTTTCTTGGGAACTCATCTGTATCAAATACAATAGGCTCACCACGGCGTTGTGGAATTTCAACTGGAACGATTTCTTCTTTAAAGCGTCCAGCTTCGATTGCAGCAACTGCACGTTGTTGTGATTGTACAGCAAAGTTATCTTGGTCTTCACGAGTGATTCCGTATTGTTCAGCAACGTTTTCAGCTGTGATCCCCATGTGGAAACCTTCGAAACCATCTGTCAAACCATCGCGAAGCATAGTATCTACTACTTTAGAGTCTCCCATACGAGATCCCCAACGTTGGTTTTGAACAACGTAAGGAGCTTGACTCATATTTTCTGCACCACCGGCTACAACAATATCTGCATCTCCACACAATACTGCTTGAGCTGCCAATTGAACTGCTTTCAAACCAGATCCACAAACTTTGTTAATAGTGAATGCTGGAGAAGCAACTGGGATACCCGCGTTAACACTCATTTGACGTGCAACGTTTTGTCCAAGGCCTGCACCAAGGACGTTACCCATGATAACTTCATCAACTTGTTCTGGTTTCAAGTTAGCTCTTTCGATAGCGCTCTTGATAACTAAACTTCCCAAATCAACAGCAGGAACATCTTTCAAGCTTCCACCGAATGCACCTAGAGGTGTACGAACCGCTGCAACAATAACTGCTTCTTTCATTATTTGCTCCTTATAATCTTAGTATTTAAAGAATCCTTCTTTAGTCTTACGACCTAGTTTACCAGCTTCAACCATTTTCTTCAATAGAGGTGCTGGACGGTATTTAGGATCACCGAAGCCGTTATTTAATACTCCCATGATTGCCAAACATACATCCAATCCGATCAAGTCAGCAAGTGCCAATGGGCCAATTGGATGGTTTGCACCCAATTTCATAGCTTCATCAATTTCTTCTGCAGAAGCAACACCTTCACCAAGGATAAAGATAGCTTCATTAATCATTGGGATCAACACACGGTTAACAACGAATCCATAAGAGTCTTTAACATCAACTGCAGTTTTACCAATTTTTTCAGTCAATTCACGAACTGCTTTTACAACTTCATCTGAAGTTTGAAGAGCACGAATGACTTCAACCAACTTCATAACTGGTGCTGGGTTGAAGAAGTGCATACCAATTACACGTTCTTGATGAACTGTAGCCGCAGCAATATCAGTAATAGATAGAGATGATGTGTTAGAAGCCAAAATTGTTTCAGGAGCAGTGATTTCATCCAATTGTTTAAAGATGCTGAGTTTGATATCTCTGTTTTCTGTAGCTGCTTCAATAACCAATTGAACGTTTTTAGCATCTTCGTAAGAAGTTGAAGGGATCAAGTTACCCAAGATTTTTCCTTTTTCTTCTTCTGACATACGTCCTTTTTCTACTGAACGAGCCAATTGTTTAGAGATGTTATCAATCCCTCTTTGTACAAATTCTTCTTTAATGTCATTAAGGTATACTGTAAAACCAGATTGAGCGAATACTTGCGCGATTCCGCCTCCCATTTGACCAGAACCAATGATCATTACTTTAGAAATACTCATTATTTTCTCCTCTTCATTTTAATATATAAAGTTTATAAAGAAAGAATCGGAACGGTCTTTCAGCAAATGCTAAGCAACCGTTCCAAATTCATTATTATACGAATTATACGAATGCACCGATACCAGTGAGTTCACGACCAACGATCAATGCGTTCACTTCGTGAGAACCTTCGTAAGTGTAAATTGCTTCAGCATCTGCGAAGAAGCGAGCTACGTCAGTTTCAAGAGTGATTCCGTTACCACCACATGTTTCACGTGCAAGAGCAACTGTTTCACGCATTACCAATGAGTTATGCATTTTAGCAAGTGCAGAGTTAAGCATCAATTCGTTACCAGCTTCTTGCATTTCTGCGATACGTGCTGAGTAAGAAAGTGCTGCTACAGCGTTAGCTTGCATTCTAGCCAATTTTTCTTGAACGATCTGGAATGAAGCGATTGGACGTTTGAATTGTTGACGGTCTTTAGCATATTTAAGAGCTGCAACAAATGAACCACAAGTGATTGCAGTTGCAATGTGAGCAACGTCAGCACGAGTAAATGTCAAGATACGAGCTACATCAGCAAAACCGTTAATGTTTACCAAACGGTCTGAATCTGGAACTTCAACATTCTTCATAGTAATGTGACCATTACGTACGCAACGAAGAGCAGCTTTGTGAGGAATTGGCTCAGCGTGGTATCCTGGAGCACCTTTACGAACGATGAAACATTTCACGCGTCCATCTTCAACGTCGCGAGCGAATACTGGAACAACGTCAGCTGTGTCTGATCCACCGATCCAACGTTTTTCACCGTTCAAGATCCATTTATCTCCAACGCGCTCAGCTGTTGTAGCAAGACCACCAGCGATGTCAGAACCTGACAATGGCTCAGTCAAAGCGAAACATCCTTGCCAGTCAAATGCAGCCAATTTAGGAAGGAATTCTTTTTGTTGACGCTCATCACCACCAAGCAAGATTGTGTTGTAGCAAAGTCCACCATGTACTGTGAAGAATGTTGCCATAGAAGCATCGAAACGACCTAATTCAAGGTACAAGAATGCGATGTAAAGTTCTGATGGTTTGTAGCTTCCTTCTCTTCCTTCGAACAATTTAGGGTTGTTCATGATTTGTGCGCCTTTTGCTACAGCGTAAAATTGTTCGAATGGGAAATCAGGTGCTTCCCAATATTCATTAATTACAGGACGAAGGTGTTTTTCAATCAAACGACGAGTTTCTTGTAAAACTTCTGCTTCTCCCAATGTTAAACCATCTGCATAGTGGAATAGATCCTCTGGATATAATTCGCGCAAGATTTCTTCTTTAGTTGCCATCTGTGGACTCCTTTGTAATAAATTAATTTTAGAGCGCTTACATTTTTACGCTCAATATTTGTTGACATGACTATTTTAACTTAAAGCGCTTTCTTTTGTCTACTTAATTAAAGTAAATGGCCCTATAAGTTGAGTTAATACTCCAACTTATATCTTTGTAAAATCAAATAAGTGGGCTGCTTTCAACAGCCCACTTATATATTAAACGACAATATCTTATGATTCTTTTACTTCTAGAAGACCGATATCTCCATCTTCACGACGATAGATTACATTTGTTGATTCATCTTCAACATCTACGTAGATGAAGAAATCATGTCCTAGCAAGTCCATTTGTAGAATGGCTTCTTCTAAATCCATTGGTTTCAAATCAATTTGTTTTGAACGAACAACTTTTGGTTGTGATATATCTGTATCTTCAACCAAAGCATCTGTGAACAGCTGACTTGTAGATACTTTATTTCTGTTTTTACGCTCAATCTTTGTTTTGTTTTTACGGATTTGACGTTCAATCTTATCTGTCACTAGGTCGATAGATCCATACATATCCTGAGAAACATCTTCTGCACGAAGGGTAATAGAACCAAGTGGAATCGTTACTTCTACCTTAGCAGTTTTTTCACGATAGACTTTCAAGTTGACACGCGCATCTAATTCTTGATCTGCTTGGAAGTATTTTTCGATCTTTTCGAGTTTAGAAACTACATAATCACGAATTGCTTCAGTTACTTCTAGGTTTTCACCACGGATACTATATTTAATCATATAAGTACCTTCTTTCTAAACATATTTGTTTTTCTACATTTATTATAACGCTTTCATAATCTTTTTGCAATCTTTTTCCTCATCTTACGAGGGAAAATGTTTTAATTTTCTGACAACCAGCTTCTATCAGCATCTTTTTCATACGATTTATTGTGGCGCCTGTTGTATAGACATCATCAAACAGTAAAATCTTGTCTGGTATCTCCACTCCCTCTTTGATAACAAAGGGAAATTCTGCTCGCAAACGGTCTGAACGCTTCATAGATGAACTGGCTTTGACTTCTTTTTTATCCATAATATCGTGATAAGAAATCCCCGTTCCCTCTATTAAACCTTCTACTTGATTAAATCCCCTTTGCTGTAATCTCTCCTTGCTAAGCGGAATAAACACAAGCTGATAATCTTTATATTTTTGAAATTCTTGGCAAAGAACTTTTGTAAATACCTTCCTTAGTAGATAATCTCCATCAAATTTATATCTCTGAAAATAATCCTTCATGGACTTATTATAAGTAAAAACAGCTTCATGCTCTACTTGAATCCCTTCTTTATACCAATACTGACAATCCTGGCAGGGACTTGTCTCCCCCTCCTTAAAACACGTTGGGCAGTGTTCAGGACTAATTCTTTCAAACTGAATAAAACAAGCGGAGCAGGTATATGTCTCTTCTTTTTTGAGAAGCAACAAACTCGTGAATGATAACTCCGTTTCCAAATCTTGTCCACATAATAGACATTTCATAGACCTGCCTCCTGATTCATCTCTTTGATTTCCTTTATGGCTTTCTTGATAGATTTGTTGACCCCATCATGAAAGAAAATTAGCTCACCTGTTGGCCGGTCCACACTTCTACCTACTCGTCCACCAATTTGTATTAAACTAGACTTGGTAAAGAGTTGATGATTGGCTTCTATAACAAAAACATCCACACAAGGAAAAGTAACTCCACGTTCCAAAATGGTTGTGCTTATCAAAATGGTAAATTCTTTATCGCGAAAAGCTTGTACTTGTTCCAGGCGGTTCTCTGTTGTAGACGAAACAAAACCAATTTTCTCATCAGGAAAGGTAACTTTTAAGATTTCCTTTAATCTTTCTCCCTTCTCAATTTCTGATGCAAATAAGAGCAAGGGATAACCAGTTTTTCTTTGTTTCTCAATATAGCGCCGTAATTTGGGAACTAAGCGATTCTTTTGTAAATATTTATCAAAATTCGACAACCAGACGGGCTTTGGAATAATTAAAGGATTGCCGTGAAAACGTCTTGGCAAACTAAGACGCTTCAATTCTCCTTGCTTGACCTTCTTATCTAACTCATCTGTTGAAGTAGCCGTCAAAAAAATTTTCAAACCACTTTCTTTTACACAGTTATTGACAGCATGATACAGTATGGGATTGTCTACATAAGGAAAAGCATCCACTTCATCAACTATTAATAAATCAAAAGCTTGATAGAATTTTAGTAACTGGTGTGTCGTTGCAACAACTAAGGGAGTCCGAAAGTAGGGCTCTGATTCACCATGTAGTAGAGAAATTTTACAGGTAAAATCACTCTGTAGCCGCTTATATAACTCTAAGCAAACATCTATTCTTGGACTTGCCAGACAGACTGCTCCACCCCTATTAATTACTTTAGCAACAACTTGGTAGATCATCTCTGTCTTTCCAGCGCCCGTAACTGCATGAACTAAGCTAGGTTCCTTCTTATCTACTGCTTGGAGCAAACCCTTTGACACCTGTTCTTGAAAAGGCGTTAATTGTCCAGACCAGTTGAGAACATCTTGTCTCGGAAAATCTTCTTGAGGGAAATAATAAAGGGACTCATCACTTCTAACTCTCTTCATAATCAAACACTCTCGACAATAAAAGGCTCCAACAGGCAGATGCCACTCTTCCTCAACCATGCTGCCACAACGCTGACAAACTAGTTGTCCTTTCTCTCTTCTCATAGAAGGAAGCAGTCTAGCCAGTTGCCGCTCTTCGAGACTCAATTCTTGTTCAGTAAATAGACGACCAAGGTAATTTGGATTAACTTTCATACTTATATGTTCGGAAAAACTAGCGATTTATACTATTTTTTAGTACAATTAAACCATGGAATTTAGAACAATTAAAGAAGACGGACAAGTCCAAGAAGAAATCAAAAAGTCTCGCTTTATTTGCCATGCAAAGCGTGTCTATAGTGAGGAAGAGGCGCGTGACTTTATTACTGCTATCAAAAAAGAACACTACAAGGCTACTCATAACTGCTCTGCCTTTATAATCGGCGAACGAAGTGAAATCAAACGTACAAGTGATGATGGAGAACCTAGCGGAACAGCCGGTGTCCCTATGCTGGGTGTTTTAGAAAATCATAACCTTACCAATGTCTGTGTAGTTGTTACTCGCTACTTTGGGGGTATCAAGTTAGGAGCTGGTGGTTTGATACGCGCTTATGCAGGAAGTGTCGCCTTGGCTGTCAAAGAAATTGGCATCATTGAAATCAAAGAGCAAGCAGGAATTCAGATTCAAATGACTTATGCTCAATATCAAGAATATGGCAACTTTCTGAAAGAACATCATCTTATGGAGATTGAAACCAACTTTACGGATCAAGTTGAAACCATGGTTTTTGTAGATAAAGAAAATAAAGAACATATAAAAACAGAACTCATAGAATTTTATAATGGGAAGGTAATTTTAGTAGATAAAGGTTTACGAGAAGTTGAAGTTCCTGTTGACTTAGCTTAAAAAGGAGAAAAATATGGTATTTGGAAAATTAATCAATGGACTTGCTGGAAATTTTAGCGAACAAAACAAAGAAACTCTAGCTAAGGAGTATGGCCAGTATCTACTGGAAAATGAAGAGATCCAAATCGGGTACAAGCTTATTCGTGATGCAATCATCTTTACAAATATTCGTATCATCTTTACGGACAAACAGGGAGCTACTGGAAAAAAAGTATCTGTCAAATCCATCTTCCTCATGAACATTGTCAATGTTGAATTGGAAACCGCTGGCGTTGGAATCGATGACAGTGAAATGACTATTACTTATTTAGAAAATGTCTTCCTAAAAGCCCATCGTGAACACTCAAACTCTATCAAATTTGAATTTCCAAAGAAATCCGATCTTATTCCACTCTATACTTATCTGTTAGAGCTAGCTTACCAAAATCGTCTTAGAATTAACGGTTTGGATCATTGATATAAAAAAATCCTATCGCTTCGATAGGATTTCTATATTTTACAAATAGTCTTGATAGGGTTATACTAGGTACAACTTACAAAAAGAGGTATTCACATGGCTATATACAATAATATTACTGAATTAGTGGGACAGACTCCTATTGTCAAACTAAATCATATTGTACCAGAAGGTGCAGCAGACATTTACGTAAAACTAGAAGCTTTTAACCCAGGTTCATCCGTTAAAGACCGCATCGCTCTTAGTATGATTGAGCAAGCTGAAAAAGATGGCAAACTCAAACCAGGGACTACAATTGTAGAAGCCACTAGCGGAAATACTGGTATCGGACTTTCATGGGTTGGTGCTGCTAAAGGTTATAAAGTTGTCATCGTTATACCTGAAACAATGAGTGTTGAACGCCGTAAAATCATCCAAGCTTATGGTGCTGAACTAGTCCTTACTCCTGGTAGCGAAGGTATGAAAGGTGCGATTGCTAAAGCTCAAGAAATTGCAGACGAGCGCGATGGTTTCCTTCCGTTACAATTTAACAACCCAGCTAATCCAGCTGTCCACGAAAGAACAACAGGAGCTGAAATTCTAGCTGCTTTCGGAGCTGATGGTTTAGATGCCTTTGTTGCTGGTGTTGGTACTGGAGGAACTATTTCTGGTGTCTCTCATGCTCTTAAATCGGCTAATTCAGACATTCAAGTTTTTGCAGTTGAGGCAGACGAGTCAGCAATCTTATCAGGTGAAAAACCAGGACCTCACAAAATTCAAGGTATATCTGCAGGATTCATTCCAGAAACACTTGATACGAAAGCTTACGATGGTATCGTTCGCGTAACATCAGACAATGCTTTAGCCCTTGGCCGTGAAATCGGTGGAAAAGAAGGTTTCTTGGTAGGTATTTCTTCTGCCGCAGCTATCTATGCAGCAATCGAAGTTGCTAAAAAACTTGGAGCAGGTAAAAAAGTCCTTGCACTTGCACCAGATAACGGAGAACGTTACCTATCTACAGCACTCTATGAGTTTGAAGTCTAGTCTCCTAAATACACCAAGCCCTTGTTAAAGGGCTTTTTAATTTTTTTATAAAAGAAAAAGGAAGCAAATCTGCTTCCTCTTTTTATTATTAGTTATTCAAAGCTGCTGCCATCGTAGCTGCAACTTCAGCTTCAAAGTCATTTGCAGCTTTCTCGATACCTTCACCAACTTCAAAGCGAGCGAACTCAACTACTGAAGCGTTAACTGATTCAAGGTATGCTTCAACTGTCTTGCTGTCATCCATGATGTAGACTTGTGCAAGAAGTGTGTATGCTTGGTCAACTTTAGTGTTGTCAAGCATGAAGCGATCCATTTTACCTGGAATGATTTTATCCCAGATTTTTTCTGGTTTACCTTCTGCAGCCAACTCAGCTTTGATATCTTCTTCAGCTTTAGCAATAACTTCATCAGTCAATTGAGCTTTAGATCCATATGCCAAGTGTGGAAGTGCTGGTTTGTTAACCATAGCGCGACTTTCGTTATCTTGATCGATTACGTGGTTCAATTGTGCCAACTCATCTTTAACGAATTGAGGGTCCAATTCTTTGTATGAAAGAACTGTTGGTTTCATCGCAGCGATGTGCATTGAGATTTGTTTAGCAAGCGCTTCGTCTCCGCCTTCGATTACAGAGATAACACCGATACGTCCGCCGTTGTGTTGGTAGGCACCGAAGTGTTGTGCATCTGTTTTTTCAAGCAAAGCAAAACGACGGAATGAGATTTTTTCTCCGATAGTTGCTGTTGCAGATACGTATGCAGCTTCAAGAGTTTCTCCTGAAGGCATTGTCAAAGCAAGAGCTTCTTCGTTGTTAGCTGGTTTACCTTCAGCGATGACTTTAGCTGTAGCATTTACCAACTCAACGAATTGAGCGTTTTTCGCAACGAAGTCAGTTTCAGCATTTACTTCAACTACTGCTGCAACGTTACCGTTAACAAATACACCAGTCAAACCTTCAGCTGCAACACGGTCAGCTTTCTTAGCTGCCTTAGCCATACCTTTTTCGCGAAGCAATTCAATCGCTTTTTCGATATCACCTTCAACTTCGACCAATGCTTTCTTAGCGTCCATAACACCAGCACCAGATTTTTCACGCAACTCTTTAACAAGTTTAGCTGTAATTTCTGCCATTTTGATTCTCCTATATTTTTTAAAAATAGGAGAGCAGGGCTAAGCCCCGCCCTCCTAGGTAATTACTATTTATACGAATTAAGCGTTGTCACCTTCAACAACTTCAACGATTTCTTCGATTGAGTCTGCTTGAGCTTCTGAAGCTGCAAATTCTGCTTCAACTGCTGCTACAGCATCTTCACCTTGGCGACCTTCGATGATAGCGTCTGCCAATTTAGCTGTGATCAACTTAACTGCGCGGATAGCGTCATCGTTAGCTGGGATGATTACATCGATATCATCTGGATCCGTGTTTGTGTCAACCATCGCTACAACTGGGATACCCAATTTTTTAGCTTCTTTAACAGCGATTTGCTCTTTATGTGGGTCAACTACGTACATTACATCTGGGATGCGAGGCATGTCTTCGATACCACCCAAGAATTTTTCAAGACGAGCGCGTTGTTTGTTAAGAAGTGCAACTTCTTTCTTAGGAAGAACGTCGAAGATTCCTTCTTCTTCCATACGTTTGATTTCTTTCAAACGAGCGATACGTTTTTGGATTGTTCCCCAGTTTGTAAGAGTTCCACCCAACCAACGGTGGTTGATGAAGTATTGACCTGCACGAACAGCTTCTTCTGCAACTGCATCAGCGGCTTGTTTCTTAGTACCAACAAACAATACAACTGCATCGTTCGCTGCAGCATCACGCATAAAGTCGTATGCTTGGTCAGCGTATTTTACAGTTTGTTGCAAGTCGATAACGTGGATTCCGTTACGCTCAGTGAAGATGTACTTAGCCATCTTAGGGTTCCAGCGACGAGTTTGGTGACCGAAGTGTACACCAGCCTCAAGAAGTTGTTTCATTGAAATTACTGCCATGAGTATTTCTCCTTTTTTGTTTTTTCCTCTTCTCGATTTCAGCTTGCAAAACGACCCGAGGGCAACAGTTTCACAATTCATCAAGAATGAGTATTATCGTTTACACGACAAGTTTCATTTTACCATAGTTTATCGTATTTTTCAAGTTATTTTAAATTATTTTCTATTAAAAACTGCTATCCTAACTAAACAAAAATTAAAAAGAGACTCAATACGAGTCTCAGTATTTTTTAGTTTGGATAGATGTATGTTACTGCACCTGGATTGAACCATCCACGGTGATTTCCGATTGTACGGTTTCCACCATAGTTTGATTCTGATACTTGGATACGTGATGAAGACTCAACAGCTGTAACGACTGCAACGTGTCCATAACCACCATCATTCCAACAAGCGATAGCTCCTACTTGCGGTGTAGAACCTGTACGGAAGCCGGCAGCTGCTGCACTTGCAGCCCACTGTCCACCATTACCCCAGTAGTCTCCAGCCCAAGGCGCTAATGTTTTAGCTCCCCATGTACATTCTCCAACAGGATAGCTTGAAGCATTGGTGCTGTATGTAGGACGTTGTCTTGCTGGTGCAGGTGTTGCGACAGGTGTTGGCGCTTCTCCCTCAGATGATGCAGAAGAAGATGCTGCTGTAGCTTGTACTTGTGCTACTAGTGTAGTGTTAGCAGATGCGACTACAGATTGACGTTGACTAGCTTGTTGGGCTTTATAAGCTGCTTCTGCCTCAGCTGCTGCTTTTGCTTCTGCTTCTGCCGCTGCTTTTTTCTCTAACAAACTAGCTTTTTCGCCCTCAGCTGTAGCTTTCTCAGCTGCAAGGTTCAATTCAGCAACTTTTAATTCTGCTTGTTTAGTTGTCAAAACTTGAGCATCGTCAGCAAGTGTTTGTTGGTTAGCAATAACTGTATTAATAGCTTCGTTGTTTGCCACTTGTTTTTCAGCAATAGCTTTTTTATCTTCTTTTTGTTGTTCCAACATTTTGTTGTTAGCAGATACAATTTCACTCATTGCAGCAACACGAGAAATAGCTTCTGTGATTGAGTTTGAGTTAATAATTGTGTTGATATAACTTGTAGCAGTTCCATTAGTTTGTGCGCTACGAGCTTGGTTTTCAAGAGAAGCATTGCGAGCTACGATATTTTTTGATAACTCAGTGATTTCTCCTTCAAGTTGCTTAGATTCTGCTTGTAGAGTTTCATTTTCAGCTTGTAATTTTTCTTGTTCAGTTTGAATTGCTGAAACTTGCTCTTGAATTTGATCAACTTGCTTTTGAGCTTCTGCTTGTTGCGCTGTCAAAGAACTAATTTTACTATCTTGAGCAGCAATTTTATCGTCTGTATTGTCAGCTTTTACTGTTGAAAGGATTGCTCCTTGTGAAACTAATACTGTACTTAATAAAAGTGACGCTAAGATTTTTTTCTTCATATTGGTATATACTCCTTCTTTTAAGACATTACTAGTATATCAAAAAAAGGCTTAATAAATATTACGCCTTTATTACAGTTTTATTTCTTTATTATAGATATATTTTTTCAAAAACAAACTGAAAAACTAACATCCAAATAAAATTTAAGATCATGGTTGGCACCAAACTATAGATTATAAAAAATGTTAGGCTTTCAGATGTTAATCCAATAGCCTGCGCAAGCATAAAGCCACCAAATTCAAATAAGAAAGTCATCACCAGTATTGCTAACATTCTAGTCCATCTATTTAACAATATGACAGAATTATTTTTATAAACAATAGCACCAACTATAATAAAAAGAAGGCTTGCTAATCCTATTAAATGAAAGAAATAAATATCGTATATGACACCTAGAACCAAGCAATAAGCCAAAAATAAATACTCAGAGACTTCAATCGTCTCAAATAATAGGAATATAAAAATAAAATGACTAATAATATGAAAATGAGGAAAAAAACTATTTACAAATTGTCCTAAATGGCTATCTATTAACAAAATAAGGGGCAAGAGGATAAACATTCCTATCTGTTTCAACTGTCTCATGATGGATTCCCCACTAGCTCTACAACCTTCACATTCATCGAGTCAGCATAAAGCTTAACCATAACTTCTCTTGTCAGATAATCGCTACTATGAGTCACAGAAACTACTTCCCCAACAGGAATGTCTGCTGCATTAAAGTTTCCTAAACCACTGGTCGTCACCTTGTCCCCTTGACTGATATCGCCACTACTATTTAGCTGGCTAATCTTAAGTAGCTCTTTTCCCTTATCATAGCCAACGATAATTCCGTAAATGCTACTAGATTCATGCTGAATTTTTACTGAAATTTTATCAGTGTTCTCAGCATTTGTTAACAAATTGACGATGGTTGAATGCTCTTCAACCTTTTCAACACTACCAATAAGCCCGCCGCCAGCTACAACAAGCATATTACTAGTAACGCCTGTTGTAGATCCTGCGTCAACTGTCAATTCTTGCTTCCAAGTAGCGGGAGTTCTCATAATCACATCCGTAGCAATCAACTTGGTAACGTTTAATTTTGACTTCATTTCTAACAATTGGCGTAGTTGTTCATTCTCTTCTTTTAGACTTTCTGATTCATTAGACTCTTTTTTCATACGATAGAATTCGCTTTTGAGAGTCTCATTTTCATTGTAGGTTCTAGTTAAATGTCCTAAATCAGATTTTACAGAAGACAACCACTGAAATGGTTTTTCCACTATTCTGTCAATAAGCGAAAGGCCATCACTCGCTTTTGTCACAAATGTACTTGATTTTGTTGTTACTAAAAATACTCCAACAATTATCACTACGGCAAATAGGACGATGATATACTTTGATTTTTTAAAACGATTCATACATCTACCTTATATTTTTTACTTTACTTCAGGATTTTAATATAAATAATAATATCCCCAATAGACTTATCAAAATGAGGGCAATGCTATCTTTTCTCATCCAACTTAATTGTCGATATTGACTTCTTCCAACACCACCCTGATAGCCTCTAGCCTCCATAGCAGTCGCTAGAGAATCTGCACGTTTCAAACTAGTTGCAAACAATGGAATCAAAATAGGAATCATTGCTTTGACCTTTTGAATAATGCTTCCTTCACCAAAATCAACTCCACGCGCCTTTTGAGCATTCATGATTCGAATAGTATCATCCATCAAGGTTGGCACAAAACGCAAGCTCATTGACAGCATGAGCCCTATCTCATGAACTGGGACTTTGAATCTCTTCAAAGGACTTAACAAGGATTCAACAGCCGTTGCTAAGCTTAGTGGCATAGTAGTCAAGGTTAGTAAAGTCGAGAAAAAGATAATCAATACAAACCTACAAAAGATTACTCCTGCTTGTTCAACTCCATGACTGGTAATCTTAATAAAACCTATTTCCCATAATACCTGACCACCTGATATGAAGAACAACTGGAAAATAGTTGTGAAAGCTATCAGAAAGAACATCGAACGCAAACCTTTTATAAAAAAGGACAAAGGTACTCCTGATAAACTAACAAAAATGCCAGTAACAACAAACAGAATCAAATTTGTAATAGGATTATTAGCCCAAAAACTTATAACAATCAGCAAAAACATTGCCAATAACTTACTTCGAGGATCCAAACGATGAATAATCGAGTCCCCAGGTATGTATCGACCTAAAATCATATTATCCATTTATGAACTCCTTGAACTCCTCTATCGTTATAGGTAATTGCTTAAAAGTAGCCCCTCTTTTAATTAATTTTTGTGCAAATCTTGTAATTTTTGGAACACCTAACTGTATTTTCTCCATAAAATCAATATCTTGAAAAACAAAGCTTGGTTCTCCACTTTTGACTAATCTTCCTTTTTCCATCACATAAACTTGATCAGCATATTCTGCCACATCATCCATAAGATGTGTCACCAAGACGATTGTTATTCCATCTTGATGGAGTTTTTTAAACAAGTTCATCAACTCTTTTCTACCAATCGGATCCAATCCCGCTGTTGGTTCATCTAACACTAAGATTCTAGGCTCCATAGCCAAAATTCCAGCAATTGCTACACGTCTCATCTGTCCACCTGATAATTCAAAAGGACTACGTTCAAAGAGGGATTCATCAATTCCGACCAGGGCTAATTTTTCACGCGCAATAGTCTCTGCTTCTTCCCTAGAAACTCCAAAGTTTTGAGGGCCAAAGGCCACATCTTTGAGAACAGTCTCTTCAAAAATTTGGTTTTCAGCAAACTGAAAAACTAAGCCAACTTGCTTACGAATTTGTCGAATTTCTTTATTTACCGATGTGGGGGTAATCAGCGTATCAAAGACACGAACTTCCCCATCTGTTGGAACTAACAAACCGTTCAGTAATTGTAGTATTGTCGACTTTCCACTCCCTGTATGTCCAATCAGGGCAGTGTAAGAACCATCCTTGATTGTTAAACTAACATCAGATAGAGCTGTAGAGGCAAACGGCGTTCCATTCTGATAAATATAACTAACATTTTCTAGAGTAATTCCCATAACGCCTCCTCTAGCTCATCCTCAGTCATGTACGAATCAGGTAAATTCAAGCCGCTCTCGCGTAATGACTGTCTCAATTGGTTCACAAAAGGTTGGTCTAACCCAATTTTGTCTAAATCACTTCGAGAAAACAATTCTCTCGGGCTACTTGTTGATTCGACTTGACCCTTTTTCATAACCAGAACACGATCGCTCATGGCAACTTCTTCCAAATCATGAGTAATAGAAATAACAGTCATTTGATGATCTTTTCGAATTTCTTGGACGATTTTGATTAGTTCCAATCGCCCCTCTGGATCAAGCATACTTGTTGATTCATCTAAAATCAAAATATCAGGGCGCAAAGCTACTACACCAGCAATCGCTACTCTTTGTTTTTGCCCACCAGACAAACGCGCAGGTTCTTTTTTATGAAATTCTTCCATTCCTACCAAGGAAAGCGCCTCTGTTACTCGTTTTTGCATTTGATCCAGCGAAATTCCTTGATTTTCCAAGCCAAAAGCAACATCGTCTTCCACAGTGGCTCCAACAAATTGGTTGTCCGGATTTTGAAAAACCATTCCAATTTTACGTCTCTTTTCCCAGACATTTTCGGGAGTTAAAAGATCACCGTCTATCCAAATTTCTCCTGACTCAGCCTCAAGCAAGCCATCTATCAAGCGAACTGTTGTCGATTTACCGCTTCCATTATGACCAACAATAGACAGCCACTCTCCACGTTTCACGTGAAACGATACATGATTAACA
The DNA here is from genome assembly GCF_047463455.1 of Streptococcus timonensis. Taxonomy (GTDB): domain Bacteria; phylum Bacillota; class Bacilli; order Lactobacillales; family Streptococcaceae; genus Streptococcus; species Streptococcus timonensis_B. Next base: position 123,951 of record NZ_JASHDV010000004.1, read on the forward strand.
TCATAATGCTCTTGGTTCATTTGGTAACGAAAAGCTAAATCTTTAATTTCAATAATGTTTTCCATTTTTAACGAAAGGTTCCTTTAAATAAATAGGCACTTCCTTTAAAGTAATCATATCCTGAATAGATAGTAAAGAATAGTGCTATATACAGCGTCAGTTGTCCTAGAAAATTCCAATGAAACAATAAGAAAATAATCGCAAACATCTGACTAAATGTCTTAATTTTACCTGGCATTGCAGCAGCTAGAACTGTACCACCTGTCTCGACCAGCAGCAAGCGTAGTCCTGTAACTGCAAGCTCTCGACAAATAATTATGGCAACAACCCAAGCAGGAGCCATATTTAAACCAACCAACATGATAAATGCAGACATCACCAGTAATTTATCAGCCATAGGATCCGCAAACTTGCCAAAATTGCTAACAACTCCCCATTTTCTAGCCAAATACCCATCTAAATAATCTGTTATACTCGCGATTGAAAAAATAATGGCCGCTATTCCATGTAATAAATGAGACTCACCAAATGATAGAAGAAGAATAAAAATGGGTATAAATAAAATTCTACCTATCGTAAGTATGTTAGGAATATTCTCTTTTTTCATGTTTACCTTTCTTAATTTGGACTAATAGTCAAACTTATCCATCCTGTCTGTCCGGTTAATTTTGATGTATCTATTTCTTGATTATCTATTTTCAAGCTTACTCCTTTGACAACGCCTAAAGTTATTGTTACGGGAGTTTTTTTAGAAATTGTAGTTGTGGCTGTCTGTTTACCTGCAGCAAGAGTAACACCTCCTGCCAAGTCAGTATCCGAAACACTCACCCAACTTTGAGTATCTTTTACAGAAAGTTGGAGCTCGGCAGTTTCTTTAGAAGTTTTATATACTACTGAGATTGTATCACCTTCTCCAGAAACCGTCACTGCAGACGTTTTATTAACACTTGTTTCAGTAGTAGATTGACTACTACTTGTCACTTCACTAGTAGAATCAGGTACAGTCGTTGTAATAACACTATAACTAGCTTCAGATGTTTTTATGGGTTGTGTTTGGATGTAATTCCAGACATAATAGACCACAAAAGCTATTATAGATAATGAAAAGACAAGGAAATAGAACAGAGGAAGATAAGATTGGTTTTTTCGATTTGAACGTCTACGTCCTGAAAGTTCAATCTCATCAACATCGATTTCTTCATATGTAATCATGCTACCAGAATCATAGGCATCTAGAATAATATTTTCGTCAAGTTCAACAGCCCAAGCATATTTCCTTAAAAATGATCGCGTATAAAAAAGATTTGGTAATTTATCAAAATTATCTGTTTCCAACGCTTCTAACAAGTCTAGTTGAATATCAGTCTTTCTTTGCAATTCCTCTAAACTTAACCCTTGGCTAATTCTAGCTAACCGCAAGACTTCACCAATCGTTTTTTTTCTCATACTTAACACTCCTACTTTCAAGTATATTCTTATTGTTTACTATAATGGTAAAATTGTAAAATCTACCATATCACTATTATCAATAAAATGATGCCCAACCTCAAGAACATCTTCCAAAGTCATTTCTTGTATAATTTTAGGTAAATCAAATAGGGTTGAACCCTCTTTAGAAGGTTGATACTGAGTCGCAATAAAATCTAAAGAGTTTAAATTATGAATAAATTCCCCATATAATTCACTTTTAACTAAATCTAAATGGTCCTCTGAGATATCATTATCTCTTTCAAATTCCTGAATAGCTTTACGAAAAAGATGAGAAAGGGCAAGAGGTTCCTTGGTTTCCATAGTTAACATTAGGAAGTTAAAACGTTTATTAATCTCAATTTCTAAAGATAAAGACGAATCGATCTTACCAGTTTCATATAAATTTTGGTACCTTTGTGAAGTCCAGCCAAACATCATTGTAAATAGAGCTCTCAACAAGATACTATAACGATAACAATCTTTATTGTCAAAATCTAAATTGCTACGTAGCCCAATTGCTAATTTTGGAGAGGTAACATCCATTCGAATGCTGTCGATCTTATTTACAGGGTGTAAAGCAACCTTGTTTTTAACAATCTTTTCAAATCTTTCACTAGTTCTATAATTTTTAAGAAAATATTCTTTCAAGATTTCAAGTTCAAAATTACCTACCAGAAAAATATTTGTATTTACAGGGGTGTAAAACCACCTGAAATTTTCCTCTAAATCACTTACCGAAATTTCCTGAATAGACATTTCCGTACCAACTATATCAGCTGCTAAAGGTGTTTCTGGATAAAGATTTGCCAAAGTTCTAAAGAATAAACATGAGTCAGGATCATCTAAATACATTTCTCTTTCTTGCTCAATAATATCTTTCTCTCGCTCAACAGATTCTTCAGATATATTAATTTTAGTTACAAGCTCCTTGAGTAATTCCAAACACTCAATAACATGATCAGTAGCAGAAAATAAATAACTTGTATGTGTAAAACTTGTAAAGGCGTTGCTTTCAGCTCCCAATGCTGTAAATGCCGCCATAATATCTCCCGCATTTTCTCTTTCAAATAACTTGTGCTCTAAAAAATGTGCAACTCCGTGAGGAAAAGTTTTAAACTCTTTACTAGGTGTTGTAAACTCTGTGTCAATCGATCCGACATGAACATTTACAACGCCGTAAATCTCTTTGTAATCCTTCTTAGGTAACAAAGAAACTGTCAATCCATTTTCTAAAGTTACTTGATATAGAGTCTCCTTAATAGCAGGGTAGTATTTTTTGTTAAACTCAACTTTTGTCATTCTACTCCTTCCATAAAGTAAATGGCCTGTAATTTTAGATTACTTGCAGCCTCACAAATCTCATTTTTTCCGATCAACTCTAATTTCTCTAGCATGGTAGGGATATCCAAAGCTTTTTTCCCAAAATAATGACGCAAATAGGTGCGATCTAAAATTGAATCTTGATTGTCTTGAGCCAACATCAAAGATCGCTTAATCATTTTTTTCGTTTGATCAATCTCTAAATCTGTAAATTTCCCATTTTTAATATCTTGCAATTGTTGGTTCATCAGTTTTCTTACTCTGTTTCGATTATTACGATCAATTCCAGCATATAAACGTAAACATCCACTAAAAAAATCTATATGGCTAGAAATAGTATAAGCTAGAGCCTCTTTTTCTCGAATCACCGTAAACATTTTAGAATGAGGAAAAGCTCCTAGTAAACCATTAACAACAATCATAGCCATCTGTTGTTCATCCCCGTACCCTACAGAACAATGATAAGCCATTTCTATGATTGATTGTCCTAAACTTTTTCGAACAAGATTCTCTTTTATCACGTTCGAATAAGGTTGCTGGTACTGAATATTTACAGTTCGTTGACGATCTGTAAAGGGTGTTTGTTTTATATATTCTAAAATCTCAATTTCATTAAAATCACCTAAGAAGAAAATATCAATTCGATCTTCTTGAAGCATCTTTTGAAAGCTAGTAAAACTCGTGTTTGGAGATTCTTCTGATATTCTAGTAATCAAATCCTCAGGAACTAATTGCATAGAAGGATCTTCAAAATATAAATGATCTAGTTCTTTGTGAGCAAAGAAAAATGGATCTTCAAATTCTGACTCTAATCTAGCTAAAACCTGCTTTTTCTCAATCTCAAATGTGTTTTTTTCAAATCCTTCATCGTCTGTCAAGGGAGAAAATAGAATCTGACTTAATAAATCTAAAATTTGTGAAGTTAAGACATTTTTCTTGCTTAAAAATTCATCCCTTACATAAGTGAAACTAACATCTACAAGATGACTTTGTCCTCTCCTGTATGCATGAGAAGACAAATCTGTTCCATACAAGCCTGCTAAATGTTTTCTAAAAAGTTGAGCAGTTGGAAAAGACTTATTGGCAGTTTCCAACATGCTTGCAATTAACATGCGACTTGAAATTGTTTCAAGAGACAATGGAGCTGTGAAACGCACTGTTATTTTATTAGTTTTAAATTGTTTAGATTGGATAAAACGCACTGCAATTCCTGGAACCAACTCCATATTTTACCTCCTTATACATAGAGTTCTATTATACCACGAAACAGGAAAATTTTCTTATTCTCTTTATTTCTTTTTCAATAAAATTCCATTTCAATTTAGAAAAGGTCACGCTCTGTTATTTATAGTAAAATATGATATAATACCAAAGATCGAGGTGTACTATGGAATACAAATTATTTGAAGAATTTATCACTCTCCAAGCACTTTTGAAAGAGCTTGGTATTATACAAAGTGGCGGGGCTATTAAATCCTTTTTAGCTGAGAATATCGTTTATTTTAACGGAGAATTAGAAAATCGTCGAGGGAAAAAAATACGAATTGGAGATTCTATCGAGATTCCCAAAATGCAACTCCACATCAGTATAGTCCAACCTAGCATTGATGAAATAGAAGAGTATAAACTAGAAAAACTTGAGAAAGAACGTGTAGCTAAACTTGTCAAAGAAATGAACAAGAAGGTCAAAACGAAAAAGACTAACCCAACCCAAAATAAAACTGCTCCACGTTTCCCAGGTAGATAAGTATGTGGCTCAAAAACTTATCCATCAAACAATTTAGAAATTACAATAATACCAATATAGAGTTTAACCCTAAATTAAACGTTTTTGTTGGTCGAAACGCTCAAGGAAAAACGAATCTTCTTGAAAGTATTTACTTCCTATCCCTGACACGTAGTCATCGAACCAATTCAGACAAAAATCTCATCCAATTTGAAGAAGAGAATCTTCAGGTGTCTGGAATCCTACAAAAAAGGACTACAACAGTACCACTTGAAATTGACTTAACTCCAAAAGGACGCATCACTAAAGTGAATCACTTAAAACAAGCTCGTCTTTCTGATTATATCGGACATATGAATGTTGTCTTATTTGCACCAGAAGATTTACAGCTTGTAAAAGGAGCACCAGCCATTAGACGTAGATTTATAGATATGGAGCTGGGTCAAATCAAACCGATATACTTGTCAGACTTGTCAAGTTATAATCATGTACTTAAACAGAGAAATACTTATTTAAAATCAACACAAAATATTGACGAAACCTTTCTATCAGTTCTTGACGATCAGTTAGTAGAATATGGTTGTCGCGTGATGCTTCATCGATTAGACTTTATCAAAAAGCTTGAATCATTTGGTCGAAAAAAACATTTTGAAATATCAGACCAGCTAGAAGAGTTGTCAATCAAGTATCAATCTTCTGTAAACTTTATTGACAAGGTGGACTTAGTTGACAGTTTTACATCAAGTTTGAAGAAAAGTAGATCAAGGGATATCTTTAAAAAGAACACTGGGGTTGGTCCTCATAGAGATGACATGATTTTTTTCATTAATAGAATGGAAGCAAGTTTCGGTAGTCAAGGACAACACCGTAGTCTTGTTCTTTCCATCAAACTTGCAGAAATTGAACTAATGGAAAGTATCACTCAGGAATCTCCTATTTTATTACTTGACGATGTCATGAGCGAACTTGACAACAACCGTCAACTTAAATTATTAGAAACCATTTCACACAACATTCAAACCTTTATTACCACTACTAGTTTAGAGCATCTTCAAAATTTACCTGACAACCTTAGCATCTTTAAAGTAAATAATGGTCAAGTCTCTGTAAATTAAAATTTACATATCTGTAAATAAACAAAAAATCTCCTATTTTAGTTAGGAGATTTTTTAATTTTTTACTATAACGAGTAATTTGGTGCCTCATTAGTAATTTGAACATCATGTGGATGACTTTCTTTGAGGCCAGCCCCTGACATTTCGATAAACTGAGCATTGTCATGTAACTCCTTAAGGTTTGCTGCACCACAATAGCCCATACCAGAGCGAATACCACCAACCATTTGGAAGACGATGTCAGCTGCTGCACCTTTATAAGCAACACGACCTTCAATTCCTTCTGGAACTAGTTTGTTAGCTTCATTTACAGCACCTTGGAAGTAGCGATCACTTGACCCTTTTTTCATAGCTGCAATTGAACCCATACCACGGTATGTCTTGAACTTACGTCCCTGATAAATTTCAGTCTCACCAGGAGCTTCATCAGTTCCTGCAAACATTGAACCTAGCATAACTGCATTGCCGCCAGCCGCAAGAGCTTTTACAATATCTCCAGAATACTTAATACCACCGTCAGCAATGATAGTTTTTCCGTATTCACGCGCAACTGCTGCTGCATCGTAAATTGCTGTTACTTGAGGAACTCCTACACCAGCAATAACACGAGTTGTACAGATTGAACCTGGGCCAATACCGACTTTAACAACGTCAACACCTGCATCATAAAGAGCACGTGCTCCTTCAGCAGTAGCGATGTTCCCAGCAATCAATGTACGGTCTGGAAAGTGCGCACGAATTTCAGCGATTTTACGGAGAACCCCTGCAGAGTGTCCGTGTGCTGTATCGATGACAATGGCATCCGCCCCTGCTTCAAAGAGGGCTTCTGCACGTTCAAATGTGTCAGAAGTAACACCTACCGCACCAGCAACTAAAAGACGACCGAATTCATCTTTTGCCGCATTTGGGAACTCAATCACTTTTTCAATATCTTTAATGGTGATTAAACCTGATAGACGTCCTTCATCATCAACTAGAGGTAATTTCTCAATACGGTGTTCTTGAAGAATACTCTCTGCAGTTTTTAAGTCTGTACCAACCGGAGCAGTAACTAAGTTTTCACTAGTCATGTGTTTTGAAATTGGTTGATTGTAGTCAGAAATAAAACGCAGATCTCGGTTGGTCAAAATACCAATTAACTTACGATTTTCAAGAGTTTCAACCACTGGAACACCACTGATACGGTAACGGCCCATGAGTTCATCTGCTTCAGCGATTGTATGTTCCGGAGTCAAGAAGAATGGATCAATGATAACACCATTTTCAGAACGTTTTACCTTACGAACTTCATCTGCCTGTTGTTCGATAGACATATTTTTATGGATAACTCCGAGTCCACCTGCACGCGCGATTGCAATGGCCATTTGGCTTTCTGTTACAGTGTCCATTGCAGCTGTAATAATTGGGATATTTAAAGTCAAATTATCTGCTAATTTTGTTGTTAAATCCGCATCATTAGGCAACACATGACTCTCTGCTGGAATTAGCAATACATCATCAAAGGTAAAACCTTTTTTCAAAAATTTAGTGTCCCAATTAGACATTGAAGTTTCCTCTTTTCTTTCTTTATTGAGCTAGACGCTTTTTGTATTGTATCTATCATACCATTCTATGAAAATTTGTCAATTAAATTTATAAGAGAATAAATAAAAAACTATCCCTCTTATTTTAAAGAAGAAATAGTTTTATAATTCATATTTTATCCATTAGTGAAAGTAATTTAGACCCATTGCAGCTTTTACTTCTGATAGTGTTTGCCCAGCAACTTCTCGAGCTTTTTCACTACCTTTTTGGAGCATACTATAAACCTCACCCATATCTTTAGCATATTCTAGGCGACGTTCACGGATTGGACCAAGTTCACGTTCTAGGATTTCAAGTAGGTAACGTTTAGTCTTAACATCACCAAGGCCTCCACGTTGATAATGTTCCTTCATTTCAGCAATTTCTTGAGCATCCTCAGGTCGACCGAATACGTCCAAGTAATGGAAAACCATATTTCCTTCAATCTTACCTGGATCCTCAACACGAATATGGTCTGGATCTGTATACATACTCATTACTTTTTTACGCAAAGTATCTGCATCATCAGCTAGATAAATTCCATTATTAAGTGATTTCGACATTTTGGCATTACCATCAAGACCTGGTAAACGTCCCGCACCTTCGTGCTCAGGGTAAATTCCTTCTGGTTCTACTAAAACATCACAGTTATAGGCATGGTTGAAAGAACGCACAATTTCACGTGTTTGTTCAATCATCGGCTTTTGATCATTCCCTACTGGAACCAAGTTAGCCTTAAATGCTGTAATATCTGCTGCTTGCGCAACTGGATAAACTAAAAATCCAGTTGGAATACTTTCTCCAAAGCCTTTCTGAGCAATTTCAGTCTTGACGGTTGGGTTTCGTTCCAAACGAGCTAAAGACACCAAATTCATATAATACATAGAAAGTTCTGCTAATTCTGGTATCTGACTCTGAATAAAAATTGTTGATTTCTTAGGATCTAATCCCACTGCAAGATAGTCCAAGGCCACATTCCCAATAGACTCTACAATTGTTTGTGGATCCTTTGCATGGTCAGTTAAAGCTTGCTGATCAGCTAAAAATACAAACATGTCATATTTATTTTCTTCTTGTAGTAAGACACGGTTCTTTAAGCTCCCAACGTAGTGCCCAATATGTAATCTCCCAGTTGGTCGATCTCCTGTTAAAATAATGGGTTTATTCATCTTATTCTCCTTTGATATGGTCCTTTCAATTATAGCATTTTTTTAATAAAAAGACAGATAAATTTTAAAATCAAACAACTAGGTTTGTGTCAATGAATCTGTAAACTTAATTGACATAAAATTGACAAACAAAAATTTGAATATTTCTCCCTTTTCTAGTAGAATAAATATATTACATATTATAGGAGAAAAACATTGCTTACAGTATCGGATGTCTCACTACGTTTTAGTGACCGCAAACTTTTTGATGATGTCAACATCAAATTTACAGAGGGAAATACATATGGTTTGATCGGTGCTAACGGTGCGGGAAAATCAACATTTTTAAAAATCTTAGCTGGTGATATCGAACCAACAACAGGTCATATCTCTCTTGGACCAAACGAACGTCTCTCAGTTCTTCGTCAGAACCACTTCGACTACGAAGATGAGCGTGCGATTGATGTTGTTATCATGGGAAATGAAAAACTATACAACATTATGAAAGAAAAAGATGCTATCTACATGAAGGAAGATTTTTCCGATGAAGATGGAGTACGCGCAGCTGAACTTGAGGGAGAATTTGCTGAACTAGGGGGTTGGGAAGCAGAAAGTGAAGCTTCACAACTCCTACAAAACCTTAACATCCCAGAAGAACTTCATTACCAAAATATGAGCGAACTTACTAATGGTGACAAGGTGAAGGTTCTCCTTGCTAAAGCCCTATTTGGTAAACCAGACGTCCTTCTTTTGGACGAGCCAACCAACGGTCTTGATATTCAATCTATTACCTGGCTAGAAGATTTCCTAATTGATTTTGATAACACAGTTATTGTCGTATCCCATGACCGTCACTTCTTAAATAAAGTATGTACCCACATGGCTGACCTTGACTTTGGTAAAATTAAACTCTATGTCGGAAACTACGACTTCTGGAAGGAATCTTCTGAGCTTGCTGCTAAATTGCTAGCAGACAGAAATGCTAAAGCAGAAGAGAAAATTAAACAACTCCAAGAATTCGTTGCTCGGTTCTCTGCTAACGCATCTAAATCTAAACAGGCTACTTCACGTAAAAAGATGCTTGACAAGATTGTCTTAGAAGAAATTATTCCGTCAAGTCGTAAATATCCATTTATCAACTTTAAAGCAGAACGTGAAATTGGTAATGATCTCTTGACAGTAGAGAACTTATCTGTAAAGATTGACGGTGAAACTATTCTTGACAACATCAGCTTTATCTTGCGTCCAGGTGATAAAACAGCTCTTATCGGACAAAACGACATCCAAACCACTGCTTTGATCCGCGCCATTATGGGTGAAATTGACTATGAAGGGACTGTCAAGTGGGGAGTTACAACTAGTCGCTCTTACTTGCCAAAAGACAATTCAGCTGATTTTGCTGGCAGTGAATCTATCCTTGACTGGTTACGTCAATTTGCAAGTAAAGAAGAAGATGACAATACCTTCCTACGTGGTTTCCTAGGCCGTATGCTCTTCTCTGGAGACGAAGTTAACAAACCTGTAAACGTCTTGTCAGGGGGAGAAAAAGTGCGCGTGATGCTCTCAAAACTCATGCTTTTAAAATCAAACGTTCTTGTACTTGACGATCCTACAAATCACTTAGACTTGGAATCAATCTCAAGCTTGAACGATGGATTGAAAAACTTTAAAGAGTCCATCATCTTTGCCAGTCACGACCATGAGTTTATTCAAACTTTGGCTAACCACATTATTGTCTTATCTAAAAACGGCGTCATCGATCGTATTGATGAAACCTATGATGAATTCTTAGAAAATGCTGAAGTTCAAGCAAAAGTCAAAGAACTTTGGAAAGATTAGGTAGAATTTAAAAAAACTCAGTTGGGCTCCCAACTGAGTTTTTTTATTTCTTATGAATTTTTAGTTGATAGTTCTGTCAATCTGATTCTATTCAACATATTCATTGTTTCACGTGAAACATTCTATTATTAGATTTATAAATTCTTGACAAGATTCATGCACATAAAAAATCGACCAAATTGGTCGATTTTTTTAATCTTCATCCATTTTTTTAGGTTGATAAGCTAGCATGCCTAATCCTATGAATAAAACCAAAGTTACGAGAAGGAAAATTATCTGATGATGAATATTTCCTGTCATAGAAATGGTTTGTCTCAATCCTGAAACTGAATAACTCATTGGTAACCAAGGATTAACAGCTTTAAAGAAATCATTTGTCAAAGCAAGTGGATAGGTTCCTGCACTCGAAGCTAATTGTAATAATAGCAATATTAGAGAGAAGAAAGCACCCAAACGACTATTCCATGTTGTTAATGCAGTTACCATAGACATAAATGTTAAGCTTGCGATAATAATTAAGAACAAGGTTCTCATTTCATGATTTGCTGTTAGACCAATAAGATGAACGCCACCATAGACTAAGACAGCGGCTAAAACAGCTATAACTCCATTTATCTCAAAGCGAGATTTGAACCAAGCCCAGCGACTTTCAGGATGACGACCTGAAGGTAACTTAGCAAAAATCATATTTGTTGATAATGCTGCAACAAAAAGTGCAACTGATATCATGTAAGGAGCCATTGCAATCCCATTTACAGGAACCTGATCATTATCTGTCTTTGAAAGACTTAAGGGTTCCGCTAATGTTTCTGCATTTTTTGACTCTGTTGATGCTGATTTGAGTTGATCACTAGCATTAGCTAGTCCTTGTCCTAAAGAAGCAACTCCTGCCTGTAAATCTTCCAATCCAGAAGTTAACTTTGTTCCACCTTCTGCAAGTTTCTCAGATCCATCTGCCAATTTATTAGCTCCATTCTCTAATTGAGAAGCACCTGAAAGTAACTGACTGGATTTGTCTGCTAATTGACCAGATCCTGATTGTAATTTATCAACTCCTGCCATTAATTCTTGACTCTTTTGATTCAATTGGTTAGAGCCAGTTGATAATTTTTCAATACCAGATACTAATTCTGGAGTTTTTTCAACTAATTGACCAACTCCTGCTGTCAAGCTAGAAGATTTTTGTGTCAAGGTAGTTGAGCCTGAAACTAGTTGATCCAAACTACCTGTCAAGGTGGAATTTTTTTCACTTAGTTGACTTGCGCCCTGAGAAACTTTATCAACACCTGCAGTATATGCATTTACACCTGATGCAATAGACTGACTAGCAGGAACTAATTTACTCGTCACTGCTCCCTGCATTTCTGTTAATCCACTTGACAATCCTGTCAAAGAACTAGAAGCAAGCGGTAATACTTGATTGGCTTGATTTTTTAATGTCGAAAGATTTGAAGATTGATTTTGTAAGTTTTCTAAACTTCCCTGTAAACCTTGTACTAAAGCTATAATTGACTGAGCCGATTGAATACTATCAGTCGAATTTTGAGATACAGAAGCGCTTATCTCAGCTTGTTGCTCACTTGTCAATGATTGATAAGCTGCTGTCGATTGAATATTGGCTAATGTAGTTGCTTTTTCAGACTGAGCACTTGCTAGCATTTGATTAGAAAGAGAAACCATACTTGATAAAACAGAAGATAATTGTTCTGTATCTCCAACATCAATATTTTGAATGGCTTGATTTAACTGATTTAGACCAGAAGATAATTGATTAATTTGATCTTTTTGCTCAGACGAAGTATCTAACTTGCTAGAAAGTTGTTGAATCCCTTCACTTAATTGCTCCACACCCATTCGAAGTGTAGCTGATTGACTAGATAACTGATTTGCACCTGTTGCAAGATTTTCCACTCCATTTGTATAGGCACTAACACCAGATGAAAATTGATTAAGACCAGTATTGAGCTGAGAAACACCGCCAGTATAGGCCTCTACACCAGTATATAATTGATTGATTCCTCCTACTAATTCAGGACTTTTAGAAGCTAATTGACCTAATCCGCTATCTAATTTACTTACTGCACCAGTATATGTAACTAAACCACTATTAAAAGTCCCTAAGCTAAGATGAAGTTGTTCAACACCAGAAACATAAGAGGATAATCCTTTAGTAAACTGCTCCGTTCCATTTGAAAATGTTAAACTTGAATCTGCTAAAGAGTGTAGGTTAGTAGTCAATGTCTGACTTCCTACAGCTAACTGACTGGCCCCGTTAGCCAATTGTTCACTTCCATCGGCTGCCTTCGTTAAACCGGATTTTAAATCACCCATCTTTTGAAATAAAGCTTTCGTATAGGATTCGGTTACATTAGCAGAAACATTCTGTTTCAACTGTGTCATGGCAGAATCACTCATCTTACTTGCAATGAAGCTATGTCCACTAGAAGTTTGATAGTCAATATTCATTTGTTCTGGGTGATCTGTTAAAATAGAAGCAGCCTTTTCAGACAAATCACTTGGCAAAGTCACTACCATATAGTAATCGCCATTCTCTAGTCCTTTTTTTCCTTCTTCCTCATTTACAAAATGAAAATCCAAGGATTTATTGTTTTCTAAATTAGACACCATGTCTTTTCCAATGCTCATTGTATTTCCATTGTAAGACGCTTCTTTATCATTATTAACGACCGCTACAGGCAACTCAGATAATTGGCCATATGGATCCCACATAGATGATAAAAATATGATGTTGTATAAGGCAGGAATAAGAGAAATCCCTATCATTACAATGATAAAGGTTGGTTTTTTAAAAATTGCTTTCCATTCTTTAAACATATTGTCTCCTTTTTTAAACATATTGTCTAAAATTTTGATATAATAGATTATACATTAAAAAATCTGATTTACAAGTCAAAATCATCATTTTTAGACACTACGTCTATTTTTGTTCAAAAGGAGGAACTATGAAAGAGAGCAACAAACGCTTAAAAACCAAACGTACTATCGAGAACGCCATGGTTCAATTATTAATGGAACAACCATTTGATCAAATTAGCACCATTAAACTGGCAGAAAAAGCCGGAATTAGTCGTTCTAGTTTTTATACTCATTACAAAGATAAGTATGACATGATTGAACACTACCAAAGTAAGCTATTTCATACTTTTGAGTACATTTTTCAAAAACACGCAAATCATAAAAGAGATGCTATTCTAGAAGTGTTTGAATACTTAGAGTCTGAACCTTTACTAGCTGCTCTTCTATCTGAAAATGGTACAAAAGAGATACAAAACTTCCTGAGAAATAAACTTCACATTATGCTTAGCACTGACCTCCAAAAACGCTTTATGCAATTAAATTTAAACAATATTGAGTTAGAGTATAGCAGTATTTATCTAACAAACGCACTATTTGGTGTATGCCAAACCTGGATTGCTCATGGAAAAAAAGAAAGTCCTCAAGAAATGACAAACTTTCTTATGAAAATGTTGGGAGATGCAAATTAGAGACAAAAAAAGAACACCAATGGTGTTCTTTTTGTTTAACTCCGCCAGTAGGACTCGAACCTACGACATCATGATTAACAGTCATGCGCTACTACCAACTGAGCTATGGCGGATAAAATAGTCCGTACGGGATTCGAACCCGTGTTCCCGCCGTGAAAAGGCGGTGTCTTAACCCCTTGACCAACGGACCATTTATCTTTAACAGATATAACCATTATATCAATAAATGAAAAATTGTCAATTATTTTTTAGTCTTTTCAGTTAAAATCTGTTTGAGTTTTTTCGTTTTTAAACGTGAAATAGGACAACGATGTTCTTCGTAAAAAACAACTTCCATAGTCTTACGATCTATATCTTTAATATTTCCAACATTCACTAAAAATGATTTATGAGCTAAATAGAAACGTTGAGATTCCTTATCTTTTTCTTGAATATCTGTTATTGTTCCATAAAACTCTTTTGAAAAATTCTTACCAATAATCCTTAATTTATGGGAAGTCCCGGTTGTTTCGATATATAAAATATCATGGTAAGGAAGACAAATGTCATTTCCTTTAAAACTATATTCAAAATAATCAACTACGGATTGATTCTCTAATAGTGTACTTTTAGTATACACAATACACTCCGCAACTCGTTCTTTAAATAAACGATCATTGATGTCCTTATCAATAAAATCTAAAGCAGATACTTTGTATTTGTAAGTTAGTGTTGCAAATTCAGAGCGACTCGTTATAAAAACGATAATCGCATAAGGGTTACGATGACGAATAAACTGGGCTACTTCAAATCCTTTTTTCTCAATTCCATTAATATCGATATCTAAAAAATACAGCTGATTCACTTCTTCGTTTTCAACATATTCCATAAATTCTCTAACTTTTCCTGTTGTTTTATATGATATAGGAATATTCATTTCTTTGGAAATCTCATTCAAAGTTTTTTCCAATCTTACCTGATGTTCTATAATGTCTTCTAAAATTAATACTTTCATATTATATTCCTCTTAAATCTAATAATTTGTTTAAATCGTTCATCATCAATTTCTGTTTCTAAAATAACATCGTCATATTTTTCTAGTATTTCCTTAACATTATTAAGACCTATTCCTCTATTTATACCTTTTGTAGAATATCCAATGTTAAATATTTCTTCCGGCTTGATTGATCTATTTTTGCGAGAATTTTGGATAACAATCAATATTTCAGAGTCTAATTTAATGACAGCTACTTCCATTTGTTTTCTATAGCTTTCTAGTGCACCTTCAACAGCATTATTAAGTAAAATACTCATGACACGAACTAAATCTAATAATTCCATTGCTAGTGGTGAAATGATATCTTTTACCTCCAGAGTATACTCTATATCATGAACTCTTGCATTGGCAATAGACTGAGCAATTACACTTCTAAGAGCAGAATCTTCAAGATTATTTAGATCAAAATAAGTATACTTATCTGATCTAAGTTTATGGTTGGCTTTAACAAATACTTCGTTGTAAATCCTGTCAATTTCTTGTAAATCTTTACTGTCAATTGCAGTTTGCATACTAACCATCATTCCTGCATAGTCATGTCTAAACCCTCGAATCTCATTGTAAAGTGAAACAATTTCATCAGTATAATTCTGTAAATATTCCTGTTCAAATTTTTTCTGATTTAGAGCAATTTCCCTCTCAACTTGAACCTTATTGGCATTCATTGCAAAGAAAATTAGTAATAAACAAATAAAGACAATTGTTGCTAGAATACTACTAAAACTATTAAAATGTTCATGAATATTCACCATATCTGAAATGAATAGTAGAATATGTAAAGCAAAGAAAGCAAAGATGACCTTTTTAAAAAATGAATAGAGGTAATCTTTATCAAAATAATTGAGCTCCAAGTGGAAATAAATAATAATTTTTTTTACTACAAAATAAGTCAGTAATAAAACTACTACAAAAAAGAAATCTTCATATTTGGTTACGAAAGAAACACCTGTTATAGAGGATATGATTACTGCTATAAAAGTATGAGTGCTTTGATATAGTAAAGACAGTAGTAGGCCGATAAAAATAGCCTTGTACTTATGATATTTCTTGAATCCTATTAGATAAACAAATATCATACAAGTAAATGAAATTTTTTCCATTCCTAATCCATGAAAGGAAAAGAAATAGAATAGAATTTCAACTATAGACTGTGCTATAAATACTCCAAAAACAAACAGATATTTTTCTTTTTTTGTTGCCTTACAAATGAGTTCATAGCTATTTGACAGAATAAGAATATGAAGAATAACTATAAGTATTTTCAATAAATCCATTATATCTCCCTATAATGTTTTCTATTTTTACTTGTAAATGAACTTACAAATCTATTATACAAAATGAATTCTATTTTAGAACCATTCATTCTCAACTGCACTTTTTTGTGCCTGAAATGTATTTTTTACAAAAAAAGCTGGGAAAACCCAGCTTAAAATTGTATGTATTGATCCCAGCAGGATTCGAACCTGCGACCGTTCGCTTAGAAGGCGAATGCTCTATCCAGCTGAGCTATGAGACCTCACTAGTCTATATTATCAGAAAAATCTAGGTTAGTCAATCCTATTTATGATAGGGAGAGCCTTGCTGGATAGTAAAGGCACGGTAAATTTGTTCAACCAAGACTAATCTCATTAATTGATGGGGAAGAGTCAAACGGCCAAAGCTAATAGATAGATTAGCACGCTTTTTTACTTGAGGAGAGAGACCTAAACTCCCACCAATGACAAAGGTTAAAGTAGAAAAACCATTGATAGGTGCTTGTTCCAATTGTTTACTAAACTCTTCTGAAGAGAGAGTTTTCCCTTCTATAGCTAGTACAATAACAAAATCTCGCTCACCAATTTTAGAAAGAATTCTAGTTCCTTCTAACTCTAAAATCTTCTGATTTTCAGAATCACTTGCACGATCTGGTGTTTTTTCATCAGCAAGTTCAATCATTTCTAAATTCGCAAATCGCGAAAGTCTTTTTGAATATTCAGCAATCCCGTCTTTAAGGTATTTTTCTTTCAGTTTTCCTACTGTTACAATTTTAATTTTCATTCTTATATTCTACCACATTCAAATCATATTTCACATCTTATACACAAGTAAAAGAACTAAAATCTTCAAGAAATTCACATATTTCCCACAGTTATCCACAGATTGTTGAAAATATAATTTTTTTTAAGTTTGAATTAAGTTAACAATTTTATACTTTAAACAATGATTAAAATATGGAGGAATATATGAAAACAATACAAAATGTTTCAAAAAAAATCGGACAACTTTTACTAATTATTCTCATTAGCTTTTTTAGTGGTGTATTGGGTAGTTTGACTATTCTTCAGCTAAACCAAAAACAGGAAACTAATACACAGAATAGTACAACAATCACTCAAACTTCAGTTAAAAATGAGAATTCAACTACTAAGGCAGTAGATAAAGTTAAAGATGCTGTGGTATCGATTATCACCTACTCAGCAAACTCTCAAAATAGTCTGTTTGGATATGGTGAATCTGATACAGACACAAATACTGAACAAGTTTCCAGTCAAGGATCTGGTGTTATCTATAAAAAAGATGGAGAATACGCCTATATCGTTACTAATACTCACGTTATTAATGGAGCTAACAAAGTTGATATTCGTTTGGCTGACGGAACAAAAGTACCAGGAGAAATTGTAGGAACTGATACTTATTCTGATATAGCCGTTGTTAAAATTTCTTCAGAAAAGGTTTCTGCAGTAGCTGAATTCGGAGACTCAAGTCAATTAACTGTTGGAGAGACAGCTATCGCAATCGGTAGTCCTTTAGGTTCAGAGTATGCAAATACTGTTACTCAAGGAATTGTATCTAGTTTGAATAGAACTGTTTCTTTAAAATCTGAAGATGGTCAAGCTATTTCTACTAAAGCTATACAAACTGATACAGCTATCAACCCTGGTAACTCAGGTGGTCCTTTAATCAATATTCAAGGACAAGTTATTGGAATTACATCAAGTAAAATTGCTACCAATGGTGGAACTTCTGTAGAAGGTCTAGGATTTGCTATCCCTTCAAATGATGCTATCAAAATCATAGAACAGTTGGAGAAAAACGGAAAAGTAACTCGACCAGCTCTTGGAATCCAAATGGTCAACTTATCAAATCTAAGCACAACTGACCTTCAAAAATTAAAACTCCCTGATAATATTACTTCTGGAGTAGCTGTTCGTTCTGTTCAACCTAATATGCCAGCAAACGGACACTTAGAAAAATATGATGTCATCACTAAAGTCGACGGTAATCCTATTGCATCTGCTACAGAATTGCAAAATGCGCTTTACAGTCACTCTGTTGGAGATGAAATAACGATAACTTACTATCGTAATGGTAAAGAAGAGACAACAACAATCAAATTAGATAAGAGTACAAATGATTTAAATTATTAGTTTACATGAATGTAAAGCTACTTTACAGAATATCGAAGTTGTGATACTGTAGAAATATGGAAGAATTAAAAGTAATTCATATAAAAGATATTCAAAAAAATCCCTATCAACCCCGTAAAGATTTTCCTGAAGAAAAAATAAAGGAACTTGCTCAATCTATTAAAGAAAACGGCTTGATTCAACCCATTATTGTTCGTCAATCTCCAGTCATCGGTTATGAAATTTTGGCTGGAGAAAGACGTTATCGTGCATCCATTCTGGCTGGACTCTCAGAAGTCCCAGTAATTGTCAAAAATTTATCTGATCAAGATATGATGCTTCATTCAATCATTGAAAATTTGCAACGAGAGGATTTAAATCCTGTTGAGGAAGCCAAATCCTACCAGTCTTTGATTGATAAAGGGTTCACTCATGCAGAAATTGCTGAAAAAATGGGGAAATCTCGACCTTATATTACAAATCTTGTTCGATTACTAAGCTTACCAGATGATATTTTAACTGAAGTTGAAAATGGTAGATTATCACAGGCACATGCTAGGCTCCTAATTCAACTATCCAATCAAGAACAGAAGAAATTACTTGGTAGAATTCAATCAGAAGATTTATCAGTAAGACAAGTAGAACGATTACTTCAGGAAAAAAAGAAAAAAACACTTAAAGAAAAAGATCACTTCATAAAAGAAGAAGAAGAGTCTTTGAAAAAAATACTAGGGTTAGATGTCGACATTAAACTTCAAAAAAAAGATGCTGGAAAAATAACTATTTCCTTCCATAATCAAGAAGAGTATCAACGTTTTATTAACAGCCTGAAATAAGGCTGTTATTTTATTTTTCTTAACTAACATAGTTATCCACTGGATTAGTATGGAAAAAGTCGATTAAATCAAAAATAAGATATTTTATCCACAACTTGTGGATAAATCTTTTAAACATTGTGGATTGTTTTTCACAAGTTGTGGAAAAAATACTTGCTATATGATAAAATAGTGTTTAAGATTATACCTTTTAGGAGAGGAGGAGTTGGTAGTTGAAAGAGAAACAGTTTTGGAATCAGATTTTAGAATTGGCTAAAGAAAGATTGACACGATCAATGTTTGATTTCTATGCAACACCTGCTGAATTAATAAAGGTCGAGGGAAATGTAGCGACAATATTTTTACCAAGATCTGAAATGGAAATGGTTTGGAGCACAAAACTCAATGATATTATTGTAGCTGTAGGTTTCCAAGTTTATGATACTGAAATAAAAGCTCAGTATGTATTGACTAAAGAAGATTCTAATATCTTCGATATATCAAACAATGTTGAAAACAATAATCATCAACAGGGACAAACTGAAAAGTCTATTCCTTATTCAGAAACAGGATTAAGAGACATCTATACTTTTGATAATTTCATCCAAGGTGATGGAAATATTTGGGCCAAGTCTGCAGCTTTAGCCGTCTCGGAAGATCCTGGACTAACTTATAATCCTCTGTTTATTTATGGTGGTCCTGGTCTAGGAAAAACTCACTTACTCAATGCTTTGGGGAATGAAATTCTCAAAAAAAATCCTAATGCGCGTGTAAAATACATTCCTGCAGAAAGCTTTATTAATGAATTTTTAGATCATCTAAGACTCAATGATATGGAGAATTTTAAGAAAACCTATCGAAGTATAGATCTCCTTCTTATTGATGATATTCAATCTCTTAGTGGAAATAAAGTGCAAACTCAGGAAGAGTTTTTCAACACATTTAACAACCTTCATAGTAACAATAAACAGATTGTTTTAACGAGTGACCGTAGACCAGAACAACTAGAAAATCTACCTGAGCGACTTGTCACGCGCTTCTCATGGGGATTAACAACAGATATTACTCCACCTGATTTCGAAACTCGTATCGCTATTTTAAATAGTAAAACAGAGGATTTAGAATATCATTTTCAACCTGACACAATCGAATATTTGGCTGGCCAGTTTGATTCAAACGTACGTGAATTAGAAGGTGCCCTAAAAGATATTAGTCTCATGGCTAAAGTTAAACAAATCAACACTATAACTGTGGATATTGCATCTGAGGCTATACGTGCTAGAAAACAAAATGTTAGCACCATGGTTGTTATTCCGATTGAAAAAATCCAAGAAGAAGTCGGAAGCTTTTATGATGTCAGCGTTAAGGAAATGAAGGGAACTAGACGTGTTCAGAATATTGTTCTAGCTCGTCAAGTTGCTATGTATCTAGCTAGAGAACTGACTGATAATAGCCTTCCAAAAATCGGGAAAGAATTTGGTGGTAAAGATCATACAACCGTCATTCATGCTCATGCAAAAATCAAATCTATGATTGAAACTGATGATAAATTACGTATAGAAATCGAAACTATCAAAAAGAAAATCAAATAGCGTGTGGATAAGTGTATAAATTTTTACTAATTTATACACATATTTTAAACAAGTACAACTTCTTGATTTTTCTAAACTAAACTACGTTTTCCACAGATTTCACACAATCTACTATTACTATTAACCTTCTAATAATAAAAATAAATAAAGGAGATTTCATGATTCATTTTTCTATTAATAAAAATTTATTCTTGCAATCATTAAATATCACTAAACGTGCAATTAGTTCTAAAAATGCTATTCCTGTTTTATCAACAATCAAAATCGATGTTACAAGCGAAGGAATTACATTAATTGGATCAAATGGTCAAATTTCAATTGAAAACTTCATTTCTCAAAAAGATGAAAATGCTGGTCTTTTAATAAACTCTTTAGGCTCTATCCTTCTAGAAGCTTCATTCTTTATCAATGTTGTTTCTAGTCTTCCAGATGTGACTCTTGATTTTAAAGAAATTGAACAACATCAGATTGTATTAACAAGTGGAAAATCAGAAATTACTCTGAAAGGAAAAGACAGCGAACAGTATCCACGTATTCAGGAAATTGCAGCAAGTAATCCTCTAGTTCTTGAAACAAAACTTCTTAAGAAAATTATCAATGAAACTGCTTTTGCTGCTAGTGTACAAGAAAGCCGTCCAATCTTAACTGGTGTACACTTTGTCCTAAGTAATCATCAAGAATTGAAAACAGTTGCGACAGACTCACATCGTCTCAGCCAGAAAAAATTAACTCTTGAAAAAAATAGTGATAATTTTGATGTTGTTATCCCAAGTCGCTCTCTACGCGAATTTTCAGCTGTTTTTACGGACGATATCGAAACAGTAGAGATTTTCTTCGCAAACAACCAAATTCTCTTTAGAAGCGAAAATATTAGCTTCTATACACGTCTCTTAGAAGGTAATTATCCTGATACAGATCGTCTGATTCCAACAGATTTTAATACGACAGTAACTTTTGATGTTGTGAATCTACGTCAATCTATGGAACGTGCACGTCTTTTATCAAGTGCTACTCAAAATGGAACTGTAAAATTAGAAATCAAACAAGGAGTAGTTACAGCTCATGTAAATTCTCCAGAAGTTGGTAAAGTAAACGAAGAAATAGATACAATTGCTGTATCTGGTGAAGATTTAACTATTAGCTTTAACCCAACTTACTTGATTGAAGCACTAAAAGCTTTGAATAGTGAAAAGGTAACAATCAGCTTCATTTCAGCAGTTCGTCCTTTTACCTTGGTACCAGCTGATACAGATGAAGATTTCATGCAGCTGATTACACCAGTTCGTACAAATTAATGGAAAGAGGTTGAGCCTAGCTCACCTCTTTTATGATATAATCAGAAATATGAAAAGGAGAGTAGTATGTATCAAGTTGGAAATTTTGTTGAAATGAAAAAACCACATGCTTGTACAATCAAGTCAACTGGTAAAAAAGCAAATCGTTGGGAAATAACACGTTTAGGGGCAGATATTAAGATTAAATGCAGTAACTGTGACCATGTAGTCATGATGAGTCGTTATGATTTTGAAAGAAAAATGAGTAAAATCATCGATTAGTAACACTTAATTGGAGGGTTAGCAAGTTTTCCCTTTTTGTGTTATAATATTGAAGATTGAAATGTGAACGGAGAATGAGAAACTATGGCTTTAACAGCAGGTATCGTTGGCTTACCAAATGTTGGTAAATCAACTCTATTTAATGCAATTACCAAAGCAGGAGCAGAGGCTGCAAACTATCCATTTGCAACCATCGACCCAAACGTCGGGATGGTAGAAGTTCCAGATGAACGCCTACAAAAATTAACTGAAATGATTACTCCTAAGAAGACAGTTCCAACAACCTTTGAATTTACAGATATTGCAGGGATTGTAAAAGGTGCGTCAAAAGGAGAGGGGCTTGGGAATAAATTCTTGGCCAATATCCGTGAAGTTGATGCTATTGTCCATGTGGTTCGTGCCTTTGATGATGAGAATGTCATGCGTGAGCAAGGACGTGAAGATGCTTTTGTAGATCCATTAGCAGATATTGATACCATTAACCTAGAATTGATTCTTGCTGACCTAGAATCTGTTAATAAACGCTATGCGCGTGTGGAAAAGATGGCACGTACGCAAAAAGATAAGGAATCAGTTGCAGAATTTAACGTTCTTCAAAAAATTAAACCAGTCCTTGAAGATGGGAAATCAGCTCGTACTATTGAATTTACAGATGAAGAGCAAAAGGTTGTCAAAGGTCTTTTTCTCTTGACAACTAAACCAGTTCTTTATGTAGCTAACGTTGATGAGGATGTTGTTGGAGACCCAGACTCTATCGATTATGTGAAGCAGATTCGTGAATTTGCAGCAACAGAGAATGCTGAAGTGGTTGTGATTTCTGCGCGTGCTGAAGAAGAAATTTCTGAGTTAGACGATGAAGATAAGCAAGAGTTTCTTGAAGCACTTGGCTTGACAGAATCAGGTGTTGATAAGTTGACTCGTGCAGCTTACCATTTACTTGGACTTGGGACTTATTTCACAGCTGGTGAAAAAGAGGTTCGTGCTTGGACCTTTAAACGTGGCATGAAAGCTCCTCAAGCAGCAGGTATTATCCACTCTGACTTCGAAAAAGGCTTTATTCGTGCAGTGACTATGTCTTATGATGATTTGATTAAATACGGATCTGAAAAGGCTGTAAAAGAAGCTGGACGCTTGCGTGAAGAAGGAAAAGAATATGTCGTTCAAGATGGCGACATTATGGAATTCCGCTTTAACGTTTAATTAACATTTTAAATAGTGTCAATTAGGTTGGAAAAAAATTCCAACCCTTTTGGCTTTTGAAAGGGAAAATACATGACTAAATTAATTGTAGGATTAGGAAATCCAGGAGATAAATATTTTGAGACAAAGCATAATGTTGGTTTTATGTTGATTGACCAACTAGCTAAAAAACAGAATATCACCTTTACACATGATAAAATTTTTCAAGCTGATTTAGCTTCATTTTTCTACAATGGTGAAAAAATTTATCTTGTGAAACCAACTACTTTTATGAATGAAAGTGGAAAAGCAGTTCATGCATTATTAACCTACTATGGTTTAGATATTGAAGATTTACTAATCATATACGATGATCTTGACATGGAAGTAGGAAAGATTCGACTTCGTGCTAAAGGATCAGCTGGCGGTCATAATGGTATCAAGTCGATTATCCAACATATTGGTACCCAGGTTTTCAATCGTGTAAAGATTGGTATCGGTAGACCTAAAAAAGGAATATCCGTTGTTCAACACGTTTTGAGTAAATTTGACAAGGATGACTATATCAGTATTTTACAGTCTATTGACAAGGTTGACGATGCTGTAAATTACTATTTACAAGAGAAAAACTTTGAAAAAACAATGCAGAAATACAATGGGTAAGGAAATGACATTAATAGATTTCTTTATTGAAAATAAGCAGATACAATCCTGGTATGAGCACTTAGAGCTTAAAAAAAGACAATTATTACTCGGTCTTTCTGGTTCAGCAAAGTCTTTAGTTATTGCAAGTAGTGTAAAAAGCCAGAACAAGATTTTAGTGATGACGTCTACTTATGGAGAGGCTGAACGTCTGGTCAATGATTTAATGTCTACCCTGGGTTCAGATATGGTCTATCCATTCTTGGTGGATGATTCACCTATGGTAGAATTTTTAGTATCGTCCCAAGAGAAGATTTTTTCTCGAGTTGAAGCCTTGCGTTTTTTAAGAGATAAATCTCAAAGAGGTATTTTAGTTTGCAACATGGCAGCTAGTCGCATATTCTTGCCTGATCCTAAGATTTTCGATGATAGTGTTTTAAAACTGCAAGTCGGACAAGAGTGTGAACAAAGAGAATTAAAAAATAAGTTAACTGCACTTGGCTATAAGAAAGTTACACAAGTTCAGAGTCAAGGTGAATTTAGTCTTCGAGGGGATATTTTAGATGTCTTTGAAACCTCACAAATGTCTCCTTGCCGAATTGAATTTTTCGGTGATGAAATAGATGGGATTAGAGAATTTGATGCAGAGACACAATTATCAAAGGAAAGTCTCCCTGAAATTTCTATATATCCCGCTAGTGATATTTTACTAACTGCTGAAGATTATCATCGTGGTCATGAATTTTTAGAAAAAGAGATTGACAAGACACTGTCACCAACTGTAAAGTCTTACCTAGAAGAAGTTTTTAGTTGCACGAAAGAGCAAGTTCTTCATGCTGATATTCGAAAGTTTTTATCTGTTTTGTATAAAAAACAGTGGACTTTGATTGACTACTTGAACCAAACGCCTATTATCTTTGATGATTACCAAAAAATCATGAATCAATATGATGTTTTTGATAAGGAAACAGCTAGCTACTTTACAGATGATTTACACAAGGGTAAATCTGTATCAAGTTTACAATATTTTGCTGATATGGAAAGTAAAATAAAAAAATATTTACCAGCTAGTTTCTTTTCTAATTTTCAAAAAGGTCTTGGAAATCTAAAATTTGATTATCTTTATCAATTTAATCAATATCCAATGCAGGAGTTCTTCAATCAGTTTTCCTTTCTAAAAGAAGAAATTGAACGATATAAAAAATTAAAGTACACGATTGTTCTTCAGTCAAGCAGCAAGACTGAACTAAAAAGACTAACATCAATTTTAGATGAATATAGCATTAAAGTTGACAATAACAATGAAAATAAACTATGTAAAGGAGTTGTCAATCTTGTTGAAGGAAATCTTTGTCATGGATTTCATTTTGTAGATGAGAATCTTGTATTCATCACTGAATATGAGATTTTTAAAAAGAAGATTAAACGTAAATATAGAAAACAAAATATCAGTAATGCTGAGCGATTAAAGGATTATAATGAGCTCCAAAAAGGAGACTACGTCGTTCATCAAATTCATGGTATTGGGCAGTATTTAGGAATCGAAACGATTGAAATCAAAGGAATTCATCGAGATTATGTGAGTATCCAATATCAAAATGGAGATCGAATTTCTATCCCTGTTGAGCAGATACAGACTCTTTCTAAGTATGTTTCTAGTGATGGCAAGGCTCCAAAGTTAAACAAATTAAACGATGGACGTTTTAAAAAAGCTAAACAAAAAGTCAAAACTCAAGTTGAAGATATTGCAGATGATTTAATTAAGTTATATGCAGAGAGAAGTCAACTTGAAGGTTTTGCATTTTCAAAAGATGATGAAGATCAAGTTGCTTTTGATGCGGCTTTCCCTTATGTTGAAACCGAGGATCAACTTCGAAGCATAGATGAAATTAAAAAGGATATGCAAGCTTCTCAACCAATGGATCGACTTTTAGTTGGAGATGTTGGATTTGGTAAAACAGAAGTTGCAATGCGAGCTACATTTAAAGCTGTCAATGATCATAAGCAGGTTGTTGTGTTAGTACCTACTACAGTTTTGGCGCAGCAACATTACAGTAATTTCAAGGAAAGATTTGAACAGTTTGCTGTAAATGTAGATGTTTTAAGTCGTTTCAGAAGTAAAAAAGAGCAGGCTGAAACACTTGAAAAATTGAAAAAAGGTCAAGTAGACATCTTGATAGGAACTCATCGAGTTTTATCTAGAGATGTGCAATTTTCAGATTTAGGATTAATCATCATCGATGAAGAACAACGTTTTGGTGTCAAACATAAGGAAGCGTTGAAGGAATTAAAAAAGAAAGTTGATGTCTTAACCTTGACAGCTACACCAATTCCTCGAACTCTTCATATGTCTATGCTAGGCATCCGAGATTTATCAGTTATTGAAACCCCTCCAACTAATCGATATCCTGTACAAACCTATGTTCTTGAACAAAATGATCGTGTCATTCGAGATGCTGTTTTGAGAGAAATCGATCGTGGTGGTC
Source organism: Streptococcus timonensis (assembly GCF_047463455.1). Taxonomy (GTDB): domain Bacteria; phylum Bacillota; class Bacilli; order Lactobacillales; family Streptococcaceae; genus Streptococcus; species Streptococcus timonensis_B. The sequence continues at coordinate 150,330 of NZ_JASHDV010000004.1, forward strand.
AAGTTTACTATCTTTACAACAAAGTTGACACGATTGAAAAGAAGGTTTCAGAGTTACAAGAACTGATTCCTGAAGCTTCTATTGGTTTTGTTCATGGTCAAATGAGTGAAATTCGTTTGGAGAACACACTACTTGATTTCATTGAAGGTGAATATGATATTTTAGTAACCACGACAATCATTGAAACAGGAGTGGATATTCCAAATGCCAATACCTTGTTTATCGAAAATGCGGATCACATGGGTCTGTCTACCTTGTATCAATTAAGAGGTCGGGTTGGTCGTAGTAATCGTATTGCTTATGCCTATCTCATGTATCGACCAGATAAATCATTGACAGAAGTTTCTGAGAAGAGATTGGAGGCAATTAAAGGTTTCACTGAATTGGGTTCTGGTTTCAAAATTGCCATGCGTGATTTGTCCATCCGTGGAGCGGGTAATCTTTTGGGAAGTTCGCAGTCCGGTTTTATTGATTCAGTCGGTTTTGAACTGTATTCTCAGTTACTGGAAGAAGCAATTGCTAAGAAAAATGGAACTGACAAGAAACGTGAAAAAGGAAATGCTGAGTTAATTCTACAAATTGATGCTTATCTTCCAGATGAGTATATTTCGGACGAGAGACATAAAATTGAGATTTACAAGAGAATTCGGCAGATTGACAATCGTGTCAACTATGAAGAATTGCAAGATGAGTTGATAGACCGATTCGGAGAATATCCGGATGTAGTTGCTTATCTTTTGGAAATTGGATTAGCTAAAGCTTATCTTGATAAAGTATTTGTCAATCGTGTTGAAAGAAGAAATAATAAGCTTGTCATTCAATTTGAAAAAATATCGAAACAACTATTCTTAACTCAAGATTATTTCCAAGCTCTTTCTCAGACAAATTTGAAGGCTAATATTTCAGAAAATCAAGGGTTAATCGAAGTTGTGTTTGATATTCGAAATAAAAAAGATTATGAGATTTTAGAAGGACTCTTAACTTTTGGAGAATCATTAGCGAAGATAAAAGATTCAAAAGAGTTACATTAGGAATTACCTTTTTTCTTCTATAAAAGGGATAAAAATGGTACAATAATAATTTGAGGTATTATAAGATGAGATTAGATAAATATTTAAAAGTATCACGAATTATTAAACGCCGTACAGTCGCTAAGGAAGTAGCAGATAAGGGGCGAATTAAGGTAAATGGAATCCTTGCTAAGAGTTCAACAGATTTAAAAGTGAACGATCAGGTTGAAATTCGCTTTGGAAATAAATTGTTGCTTGTAAAAGTGCTCGAAATGAAAGATAGCACTAAAAAAGAAGATGCAGCAGGAATGTTTGAGATTATCAGTGAAACAAGGGTAGAAGCCGATGTATAAAAAAATAGTCCAAATGAATAACTCTTTTATTCAAAATGAACATCAACGTCGTAGATATTTGATGGAAGAACGACAAAGACGCAATCGTTTTATGGGTTGGGTTTTGATTTTAATCATGTTGTTGTTTATTTTACCAACTTACAATTTAGCGCAGAGTTATCAACAACTACTGTCACGTCGTCAACAACTAGCTGAGTTGAAAAAACAATACCAAGAATTGAGTGACGAAAAGGATAAAGAAGCTAGTTTTGCTACTAAGTTGAAAGATGAGTCGTACGCAGCTAAATATTCTCGTGCAAAATATTATTATTCGAAATCGTGGGAGGAAGTCTATACTATTCCGGACTTACTTCCTAGGTAATATGAGATGGAAAATATATTAGATATAGTTGAGCAATTTTTAAATTTATCAGATGAAAAATTAGAAGAATTAGCCCAGAAGAATCATCTGTTGCGATTGCAGGAAGAAGAGGAAACAAAGAATGCGTAAATTTTTAGTGATATTACTACTTCCAATTTTTTTAAAAAGTGTCCAAGTAGTTAGCACTGAGAATCCAGTTATCATTCCAAAACAAGAAATCTATTCATTAACTCATGGTTCATATGATTTTTATTATCAAGATGCCATTGAATCTCCAAAATTTTATGGTGAAATCCCCACTTATTCTACAGAAGATTTGATTAAAGAATCAGGAAAAGTTAATTCAGAAACTAAATTAACTGTATTAGAGTGGCGATTAAATAGTCAAGGAATTGCAGTGTTTAAATTATCTAATAACCAATTTGTCGCTGCAGATAAAAGATTCGTGTATGATGAATCAACTGTAAATAGTACCATTAAACAGGTATGGTTAAAACCTGGGTTTATGATCTATAACAGTCCTTATGATCAAACAGAAAAAACACATACTTTATCACCTTATCAAAAGATTGAAGGGGATATGTTAGTGTTTGCTGAAGGTAGAGAGTTTTTACGTCTTAAACAAGGTGGTTGGATTTCGCTGGAAGATATTTCTGAAGAGGATAACCGTATTGAAAAAGTACAGGAATTATTATCTTCAAATTATCAAAATAAACAGTTTTCAATTTATGTTAAACAGTTAAGCACAGGTAAAGAAGCTGGTATTAATGAAAACCAAAGAATGTACGCTGCTAGTATCATGAAATTGCCTTATCTCTATTATGTTCAGGAAAAGATAAATCAAGGAGATATTCAACTAGACACAGCTCTTAAGTATATTCCAGAAGTGAATGAATATCCTGGTTCCTATAAACCTGAAGGAAGTGGAAGTATTCCAAAAAAAGCAGACAACAAAGAGTACAGTGTTAAAGATTTAATCGAAAAAACAGCAAAAGAGTCAGATAATGTAGCACATAATATCCTTGGTTATTATATTACAAACAAATCTGATGAAACATTTAAACAGCAGATGACAGCTCTTACTGGCGAAAACTGGGATGTTACAGATAAATTGGCTTCTGCAAAAATGGCTGGCCAAGTCATGGAGTCTATTTATAACCAAAATGGTTTTGTACTTGAATCACTTTCAAAAACTTCGTATGACAACCAGAGAATTGCTAAAAATATTTCTGTTAGTGTGGCTCACAAAATTGGAGATGCAGATGAATTCAAACATGATACTGGAGTTGTTTATACAGAATCACCATTTATCATTTCTATCTTTACCAAAAATTCAGATTACGATACAATTTCTAAAATTGCTAAGGATGTCTATGAGGTCTTAAAATGACAGACCGGGATTTTTTGAATCATTTTCTTAAAAAAGGTTATTTCAAAAATCATTCAAAAGTAGTTGTAGCTTTATCTGGTGGACTTGATTCGATGTTTCTATTTCACCTTTTGTCTACTTATAAAGATGAACTTAATATTGAACTTGTTGTGGCCCATGTGAACCACAAACAAAGACCAGAATCTGATGAAGAAGAAGACGCATTAAGAAAACTAGCTAGACAAAATGGAACTCCATTTTATGTAGATTATTTCACTGGGCGTTTTACAGAGGCAAGTGCTCGCCAATTTCGCTATGACTTTTTTAGAGAAGTAATGAGAGAAACATCTGCAACTGCACTTGTAACAGCTCATCATGCAGATGATCAGGTCGAGACGATTTTTATGCGACTGATTAGAGGTGTTAGATTACACCATTTATCAGCTATAAAAGAAAAACAAAAGTTTGATAGATGTGAATTAATTCGTCCCTTACTAAGCTTCTATAAAAGTGATTTTCCTGAAATAAATCATTTTGAAGATGTTTCAAATCAAGAAAATCATTATTTTCGAAATCGTGTTCGTAATCTCTATTTACCGCAATTGGAGAAAGAAAATCCTGAAGTTCGAAAAGCTATACTAGAATTTGGAAAAGAAATTTCTGATTATCAAACAGCCATTAATGAATTATCTCAGGCTGTTGATGTAGAAAACTTAACTCAGTTTTTAGCTTTTTCAGAAGAGACACAACGAGTTTTATTGCAACAGTATCTGGGTCGCTTTGCTAATTTAAATGTAACTAGAGAACAATTCCAAGAAATTCATCATATTCTAAAGACTAAAAGTCAATACCACCATAGCTTGAAAAATGGCTATGAATTAGTTAAAGAATACAATTACTTTCAAATTCGTAAAATCAGACCAAAGTCGGATGAAATAAGTAGTAAATGTGTGTTAGACTATCTAAATCAAGTCTCTTATGAAGGTTATCTCTTTTCATTTGGCATTCCATTAGAAGGAGATAATGTTCAAAAAATCAATGTTTCCCGTGAAACATCTATCGTTTTACGACATAGAGAAGTAGGGGACTATCTGATAAAAAATGGACATCGAAAGAAACTGAGACGACTCTTTATAGATTTGAAAATTTCTTTAGAAAAAAGGGAAAATGTGATTGTCATTGAGCAATTTGGACAAATTTGTTCAGTTTTAGGAATTGAAATCAGTGATTTGAGTAAAAAAACTAAAAATGATATAATGAACACTGTACTTTATATAGAAAAAATAGATAGGTAAAATCATGTTAGAACAAGATATCAAGAAGATTATGATTTCTCAAGATGAAATCACAGAAGCGGCAAAAAAATTAGGCGCTCAATTAACAAAAGATTATGAAGGGAAAAATCCGATTCTGGTTGGTATTTTAAAAGGATCTATTCCTTTTATGGCAGAATTGGTGAAATATATTGATACACATCTTGAGATGGACTTTATGATGGTTTCTAGCTATCATGGTGGAACTGTGAGTAGCGGGGTAATCAATATTAAACAAGATGTAACTCAAGAAATTAAAGGTAGACATATTGTTTTTGTAGAAGACATTATTGATACTGGTCAGACTTTAAAAAGTTTGAGAGATATGTTTACTGCGAGAGAAGCGGCTTCTGTTAAAATTGTTACTATGCTAGATAAACCAGAAGGTCGTACTGTAGAGATTGAAGCAGATTACACTTGTTTTACAATTCCAAATGAATTTGTTGTAGGTTATGGTTTAGACTATAATGAAAATTACCGTAATCTTCCTTATGTAGGTGTATTAAAAGAGGAAGTTTACTCAAAATAGAAGGGTAAGTTGTTGAATGCAAAAACAAAATAATGGTTTCATAAAAAATCCATTTCTTTATTTGTTGATAATCTTTTTGCTTGTAACAGGATTCCAGTACTTTTTTGCTGGGAGAGTTGCAGGTAGAAGTCAAGAAATTAAGTACTCAGAATTAGTGCAGGAAATTACTAATGATAACGTTAAGGAAATGACCTATCAACCAAGTGGTAGTGTTATTGAAGTATCTGGTGTATATAAAACTGCTAAAACAGAAAAAAAAGAAACTGGTATACGTTTCTTCACACCTCCTTCTGCTAAAGTAGAAAAATTTACAAGTATTCTTCTTCCGTCAGATACTACTGTAGCTGATTTACAAAAACTTGCAAGTGAACATCAGACGCAAATTGAAGTAAAACATGAGAGTTCAAGTGGTATGTGGATTAACATACTAGTCTCAGTTGTGCCATTTGCAATCCTATTTTTCTTCTTATTTTCTATGATGGGAAATGTAGGAGGGAATAATGGAAGAAACCCAATGAGCTTTGGACGAAATAAAGCTAGAGCAGCAAATAAAGAAGATATCAAAGTTCGCTTTTCAGATGTTGCTGGTGCTGAAGAAGAAAAACAAGAACTTGTTGAAGTTGTTGAATTTTTAAAAGATCCAAAACGCTTTACAAAACTGGGAGCCCGTATCCCAGCTGGTGTTCTCTTAGAGGGTCCTCCAGGAACTGGTAAAACATTACTTGCTAAAGCAGTTGCAGGAGAAGCTGGCGTACCATTCTTTAGTATTTCAGGATCTGACTTCGTAGAAATGTTCGTCGGTGTCGGTGCAAGCCGTGTACGTTCTCTCTTTGAGGATGCTAAAAAAGCAGCCCCTGCAATTATCTTTATTGATGAAATTGATGCTGTCGGTCGACAACGTGGTGTTGGTCTTGGTGGGGGTAATGATGAACGTGAACAAACCTTGAACCAATTGCTGATTGAGATGGATGGTTTTGAAGGAAATGAAGGAATTATTGTTATTGCGGCAACAAACCGTTCTGACGTATTAGATCCAGCGCTTCTTCGTCCAGGTCGTTTTGATAGAAAAGTATTGGTTGGTCGTCCAGACGTTAAGGGACGTGAAGCGATTCTAAAAGTTCATGCTAGAAATAAACCATTAGCTGAAGATGTCGACTTAAAATTAGTTGCTCAACAAACACCAGGATTTGTTGGTGCTGATTTAGAAAATGTATTGAACGAAGCGGCATTAGTTGCTGCTCGTCGTAATAAATCAGTGATTGATGCTTCTGACATTGATGAAGCAGAAGATCGTGTTATTGCTGGACCTTCTAAGAAAGATAAAACTGTTTCTCAAAAAGAACGTGAAATGGTTGCTTATCACGAAGCCGGACACACTATCGTGGGGTTAGTATTATCAAATGCGCGTGTAGTTCATAAGGTAACAATTGTTCCTCGTGGTCGTGCAGGTGGTTACATGATTGCTCTTCCAAAAGAGGATCAAATGTTGCTATCTAAAGAAGACATGAAAGAACAATTAGCTGGTTTAATGGGTGGACGTGTAGCAGAGGAAATCATCTTCAATGTCCAAACAACAGGCGCATCCAACGATTTTGAACAAGCTACACAGATGGCGCGTGCTATGGTTACTGAGTATGGTATGAGTGAAAAACTTGGTCCAGTTCAGTACGAAGGTAATCATGCTATGTTTGGTGCTCAATCCCCACAAAAAACAATTTCAGAGCGTACAGCTTACGAAATTGATGAAGAAGTTCGTTCATTGTTGAATGAAGCCCGTAATAAAGCTGCTGAGATTATTCAATCAAACCGTGAAACGCACAAATTAATCGCAGAAGCCTTATTGAAATATGAAACATTAGATAGTACACAAATCAAATCTCTTTACGAAACAGGTAAAATGCCTGAATCAGTAGAAGAAGAGTCACGTGCATTATCATATGATGAAGTAAAATCAAAAATGGCTGAAGAACAATAAAAATTTTTCTATATAAAAAGAGAGGAAATCGTTAATCCTCTCTTTTTTAAATATATTGTATTAAGAGAAATATAAAAATTAAAAAAATAAACCTAAGTTCTTGACAAGGCAAAAAAAGTAGGTATAATAGAAAGAGTCAAAAAGCTCGGGTCCGTTGGTCAAGGGGTTAAGACACCGCCTTTTCACGGCGGTAACACGGGTTCGAATCCCGTACGGACTATGAGTGTGTTGCAGTAGAA
>NZ_JASHDV010000005.1:0-46058 GCF_047463455.1 Streptococcus timonensis
AGGCGGTTAGAGGTTCGACTCCTCTAGGGTGCATTTTTTTATTTACTTCGGGAAGTAGCTCAGCTTGGTAGAGTACTTGGTTTGGGACCAAGGTGTCGCAGGTTCGAATCCTGTCTTCCCGATTGATATTGCTTATTAAGTAGACCAATGAAGGTCTTTTTTTATTTTTCATTATACTTACTTTTTTTCTACTTATTTAATTTTCTTAACTTCTATAAAAAACTTGCTATCTTGACTATAACTAAGGTATACTAGTAGTTAATAAGCTTTTTAAAAATTTTAAATGAGATATCATGTTGTAAATGAGTGTAAGTTATGGGTTTTAGGAAATTTCGATTATTAATGTCAAAGTATGGTTTTAGCATAACAATCATACTGATAGAATTAATTCTGATTTTTGGCTTGTTTTTATTCTTAAGTCAGATTGTACCACATGTTTGGATTATTCTTGTTGTATTGATAAGTGTGGCGACCATTCTGTCTATTGTTAATAGGACTATGACACCAGAGAGTAAAGTTACTTGGCTTTTAGTTGCTTTCGTTCCGGTATTTGGTCCATTGCTTTATATCATGTTTGGTGAGAGAAGATTATCAAAAAAAGAACTGAAACAACTTCAGGAGTTAAACACTATCGCTTTTCATGAGGATAATGGTAACAACCTCCATCACCAGTTAGAAGAGCGGGATAAGTCCGCTTATGGTATTATAAAATCTTTGCTGAACATGGATAGTAACTCAGAGGTCTATGACCAAACTGCTTCTAAGTTTTTTTCTTCCGGAGAAGATATGTGGCAGCAAATGTTAGAGGACTTGAGAGCTGCAGAAAAATTTATTTTTCTTGAGTACTATATAGTTGATGAAGGTTTGATGTGGGATAGTATACGTGAGATTCTTGAAGAAAAGGCTGCTAAAGGCGTTGAAATTAAGATGCTCTACGATGATATTGGCTGTATGGTTACTTTGCCAGGAGATTATACACTATACTTGAGATCCAAAGGGATTGAGGCACATAAGTTTAATAAAGTAATTCCTCGTATGACAGTAGCTTATAATAACCGTGATCACCGTAAAATTTTAGTGATCGATGGGCAGATTGCCTATACTGGGGGAATTAATCTAGCGGATGAGTACATCAATCATATTGAACGCTTTGGTCATTGGAAAGATACCGGTATTAGGATAGACGGTCCGGCTGTTCAAGCCTTTACAAGATTATTTCTTATGAACTGGTATATTAACGGAGGAGATATTAGTAATTTTGACCAATATCGTATAGAGAATCAAGCTGTTTCGGCTTCTGGCTTATGCATTCCTTATGGAAGCGGACCTAAGCCAATCTATAAATCTAAGGTAGGGAAAATAGTTTATCAAAACCTTATCAATCAGGCAACAGATTTCGTCTATATCACAACTCCTTACCTAATCATTGATTATGATTTGACGGAAGATATAAAAAATGCAGCTATGCGGGGTGTAGATGTAAGAATAGTTACCCCCCATATACCGGATAAAAAACTCATTCAACTTGTAACACGAGGAGCTTATCCTGATCTTTTATCAGCTGGGGTACGTATTTTCGAATATACTCCTGGATTTATTCATAGTAAACAAATCATTGTTGATGGTCGGTTTGCAGCTGTAGGTACGATTAACTTAGATTATCGTAGTTTGGTTTACCACTATGAAAATGCAGTATTACTGTACAAAACAGATTCAATAGCAGATATTCACAAGGATTTTGAAAATATTTTTGAACAATCTCAAGAAATCTTCTCTGACACCATAAATCCTACTTGGTATCAAATGTTGATAAAAGAAGTGACACAGTTATTTGCGCCTATGCTGTAAATAAAATGGCTGAAATGCAAATAATATTAGTGTAAGAGGCGAATGAACGCCTCTTTTTATATGAGCAGAAACCTTGACATTAGGCCATTATTAAGCTATTATATATCCATATAATATATGGGAGTCTGTGTACAGTCTGAGAGGAAGTGTTAAACTTCGACCGCACCTGATCTGGGTAATGCCAGCGTAGGGAACGAAACTTAGCCGAATCATGCACCTTTTTCATATATGAAAGAGGTTTTTCTTTTTTTCAAAGAAAAACTGTAACTTAGAAGGAGGTTTTAATGAAAGCAAGCATTGCTTTACAAGTCCTGCCCCTATCACAGGGGATTGATCGTATAGCTGTAATTGATAAGGTCATTGATTATCTGCAAGCTCAAGGAGTGACCATGGTGGTGACACCCTTTGAAACAGTTTTAGAGGGAGAGTTTGATGAACTCATGCGTATTCTTAAAGAAGCGTTGGAGGTAGCTAGTCAAGGAGCGGACAATGTTTTTGCTAATGTGAAAATAAATGTAGGAGAGATTTTAAGCATCGATGAGAAACTTGAAAAATATACTGAGACGGCACATTAGTCTGCTAGGATTTTTGGGTGTCTTATCTCTTTGGCAGGTAGCGGGTTTGTTAAAACTCTTACCAAAGTTTATCTTGCCGACACCACTTGAAATCCTTCAGTCTTTTGTTCGTGACAGAGAATTTCTCTGGTACCACAGCTGGGCAACCTTGAGAGTAGCCTTGTTAGGTTTGGTCTTGGGTGTCTTGATAGCCTGTATCATGGCCGTCCTTATGGATAGTCTGGGCTGGTTAAATGACCTGATTTACCCAATGATGGTGGTTGTCCAGACCATACCGACCATTGCCATAGCGCCTATTCTGGTTTTGTGGCTTGGTTATGGAATCTTGCCCAAAATTGTCTTGATTATCTTGACGACTACTTTTCCTATCATCGTCAGTATTCTAGATGGATTTAGGCATTGTGACAAGGACATGCTGACCTTGTTTAGTTTGATGCGAGCAAATCCTTGGCAAATCCTGTGGCATTTTAAAATCCCTGTCAGCCTGCCCTACTTTTATGCAGGATTGAGGGTCAGTGTCTCCTACGCCTTTATCACAACAGTTGTATCCGAGTGGTTGGGAGGCTTTGAAGGACTTGGTGTCTACATGATTCAGTCCAAGAAACTGTTTCAGTATGATACCATGTTTGCGATTATTATTCTGGTATCGCTTATCAGCCTTTTGGGTATGAAGTTGGTCGATGTCAGTGAAAAATATGTGATTAAATGGAAACGTTCATAGAACAATAACGTTTGAGAAAAAGAAAAGAGGAAATAAAAATGAAGAAAAAATGGAAAGTGTTTTTAACGATTGTAACAGCTCTTGTAGCTGTCGTGCTTGTGGCTTGTGGTCAAGGAACTGCTTCTAAGGATAACAAAGAAGCAGAACTCAAAAAAATTGATTTTATCCTAGACTGGACACCAAATACCAACCACACAGGACTTTATGTAGCTAAGGAAAAAGGCTATTTCAAGGAAGCTGGAGTGGACGTTGATTTGAAATTGCCACCAGAAGAAAGCTCATCTGATTTAGTTATCAATGGTAAGGCACCGTTTGCTATCTACTTCCAAGACTACATGGCTAAGAAATTGGAAAAGGGGGCAGGTATTACTGCCGTTGCAGCGATTGTAGAGCACAACACATCAGGGATTATCTCTCGTAAGTCTGACAATATCAACAGTCCAAAAGACTTGGTTGGCAAGAAATACGGAACTTGGAATGACCCAACTGAGCTTGCTATGTTGAAAACCTTGGTAGAATCTCAAGGTGGAGACTTTGAGAAGGTTGAAAAAGTACCAAACAACGACTCAAACTCTATCACACCGATTGCCAATGGCGTTTTTGATGCTGCTTGGATTTACTACGGTTGGGATGGAATTCTTGCTAAATCGCAAGGTGTGGATGCCAACTTTATGTACTTGAAGGACTATGTCAAAGAGTTTGACTACTACTCACCAGTTATCATCGCTAACAACGATTATCTGAAAGACAACAAAGAAGAAGCTCGCAAAGTCATCCAAGCCATCAAAAAAGGCTACCAATATGCCATGGAGCACCCAGAAGAAGCTGCAGATATCCTCATCAAAAATGCACCTGAACTCAAAGATAAACGTGACTTTGTCATCGAATCTCAGAAATACTTGTCAAAAGAATATGCAAGTGACAAGGAAAAATGGGGACAATTTGATGCCGATCGCTGGAATGCCTTCTACAAATGGGATAAGGAAAATGGAATCCTCAAGGAAGACTTGACAGATAAAGGATTTACCAACGAATTTGTAAAATAATGACAGAAATTAGACTAGAACACGTAAGCTATGCCTACGATGATGAAAAGATTTTAGAGGATATTAACCTGCAAGTGACTTCAGGTGAAGTGGTCTCTATCCTAGGCCCCAGTGGTGTAGGAAAGACAACCCTCTTTAACCTGATTGCAGGCATTTTAGAAGTCCAGTCAGGACGAATCATTCTTGACGGAGAGGAAAATCCTAAGGGGCGCGTGAGCTATATGTTACAAAAGGATCTGCTTTTGGAGCACAAGACGGTGCTAGGAAATATCATCCTACCTCTCTTAATCCAAAAGGTGGACAAGACAGAAGCCATTGCCAAAGCAGATGAAATTCTTGGGACCTTTCAGTTGACGGCTGTAAGGGATAAGTATCCTCATGAACTCAGTGGTGGGATGCGCCAGCGTGTTGCTTTACTCCGTACCTACCTTTTTGGGCACAAGCTCTTTCTTCTAGACGAGGCCTTTAGCGCTTTGGATGAGATGACTAAGATGGAACTTCATGCCTGGTATCTGGAAATTCACAAACAGCTAGGGTTGACGACGCTCATCATCACGCATAGTATCGAGGAGGCCCTTAACCTTAGTGACCGTGTCTATATCTTGAAAAATCGCCCTGGGCAGATTGTATCTGAAATCAAACTTGATTGGTCTGAAGCTGAAGATAAGGAAGTTCAAAAAATTGCCTATAAACGCCAGATATTAGCAGAATTAGGCTTAAATAATTAGAAACATAGAGAGTGGGTGAAGTTTATTCTTTACTTGCTCTCTTTTTTCTTTAAAAAAATCGAAAAATTCGGTATAATAGTCAAAGATAGTCAAGGTTTAAAGAAAGAGGTGGAGTGCTATGAGATTTAAAAATACATCAGACCATATAGAAGCTTATATCAAGGCTATTCTGGAGCAGTCGGGGATGGTGGAATTACAGCGAAGCCAATTAGCGGATACCTTTCAAGTAGTGCCTAGTCAAATTAACTATGTCATTAAAACTCGTTTTACAGAAAGCAGGGGTTACTTGGTTGAGAGCAAACGTGGTGGTGGAGGCTATATTCGTATTGGGCGAATTGAATTCTCCAACCATCATGAGATGTTGCGTGATTTACTGTATTCAGTGGGTGAAGAAGTTAGCCAGGTTGTTTTTGAAGATGTTTTAAGACTCTTGTTTGAGCAAGATTTGTTGACTAGCCAAGAGATGAATTTATTAGTAGCTATGGCTCCAGACCGTATTTTAGGTGAGGAAGCAAATATAATCCGTGCTAATATGCTTAAGCAGTTACTACAAGAGGTAGATAGAAAAGGAAAATAAGACCACATGAAATATTCAAAAGCATTGAAAGAATGTATAGAAAGTGCCTTTCTAGTAGCCAGTCATTATAAGGCAGAATACTTAGAGTCTTGGCATCTATTGATTGCAATGGCAAATCATAATTACAGTGTAGCTGGGGCAACCTTAAATGAATTTCCATATGAGATTGATCGTCTGGAGGAAGTTGCGGCAGAACTGACAGAGGCAAAGCACAGCGATAAAGAAGAGTATCAGGAACGTCCTTTTTCATACCGTTTGAATGTTTTGTTTCTAGAGGCTGAACATATTGCTTCTGTAGTGCATGCAAAAGTTTTGGGAACGGAACATGTTCTCTATGCTATTTTGCATGATGGGAATGCCTTAGCTACTCGTATCTTAGAGCAAGCTGGATTCTCTTACGAAGATAAAAAAGACCAGGTTAAGATTGCTGGACTTCGCCGCAAACTTGAAGCGCGTGCTGGATGGACTAGAGAAGATTTGAAGGCCCTTCGCCAACGTCATCGTTCAGCAGCAGACAAGCAAAATTCTATGGCCAATATGATGGGAATGCCTCAAAATCCGAGTGGTGGCTTGGAGGATTATACCCATGATCTTACAGAACAAGCTCGTTCTGGGAAGTTGGAACCCGTCATCGGTCGTGACCAAGAAATTTCTCGCATGATTCAAATCTTGAGTCGGAAGACAAAGAATAATCCTGTCTTAGTTGGAGATGCTGGTGTCGGTAAAACAGCTCTAGCACTTGGGCTAGCTCAGCGAATTGCTAGTGGGGATGTACCGGTTGAAATGGCTAAGATGCGAGTCTTAGAACTCGATTTGATGAATGTGGTTGCAGGAACCCGTTTCCGTGGTGATTTTGAAGAGCGCATGAACAACATCATTAAAGATATTGAGGAAGATGGTCAGGTTATTCTCTTTATCGACGAGCTCCACACCATCATGGGATCGGGTAGTGGGATTGATTCGACCTTGGATGCAGCCAACATTTTAAAACCTGCCTTGGCACGTGGTACTCTGAGAACGGTCGGAGCTACAACTCAAGAAGAATATCAAAAACATATCGAAAAGGATGCGGCGCTTTCTCGTCGTTTTGCTAAAGTAACGATTGAAGAGCCAAGTTTGGCAGATAGTATTGCAATTTTGCAGGGCTTGAAAGCAACATACGAGAAACATCATCATGTTCAAATTACAGATGATGCAGTCGATACAGCTGTCAAAATGGCTCACCGTTACCTAACCAGCCGTCATTTACCAGACTCCGCTATTGATCTTTTGGATGAAGCGGCTGCCACTGTGCAAAACAAATCGAAGCATGTGAAAGCCAATGAGTCAGATTTATCTCCAGCTGATAAGGCTCTGATGGACGGCAAGTGGAAACAAGCAGCTCAGCTGATTTCAAAAGAACAGGAATTGCCTGTCTATGAAGACTCGGTAACGGAGTCTGATATCTTGACAACACTCAGTCGTTTGTCAGGAATCCCAGTTCAAAAACTAACTCAAACCGATGCTAAGAAGTACCTTAATTTGGAGGCTGAACTTCACAAGCGTGTTATTGGACAAGAACAGGCAGTCTCAAGTATTAGCCGCGCTATTCGCCGTAATCAATCTGGTATTCGTAACAATAAACGCCCAATTGGTTCCTTTATGTTCCTAGGGCCAACTGGTGTCGGTAAGACAGAGTTAGCCAAGGCCTTGGCAGAGGTCCTCTTTGATGATGAATCTGCCCTTATCCGCTTTGATATGAGTGAATATATGGAGAAATTTGCGGCCAGTCGTCTCAATGGTGCCCCTCCAGGCTATGTAGGCTACGAAGAAGGTGGGGAGTTGACCGAGAAGGTTCGCAACAAACCATACTCAGTTCTGCTCTTTGACGAAGTAGAAAAGGCTCACCCAGACATCTTTAATGTCCTCTTACAGGTCTTGGATGACGGAGTTCTGACAGATAGCAAGGGACGCAAGGTTGACTTCTCAAATACCATTATTATCATGACGTCAAACCTTGGTGCGACTGCCCTTCGTGATGATAAGACAGTCGGTTTTGGAGCTCGAGATATTCGTTTTGATCAAGAGAGTATGGAAAAACGTATGTTTGAAGAGTTGAAAAAAGCTTATCGCCCAGAGTTTATCAACCGTATTGACGAAAAGGTGGTCTTCCACAGCTTGTCAAGTCAAGATATGCAGGAAGTGGTTAAGATTATGGTCAAACCTTTGATTGCAAGCTTGGCAGAAAAAGGGGTAGACTTAAAACTTCAAGCATCTGCTCTAAAACTTTTAGCCCAACATGGCTATGATCCAGAGATGGGTGCGCGACCGCTTCGTAGAACTCTACAAACTGAAGTGGAAGACAAACTAGCTGAACTCTTACTCAAAGGAGAATTGGAAGCAGGCAAGACCCTTAAGATTGGTGTCAAAGCTGGTCAGTTAAAATTTGAGATTGTTTAGAGAATAAGAACTAGGGATATCCCTAGTTCTTATTGCTAAAGAAGCTTACATTGTAGTATCAGAAAGGAAGTGGATGATGATTAGTCAGAAGATTCCAGCTGGAATGAAAGAAAGAGAATATTTTGAGATTCATGCGACTGAGAAGGAATTTTTAGACTGGTACAGCAAACAGGATCTTCCTCAGTATGAAAAACCGAGCGTGACGGTGGATATGGTAGCTTATTGCTTTGTGGAAGGGAAAATCAAACTCTTGCTAATTCGTCGCAAGGGCCATCCTTATCAAAACTGTTTGGCTTTGGTCGGTGGTTTTATGGATAAGAGCGAAGATGCAAGGTATGCTTGTCAGCGTGAGGTAAAAGAAGAAATCAATCTTGATCTTCCACTAGAAAAGATTGAACAACTAGTGACAGTATCGACTCCAGGTCGTGATCCGCGGGGCTGGACGGTTACTATCGCCCACTTGGTGTATCTACCTAGCCGCGCACTTGATCTCGTTCAAGCTGGTGATGATGCCAAGGATGTGGTTTTTGTCGATGTTGATTTTCAGACGGGCAAGTGCTTCCTAGAGGGACTAGAGCTGGGGGAGCAAGCCTTCGCCTTTGACCATTATGCCATTATCCAAGAGTCTATTAAACGAATCCAAGGGCGTCTTGACTGGAATCCGACCTTTCTCTATCTGCTAGAGGAGGAATTCACTGTCTATGAAGGAACCGAATTAGTCAATCTCATCAACCCAGGACGACCAATCGTCAGCAATAACTTCCTCGTAAAATACGGTGAGTATATAGAAGAAGTTGGGCTCAAACGAGTGCCTAAAAAGAAACCAAGAAAAACCTATCGATTGAAATAAAAAGCTTGGAAGCAGAAATCGATAGCCCAAGTCTTGGTTTCCTAGTTTCAGTCCTGAGAAGTTTCAACAAATCCGATGACTGGTTGAGCTTGAGAATAGAGAAAATAAAGTTTGTGTCAAAAATCAATTCAGCTATCGTATCAAAGGTTTATTATTCATAAAAAAGTGAGGTCGGGATTTTGTCCCGACCTCTTTTTGTTTAAGGATGTTTATCTTTATTAGAATTACTCATGGTTCGAATGAAGAGATCTTTGTATTTATATTTTAAATAATGTTCGTGTAAGTACATTAGAGCCACATAAACAATCATGAAAATAGTGGTTAAGTAGAACAAATCAAATATTGTTTGAGCGTAATGAGTAGCAACCCCATAAGAAGAGAAAGCACCAATAATCAACCAGGGAAGATATTTGTAATATTTCTTTGACATAAACCTACACCTCCAATATCCTATTTCAATTTTATTATAGCCCTTCAAGAAAAAAATGCAAGCGATTACACTTTTAAAAGATAGCATTTCAGTAAGAAGAATTTTTCTGTTTTTTTAAATTTTTAACGAATAATAAAGATAGGAGGGAAAAGGAAATAAATATACTCAAAAATAATTCTAAAAAATTTTAGATAAATAGTTGACAGATTTAAAAACAAATATTACAATATCATTACAGAAGTATTTCACAACATTTCAAAAAGATTACAGGAGGTAAATATTATGAAAACAAAACATTCCATTCGTTTACTAGCAGTTGCCGTATTGGCTTCAACTTTGCTTTTAGGAGCATGTGGTAATAAAAAAGAAGAAGCTAAAAATGACAATGCTAATAAAACAACACAAACCACGTCAAGTTCAAAGGCAAGTTCTTCTAACAAAGATAGTAAATCTCAAGCTTCAACAAGCACCACTACTTCAGAAAAAGCTAAAGCTTCCTCTGAACAAGCTTCAAGTCCTACAACTCAGGGTCAAGAATCCAACCAAGCTGCCCCAACTCCCCAAGCTCCTCAGCAACAGGAAACTCCTTCTCAACCATCTTCTAATCAGCAAGCTTCACAAAATCAATCTAATCAAGCAAGCCAGTCAACTTATGACCCAACGACTGACCGCAAATTACAAGATCAGCAGGCAGAACACAATAAACGTTACAAAGGCGTTTTAACCATGGTTGATGGTGATTTTTCAGCAGCAGCAGGAAGTTGGAAGGGAGCAAATGACGAAACCATTACAGTTTCACCAAGTGGCCAATTTACAGTAGAAACAGCTGATAGAAAGAAAGAAAACTATTCTATCCGAGGTTATGCTTACACTCTTGACGATGGTAAGTATAATGCTAAAATCGGTGGTGGAAAAGTCATCCAAATTACAACAGGTGCGGATGGTACAGTTTCTAGTGTTGCCTTGATTCAATAATAGTATCTAGGATTTCCTAGGATAAAAAAACCGTAAACTTCAAGTGAGTTACGGTTTTTTGTGTATTAAGCTTTATCTAATTGCAAGAGGGCTTCAATCTCAGCCAGAGTGCTAGCTTGTGAAATAGCTCCACGGAGTTTAGCAGCTCCGGATGTACCACGGAGATAGTGAGGAGCTAGACCACGGAATTCACGGACAGCGATATTCTCACCTTTAAGGTCAATCAAGCGTTTTAAGTGCTCGTAGGCGATTTTCATCTTGTCTTCAAAGGTCAAATCAGGGAGAATTTCTCCTGTTTCAAAGTAGTGGTTGATCTGGTTGAAGAGATAGGGATTACCCATGGCTGCACGACCAATCATGACAGCGTCAGCCCCGACTTCTTCGATACGCTGTTTGGCTTCTTGGACAGTGCGAATATCACCGTTGGCGATGAATGGAATCTTAGTTAGAGCTTGGGCAACCTCGTGAAGGGTCTCAAGGTCTGCGTGTCCAGTGTACATTTGCTCACGGGTACGACCATGCATAGCAAGGGCAGAAACACCTGCAGCCTCAGCAGCTAGAGCATTCTCCACGGCTAGGGATGGATCAGACCATCCCGTACGCATTTTGACAGTGAGGGGGATATCAAGGACAGATTGGACCTTGTTGATAATAGAGTAGATCTTGTCTGGATCCTTGAGCCACATAGCGCCAGCTTCATTCTTCACGATTTTGTTAACTGGGCAGCCCATGTTGATATCGACGATATCGGTCTTAGTGTTTTCTTGGATGAATTCTGCTGCGCGTGCGAGGCTGTCTTCATCACTACCAAAAAGTTGGATTGAAACTGGGTTTTCCCCTTCATCGATATGAAGCATGTGAAGGGTTTTTTCGTTGTTGTATTGGATTCCCTTGTCAGAGACCATTTCCATGACAACGAGTCCAGCTCCGAGCTCTTTTGCGATGGTACGAAAGGCTGAGTTGGTCACACCGGCCATGGGTGCTAAAACGGTACGATTGGGAATCTCAACATTGCCAATCATAAAAGGTGTATTAAGATTTGTCACGAATGAGTTCCTCCAAGTCGTTTTCATCAAAGTTGTAAGTAGTTTGGCAGAACTGACAAGTAATTTCTGCCCCGTGGTCTTCCTCTTTCATTTCTTCAAGGTCTGAGCTTGGAAGGCTGGCAAGAGCGTTCATAAAACGGTCTTTGCTGCAGTCACATTGGAAACGAATTTCTTCTTCAGATAGGCGTTTGTAAGATTCGTCACCATAGATGGCCTTGAGAAGGGCTTCGATATGGTCATCGCTTTCCAGAAGGGTTGAGATGGCTGGCATTTCTTGGATGCGTTTTTCAAAGCGGGCAATCTCTTCTTCCTTGGCCCCTGGCAACACTTGGAGAAGGAAACCTCCGGCAACTTCGACCTTGTCGTCTTTATCCAAAAGAACATTGAGCCCGACTGCTGAAGGGGTTTGTTGGCTTTCAGTCAGGTAATAGGCCAAGTCTTCACCGATTTCCCCAGAGATGAGAGGAGTCATGGAGTTGTATGGATTTCCAGTACCGTAGTCTGTGATAACGAGAAATTGACCATTGCCGACAAAAGGTCCGACAAGGACTTCACCAGTTGCAGTCTTTTTGATATCAACACCGGGATTTTGAACGTAGCCTTTAACATTGCCCTTGGTATCTGCGACCGTGATGATGGCACCGAGAGAGCTGGTTCCAAGAACTTTAACCGTTAGCTTGGTATTTCCTTTTTCATTGGCTGCGAGAATTTGGCTAGCGATAAGGGTACGACCAAGTGCAACGGTTGAACTGGCTTGGGTTTGATGTTTTTCTTGAGCAGTGCGGACGGTTTCAGTGCTATCAAGGACAAAAGCACGAAAGGCCCCGCTTTCTGATATAGTTTTAATAATTTTATCCATAGCTACTATTTTAGCATAAAAACGCCCAAAGGGGGAGCCGTGTGTTTGCTGTTTATGTGCAATAATGACGAGAAAATCAACTTTAAAATAAAATGAGAAACAGATTATTTCCGCATTTGAAAGATTTATGCTATTCTTGAAGGAGAAAATGAAAGGGGTAACAAATGTATTTAGGCGATTTGATGGAAAAAGCCGAATCTGGTCAATTTTTAGTCCTTTCCTTTTTATTACAAGATTCGCAGACAACCGTCAAGGAAGCCATGGAAGAAACAGGCTTTTCAAAGGCGACTCTAACCAAGTACATCTCTCTGATTAACGAAAATGCCTTGGAAAGAGGGTTAGAGCTGGCCATCCACTTGGATGATGAAAGCTTGCGTCTGTCTGTCGGTACTGCCACAAAGGGGAGAGAGATTCGGAGCTTGTTTCTAGACAATGCCATTAAGTACCAAATTTTGGTTTACCTTCTCTATCACCAACAGTTCCTAGCCCATCAACTAGCTCAAGAATTGATGATTAGCGAGGCCACGCTTGGTCGCCATTTGTCTAGCTTGAATCATATTTTGTCAGAGTTTGACTTATCCATCCAAAATGGTCGTTGGCGAGGTCCGGAGCATCAGATTCGTTACTTTTATTTCTGTCTTTTCCGCAAGGTCTGGTCCAGTCAGGAGTGGGAAAGTCATATGCAGAAAGCTGAGAGAAAGCAGGATATTGCTACCCTAGAAGAAATCTGCGGTGCCAGCTTGTCTTCGGGTCAGAAATTAGACTTGGTTCTCTGGACTCATATCAGTCAACAGCGCCTTCGGGTTAACGCCTGTCAATTTCAGGTTATAGAAGAAAAAATGCGAGGGTATTTTGACAATATTTTCTACCTTCGTTTACTTGGCAAGGCTTCTTCTTTTTTTGGTGGCCAGCACATTCCTCTAGGAACTGAAGATGGGGAGATGATGATATTCTTTTCATTTCTCCTTTCTCATCGTATTCTTCCTCTTCATACTATGGAGTATATTCTTGGTTTTGGAGGGCAATTAGCCGATTTGCTGACACAAATGATCCAGGAAATGAAGAAGGAGGAGTTGCTGGGGGACTACACAGAGGACCATGTCACCTATGAACTCAGTCAGCTTTGTGGTCAAGTTTATCTCTACAAGGGCTATATCTTGCAAGATCGATACAAGTATCAGATAGAGCATCGCCACCCTTATTTGCTGATGGAGCATGACTTTCGAGATATTGCTCAGAAAATTTTCGCCTCCTTGCCAGCCTTTCATCAGGGGACGGATCTGGATAAAAAAATCCTTTGGGAATGGCTTCAGTTGTTGGAGTATATGGCAGAAAATACAGGCAAACATCTGAGAATAGGGCTAGATCTAACAGCAGGCTTCCTTGTCTTTTCGAGAATGTCGGCCCTTTTAAAACGATATTTGGAGTACAACCGCTTCATTACCATCGAAGCCTATGACCGTACTCGTCATTATGACTTGCTGGTTACCAATAACCCCATTCATAAGAAAGAACAAACACCTATCTACTATTTGAAAAATGATTTGGACATCGAAGATTTAGCTACGATTCGTCAGATGCTATTTGCCTAAAAGACCTGAATTTTCAGGTCTTTTTTGTGAAATTCGCACAATCTCCTCACTTTTTTTTAAAATTTTAAAAAAATTGATAAACAGGAAAGCGCTTTATTTTGTATACTAGTTACTGTAAAGAGGAACCCCCTCAAGATTTTATCAGGAGGACAGCACATGTCACAAGAAAAATACATTATGGCTATTGACCAAGGAACTACCAGTTCTCGTGCCATCATTTTTAACAAAAAAGGCGAGAAGGTCAGCTCTAGCCAAAAAGAATTCACTCAAATTTTCCCTCAAGCAGGTTGGGTAGAGCACAATGCCAATGAAATTTGGAACTCTGTTCAGTCAGTTATTGCGGGTGCTTTCATCGAAAGTGGTGTGAAACCAAGTCAAATCGAGGCAATCGGGATTACCAACCAGCGTGAAACAACTGTCGTCTGGGATAAGAAAACAGGGCTCCCTATCTACAATGCTATCGTTTGGCAATCACGCCAAACTGCTCCTCTGGCTGAACAACTAAAAAGCCAAGGTTATGTGGAAAAATTCCATGAGAAGACTGGTTTGATCATCGATGCTTACTTCTCAGCGACTAAGGTTCGTTGGATTTTGGACCATGTAGAAGGCGCTCAAGAGCGAGCTGAAAAGGGTGAATTGCTCTTTGGTACCATTGATACTTGGCTGGTTTGGAAATTGACTGACGGAGCAGCTCACGTGACCGACTACTCAAACGCAGCTCGTACCATGCTCTATAACATCAAGGATCTTAAGTGGGATGATGAGATTTTGGAAATCCTCAATATTCCTAAGGCTATGCTTCCAGAAGTTCGTTCTAACTCTGAAATCTATGGCAAGACAGCTCCATTCCATTTCTACGGTGGAGAAGTGCCAATCTCTGGTATGGCGGGTGACCAACAAGCAGCCCTCTTTGGTCAGTTGGCTTTTGATCCTGGTATGGTTAAAAATACCTACGGAACTGGTTCCTTCATCATCATGAACACTGGTGAAGAAATGCAGTTGTCTGAAAACAACCTTTTGACAACGATTGGTTATGGTATTAACGGCAAGGTTTACTATGCTTTGGAAGGTTCTATCTTCATCGCAGGAAGTGCCATTCAATGGCTTCGTGACGGTCTTCGCATGGTGGAAAACTCACCAGAGTCTGAAAAATATGCTCTTAATTCTCACAATAATGACGAAGTCTATGTCGTACCTGCCTTTACAGGTCTAGGGGCACCATACTGGAACCAAAACGCTCGAGGATCTGTCTTTGGCTTGACTCGTGGAACAACTAAAGAAGACTTTATCAAGGCGACTTTGCAATCTATCGCTTATCAAGTACGTGACATCATTGACACCATGCAAGTGGATGCTCAGACAGCTATCCAAGTCTTGAAGGTAGATGGTGGTGCAGCCATGAACAACTTCCTCATGCAGTTCCAAGCTGACATCTTGGGAATTGATATCGCACGCGCTAAAAACTTGGAAACAACTGCCCTAGGGGCAGCCTTCCTGGCAGGATTGTCAGTGGGCTACTGGAAGGACTTGGATGAGTTGAAACTCTTGAACGAGACAGGAGAACTTTTCGAACCATCGATGAACGAATCTCATAAGGAACAACTCTATAAGGGCTGGAAGAAAGCTGTGAAAGCAACTCAAGTCTTTGCGGAAATCGATGACTAATACTGTTTCTTGATGCAATTATCAGTTTAAGAATGAAACAACTCAGTTAGAAAGTGTGTAAATATGGAATTTTCAAAGAAAACACGTGAATTGTCAATTAAAAAAATGCAGGAACGCACCTTGGATCTCTTGATTATTGGTGGAGGGATTACAGGAGCTGGTGTAGCTTTGCAGGCAGCAGCCAGTGGTCTTGACACTGGTTTGATTGAAATGCAGGACTTCGCAGAAGGAACATCTAGCCGTTCAACAAAATTGGTCCACGGAGGTCTGCGTTATCTCAAACAATTCGACGTGGAAGTGGTATCAGATACAGTTTCTGAGCGTGCGGTGGTTCAACAAGTCGCTCCACATATTCCAAAACCAGATCCAATGCTCTTGCCAGTTTACGACGAGGATGGAGCAACATTTAACCTTTTCCGTCTCAAAGTAGCCATGGACTTGTACGACCTATTGGCAGGGGTTAACAATACGCCTGCTGCAAACAAGGTTTTGAGCAAAGAAGAAGTCTTGGAACGCCAGCCAAACTTGAAGAAAGAAGGTTTGGTAGGAGGTGGAGTTTATCTTGACTTCCGTAACAACGATGCCCGTCTCGTGATCGAAAACATCAAACGTGCCAACCAAGATGGTGCCCTCATTGCCAACCACGTGAAGGCAGAAGGCTTCCTCTTTGACGAAAGTGGTAAGATTACAGGTGTCGTAGCTCGTGATTTGTTGACAGACCAAGTCTTTGAGATCAAGGCTCGTCTGGTTATCAACACGACAGGTCCTTGGAGCGACAAGGTACGCAATCTGTCTAATAAGGGAACGCAATTCTCACAAATGCGTCCAACCAAGGGAGTTCACTTGGTGGTGGACTCAAGCAAGATCAAGGTTTCACAGCCAGTTTACTTTGACACAGGTTTGGGAGATGCCCGTATGGTCTTTGTTCTCCCACGTGAAAACAAGACTTACTTTGGTACAACCGATACAGACTACACAGGTGATTTGGAACATCCAAAAGTGACGCAGGAAGATGTAGATTATCTACTTGGCATTGTCAACAACCGCTTCCCAGAAGCAAACATTACCGTTGCTGATATTGAAAGCAGCTGGGCTGGTCTTCGTCCATTGATCGCAGGCAATAGCGCTTCTGACTACAATGGTGGAAATAACGGAACCATTAGCGATGAAAGCTTCAATAACTTGATTGCTACTGTCGAGGCTTATCTATCGAAAGAAAAATCGCGTGAAGATGTTGAGTCTGCTGTCAGCAAGCTTGAAAGTAGCACATCTGAGAAACATTTGGACCCATCGGCAGTTTCACGTGGTTCGAGCTTGGACCGTGATGAGAATGGACTTTTGACCCTTGCTGGTGGTAAAATCACAGACTACCGTAAGATGGCTGAAGGAGCTATGGAGCGCGTGGTTGACATTCTCAAAGCAGAATTTGACCGCAGCTTTAAACTCATCAACTCGAAGACTTATCCTGTTTCAGGTGGAGAATTGAACCCAGCAAATGTGGACTCAGAAATTGAAGCCTTTGCTCAACTTGGAGTGTCACGTGGCTTGGATAGCAAGGAAGCTCATTACCTAGCAAATCTCTACGGTTCAAATGCACCGAAAGTCTTTGCCCTTGCTCACAGCTTGGAACAAGCGCCAGGACTCAGCTTGGCAGATACCTTGTCCCTTCACTATGCAATGCGCAATGAGTTGGCTCTGAGCCCAGTTGACTTCCTCCTTCGCCGTACCAACCACATGCTCTTTATGCGTGATAGTTTGGATAGCATTGTGGAGCCAGTTCTGGATGAAATGGGACGATTCTATGATTGGTCAGAAGAAGAAAAAGCAGCCTACCGTGCGGATGTTGAAGTAGCCCTTGCTAACAACGATCTAGCGGCATTGAAAAATTAAGAAAAACTAGAAGAGAGGGAGACAAGCCTTCCTTGCCTTCTCTCTCCTTCTTTTAAATGGAGACAACGATATGATGAAAGAATTATTTGGAGAATTTTTGGGGACCTTAATCCTTATCCTCCTAGGAAATGGTGTTGTAGCAGGTGTGGTTCTTCCCAAAACTAAGAGCAACAATTCAGGATGGATTGTCATCACTATGGGATGGGGAATTGCTGTAGCCGTTGCGGCTTTTGTATCTGGCACGCTCAGCCCAGCCCACCTAAATCCAGCTGTAACGTTTGCGATGGCCTTAAAAGGAACGCTCTCTTGGGGTTCTGTTTTCCCTTATATCCTAGCCCAATTCGCTGGAGCGATGGTGGCTCAGATTTTGGTTTGGTTGCAATTCAAACCGCACTATGAAGCAGAAGAAAATGCAGGAAATATTCTAGCAACTTTCAGCACTGGACCAGCTATCAAAGATACTGTGTCAAACTTGATTAGTGAAATCCTTGGGACTTTTGTCTTGGTATTGACAATCTTTGCTTTGGGTCTCTATGACCTTCAAGCAGGGCTAGGAACCTTTGCAGTGGGAACCTTGATTGTCGGTATCGGTCTTTCACTAGGTGGGACAACTGGTTGTGCCTTGAACCCAGCTCGTGACCTCGGTCCTCGCATTATGCATAGCCTTCTTCCAATTCCAAACAAGGGAGATGGGGACTGGTCTTATGCTTGGATTCCTGTTGTAGGACCTGTTATTGGTGCAGCCCTAGCAGTTCTCGTATTTTCACTTTTCTAAGATAATAAAACCCAAATATTTATATCTCAATAAACATAACTTACCAAAAATGACCAAAATAAGGAGCGCTGCCTCACTTCATTTTGGTCGTTTTGATTTTTTTAAGTTTATATACTGGTGTTAATTATTATTTCAGCTAAAAAACAGAGTACTTCACTAGTTCATTCATCAATCTTTTAGGTCTTGAATTATATTTGTTGTTTAAATAATTTTGTCTCGTTATTGGGGTTTAGTGGTAAGAGTCATTTGTTTTTTTATTTTAGGAAATTGGATAATAGAGATATATAGTTTTTAAATTATGATATAATGAATAAAGTTAATTATCCTTGATAATATGATAGGGACTAATCCTAAAATGACAAATCAGGAGATGAGAAAAAGAGAAAAGGAGTCCATCTGGTATGAATTATTTTGAGGGGAATGAGTTTTTCCTTCTATTATTTGTGGTTTTACTGATTGGCTTTGTTTTAAACTATTTTGGCAAGCGTAAGGATTATTATATTTTAAGTCTGTCAATTTTATTTGCAGGAGCCATCTATGGTAAGAGTAAATCCATGGTTGTTTATCTATTGGCTTTCATCATCTACCAATATGTCCTAGTTTTCATAGCACAAAGAATGGATTCAAAACGGTTAAAACCTCTAGTTATGTTATCCATTTTACCTTTAGTGGTCAATAAAGTCTTTGCAATAACCCAGCTACATTTATTGGCTTTTATTGGGATTTCCTACATGTCCTTTAAGACCATTCAGATCATGCTAGAAATATCGGATGGTTTAATCAAAGAAAAAATCAGTGTAAAAGATTATCTGCAGTTTCTACTCTTTTTCCCTACAGTTAGTTCTGGTCCAATCGATCGTAGCAGAAGATTTCTAAAAGAGATCAATGAAGTCATGCCTAGAAAAGACTACCTAGAGTTAGCAGGTGATGGTATTTATCGCATCGTTTTAGGCCTTCTCTACAAGGTTGTTTTATCAACCTATGTTTACCAGATACTACTTGCTTTAAGCAATACTGGTACAGTTGTCTACTCAATCAAATATATGTACCTGTATACTCTTTATCTGTTCTTTGACTTTGCGGGGTATAGTTTAATGGCTGTTGGAAGCAGTAATGTTTTGGGTATTCAGACACCGATGAATTTCAATAAACCTTTCTTGAGTATTGATATCAAGGATTTCTGGACTAGATGGCACATCACCTTGTCAACATGGTTGAGAGATTTCGTATTTTCAAGAGTTTTAATGCAGGTTATCAGAAAGAAATGGTTTAAGAATAGATTACACAATGCAGCCTATGCCTATATGGTCAATATGTTGGTTATGGGATTTTGGCATGGAATTAGTGTCAGCTACATCGCTTATGGTTTTTACCATGGAATCTTGATGTCTGGATTTGAAATTTATCAAAAGAAAAGCACTTTTTATAAGAAACATAAAAATAAAACTTGGTACAAGCTAATAAGTTGGTTTGTGACCATGAATTTAGTTATGGTTGGCTTCTTTATCTTTTCAGGTGAACCTTATAAGATAATTATGGCAATTCTAAGTAGATAAAGAGATCTGCTAAAACAAGGAGATTGGACAAAACAAGATGATTAAGTTAAAAGCATTTTTACTATCGCTTGTGCTCGTAATTGCGACTCTTGCTCTTTTAAATGTGACATATGTCAAGAAGATTGACGACTATTATAAAGTCAAGGACAACAGTATTCGCTACAGCACTTCTTATGAAAAGTACAAAAGTAGAGATATTCTAACAAATAATATCACTCCCAATACACTAGTTCTAATGGGTTCCTCAGAGTTAGTTGCGACGATAAATGAAGATTACCATCCCAATAAAATTTTTAACTACAATGATTTTAATATTATGCAGATAGGAACCAGTTACTCTCAAAATATCATTCAAGCTACAACCTTGAGCTCGATTGAGGGGGCTATGAGTAAGCGAAAAGTAGCCATCGTAGAGTCTGTTCAATGGTTTGAAAAGGATGGGACTCATCAAGACGCCTTCTTAAACAAGGCCTCTCAGGAACATATTTTTCACATGCTAGATAACGAGAAAATCAGTAAGGAAACGAAAGAAAAACTGATTAATCGTATTATTGAGATTACCAAAGGAAACAAACAACAAAATGATATCTATAAAAAGTATAAAAGCTATTTCATAGAAGGAAAAGGAACAATCATTGATAAAAAACTATTGGAGCTTGACAATGCAATTTATTCCTTTAAGCTTAAACGAAAATTCTATGAAAATCATGCCAAATCAGACTATCCTGCACTAGGAGATAAAACGCCGGATTATGATTGGGAGGAGATGACGAAGAAGTTTGTAGAAGAAGTTAAAAAGAAAACAGATAACAATGATTATGCTGTGGATAATAACTACTACAATACCTACTTGAGAGACCGCTATGCTTCGTTGAAAGATTCTAACAAAGACTTGAGTTACATAGAGTCACCAGAGTATTCAGATATGGAACTCTTCTTGACAGTTGCTAAGGAATTGGGAATTGAAGTTGAAGTCATTATCTTTCCTGTAAATGGTAAATGGAATGATTACACAGGTGTTTCACGAGAAATGCGTGAAGAAACTTACAAAAAAATAGAAAATATTGCCAAAAACCACGGTGCTACGGTGTTAAACTATGGAAATAAAGAGTATGAAGATTACTTTTTATTTGACGTGATGCACGTTGGAGTGAAAGGATGGATGGAAGTTGAAAAAGAACTTTACAAATTTGCAAATGAAACTAACTGACACACATCGTTTACTATTGTGGACCTTGTTTTTCTATACAGTTATTTTAAGCATCGTAATCTACTGTTTTGTGACTGATTTTTCTAACATTCAAGATTTCATCTATAGTGAATTTTAAGATTACATATTATAAAAATCTCTAGACAAAGGGAATTCTACCAATAAAGTGAGACATAAGATAAGGCTCTATAATATTTATAGTGGGGAGTCCTCTATAGGTGTATAGAGCCTACTTTGTTGTAGCTCCCAATATAATCTATACTGGAAAGCATTAAAGCTATCATTAGAAGGTATCATATGGAACAATTTAATGATGTTTAAATGTAGTGGAAATGGACGGAAAACAATTGAAAAAATAGTTTATAAAGTGGTATAATAGCAGAAAAATAAGTTAGTAAGAAATTGATTTTATTTTAGTTGAAAATTACAGGAATGAAAGGTTTTTCTTGATGAAACAGAGAAATGAACTCTATCTCTTTCTTGGTCGGACAGCCTTGTATTTTATCATTTTCTTGGGCCTGCTTTACTTTTTTAGTTATCTCGGTCAGGTTCAAGGTAGCTTTATCTATAATGAATTTTAACTTAAAGGAGAACCCCTATTGTGTCAAATAAACCAATAGTAGATATGATTGAAACCATTGAGCATTATGCTCAAAAGCAGCCTAATTTTCCAGTCTACAATGTCCTTGGAGAAGAGCATACCTATGGCCAATTGAAGGCTGATTCAGATAGCTTAGCAGCCCATCTTGACCAAATGGGACTTCCTGAAAAGTCACCTGTTGTGGTCTTTGGTGGTCAAGAATATGAAATGTTAGCAACCTTTGTGGCCTTGACCAAATCTGGCCATGCCTATATCCCAATTGACAGCCATTCTGCCTTGGAGCGCGTGTCTGCGATTGTTGAAGTAGCAGAGCCAAGCTTAATCATCGCCATCAATGAGTTTCCAATTGAAAACCCAGCTGCTCCAATCATGTCCTTGGAGCAAGTGCGTGAAGCTTATGCGGCTCAGCATGCCTATGATTTGCAACATCCGGTCAAAGGGGATGATAACTACTACATCATCTTTACTTCAGGAACAACTGGGAAACCAAAAGGGGTGCAGATTTCACATGATAACCTGCTCAGCTTCACCAACTGGATGATCACAGATAAAGAATTTGCGACGCCAGAGCGTCCGCAAATGTTGGCGCAACCGCCCTATTCCTTTGACTTGTCTGTCATGTATTGGGCGCCAACTTTGGCTCTTGGAGGCACGCTTTTTGCCCTCCCATCAGCCATTACTCAAGACTTCAAACAACTCTTTGCGACCATCTTTTCTCTTCCGATTGCTATCTGGACTTCAACGCCATCATTTGCAGATATGGCCATGCTGTCTGAAGATTTCAATGCTGAAAAGATGTCAGGTATTACCCATTTCTACTTTGATGGGGAAGAGCTGACTGTTAAAACGGCTCAAAAACTGCGCGAGCGTTTCCCAAATGCTCGCATCATCAATGCTTACGGGCCAACGGAAGCAACAGTTGCTTTGTCGGCAGTTGCTATTACAGATGAGATGTTAGCAACTTTGAAACGTCTGCCAATTGGTTACACGAAAGAAGATTCTCCAACCTTCATCATTGATGAGGCAGGAAATAAATTGCCAAATGGTGAGCAAGGTGAGATCATCGTGTCTGGACCGGCTGTTTCAAAAGGTTATATGAATAATCCTGAGAAAACAGCAGAAGCTTTCTTCGAATTTGAAGGTCTGCCAGCCTACCATACGGGAGATGTCGGAACGATGACGAATGAAGGCCTTCTTCTCTACGGTGGTCGGATGGACTTCCAGATCAAGTTTAACGGCTACCGTATTGAGCTAGAAGATGTTTCTCAAAACTTGAACAAATCTCAGTACATTGACTCGGCTGTTGCGGTACCGCGCTATAATAAAGATCACAAGGTTCAAAATCTCTTGGCCTATGTTATCTTAAAAGATGGGGTCAAAGAACAATTTGAGCGCGAGATTGATATTACCAAAGCGATCAAGGAAGACTTGGAAGATATTATGATGTCTTATATGATGCCTTCGAAATTCCTCTACCGTGACAGCTTGCCGTTAACTCCAAATGGGAAAATCGACATCAAAGGGTTGATTAGTGAGGTTAACAATAGATGATGGAGCTTCTTAAACAGCTTCCTCATATTGAGCCTTATGGGAATCCGCAGTACTTTTTGTATGTGATTACTGCTATTTTGCCAATCTTTATCGGTCTTTTTTTCAAAAAACGTTTTGGCTGGTATGAAATATTGGTTAGTCTCTTCTTTATAGTCACTATGTTGACGGGAGGCAAGACCAATCAATTGGCTGCCTTGGGTATTTATCTGTGCTGGGAAATATTGCTCCTGCTTTTCTACAAGCACTATCGAAAAAGCAAGGATGGCAAGTGGGTATTCTACCTCGTTAGTTTTCTGTCCCTCCTTCCCATCATCTTTGTCAAGGTGCAACCAGCTATTAACGGTACACAGTCTCTGCTGGGATTCGTAGGAATCTCTTATTTGACCTTTCGTTCAGTGGGAATCATCATCGAACTTAGAGATGGAGTCATTAAGGATTTGAAAATGTGGGAGTATTTGCGTTTTCTTCTCTTTATGCCGACATTTTCAAGTGGTCCTATTGATCGTTTCAAACGTTTTAATGAAAATTATAAGACGATACCAGAGCGCGATGAGTTGCTAGATATGCTAGCCGAGTCCGTTCGGTATATCATGTGGGGATTTCTGTATAAATTTATCCTAGCCCATATTTTAGGCGAGATTTTATTACCACCGCTAAAGAATTTAGCTTTACAAACAGGTGGCGTCTTTAACTATTATGTAGTGGCCATCATGTACACATTTGGTTTGGAACTCTTCTTTGATTTTGCAGGTTACTCTATGTTTGCTATAGCTATTTCAAATCTGATGGGGATTCGTAGTCCGATCAACTTCAACAAACCCTTTTTGTCAAGAGATTTGAAAGAGTTTTGGAATCGTTGGCACATGAGTTTATCCTTCTGGTTTCGTGACTTTGTCTTTATGCGCATGGTCATGGTGATGACGAGAAAGAAGCTTTTTAAGAATCGAAATGTGACCTCAAGTGTCGCTTATATTGTAAATATGCTGATTATGGGGTTCTGGCATGGGATAACATGGTTTTATATCGTTTACGGGCTCTTTCATGGAGTGGGCTTAGTCATTAATGATGTCTGGGTTCGAAAGAAAAAAACGCTCAATAAAGAACGTAAGAAAGCAGGACGACCTCCCTTGCTTGAAAATCGTTGGGCTCAGTTGCTTGGCATGGTGATAACCTTCCATGTCGTAATGGTTTCATTCTTAATCTTTTCTGGATTTTTGAATGATTTATGGTTTAAAAAATAGAAGGAAATTAAAAAATGGATATCAAATCAGAAGTTATTGAAATTATCGATGAATTATTTATGGAAGATGTTTCTGACATGATGGATGAAGATCTTTTCGATGCAGGTGTCTTGGATAGTATGGGAACGGTTGAATTGATTGTAGAAATCGAAAATCGCTTTGATATACGTGTCCCGGTTACAGAATTTGGCCGTGATGATTGGAATACAGCCAATAAAATCGTGGCAGGGATTACGGAGTTAAAGAATGCTTAAACGCCTGTGGTTAATCTTCGGGCCGATTCTTATTGCAGGTTTATTGGTTCTTCTACTCATTTTTTTCTATCCTAGTAGTAAGAGTCATAATCTAATGGAGGAAAAATACTCTGCAGCCTCAGTAAGTGCAGAAAGTTTCAAAGAGAGAAGTCAAAAAGTGAGAGCTCTCACGGATCCTAATATGCGTTTTATACCCTTTTTGGGTTCGAGTGAATGGATTCGTTTTGATAGCATGCATCCAGGAGTGTTGGCTGAAAAGTATAATCGCTCCTACCGTCCGTATTTTATGGGGCAGGCAGGAGCCGCTTCTCTTAGTCAATATTTTGGGATGCAACAAATCACATCTGAACTTGAAAACAAACAAGCGGTATTTGTAATCTCTCCACAGTGGTTTACAAAAGAGGATCATGACCCGACTATTTTTCAAACTTATTTTAACAATGATCAGTTGACTGCCTTCTTGGAGAATCAATCTGGAGACGTAGCTTCTCAATATGCGGCTAATAGACTCTTAAAGCAAAATCCAAGAGTTCCGATGAAAGGAATTGTTGAGAAGATAGCTAAGAATGAACAGTTGTCAGACTTTGATCAAACGATGGTTAATATCTCTGCCGAGTTCAATGAGAGACAAGCTGCCCTTTTTGGTCAATTCTCTATTCGAGGCCAATTAAAGTATAAAGATCATATTGAAAAATATTTGAGCAGTCTCCCAGATCAGTTTTCGTATGAAGAATTGGAAAATATTGCACGTAAGGATGCAGAGGAAAATACGACCAATAATGATTTGGGGATGGATAACCACTTTTACAATACTCAACTTAAGAAAGATTTAAAAAAGTGGGAAGAGTATCAAAAAAATTACAACTTCCTCCAGTCAAGGGAATACAATGATTTACAGCTGGTGCTTGATCAATTTGCCAAATCTAAGGTGAATGTACTCTTTGTCTTTCAACCTGTCAATAAAAAATGGATGAATTATACCGGATTAAGTGAGGAAATGTATCAACACTCTGTCGAAAAAATTCGTTACCAGTTGGAGAGTCAAGGTTTTACCAATATTGCTGATTTTTCAAAAAACGGTGATGAACCTTATTTTGTCAAGGATACGATTCATATCGGTTGGTTAGGCTGGCTGGCGTTTGATAAGGTTGTAAATCCTTTTTTAAGTAATCCAACAACAGCACCTAGTTACCAAATGAATGACCGCTTCTTTAGCCAGGATTGGGCAAATTACGATGGGAATATTAAAGATTTTCAATAAATAGCAAAAGAGCCTGAACCTTGTTTTGGGCTCTTTGTAATGAATAATTTTTGGTAATGGACAGTGTTGTAGCGGCCTCTTCATTTGAATAAGGGTAAGTAAAAAGAGATCAAGCAAATGAAAACATAAAAAATTGTTTTCATCTTTTTTCTTGACTCCATTCTTAGATGTGATATACTTAACTAGTAAAGAAACGACGAAAGACCTTTGTATTTATGGAAGTACAGTTAAGGAAAGGAGAAGTTCATGAGACAATTAGCAAAAGATATTGATCATTTTTTAAATGAGGTTATCCTGAAAGCTGAAAACCAGCACGAAATTTTGATTGGTCATTGCACCAGCGAAGTGGCTCTGACTAATACCCAGGAGCATATTCTTATGCTTTTATCAGAGGAATCATTGACCAATTCGGAGTTAGCACGACGTCTGAATGTTAGTCAGGCTGCTGTTACCAAGGCTATCAAATCTTTGATTAAAGAGGGGATGTTGGAGACATCTAAGGATCCCAAGGATGCTCGTGTCATTTTCTATCAGTTGACAGATCTAGCTAGACCGATTGCTAAAGAGCACCATCATCATCATGAGCACACCCTCTCGACTTATGAGCAAGTTGCCAGTCAATTCTCAGCTGAGGAGCAAAAAATTATCCAGCGGTTTTTAACTGCTTTAGTAGGAGAAATCAAGTAATGAGATACATCACAGTAGAGGATTTGTCCTTCTATTATGACAAGGAACCTGTGCTTGAGCATATCAATTACAGTGTTGATAGCGGGGAATTTGTCACCCTTACTGGAGAAAATGGAGCAGCCAAGACAACGCTAATCAAGGCTAGTCTGGGTATTTTGCAACCAAGATTTGGAAAGGTTACCATCTCAAAAACAAATATTCATGGGAAAAAGCTAAGAATCGCCTATCTTCCTCAACAGATTGCAAGTTTTAATGCAGGCTTTCCTAGTACTGTTTATGAATTTGTCAAATCAGGACGTTACCCAAGAAAAGGTTGGTTCCGTCGTTTAAATGCTCACGATGAAGAGCACATCAAGGCGAGTTTGAACTCTGTCGGTATGTGGGAACATCGGGATAAGCGCATTGGCTCTCTCTCTGGCGGACAAAAGCAAAGGGCGGTTATTGCACGTATGTTTGCTTCAGATCCGGATATCTTTATCTTGGATGAGCCAACGACAGGGATGGATGCGGGAACCAAGAATGAATTTTATGAGCTCATGCATCATAGTGCCCACCATCATGGTAAGGCTGTTTTGATGATTACTCACGATCCTGAAGAAGTTAAGGACTACGCAGATCGTAATATTCACCTGGTTCGAGACCAAGATTCGCCATGGCGTTGCTTCAATGTCCATGAAAGTGATCAGGAGGTGGAGCATGCTTAATCTATTGTCTTATGATTTTATGCAGCGAGCCTTTTTGGCAGTTATTGCCATGAGTCTCTTTTCACCAGTTCTTGGGACCTTCCTCATCTTGCGTCGTCAGAGTCTTATGAGTGATACTCTCAGCCACGTCTCGCTTTCGGGTGTTGCCTTTGGTTTGGTTTTGGGGATCTCTCCGACCATCTCAACCATTGTGATTGTCTTGATTGCAGCGGTCTTCCTTGAATACCTACGTACGGTTTATAAAAGCTTTATGGAGATTGGAACAGCTATCCTCATGTCAACAGGTCTTGCGGTTTCACTTATTGTTATGAGTAAGGGTAAGAGCTCTAGCTCGATGAGTTTGGACCAATACCTCTTTGGTTCTATCGTGACTATTAGTCAAGAGCAGGTAATTGGGCTCTTTGTCATTGCGGCAGTTGTTTTGGTCTTAACCTTCCTCTTTTTAAGACCCATGTATATCCTGACCTTTGACGAGGACACAGCTTTTGTCGATGGACTTCCAGTGCGTACCATGTCTATTCTCTTTAACATGGTAACTGGTGTGGCTATTGCTCTTATGATTCCAGCTGCAGGGGCACTTTTGGTATCAACTATCATGGTTTTGCCAGCTAGTATCGCTTTGCGTTTAGGGAAGAACTTTAGTTCAGTGATGATTCTTGCGAGTGCCATCGGTTTTCTAGGCATGGTTGCGGGACTTTATATTTCCTATTATGCAGAGACACCACCGAGTGCAAGTATTACCATTATCTTTGTAGTTGTCTTTTTGTTAGTCAGCTTACTCAAACGTTTTATAAAATAGGAGAAGTAAATGAAAAAACTAGGCCTACTTTTGGCAAGTCTTGTGACCTTGTTCTTAGTCGCTTGTTCTAATCAAAAACAAGCAGACGGGAAATTAAATATCGTTACAACTTTCTACCCTGTCTACGAATTTACCAAGCAAGTGACAGGGGATACAGCCAATGTCGAACTCTTAATCGGGGCTGGAACAGAGCCACATGATTATGAACCATCACCAAAGGCAGTCGCTAAAATCCAAGATGCTGATGCCTTTGTTTATGAGAATGAAAACATGGAAACATGGGTTCCCAAGCTGTTAGAATCTCTAGATGCGAAAAAAGTAAAAACCATAAAAGCTACTGGAGATATGTTGCTTCTTCCAGGAAGTGAAGAAGAGGAAGACCATGACCACGGTGAAGAAGGTCATCATCACGAGTATGACCCTCATGTATGGTTGTCTCCTGCGCGTGCAATCAAACTTGTAGAACATATCCGTGATAGTCTTTCAGCTGACTATCCAGATAAGAAGGGGACTTTTGAGCAAAATGCAGCAGCCTATATCGAAAAACTGCAAGCCTTGGATAAGGCTTATACTGAAGGACTTTCTAATGCTAAGCAAAAGAGTTTTGTGACTCAACACGCAGCCTTCCGTTATCTAGCCTTGGACTACGGACTCAATCAAGTTTCTATCTCAGGTCTTTCACCTGATGCTGAGCCTTCAGCAAGCCGTTTGGCAGAATTGACCGAGTACATCAAGAAAAATAAAATCTCTTATATCTACTTTGAAGAAAATGCTTCTCAAGCCCTAGCCAATACCCTCTCAAAAGAAACAGGAGTGAAGTTAGATGTTCTGAATCCTCTTGAAAGCTTGACCGAAGAGGACATGAAGGCTGGAGAAAACTATATCTCTGTCATGGAGAAAAATCTCAAGTCTCTCAAGCAGACAACTGATCAGGCAGGAGCAGAGATTGAACCAGAAAAAGCAGAGGAAACTAAAACCGTTCAAAATGGCTACTTTGAGGATGCAGATGTTAAGGACCGTACCCTAAGTAATTATGCTGGCAACTGGCAGTCTGTCTATCCTTTACTTGAGGATGGGACTCTTGACCAAGTCTTTGACTACAAAGCTAAATTGACTGGTAAGATGACCAAGGATGAATATAAGGCCTACTATCAAAAGGGTTACCAAACAGATGTGACCAAGATTAACATCACGGATAATACTATGGAATTCATCCAAGGTGGCCAAAGTAAGAAATATACTTACAAGTATGTCGGCAAGAAAATATTGACTTATAAGAAAGGAAATCGTGGAGTACGCTTCCTCTTTGAAGCGACAGATGCGGATGCTGGACAATTTAAGTATGTTCAGTTTAGCGACCATAATATTGCTCCAGTCAAGGCAGAGCATTTCCATATCTTCTTTGGAGGCACTAGCCAAGAAGCCCTCTTTGAAGAGATGGACAACTGGCCAACTTACTATCCAGATGGCTTATCAGGTCAAGAAATCGCCCAAGAAATGTTGGCTCATTAAATCCAAACAATCCTTCCTACATGGGGAGGATTTTTCTTGTTTTATCAGCGTTGAGCATCTGGATTGACATTGGCTGAGAGGGGAGTATAATAGATGTAATAAAAGAAGTTACAACTAAGGAGCTTTTCTATGGTTTACGAATATAATAGTCGCATTCATTTGGCTGAAGTAGCTTTAAATGTCAAGGACTTAGAAAGTCAGACAGCATTTTATCATCAGTTGCTTGGGTTGGAGATTTTGATTCAATCGGAAAAAGAAATTCTTTTAGGTGCCGGTGGGAAACCGCTAGTTCGGCTAATTAAGACAGATGACATTAGCAATCCTAAGCAAAGTTATGGTCTTTATCATATGGCCCTTCTTTTGCCAAGTCGAGAAGATTTGGCTAATGTTTTTAAACACTTGTTAGACTTAAAGATTCCGTTAGTTGGTGGAGCTGATCATGGCTATAGTGAAGCTATCTATCTTGAAGACCTGGAGGGTAATGGCATTGAACTCTATAGAGACAAGCCTGTGACCGAGTGGGACATTCGTGAGGATGGACGAATTATCGGTGTGACAGAAGAGCTGTCTGCACAAGATATCTACGAACTAGGAAAAGAAATAGAGCCTTTTGCAATCGCAAGTGGCACTCGCATGGGTCATGTTCACCTATCTGTTAAAAACAGCCGAGAAGCATCTGTCTTCTACCAAGAGTCTCTTGGTCTTGAGGATAAATTCACGATTCCACACGCAAGTTGGATTGCATCGGGAGATTACCATCATCATCTAGCAGTTAATGAATGGGGAGGTAAAAACTTAGCTTTACGTGAAAATGGGATGGCAGGTCTAGCCTACTATGTGGTTGAAGTTGAGAACAAAGAGAAATTATTAAAAGTATTTGCTCAATCTCAAACTGGCAAGCCTAATGTTCAATGGGTTTCCTCTTCAGAATTCACCATTACAGATAAAGATGGGATTGTTACTTATGTGAGAATGGGGGCTAGAAGGCTTTGACTACTAAAAAAGTGATACCTTTGACAAAGCCCTTTATTAGAGATATAATGTAGAAAAATCGTTAAGGATAAAGA
Source organism: Streptococcus timonensis (assembly GCF_047463455.1). GTDB lineage: Bacteria > Bacillota > Bacilli > Lactobacillales > Streptococcaceae > Streptococcus > Streptococcus timonensis_B. The sequence continues at coordinate 30,460 of NZ_JASHDV010000005.1, forward strand.
GATGACAAAATCAAAGTACATTACACGCCTCAAACGCTCAGAAGGTCAATTGCGGGGTATTCAAAAGATGATGGAGGAAGAGCGTGATTGTGTCGATATCATTACTCAATTAACGGCAGTGCGATCCAGTGTTGATCGTATTATTGAACTGATGATAACGGAGAATTTAACAGCTTGCATTAACGACCCTCTAGAGGATCCTCAAGCACAGAAGGAACGCTTGGAAAAGGCGGTTAAATACTTGATTAAACGTAAGTAATAAAAAACATACGTTTCTCTTAAATAGTGAACAAATGATTAAAAGAGCAATTGGTCTTATTGAAAGTAGACCAATTGCTCTTTTTGAATTTTATTTACTCAACATCACCAGGCCAGTGGTTCATGCCGCCTTCTACATTGGTGACAGCCAGACCTTGGGCTTTGAGAAATTGACAGGCAGATGCAGAACGCCCACCGCCTTGGCAGATGATATAGTATTCTTGATCAGATGTGAGTTCTTTGTAGCCTTGCTCCAAGGTGCTTAAAGGAATATTCCTTGCACCAGGTGCATGTCCTGCTTGGTATTCATGTGCTTCGCGTACATCTATGAGGTTAAGTTCTTCATTTTGATATTTCTTAAAAAAGTCAGTCATGCTGATATTAGTTTTCATATTCGACTCCTTCTGGGTTGGCAATTTTGTATAGTGAATAAGCGCCGTCAAGGTTTTGGACGGTAAATCCTGCTTGCTTGAGGATACGCTCTGCGATATAGCTGCGCAAACCACTGTGGCAGCTAACGATGTAAGCTTGGTTCTTGTCTAGTTCGTCCAAGCGTTCCCGTAGTTCGTTTAGGGGAATATGAATGGTATCGACTTTGAGTCGACCACTCTGGAATTCGCTACTTGTCCGTACATCTAGAAATTTCTTTCCCTTAGCCAGTTCGTCTTCGAGCTGGTACCATTGAACGTTGTCGCTGAGATCTTCGATAAGGTTCAAGGCTGCGTAACCCAGCATATTGACGGGATCTTTGGCAGAGCCAAATGGCGGTGCATAAGTAAACTCTAATTCTGGTAAATCAAAGACAGTGAGATTTGCCTTTATAGCTGTTGCCAGGATGTCAATTCGCTTGTCGACCCCTTTTTCTCCGACTCCTTGGGCGCCATAAATTTTGCCACTGGTTGGGTCAAAGAGGAGCTTCAGGGTCATATCAGTAGCACCTGGATAATAACCAGCGTGGTCTTTCCCACTGACATGAATTGCCTTGTATGGGAGTTGATTGTCACGAAGAGTGCGCTCGCTAAGACCTGTCGAAGCAGCGGATATACCAAAAGCACGAACGATAGCAGTACCGATACTGCCTTTGTTAGTACGGTTGATTCCTGCGATGACGTCCGCTACTTGGCGTCCTTGACGATTGGCAGGAGAAGCTAGTGAGATGAGAGCGTCTTGGCCCGTAATCTCTTGCTTAACGACGATGGCATCCCCAACCGCAAAAATATCTTTATGACTGGTTTCGTAGTTTTCATCAACCAGGATCCCGCCACGAATTCCTAGTTCAATCCCCACAGCTTTGGCCAGACCGTTTTCAGGTTCAACACCGACAGAAAGGATGGTGAGGTCAGAAGTAATCTTTTGACCATTTTCGAGAACGATGATTTTTCCTTGTTCTTCAAATCGAGTCGCAGATAGGGAAGTGATAACACTAACGCTGTTTTTAACCAATTCTGCTTGGACAAAGGCTGCCATTTCTTGATCTAATGGTGGCAAGACATGAGGAGCTTTTTCGACGATGGTGACATGCAAGCCACGTTTTGCCAGGTTTTCAGCCATTTCAAGCCCTATAAAACCTGCACCGATGACGACAGCTTCCTTTGGATGCTTGTCCAAGGCGGCCATAATTTCATCGAGATCAGGAACATTGCGGAGCGTGTAGGCATTCTTAGCTTCTGCCAAGCCATCAATGGCAGGAACAAATGGCTTAGCTCCTGGAGAGAGAATCAACTTATCGTAGCCTTCTGTGAATTCCTGTCCATCATGTCGGACAGTGACAGTGTGATTTTCTGGAGAAATTTGGACAACCTCGTGAAATGGTCGCACATCAAGATTAAACCGTGCCTTGAGACTTTCAGGTGTTTGAACTAATAAACTATCACGACTGGCAATTTCTCCTGAAACATAGTAAGGAAGTCCGCAGTTTGCAAAGGAAACAAAGGGCCCTTTCTCAAAAATAATGATCTCAGCGTCTTCCATGAGGCGTCTGAGACGGGTTGCTGCTGACATACCGCCTGCAACTCCTCCGATAATGATAATTTTCATTGGCTTTCTCCTTTGAACTTTTAGATGACCTTACCTTTCCAAGCGATCATACCGCCTCGGACGTTGATAACATCATAGCCTTTTTTCTTGAGCTTTTTAGCAGCCATCTTGCTTCGAACACCAGAATGACAAATGACATAGAGTGTTTCCTTTGTCGCAGGTGTGTAAGATCCGATTTCCGATAGAGGAACATTCTTGGCATTTTTGATATGACCTCTACAGAATTCCGTAGGCGTCCGAACGTCCAGTAGCTGAATCGGTTCCTTGAGTTTAGCTTCTAATTCGCTGGTAGAAATACTATCAATTTTTGTAAATAAGTGAAACATAGGCACCTCCAAATATACCCTTATGGGGTATATTAAACCACTAAGCAAGGCTTTTGTCAAGTAAGTTGAATTGATTAGTATTGTTTCTTTTTCAGTATACAAGATGCCAACTTACAAACTAAAGAGTTGGTTGATAAGTTAATGAATAGAACCTGTCTTGTTTATTCAACAACTACTTGTCTAGAAAATTACCTTTTCAGAAAACGAAGGCCATCTATACTAAAGTAAGAAAAAACAAGCAAAGCCCTTGAAAAATCAGACCAAATCAAGTATAATATAAGTAATCATTTGTCGTAGGTTTTGTCTGAAATATTGTCCAGACAAGGCTCACAGCAGTTAAATCTTCTTACAAAAGTCAGATTTAGCTGCTCTTTTTGTGCTTTTTTTCAGTATTTTTGTCATCTGTAACAGAGATTTAAAGATTCTGAAAATTACCTAGAAGGATAAGGTGATAGGGGTTTGTTAACCATCTAACGATAATCAAAGGCCTAGATAATTAGGCTTGGAATTTTAACTAAAAGGAGAATCATCTTGGCAGGACATGACGTTCAATACGGGAAACATCGTACCCGTCGTAGTTTTTCAAGAATCAAAGAAGTTCTTGACTTACCAAATTTGATTGAAATTCAAACAGATTCATTTAAAGATTTCCTGGATCATGGTCTTAAGGAAGTGTTTGAAGACGTATTGCCAATTGCAAACTTTACAGAAACTATGGAGTTGGAGTTTGTTGGCTACGAAATCAGAGAACCAAAATACACGCTAGAGGAAGCACGTATCCATGATGCTAGCTACTCTGCGCCAATCTTTGTAACTTTTCGTTTGATTAACAAAGAAACTGGCGAAATCAAGACTCAAGAAGTTTTCTTTGGAGATTTCCCAATCATGACTGAGATGGGTACTTTCATCATCAATGGTGGTGAGCGTATCATCGTATCACAGTTGGTTCGTTCTCCTGGTGTTTACTTTAACGATAAAGTAGACAAAAACGGTAAAGTTGGTTACGGTTCAACTGTTATCCCTAACCGTGGAGCTTGGTTGGAACTTGAAAGCGACTCAAAAGACATTGCCTACACTCGTATCGACCGTACTCGTAAAATCCCATTTACGACTTTGGTTCGTGCACTTGGTTTCTCAGGTGATGATGAAATCTTTGATATCTTCGGTGATAGCGAGTTGGTTCGCAATACAGTAGAAAAAGATATCCATAAGAATCCTATGGACTCTCGTACTGATGAAGCCTTGAAAGAAATCTACGAACGCCTTCGTCCAGGTGAGCCAAAAACAGCTGAGAGTTCACGTACCTTGCTTGTAGCTCGTTTCTTTGATCCACGTCGTTATGACTTGGCTGCCGTTGGACGCTACAAGATTAACAAGAAACTTAATATTAAAACACGCCTACTCAACCAAACTATTGCAGAACCATTGGTAGACCCTGAAACTGGTGAAATCTTGGTAGAAAAAGGGACTATCATGACTCGTGATATTATCGAGAGTATCGAAAGTCACTTGGACGGCGACTTGAACAAGATTGTATACACACCAAATGATTCAGCGGTATTGACAGAACCAGTAGTACTTCAAAAATTCAAGGTAGTTGCGCCTACTGATCCAGACCGTGTTGTAACTATCATTGGTAATGCAAATCCAGATGACAAGGTTCGTACCATCACTCCTGCGGATATCCTGGCTGAGATGAGCTACTTCCTTAACTTGGCTGAAGGAATTGGTCGTGTTGATGACATTGACCACCTTGGAAACCGTCGTATCCGTGCTGTTGGTGAATTGCTTGCTAACCAAGTTCGATTAGGACTTTCTCGTATGGAACGTAATGTTCGTGAGCGTATGTCAGTTCAGGACAATGAAGTCTTGACGCCGCAACAAATCATCAATATCCGCCCTGTAACAGCTGCAGTCAAAGAATTCTTTGGTTCATCACAGTTGTCACAGTTCATGGACCAACACAACCCTCTGTCAGAATTATCACACAAACGTCGTTTGTCTGCCTTGGGACCTGGTGGTTTGACACGTGACCGTGCCGGATATGAAGTCCGTGACGTGCACTACACTCATTATGGTCGTATGTGTCCAATCGAGACACCTGAAGGACCAAACATCGGTTTGATTAACAACCTGTCTTCATATGGGCACCTCAATAAGTATGGCTTTATTCAAACACCATACCGCAAGGTTGACCGTGCAACTGGTAAAGTAACTAACGAAATCGTTTGGTTGACTGCCGATGAAGAAGATGAATACACAGTAGCTCAGGCTAACTCTAAATTGAACGCAGATGGAACTTTTGCTGAAAAAGTTGTCATGGGACGTCACCAAGGGGTTAACCAAGAATATCCAGCATCAAGCGTTGACTATATGGACGTTTCTCCGAAACAGGTAGTTGCCGTTGCGACAGCATGTATTCCTTTCTTGGAAAACGATGACTCCAACCGTGCCCTCATGGGTGCCAACATGCAACGTCAGGCTGTTCCTTTGATCGATCCTAAAGCGCCTTTCGTTGGGACTGGTATGGAATACCAAGCAGCCCATGACTCAGGAGCTGCGGTTATTGCACAACATGGTGGTAAGGTTACCTATGCGGATGCGGACAAAGTAGAAGTTCGCCGTGAAGATGGCTCATTGGATGTTTACCATATCCAAAAATTCCGTCGTTCAAACTCAGGTACTGCTTATAACCAACGTACCCTTGTTCGAGTTGGCGATGTCATCGAAAAAGGTGACTTTATCGCTGATGGACCTTCTATGGAGAAAGGTGAAATGGCGCTTGGACAAAACCCAATCGTTGCCTACATGACATGGGAAGGTTACAACTTCGAGGATGCCGTTATCATGAGCGAACGCTTGGTGAAAGACGATGTCTACACATCTGTTCACCTCGAAGAATACGAATCAGAAACTCGCGATACAAAGCTTGGGCCTGAAGAAATCACTCGTGAAATTCCAAACGTTGGTGAAGATGCCCTTAAAGACCTTGACGAAATGGGTATCATCCGTATCGGTGCTGAGGTTAAAGAAGGGGATATCCTTGTAGGTAAAGTAACACCTAAGGGTGAAAAAGACCTTTCTGCTGAAGAACGTCTCTTGCACGCTATCTTCGGTGATAAATCTCGTGAAGTCCGTGATACTTCTCTTCGCGTACCACACGGTGCCGATGGTGTCGTTCGTGATGTTAAAATCTTTACACGTGCAAACGGTGATGAATTGCAATCTGGTGTCAACATGCTGGTTCGCGTCTACATCGCTCAAAAACGTAAGATCAAGGTTGGAGACAAGATGGCCGGACGTCACGGAAACAAAGGGGTTGTCTCTCGTATCGTTCCTGTAGAAGACATGCCTTACCTTCCAGATGGAACTCCAGTCGATATCATGTTGAACCCACTTGGGGTGCCATCACGTATGAATATTGGTCAGGTTATGGAGCTTCACCTTGGTATGGCGGCTCGTACTCTTGGTATTCACATCGCAACACCAGTCTTTGACGGAGCAAGTTCAGAAGATCTTTGGGACACTGTTAAAGAAGCAGGTATGGATAGCGATGCCAAGACGATCCTATACGATGGACGTACTGGTGAACCATTTGATAACCGTGTGTCAGTTGGTGTCATGTACATGATCAAACTTCACCACATGGTTGATGATAAATTGCACGCACGTTCAGTCGGACCATACTCAACTGTTACGCAACAACCACTCGGAGGTAAAGCTCAGTTTGGTGGACAACGTTTCGGTGAGATGGAGGTTTGGGCGCTTGAAGCTTATGGTGCGTCAAATGTCCTTCAAGAAATCTTGACTTACAAGTCTGACGATATCAACGGACGTTTGAAAGCTTATGAAGCTATTACAAAAGGAAAACCAATTCCAAAACCAGGTGTTCCAGAATCATTCCGAGTTCTTGTAAAAGAATTGCAATCTCTTGGTCTTGACATGCGTGTCCTTGACGAAGACGATCAAGAAGTGGAGCTTCGTGACCTTGATGAAGGAATGGACGAAGATGTCATCCACGTAGATGACCTTGAAAAAGCCCGCGAAAAAGCAGCTCAAGAGGCGAAAGCAGCCTTTGAAGCAGAAGAAAAAGCAAAAGCGGAAGCTACTGAACAAGAATAAGTAGTTCACTAATAATAGAAAGGGAAGAAATAGTGGTTGATGTAAATCGTTTTAAAAGTATGCAAATCACGCTAGCTTCTCCAAGTAAAGTCCGTTCATGGTCTTATGGAGAAGTCAAAAAACCTGAAACAATCAATTACCGTACGTTGAAACCAGAACGTGAAGGACTATTTGACGAAGTCATCTTTGGTCCTACAAAAGACTGGGAATGTGCTTGTGGTAAGTACAAACGCATTCGTTACAGAGGGATTGTTTGTGACCGTTGTGGGGTTGAAGTAACGCGTACTAAAGTTCGTCGTGAACGTATGGGACATATCGAATTGAAAGCTCCTGTATCTCACATCTGGTATTTCAAGGGGATCCCAAGCCGTATGGGCTTGACCCTTGACATGAGTCCTCGTGCTCTCGAGGAAGTTATCTACTTTGCAGCTTATGTGGTTATCGATCCTAAGGACACTCCACTTGAGCACAAGTCTATCATGACAGAGCGCGAATACCGTGAGCGCTTGCGTGAGTTTGGTTACGGATCATTCGTTGCCAAAATGGGTGCGGAAGCTATCCAAGACCTCTTGAAGCAAGTAGACCTTGAAAAAGAAATTGCTGAACTCAAAGAAGAGTTGAAAACAGCTACTGGACAAAAACGTGTGAAAGCTATCCGTCGTTTGGATGTTTTGGATGCTTTTCACAAGTCTGGCAACAAACCTGAATGGATGATTCTCAACATCCTTCCGGTTATTCCACCGGACCTTCGTCCAATGTTGCAGTTGGATGGTGGCCGTTTTGCCTCATCTGACTTGAACGACCTATACCGCCGTGTTATCAACCGTAACAACCGTTTGGCTCGTTTGCTTGAGTTGAACGCACCAGGTATTATCGTTCAAAATGAGAAGCGTATGCTTCAAGAAGCGGTTGACGCTTTGATTGACAATGGTCGTCGTGGTCGTCCGATTACAGGACCAGGTAGCCGTCCACTTAAATCATTGAGCCACATGCTTAAAGGAAAACAGGGACGCTTCCGTCAAAACTTGCTCGGTAAACGTGTTGACTTCTCAGGACGTTCCGTTATCGCCGTTGGTCCAACTCTTAAGATGTACCAATGTGGTGTGCCACGTGAAATGGCGATCGAGCTCTTCAAACCATTCGTCATGCGTGAAATCGTAGCTCGTGATATTGTGCAAAACGTTAAAGCCGCTAAACGTTTGGTAGAACGTGGAGATGAACGTATCTGGGATATCCTCGAAGAAGTTATCAAAGAACACCCAGTGCTTTTGAACCGCGCACCTACCCTTCACCGTTTGGGTATCCAAGCCTTTGAACCTGTCTTGATTGACGGTAAAGCCCTTCGCTTGCACCCACTTGTCTGTGAAGCCTATAATGCCGACTTTGACGGTGACCAAATGGCCATCCACGTACCGCTTTCAGAAGAAGCCCAAGCAGAAGCTCGTATCTTGATGTTGGCTGCTGAGCATATCTTGAACCCTAAAGATGGTAAACCGGTTGTTACTCCATCTCAGGACATGGTTTTGGGTAACTACTACTTGACCATGGAAGAAGCTGGTCGTGAAGGCGAAGGTATGGTCTTCAAGGATCGTGACGAAGCTGTCATGGCTTACCGTAATGGTTATGTTCACCTTCACTCACGTGTCGGTATTGCAACAGATAGCCTAAATAAACCTTGGACAGAAGAGCAAAAACACAAAATCTTGCTTACAACTGTAGGTAAAATCCTCTTCAACGATATCATGCCTGAAGGTTTACCATACTTGCAAGAACCAACTAACACAAACTTGACAGAAGGTGTTCCTGCTAAATACTTCTTACCGCTAGGTGGAAATATCAAGGAAGCTATTAATGAACTTGAACTCAACCCACCATTCAAGAAGAAAAACCTTGGAAATATCATCGCTGAAATCTTCAAACGTTTCCGTACGACAGAAACATCTGCCCTACTTGACCGTATGAAGAACCTCGGCTACCACCACTCAACTCTTGCAGGTTTGACAGTAGGTATCGCCGATATTCCAGTCGTTGAAGACAAGGCTGAAATCATCGAAGAATCACACAAACGTGTAGAACAAATCACAAAACAATTCCGTCGTGGTATGATCACAGATGACGAACGCTACAATGCTGTTACAGCTGAATGGCGTGCTGCCCGTGAAAAACTCGAGAAACGTTTGGTTGCCAACCAAGATCCTAAGAATCCTATCGTTATGATGATGGATTCTGGAGCCCGTGGTAACATCTCTAACTTCTCACAGCTTGCCGGTATGCGTGGTCTGATGGCTGCTCCGAACGGACGTATCATGGAATTGCCAATCCTTTCAAACTTCCGCGAAGGTTTGTCAGTACTTGAAATGTTCTTCTCAACTCACGGTGCCCGTAAAGGGATGACCGATACGGCCCTTAAGACAGCAGACTCAGGTTACTTGACTCGTCGTTTGGTTGACGTTGCCCAAGACGTTATCATCCGTGAGGATGACTGTGGAACTGACCGTGGTCTCTTGATCCGTTCTATTACTGAAGGTAAAGAGATGATTGAGTCTCTTGAAGAACGTCTCAATGGTCGTTACACTAAGAAAACTGTTAAACACCCAGAGACAGGTGCAGTCCTTATCGGTGCTAATGAATTGATTACTGAAGACAAGGCGCGCGAAATCGTTAACGCGGGTGTTGAAGAAGTAACGATCCGTTCAGCATTTACATGTAACACCCGTCATGGTGTCTGCCGTCACTGTTATGGTATCAACTTGGCGACTGGTGATGCGGTTGAAGTTGGTGAAGCAGTTGGTACAATCGCTGCCCAATCTATCGGGGAACCTGGTACACAGCTTACAATGCGTACCTTCCACACGGGTGGGGTTGCCTCAAATACCGATATCACTCAGGGTCTTCCTCGTGTCCAAGAAATCTTTGAAGCCCGCAATCCAAAAGGGGAAGCGGTTATCACAGAGGTTAAAGGACAAGTTACCGCTATCGAAGAAGATGCTTCTACTCGTACTAAGAAAGTCTTTGTCAAGGGCGAAACTGGCGAAGGTGAGTACGTGGTACCATTTACCGCTCGTATGCGTGTAGAAGTTGGTGATCAAGTATCTCGTGGTGCAGCTCTAACAGAAGGTTCTATCCAACCAAAACGTCTCCTTGCTGTTCGTGATGTCTTGTCAGTAGAAACCTATCTTCTCGGTGAAGTACAAAAAGTTTACCGTAGCCAAGGGGTAGAAATTGGTGACAAACACATCGAGGTAATGGTCCGTCAAATGATCCGTAAAGTTCGTGTCATGGATCCAGGTGATACAGATCTTCTCATGGGTACTCTCATGGATATTAACGACTTTACAGATGCTAATAAGGACGTCCTTATCTCAGGTGGAGTTCCAGCGACTGGTCGCCCAGTTCTTATGGGAATTACTAAAGCCTCACTTGAAACAAACAGCTTCTTGTCAGCTGCTTCTTTCCAGGAAACAACTCGTGTCCTTACAGACGCAGCTATCCGTGGTAAGAAGGACCATCTCCTTGGACTTAAGGAAAATGTCATCATCGGTAAGATCATCCCAGCAGGTACTGGTATGACTCGCTACCGTAACCTTGAACCAAAAGCTATCAATGAAGAAGTTTACCTTGAACCGTCTCAAGAAGATGAAGAAACCAATCTTGTTGTAGAGGCTCAAGTTGAAGTAAACGAATAGAATATTTTACTTGAAATGAAAAAGAGGGGATACCCCTCTTTTTCCGGGTAAAAGTATTGCATAAAATCGCGCAAAAAATGCAAAAAATAGCAATATTTTGACACTTCGAAGTATATATATTCTTTTTGAAAATATTAAGCACAATACTTTGTATTTTAGGTAATTGAATGCTAAAATGTTAAGTGGTTGTTTGTGTATTCATGAAAAACAACGCATAAAATATAACAATATAAGCAATCCCGCAAGGGTATTGGAGGTAATATCGTGAAAAATGATTTGTTTAACGATCGTATCAGTCGATTTTCGATTCGTAAACTAAATGTTGGAGTATGCTCAGTCTTACTCGGAACATTAGTTATGCTCGGAACAGCTGCAAACGTTAGTGCGGATGAAGTTGCTGAGGATAAACAAGTTGAGGGGGTTGTTGCGACTACGGAGGTAGAAAGTCCAGCTAGTCTTCCAACTGTTGAAGCAGAAAAAACGCCTGAAACAACTTATCAAGCTGATGCAGCACCTGTAGTTCCTGCAGAAAAAACAGCTCCAGCAACAACTGATAAAGCTGAAGCTCCTGTAACTCCTACAGAAACAGCTCCAACTATAATAGCTCCTGTTGAAGAAAAAACTCCAGTTGTGGCACCTGCACCAGCTCAAGCAGATAAGAAAGAAGAAGCTATAGCTGCAGGCGTAGAGGCACCAGCAAAAGAAGAGAAAGCTGCAACAGCTCCAGCAGAAAACACTGGGAAACGTCGTAGCCGTCGTGCTCTTGGTGACGCAAATGATCCAAACTTGATTGGGGATGACGTTGAAGACGCAACTTCAACTCCTAAGGTTGAGAAACCAGGCTATTCAACCTTAAATGCTAAAGAATTCACGAAACAGATCAACTGGCTAGATTTCGGAGACACTGCAAATTGGACCAACACAACTACAGGAGAAAATGGTCAAACAGCTCTCCAAGTTGGTTCAACCTATACAAAAGAAATCATGCCTGGTTATGTAGTTACTGTAAAAGTGAAGTCTTTGAAACCCTTCCAAGCAACTGAAATTTATAAGAAGCGTATGGAGGAGCGAGGCGCAACTGCTGAAGAAAAAGCTACCTATGATCCAAATGCAAAAAATGGTGTTGTAAGTGGAGTTATAACACCAGCTACTAAAGAAGCGTTTAACAATGGTGAAGAAGCAAAAATTATCGCCGATCCTCAGAATCGTTGGACAGAGATTCGACAGGAAGGTATTGATACTGGTACAAAGCAAACTACAATTGGTTCTGAACTCAATGGTTCCAATATCGGTGTACAATTTGAGATTTCTGCTACATTTAGAGGGAAATCTGTTAAGCCAGCAGTAGTCATGGCAGATGGAGAATCAGCCAATCCTGGTGAATTGGTTCTATTCACGACAAATGGTACGGGTTGGCAACATGTCGGAGAATGGAAAAAAGGTCGAAATGGTCAACCTTATGTAGTTCAAGACACAAATTACCTTTTTGATCCTGCGAATGGATTCATTAATAATAAACGGGTTGATGTTAATGGAGTTAAAATTAATGGACTAAATTTGCAACTCCTAATTAAATCGGATCAAGTTGGTCCAGATAAGAAACCAGTCGCATGGAAGTACTTTGGTAGTGCTGATTTGACAACTGGTGGTCTTGGAACTGGCGTGTTTGGACCAAATTATTCAGCCGGTAACGTTTCAGTACCTTTGGTTATGACGCGCGGGGCATCTGAGATTGGCTTGTATATTGCTTCATCTGGTAAACAAGCAGCTATGCTTGGTTTCTTCCCGCTTGATGAGGGAGATGCACCGGAAAGTTATGGCAAAGCTTCTCATGCGATTGGAACAGTTGACGGAGTTACTGGTGGTAAGGTAAGTCAACCATACTTGGGAGACGTTAGCCCAGATATGGATGAAAACAACAAGGGCGACTGGGAAGGTGACGACAAATCGGTTACTGCTGACGAAGGAATCGACCAACTTTTACCAGATGACTTGAAGGGCGCGACTAATGAGATGATCAAGCTAGATCGTACTCGTCCAGGAAACTATACTTTGAAGGTTGAAGCCCATACAGATGGAGCAGATAAAGCTTATCTATATGGTTGGATTGATTTTAACCAAAATGGGAAGTTCGATGATAACGAACGCTCTGATCTTGCTACAATCACAAAAGATGGCACTGTTGAGTTGAAGTTCAACAATGGTAAAGCGATTACAGATCCAAGTGTTACTGAGCTTGGAGTCCGTGTCCGTATTGCAAAAGATGCAAAAGAGATTGAAAGTCCCACAGGCTTGGCTCTATCTGGTGAGGTAGAAGACTTCAAGACTCAAGTAACCTTCCCACCAAAAGGTGAGCGTAAGGAAACAAGTGATGTTCAAGGAGCTAAACAAAGCTCAACTATTGCCTTTACTCCACAAGGATTAGCTAAATATAGCCGTACTCAAAAAGCAGTCATCGACGAAAAAGTTGCACCAGTCATGATCGACAACAAGACGAAACAAGTCGTGACTCCTGGAGCAGATGGTTATTACGCAGTAGCTGGTCAAGGTAAATACAAGATCACTGCTAATGGTAAGGACGTTGATGTAGAATTCATCCCAGAAGACAACTTTGTCGGAACTGCAGATGGTATCTCAATCCGTCGTACAGACAACAATGGTAACGATACTGATTGGAACTCTAAAGACAAAACAGCTCTTCCTTCAATCAATGAAGTAATGGATAACATGGATGGTCTTTACATCCCGACTGTAACTCCTAAGAACCTTGAAGGTATAGATAAAGAAACAACAGATGTCCAAGGTGCTACTCAACTTGGAACACCAACTTTTGCAGTAGAAGGAACGAATAGCAAGGGTCAGAAAATTACTGTATCACCAAGTGGAGAATACCCTGCGAAATTCGTAGATCCAACGACTGGTCAAGTTACAGATAACACTGCTATTACAGTCCCAGGCGAAGGAGAGTATTCATTAAACCGTGCAACTGGTGAGGTAACCTTCCGTCCAGAACCTGGATTTGTAGGAACTGCTAAGGGTGTAACCTTGTCTCTAACTGCTCCAGTTGGTCGCGATAAGAACGGGGATGCTCCAGCAGAAGCTATTAAGACTGCGACAGCTAAATACATTCCAACTGTAACACCTGTAACAATTACTCCTACTAACAAGGAGTCAGTGGACATTCAAAATGTTCCTCAAACTCAAACTCCAACATTTGATTTGAGTAGTGATAAGACAGCTAAAATCACAAGTAAGAAGCTAGTGGATCCAGCAACTGGTCAACCTACTGATGAAAAAACTGTCACCGTGCCTGGCGAAGGAACATACACAATCGATCCTTCTACAGGAGCCGTTACATTTACTCCTGAAAAAGACTTTGTTGGTAAAGCAAAAGGTATAACAGTACAAGCAACTGCAACTGTTAGAAATGAGCCTGGTAATACAGCTACAATTACTTCTGATGCGAAGTACACACCAACTGTACTTTCTGCAGCTCCAACGGCACAACCTGCAACATCTAAAGATATTCAGGGAGCTGTTCAAACAGGAACACCTACTTTTGCGGGTGCTACAGTTAATGTAAATGGTCAAGACAAACAAATTCCACTAAAAGAAAATAGCTATAAGCTTTTGGATAAAGATGGAAATGAAGTTCTTGGTACAACTCCAGCTTATGCAGAAGATGGAACAACACCAATTGGTACTTTCTCTATTGATTCAACTACAGGTAAGGTAACTTTCACACCAACTGATAAATCTTATACAGGTAAAGTTACCCCAGTTAAAGTTCAAGCTGAAAGTACAAATGGCCTTAAAGTAGATACTACTTACACTCCAGAGATTGTACCAGTAACACCAACAGCGACACCAGCTGAAACTACAAATGTTCAAGGTGCGACTCAAAAAGGTAAACCAGAATTTAAAGGTGGTACTGCTGATGTTGACGGTGTTGAAAAGGCTGTAGCCATTAACGAAGCTGTTCCTGCTAAATTTGATGATGGTACAACAAGTAAGAAGGTTGAAGGAGTAGGTACTTACACAGTAGCTCCAGATGGAACAGTCACATTCGTCCCAGAAAAATCATTTGTTGGTAAAGCACCAGCAGTAACAGTAGTTCGTGAAGACATGAACGGAACAAAAGCTTCTGCAACATACACACCAACAGTAACGCCGGTAACTCCTACAGCAACTCCAGCTGACTCAGTTGCACCTCAAGGTGTGGTTCAAACTGGTACTGTTACATTCACAGAAGGTGATCCAGTAGCACCAATCGACAAGGATACCATTACTCTTCTTGATGAAAATGGTCAACCAGCTGCATCAGTAGTTGCTAAATCACCAGAAGGTAAAGAAATCGGTACCTTCACAGTTGATAAAGCAACAGGTGTTGTAACCTTCACACCAACAGATAAGACATACTCAGGTGATGTGGTTGCAGTTAAGGTTCAAGCGAAGGATGCCAACGGTACCCCAGCTGAAACAACCTACACACCTAAGATTACTCCAGTTGTTCCAACAGCAGAGGATGTAACTTCAAAAGATAAACAAGGCCAAACTCAAACAGGTAAGCCTAAGTTTACAGAAGGAAATCCAAATATTCCAATGGATGATGATACGCCAGCTACATTCGAAGATGGTTCAACAACGAAAACAATTCCAGGCGAAGGTACTTATACAGTCGCACCAGATGGAAGTGTAACCTTCGTACCAGAGAAATCATTCATCGGAACAGGAACAGGTGTAACAGTTAAACGTGTAGATAAGAATGGTACACCAGTAACAGGTAAGTACACACCAACAGTAACACCAGTAACACCAACAGCGACACCAGCTGACTCAGTTGCACCTCAAGGTGTGGTTCAAACTGGTACTGTTACATTCACAGAAGGTGACCCAGTTGCGCCAATCGACAAGGATACCATTACTCTTCTTGATGAAAATGGTCAACCAGCAGCATCAGTAGTTGCTAAATCACCAGAAGGTAAAGAAATCGGTACCTTCACAGTTGATAAAGCAACAGGTGTTGTAACCTTCACACCAACTGATAAGACATACTCAGGTGATGTGGTTGCCGTTAAGGTTCAAGCTAAGGATGCCAACGGTACGCCAACTGAAACAACTTACACACCTAAGATTACTCCAGTTGTTCCGACAGCAGAGGATGTAACTT
>NZ_JASHDV010000006.1:0-45200 GCF_047463455.1 Streptococcus timonensis
AAAATTGCAAGCTTTGAAATAAGCTGTTAGAAACGGAAAACCTTCGTCTCTCAGATGTATGGACTCAGGCTGCAAAGGTCCCCCGGACCTTTACACTCCGTAGAGGTCTAGGTGAATTAACCGACGTCTACGAGATTGTCTGGGAAAAATTGCAAGCTTTGAAATAAGCTGTTAGAAACGGAAAACCTTCGTCTCTCAGATGTATGGACTCAGGCTGCAAAGGTCCCCCGGACCTTTACACTCCGTAGAGGTCTAGGTGAATTAACCGACGTTTACGAGATTGTTTGGGAAAAACTGCAGGGATTGAAGTAAAGTTTTACTTGGTCGTCACTACAATTTTTAAATAGAAATAGATAAAGGAAAGAAAATGGATAAACGTATTTTCGTTGAGAAAAAAGCTGATTTTCGTGTGAAATCGGACTCTTTAGTAAAGGAATTGCAGCATAATCTTCAGTTGAAAACCTTGAAGGATCTTCGTATTGTTCAGGTTTACGATGTCTTTAATTTGGCAGAGGATTTGTTTGCGCGTGCGGAAAAACACATCTTCTCTGAGCAAGTGACCGATACTGTTTTAGATGAAGCTGCGGTTCAGGCTGATCTTGAGAATTATACTTTCTTTGCTATCGAAAGCTTGCCTGGTCAATTTGACCAACGTGCAGCTTCTTCACAGGAAGCTTTGCTGTTGCTTGGTAGTTCAAATGATGTAACGGTTAATACAGCACAACTCTACTTGGTTAACAAGGATATTGATGTGAATGAGTTGGAAGCTGTCAAGAACTACCTCTTGAATCCAGTGGATTCTCGTTTCAAAGATATCACTGTTGGTATTGCGAAACAGGATTTCTCTGAGTCTGACAAGACCATTCCAAGCTTGGATTTCTTTGAAACATATACTGCAGAAGATTTTGCACAGTATAAGGCTGAGCAAGGCTTGGCCATGGAAGTGGATGATCTTCTCTTCATTCAAGATTACTTCAAGTCTATTGGACGGGTGCCAACTGAGACGGAACTGAAGGTCTTGGATACTTACTGGTCTGACCACTGTCGTCACACCACTTTCGAAACTGAGTTGAAAAACATCGACTTCTCAGCTTCTAAATTCCAAAAACAATTGCAAGCGACTTATGACAAATATATCGCCATGCGTGATGAGTTGGGACGTACGGAAAAACCTCAGACCTTGATGGATATGGCGACTATTTTTGGTCGTTATGAGCGTGCTAATGGTCGTTTGGATGACATGGAAGTATCTGATGAAATCAATGCCTGCTCAGTTGAAATTGAGGTGGATGTCAATGGTGTCAAAGAACCATGGCTTCTCATGTTCAAAAATGAAACTCACAACCACCCAACGGAAATTGAACCATTTGGTGGAGCGGCTACTTGTA
Source organism: Streptococcus timonensis (assembly GCF_047463455.1). Classification (GTDB taxonomy): domain Bacteria; phylum Bacillota; class Bacilli; order Lactobacillales; family Streptococcaceae; genus Streptococcus; species Streptococcus timonensis_B. Next base: position 1,389 of record NZ_JASHDV010000006.1, read on the forward strand.
TCGGTGGGGCTATTCGTGACCCATTGTCAGGTCGTTCATACGTTTACCAAGCTATGCGTATCTCAGGTGCTGGTGATATTACAACACCAATTGCTGAAACTCGTGCTGGTAAATTGCCACAACAAGTCATTTCTAAAACAGCGGCTCACGGTTATTCTTCATACGGTAACCAAATTGGTCTTGCAACAACTTACGTTCGTGAATACTTCCACCCAGGTTTCGTTGCTAAGCGGATGGAGCTAGGTGCAGTTGTTGGTGCGGCTCCTAAGGGCAATGTGGTCCGTGAAAAACCGGAAGCTGGCGACGCTATTATCCTCCTCGGTGGTAAAACTGGACGTGACGGTGTCGGTGGTGCGACAGGTTCTTCTAAAGTTCAAACGGTTGAATCTGTTGAAACAGCTGGTGCTGAGGTTCAAAAAGGGAACGCCATTGAAGAACGTAAGATTCAACGTCTTTTCCGTAATGGGGAAGTGACACGTCTTATCAAGAAATCAAATGACTTTGGTGCTGGTGGGGTCTGTGTGGCTATCGGTGAATTAGCAGATGGTCTTGAAATCAACCTTAACAAGGTGCCTCTTAAATATCAAGGCTTGAATGGTACAGAAATTGCTATCTCTGAATCTCAAGAACGGATGGCCGTGGTAGTTCGTCCAGAAGATGTAGATGCCTTCATAGCAGAATGTAACAAGGAAAACATTGATGCTGTTGTCGTTGCGACAGTGACTGAAAAACCAAATCTTGTTATGCACTGGAATGGCGAAACTATCGTTGATTTGGAACGTCGTTTCCTTGATACGAACGGTGTGCGTGTAGTCGTAGATGCTAAGGTGCTTGACAAGGATGTCAAGCTTCCAGAAGAACGTCAAACATCTGCTGAAACACTGGAATTTGATACTATCAAAGTCTTGTCTGACCTCAACCATGCTAGTCAAAAAGGGCTACAAACCATCTTTGATAGCTCAGTTGGTCGTTCAACAGTCAATCACCCACTTGGAGGTCGCTATCAAATCACACCAACGGAAGCTTCTGTACAGAAATTGCCAGTTCAACATGGCGTGACAACAACTGCTTCTGTTATGGCGCAAGGGTTCAACCCTTATATCGCCGAATGGTCTCCATATCATGGTGCGGCTTATGCAGTCATCGAAGCAACCGCTCGTTTGGTTGCTGCTGGTGCCAACTGGTCTAAGGCTCGATTCTCTTATCAAGAATACTTCGAGCGGATGGATAAACAAGCAGAGCGTTTTGGTCAACCAGTAGCAGCTCTTCTTGGATCCATTGAAGCTCAGATTCAACTTGGTTTGCCATCTATCGGTGGGAAAGACTCTATGTCTGGTACCTTTGAAGAATTAACCGTACCACCAACCTTGGTTGCTTTTGGTGTCACAACTGCAGATAGCCGTAAGGTTCTTTCTCCAGAATTCAAAGCTGCTGGTGAGAATATTTACTACATTCCTGGTCAAGCTTTGGCACAAGAAATTGACTTCGATCTTATTAAATCTAACTTTACTCAATTTGAAGCTATCCAAGCTGACCACAAAGTGACAGCTGCATCAGCTGTTAAATATGGTGGTGTGGTTGAAGCTCTTGCCCTTGCAACATTTGGTAACCATATCGGAGCTAACGTTGAATTAGCTGACCTTGACACTAGCTTGACAGCTCAATTAGGTGGATTCATCTTCACATCGCCTGAAGAAATTGCAGGTGTTGCCAAGATTGGACAAACAGAAACTGACTTTACACTAGTTGTCAATGGTGTAACGCTTGATGGACACAAACTTGACAGTGCCTTCCAAGGTAAATTGGAAGAAGTTTACCCAACGGAATTTGCACAGGCAACTGAAATCGAAGAAGTGCCTGCTGTAACGTCAGATGTTGTGATCAAAGCTAAAGAAACAGTTGAGACACCAGTGGTTTACATTCCAGTATTCCCAGGTACCAACTCAGAATATGACTCCGCTAAGGCCTTTGAAAAAGAAGGTGCGAAAGTCAACTTGGTACCATTTGTCACACTCAACGAAGAAGCGATTGTCAAATCTGTTGAGACCATGGTTGACAACATAGAGAAAGCCAATATTCTCTTCTTTGCCGGTGGCTTCTCAGCAGCCGATGAACCAGATGGATCAGCTAAATTTATCGTTAATATCTTGCTTAACGAAAAAGTGCGTGAAGCTATCGATAGCTTCATCGAAAGTGGTGGATTAATCATTGGTATCTGTAACGGATTCCAAGCTCTTGTCAAATCAGGTCTCCTTCCATACGGTAACTTTGAAGATGCAAGCAGTACGAGCCCAACTCTCTTCTACAATGATGCCAACCAGCACGTGGCGAAGATGGTGGAAACACGTATTGCTAACACCAACTCACCATGGCTTGCTGGAGTGAAGGTTGGTGACATCCATGCCATCCCAGTATCACACGGTGAAGGGAAGTTTGTCGTGACAGCCGAGGAATTCGCAGAGCTTCGTGACAATGGTCAAATCTTTACCCAATATGTTGACTTTGACGGTAAACCAAGCATGGATTCAAAATACAATCCTAACGGATCTGTCAATGCTATCGAAGGTATTACAAGTAAGAACGGTCAAATCATTGGGAAGATGGGTCACTCAGAACGTTTTGAAGACGGTCTCTTCCAAAATATTCCAGGAAATAAAGACCAACATCTCTTTGCATCAGCTGTGAAATACTTTACTGGGAAATAAGATTTGTAGATTTTCTAATAGATAATCATCAGTAAATCTAAAATCAAGTAGACTTAACTTGCGATAATTGCAAATGATTTGTTGTTGAGAGCGTTCCTGCTACTAAAGGAATGATACATAAATATAAATTAGGTATAAAAAATGACATACGAAGTAAAATCTCTTAATGAGGAATGTGGCGTGTTTGGTATTTGGGGTCATCCCGAAGCTGCTAAATTAACTTATTTTGGACTCCATAGTCTTCAACACCGCGGTCAGGAGGGGGCAGGTATTCTCTCTAATGATCAAGGAAAATTGAAACGCCATCGTGATATGGGGCTCCTATCAGAAGTTTTTAGAAATCCAGCGAAATTGGATAAACTGACAGGAGCAGGAGCTATTGGACATGTGCGTTATGCGACTGCTGGAGAAGCGTCTGTTGACAATATTCAACCCTTCTTCTTTCGCTTTCATGATATGCAGTTTGGTTTGGCTCATAATGGGAATTTGACCAATGCTGCATCTCTAAAGACAGAACTAGAACAAAGAGGAGCAATTTTTAGCTCGACCTCTGATTCAGAGATTCTGGCTCATTTGATTCGCCGAAGTCACAATCCAAGCCTGATGGGGAAAGTCAAAGAAGCGCTCAGCCTTGTCAAAGGTGGTTTTGCCTACCTCTTAATGTTTGAAGATAAGCTGATTGCAGCTTTAGATCCAAATGGTTTCCGTCCCCTTTCTATCGGGAAATTAGCTAATGGAGCAGTGGTTGTTTCTTCTGAAACCTGTGCTTTTGAGGTTATTGGAGCAGAGTGGATTCGTGATGTGAAACCTGGTGAGATTGTCATTATTGATGATAGTGGTATCCAGTATGATAGTTATACAGATGAAACTCAATTAGCTATCTGTTCCATGGAGTATATCTACTTTGCACGTCCCGACTCTAATATCCATGGAGTTAATGTCCATACAGCTCGAAAGAGAATGGGAGCCCAGCTAGCCCGTGAATTTAAGCATGAGGCGGATATTGTGGTGGGGGTACCCAATTCCTCACTCAGTGCAGCTATGGGCTTTGCCGAAGAATCAGGTCTGCCAAATGAAATGGGTCTCATCAAGAATCAGTACACCCAACGCACCTTTATCCAACCAACTCAAGAGTTACGCGAGCAGGGGGTTCGTATGAAGCTATCTGCTGTTTCTGGTGTTGTTAAAGGCAAACGTGTTGTTATGGTCGATGACTCCATTGTCCGTGGTACAACTTCTCGTCGCATCGTCCAACTCTTGAAGGAAGCTGGTGCTTCTGAAGTTCACGTTGCTATCGGAAGTCCAGCTCTAGCCTATCCTTGTTTCTACGGAATTGATATCCAGACTCGTCAAGAGTTGATAGCAGCTAATCATACGGTAGAAGAAACCTGCCAAATCATTGGCGCAGACAGTCTAACCTATCTATCTATTGAAGGCTTGATTGACTCTATCGGTATTGAAACAGATGCACCGAATGGTGGTCTCTGCGTGTCTTACTTTGACGGGGATTACCCAACGCCTCTCTATGATTACGAAGAAGAATATCGTAGAAGCCTGGGGGATAAGACGAGTTTTTATTAATTGGTAGAAGAAAAATTCTCCAGAGAAGCAAAGGAAAAGGAAAAAAACAAAATGACAAATAAGAATGCTTATGCGCCACGTCTCACTACTGACTAAAAGCTGAAGCATTTGTCAGTAGACGCTTTCTCCTATGGGACCAAAACTAGAGACCTGACTAGTATTTTTAGATAAAATAATTGTTTATCTAAAAATATTTCGCAGTCTTTCTCAAAAAAAGAAAAGGAATGAATAAAATGACGAATAAAAATGCCTATGCGCAGTCTGGTGTGGATGTTGAAGCGGGTTATGAGGTTGTTGAACGAATCAAAAAACACGTTGCTCGTACGGAGCGTGCGGGTGTTATGGGAGCTCTTGGTGGTTTTGGTGGTATGTTTGATCTTTCGAAGACAGGTGTCAAAGAGCCTGTCCTGATCTCAGGGACTGACGGAGTCGGAACTAAGCTCATGCTGGCCATCAAGTACGATAAGCACGATACAATCGGTCAGGATTGTGTGGCTATGTGTGTCAACGATATCATCGCTGCAGGTGCTGAGCCTCTCTACTTCCTTGACTATATTGCAACAGGTAAAAATGAACCAGCTAAACTAGAACAAGTCGTTGCTGGTGTTGCAGAAGGCTGTGTTCAAGCCGGAGCTGCCCTCATTGGTGGAGAAACTGCTGAAATGCCTGGTATGTATGGTGAAGATGACTATGACCTAGCTGGTTTTGCAGTTGGTGTAGCTGAAAAAAGTCAAATCATCGACGGTTCAAAAGTAGCAGAGGGAGACGTGCTTCTCGGACTTGCTTCCAGTGGTATCCACTCAAATGGTTACTCACTCGTGCGTCGTGTCTTTGCGGACTACACAGGTGAGGAAGTCTTGCCAGAATTGGAAGGCAAAAAACTCAAGGAAGTCCTTCTCGAACCTACTCGCATCTATGTCAAGGCTGTTTTGCCTCTTATCAGAGAAGGATTGGTCAACGGCATTGCCCACATCACAGGTGGTGGCTTTATCGAGAACGTACCACGTATGTTCGCAGACAACCTAGCTGCAGAGATTGAGGAAGACAAGGTACCAGTCTTGCCAATCTTCAAAGCTCTTGAAAAATACGGTGAAATCAAGCATGAGGAAATGTTTGAAATCTTCAACATGGGTGTAGGGCTTATGCTCGCAGTTAGCCCTCAAAATGTAGAGCGTGTCAAGGAACTACTTGACGAGCCAGTTTATGAAATCGGTCAAATTGTGAAGAAGGCAGATGCAAGTGTGGTGATCAAATAATGGCTAAAAAAATTGCTATTTTTGCTTCTGGGAATGGTTCAAACTTTCAGGTCATTGCAGAACAATTTCCAGTTGAGTTTGTCTTTTCGGACCATAGGGATGCCTACGTCCTTGAACGTGCAGAAAAACTTGGGGTTCCGTCCTATGCTTTTGAGCTCAAAGAATTTGAGAGCAAGGCAGATTACGAAAGGACCATTGTCGAGCTTTTGAATGAGCACCAGATTGACTTAGTTTGTCTGGCGGGTTATATGAAAATCGTTGGGCCAACCCTTTTAGCAGCTTATGAAGGCCGTATCATCAATATTCACCCAGCCTATCTCCCTGAATTTCCAGGTGCTCATGGTATTGAGGATGCTTGGAATGCTGGGGTTAATCAGTCCGGTGTGACCATTCATTGGGTTGACTCAGGTGTTGATACAGGTCAGGTTGTTAAACAGGTTCGTGTACCAAGATTGGCTGATGATACTCTTGAGAGTTTTGAATTCCGCATCCATGAAACAGAATACCAGCTCTATCCAGAAGTTTTGGATAGTTTGGGAGTGGAGAGGAAGTAGAAAATGAAAGTAAGATATTTGGGTAAAAACGGGAAAGCAGCCCTTCTCTTGTCTGCGTTTATCGCTTTTTTATCAGTTGTTTTTACTTGGGGTCTATTTAAAGACTCCATCAAAACGCATGATAGTGGTTGGATGTCAGTGAGAGGAAATAGTTATATTGGTATTAGTTATATTGATCCCAACCCAATCAAGACAGATATTGATGGGACCAATCTCTATATAGCAGGATATAGTCTATCAGAGCAGCTGACCAATTATTTTATCCTTCAGGCGGATCCAAATAAAGACGAGACAAAATCTCTGTTGGGCAACGCTGATCAGTTGCAACAAAATCCACAGAGGGTTCTAGGGAGCCGAAATGGCTCTAAGTCCAATCCAACAATCCAAGCGGTTGTCAAGGAAGTGAGCAAGTCTCCTGATGTCGACAAGGAAATTCGTTTGTACTTTGAGGATGATTATTTTTCAATCACAGACCTGGAGGATCAATTTCAAAGTTCCTTAATCGCTTTTGGGGTTGGAGCTCTGATTTATCTAGTCTTTGCAACAGCTCCGAATATCTATATTTTCATCCAATGTCGGCGTGCCAAACATCAAGCTAAAGAATTTTTTGCCCTCTATCCTGAATTAATGGACCAACTCCAAAGCATGGAGTCTGGGGCTTCTTATCTGGATCGAAAAGTTGGCCTGGCCATTTATAAAGATCATTTGGTATCATTTGGCCAAAGCTTCGGTATAATCGATTTGCGAAAGGCTAAGAAAATCGTCATTGCCAACTCAAGTAGATACTATTCTATCAACCCCTTCTTCCTCTTGCTTGCTTTTTTGTCTCGTTCATCAAGTATAGTAGCCTTGGGGGCAAAAGGTAAGAGTAAACAAACTGTCGAAGTTACTCATCGAATCAATAAACAAGATGAAAGTTATGACTTTTTCCAAGGGGTTCAAGAGTATTCGGCCGATATCAATGTTAGCTTTCAGTAATGAATAAACAGAAAAAGGGAAATTTATGACTAAATGGAAAGAATGGCTATTGCTCATCTTACTTGCAATCTGCCTGCGCTTGGCTGTTAATCTTGTCTTGCCGGATCTTCCTAATGAAGGCAAGTTTGTAGTAACAGTACTGGTTGGGATTGGGGTCATCCTAATGGTCGCCAGACTAGGCAAAAATAAACAGTAGGCTATTTGACCTTAGTTGTCAATCCACTTAAAAAAATGAAAAGAGAAATGAACATGACAAAACGAGCACTTATTTCAGTCTCAGACAAAGCGGGTATTGTTGAATTTGCCCAAGAACTAAAAAAACTCGGTTGGGACATTATCTCAACAGGTGGTACTAAAGTTGCCCTTGACAATGCTGGGGTAGACACTATCGCCATCGACGATGTGACGGGTTTCCCAGAAATGATGGACGGTCGTGTCAAGACCCTCCACCCAAATATCCACGGAGGCCTCCTCGCTCGTCGTGACCTTGATAGTCACCTAGAAGCTGCTAAGGATAATAATATCGAATTGATCGACCTTGTAGTAGTCAACCTTTACCCATTTAAGGAAACCATCCTCAAACCAGACGTGACTTACGCTGATGCAGTTGAAAACATCGATATCGGTGGTCCATCTATGCTTCGTTCTGCAGCGAAGAACCACGCTAGCGTCACAGTTGTGGTAGATCCTGCTGACTACGCTGTAGTTTTGGACGAATTGGCAGCAAACGGTGAAACCTCTTACGAAACTCGCCAACGTTTGGCAGCAAAAGTATTCCGTCACACAGCGGCTTACGATGCCTTGATTGCAGAATACTTCACAGCTCAAGTAGGGGAAAGTAAACCTGAGAAACTCACTTTGACTTATGACCTTAAGCAACCAATGCGTTACGGTGAAAACCCTCAACAAGATGCAGATTTCTACCAAAAAGCTTTACCGACTGACTATTCGATTGCTTCAGCGAAACAGCTCAACGGGAAGGAATTGTCCTTCAACAATATCCGTGACGCGGATGCAGCAATCAGGATCATCCGTGATTTCAAAGACCGTCCAACCGTTGTGGCGTTGAAACACATGAACCCATGTGGAATCGGTCAGGCTGATGACATCGAGACTGCTTGGGACTACGCTTATGAGTCTGATCCAGTGTCTATCTTTGGTGGAATCGTCGTTCTTAACCGTGAGGTAGATGCTGCGACAGCTGAGAAGATGCACGGCGTTTTCCTTGAAATCATCATCGCGCCAAGCTATTCTGACGAAGCGCTTGAAATCTTGACAACTAAGAAGAAAAACTTGCGTATCCTTGCCTTGCCATTTGACGCTCAAGATGCTAGTGAAGTGGAAGCAGAATACACTGGTGTTGTTGGTGGTCTTCTCGTTCAAAACCAAGACGTTGTGAAAGAAAGTCCAGCTGACTGGCAAGTGGTTACCAAACGTCAACCAACTGAGACAGAAGCGACAGCTCTTGAGTTTGCTTGGAAGGCTATCAAGTATGTCAAATCAAACGGAATCATCGTGACTAATGACCACATGACACTTGGTGTTGGCCCAGGTCAAACTAACCGTGTGGCTTCAGTTCGTATTGCTATTGACCAAGCTAAAAACCGCCTTGACGGCGCTGTTCTTGCTTCAGATGCCTTCTTCCCATTTGCGGATAATGTGGAAGAAATCGCTAAGGCAGGTATCAAGGCCATCATCCAGCCAGGAGGCTCAGTCCGTGACCAAGAGTCTATCGAAGCTGCTGATAAATACGGCTTGACTATGATCTTCACAGGAGTGAGACATTTTAGACATTAAGAAAATAAAAGGGAAGAAAACAGTTTCTTTCCTTTTTTTGCTTTAAAAGCGAAACGAAACAAGATTAAAACGAACGTTTATGGTATAATGATAGTAAATAATTCGCAAAAGAGGTTGAGAGATGAAACTGTTAGTTGTTGGCTCAGGTGGTCGTGAACATGCCATTGCTAAGAAGTTGCTTGAGTCAAAAGACGTTGAAAAAGTCTTTGTAGCTCCTGGAAATGACGGGATGACTCTGGATGGTCTGGAATTGGTAAATATCTCTATTTCCGAACATTCTAAATTGATTGATTTCGCAAAAGCCAACGATATAGCTTGGTCCTTTATCGGGCCAGATGATGCCCTTGCGGCTGGTATCGTGGATGATTTTAATAAAGCTGGTTTCAAGGCTTTTGGTCCGACTAAAGCTGCGGCTGAGCTTGAGTGGTCCAAGGATTTTGCTAAGGAAATCATGGTCAAATATGATGTTCCGACAGCAGCCTATGGCACCTTCTCAGATTTCGAGGAAGCCAAGGCCTACATCGAAGAAAAAGGAGCTCCAATCGTAGTTAAGGCAGACGGTTTGGCCCTTGGAAAAGGTGTCGTCGTTGCGGAGACAGTCGAGCAAGCCGTCGAAGCTGCTCACGAGATGCTTTTGGATAATAAATTTGGTGACTCAGGTGCGCGTGTGGTCATCGAGGAATTCCTTGACGGAGAAGAGTTCTCTCTCTTTGCCTTTGTCAATGGGGACAAGTTCTACATCATGCCAACGGCTCAGGATCACAAGCGTGCCTACGATGGCGACAAAGGTCCTAACACTGGTGGGATGGGTGCATATGCGCCAGTTCCTCACTTGCCACAGAGCGTAGTTGACACAGCGGTTGACACTATTGTCAAGCCAGTCCTTGAGGGCATGATCCAAGAAGGGCGTCCTTATCTGGGTGTTCTTTATGCGGGGCTTATCCTGACAGCTGATGGACCCAAAGTCATCGAGTTTAACGCTCGTTTTGGAGACCCTGAGACGCAAATCATCTTGCCTCGTTTGACATCTGACTTTGCACAAAACATCACTGACATTTTGGAAGGCAAAGAGCCAGCCATCACTTGGACGGACAAGGGTGTGACACTAGGCGTGGTTGTAGCCTCAAACGGCTACCCACTAGATTATGCAAAGGGTGTCAAGCTTCCAGCCAAGACAGAAGGCGACATCATCACCTACTATGCTGGAGCTAAATTTGCGGAAAATAGCAGAGAACTGCTATCAAACGGCGGACGTGTCTACATGCTCGTCACCACAGCCGATACCGTCAAAGAGGTCCAAGAAACCATCTACGGCGAACTCAACAACCAAAACACAGAAGGCCTCTTCTATCGTACGGATATCGGTAGCAAGGCGAACAAATAAAATTTCAAAAGCGACTGAGTCGCCAAACCCGATAATGGTCGTTTAATCTGCGAGCATTAGCGAGCTGATATAGAGCAATCACCGCTGTTGTGAAAGAACGATTGGATTATAAGCCGATCGTTCAGGGAAATCGGAAGACCTTGGGCTTCCGATTTAGGCATGAGACACCTTTGGTGGCTGCTGCCGTCCCTCACAACCTAAGGTGATTGTCAAAAAAAGGAAGAAAAAGGATTAAAAATGAAACCAGTAATTTCCATCATCATGGGCTCAAAATCCGACTGGGCAACCATGCAAAAAACAACAGAAGTCCTAGACCGTTTCGGTGTAGCCTACGAAAAGAAGGTTGTCTCTGCCCACCGTACACCGGACCTCATGTTCAAACATGCGGAAGAAGCGCGTAGCCGTGGCATCAAGGTTATCATCGCAGGTGCTGGTGGCGCTGCTCACTTGCCAGGGATGGTAGCAGCCAAGACTACACTTCCAGTCATCGGTGTGCCAGTTAAATCGCGTGCTCTTAGCGGTGTGGATTCTCTTTATTCTATCGTTCAGATGCCAGGTGGTGTGCCAGTAGCGACAATGGCGATAGGTGAAGCAGGTGCGACCAACGCTGCTCTCTTTGCCCTCCGTCTCCTATCAGTAGAGGATCAGGCTGTCGCAACAGCTTTGGCAAATTTCGCAGAAGAGCAAGGAAAAATCGCAGAGGAGTCTACAAATGAGCTCATCTAAAACAATCGGAATTATCGGTGGTGGTCAGCTTGGTCAAATGATGGCCATTTCTGCTATCTACATGGGGCATAAGGTTATCGCGCTGGATCCTGCGGCGGATTGCCCGGCCTCTCGCGTAGCGGAAATTATCGTGGCTCCTTATAATGATGTGGATGCTCTTCGTCAGTTGGCGGACCGCTGTGATGTTCTCACTTATGAATTTGAAAATGTCGATGCTGACGGTTTGGATGCCGTTATCAAAGACGGTCATCTCCCACAAGGAACAGACCTACTCCGCATTTCCCAAAATCGCATTTTTGAGAAGAACTTTCTTTCCAGCAAAGCACAAGTCACTGTGGCCCCTTACAAGGTCGTAACCTCAAGCCAAGACTTGGCAGATATTGACCTATCGAAAAACTATGTCCTCAAGACGGCGACTGGTGGCTACGATGGCCATGGTCAGAAGGTCATTCGCTCAGAAGCAGATTTGGAAGAAGCCTATGTGTTGGCTGATTCTGCAGCCTGTGTTTTGGAGGAATTTGTCAACTTTGACCTTGAGATTTCAGTCATCGTGTCTGGTAATGGCAAGGACGTGACAGTTTTCCCAGTTCAGGAAAATATCCACCGCAACAATATTCTTTCAAAAACAATTGTGCCTGCTCGCATTTCAGAAAGTCTAGCCGAAAAAGCCAAAGTTATGGCAGTACGAATTGCAGAACAACTGAACCTTTCTGGAACTCTTTGCGTGGAAATGTTTGTGACGGCTGATGACATCATTGTCAACGAAATCGCGCCTCGCCCACACAATTCAGGTCACTACTCAATCGAAGCCTGCGACTTTTCTCAGTTTGACACTCATATTCTGGGTGTTCTGGGAGCACCATTGCCAGACATCAAACTACATGCCCCAGCAGTCATGCTCAACGTTCTCGGACAGCATGTCGAGCTTGCTGAAAAGTATGTCGCAGAAAATCCAAGCGCCCACCTCCACATGTATGGTAAAATAGAAGCGAAGCACAACCGCAAAATGGGACATGTGACTTTGTTTAGTGATGTGCCGGATAGTGTGGATGAGTTTGGGAAGGGAATTGATTTTTAGAAGAAACCTATGATACAAATTATCGTCAACGCATTTGTTGAAAAGGATAAGACTGGAGCAGTTGTCGAAGTCATGTTTGCTAGTGCTGACCAAGATAAGGTACAAGCTAAATATGAAGAACTAGTTACACAATACCCCGAAAACTATTTAGCAATCTATGATGTCCCGCTGGATACGGATTTGAATACACTAGATCACTATCCGTCTGTGTTTATTGGGAAAGAAGAATTTGAATAAAACGACTCCTAGTCGTTAAACATCAAAAGAAAGGAAAAATTAAAAACATGATCAACCGTTACTCTCGCCCTGAAATGGCGAACATTTGGACTGAAGAAAATAAATACCGTGCTTGGCTTGAGGTGGAAATCTTGGCTGATGAGGCATGGGCTGAATTGGGAGAAATCCCTAAGGAAGATGTGGCTTTGATTCGTGAAAAAGCGGACTTTGACATCGACCGTATTTTGGAAATCGAGCAGGAGACTCGTCACGATGTGGTGGCTTTCACACGTGCGGTTTCTGAGACTCTTGGAGAAGAGCGTAAGTGGGTTCACTATGGTTTGACTTCTACTGACGTGGTCGATACTGCCTACGGTTACCTCTACAAACAAGCCAATGACATCATCCGCAAGGATCTTGAAAATTTCCTCAACATCATCGCTGATAAAGCCAAAGAGCACAAGTTCACCATCATGATGGGCCGTACCCACGGTGTGCACGCTGAACCGACAACTTTTGGTCTTAAATTGGCAACTTGGTACAGCGAAATGAAGCGCAACATCGAGCGTTTCGAGCATGCAGCTGCTGGTGTGGAAGCTGGTAAAATTTCTGGTGCGGTTGGGAACTTTGCCAACATCCCACCATTCGTTGAAAAATACGTCTGCGACAAATTGGGTATCCGTGCTCAAGAAATCTCTACACAAGTGCTTCCTCGTGACCTTCACGCTGAATACTTTGCAGTTCTTGCGAGCATCGCGACTTCTATCGAGCGTATGGCAACGGAGATCCGTGGTCTTCAAAAATCTGAACAACGTGAAGTGGAAGAGTTCTTTGCTAAAGGTCAAAAAGGGTCATCTGCTATGCCTCACAAACGTAACCCTATCGGTTCTGAAAACATGACAGGTCTTGCGCGTGTTATCCGTGGTCACATGGTAACCGCTTATGAAAACGTAGCCCTTTGGCACGAACGGGATATCTCTCACTCATCAGCTGAGCGTATCATCGCACCAGACACAACCATCTTGATTGACTACATGCTTAACCGTTTCGGAAACATCGTTAAGAACTTGACAGTCTTCCCAGAAAACATGATTCGCAATATGAACTCTACATTTGGTTTGATCTTCAGCCAACGTGCCATGCTGACTTTGATTGAAAAAGGCATGACACGTGAGCAAGCATACGACCTTGTTCAACCGAAGACAGCTCAATCATGGGATAACCAAGTAGACTTCAAACCACTTCTTGAAGCAGATCCAGAAGTAACTTCACGTCTGACTCAAGAAGAAATCGATGAAATCTTCAACCCAACTTATTACACCAAACGAGTGGATGACATCTTCGAACGTATTGGCCTTGGCGACTAATTATAAAACAAAAAAGCGAGATTGTATCTCGCTTTTAAAGTGTTCACTTATTTAGTGAAGTTTTACTAAAAATTTAGTGTTCCTTCAAGTAATGATATTAATAATTTTACATTTTTATTGAATATGTACATAAAAAAACCTAAAACACAGTTTTAGGTTTTTTAATTGATTAATGATCACGATTACATGATAGGAATTTGATTTTGTAGAAATCAGAACGTTTATAAGTTTCGATGTATTCGAGCACCTGACCTGTTGACTCGAGTTGAGTAGTCTTTGTTTGATAGACTGTTGGGAACTGAGGGTCAATTCCTAACTTAGAAGCAACATTTTCAGGAGTAGGGAATACAATCTCGTTAATCTCTTCAAAATGCTCATCGTTCATGTGGATATGGTAGTCCAACTTGAAACGTTTATAGATAGAGTTATAGTAGTCAAGGTTTGGATAGTTAGCGTTGATATACTGTTCAGGGATGTACGAGTTGTGGTAGATATAGATGATACCATTTGATTCACGGATACGTTCAATCTTGTAGTAGAACTGATCTCCACGTAAGCCCAATTTTGAAAGATACTTCAATTTATTGCCGCGTTCGATAGAAAGAACAGTTACCTTATCATCTTTTGTTTCAAAGATTTCGACATCAGAAAACTCAACTAGCTTATGTTTACGTGCACGAGCTACGAAAGTCCCTTTACCTTGTTGGCGGACGATGTAGCCATCCTTAGCCAAATCATTCAAGGCGCGTACGACTGTAATCGAGCTAACATCATACATAGCAATCAATTCAGCCTCAGTATAAAACTTATCACCACTAGCGAATTGGCCTGAAATGATTTTATTTTTTAATTCGTCTTTAATATATTGATACTTTGGAATTGCCATAATTTTACCTCGTTATTTCCTTCTCCTATTTTGATTTTAACATAAAAGTTTTGAAAATAATAGGAAATACTCCTAAAAAAATCAAAAAAACAGACCAAGAAGTCAAAATAGATATAAATAAATCACAAATACAAATATATATAGGTTACTATTTAAAAATAGTTTTTTAAATTTTTATGGGATTATTATTAGAAAAATACAGTAAAAAAAAGAAAAAATTTTAAATAAACTTTCAAAAAGTATTGACAATACCTCCTTATTGTTATATAGTTGATATAACAATAAGTGAAAGCGCAAACTTTATAAAAATAGGGAGGTAGAATGACTAGATTTGAAATTGAAGATCATTTCTATCTAAATGGGGAACCATTTAAGATTTTGTCTGGTGCAATTCATTATTTTAGAGTCCCTAAAGAAGATTGGTATCATTCGCTTTATAATCTCAAAGCTTTAGGTTTCAATACCGTTGAAACATACGTTCCATGGAATATGCATGAACCAACCGAAGGAACATTCGATTTTGAAGGGAATCTTGATATAGGAAGATTTCTTCAACTTGCACAGGACTTAGGCTTATATGCTATTGTACGCCCTTCTCCATTTATCTGTGCCGAATGGGAATTTGGTGGTTTGCCAGCTTGGCTCCTGAATAAGGATATGCGCATTCGTTCATCTTGCCCAGCTTATATCGAGATGGTTGGTCGCTACTATGACCACTTACTTCCGCACTTGGTTTCGAGACAACTCGAAAATGGCGGGAATATTCTCATGATGCAGGTTGAAAATGAGTATGGCTCCTACGGTGAGGACAAAACCTATTTGAGAGAAATCCGACGCTTGATGGAAGAGCGCGGAGTTATCTGCCCGCTCTTTACATCAGATGGTCCGTGGAGAGCTACTTTAAAAGCTGGGACCTTAATTGAAGACGATATCTTAGTAACTGGGAACTTTGGTTCTAGAGCTGATTACAACTTCTCGCAGATGCAAGAGTTCTTTGATGAGTATGGGAAAAAATGGCCACTCATGTGTATGGAATTCTGGGACGGATGGTTTAATCGATGGAAAGAACCAGTCATCAAACGAGATCCCGAGGAATTGGCTGAAGCAGTCCACGAGGTATTAAAGCACGGTTCGATCAATCTTTACATGTTCCATGGTGGGACAAACTTTGGCTTTATGAATGGTTGTTCTGCTCGAGGAACCATTGACTTGCCACAGGTGACATCTTATGATTATGACGCTCTTCTTGATGAAGCCGGAAACCCAACTGCTAAATATTTCGCAGTGAAAGAAATGCTGGCGACTTACTATCCTGAGTATCCGCAATCTGAACCGCTTTACAAAGAGAGTATGGAAGTAGAAGCAATTCCGCTAGTTGAAAAAGTTTCCTTGTTTGAAACCTTGGATAGCCTGACAAGTCCGATTGAAAGTCTCTACCCTAAGAAAATGGAAGAGCTAGGACAATGTTACGGCTACCAACTCTATCGTACGGAAGCAAGTTGGGATGCAGATGAAGAACGCATTCGAATTATTGACGGACGCGATAGAGCTCAGCTATTTGTAGATGGGAAATGGGTTGCAACTCAGTACCAGACTGAAATTGGTGAAGATATCTTCGTTCAAGGTAAAAAGAAAACGCTATCTTGTTTTGATATACTAATTGAAAATATGGGGCGTGTCAATTATGGACATAAATTCTTAGCAGATACTCAACGCAAAGGAATTCGTACGGGTGTCTGCAAGGACTTACACTTCATGTTGAATTGGAAACAATATCCGCTTCCACTTGATAATCCTGAGAAGATTAATTTTACTAAAGGATGGGCGGAAGGACAGCCTGCCTTTTACGCCTACGACTTTGAAGTCGAGGTGCCGAAGGATACCTACTTAGACTTATCTGAGTTTGGTAAAGGGATTGCCTATGTCAACGGCCACCATCTAGGACGTTTCTGGAATGTCGGCCCAACCTTATCTCTTTATATTCCACACAGCTATCTCAAGGAGGGTGCTAACCGCATCATTATCTTTGAAACAGAAGGGGAACATAAGGAACACATACAATTAACATGTAAACCAAAATTCAAACAAATAAAGGGGGAAAATTTATGACAATTGTAGGATGCCGTATCGATGGACGTTTAATCCACGGGCAAGTAGCCAATCTATGGTCTGCAAAACTGAATGTTTCACGTATCATGGTTGTAGACAACGATGTTGTGAATAACGATGTTGAAAAGAGTGGATTGAAACTTGCGACACCGCCAGGTGTAAAACTTAGTATCTTGCCGATTGATAAAGCTGCAGCAAACATTCTTGCTGGCAAATACGATAGCCAACGTGTTTTAATCGTTGCTAGAAAACCAGACCGTTTCCTCGGTTTGGTAGAAGCGGGTGTGCCGCTTGAAACTCTCAATGTCGGTAATATGTCTCAAACACCAGAAACACGTCCTATCACACGTTCTATCAACGTAGTAGATAAAGATGTAGAAGATTTCCGTAAATTAGCGGAAAAAGGTGTAAAACTTACTGCTCAAATGGTTCCAAATGATCCAGTTTCAGACTTTTTGAGCTTATTAAAATAGGAAAAAATTTTTAGGAGGTCATTGTTATGATACAATGGTGGCAAATTTTACTACTCACGCTCTACTCAGCTTATCAAATCTGTGATGAGTTGACGATCGTTTCATCTGCAGGTTCCCCTGTATTTGCCGGATTCATTACTGGTTTAGTCATGGGAGATGTGGCAACCGGTTTGTTTATCGGTGGTAGCTTGCAGTTATTTGTCCTTGGGGTAGGTACCTTCGGTGGTGCTTCTCGTATCGACGCAACTTCTGGTGCGGTTCTTGCGACAGCTTTCTCAGTTTCACAAGGTATCGAAACAGATCTTGCGATCACTACAATCGCTGTACCAGTAGCGGCACTTTTGACTTACTTCGACGTACTTGGTCGTATGACTACAACATTCTTCGCTCACCGTGTGGATGCGGCAATCGAACGCTTTGACTATGCAGCAATCGAACGCAACTACCTTCTTGGTGCAGTTCCTTGGGCTCTTTCTCGTGCCCTTCCAGTATTCTTCGCCCTTGCTTTTGGTGGAGAATTCGTACAAGGTGTTGTAAACCTTGTTAAAGAATACCAATGGATTGCTGACGGTTTGACTCTTGCAGGTCGTATGCTTCCAGGTCTTGGATTTGCTATCTTACTTCGTTACCTTCCAGTTAAACGTAACCTTCACTACCTTGCTATGGGATTCGGTTTGACAGCTATGTTGACTGTACTTTACTCATACGTAACAGGTCTTGGTGGAGCAGTTGCTGGTATCATTGGCACTCTTCCTGCTGACGTTGCTGAAAAAATTGGCTTTGTTAACAACTTCAAAGGATTGTCTATGATTGGTATCTCTATCGTGGGTATCTTCCTTGCAGTTGTTCACTTCAAGAACAGCCAAAAAGTTGCTGTAGCAGCACCTTCTACACCATCAGAAAGTGGGGAAATTGAAGATGACGAATTCTAATTACAAATTAACAAAAGAAGATTTTAATCAAATTAACAAACGTAGCTTGTTCACTTTCCAATTAGGATGGAACTACGAACGTATGCAAGCATCAGGTTACCTTTACATGATCTTGCCACAATTGCGTAAAATGTATGGAGATGGAACTCCTGAGTTGAAAGAAATGATGAAAGTTCATACTCAATTCTTCAACACTTCACCATTCTTCCACACTATCATCGTTGGTTTTGACCTTGCCATGGAAGAAAAAGATGGCGTTGGCTCAAAAGATGCGGTTAACGGTATCAAGACAGGTTTGATGGGACCATTCGCTCCTCTTGGAGATACTATCTTTGGTTCACTTGTACCTGCTATCATGGGATCTATCGCTGCAACAATGGCTATCGCTGGTCAACCTTGGGGTATCTTCCTTTGGATCGCAGTTGCAGTAGCGTATGACATCTTCCGTTGGAAACAGTTGGAATTTGCATACAAAGAAGGGGTTAACCTTATCAACAACATGCAAAGTACTTTGACAGCTTTGATTGAAGCTGCATCTGTACTTGGTGTATTCATGATGGGTGCTCTTGTAGCAACAATGATCAACTTTGAAATTTCTTACAAATTGCCAATCGGTGAGAAAATGATTGACTTCCAAGACATCTTGAACTCAATCTTCCCACGCTTGCTTCCAGCAATCTTCACAGCATTCATCTTCTGGTTGCTTGGTAAGAAAGGTATGAACTCAACTAAAGCAATCGGTATCATCATTGCTCTTGCAGTTGGACTTTCATTCATCGGCAAATTTGTACTTGGAATGTAATTGATTATGACTAAATCACTAATTTTAGTGAGTCACGGTCGTTTCTGTGAAGAACTTAAAGGTAGCACAGAGATGATTATGGGACCACAAGACAACATTCATGCGGTAGCTCTTCTTCCAGAAGATGGGCCAGAAGAATTTACTGCTAAATTTGAAGCTGCTGTTGAAGGATTGGATGATTTCCTAGTCTTTGCAGATCTTCTTGGTGGAACACCATGTAACGTGGTGAGCCGTCTGATTATGGAAGGTCGTGACATTGAACTGTATGCAGGGATGAATCTTCCGATGGTCATTGAATTTATCAATGCAAGCCTAACAGGCATCGATGCTGATTACAAAAATCGTGCATCAGAAAGCATTGTGAAAGTAAATGACTTGTTAGCAAGCTTCGATGACGATGAAGATGAATAAGATATAACACCTTAAAAATGCTAAAATAGCTTTCATAGCATATTGATGGGAATGGGGTCAACTCCCATTCCCATATTTTTATAAAAAAGAACAGATTAGAGGTTTTCAATGCTAGATTATACAAAAGAAGAATTGCTTGAGTTGGGAGCAGAGATCACCACACGCGAGATTTACCAACAACCAGATGTTTGGAAAGAAGCATTTGAAGCTTACCAAGAAAAACGTGAAGAAATTGCTGCCTTTTTGCAAGGAATTGCAGACAAACATGACTACATCAAGGTTATCCTGACTGGTGCAGGGACTTCTGCCTATGTCGGAGACACACTTGTTCCCTATTTCAAAGAAGTTTATGACGAGCGCAAGTGGAACTTCAATGCTATTGCGACGACTGATATCGTGGCCAATCCACAGACTTATTTGAAAAAGGAAGTACCTACGGTTTTAGTGTCCTTTGCTCGTAGTGGAAACTCACCGGAAAGTGTAGCAACAGTTGACTTGGCCAAGGCCTTAGTTGATGAGCTTTATCAAGTGACCATTACTTGTGCCGCGGAAGGAGAATTGGCTCTTCAAGCACATGGAGATGATCGTAATCTATTGCTCTTGCAACCTGCAGCTTCAAATGACGCTGGATTTGCAATGACATCAAGCTTTACTTCTATGATGTTGACAGCACTTTTGGTCTTTGATCCAACTGAATTTGCTGTTAAAGCTGAACGTTTTGAAGTGCTTTCTAGTCTTGCTCGTAAAGTTCTTGACAATGTGGCAGATGTGAAAGAGTTGGTTGACCTAGACTTTAACCGAGTGATTTACTTAGGTGCAGGTCCATTCTTCGGTCTTGCTCATGAAGCACAACTGAAAATTTTGGAATTGACTGCTGGTCAAGTTGCGACTATGTATGAAAGCCCAGTTGGCTTCCGTCACGGTCCAAAATCTCTTATCAATGAAGATACTGTAGTTTTAGTCTTTGGTACTACAACAGACTATACTCGTAAGTACGACTTAGACTTGGTTCGTGAAGTTGCAGGGGACCAAATCGCTCGTCGCGTTGTTCTCTTGAGTGATCAAGCTTTTGGTCTTGAAAACGTTAAGGAAGTAGCACTTGGCTGTGGCGGTGTCTTGAATGACGTTTACCGTGTATTCCCTTATATTGTTTATGGTCAATTATTTGCTCTCTTGACTTCGCTTAAGGTTGGAAACAGACCTGATACACCATCACCTACAGGTACCGTAAACCGCGTCGTTCAAGGTGTTATTATTCACGAATTCAAATAATAAGGAGAAAAGGATGAAAACATACACAGAACGTGTATTTGGGAAAGTTGATGACAAGGATGTTGTCGCTTATCGCTTTGAAACAGAAGCAGGCTACCAACTGGAAATCATGACCTATGGTGCAACGATTCTACGCTATGTAACTCCTGATAAGGCTGGTAATTTTGCCAATGTTATCCTAGGCTTTGATGATTTTGACAGCTATGTAGGTAACAGTCCTAAACATGGAGCGAGTGTAGGTCCAGTTGCAGGTCGTATCGCAGGTGCGACATTTGAGCTTAATGGTAAAACCTATAACCTCGAAGTCAACAATGCTAGCAACTGTAACCACAGCGGTTCAACAGGTTGGGATTCTAGCTTGTTTGAACTAGTCGAGGTGAGCGACCATGGTTTGACACTTTATACAGAAAGAACAGACGGGACAGGAGGCTTCCCAGGTAATCTTAAGATTTGGATTAGCTACAAACTAGAAGAAAATGAGGCCTACGAAGTCAGCTATAAGGTGACGACAGACCAGGATACGCTTGTTAATCCAACCAATCACAGCTACTTTAACTTATCAGGTGATTTTACTCAGACTATTGACCGTCATGTCTTCCAATTAAACACTGAGGGGATTTATCCCATTGCTCCTGACGGTGTACCTGCAAAAACTCCAGATGCTAACCGAGATGTAGTCAAACATATCTACAATGGTGCCTTGTTGAAAGATATCTTTTCAGAAGAAGATGAGCAAATCCAAATCGTATCTGGCTTGGATCACCCATTTGCTCTTCCTAAAGGACATGACAATGCTGGTTTCCTTTATGATCAAAAGTCAGGACGTTTCATGCTCTTTAAAACTGAAGCTCCATGCTTTGTAGTTTATACAGCAAACTTTGTGGATGAGAGTGTCATCATCGCTGGTCAACCAATGATTCAGCACAATGGGATTGCTCTTGAAGCACAGGCTCTACCAGATGCCATTCACAGCGACCTTAAAAATCAAGTGATTCTCAAAGCAGGTCAAACTTTTGCTAGCAAAACTCGTTACGAGATTATTGTTAAATAAGAAAAACTCTCTAAAGCTTTTAAGCTTCAGAGAGTTTTATTTTATTCTTCTTCATCTGGTGTGAGAATCATCGGAATGATGATTGGTTCACGTTCAGTATTTTCATAAAGGAATGGGCGAATAGCGTTAACGATAGCACCGTTGACAGATTGGATGCTGGCATCCTTGTTTTTCAAAGCGATACGAATAGCGTTAAAAAGAATGCGTTGGCTTTGACGAATAAGGTCACCCGATTCACGCATGTAGACGAAACCACGACTGAGAATATCTGGACCAGAAATAATCATCTGTGTCTTGAAGTCTACTGTTGCGACAGCAAGCACGACACCATCTTCGGATAGGTCACGACGGTCTTTTAGGACTGCGGCCCCAATTTCACCGATACGATTTCCATCGACATAGATATCTTGGGCATTGAAATGACCTGCGATGCGAGCAGAGTCTGCAGTAAGGGCAAGAACATCTCCGTTGCTCATGATAAAGATATTGTCTTTTTCAACTCCAGTATCAACAGCCAAACCAGCATGAATTTTTTGCATACGATACTCACCGTGAACTGGCATGAAGTACTTAGGTTGAATCAAGCGAAGCATGAGTTTTTGTTCTTGCTGACCACCGTGTCCAGAGGTATGGATATTATTGATTTTACCGTGAATGACTTCAACACCAGCTTCTGAGATAGTGTTAATCAGTTTGTTTACGCTAGTGGTGTTTCCAGGAATTGGGCTAGAAGAGAAGATAACCGTATCACCAGGTTGTAACTGCACTTGACGGTGGGTTCCGTTAGCGATACGAGAGAGGGCTGCCATAGGCTCCCCTTGGCTACCTGTACATAGAATCAATACTTCTCCAGCTGGGTAATCCTTAACCTGATTAGGTTCGATAAAGGTTCCCTTTGGTGCCTTGATATAGCCAAGTTCAATCCCGTTGACAATAGCTTTTTCCATTGAACGTCCAAAGACAGCAATCTTACGGCCAGTCTTGACAGCAGCATCAGTAGCCTGCTGGAGACGGAAGATATTTGAGGCAAAGGATGCAAAAATGATGCGTCCTTCGATATCTTGAATAATCTTCATGATGGATTGACCAACAACTTTTTCTGAGTTTGTAAAGGTTGGTACTTCAGCATTAGTTGAGTCAGACAAGAGACAAAGAACACCCTCTTCACCTAGAGCTGCCATGCGGTGCAAGTCTGCAGGTTCACCAACTGGTGTGAAGTCAAACTTGAAGTCACCTGTACAGATAATTTTACCCTGAGGTGTATGGATAACAATTCCCAAAGGTTCGGGGATAGAGTGGGTTGTTCTAAAGAAGGTTGCCTTAAGATTTTTAAATGTCAACTCTGTGTTGCTGTTGATTTCGTGAAGTGTAGCATTGCGTAGAAGACCATGCTCTTCAAGTTTTCCGCGGATTAAAGCGAGTGCAAGAGGCCCTGCATAGATTGGGATGTTAGCTTGCTTGAGCAAGAAAGGAATCCCTCCGATATGGTCTTCGTGTCCGTGGGTAATTAAGAGAGCTTTGACGCGGTCAATATTTTCAACAATATAAGAGTAGTCAGGGATAACATAGTCGATACCAAGTAGATCGTCCTCTGGGAATTTAATCCCAGCATCGACAATAATAATCTCATCTTGGTACTCAATACCGTAGGTATTTTTCCCGATTTCTCCTAGACCACCGATAGCAAAAACGCCGACTTCTTCTGGTTTAAGAGTGTAGGCCATATTAGAACTCCGTAATTTCGAATGCGCCAGTTTCTTTTTCGTAGTCAAGTAGTTTATCAGACAAGAGTTCGATATATTCTACGTTGTATTCTGGACGGTTTTTTTCAACAAGTTGGCGAGCAATGATACGTCCCTCAAGTTCTGAGCTAGCATCGATGTCTAAGTATAGTGATCGTGTTGTTTCACGACGTGGGCTACGGTCTTTTGTTTCTTGATAAAAAACTTTGTATATCATGTATTTCCTTTCTTTTTTCAGGTCACTTTATTCAAAATTCTTAGCTTGAAGCTCTTTCATTTCAGTTCATTTTGTGTCTAGATTGACCTTGATTCGTTACAATTATTTCAATTATAACATAAAAAGGGGAATTAGTAAAAGAGGGGAAACCTGAAAGTAAGGAGCGTGAAGTACATTTCATTTTGCCTTGTATAAGTATTTGAAGACCTCAGATTCAAATGCTATAATAAAGATAGAAAAGAGGTTTTTCTTTATTAAGGAGGGTGCGATATGTTTCAAATAGCTATTATCATTCGTCTTCTGGTCTTTGCGGTATTCGTTGCCTGTGTTTACGGTGGCAATGTTTTGTATACTCTGCTAGAGCATCGGAAAGCCAAATTCCTATGGAAGATTGGCTTCGTGACTCTGTATTCGTTTTTCCTTCTTCTTGTGACCTATGTGGTCTGGTTTGTATTTTACTTTGGTTTGAATTCTTGAGCACTTGTCCTGTCTATTTGTCAGGACATTTTTGTTTCAAAACAAAGAAAATTCCCATGTGTCGGCTTTTGTAGTATAATAGTAAACAGACAAAAAGATAGGAATGTGTTATGAAAGTATTAGCTTTTGATACGTCCAGCAAGGCTCTGTCTTTAGCCATTTTAGAGGACAAGCAGCTTCTTGCCGAGACCATGATTAATATCAAGAAAAATCACAGTATTACCCTCATGCCTGCTATTGATTTTTTGATGGCCAGTCTAGATTGGACACCTAAGGATTTGGATCGAATCGTCGTGGCAGAGGGGCCTGGTAGCTATACAGGTTTGCGAATCGCAGTAGCCACTGCCAAGACCTTGGCTCATACCCTAAACATTGAGTTAGTAGGGATGTCTAGCCTTTTAGCTCTGGTACCGAGTCAACAGGAAGGTTTGGTTGTTCCTTTGATGGATGCACGCCGCAACAATGTCTACGCAGGATTCTATGAATATGCTCAACCTGTCTTTCCAGAAGCGCATCTGTCCTTTGCGAAAGTCCTTGAGCAAGTCAAGGATGCTGACCAGGTAACCTTTGTTGGTGAAGTGGGTGCCTTTGTCGAGCAGATTCAAGAGCAATTACCACAGGCCAACTATCAAGAAACCTTACCAAACGCAGCGAATCTAGCTCTTTGGGCCTGGGACAAGGAAGCAGACTCCTTACACGATTTTGTGCCGAATTACCTCAAACGTGTCGAAGCTGAGGAAAATTGGCTCAAGAACCACGCCGAGTCTGGTGAGTCTTACATTAAACGCCTATGATTGAAATCAAACAAATCCAACAGCAACCTGACGTGGCACAAGCTATCTACGCTGTTATGATAGATGTTTATCCAGTCAGTCCTTGGACATTGGAACAAATCCAAGCAGACCTGTCCCAAGACCAGACTTGGTATGCTCTAGCTTATGATGGGGCAGAAGTGATAGGTTTTCTAGCAATTCAGGAGAATCTCTTTGAAGCAGAAGTCTTGCAAATCGCTGTCAAAAAAGCCTATCAAGGTCAGGGTATAGCCTCAGCCTTGTTTGTTCAATTGCCCGCAGATAAGGAAATTTTCCTCGAAGTTAGAAAGTCCAACCACCGAGCGCAAGCATTTTACAAGAAAGAAAAAATGGCGGTCATCGCTGAGAGAAAGTCCTACTACCATGATCCAGTTGAGGATGCCATTATCATGAAGAGAGAAATAGATGAAGGATAGATATATTTTAGCATTTGAGACATCCTGTGATGAGACCAGTGTCGCCGTCTTAAAAAATGACGACCAGCTCTTGTCCAATGTCATTGCTAGTCAAATCGAGAGTCACAAACGTTTTGGGGGCGTAGTGCCAGAAGTAGCTAGTCGTCACCATGTAGAAGTCATTACAGCCTGTATCGAGGAGGCACTAGCAGAAGCAGGTATTAGCGAAGAAGATGTAACCGCTGTTGCTGTTACCTACGGACCAGGATTAGTAGGAGCCTTGCTGGTTGGTTTATCAGCTGCCAAGGCCTTTGCTTGGGCGCATGGACTGCCTCTAATCCCTGTGAATCACATGGCCGGTCACCTCATGGCAGCCCAGAGTGTCGAGCCTTTGGAGTTTCCCTTGCTGGCTCTATTAGTTAGTGGTGGGCACACAGAGTTAGTCTATGTTTCTGAGGCGGGCGATTATAAGATTGTTGGGGAAACTCGTGATGATGCGGTTGGTGAGGCCTATGATAAGGTCGGCCGTGTCATGGGTTTGACCTATCCAGCTGGTCGCGAGATTGACGAGTTAGCCCATCAAGGTCAGGATGTTTATGACTTTCCTCGTGCCATGATTAAGGAAGATAATCTGGAGTTTTCATTTTCAGGTTTGAAGTCTGCCTTTATCAATCTTCACCACAATGCCGAGCAAAAGGGAGAAAGCCTGTCTACAGAGGACTTGTGTGCTTCCTTCCAAGCAGCAGTTATGGATATTCTCATGGCAAAAACCAAGAAGGCCTTGGAGAAATACCCTGTTAAAACCCTAGTCGTGGCTGGTGGTGTGGCGGCCAATAAAGGTCTTAGAGAACGTTTGGCGGCTGAAATCACCGATGTCAAGGTTATCATTCCACCTCTACGTCTTTGCGGAGATAATGCAGGGATGATTGCTTATGCCAGCGTCAGCGAGTGGAACAAAGAAAATTTTGCAAGATTGGATCTAAATGCCAAACCTAGCCTTGCTTTTGATACCATGGAATAAAGAGTTAGCCTAGGGTTAACTCTTTTATCTTGGACAAATAGCAGAACTTTTTAGTATAGTAGACATATGAGATTTAAAAAAACAATTAGTATAGCACTTGCTCTAGTGGGATTATTGCTGTCTCTGCTGGTTTTTCAGCTGTTTCAAAAGACGCAATTGGTCATGTTTGAATCTATTTCGTTTAACATGCCTCTAGAATCTGTTGAAAAAGTGTTTGGAAAACCTAATAAAATAGTAGAAGAAACAGAAACAGGCTATCACGATACTTGGCATGCAAGAGATCCCTATCTCTATAAAACAGGGCGTCTTTTCTACGACTACGAAAATTTTAAATGGAAAAATTACAGCGGCCGAGTGACCTTTACTTTTTCAGAATCACATCGTTTACAAGGGGCGGCGGTATATTTCCCTGTGACTTCCAAAGCTCAACAGAAAGAAGTATTTTATCAAATGACCAAAGATATGAAAGCAGAAATCGAAGCTCTACCCAATTTTCAATCTTTGAAAGTTGATGCCTTGGTCGGGGATGATGGTGGTTATCGGTTTAAGGTCAAACTGAAAGGGCAACTGAGAGAACTCTGGATCGATGTTTATCCTGATGTTTATCATACAGAATATGAGGATGATGACAATCCTGAGATTAATCAATATCATATTCGAATCGATCAATCTCGATGGTAGTCGCCCTAGGGTTCTTGTTTTGAACGCTTGGCAGTTGAATGATATATTTGTAAGAATGAGGAGGTTTATGAAAGAAAAAGGATTTTGGGAGGGGCTACAGGCTGCAGTGCCGACCGCTTTAGGCTATGTTAGTATCGGCCTTGCTTGTGGGATTATCGGGGCTCCATATGTAACACCTGTTGAGATGGGTTTGATGAGTCTCTTTGTTTATGCTGGAAGCGCCCAGTTTGCAATGCTGGCCTTGATTGCAGTCCAAGCGCCTGTGGCTGCTATTGCCATGACGGTCTTTTTGATCAATCTACGTCTCTTTTTGCTGAGTTTACACGCTTCTACCTATTTTCGTCATACTAGCCTAGGTCACAATATCGGTATGTCTAGTATCTTGACCGATGAGACCTATGGTGTTTTGATGGGCGAGCTGGTCCATACGGACAAGGTCAATCCTATGTGGATGCATGGTAACAATCTAAATAGCTATGTGGCTTGGTTTGTGGGGACGGTTGTCGGGACTGCCTTAGGTGGGCTTTTGCCAAATCCGGAAGTTATTGGTCTAGATTTTGCTCTAGTGGGGATGTTTATCGGGATTTTTACTTCTCAGTTTCAGATTATGCAAAGAAGAATTCCCTTGCGCAACCTCTTTATCATTTTAGGAGTAGTTGCCCTTTCCTTCTTTATACTCTTGACAGTGGTATCTCAATCGCTAGCTGTCCTATTTGCGACACTGCTTGGATGTACAATGGGGGTAATCTTAGATGGTCAGTAAGTATCTTTTGTTAGCTGTTATTTTTTCTGGACTAGTTACTTGGATTCCACGTGTGATTCCCTTTATCTTGGTCAAGTATAAGGGCTTGCCTGCTATTGTCGAGCGTTTTTTAAAATTTCTACCTGTATCTATTATCTTTGCCTTGATTCTATCAAGTGTGGCAACAGGTAAGGTGGGAGATTTTCCTCAAATCAAGTGGTTAGACTTGATAGCAGTATTTCCAACGGCCTTTGTCGCCTTTCGCTATCGTAATCTGGTGGGGACGGTTCTCTTTGGGGTTGTCTTAATAGCTATCTTGCGTCTTGTCTTTTAAATCAGATATAAAGAAAACCTATGGCAAAGATAGAAATCATATAATGGCGGAATTGCTTTTTTTCTGTTAAGATAAGACTATATTCTATTTTGGAGGAAATATCATGAAGAAAATCATCAAATATTCATCACTTGCTGCTCTGGGGCTTGTTGCCGCAGGTCTACTAGCAGCTTGCTCAGGTGGTGAGAAGAAAGATGCGGCATCAGGTGATGCAACAAGTGCTAAGAAAGAAATCGTTGTAGCAACTAACGGCTCACCAAAACCATTTATCTATGAAGAAAATGGTGAATTGACTGGTTACGAGATTGAGCTTGTTCGTGCTATCTTTAAAGACTCAGACAAGTATACTGTCAAGTTTGAAAAGACAGAGTGGTCAGGGATTTTCCCAGGACTTGATAGTGATCGTTACCAAATGGCCGTTAACAACCTCAGTTATACCAAAGAACGTGCAGAGAAATACCTCTACGCAGCGCCAACTGCTAAAAACCCTAACGTTCTTGTTGTGAAGAAGGACGACACTAGCATCAAGTCTCTTGATGATATCGGTGGAAAATCTACTGAAGTCGTTCAAGGAACAACCTCAGCTAAACAATTGGAAGCATATAACACAGAGCATGCGGACAATCCAACTATCCTTAACTATACAAAGGCTGATTTCCAACAAATCATGTCTCGCTTGAGTGATGGTCAATTTGACTATAAGATTTTTGACAAGATCGGTGTAGAGACAGTTATCAAAAATCAAGGTCTGGATAACTTGAAAGTCATCGAACTTCCAAGTGACCAACAACCTTATGTTTACCCACTTCTTGCAAAAGGTCAAGATGAGTTGAAGGCATTTGTGGATAAACGCATCCAAGAACTATATAAAGACGGAACTCTTGAAAAACTATCTCAACAGTTCTTTGGTGGCTCTTACCTGCCAGCGGAAGCTGATATTAAATAGTGTTTAGCAATCATCCATTCTTTAGTAAATGGATGATTTTGCACTCTTTCGACATATAGTTTTAAGCTATATCTCTGCCCATCTAATAACAATTTGCTTATTCAAATAAAGTATGAGATACTATTACAGTATTATTTATAAGGAGAAAAAAATAATGAACATTAAAAAATGGTTAGGCGTAGCGACAGTCGCTACAGTAGCAGGTCTTACACTTGCAGCTTGTGCATCTTCAGGTCAAAAAGCAGCTGATAAAGCAGCTGAGGGAACAACAATTAAAATCGCAACTGTAAACCGTAGCGGTTCAGAAGAAGCACGTTGGGATAAAATCCAAGAATTGGTTGAAAAAGACGGGATTACTTTGGAATTTACAGAGTTTACAGACTACTCACAACCAAACAAAGCAACTGCTGATGGGGAAGTAGACTTGAACGCTTTCCAACACTACAACTTCTTGAACAACTGGAACAAAGAAAACGGTAAAGATCTTGTAGCGATCGCAGATACGTACATCTCACCAATCCGTCTTTACTCAGGTTTGAACGGAAGTGACAACAAATATACTAAAGTAGAAGAAATCCCAGATAAGGGTGAAATTGCAATTCCAAACGATGCTACAAACGAAAGCCGTGCTCTTTACCTTCTTCAATCAGCTGGTTTGATCAAATTGGACGTTTCAGGAACTGAACTTGCGACAATCGCAAACATCAAAGAAAATCCAAAGAACTTGAAAATCACTGAGTTGGACGCTAGCCAAACAGCTCGTTCATTGTCATCAGTTGATGCAGCTGTTGTAAACAACACATTCGTTACAGAAGCAAAATTGGACTACAAGAAAGCACTCTTTAAAGAGCAAGCTGACGAAAACTCAAAACAATGGTACAACATCATCGTTGCGAAAAAAGATTGGGAAACATCACCTAAAGCTGATGCAATCAAGAAAGTTATCGCAGCTTACCATACAGATGAAGTGAAAAAAGTCATCGAAGAAACTTCAGACGGCTTGGATCAACCAGTTTGGTAATAAAACATAAAGAGGTGGGAGAGAGATTTTCCACCTCTTGCTTTTATATTGAGAATCATGCAAATGGACATCCACTTGTATTTGCTAAAAGGTACAAGCCCTAGTAGAAAGGTAGAGAGAAAATGGTTTTTTCTAACCCGCAAGAACAAATTGAAAAGTTTGAAAAGGATCATGTAGCGCAACATTATTTTGAGGTTTTGCGTACTTTGATTTCTAAAAAATCAGTTTTTGCTCAGCAAGTTGGTCTTAAAGAAGTTGCCCGTTATCTAGGCGAGATTTTTAAGCGTGTAGGTGCAGAGGTTGAGATTGACGAGAGCTATACGGCGCCTTTTGTCATGGCTCATTTTAAAAGTTCGCGACCAGATGCCAAGACTATTATTTTCTACAACCACTACGATACAGTACCGGCAGATGGTGATCAAGTATGGACAGAGGATCCCTTTACTCTTTCTGTTCGTGACGGGATTATGTATGGACGTGGAGTTGATGATGACAAAGGGCATATCACTGCTCGCTTAAGTGCTCTTAGAAAATATATGCAGAACCACGATGATCTTCCAGTCAATATCAGCTTTATCATGGAGGGGGCAGAGGAATCGGCCTCTATGGATTTGGATAAATATCTAGAAAAGCATGCTGACAAACTCCGTGGTGCAGATCTATTGGTCTGGGAACAAGGAACAAAAAATGCCTTAGAGCAGCTAGAAATCTCAGGGGGCAATAAGGGAATTGTAACCTTTGATGCCAAGGTTAAGAGTGCAGACGTGGATATCCATTCTAGCTATGGAGGAGTCGTCGAGTCGGCTCCCTGGTATCTCATCCAAGCCTTGACCAGTCTTCGTGCAACCGATGGTCGTATCTTGGTTGACGGTTTGTACGATAATGTTCAAGCGCCAAATGAACGCGAGTTAGCTTTGGTTGATACCTACGCTCAACGAAACCCAGAAGAAATCAATCATATATATGGTTTAGAATTGCCTTTATTACAAGAGGAACGTACCGCCTTTCTAAAGCGTTTCTTCTTTGAACCAGCTCTCAATATCGAAGGGATCCAGTCAGGATATCAAGGGCAAGGAGTCAAAACAATCTTGCCAGCAGAAGCTAGTGCCAAGCTAGAAGTTCGTTTGGTTCCAGGACTTGAACCCCATGATGTTTTGGATAAAATCCGAAAACAACTAGACAAAAACGGCTTTGATAAGGTAGAATTGTACTATACTTTGGGCGAGATGAGTTACCGAAGTGACATGAGTGCACCGTCCATTCTCAATGTCATTGAGTTGGCAAAAAAATTCTATCCACAGGGGGTTTCTGTCTTGCCGACAACGGCTGGGACAGGTCCCATGCATACAGTCTTTGATGCCTTAGAAGTACCTATGATTGCTTTCGGATTGGGGAATGCCAATAGCCGAGACCATGGTGGAGATGAAAATGTGCGAATCGCAGATTATTACACCCATATTGAATTAGTAGAGGAGCTGATTAGAAGCTATGAGTAGAGATATTATCAAGTTAGATCAAATCGATGTGACTTTTCATCAAAAGAAAAGAACTGTCACAGCGGTTAAGGATGTGACCATTCATATCCAAGAAGGAGATATCTACGGAATCGTTGGATATTCTGGAGCAGGGAAGTCAACCTTGGTTCGTGTTATCAACCTTTTGCAAAAACCATCTGCAGGTAGAATTACCATTGATGATGATGTTATTTTTGATGATAAAGTGTCTTTGACTGCTGGGGAGTTACGTCGAAAACGTCAAGATATTGGGATGATTTTCCAACACTTTAACCTCATGAGTCAAAAAACAGCTGAGGAAAACGTAGCTTTTGCCCTTAAACACTCAGGGCTGAGCAAGGATGAAAAAAAGGCAAAAGTTGCTGAATTATTGGAATTAGTTGGCCTAGCAGACCGTGCCGAAAACTATCCGTCTCAACTATCTGGAGGACAAAAACAACGTGTGGCTATTGCACGTGCCTTGGCTAATGATCCAAAAATCTTGATTTCAGACGAGTCAACGTCTGCCTTAGACCCTAAGACAACTAAGCAGATTTTGGCTTTGCTTAAGGATTTAAACCAAAAATTAGGCTTGACCATTGTCTTAATCACGCATGAAATGCAGATTGTCAAAGATATTGCTAACCGTGTGGCAGTTATGCAGGATGGACGTTTGATTGAAGAAGGTAGTGTTCTTGAAATCTTCTCAGATCCTAAACAACCATTGACCCAGGACTTCATTTCGACAGCTACTGGAATTGATGAAGCCATGGGCAAAATCGAGCAGCAGGAAATTGTAGAAAACCTATCTAAGAATAGCCTCTTGGTACAACTCAAGTATGCAGGAGCCTCTACAGATGAGCCACTTTTGAATGAATTATACAAACATTATCAAGTAACAGCCAATATCCTTTATGGGAATATTGAGATTCTTGATGGCACCCCTGTTGGTGAACTAGTAGTTGTCCTTTCAGGAGAAAAAGAAGCTCTTGCAGGCGCACAAGAAGCTATTCGTCAAGCGGGTGTACAACTTAAAGTATTGAAGGGAGGACAGTAAGATGGAAGCATGGATTCAAACATACTTACCAAACGTCTATAAGATGGGCTGGTCTGGCCAGGCGGGCTGGGGAACAGCTATTTACTTAACACTTTATATGACAATTCTTTCCTTCATCATTGGAGGGTTCTTGGGGCTAGTAGCAGGGCTTTTCCTTGTCTTGACTGCTCCAGGTGGTGTCTTGGAAAATAAAGTTGTTTTCTGGATTTTAGATAAGATTACTTCTATTTTCCGTGCAGTTCCATTTATTATTCTTTTGGCTATCTTGTCACCCCTTTCTCACTTGATTGTGAAGACAAGTATTGGACCCAATGCGGCGCTTGTGCCTCTTTCTTTCGCAGTCTTTGCCTTTTTTGCTCGTCAGGTGCAGGTAGTTTTGGCAGAACTGGATAGCGGAGTTATCGAGGCGGCACAAGCCAGCGGGGCTACTTTCTGGGACATCGTAGGTGTTTACCTTTCAGAAGGACTTCCAGATTTGATTCGTGTGACAACTGTGACCTTAATTTCCCTTATCGGTGAAACAGCCATGGCGGGAGCAGTAGGAGCAGGTGGTATCGGTAACGTAGCTATTGCTTATGGATTTAACCGTTATAATCACGATGTAACCATTCTTGCGACTATCATCATTATCTTGATTATCTTTACAATCCAATTCTTGGGAGACTTCTTGACTAAGAAATTAAGTCATAAATAAAAAGAGCCATCTGGCTCTTTTTTATTTAGATTTTATGTGTCAACTTCTTACTAAGTTCTTGTCCAATCAGGGCACCAAGCAAAGCGCCGATAAGAACACTTGTGATAAAGAGGAGGATATTAGCAAGATTCGGTGCAACCATAATGCGGTCGATATAGTCCTGAGATTTTCCGCGAGCGACTAGAGCTGCGATATAGGATTGAGGTGCTAACCACATGAGTAGAATAGGACCAGTAGTACCAAAAGCAAAGACTAGAAAGGAAAGGAGGTTCTTGAACTTATCCTTGTATTGTCCTAAGTGAGCGATGCTATCTGCTGCAAGACCGCAGATAATTCCTGGCAGAAAGGCTCCAGCACCATGCTTACTCCCAAGGAAAAATAGAGAAATCACAAGTCCAATCGTAGTAATCGCTCCAAAACGAGGAACCTTTGCTAAAAGGATCATATAGACGCTACCACCTACTAAGGCTGCAAAGGCTGGTGCGTAAAACATATTTCCGGTGTGGTCGACAAGGTTCCCTAGTAGAACACCCACTCCGATACAGAGAAAGTAGACAAGAGCAGCAACAAGGGTTGTCAAGATATTCTTTTTCATAAGTTCTCCTTCGTATATCTGATGGTTTTCATTGTATCATGCATGTAATAGATTGTAAATACTGGGCGACATTTGCTATTTATCCGGAAATCAGATGAAAGAGGTACAGACTAAAGCTATTTCTTTACTCCTCCGACTGTCCCAATCCCCTCATTTATGGTAAAATAGGACTATTAAGTTATAAAGAGGATTCCCTATGAAATTACAAAAACCAAAAGGAACACAGGATATTTTACCTGCTGAGTCTGCTAAGTGGCAGTACGTTGAGGGCTTTGCCCGTGAAATTTTCAAGCGCTATAACTACGCAGAAGTGCGCACGCCTATTTTTGAGCATTACGAGGTCATCAGCCGCTCTGTCGGAGATACAACGGATATCGTAACCAAGGAAATGTACGATTTTTATGACAAGGGTGACCGCCATATTACCCTCCGTCCAGAAGGAACTGCGCCCGTTGTTCGTTCCTATGTGGAAAATAAACTCTTCGCCCCAGAAGTGCAAAAGCCAAGTAAGTTCTACTACATGGGCCCTATGTTCCGTTATGAGCGTCCACAAGCAGGTCGTTTACGCCAGTTCCACCAGATTGGTGTTGAGTGCTTTGGTTCTAGCAATCCAGCTACCGATGTGGAAACCATCGCTATGGCAGCTCATTTCTTGAAAGAAATCGGCATCCAAGGTGTCAAACTACACCTCAACACTCTCGGAAATCCTGAGAGCCGTGCGGCTTATCGTCAGGCCTTGATCGACTATTTGACACCGCTCAAGGAGACCTTGTCGAAGGATAGCCAACGTCGTTTGGAGGAAAATCCTCTCCGTGTCTTGGACTCTAAGGAAAAAGAAGACAAGGTGGCAGTAGAAAATGCGCCGTCTATCTTGGACTTCCTTGATGCAGAAAGCCAAGCTCATTTTGATGCTGTGCGTCAGATGTTGGAAAATCTTGGAGTAGACTATATCATCGATACCAATATGGTACGTGGTTTGGACTACTACAACCACACGATTTTCGAGTTTATCACTGAGATCGAGGGCAATGATTTGACAGTCTGTGCGGGTGGTCGCTACGATGGTTTGGTTGCCTACTTTGGTGGTCCTGAAACTGCTGGATTTGGATTTGGCCTTGGTGTAGAGCGCCTGCTTCTTATCCTTGAAAAGCAAGGTGTGGCCCTACCTATCGAAAACGCTCTCGACGTCTATATTGCTGTCCTTGGTGAAGAGGCTAATCTGAAGGCTTTGGAGTTGGTACAAGCTCTTCGCCAACAAGGTTTCAAAGTGGAGCGTGATTACCTCAATCGCAAGCTCAAAGCCCAGTTCAAGTCAGCTGACGTCTTTGAGGCTAAGACCCTCATCACCCTAGGAGAGAGTGAAGTCGAAAGTGGACAAGTTAAGGTTAAGAACAACCAAACTCGAGAAGAAGTAGAAGTTTCGCTTGAAACTATTAGCAAAAATTTCTCGGAAGTCTTTGAAAAATTAGTATAAAAGAACCAAAAAAAGCTAGGAAAAATTCCTAGCTTTTTTGAATAAAAAGTACCAAAAAGACAAAAATTTTAGAAAAAAATCATAAACGAAAAGTATTAGTTGGATAAATAAAAATTTCGGTTAAAATTTATTGACTTTCGCCCTATATCACTGTATTATTGAATAGTATAGAATAAATATTTTGCGCCCTAAAACAGGGAGTCTAAGGATATTTATGCAGAATTCAAATCTTATAAAGAGATGATGGCTAAATGAGAGTTTGGAGAAAAAGAAAATGAATATTAGAAAATCAACAAAATATTCACTGTTGACAATTGGGATTTTAACCACTTTCCAATTAGGTCAAGTGCATGTTAAAGCTGATACAACTGATTTCTCAAATAACACAGTTGTTCAAAATCAGGATGAAAAAGAAACAGCTCCTTTAAAAAAGAAAAAATTGAACGAAAGCGGTGAAACTACCGCCAACGATTCGAAAGATGTGGCAAATGATGAGGGTAAATCTGCAGTTTTAACGCCGGAAGACTCTACTACTACAACGGAAGTGGCAGAAAAGGAAGCAGACAAGTCTCCTGCTGAGAAAGAGGTTGCTGAAGAAAAACCAGCAGCAGAACAACCTGTTAAAGAGCAACCCACAACTGAGCAGCCAAAAGCAGAACAGCCTAAGGTAGAAAAACCAGCAGCTGAAACAACACCTGAAGAAGAACTGAAAAAGTTGTTAGAGACACCTAAAGAGGGGGTAACGACTCCTAAAGAGGAACCGAAAGCTCCTAAAGATGAATCAGCAGCTCCTAGAGCTCGCCGAAGAAGAGCTGCAGCTAGCAATACAAAAGTATATGAAGATGCAACATACGGTAAGTATGTAAAAGCTACAGATTATGGATTAGATACGACTGGTAAGATTGAAGCAAGTGATTCTCTTCAAAAAGCTCTGAAAGCAGCCAATGAGGTTGAGGGTGGAGCTGCCGTAATGGTTTCAGGGAATGTCCTCTTGAAGAAAACCTTGGTTATCGATGAGAACTATGCCAATGTAAAAGGTTTAATTGGTAGTGGTCCAAGTCGTAACAATACAAAAATCGTGTTTAACAAAAAGCAAGATGGAGAGCACGATCCTGAAACAAACTTGACGGATAACCGTTACGAGTCTGCGGTCCTCATTCAAAATCAGAATAACTTTACTGTAGGTCGCTTAACTGTTGAGCACGCCTATGATTCATCAGACTACACAAAAGACAATGAGTTTTACCGTAAAGGGAAATCTTACTTTGGAAGCTCAAACGGGATCTATGTAAACGATTCTTCAAACGTTACAATCAATGATGTTCGTGCAATGAAATTCAACAGAGCCGGTGTCTTCTTTAGTTCAAGCAAGGCAACAGCTCAAGAGTATGATGCTAGCGGTAGACCAATCCGTTATAGCAGTATCTCTGAAAAGGTTTCAAATGAAGTCAAGTCTATCGGAGATCCAGATGTTCCTATCATGGACGGTAACAAGGTAACCAACTCTTTCCTTCATAACAACCGTGTTGCTGGTGTTATGTTCGGTTACCAACGTAATTTTGTGGTAGACAATAATATCTTGTCATACAACGGTCATGTGTTGGACGGTGGTACTGGATATGGTGCTGCCTCAATGGCAGGGTCTTATAATGATGGCATTACCTATACTGGAAACTATACAAACTACAACTACCGTAAAGGTTTGGATATTCACGACGGGAATAAGATCCTCATCGAAAACAACGTCTCACTCGGAGACCGTTTGAATGGTATCGAGGTTTATAACCGTGCCAATCCGATGACGGATGTCATTATTCGTAACAACAAGGTAACACAAGATCCAAACTCTAAGTTAGAAAACGATGATGATGATCCAGCTCGTTACCGTGGTTACACAGCCATCTCTATCCTAACAAATGAGAAAAACCATAAATGGACCAAACCTCTTGATAAAGGTCGTTATGTCATTTCAAATAACACCATTGAAGGTTTGACAAAACCATTTGAAGATGGACAACTAGGAACCTTTGGTATCCTCTTTAGAAATAACGAAAGTTCAAATGATTATAGCCTAAATATCGAAGGGAACACTATCACTGGTGATTCGACAGACTATATCATTTCTGTTAACAACAATACTGCTCAAGCATCTAGAGGTGTTGAAGGTGGTGGTTCAGGTGATATCACTATTTCAAGAAACAAGATTGAAGTAGATGACATCAAGCAGTTACCGATTTACATTAATGATGATACAACTTATGTAGCAAGTGTTATTGACCGTACAACTGGTAAACGTGTAAACAAGGTTACAAAAGTGCCATTTACCAAGACTAGAGGAAGCATCAACATTGACAACAATGAGTTGACTGTATCGAAAATCAAATCTAGATGGAAAAATGCGGTTGCGATTGAAAGCACAAACGCAGCTTCTATTGATGTCAATAGCAATACCTTTAAGTATAAAGACAATGAGCCGTGGCAACGTTATGATGTTACCCGTAAAACGGACGGTAGAGTTATCAAAGACATAATGCAAGCTTTCTTTGGTATCAACCGTCTCAATGACACTGTTAAAGTAACAGCTACAGACAACAAGTTTATCGCAGACACACCAAACAAAAATGGTTTCTTCAGACTATATAATGGTGAGTGGGTGAACTTGAATGCCAAGAGTAATAATGTCTTCCTTGGACGTAACACTCTAGATGGGAAACCGCTAGCTCCAGTAGATATCGTTGGTGACAAAACGGTTGAAACACTTCGTACAACAACAACTACAGAGTACATCATCGAAACTCGTGAGACAGATGAACTTCCTATCGGATTTAAAGAAACCGTACAAAAAGGTGTCGCTGGTAAGAAAGTTAATGTATACAAGATTACCAAAGTTGGTGATACAATTGTAGGTCGTCAGATTGAATCTGAGGAAGTAATTCAAGAGCCTACGAGAGAAATCGTTTTGATTGGTACAGCTACAGAAACCTTTGAGACTGTTACTGAGAAAGAAACTGTTGCATACGAAACAGAAATCAGAACTGACCCAACAAAACCAAAGACTTATCAATTTGAAAATCAAGCTGGTAAGAATGGTTCTGTTGAAAAAACTTATCAAATCAGAAAACTGAATGGTAAGGAAGCCGGTAAGACTTTGACATCTGAGACAGTGATTGATCAACCAGTCAAACGCATTATCACAGTTGGTAGTGCAGTAGAAAAAGTTGAATACACTACTGAGGTTAAGGATGTTGACTTTGAAACTGTAGTTGAATACGACTACACGAAACCAAAAGGCTACGAAGAAGTCCGTCAAGAAGGTGAAAAAGGTCGTATTGAAAGTCAATATAAACTTACCTACCTCAATGGCGAACTTGTTGATCGTACCTTGGTCAATGAAAATACCCTCAAAGAGAAGAAGAACAAGATCGTTGTTAAAGGTCTAGGTGTGGTTGTATCAATCAGATCCGTAGTTGTTGTCGAAGAAAAAGACTTCAACAAGGTTATCGAAAAAGATGAAACCCAACCAGAAGGCTACAGCAAGATTACTCAAGTCGGATCTCCTGGTACCATCACAACAACTTATGAAGTTACCTATGAGGACGATGTCGAAGTTTCTCGTAAGGAAATCTCGAAAGTTGAGGATCCAAAAGCTGTTGACGAAATCACAGTAATTGGTACTTCTAAGATGACAGAACGTACATTGGATGAGCAGGTTGATGTTCCATTCAAGACGGTTTATGTCTCTGACAATACACTTCCGGCAGGAGAAAGTGTTGTTGATGTCGAAGGTACTCCAGGACAAATTGTCCGTACGTTCTTAGTAAGTTATCGAAATGGTAAAGAAATCGGTCGTACCATCGTTTCTGAACATAAGATTACAGATGCAGTCAACCGTGTCGTTCGTGTCGGAAATGCGACACCTATTGTTGAAACCACTGAGCTTGTAGATGAGACAGAGTCAATCGATTACAATACTCTCAAAGAGTTTTCGGATCAACTTCCTGCAGGAACAACTAAGGTTATCCAGCCAGGTAAGAAGGGTCAGAAAACAAATCGCTACTCTGTAACGAAAGTGAATGGAGAAGAGACATCTCGTACATTTGTAGAATCTAACATCACTACAGATCCAGTAGATGAGATCATCCAAGTTGGAACTCGTATCAAAGAAATTAGAGAAGCAAGCGAGACAAGTCCAATTCCATTTACCGTTAAGGTTCGTAAAGACACGACTAAGCCAATCGGTTATAGAGTGACTGAGGTAGAAGGTCGAGACGGTGAGAAGTCAGACCTCTATAAAGTAACCTACATCAATGGTACTGAAACAAAACGCGAGCATCTCAAGACAACAGTCGTTAAAGAAGCTGTTGACAAGGTGATTGTCGAAGGTGCCGGAGTAGAACGTACCCTCTTTGAAATTCAAGAAGATAAGATTACAAGCACAACTGAGTATCGAAATGATGACACTCTTCCAGAAGGTGAAACTAAGATTTCTCAAGTTGGAGAAGAAGGCCTCCTTCGTAAGACGATCGAAAAACGATACTTCAATGACGAATTGCGTTCTACGAAATTAGTAGATAGCAAACTAATCAAAGAAGCAACTCCAACTATCATCTTGGTAGGAACAAAACATGTACCAACTATCAAGGTAGAACAGGATACTCAAACTGAGAAGATTGCTTATAAGACTCAAAAGATTGAAAATCCAGATCTACCAAAAGGTGAAACTAGGGTAGTTCAAGTAGGACGAAATGGTCTGATTGAAAAAGTTTACCAACTAACCTACAAAGACGGAGTCTTGATTAAGACAGACTTGATTAGTAGCAAGGAAGTTCAGAAGGTTCAAGATGAGATTATCCATATCGGTACTCAAGTCACTGAAACTAAGGAAATCAACACAACAAGTCCAATTCCATACAATGTTATTATTCGTAAGGATAAGACCAAGCCAGTTGGTTACAGCCTTGTTGAAGTAGAGGGCCAAGAAGGAACTCAAACAGACTACTACCAAGTAACTTACGTCAATGGCAAGGAAACTAAGCGTGAACACCTCAGAACTGTCATTACAGCTCAACCTGTCAATAAAGTCCTAGTTGAAGGTTCTGGTATTGAACGTACAATCTTCGAAATTCAAGAAGAGAGAATCACAAGTCCAACGGAGTTCCGTAACGACGATACTTTGCCAGAAGGTGAAACGAAGATTATCCAAGAAGGTCAAGATGGGCTAATCCATAAGACAATCGAGAAGCAATACTTCAATGATGAAGAACGTTCTTCAAGATTAATTGAAAGTAAAGTTGTCAGAGAAGCAGTCCCAACAATCATTTTAGTAGGAACAAAACATGTTCCAAATATTAAAGTGAAACAGGATACACGAATCGAAGAGACTAACTTTAGAACTGTTACTGTCATTGATGAAAACTTGCCGAAGGGTGAACGTAAGCTTGTTCAAGAAGGTCGCCCTGGCCAAGTAGAGAAAGTTTATCAACTAACTTATAAAGATGGAATTTTGGTCAAGACTGATTTGATTAGCGTCAAGGAGTTGACTCCAGCCCTCGAACAAATCATCCATATCGGTTCTCAAGTGACTGAAACTAGGGAAATCAGCACAACAAGTGTAATTCCTTACAACACTATCATTCGCGAGGACAAGTCTAAGCCTACTAGCTATCGTCTGGTCGAAGTAGAAGGTCAAGAAGGAACTCAAACAGACTACTATAAAGTGACCTACGTCAATGGCAAAGAAACTCAACGTGAGTATCTAAGAACTGTGATCACGACTCAACCTGTCAACCAAGTTGTTGTGGTTGGTACTGGTGTTGAGCGTACAGTCCTAGTAACTGAGGATGAGGTTATTACTCATCAAACAGAATATCGCAATGATGATAGCTTACCAGAAGGTGAAACGAGAGTCTTCCAAGAGGGTCAAGATGGACTGATTCACAAGACCTTTGAGAAATACTACTTCAATGATGAAGAGCGTTCGTCTACATTGGTAGATACTAAGGTTATTAGAAAAGCAGTGACTCGTGTAATCTTAGTTGGAACAAAACGAGTTCCTACGATTACAACAGAAGAGCTCATCCAAGTAGAAGAAGTAGCCTTTGAGAAACAAACAGTTGAAAATGCAGAGCTAGCAAAAGGAACTGTGAATGTTTTACAAGAAGGCAAGGCAGGTAGACGACAAGATGTCTATCGCTTGACTCTTGAGGATGGAGTTGTCATCAAGAAAGAATTGATTCGCTCAGAAATCCTAGAAAAACCACAAGCAGAGATCACTGAGATCGGAACCAAACAAGTTTCTTCTATTACAATAGAAGAAAGCATCCAAGTAGAAGAAGTAGACTTTGAAAAACAAATAGTTGAAAATCCTAAGCTTGCTAAAGGTACACAAGTTCTTCTACAAAAAGGTAAACCAGGAAAACGTCAATATGTTTATCGTTTGACTCTTCAGGATGGAGTTGTGATCAAGAAAGAATTGCTCGGCTCAGAAGTCATAGAAGAACCACAAGCAGAGATTATTGAAATCGGAACACTGGTTGAAAAACCACAGGCTCACATCCCTGAGTTTCAACCAATGGTTGAGAAGCCAGAATTGAAACCCGAATCAAAACCAATGGCACCAGCAGATAAGGTTATCCCAGCAGTTCCAACTCCTAAACAGGAGGAGGAAATGAAGCCATTAGCAGTTTCAGCTCAAGAATCACAAACAGCTGAAGCGCCAGTTGTCCAAGATCAGCTCTTGCCAGAGACTGGAGACCAGTCAAACTGGTGGATTAGCCTGCTTGGAATCTTGATGATGTTCTTAACAATGATCGGCATTAAAGAGAAAAAAGACGACTGTTAAATACAAAATTCATATAAAACGATAGAAAAAAAGAATATTTCTAGCAAAAAAACAAAAATCTTTTAAAAAAACCTTTAAAAGGCTTGTAAAAGGATTTAAAAAATGCTATGATATGTCTGATTAAATTAAAGGAGTTTATTGTGATGAAGATTTCACAAAAGAGCGTAACACGCATTTTAGCGTTTGTAAGTATCTTTGTTCTTTCATTGGTAACATTGACGACAGTCTTTGGTGCTGAAGTAACAAACTATACTAACAACACTACTATTACTTTCGATAAGAAACCAATTACTGCTGATACAAAAGTAGGTCAAGGTCAAGCCATGGAAGCAACTAACAATATTACCTTCCCGGATTCTCAAGCAATCAATGCAGGTGATACACTAGTTCTTGAACTACCAAAAGAATTGAACTGGCCTACTAAGTCAGAATTTCCAATCAAAAATGGCTCTGACATCGTTGGTAATGCAGTTGCTGACCCAGCTACTGGTAAAACAACAGTAACCTTCACTGACTATTTCTCTAAAAACCCACAAAATAAGAGAATGTCATTGAAATACGATATCGTTGTAAATGCTTCTACTGTAACTGAGTCTGGTAAAAAGACATTCAAGTATGGTGAGCAAACATACAATTTGACATTTGATAAAGATTCTACTGCGATCGGTCAATACGAGTACAAGTATGGATACCAAGACCAACAAAATCCTAAACGTATCAAGTGGAAAGTTATCTTGAACGCTGCTCAAGATAAATTGAACAAGATGGTCATCACAGATGAGCTTACAGACGGACAAGTATTGGTAGAAGGAAGCCTTCGTGCCGTTCGTTATGCAACTCAACCTAAAGCTATCGAAAGCGAAGAGCAACTTACAAAACTTGACCCAACTGACAACTTTTCTAAGAAAGCAGTATACACTAAGAACGCTGATGGTAAAATCACTGGTTTCACGATCAACTTTGGTGACAACTGGAACTGGCCAATGTTCTTGGAGTACACTACTGAGTTGACTGAAACTAAGAAAAAAGGTGATGTAGTTAACAACGTCATCAAGTGGAAAGCTGAAAACTTCCCTAACGAACGTAGCTACCCAGCTAAAACCCTAATCTACAATGCGTCTGGTGAAGGTGAAGGGGAAACAACCACGACTACAACTACAACCACGACTACAACTACAACCACGACTACAACAACAACCACAACAACTGTAGCTCCAACAACTGAGGCTCCAACAACTGAGGCTCCAACAACTGAAGCTCCAACAACTGAGGCTCCAACAACTGAAGCTCCAACAACTGAGGCTCCAACAACTGAGGCTCCAACAACTGAGGCTCCAACAACTGAAGCTCCAACGACTGAAGCTCCAACAACTGAAGCTCCAACAACTGAAGCTCCAACGACTGAAGCTCCAACAACTGAAGCTCCAACAACTGAAGCTCCAACAACTGAAGCTCCAACGACTGAAGCTCCAACAACTGAAGCTCCAACAACTGAAGCTCCAACAACTGAAGCTCCAACAACTGAAGCTCCAACAACTGAAGCTCCAACGACTGAAGCTCCAACGACTGAAGCTCCAACAACTGAAGCTCCAACAACTGAAGCTCCAACAACTGAAGCTCCAACAACTGAAGCTCCAACAACTGAAGCTCCAACAACTGAAGCTCCAACAACTGAAGCTCCAACAACTGAAG
>NZ_JASHDV010000007.1:0-17241 GCF_047463455.1 Streptococcus timonensis
TGACTCAGAGTTAAGTGACGATAGCCTAGGAGATACACCTGTTCCCATGCCGAACACAGCAGTTAAGCCCTAGAACGCCGGAAGTAGTTGGGGGTTGCCCCCTGTGAGATATGGAAGTCGCTTAGCTTTTATCCGCCATAGCTCAGTTGGTAGTAGCGCATGACTGTTAATCATGATGTCGTAGGTTCGAGTCCTACTGGCGGAGTATTTAAACGTTCCTAGGAACGTTTTTTTATTGCTTGTTTTGTTATGTATAGTCATCTCAGATGTATTTTCAGACATTTGGGATTTTTTTGTCCGTTTTATTTTTATGTTTGTTATAATTTTTTTATTAAAATGAAATGGAGTATTTAAATGATTCTTGATAAGATTTATGTAAGTTTTTTAGATTTTTATAGTAGTATTCAGGATGAGTACCAGCATTGTGGTATGTCTGAATCCGAATGGGAGACGTTTCATCTTAAGTTTCTACTTTATTACATTGTTCGCTATAATATATCTA
This sequence comes from Streptococcus timonensis, assembly GCF_047463455.1. Lineage (GTDB taxonomy): Bacteria > Bacillota > Bacilli > Lactobacillales > Streptococcaceae > Streptococcus > Streptococcus timonensis_B. Next base: position 503 of record NZ_JASHDV010000007.1, read on the forward strand.
ATATGGGCGATTTTATTCCTTATCATTATTTTACTTCTTATCGCTTGTATTTGATGCAATTTCTTCAGGTCCATGATCTTAGATTTTGCTAGTACTAGTTTGCTTAGTTACGAACGTTTATGTTTATTTGTCTTTTTATTTTAATTATTTCTTTTTCTATTTTTTTATTTTTTAAAAATGGTATTGCTTTTCTCTATGTTTAAAGTTTTTGGTCTTGAAAAAAAGGGTAATCTTTATTATAATAAATTGTAAGATATTATTGTGGGTGAGAGTCCCACCATGTATATGAGAAAGGACGAGCCTTTTGGCTCAGACGAAATTTTATTATGACTTCAGTTGTTGTTGTAGGTACCCAATGGGGTGATGAAGGTAAAGGGAAAATTACAGATTTTCTTTCAGCTAATGCAGAGGTGATTGCTCGTTACCAAGGTGGTGACAATGCAGGTCACACAATTGTGATTGATGGAAAGAAATTTAAATTGCACTTGATTCCTTCAGGTATTTTCTTCCCAGAAAAAATCTCTGTAATTGGTAATGGGATGGTTGTAAACCCTAAATCTCTTGTGAAAGAATTGTCTTATCTGCATGAAGAAGGTGTTACAACAGATAATCTTAGAATTTCTGATCGTGCGCATGTTATCTTGCCTTATCACATTGAATTAGACCGTCTTCAAGAAGAAGCTAAGGGTGATAACAAGATTGGGACTACAATTAAAGGAATTGGTCCAGCTTATATGGACAAAGCAGCTCGTGTTGGAATTCGTATTGCGGATCTTTTGGATAAAGAAATTTTCCGTGAACGTTTAGAACGTAATCTTGCTGAGAAAAATCGTCAATTTGTAAAATTGTATGATAGTGAACCTATTTCAATTGATGATATTTTTGAAGAATACTATGAATATGGTCAACAAATCAAGCAATATGTGACTGATACTTCTGTTATCTTGAACGATGCGCTTGATAACGGTAAACGTGTTCTCTTTGAGGGTGCACAAGGTGTCATGTTGGATATTGACCAAGGTACTTATCCATTTGTTACTTCATCAAACCCTGTGGCTGGTGGTGTGACAATTGGTTCTGGAGTAGGCCCAAGCAAGATTGACAAAGTTGTCGGTGTATGTAAGGCTTATACAAGTCGTGTAGGTGATGGTCCTTTCCCAACTGAGCTATTTGATGAAGTTGGTAATCGTATTCGTGAAGTGGGCCATGAGTATGGAACAACTACAGGGCGTCCTCGTCGTGTAGGTTGGTTCGACTCAGTCGTTATGCGTCATAGCCGTCGTGTTTCTGGTATCACAAATCTCTCTTTGAACTCTATCGATGTTTTGAGTGGCTTAGATACAGTAAAAATCTGTGTAGCTTATGATCTTGATGGTCAACGTATTGATTACTACCCAGCTAGTCTCGAACAATTGAAACGTTGTAAACCAATCTACGAAGAATTGCCTGGTTGGTCTGAAGATATCACTGGGGTACGTACTTTGGAAGACCTTCCTGAAAATGCACGTAACTATGTTCGCCGTGTTAGCGAATTGGTGGGTGTTCGTATTTCAACATTCTCAGTAGGTCCTGGTCGTGAACAGACAAATATTTTAGAAAGTGTTTGGTCATAGGAGATTTTTTAAGATTTGTTTAAGACAGGTCGGATATACTATAGACAGTTACAAGAAGACCTCCTAACTTGTTGTAACAAATTTCCTAAACTTTTCTTTTTCATAATAATCTCCCTATAAAGTCACCGCATTCGGTGGCTTTTTTTGTCCTAAGAAACATGGTATAATTGTAGAGTTGATAGCTAGGAAAGAGAGAAGAAATGGATTACACGCTTGAAGAAAAAGAAGTTTTTATGAGAGAGGCCTTAAAGGAAGCGGAGATTGCTTTAGAGCATGATGAAATCCCCATTGGTTGTGTCATTGTTAAGGACGGACAAATTATTGGTCGTGGGCATAATGCTCGTGAGGAGTTGCAACGGGCAGTCATGCATGCGGAAATTATGGCCATAGAGAATGCTAATTTGAGCGAAGAGAGCTGGCGCTTGCTCGATTGTACCCTTTTTGTGACCATTGAGCCTTGTGTCATGTGTAGTGGGGCAATTGGTCTTGCTCGTATTCCAAAGGTTATTTACGGGGCTAAGAACCAAAAATTTGGTGCTGCTGGGAGTCTGTACAATATCTTGACGGATGAACGTCTCAATCACCGTGTAGAGGTTGAAACGGGGATTTTAGAGGATGAGTGCGCAGGGATTATGCAGGACTTTTTCCGTAATAGACGTAAAAAATAATTTCTCTTTAAAAATAGAGGAGAATGTGGTATAATAAACAGTGGAGCAACAGTTCTGCGTGAAGCGGGTCAGGGGAGGAATCCAGCAGCCCTAAGCGAGTGTGAATTGTGTGCTCTTTTTTCGTGCTTTTTTCGAATAAATAAGATAAAATAGCCTAGAATAAATGATTAAAAAGAGGAATAATATGAAAATTCGTGGTTTTGAATTAGTTTCTAGTTTTACAGATGAAAATTTGCTACCAAAGCGTGAGACAGCGCATGCAGCTGGGTACGACTTAAAGGTTGCGGAGCGTACAGTGATTGCACCAGGAGAAATCGTCCTCGTTCCAACTGGGGTCAAGGCTTATATGCAACCAACAGAGGTACTCTATCTTTATGATCGTTCTTCAAACCCTCGTAAGAAGGGTTTAGTCTTAATCAACTCGGTTGGTGTCATTGATGGGGACTACTATGGTAATCCTGGGAATGAAGGACATATCTTTGCACAGATGAAAAATATTACCGACCAAGAAGTTGTTCTTGAAGTTGGGGAACGTGTAGTTCAGGCTGTCTTTGCACCATTTTTAATCGTAGATGGAGATGAGGCAGACGGAGTACGTACTGGTGGATTTGGATCGACAGGGCACTAAGATGAAGATTATCTTTGTACGTCATGGAGAGCCAGATTATAGTATGCTTGATAAACTTGAAAATCCGCAACTCTATAGTGGTTTTGGTCGTGATTTAGCACCATTGACAGGAAAAGGTCGCAGTCTGGCAAAAGAAGTTGCTAAAACCGCATGTTTTGGAAAGGCAGAGATTATTATTTCATCGTCTGTGACGAGGGCTTTAGAAACAGCACATTATATAGCAGTTGAAACAGGATTGGACTTATTTGTAGAGCCGTTTTTTCATGAGTGGCGTCCAGACTTAGATGGCACTAACTCGGATTTAACTAGTGTATTGGTAGCTCATGAATATTATCTAAAACATCAAGGAGTTTTATCTGAAGATTCTCCTTATCGCTATGAAACTGATCTAGAGATGCGTCATCGTTTTTTAAGAGCTTTGGAAAAATATAAAAATTATAAAACTATTATCATTGTAACTCACGGAATGCTCATGCGCCAATTTGTACCAGACAAGAAGATTGATTTTTGCCAAGTGATTGAATGTGAGATAGAGATATAGAAAGAGGGTTATTATCGCAAAGAAAAAGGCGACATTTGTGTGTCAAAATTGTGAATATAATTCCCCCAAGTATTTAGGGCGCTGTCCAAACTGTGGGTATTGGTCTTCTTTTGTTGAAGAGGTTGAGGTTGCAGAGGTCAAGAATACGCGTGTGTCCTTGACGGGGGGAGAAAAGACAGAAAGAAGAAATTTGCGACCGGCTTGCTGCTTGTATCTTCTCGTATCTTTGAGAAGCGTTGGTCTTCTTGCTTTACTAATCCAGATTTAAAAGATTTTTTAGAGGAAAACGGTGCTAAAAGCATAGAGTTTATAGGGGTAGATGGCAATGGCTGTGTTAAGGCTTCCGTTTTGGCAGCTACCAAGGAGAATTAATAGTTTTATGGGGATCTTAATATGAAAATTATTTTTATCCGTCACGGGGAGCCAAATTACCGTGAGTTAGAGGAGCGTTCTTATACGGGATTTGGGATAGACTTGGCCCCTTTATCGGTGAAAGGAAGACAACAAGCTCAGGAACTTTGCAAAAATCCTTTGTTTGACTCAGCTGATATACTGGTGTCTTCTGCAGTGACGCGAGCATTAGAAACGGCTTCTTATGTATCTTGTGCTACTGGGCTTCCTTTGAGAGTGGAGCCATTATTGCATGAATGGCAGGTCTATGAAAGTGGCATAGATAAATTTGAAGAAGCTAGAAGACTATTTTTAGAAAATAATGGGGAGTTGCTCCCAAATTCTCCTGTTCAATATGAGACAGCTGCAGAGATGAAGACTCGTTTTCTAGAATGTATGGCTAATTATCGGGAACATCAAACTGTGGTAGTTATAGCCCATCGAATGCTCATGCGCCAATTTGTACCAGACGAGAAGATTGATTTTTGCCAAGTGATTGAATGTGAGATAGAGATATAGAAAGAGGTTTATTATCGCAAAGAAAAAAGCGACATTTGTGTGTCAAAATTGTGAATATAATTCACCAAAGTATTTAGGACGCTGTCCAAACTGTGGAGCTTGGTCTTCTTTTGTGGAGGAAGTTGAGGTTGCAGAGGTCAAGAATGCTCGTGTGTCCTTGACAGGTGAGAAAACCAAGCCTATGAAATTGGCTGAAGTAACTTCTATTAATGTCAATCGAACAAAGACTGAGATGGAGGAATTCAACCGTGTTCTTGGTGGAGGTGTGGTGCCAGGGAGTCTCGTTCTTATCGGCGGGGATCCAGGGATTGGGAAATCAACCCTTCTCTTACAAGTATCAACCCAGCTGTCTCAAGTAGGAACTGTACTCTATGTCAGTGGGGAGGAGTCTGCTCAACAGATCAAACTCCGTGCAGAGCGCTTGGGAGATATAGACAGTGAGTTTTATCTCTATGCTGAGACCAATATGCAGAGCGTGAGAGCTGAGGTGGAGCGAATCCAGCCTGATTTTCTCATCATCGACTCTATACAGACCATTATGTCTCCTGAGATTTCAGGGGTACAAGGGTCGGTTTCCCAAGTACGCGAGGTGACAGCTGAACTCATGCAGCTGGCCAAGACCAATAACATTGCTATCTTTATCGTAGGGCATGTGACCAAGGAAGGAACCTTGGCTGGTCCTCGTATGTTGGAGCATATGGTGGATACCGTGCTTTACTTTGAAGGGGAACGCCACCATACCTTCCGTATCTTGAGAGCAGTCAAAAATCGTTTTGGTTCGACCAATGAAATCGGTATCTTTGAGATGCAATCAGGGGGCTTGGTTGAGGTCCTTAATCCTAGTGAAGTGTTTTTGGAAGAACGCTTGGATGGAGCTACTGGCTCGTCCATCGTTGTGACTATGGAAGGGACTCGTCCAATTCTTGCAGAAGTACAGGCCTTGGTGACTCCGACTATGTTTGGGAATGCCAAGAGAACTACTACAGGACTTGATTTCAATCGTGCTAGCTTGATTATGGCTGTTTTGGAAAAACGTGCAGGGCTTCTCTTGCAAAATCAGGATGCCTATCTCAAATCAGCTGGTGGTGTCAAATTAGATGAGCCTGCGATAGACTTAGCTGTTGCAGTTGCCATTGCTTCGAGCTATAAGGACAAACCAACCAATCCTCAAGAATGTTTTGTGGGAGAGTTGGGCTTGACTGGAGAAATCAGACGTGTGAATCGTATCGAGCAACGCATCAATGAAGCTGCTAAGCTTGGATTTACAAAAATCTATGTACCAAAGAATTCTTTAACTGGCATTAAACCACCTAAGGAAATTCAGGTGATCGGAGTGACGACTATTCAAGAAGTCTTGAAAAAGGTATTCTCTTAATCGTTATGGTCAGCTTTAGATGACTAATTATTTTATTGCTAACATTTATTAAAAGTAAGGAGGAATTTCTGATGAAATTTTCTATGGATAGTAACATGCAATTTCCTTTGATGGAGTTGTCGCTCAATCAGGGGGAAACGGTCTTTATTCAGCGCGGTAGCATGGTATACCATACACCTAATGTAAGTCTCAATACCCAGCTCAATGCAAGCGGTTCTGGTTTGGGACGTTTTGTCAAAGCTGTAGGTCGTTCGATGGTTTCTGGTGAAAGTACCTTTATCACTCAAGCTGTTGCAGAGTCTGACAACGGAAACCTTGCTTTAGCACCAGATACTCCTGGTCAAGTGATTGCTCTTGAGCTAGGTGAAAAGCAGTACCGATTGAATGATGGGGCCTTTTTAGCTCTTGATGGTACAGCTTTCTATACAATGGAGCGCCAGTCTATTGGGAAAGCTCTCTTCGGAGGGCAAGGCGGTCTCTTTGTGATGACAACCCAAGGTCAGGGAACTCTTTTGGCTAATGCTTTTGGATCTATTAAGAAAATTGAGTTGCAAAACCAAGAACTAACGATTGACAATGCCCATGTGGTGGCTTGGAGTCAATCTCTGGACTATGATATCCACTTAGAAAATGGCTTCTGGCAGTCTATAGGTACGGGTGAAGGAGTGGTGAATACCTTCCGAGGGACTGGTGAGGTCTATGTACAAAGTCTCAATCTTCAGAGCTTTGCAGGCTCTCTTAACAAGTATATCCAAAAAGGCTCATAATATTAAAAAGACTAGGACAGAGACCCAAGCTAGTTGCTGGATGTCTCTGTCCCAGTTTTTTTATATGAAGGTTGACAGCTGACAAGACAAAGAAAAGATGGTAAGATAGGATAACGATAATTTGAAGTTCAAATTATCTAACAAGCTAGAAAGTGGGTTGCCATGTCCTATTTTGAAAATTTTTTAAAAGCAAATCAAGCCTATGTAGAATTGCATGGAGATCTCCATTTACCAATTAAACCAAAGACAAAGGTTGCAATCGTAACTTGTATGGATTCGCGTTTACACGTAGCACCAGCCCTAGGGTTAGCTCTTGGAGATGCTCATATCTTAAGAAATGCAGGTGGTCGAGTTACTGAAGATATGCTGCGTTCCTTAGTCATCTCTCAGCAACAATTAGGAACACGAGAGATTGTAGTTTTACATCATACAGACTGCGGTGCTCAAACATTTCAAAATAAAGATTTTCAAGAACATTTAAAAAGAGAGTTGGGAGTGGATGTATCTGACCAAGACTTTTTACCTTTTCAAGATATTGATGAAAGTGTTCGTGAAGATATGAGATTGCTTAAAGATTCTCCCCTGATCCCTGATGATGTGGTCATTTCAGGTGCAGTCTATGATGTAGATACAGGGAGAATGATAGTAGTAGAATTATAAGGATAGATTTTAGAAAGATAGTGTATGAAGAAAAATATTATTGTATTTGTTTTTATTTTATTAATGTGTATTGGTTTACAGTATGAGACCTTGTACTATATAGATGGTTCGATGTCTGGAACAGAGTATGGAGTGATGGGACTTTCTATCCTCGTTGCACTTTTTTATATGGTGCCAGCTATTTATTGTCTATATCGTATTGGGAAAAGATGGGAAACATCAAAGAAGGCATTAACCCTGTCCTTGCTAGGTGGTTTGTTTATTTCAGGTTGGCTATCTAGTTTTGCAAATACCTATATACATAATTTCCTAACTGATCTGTTTCCAGACAGTTCTTTTTTGAACGCCTTGGAAAATGCCATTGTCGCTCCTCTTGTAGAGGAACCTTTGAAATTATTGCCACTTGCCTTTGTTTTGTATTTGATTCCTGTGAAGAAATTAGAATCAGTATTCTTAATGGGAATAGCTTCAGGGTTAGGATTTCAAATAATTGAGGATATCAGCTATATTCGTACGGACTTATCAGAGGGTTTGGCCTATACATTGTCTAGAATTATAGAGCGTGCAACCTCAGCGATTGCCTCACATTGGACGTTTTCAGGTCTTGCTATATTAGGTATTTATTTACTATACAGAGCTTATAGAGGTCAGAAGGCAATGATAAAACCTGGTTTTATCTACTTGGGCTTGGCTTTTGGGACGCACTTTTTATTTAATTCTCCAATTGTCGAGTTAGAGACAGAAATACCACTTGCTTTTCCTCTTGTAACTGCGATTACACTCTATAGTTTTTATAAGGCTGTTCATTTTGTTGACAAGCACAATGATATGCTGAATAAAGAGATTTCTTCATAAAATAGAGACAAGGATAGAATGTTTATCCTTGTTTTATTTTTGTTGAAAAATAGAGAAAAAAGCGCTACAATGGTAGGTGGAAAATGTCGCAAAAAAACACAAGTGATACAAAAAGTGGAGGAAATCATGTCTTTTTCTGATTTAAAGCTCTTTGCCCTTTCTTCAAATAGAGAATTAGCAGAGCGTGTGGCGCAAGAGATTGGAATGGAATTGGGGAAATCAAGTGTTCGCCAATTTTCAGACGGAGAAATTCAGGTCAATATAGCAGAGTCTATTCGTGGTAAGCATGTTTATATTTTACAGTCAACAAGCTCACCTGTTAATGACAACTTGCTTGAGATTTTGATTATGGTAGATGCTTTAAAACGTGCGAGTGCAGAATCAGTTAACGTTGTAATGCCATACTATGGTTATGCACGTCAGGATAGAAAGGCAAGAGCTCGTGAGCCAATCACTTCAAAACTTGTTGCAAATATGCTAGAGGTTGCAGGAGTTGATCGCTTACTAACTATTGATTTACACGCGGCACAGATTCAAGGGTTCTTTGATATTCCTGTGGATCATTTGATGGGAGCTCCTCTGATTGCAGATTACTTTGAGCGTCGTGGCATGGTTGGATCAGACTACGTGGTGGTTAGTCCTGACCACGGTGGTGTAACACGTGCTCGTAAGTTGGCGGAATTTTTGAAAACACCGATTGCTATCATTGATAAACGTCGGAGTGTCGATAAAATGAACACCAGTGAAGTTATGAACATCATTGGGAACGTTGAAGGGAAAACTTGTATCCTGATCGATGATATGATCGACACAGCTGGAACTATCTGTCATGCTGCCGATGCTTTGGCTGAAGCTGGAGCTGTGGAAGTTTATGCTAGCTGTACTCACCCAGTATTATCAGGACCAGCTTTGGAGAACATCCAAAAATCTGCTATCAAAAAGTTGGTGGTTTTAGATACGATTTACCTTCCTGAAGAACGTTTAATTGATAAGATTGAGCAAATTTCAATCGCCCACCTCCTGGGAGATGCGATTATTCGTATCCATGAAAAACGTCCACTATCACCATTATTTAGCATTGAGCGAACTATTTAATCAGATTTAGTTTTTACTATTTCTTTACTAATTTTTTTAAAAAACTTAAAAATTATTTTAAAAATGCTTGACAGCATTATTTTATGTGATATACTATTGGTAGTAAGGTATTCCCTTATAAATTAAATTAAGAATAAAAGAGGAGATAAAACAATGAAGAAAGTTTTATTATCATCAGTAGCAGCTCTTGCTGTATTCTCAGCAGCAGCTCCAGTTTTTGCGGATAACGATATCAACGGTGGAGCTAACACTCCAGGCGCTTACGACCAACCAGTAACTGGCGGTGGTGTAAACGACGCTTACAACGCTCAAACTGAATTTAAAAATGGTCGTAAAGCTAACGAGTATGTTGGTGGTCACCAAGATAACGTTGATGCTATTGCATCAAAAGACCCAGCAGTAGTTGAAGCTAAAAAAGCATTCGACGCTGTTGAAGGTGGATCACACCTTTACGGTGAAAAGAAAGCTGCTTACGAAAGCGCATTGAACGATGCTCGTAATGCTGTTCGTAACGGTAAAATCCAAGAATCTCAAAAAACATACAACACTGCTGACAAGGCACAAGGTTCTTACTATATCTTGAACGAAACTCCAGAACAAAAGAATGCTCGTTACTTGAAAGAACACGGAATTAACCCTGAACAAGCTAAAGCAGCTGATGCAGCTAAACCAGGTGCAGCTAAACCAGGTGTAGCAGCTAACAAAGATGAAGCTAAAAACTCAGAAAGCAAAGCAGGTGCTGCAGCTAAAGCTGGTAAAGCTGACTCTAAACAAGCTGGTAAAGCACTTCCAAAAACAAGCGCAGTTAAATAATTATAATTAATTAGCTCTTAAAGAAAATATCACTGAGTCTTCGGGTTCAGTGATATTTTTTAGACAAAAACGAATACTTAGGAGAATACTGATTTATGAATCGAGCAAAGAAAACCCCGACTTCCAAAGGTAAGGTACTTGGGCTCTTATTTGGCTTTGTAGCTGTTGTTGCGCTTATACTTGGATTTACTGTCTTTAATCCGTTTAATAGTAATTCAACTACAAACCAAGTAGCAGAAACAACTACTACAACAACTACTGAACAAGGAATAAAATATAGTCCGAGTCAAGAGGAAAAAGAGTATTTAGCTAATCGTTTTGCTCAACTAACAGGAGTGAATTCGGAAGCTATTGCTTATGTTTATGCTCCTGGGACGCAGTTAGACGAACCAGTTGTTCAAACAACAGACAATGCAACTTATTTAGATAAAACATTTGATGGCGGGCACCAACCATATTTGGGAACTGTTTTCATGGACATGGATAATAAGAAAGACTTTAGTGATCGTTTGACATGGTTATTTGGTCATGCTCGTGGAAGCAAAGTAGGTGACCACCGTATGTTTAACGACGTTAATTACTATGATAGTCAAGAATATTTTGATAAACATCCATATGTAGTAATTGAAACACCTGAACGTAAGTATTATTACGAAGCGATGGGCTTGGTCATCGTTCCTGAAGAAACTGCTTTCTACCGTACAAGCTTTAAGGACGATGAGGACTTTACTACCCAATTAAATAATATTTATGAGGCATCACGTACTAAGAATCCAAATATTAAGATCAATGCTTCAGATAAGTACTTAGTACTTTCTACTTGTCGTGAAGAAGATGAAACTATCCGTTCTAACTTGTACCTTCGTCAAATTCCTGATTCAGAAATGGAAGAGTTTGTGAAGCAACATGGAGAGCAACTTGCTTATAAAGCAACAAGATAAAATTTAAACAAGAATCTTCTTAAATCTATTTATAGGGTTTAAGAAGATTTTTTATATCAGAAATTAGCTAGTATTAGTAAAATATGCTATACTGGATGAAAAAGGAGGTTTTGCATGAGCGAACTATTCAAAAACCCTAGTGATGGCGTAGTACGTCAGTATTTAACAACTAGCAAAACGGTAGCTGTAGTAGGTCTGTCGGATCGCGAGGAAACAACTAGTAATCGTGTATCCAAGGAGATGCAGTCTCGAGGATATAGAATCATTCCAGTCAATCCGAAATTAGCAGGCCAGGAAATTCTTGGAGAAAAGGCATATGCAAGTCTTGCTGATATTCCTTTTCATGTAGATATTGTGGATGTTTTCCGTCGTAGCGAGTTTTTGCCAGATGTTGCCCGTGACTTTCTACAAGCAGATGCACAGATTTTCTGGGCCCAACTTGGTCTTGAAAATCAAGAGGCAGAAGAGATTCTCCGAGCTGGTGGATGTGAAGATATTGTGATGAATCGTTGTATTAAGAAAGAACATACACGATTGATTCTAGAACAATAAAAAAGTAGCTGAAAAGCTACTTTTTTTATTAAAAGATACCAATAAGTGTTTGCATGCCAAGACTAGTCAGGATGATAGCAATCCAGCAGAGAGCCCCAAGAAGAATGGATTTTCCACTGGATTTGATCATAGCAATGAGGTTGGTTTTGAGACCAATAGCACTCATAGCCATGATGATGAGAAATTTGGAGAGTTGCTTGAGAGGAGCAAAGAAGTTATTGCTGACACCAAAAGATGTAAGGACGGTGGTTAGCAGAGAAGCTAGGATGAAGTAGAGAATGAAAACGGGGAAGATTTTTTTAAGCTTCACTCCTTGGTTGTTGCCTTGTTGACGGCTTTGCCAATAGGAGAGGAAGAGAGTAATAGGGATAATAGCTAGGGTGCGGGTCAGTTTGACAATAGTGGCAGACTCGAGAGTATTGCTTTGGTAAAGACTATCCCAGGCGCTAGCAGTAGCTGTCACAGAGGAAGTATCGTTGACTGCAGTACCCGCAAAGAGAGCAAAACCTTCGTTGGAAAGATGGAACCAAGAACCTAGAGTTGGAAAGATAAGAGCTGCCAAGACATTGAAGAAAAAGATAACAGAAATGGCTTGGGCCACTTCTTTTTCCTTGGCATGGATGACAGGAGCTGTCGCAGCAATGGCAGAACCTCCACAGATAGAGGACCCAACTCCAATCAAGGTAGCTAGCTTTGTATCAAGGTTAAACAAGCGTTGGAAAAAGAAAGCTACAATTAAGGCGATAGAAATGGTTGAAAGGATAACAGGGAGGGAAGATTTTCCAACTGCGAAAACTTGTGAGATATTGAGTCCAAATCCAAGTAAGATAACAGCATACTGAAGCAGTTTTTTAGAACTGTAAGTTAAACCAGCATCCAGTTGTTTGTAGCTAGAGAGAAAGGGATGGAGAAACATACCGATAAAAATAGCAAAAACTGGTGCTCCTACAACAGGCAAGAAGTTTCCTAATACCCAAGAAATGATAGATATGATAAGACAGACCAAAAGTCCAGCCCAATTTTTTGATAGAAATGACATAAAAACCTCCGAGAATAAGCACTTCTTATTATAGTCTTGTCTGGAAAAAAAGTAAAATAGAAAGCAGAAAGGCTCAACTCAAAATGGAATTTTGCGGTCAGGGAGCTTTTATAGTATAATAGTACTATGCTCTGTCAGGAAGGAGATTTCTATGGACTTAACCAAGCGCTTTAATAAACAATTAGATAAGATTCAAGTATCCTTGATTCGTCAGTTTGACCAAGCTATCTCTGAGATTCCTGGAATCTTGCGTTTGACCTTGGGAGAACCAGATTTTACAACGCCAGATCATGTCAAGGAAGCTGCAAAGCGAGCCATTGACCAAGATCAATCCTACTATACAGGGATGAGCGGTTTGTTGACATTGCGTCAGGCGGCGAGTGATTTTGTAAAAGAGAAATATCAGCTGGACTACAATCCAGAGAATGAAATCTTGGTCACAATTGGTGCGACAGAGGCTCTATCAGCTACTCTGACAGCTATTTTGGAGGAAGGAGACAAGGTTCTCTTGCCAGCTCCTGCCTATCCTGGCTATGAGCCAATAGTTAATCTAGTTGGTGCAGAGATTGTCCAGATTGATACGACTGAGAATGGTTTTGTCTTGACTCCTGAAATGCTAGAAAAAGCGATTTTAGAGCAAGGTGACAAACTCAAGGCAGTCATTCTCAACTATCCAGCTAATCCGACAGGGATTACCTATAGTCGAGAGCAGTTGGAAGCCTTGGCAGACGTTTTACGCAAGTATGAGATTTTCGTAGTCTGTGATGAAGTATACTCAGAGTTGACTTATACAGGGGAAAATCATGTATCTCTGGGAACCATGCTGAGAGATCAGGCCATTATTATTAATGGTCTATCAAAATCCCATGCTATGACCGGTTGGCGTTTAGGTTTTATCTTTGCACCAGCAAACTTCACAGCTCAACTCATCAAGAGTCATCAATATTTGGTAACTGCTGCAAATACTATGGCACAACATGCTGCAGTGGAGGCTTTAACAGCCGGTAAAGATGATGCAGAACCCATGAAGAAAGAGTATATCCAACGTCGGGACTACATTATCGAGAAGATGACTGACCTTGGTTTTGAAATTATCAAGCCAGATGGTGCTTTCTATATCTTTGCTAAGATTCCTTCGGGCTACAATCAAGATTCCTTTGCCTTTCTGAAGGATTTTGCTCACAAGAAGGCTGTTGCCTTTATCCCTGGTGCTGCATTTGGTCAGTATGGAGAAGGCTATGTTCGTCTATCTTATGCAGCCAGCATGGAAACGATCAGAGAAGCTATGAAACGACTTGAGGAGTACATGAGAGAAGTATGATTCAATCGATTACGAGTCAGGGTCTAGTACTTTACAATCGAAACTTTCGAGAGGATGATAAGCTTGTTAAAATCTTTACAGAACAGGCAGGCAAGCGTATGTTTTTTGTCAAACACGCCGGTCAATCCAAATTAGCCCCTGTCATTCAACCTTTAGTCTTAGCCCATTTTCTTCTAAAGGTTAATGATGATGGTCTCAGTTATATAGAAGATTATCATGAGGTGAAGACTTTTCCAAAAATCAATAGCGACCTCTTTGTTATGGCTTATGCGACTTACGTTGCGGCCTTGGCAGATGCGAGTTTGCAGGATAATCAAGAAGATGCTCCTTTGTTTGCTTTTTTGCAAAAGACCTTGGAGTTGATGGAAGAGGGCTTAGATTATCAAGTTTTGACCAATATTTTTGAAATTCAAATTTTGACACGTTTCGGAATCAGCCTTAATTTTAACGAGTGTACTTTTTGTCATCGTGTGGGTCAGGCCTTTGACTTTTCCTTCAAATACGGAGGCTGTCTTTGTCCAGAACATTACCATGAGGATGAAAGACGATGTCATCTGAATCCTAATATTCCTTATCTGCTCAATCAATTTCAAGCTATTGATTTTGAAACTTTAGAAACCATTTCTCTGAAGTCAGAAATCAAGCAAGAATTGCGCAAGTTTATGGATCAGATTTACGAAGAGTATGTTGGAATTCACCTAAAATCAAAGAAATTTATTGATTCCCTAGCCGACTGGGGACAATTACTGAAAGAGGAAGACAAATGAAAAAAATCGCAGTAGATGCAATGGGTGGCGATTACGCACCACAAGCCATTGTTGAGGGTGTTAACCAAGCCCTTACTGACTTTTCAGATATTGAGATTCAACTTTACGGAGACGAAAGTAAAATCAAACAATATCTAACAGCTCAAGAACGTGTGAGTATTATTCATACAGATGAAAAAATAAATTCGGATGACGAGCCTACAAAAGCTATCCGTAAGAAGAAAAATGCTAGCATGATCTTGGCGGCTAAGGCTGTCAAAGATGGAGAGGCAGATGCTGTTCTTTCAGCAGGTAATACGGGTGCCTTGTTGGCAGCAGGATTTTTCATTGTTGGTCGTATCAAAAATATTGACCGCCCTGGGCTCATGACAACATTGCCAACTATAGATGGAAAAGGTTTTGACATGCTTGATCTTGGTGCCAATGCAGAAAATACAGCTCAGCACCTTCATCAATACGCTATCCTAGGATCCTTCTATGCGAAAAATGTTCGTGGGATTGAAAAACCTCGTGTAGGTTTGCTTAATAACGGGACAGAGAGCAGCAAGGGAGACCCGCTTCGTAAGGAAGCTTATGAGCTATTGGTAGCTGATGAAAGCTTAAACTTTATTGGGAACGTGGAAGCGCGTGATTTGATGGATGGAGTTGCTGATGTAGTCGTAACAGATGGTTTCACGGGAAATGCTGTGCTCAAAGCTATCGAAGGTACTGCTATGGGAATCATGGGCTTGCTTAAAAATGCTATTGTAGGTGGGAGTCTTAGAGCCAAGCTAGGAGCTCTTCTTCTTAAGGATAATCTCAGAGGTTTGAAAAAACAACTGAACTATTCAGATGTTGGAGGTGCGGTGCTTTTTGGTGTTAAGGCACCAGTAGTCAAGACTCATGGCTCAAGCGATGCCAAGGCTGTCTATAGTACAATTCGCCAGATTCGTACTATGCTTGAGACAGATGTAGTTGCCCAAAGTGCGCGTGAATTTTCAGAGGAATAAGGAGAATAATATGACAGAACAACAAATTTTTAACCGTATCGTGACCATCATCCAAGAACGTCAAGGAGAAGACTTTGTCGTAACAGAAAACTTGAGTTTGAAGGATGACCTGGATGCTGATTCAGTTGATTTGATGGAGTTTATCCTAACTATTGAGGATGAATTTGGAATTGAAATCAGTGATGATGAAATTGACCAGCTTCAAAGCGTGGCCGATGTATTAAAAGCTATTAAAGAGAAAATCTAGAAGAAAGCAACATGCTAGTCGTGTTGCTTTTTATTTTGTATCCAAAATCGTTTACTCTATTGCAGAAACAAGGAAAGAGTTTGCTAGTTTCTTTATCTTTTCAACCCGACAATCGATATACGTTCGTGAAATATTTGATTTTTAAAATTCGTTGTGTTAAAATGATGTAAAGTAATACGAAAGGCGAACTTTGAAATGTCCAAACAATTAATCTATTCGGGAAAAGCTAAAGACATCTATACTACAGAGGATGAAAATCTTATTATTTCAAGCTATAAAGACCAGGCGACAGCCTTCAATGGAGTGAAGAAGGAGCAGATTGCGGGTAAGGGAGTTTTGAATAATAAGATTTCGTCTTTTATTTTCGAGAAACTAAATGCTGCTGGGGTAGCGACTCACTTTGTGGAGAAGCTTTCAGACACGGAACAGCTCAATAAAAAGGTGGAGATTATTCCTTTGGAAGTCGTGCTTCGCAACTATACAGCTGGTTCTTTTTCAAAACGTTTTGGGGTGGAAGAGGGCATCGCCTTGGAGACCCCAATTGTTGAATTTTACTATAAAAACGATGATTTGGATGATCCATTTATCAATGATGAACATGTGAAATTCCTGCAGATTGCTGATGACCAGCAGATTGCCTATTTGAAGGAAGAAACACGTCGTATCAATGAATTCTTGAAAAACTGGTTTGCTGAAATTGATCTTAAGCTAATCGACTTTAAACTAGAATTCGGTTTTGACAAGGAAGGCAAGATTATCTTGGCAGACGAATTTTCACCAGACAACTGTCGTCTCTGGGATGCTGATGGTAACCATATGGACAAGGATGTTTTCCGTAGAGGTCTAGGTGAATTAACCGACGTCTACGAGATTGTCTGGGAAAAATTGCAAGCTTTGAAATAAGCTGTTAGAAACGGAAAACCTTCGTCTCTCAGATGTATGGACTCAGGCTGCAAAGG
>NZ_JASHDV010000008.1:0-14007 GCF_047463455.1 Streptococcus timonensis
GTAACCTTCGTCCCAGAAAAATCATTCATCGGAACAGGAACAGGTGTAACAGTTAAACGTGTAGATAAGAACGGTACACCAGTAACAGGTAAGTACACACCAACAGTAACACCAGTAACTCCTACAGCTGAAGAAGTGACTTCAATTGATAAACAAGGCCAGACTCAAACAGGTAAGCCTAAGTTTACAGAAGGTGATCCAGTAGTTCCAATGGATGATGATACGCCAGCTACATTTGAAGATGGCTCAACAACGAAAATAATTCCAGGCGAAGGTACTTATACAGTAGCTCCAGATGGAAGTGTAACCTTCGTCCCAGAAAAATCATTCATCGGAACAGGAACAGGTGTAACAGTTAAACGTGTAGATAAGAACGGTACACCAGTAACAGGTAAGTACACACCAACAGTAACACCAGTAACTCCTACAGGTGAACCGGCAACAACAATTGGTCCAAAAGGTCAAGAGCAATCTGGTAAACCAACATTCAAGGAAGGCGATAGCCGTGTTCCTATGAATGATGATGTTCCAGCTACATTTGACGATGGTTCAACAACTAAGACTATTCCAGGTGTAGGTACGTATACAGTAGCTCCTGACGGAACTGTAACCTTCAAACCAGAACCAGAATTTACTGGACCTGCTCCATCAGTGACAGTTGTTCGTGAAGATATGAATGGTACTAAAGCTTCTGCAACGTACACACCAACTGTAATTCCTGTTACTACATTCGTAGATAAAGAAGGAAAAGCAATCCCAGGATATCCAACAGAGGATGGTGAACAACCTAAAGCTGAGATCCCAGGTTACCGTTTCGTTGAAACTAAGAAATTGCCTAATGGTGACACTGAACATGTCTATGAAAAAGTAAAGACAAGTCATAAGGATAAGGAAGGTAACGAGATTCCAGGTTATCCAATCGAAGACGGTGAAAATCCTAATAGAGATATTCCAGGTTACCGCTTCGTAGAGACTAAGAAACTTCCAAACGGTGATACAGAGCACGTTTATGAGAAAGTACCAACACCAAATCCAGTGCCAACGCCAGATCCAGTGCCAACGCCAGATCCAGTGCCAACGCCAGATCCAGTACCAACGCCAGATCCAGTGCCAACGCCAGATCCAGTACCAACACCAGATCCAGTGCCAACGCCAGATCCAGTGCCAACGCCAGATCCAGTGCCAACACCAGATCCAGTGCCAACGCCAGATCCAGTGCCAACGCCAGATCCAGTGCCAACACCAGATCCAGTGCCAACGCCAGATCCAGTGCCAACGCCAGATCCAGTGCCAACGCCAGATCCAGTGCTAACACCAGTTCAAGAAAAACCAGCTCCAGTAGCTGAAGAGGTAGTTTGGGTAACTGACCAATTGCCAAATACTGGTACTGAAGACCACGCTAGCCTTGCTGCCCTTGGTTTAGTAGGTGTCTTGAGTGGATTTGGACTTATCGCTCGTAAAAAGAAAGAAGACTAATCAACTCTGTAGAATAGTGAGAAAGTTACCTTTCTAATTAAAAACTAGTACATCTTTGGATGTACTAGTTTTTTTATCTCTTTGTGGCTTGTCTTAAAGATAGAACTATGCTACAATCTTTTAAAATAGGCAAGGAAGTCAAGCTATGAAAAGTGAATATCAAAAAATGATTGCGGGAGAACTCTATCACCCGTTCGATCCAGAACTTCGTGCTCTAGCACAAACAGCACGACAAAAGCAAGCGGCTTTTAATGAAGAAGTCGATCCAGTAAAAGGTATGGGAATCGTCAAAGAATGGTTTGGCTCGACTGGTGAAAATCTCTATGTCAATACTCGTTTGGTGGTGGATTATGGTGTCAATATTCATTTGGGAGAAAATTTTTATTCCAATTGGAATCTGACCATGTTGGATGTTTGTCCAATTACCATTGGTGACAATGCCATGATTGGTCCTAACTGCCAATTTTTGACACCTCTTCATCCTCTAGATCCAGAAGAACGAAATTCAGGTTTAGAATTTGGAAAACCAATCACGATTGGTAAAAACTTCTGGGCAGGTGGTGGGGTTATTGTCCTTCCAGGTGTTACACTAGGTGATAACGTTGTTGCAGGAGCAGGAGCTGTCATTACTAAATCTTTTGGAGATAATGTAGTTCTGGCAGGCAACCCAGCACGAGTTATCAAAGAAATTCCAGTCAAAAAAAACTAAAAGAACAGCATCTTGCTGTTCTTTTAATTATTAGAGATTTTTTCTCTTCTTAGCTTTTTTAGTTAAAGCTACATCGCATTGTTCGATATTTTGTGTGAGATAACTAGTTACTTGGAAGTCGTCAGCATCAGATTTAAGTTCAATTTCATAGACAATGCTTAGAATTTCACCAGCATTTGTACTATTAATGGTAATCATATCAATTTCAGAACAAAATTGGTCAAGAGAAGTTTGAACAGCATTCTGAACTTTCTCTTGATTGGCTACCGTAATTGTCAAAAGCCTACGGCGCTGATTGTCGGACTTGACTTGCTGATTTTCCAAAAGGAACCATACACCCAAGATAAAAAGTGTGAAAAGAATAGCCAAGAAGAGGTAGCCTGTTCCACAAGCTAAACCGATAATCATGGCTATAAAGATGGCGATGAGTTCTCTTGATCCGCTTGTGGCAGAACGGAAACGAATCAAACTAAAGGTTCCGGCTACAGCAATTGACGTACCCAAGCTCCCATTGACCAGAAAAATAACCAAGGTCATAAGGCAGGGAAGCAGAGTCAAGCTGATGGCAAATTCTCTGGTATAGAGGGTCCGATATTTGTAGGTCCAAGTAAGTGCCAAACCGAGGACTAGACTGACTAGAAGTGCCAGCAGGAGTTGGAAGGGAACTGCACTTGCAGTGGCGTTGTTGAAAATTGAATTAAATAGATTAAGCATAAGCGGTACCTGCGCTTTCTATACTGGGACGTGGTGCATAAGGAAGACCTTGAGATTTGTGGTAAGCACAACTGTATTTTGAAAACTTGTGCTCCATCAAATCATACTTATCCAGGATATATTGCAGCCACTGAGGTTTGTTTCCGGGAGCCTTAATTTCCATAATGACAGTATCATCATCTAAGAGAGCATCACCATGGTTACCAGCGAAAAGACTGACATTTTCATCTCTATAGACTAGATTTTGATCAATTGTGATACGAATTTTGTTATAGTCGTAGCCCTCAATGTATTTCTTTTCCTTCAAAGAATAACGATCGTAGTAGATATACATACGAGCCTGAATTGCTTGTTTATAATCCCGATGAAGTTTTTTCACTTTTTCAATGACAAACTTATCTGTGATACTAGAATCCAAGCGTCCTTTGGTCATGAAATTTATGATGGAACTAGGAGTTGAGAGCAGGCGAAATTTGCGACCGACTCCTTCTTGATCCTTAGTCTTGATTTCTAAAAACACCTGACTATCTGCTTTGGGATTGCTGAGATAGGTCCGCATACGAACCTTTCCCTTTCGCTTGCTCCCGAAATCATCATCTTGGAGCACATCAAAGTCTTCTGTGTCGAAGTAGATATTTGAAATAGTTGAAATTGGATAGTCGTCTTCTACCAAATATTCCTTTAAATCTTGGATGAGTTTGTCTAAAATTTCTTTGGAGACAATATATTTGGTTTCAATCCGCTTAAAAGTTGTTTCTAATGGTTTCATAAGTCTTTCTCCTCTTGCGTTCAGTTATACTATTTTTAAACAAGGTGAACTTGCTTGTTTACGATTTTAAGGAGTTTATCTAAAACTATTGTTAAATTTAACTTAATTGAAACTGAACTTAAGAAAACTTTCAGAAAAAATTTAGACTTCTTTTAGGAAACTCCCGTAGACTAGGACCATGTAAATGAAAGATGAGGAAATGATCATGAAAGCGAAAAAATGGACATTCTTATTAACGAGTATAGCAACTCTAGCACTGGTGACAGCTTGTACCCAGTCAACTTCGAATACAACAGCTAGCAATACCGCAACAACAACGGCATCCACTACAGATGCTAAGAAAACTAGCTATTTTACAGACAAGGACTATGACACTTCCTATGATGAAAAGACAGTAGCAACTGTAAGTCTGTCAGGCTCAACAGCGACGGTATCTGGTGACGGAGTGGCCGTATCAGGTTCTACCGTCACAATTTCTAAGGCAGGAACCTATATCATATCTGGTCAATCCGACGGAGTTCAAATCAAGATTGAAGCCGAGAAGACTGATGATGTACATATTGTTCTAAAGGGTGTGACTATGACCAATACCAATGCAGCTATTTCCGCGACATCAGCTGGTCATGTATATCTAACTCTAGCAGATGGTACAACCAATAGCCTATCAGATTCTGCTTCTAATAGTGATGAAAAAGCTGATGCAGCCCTCTTCTCTAAAGTGAACTTGACCATCAATGGTAAAGGAACTCTCAATGTAGATGGTAAGAAAAACAATGGTATCAAAGCTAATGATACACTTCACATCACTGGCGGAACCTACAACATCACAGCGGTTGGAGATGCCTTTAATGTCAATGATGAACTCAATATTACTGGCACAACCATGACTATTGATGCCAAGGAAGACGGCGTCAAGGTAGACAATGATGACGATACATCTGTTGGAACCATGTATCTCTCTGACAACACTATAACCGTTACTGCAGGGGACGATGGTATCCACGCATCAGGTGACCTAGTTATTGATAGTGGTACCTATACTGTTAAGAATTCTACAGAAGGGCTTGAAGGCAAGTCAATCACTATCAACGGTGGAGACATCACCATCTACTCAACAGATGATGGTGTCAATGCGGCCAACAAAAACGCCCAACAAAGTGAAATTTTCTTCACCATGAATGGTGGGAACTTGACAGTTGAAGTTGGTCAAGGGGACACAGATCCAATTGACTCAAATGGAAACATTACAGTTACTGGAGGGACAATCAAAATGACTGGTCAAACAGGATTTGACTTTGATGGAACTGCGACCTACACAGGTGGAGAAATCTACCTCAATGGTGAGAAACAAACTGAGATTGTTAATTCTATGCCTGGAGGCGGAGGAGCACTTGGAGGTGGCCCTCAAGGAAATGGTGGCCCTAGTGGTGCACCTGGTGGACGACCATAACAGAAACTCTCCTTTCTCGAAAGAGAAGGGAGAGTTTTTAGGACGAGAAAGGATTATTCTCCGTCTTTTTTAAAGATGTTTTTAACACCAGATACTGCACCTTCGACAGCTTCTTTAGCATCTTCAGCAACTTCTTTTACTTTAGAAATTACTTGCTCAGTAGCTCCTTTAGTTTCAAGTTTTTTGTCGCCAGTTAATTTACCAAATCCTTCTTTGAAAGAACCTTTAGCTTGGTTGAATTTTTCTTCGATTGACATGGGGGTTACCTCCGTTAATTTATTCCATTACCTAAAAAAATCAGATAATAACTTAAGTATATACCCTTTAGTATTAAAAAAAACTGATACGAAAAGCATCAGTTTATTTTTTTAATAGGTTACAATGTTCAATTGACCTTTATCGTATTCAGCGATAAAGATATTAGAGACTTCTTCAAAACCTTCTTCTTTCAATTTCTCAGTTAGCCACTCTTCGGTTTTGCCAATGGTTTCTAGGATTTCAACTTGGACAACACCATCGGTAATGAGAGGATATTTTGGATTTTCGTCACCCATTTTTACGACTATCAATTGCCCGTTTTGCTCAATCACAGCTCTCTTGACATCCTTCAGTTGGAAGATTCCTTGAGCGCGCAATTTAAGAGCTACATCTGCAGCTGCAAGACCTTTTGATCGACAGGCTTCAGGGTCTAACTGACCATTTTTTATGATAATAGTAGGTTTTCCGTCAATCAGATGTTTAATCAAAGAAACGTTGGTGTTGAGCCATTTAAGGAGCAAGATGAGAATAGTCCAGATGATAAGGATAACAACGTATTGGATGATGGTAATCGAACTATTGTAGATGACCCCACCAATAATACCCCCGAGAACAAAGTTTTGTACTTGGTCTACCGCAGAACTTGGTGCAAGATTTCCTTTACCTGTTACATTGATAACAAAAACTAGAGACAGAAGGCCCAAGGCCAATTTAATCGCAATTGTAGCAAAAAAGCTTATCATTTTTCAACCTCCACGAGTTCAACGTCTGATTTATAGAGTTCCATCTTTTCTAATAAATAGCTATCTTGGTCAGTTCCGCTAATGGCACGATAAAAATTGTCGCCAACCTTAATAATTGCTCCATCAGTTACCGCTGAAGTGTTGACATAAACATCTTTCTTATCAACACCTAACTCTTTTGAGACTACCTCAATGAAGTGTAAGGAACTACGGAACTGATTATCGTTAGATTGGTTGCTTTGAAAATTCGTAATACTAATCAATACAAAAGCTATTAAGGTCAAAATAGAAATAATCGATAATTCACGGAACTTGGTTCCTTTCTTATCTTTGAAAGCCTTAAATGCAAAAAAGCCAGTCACAATAAGTAGTAGAGCTGAAACGATGATCATGACCCAATTCTGTTGACTAATCTGGCTGAGCACATAGTCATAGGAATAGAATTTCATAAAACTCCCTCACTTTTTTAAAATTCAATCTATTATAAGATAATTCTTTAGTTACGGCAATTTTTTCTTACGAAAAAAATTTAAATGTTGTTTCTTATTTAAATTTTTCTTAATTGAACTTCGACTCGACCTTGACTTTCTTTCTGCTTTTGATACAATAGTAAAAATTTAGAGGAGGTACTTTATGATTCAAAAACACGCTATTCCTATTTTAGAGTTTGATGACAATCCTCAAGCAGTTATCATGCCCAATCATGAAGGTTTAGATTTACAGTTGCCAAAGAAGTGCGTCTATGCATTTTTGGAGGAGGAGATTGACCGCTATGCTCAGGAAGTAGGAGCAGAGTGCGTTGGAGAGTTCATTTCTGCCACAAAGACGTATCCTGTTTATGTCATGGACTACAAAGGTGAAAAAGTGTGTCTGGCTCAGGCTCCCGTTGGTTCTGCCCCAGCGGCCCAGTTTATGGATTGGTTGATTGGCTATGGTGTGGAGCAAATCATTTCCACCGGTACTTGTGGAGTCCTAGCCGATATTGAGGAAAATGCCTTTCTCGTCCCTGTTCGCGCTCTGCGAGATGAGGGAACGAGCTACCACTATGCAGCGCCCTCTCGTTATATGGAGATGCAGACTGAGGCTATCTCTGCCATTGAGCAAGTCTTGGAACAAAGAGGTATTCCTTATGAGGAAGTCATGACCTGGACGACAGATGGTTTTTATCGAGAGACAGCTGAAAAGGTTGCCTATCGCAAGGAAGAAGGCTGTGCAGTTGTGGAGATGGAATGTGCTGCTTTAGCAGCAGTAGCTCAACTTCGCGGTGCAGTCTGGGGTGAGTTGCTGTTCACAGCAGATTCTTTGGCAGATCTTGATAACTATGACCAGCGCGATTGGGGTGCAGAAGCTTTTGACAAAGCCTTGGAACTCTGTCTTGAAATCGTTAGTCATATATAACTGCTTTAACTGATTTTGTGGTACAATGTAGCTATGTTATTCAAATCATTTTCGGAAAAAATAAACACGACCTTGGGGCGTTTGTCACCTGCTCGTCGAATTTTTTTAAGTTTTGCTTTGGTTATTTTCGTAGGCTCTCTTCTTTTGAGTCTTCCATTTGTGCAAGCAACTAGCTCTCAAGCGACCTATTTCGACCATCTCTTTACAGCAGTATCCATGGTCTGCGTGACAGGACTCTTTACTCAACCAGTAGCTTCAACCTACAATGTCTGGGGCCAGTTAATCTGTATGTTTTTAATCCAGATTGGCGGTTTGGGTCTCATGACCTTTATCGGGGTCTTTTATATTCAAAGTAAACAAAAGTTAAGTCTTCGTAGCCGTGAAACAATTCTTGAGAGCTTCAGTTATGGAGAAACTCAGTCGTTAAAGGTTTTCATACGTTCAATTTTCTTGACGACTTTTGTCGTTGAAGGCCTAGGAGCCTTCCTGTTAAGTTTTCGTTTTGTTCCTGAATTTGGATTGGGCCGAGGAATTTTTACTTCTATCTTCTTAGCTATTTCAGCTTTCTGTAATGCTGGATTTGATAATTTTGGAAGTACAAGTTTGGTAGCTTTTCAGACCGACCCTTTGATTAATCTAGTAATTGCTGCTTTGATTATTACGGGTGGCCTAGGTTTCATGGTCTGGTTTGATTTAGCTACCCAATTAGGAAAGAAGAAAAAACGCCGTCTTCGTTTTCATACCAAATTGGTTCTTTTTTTAACAGTGGGGATTTTATTTACTGGAACAGTTTCAACTCTCTTAATAGAGTGGAACAATCCGGGAACGATTGGCAATCTCAGCATCCCTGATAAATTACTAGTCAGTTTTTTCCAAACAGTTAGCATGAGAACGGCAGGTTTTGCTTCTATTGATTATACTCAAGCTAGACCTGTTACACTACTGATTTATATTTTACAAATGTTTCTTGGTGGCGCACCTGGAGGAACTGCAGGGGGACTTAAAATCACAACCTTCTTTGTCTTATTGGTCTTTGCACGCAGTGAGCTTTTAGGCTTGCCTCATGCGAATGTAGCTCGAAGAACGATTGAACCTCGTACAGTCCAAAAATCTTTCAGTGTTTTTATCATCTTCTTGATAACTTTTTTATCGGGTTTAATCTTAGTAGGAATAACAGCCGAGGGTAATCCGCGCTTTATCTACATCATGTTCGAGACAATTTCAGCTCTTGCTACGGTCGGAGTAACTGCCAATCTGACACCAGAATTAGGCAAATTAGCTCTTAGCATTATCATGCTACTGATGTTTATAGGACGGATTGGGCCACTGACGCTATTAGTTAGTTTGGCTGAGTATCAACCAGATAAGAAAGATATGATCCACTATATGAAAGCAGATATTACCATAGGATAAGAAAGGATAAACTATGTCAGATCGGACAATTGGAATTTTAGGTTTGGGTATTTTTGGGAGTAGTGTACTTACCGCTCTCGCTCAGCATGATATAAATATAATCGCCATTGACGACCATGAGGAGCGAATCAATCAATTCGAACCAGTCTTGGTACATGGAGTTGTTGGAGATATAACAGATGAAGAGCTCTTGCTCTCAGCAGGAATTGATACCTGCGATACAGTTGTGGTGGCAACTGGGGAAAATTTAGAATCTAGTGTGCTCGCAGTCATGCATTGCAAGAGTCTAGGAGTACCAACTGTTATTGCTAAGGTTAAAAGCCATACAGCAAAAAAAGTCCTTGAAAAAATTGGCGCAGATTCAGTTATTTCCCCAGAGTATGAGATGGGTCGCTCGTTAGCGCAGACTATTCTGTTTAATAATAGCGTAGATGTCTTTCAGTTGGACAAGAATGTCTCTATTGTCGAGATGAAAATTCCACAATCGTGGTCAGGCAAGAGTCTAAGTCAACTTGATCTTCGAGGACAATACAATCTCAATATTCTTGGTTTTCGTGACTATGAAAATGCTCCCTTGGATGTTCAATTTGGACCGAATGATCTATTGAAAGCTGATGGCTATATGATGGCAGTAATCAATAACCAATATTTGGATAATCTAGCACGCCTCAATGATTAAAAGAGAAATGACTATTCTTTTTTCTAGGGACTATTGAGTCAATATAAGTATTTTATAAGAAGGATTTAAGAAAAATTTTAACTTTTTCTTAATCCTTTTTAATTTTAGGAGATTATACTAGAGCTATCAAAAAAAGAAAACTCTAAGGAGAATCCTATGAAATTCAATCCAAATCAAAGATATACTCGTTGGTCTATTCGCCGTCTCAGTGTCGGTGTTGCTTCAGTTGTTGTAGCTAGTGGCTTCTTCGTCCTAGTCGGTCAACCAGGTTCTGCACGTGCAGATGTCGTCAATCCGACACCGGCCCAAGTCATGCCAAACGACACTTCGGTGAGTGAAAAGAGAGACTTACCAGCAGAGGCTCTAAAAAAAGCAGTCGATGTAGCTCTTCCTTCAGAACAATCAGACACAGTATCTAAAGTAAGCTTGGATTCTACAAGCTCTCCAGAAAAAGCGGACACAGATGCTAAAGATCCAGTAGTAGCACCAAAAGAAGAATTGCAATCCCAAGCTGACTCTAAGAAACAAACAGAAGATGCAGTTAAACCTGTGGAAAGTCCTGCGTCTACAGTTTCTGGACAAGACCGCGAAGGCAGTGAATCGCAACCAGTAACCACCCCAGCTGAAGTCCAAAAAGGTGTGACTGACAATACTAAAGATACAGTAGATGTTCCAGCTACATACTTGGACAAAGCCAACTTCCCAGGGCCATTCATAGCCGGTGTCAACCAAGTCATTCCATACGAATTCTTCGCAGGTGACGGTATGTTGACTCGCCTTATCTTGAAAGCATCCGACAAGGCTACATGGTCAGACAACGATTCAGCTAAAAATCCCGCCCTTCCACCAGTAGAAAAATTGGGCAAAGGTCTTTACTTCTACGAAGTGGACTTGGCAGGCACCCAAGGAAAATCTGATAAAGAGTTGCTTGACCTCTTGAAACAAAATGGTACGCAAAGCTATAAAGCTACTATCAAGGTGTACGGTGCAAAAGACGGAAAGGCAGACTTAACAAATCTTGTGACGACTAAGGATTTGACAGTGAACTTGAATGGACATCAGTCTCTGATTCCGATGCAGTCAGGTTTCGTCCCATCTTCTAATGATTCAGCTATGCAGGCTCCAATGATGAATAGTCATCAAGATGAGTCTAAGATGAACGCTCAAATGCCTAGTGCCAATCAAGATGATATGAAATCTAAAATGCCAGTTGCTAACCAGGATAAGATGATGCCTAGTCAAGAGCAGGACAAAACCATGAATGCTAGCCAGCCAATGGCAACACCAAGCATGAAACAAGATCAAGCTCCAGCACCATCAAGCAAAATGCCTGATGAAGGCAACATGACATCTAATAATAAGGTGTCAAATCCAATGATGGCTGATCAGATGAAAGAGCAAAAAGACATGCTTCCATATACTGGTGAAACCCAAACATCAATGGCTACTATTGGATTCTTTGGATTAGCCTTGGCCGGACTACTAGGTGGCCTCGGCTTGAGAGCTAAAAAAGAGGGAAATAACTAGTCTAGCTAAAGAGTTTCTATTTAGGATTTGAAAAATCCAGATATGGTTTAGAATGTTCGTAAAGAGATTAAAATAGTGTTATACTATTATGGTATAGCACTGTTTTTTTCAAAGGAGATACAGATGGGAAAGACAATTTTACTCGTTGATGACGAGGTAGAAATCACAGATATTCATCAACGTTATCTGGTTCAAGCAGGCTATCAGGTTTTGGTGGCTCATGATGGAGTAGAGGCTTTGGAAACCTTCAAGCGAAAACCGATTGATTTGATTATTACAGATATCATGATGCCTAGGATGGATGGTTATGATTTGATTAGTGAGGTTCAGTATCAGTCTCCAGATCAACCTTTTCTCTTTATCACGGCTAAAACTAGTGAGCAGGACAAGATTTATGGCCTGAGCTTAGGGGCAGATGACTTTATTGCCAAGCCATTTAGTCCTCGTGAGCTGGTTTTGCGTGTCCATAATATTTTGCGTCGCCTTCATCGTGGAGGTAAGACAGAGGTCGTCAGTCTTGGGGATTTACGAATGAATCACGCTAGTCATGAGGTCTCTATCGGCAATGTGTCGCTCGATTTGACAGTCAAATCCTTCGATCTTCTATGGCTTTTAGCCAGTAATCCAGAGCGGGTTTTCTCCAAGACAGATCTCTATGAAAAGGTCTGGCAAGAAGATTATGTGGATGATACCAATACCTTGAATGTTCATATTCATGCTCTTCGACAGGAGTTGGCTAAACATGCCAGTGCAGAAACTCCCGCCATCAAAACCGTTTGGGGCTTGGGCTACAAAATTGAGAAAGCACGAGGTAGTCAATGAAATTAAAAAGTTATATTTTAGTGGGGTATATCATTTCAACACTCCTAACGATTATCGTAGTTTTTTGGGCCATCCAGCGAATGTTAATTGAAGAAAGAGAGATTTACTTCCTAGTGGGTATGACTCTCATAGCTAGTTTTGTCGGTGCTGGGATTAGTCTCTTTCTCCTATCACCGGTCTTTACATCATTGGGCAAACTCAAGGAACATGCCAAGCGAGTAGCAGACAAGGATTTTCCTTCTAATCTGGAGGTTAAAGGACCTGTAGAATTTCAGCAGTTAGGGCAAGCTTTCAATGAAATGTCACATGATTTGCAGGCGACTTTTGATTCCTTGGAAGAAAGCGAACGAGAAAAAGGCTTGATGATTGCCCAGCTATCGCATGATATCAAGACTCCCATCACTTCAATCCAAGCGACGGTAGAAGGGATTTTGGATGGGGTTATCAAGGAAGGAGAACAAGCCCATTATCTAGCAACCATTGGACGCCAGACCGAAAGACTCAATAAACTGGTTGAGGAATTGAATTATTTGACTCTAAATACATCTAGAAATCAAGTGGATACGGCTAGTAAAGACAGCATTTTTCTGGATCAGCTCTTGATTGATTGTATGAGTGAGTTTCAGTTCTTGATTGAGCAGGAGAAGCGAGATGTCCACTTGCAGGTAATACCAGAGTCTGCCCGGATTGAAGGGGATTATGCTAAACTTTCTCGCATCTTGGTTAATCTGGTCAATAACGCTTTTAAATACTCTTCTCCAGGGACCAAGCTGGAGGTGGTGGCTAAGCTGGAGAAGAGTCAGCTTTCAATAAGTGTGACGGATGAGGGACAGGGAATTGCCCCGGAGGATTTGGAGAATATTTTCAAACGCCTTTACCGTGTCGAAACTTCGCGAAATATGAAAACAGGTGGTCATGGCTTAGGTCTTGCAATTGCGCGTGAATTGGCCCATCAATTAGGTGGAGAAATCACAGTCAGTAGCCAGTACGGCCTCGGAAGCACCTTTACCCTCAATCTTAATCTCTGTATCAGTGAAAATAAAGTTTAAAACCTCTTTACAAATCTAGATATTCATGGTACAATAGTCTTTGTGCGAAATAGCAGCAGGATAGCATGAAGCTCGTCAACAGGTGTCTTCTGATAAGTAACCTTGGCTGTTTAGGCGAAGGGCATCTGCACGAATCAGAGCTCTCTAAGTGACTATTTCCGCCGAAATTATATTTATATTAGGAGGACATACATATGTCACGTTATACAGGACCATCTTGGAAACAAGCTCGTCGCCTTGGCCTTTCACTTACAGGTACAGGTAAAGAATTGGCACGTCGTAACTACGTACCAGGACAACACGGACCAAACAACCGTTCTAAATTGTCAGAATACGGTTTGCAATTGGCTGAAAAACAAAAACTTCGTTTCACTTACGGAGTGGGTGAAAAACAATTCCGTAACTTGTTCGTACAAGCTACTAAGATTAAAGAAGGAATCCTTGGTTTCAACTTCATGCTTCTTTTGGAACGTCGTTTGGATAACGTTGTTTACCGTCTTGGTCTTGCGACTACACGTCGTCAAGCTCGTCAATTCGTAAACCACGGACATATCCTTGTTGACGGAAAACGCGTTGATATCCCATCATACCGTGTAACTCCAGGACAAGTAATTTCAGTTCGTGAAAAATCATTGAAAGTTCCAGCAATCCTTGAAGCAGTAGAAGCTACTCTTGGACGCCCAGCATTCGTATCATTCGACGCTGAAAAATTGGAAGGTTCATTGACTCGTTTGCCAGAACGTGACGAGATTAACCCAGAAATTAACGAAGCTCTTGTCGTTGAATTCTACAACAAAATGCTTTAATTTTAAGATATATGATACAGAAAGCCTACAACAGTGGGCTTTTTGCTTTGAAAAAACAAAAAATACGAAAAAAATAAACCTAAGTTCTTGACAAGGCAAAAAAAGTAGGTATAATAGAAAGAGTCAAAAAGCTCGGGTCCGTTGGTCAAGGGGTTAAGACACCGCCTTTTCACGGCGGTAACACGGGTTCGAAT
>NZ_JASHDV010000009.1:0-5206 GCF_047463455.1 Streptococcus timonensis
AGCTAAGCGACTTCCATATCTCACAGGGGGCAACCCCCAACTACTTCCGGCGTTCTAGGGCTTAACTGCTGTGTTCGGCATGGGAACAGGTGTATCTCCTAGGCTATCGTCACTTAACTCTGAGTCATACATACTCAAAATTGAATATCTTTCAAATTTCACTTGAAAACTAATCACGCTTCGTATTCTCAGTTACTTTGGATAAGTCCTCGAGCTATTAGTATTAGTCCGCTACATGTGTCGCCACACTTCCACTTCTAACCTATCTACCTGATCATCTCTCAGGGCTCTTACTGATATAAAATCATGGGAAATCTCATCTTGAGGTGGGTTTCACACTTAGATGCTTTCAGCGTTTATCCCTTCCCTACATAGCTACCCAGCGATGCCTTTGGCAAGACAACTGGTACACCAGCGGTAAGTCCACTCTGGTCCTCTCGTACTAGGAGCAGATCCTCTCAAATTTCCTACGCCCGCGACGGATAGGGACCGAACTGTCTCACGACGTTCTGAACCCAGCTCGCGTGCCGCTTTAATGGGCGAACAGCCCAACCCTTGGGACCGACTACAGCCCCAGGATGCGACGAGCCGACATCGAGGTGCCAAACCTCCCCGTCGATGTGAACTCTTGGGGGAGATAAGCCTGTTATCCCCAGGGTAGCTTTTATCCGTTGAGCGATGGCCCTTCCATACGGAACCACCGGATCACTAAGCCCGACTTTCGTCCCTGCTCGAGTTGTAGCTCTCGCAGTCAAGCTCCCTTATACCTTTACACTCTGCGAATGATTTCCAACCATTCTGAGGGAACCTTTGGGCGCCTCCGTTACCTTTTAGGAGGCGACCGCCCCAGTCAAACTGCCCGTCAGACACTGTCTCCGATAGGGATCACCTATCTGGGTTAGAGTGGCCATAACACAAGGGTAGTATCCCAACAACGTCTCCTTCGAAACTGGCGTCCCGATCTCATAGACTCCTACCTATCCTGTACATGTGGTACAGACACTCAATATCAAACTGCAGTAAAGCTCCATGGGGTCTTTCCGTCCTGTCGCGGGTAACCTGCATCTTCACAGGTACTAAAATTTCACCGAGTCTCTCGTTGAGACAGTGCCCAAATCATTACGCCTTTCGTGCGGGTCGGAACTTACCCGACAAGGAATTTCGCTACCTTAGGACCGTTATAGTTACGGCCGCCGTTTACTGGGGCTTCAATTCATACCTTCGCGTTACCGCTAAGCACTCCTCTTAACCTTCCAGCACCGGGCAGGCGTCACCCCCTATACATCATCTTACGATTTAGCAGAGAGCTGTGTTTTTGATAAACAGTTGCTTGGGCCTATTCACTGCGGCTGACCTAAAGTCAGCACCCCTTCTCCCGAAGTTACGGGGTCATTTTGCCGAGTTCCTTAACGAGAGTTCTCTCGCTCACCTGAGGCTACTCGCCTCGACTACCTGTGTCGGTTTGCGGTACGGGTAGAGTATGTTTAAACGCTAGAAGCTTTTCTTGGCAGTGTGACGTCACTAACTTCGCTACTAAACTTCGCTCCCCATCACAGCTCAATGTTATAGAACTAAGCATTTAACTCAATTCACACCTCACTGCTTAGACAGACTCTTCCAATCGTCTGCTTTAGTTAGCCTACTGCGTCCCTCCATCACTACATACTCTAGTACAGGAATATCAACCTGTTGTCCATCGGATACACCTTTCGGTCTCTCCTTAGGTCCCGACTAACCCAGGGCGGACGAGCCTTCCCCTGGAAACCTTAGTCTTACGGTGGACAGGATTCTCACCTGTCTTTCGCTACTCATACCGGCATTCTCACTTCTATGCGTTCCAGCACTCCTCACGGTATACCTTCATCACACATAGAACGCTCTCCTACCATACCTATAAAGGTATCCACAGCTTCGGTAAATTGTTTTAGCCCCGGTACATTTTCGGCGCAGGGTCACTCGACTAGTGAGCTATTACGCACTCTTTGAATGAATAGCTGCTTCTAAGCTAACATCCTAGTTGTCTGTGCAACCCCACATCCTTTTCCACTTAACAATTATTTTGGGACCTTAGCTGGTGGTCTGGGCTGTTTCCCTTTCGACTACGGATCTTAGCACTCGCAGTCTGACTGCCGACCATAATTCATTGGCATTCGGAGTTTATCTGAGATTGGTAATCCGGGATGGACCCCTCACCCAAACAGTGCTCTACCTCCAAGAATCTCTATGTCGACGCTAGCCCTAAAGCTATTTCGGAGAGAACCAGCTATCTCCAAGTTCGTTTGGAATTTCTCCGCTACCCACAAGTCATCCAAGCACTTTTCAACGTGCCCTGGTTCGGTCCTCCAGTGCGTCTTACCGCACCTTCAACCTGCTCATGGGTAGGTCACATGGTTTCGGGTCTACGACATAATACTAAGGCGCCCTATTCAGACTCGGTTTCCCTGCGGCTCCGTCTCTTCAACTTAACCTCGCATCATATCGTAACTCGCCGGTTCATTCTACAAAAGGCACGCTCTCACCCATTAACGGGCTCGAACTTGTTGTAGGCACACGGTTTCAGGTTCTATTTCACTCCCCTCCCGGGGTGCTTTTCACCTTTCCCTCACGGTACTGGTTCACTATCGGTCACTAGGGAGTATTTAGGGTTGGGAGATGGTCCTCCCAGATTCCGACGGGATTTCACGTGTCCCGCCGTACTCAGGATACTGCTAGGTACAAAGACTATTTTAAATACGAGGCTATCACTCTCTTTGGCTGATCTTCCCAAATCATTCTTCTATAGTCTTTGAGTCCACATTGCAGTCCTACAACCCCGAAGAGTAAACTCTTCGGTTTGCCCTCCTGCCGTTTCGCTCGCCGCTACTAAGGCAATCGCTTTTGCTTTCTCTTCCTGCAGCTACTTAGATGTTTCAGTTCACTGCGTCTTCCTCCTCATATCCTTAACAGATATGGGTAACAGGCATTACCTGTTGGGTTCCCCCATTCGGAAATCCCTGGATCATCGCTTACTTACAGCTACCCAAGGCATATCGTCGTTTGTCACGTCCTTCTTCGGCTCCTAGTGCCAAGGCATCCACCGTGCGCCCTTATTAACTTAACCTTATTCTTTTGACCTTTCAGTCATAAACTCTTATTAATACTACAGCGTTTTCGGTTTATTTTCTTGTTACTATTTGATATAGATATTCAATTTTCAATGTGCATGACTTGGTGATCTCTCACCAATGGAGCCTAGCGGGATCGAACCGCTGACCTCCTGCGTGCAAAGCAGGCGCTCTCCCAGCTGAGCTAAGGCCCCACAAGACCTCTCAAGACTAAACAAGACCAATGTGCATTCCTTATCCTTA
This sequence comes from Streptococcus timonensis, assembly GCF_047463455.1. Lineage (GTDB taxonomy): Bacteria > Bacillota > Bacilli > Lactobacillales > Streptococcaceae > Streptococcus > Streptococcus timonensis_B. The sequence continues at coordinate 3,348 of NZ_JASHDV010000009.1, forward strand.
GAAAGGAGGTGATCCAGCCGCACCTTCCGATACGGCTACCTTGTTACGACTTCACCCCAATCATCTATCCCACCTTAGGCGGCTGGCTCCTAAAAGGTTACCTCACCGACTTCGGGTGTTACAAACTCTCGTGGTGTGACGGGCGGTGTGTACAAGGCCCGGGAACGTATTCACCGCGGCGTGCTGATCCGCGATTACTAGCGATTCCGACTTCATGTAGGCGAGTTGCAGCCTACAATCCGAACTGAGATTGGCTTTAAGAGATTAGCTTGCCGTCACCGGCTTGCGACTCGTTGTACCAACCATTGTAGCACGTGTGTAGCCCAGGTCATAAGGGGCATGATGATTTGACGTCATCCCCACCTTCCTCCGGTTTATTACCGGCAGTCTCGCTAGAGTGCCCAACTGAATGATGGCAACTAACAATAGGGGTTGCGCTCGTTGCGGGACTTAACCCAACATCTCACGACACGAGCTGACGACAACCATGCACCACCTGTCACCTCTGTCCCGAAGGAAAACTCTATCTCTAGAGCGGTCAGAGGGATGTCAAGACCTGGTAAGGTTCTTCGCGTTGCTTCGAATTAAACCACATGCTCCACCGCTTGTGCGGGCCCCCGTCAATTCCTTTGAGTTTCAACCTTGCGGTCGTACTCCCCAGGCGGAGTGCTTAATGCGTTAGCTGCGGCACTAAACCCCGGAAAGGGTCTAACACCTAGCACTCATCGTTTACGGCGTGGACTACCAGGGTATCTAATCCTGTTTGCTCCCCACGCTTTCGAGCCTCAGCGTCAGTTACAAGCCAGAGAGCCGCTTTCGCCACCGGTGTTCCTCCATATATCTACGCATTTCACCGCTACACATGGAATTCCACTCTCCCCTCTTGCACTCAAGTTAAACAGTTTCCAAAGCGTACTATGGTTAAGCCACAGCCTTTAACTTCAGACTTATCTAACCGCCTGCGCTCGCTTTACGCCCAATAAATCCGGACAACGCTCGGGACCTACGTATTACCGCGGCTGCTGGCACGTAGTTAGCCGTCCCTTTCTGGTAAGATACCGTCACAGTGTGAACTTTCCACTCTCACACTCGTTCTTCTCTTACAACAGAGCTTTACGATCCGAAAACCTTCTTCACTCACGCGGCGTTGCTCGGTCAGACTTCCGTCCATTGCCGAAGATTCCCTACTGCTGCCTCCCGTAGGAGTCTGGGCCGTGTCTCAGTCCCAGTGTGGCCGATCACCCTCTCAGGTCGGCTATGTATCGTCGCCTTGGTGAGCCGTTACCCCACCAACTAGCTAATACAACGCAGGTCCATCTGGTAGTGATGCAATTGCACCTTTTAAGCACATATCATGCGATATCTACTCTTATGCGGTATTAGCTATCGTTTCCAATAGTTATCCCCCGCTACCAGGCAGGTTACCTACGCGTTACTCACCCGTTCGCAACTCATCCGGAAAGAGCAAGCTCCTTCCTTCAGCGTTCTACTTGCATGTATTAGGCACGCCGCCAGCGTTCGTCCTGAGCCAGGATCAAACTCTCATTAAAAGTTTGAGTTCTCACTCATTTCTGTCACTGACAGATTTATTGTTTATTCATTGTTCAGTACTATAACCTTAGTTATAGTGCCCTGCACATTGGTTCGTCTTGTTCAGTTTTCAAAGGTCTTTGTCTCTCACGCCTCTCGTGAGCGACAACTATATTAGTATATCACAGCTTCCAATCCTTGTCAATAGCTTTTTCAAACTTTTTTCATCTTCTACTGCAACACACTCATAGTCCGTACGGGATTCGAACCCGTGTTACCGCCGTGAAAAGGCGGTGTCTTAACCCCTTGACCAACGGACCCGAGCTTTT
>NZ_JASHDV010000010.1:0-1716 GCF_047463455.1 Streptococcus timonensis
CAGTAACACCGGTAACACCAACAGCGACACCAGCTGAATCAGTAGCACCTCAAGGTGTGGTTCAAACTGGTACTGTTACATTCACAGAAGGAGATCCAGTTGCGCCAATCGACAAGGATACCATTACCCTTCTTGATGAAAATGGTCAACCAGCAGCTTCAGTAGTTGCTAAGTCACCAGACGGTAAAGAAATCGGTACCTTCACAGTTGATAAAGCAACCGGTGTTGTAACCTTCACACCAACAGATAAGACATACTCAGGTGATGTGGTTGCCGTTAAGGTTCAAGCTAAGGATGCCAACGGTACGCCAACTGAAACAACTTACACACCTAAGATTACTCCAGTTGTTCCGACAGCAGAGGATGTAACTTCAAAAGATAAACAAGGCCAAACCCAAACAGGTAAGCCTAAGTTTACAGAAGGCAATCCAAACATTCCAATGGATGATGATACGCCAGCTACATTTGAAGATGGTTCAACGACTAAGACAATTCCAGGCGAAGGAACCTACACAGTAGCTCCAGATGGAAGTGTAACCTTCGTACCAGAGAAATCATTCACAGGAACAGGAACAGGCGTAACAGTTAAACGTGTAGATAAGAATGGTACACCAGTAACAGGTAAGTACACACCAACAGTAACACCGGTAACACCAACAGCGACACCAGCTGAATCAGTAGCACCTCAAGGTGTGGTTCAAACTGGTACTGTTACATTCACAGAAGGAGATCCAGTTGCGCCAATCGACAAGGATACCATTACACTTCTTGACGAAAATGGTCAGCCAGCTGCATCAGTAGTTGCTAAGTCACCAGACGGTAAAGAAATCGGTACCTTCACAGTTGATAAAGCAACCGGTGTTGTAACCTTCACACCAACAGATAAGACATACTCAGGTGATGTGGTTGCCGTTAAGGTTCAAGCTAAGGATGCCAACGGTACGCCAACTGAAACAACTTACACACCTAAGATTACTCCAGTTGTTCCAACAGCAGAGGATGTAACTTCAAAAGATAAACAAGGCCAAACCCAAACAGGTAAGCCTAAGTTTACAGAAGGCAATCCAAACATTCCAATGGATGATGATACGCCAGCTACATTTGAAGATGGTTCAACGACTAAGACAATTCCAGGCGAAGGAACCTACACAGTAGCTCCAGATGGAAGTGTAACCTTCGTACCAGAGAAATCATTCATCGGAACAGGAACCGGCGTAACAGTTAAGCGTGTAGATAAGAATGGTACACCAGTAACAGGTAAGTACACACCAACAGTAACACCAGTAACTCCTACAGCTGAAGAAGTGACTTCAATTGATAAACAAGGGCAAACTCAAACAGGTAAGCCTAAGTTTACAGAAGGTGATCCAGTAGTTCCAATGGATGATGATACGCCAGCTACATTCGAAGATGGTTCAACAACGAAAACAATTCCAGGCGAAGGTACTTATACAGTAGCCCCAGATGGAAGTGTAACCTTCGTACCAGAGAAATCATTCATCGGAACAGGAACCGGCGTAACAGTTAAGCGTGTAGATAAGAATGGTACACCAGTAACAGGTAAGTACACACCAACAGTAACCCCTGTTACTCCTACAGCTGAAGAAGTGACTTCAATTGATAAACAAGGCCAGACTCAAACAGGTAAGCCTAAGTTTACAGAAGGTGATCCAGTAGTTCCAATGGATGATGATACGCCAGCTACATTTGAAGATG
>NZ_JASHDV010000011.1:0-1164 GCF_047463455.1 Streptococcus timonensis
TTGGAGCCTCAGTTGTTGGAGCTTCAGTTGTTGGAGCTTCAGTTGTTGGAGCCTCAGTTGTTGGAGCTTCAGTTGTTGGAGCTTCAGTTGTTGGAGCCTCAGTTGTTGGAGCTTCAGTTGTTGGAGCTTCAGTTGTTGGAGCCTCAGTTGTTGGAGCTTCAGTTGTTGGAGCCTCAGTTGTTGGAGCCTCAGTTGTTGGAGCCTCAGTTGTTGGAGCCTCAGTTGTTGGAGCTTCAGTTGTTGGAGCCTCAGTTGTTGGAGCTTCAGTTGTTGGAGTGTAAGTATTTGTAAACTTACGAGCTTCATCTGCTTCTGTAACAGTAGCTACGAGTTTACCTTCACCGTTATCTACAACTTTAACATGAACTGTATAGCTTTCTTTAGAGTATGTAACTCCTTCTGCTGTACCAGCTTTTTCTGTAATTGTATATTCGTGGTCTCCAGCTTCAGTGTATGAAAGTTTGAAGGCTACTTCGTTTGTTGCAACTTCAACACCCTCAACTTCTTTACCGTTTGATGATGTTGCGATGACGTTTCCGCCTTCGCTCAATTCAAACTCAAATTGTTCTTTAGCAAGTTCTTTACCAACTAATTCTTTAGTTGCTTTGATGACTGCTTCAGCTGGTGTTGCTTTATATTTGTTTGTAAACTTACGAGTTGAATCTTCTTCTTTAACAGTAGCAACTAGTTTGCCTTCGCCGTTGTCTACTACTGAGACATGGATTGTGTAACTTTCAGTTGAGTATGTAACTCCTTCTTCCGAACCAGCTTTTTCTGTAATTGTATATTCGTGGTCTCCAGCTTCAGTGTATGAAAGTTTGAAGGCTACTTCATCAGTTGCAACTTCAACACCCTCAACTTCTTTACCATTTGATGATGTTGCGATGACGTTTCCGCCTTCGCTCAATTCAAACTCAAATTGTTCTTTAGCAAGTTCTTTACCAACTAATTCTTTAGTTGCTTTGATGACTGCTTCAGCTGGTGTTGCTTTATATTTGTTTGTAAACTTACGAGTTGAATCTTCTTCTTTAACAGTAGCAACTAGTTTGCCTTCGCCATTATCTACTACTGAGACATGGATTGTGTGGCTTTCTTTAGAGTATTCAACTCCTGCTACTGATCCAGCTTTTTCTGTCAACACGTATTCGTGCTCGCCTGCTTCAG